>NZ_JABUYL010000009.1 GCF_014897315.1 Proteus sp. FME41 | reverse complement strand
TCGGGCTCATAACCCGAAGGTCGTTGGTTCAAATCCAGCTCCCGCAACCAATTCTTTTCAAGATCTCCCTTATTTTTATTACTTCCTTTTATTAACTCAATGTCATCTCTCATAGAAATTTATTCTGCTAGTTCTGTTTTATTTTAATCAAACTTCTGTATTAGATTCTTTTATTCTGTTGAAAAACAGTAAGATATTCCAATAGAAAGCAGAAGCATTTGACTTTCTACTGGAATGTAAAAAAACATAAAAAGAAATTAGTTGCGATCAGCTAAGGTTAATTCACCACCATTAGCAAAGTAAGCCTTGATCCCTTTAAAGATAGATTCTGCAATCTGCTGCTGAAATTTAGCTGTCTTCAATTTTTTCTCTTCTTCGATATTACTGATAAAGGCGGTTTCTACTAAAATAGACGGAATTTCAGGGGCTTTTAATACCGCAAATCCTGCCTGATCGACTTTATTTTTATGCAGCTTATTAATACCACCTAATAGCTTAAGCACTTCACTACCAAATTTCAGACTATCGTTAATCGTTGCTGTTTGCACAAGATCAAGCATCGCATGGTCAACATAACGGTCACCACTTTTACTCACACCACCAATTAAGTCAGACTCATTCTGTGTTTGTGCAAGATAGCGAGCAGTATTACTAGTTGCACCTGTTTTTGACAATGCAAAAACAGATGAGCCCCTAGCTGAACGATTAGTAAACGCATCCGCATGAATAGAAACGAATAAGTCAGCCTGCATTTTCCGTGCTTTCGCAACACGTACTGTTAATGGAATAAACACATCTTCATTACGTGTCATATACGCCTTCATTTTAGCGTCTCTATCAATAAGCGTTTTTAAGCGACGTGCAATTTGCAGCACCACATCTTTTTCTCGCGTTTTGTATTTACCAATTGCGCCAGGATCTTCCCCACCATGCCCCGGATCGAGCATGATAATAATAGGTCTGTCTCGCCCTGCTCGACCAGGTTTACGTGTATCGGTTTGTGCGGGAACTGCTTGTTGTAAATCACCATCATTATATTCGCGTAACAGTGCTAATAATGGATCATCTTCTGTGTCAGCACCATGGCTTGGATAAAAATCTAACACCAAACGATTTTTAAACTCAGCAACAGGTTTTAGTGTAAACATTTGCGGCTGAACTGGTGTTTTGACTTCAAACACCAATCGTACTGTTTTGGGTGTATTTTGACCGGCACGAATAAGCTTTAAATAAGGATCGCTAGTCTGAACCTGATTAGCAACGCCTTTCAATACACTATTAAGTTGAATACCTTCTAAATCCACCACAATACGTTCGGGGTTTGATAATGCAAACTGACGATATTTAAGTGGCGTACTGGATTCTATAGTCACGCGAGTATAAGTCGAGGCAGGCCAAACCCTAACAGCAACAATAGATGCTGTTGCAGCTAGGCCAATAGGACTAACACTTAACAATAATAACGCGCCAATTCCTTTAACAAGACGACGACGAGTTTGATTGTGTTCAGAATGACTCATGAAAATATTCCAAAAAAGCGATTAACGTCAATAAACTTAAAAAAGAGATAAAAAAAGTTAAGAACGAAAAACTTTACCCAATCCACACTTCACTGTCACTTAAAAACAGCACAATTACTCACATTTACACGAATATTCTGCCTTCAGGGAAAACAATAAGATAGGATTTTACTTGCCATTCCTCTCCAAAAAGAATAAAAATACATTAAATGCGAATAAAAATTCACTTGAGAGGGTTTTATGAAAGAGCGCAGCACCGAATTGGTCGATGGATTCCGCCACTCGGTTCCGTATATTAATGCACATAGAGGCAAAACATTTGTCATTATGCTGGGTGGCGAAGCTATTGCACATGAAAATTTCCCATCCATCATTAACGATATCGGATTATTACACAGCCTAGGTATCCGTTTAGTGGTTGTTTATGGTGCAAGACCTCAAATTGATACTGCGCTTGAAGTGCAAAAAGTGTCTCCGATTTATCACAAATACACTCGGATTACTGATAGCAAAACGTTAGAAGTTGTTAAACAAGCCGCCGGCACATTGCAACTTGATATCACAGCACGTTTATCTATGAGTTTAAGTAATACACCATTACAAGGTGCACATATTAATGTGGTCAGTGGCAACTTTGTCATTGCACAACCGTTGGGGGTTGATGATGGCGTGGATTATTGTCACAGCGGAAAAATTCGTCGTATTGATGAAGAAGCGATTCACCGTCAATTAGACAGTAACGCCATTGTATTAATTGGCCCTGTTGCCGTGTCCGTTACTGGTGAAAGTTTCAATCTCACATCAGAAGAAGTCGCTACCCAACTTGCGATAAAACTTAAAGCTCAAAAAATCATTGGCTTTTGCTCATTCCAAGGTGTTGTGGATGAAGAAGGCCATATTGTTTCTGAATTACTGCCAAACCAAGCCGAAGATAAAATCCAAGAGTTACAAACAGAAGGTGATTATCACTCAGGCACAGTGAGATTCTTACGAGGTGCAGTTAAAGCCTGTCGTCGCGGTGTAGAACGCAGTCACTTATTAAGTTATCAATCAGATGGCGCATTGATCCAAGAGCTATTCTCTCGTGATGGTATTGGTACTCAAATCGTGATGGAAAGTGCTGAAAAAGTACGTAGAGCGAATATCAATGATATTGGTGGCATACTCGAACTTATTCGCCCGTTAGAGCAACAAGGTATTTTAGTCAGACGCTCCAGAGAACAATTAGAAGTGGAAATTGATCAGTTCACCATTATTGAGCGCGATAATATGACGATTGCTTGTGCCGCACTTTACCCTTATCAATCAGAAAAAATAGGTGAAATGGCCTGTGTTGCCGTACATCCAGATTATCGTAGTTCTTGTCGTGGTGAAGTATTGCTACAACGAGTATCTGCGCATGCCAAACAATTAGGATTAGAAAAGCTGTTTGTTTTAACCACTCGAAGCATTCATTGGTTCCAAGAAAAAGGGTTTGAACCTGCTGAAATTGATAAATTACCGATTGAGAAACAAGCACTCTACAATTATCAGCGACGCTCTAAAATTCTAATTTTAAATTTGCACAAAGAGTAATTACACAATATAAAAAAGACAGGTATCCCTCTCAATACCTGTCTTTTCTTATTTTTATATTCTTAGACGCAGACTAGTAACGTAATTTATCGACTAGCCCACTTCGCCGCTGAATTCGTGTTTGGATTGCCATTTTCACCATATAATCAGAGGCATAAAGAGAAAGTTTCTGTTTAGCCCGTGTTAATGCGGTATATAATAATTCGCGGCTGACAACAGGTGAGAACTTTTCAGGTAGCACTAAGGCTGTGTGCGTAAATTCAGATCCTTGCGATTTATGTACTGTCATCACATACGCTGTTTCATGTTGGGGCAATCGGCTAGGCTGAATCGCTTTCAATGTACCATTAGGTAATTGGAAAAATGCTTTCATTTCACCTTCGTCATTATTAAGCATAATGCCGATATCACCATTAAATAACCCAAGCGTACTGTCATTTCGTTGGATCATAATTGGACGTCCAACATAGTCACTCTGATAGCTATTGGTAGGACGGCGAATTAATCGTTGGCGGTGTAATAACATTTCAATACGCTCATTTAGCCCACTAACGCCAAAAGGCCCTTCTCTTAATGCACACAATAGACGGTATTGATTAAATGCATGAAGAATAATGTCAGGTGATGCTTTTTCTGCAACCAATGAGAGATACTGACGATAAGCATGAGCCGCATCTTGTATCATCAGTAAATAATTTTCATCACTCTCTAATGAAATAAAATTTACATCTTGAGGCTCTAATGCTATTTCAAGCTGTTGAGGTGTCATTTCTGATTTTTTCAGTAATGTAAGCGCTGTTTTTATCTGTCCTTGATTTACTGCAAAAGCAAGTTGACCAATGCCAGAATCTGAGCCAAATCGATAGCTTTTACGTAATAAACAAAGCGAATCACTAACAACTGAAACCGGTGTACTAGAAATGGGGATAATATCTGCTGATTTTGCCAATTCACCTTGTGTTAAAGCGTTAATTTTATCAAATCGGGAGCGACTAAAACCATCATCCGCAAAGCGACAGATATCACCTAATACCGCTCCCGCCTCAACAGAAGCAAGCTGATCTTTATCACCTAAAAAAATAACATGACATTGCTTTGGAAGTGCATCAATTAATCGTGCCATCATCGGTAAATCAACCATTGAAGCTTCATCAATCACTAAAATATCAAGCTGTAACGGATTATCTTTATGGTAACGCACTTGCTGGCTTTCAGGCTGAGCACCTAATAAACGATGAATAGTTTGTGCCTGTTTAGGCATCCACTTATCTTCTTCTTCACTTAACGCGAGCTGTGCTAAAGCTTTACCTAATGATTCAGTTAATCTTGCTGCTGCTTTTCCTGTTGGCGCTGCTAACTGAATAATAGGTTTTTCTTTCACCGTTAGCATAACAAAAGCGGCTAAAATTTTAGCGACTGTGGTGGTTTTCCCTGTTCCTGGTCCGCCTGAAATAATAGAAATAGGACTTGTGATAGCCACACTTGCTGCCACTTTTTGCCAATTGGTTTCGTGACTCTCGTTTGTGATAGGAAACAGCGTTTCTAGCACGTTGATTACGGCTTTTTCATCAATATCAACAATAGGGTGTGTTTGCCTAAAAAATTGAGCGACTTTCTCTTCATAGCTCCACATTCGTTGTAAATAGAGAAGTCCGTTATCTAAAATAATCGGGGATGGTGAATCATTATTTGCTTGATTCACACAAAGGCTATCATTTAATGCCTCAACTATTTTATTAGCAGAAGGCGCACCCATTTTTTGCCAAATTTCTTGTGCTAACTCGTCTTGCCTACCTTCAAATAATTGATTTTTTTGAATGAGGTTTAAGGGTAAACAAACATGTCCCGCACCTGTTTGAGCGCTTAAATAGGCAAAGACAAACAGTAAGATAGGGTTTTCATCTTCCACCAACATTTGAGCAAATCGAAGATCTAACGGTCGTAATAGGTTTTGTGTTATCGCGGTTTCTAATAATTTGATCATTTTTATTTTTCACCTACTACATTTGAAGCACTATTTTTAATTTTTTCACCCGTAAACAAAGCATCTAGCGCTAAAACAAACGCTTCATCTGGTCGATGTGCATAAACGCCATTACCAGGATACTGTTTATCGATCCCCCGTAAGAAAAGATAATAAATTCCACCAAAATGATGTTGGTAATCATAATCAGGAATGCGTTGCCGTAAAAAACGATGTAACGCTAAGGTATAGAGTTGATATTGCAAATCGTAGCGATGATCTATCATTGCATGTATCATCGCTTCTTGGGTGTAATCCTCACTCGAATCACCTAGCCAATTCGATTTATAATCCACCACATAATATTTTCCTTCCCAATAGAATACTAAGTCGATAAAGCCTTTTAACATGCCTTCTACTTGCTGAAATTGCAAAGCAGCACCCTGTTTTGATAAGGGATCAAATTGGCTAATTAATTGAGTCAGTTGAGATGCGGATATCTCTTGTTCAATAGGCAAATAAAATTGTAATTCATCGAGTTGTTGCGATTTGGGAATATCAGCAAGACATAATCCTTGGGCATTAAGTGGGGTATGAAATAAGGTTTCCATCCATGTTACTAATAATGGTGCCCATTTTTCATCAAATCCTTGAGTTTTGAGTTGCTCTTGCATCCATTGTTCATCAATGGGCTGGGAAAAATCTAACGCTTCAAGTAAACCATGTAAGAAAGTTCCGGCCATGGCACCACGAGGGAAATGATGAATTGAGTCTTCATTAACTTCTCCTTGTTGTTTTTCACCTTTCGCATCGGTATCAAGTCCAGGAGCAATCGACTGCACCAAGGCTTCAATATCTCCTAAATCAAAATGATATCCACGATTTGAATGCTGATAAGTCAGCCCTGAATAACTGGTTATACGCCAATTATCATGTATTTTACGTTTAAATACTGCCGCTTCTAATTTTGCTTCAGTGGTTACTTGAGACTCATAGCGATGTGCTGAAATATCTTCAAGCGTTATTACACTGATATTTTCATCAAGCAAAGCATGGATTGATTGGTGAAGTAATTCACTATCCCCTTCTTCACCTTGCTGCAGTAAATACCCTAACGCATTTTTATGCAGGTCCGTCAGACCTGATTTACGTTTATTTCCTTTCACCAGAGGCGCAACACCGACACAGCAACAGAATTTAGAACGTGTTAATGCCACATAAAGTAAGCGTAAGTCTTCCGCTAAACGTTCTTCATCAGCTAAACGTAAACTTTCTGGTCGGCTAAAAATATCTAATTTAGCGTAAAAATTTTCTCTGTCATGATAAAGCGCACCTTTTTGCTCTTGGTAATTACAAGCAAAAGGTAAGCAAACAATAGGATATTCAAGCCCCTTAGATTTGTGAATAGTACAAATTCGGACAAGATTTCGGTCGCTCTCTAAGCGCATTTGTTGGCTTTCAGATTGCGCATCAGGATGAGAAATTTGCTGTGCTAACCAACGAATAAGACCATGTTCGCTATCAAGTTGTAGTGCTGTTTCTTGTAACAATTCACCTATATGCATAATATCTGTGAGCCTTCGTTCGCCCTCAATACTAGCAAGCAAATTTTCTGCGATTTGGTTATCCATCATGATCTTACGTAACATCGGTAAAACGCCACGTTTTTGCCATAATGCATAGTAATCGGCAAATTGCTCTACATAATGATTCCAACGCTGTTCGTCATGATTTAGGTTATCAATTTGCTTTGCACTAAAACCAAATAAGCGACTAGCTAAAGAAGCTCTTAAAATACGTTCTTTTTCTGGTGTAACAACGGCTTGTAACAACCAAAGTAGATCTTTAGCTTCATTCGTATCAAATACACTTTCTCGATTTGATAAGAATACAGATTGTATTGAGAGCAAATTTAACGCATCACGAACAAGAATTGCTTCTCTACGGCTACGCACCAACACCATAATATCTGCGGATGTCACTGCTTTTTTATCACCTTGTTCAATAAGCCACGCTTGTTGCTGATCTCCTGCTGATAGCCAATCACGAATTTGAGCCGCGCATTGCGATGCCATAATCTGCTCATAATTTCCCGTTGATATACTTTCACCTTCAGCAAGCCAAAAATTAAACGGTGAAATTGGCTTATCATGATACACAAAGGCCATATCTTGATTTTTTTCAGCTGAGCTTACTTCAATAAAGGGAATATGCTCAAATAAAAACGGTGCTTTAGAGCGCATAAACAGCTTATTAACCGCATTCACCATACCCGGAGCTGAACGCCAGTTAGTATTTAATGTATAGTGATGAATAGCTTGTTTTCGCGCTTGAATATAGGTGAAAATATCCGCGCCACGGAAGGCATAAATTGCCTGTTTAGGATCACCAATAAATAGCAAACCACTGTTTTCAGATCCACCATAAATGGCATCAAAAATACGGTATTGTTGAGGATCAGTGTCTTGAAATTCATCAATCATCGCCACAGGATAGCGTTCACGAATAGCTTGCCCTAAAGTGTCGCCTCCTTCACGCTTTAATGCTCGGTCTAAGCGTGTTAATAAATCATCGAATCCCATTTCACCACGGCGTATTTTTTCATTCTCGATACCTTGACGTATTTCAGGGATCGCATTCACTAAAATAACATCACGCAGTGTTAGGCTCTGCTTTGTTAGTCGCTCAATCTCAACAAATAGAATATGCTCTGGTGCAGGGCCTTTCGTGGCTTTCTCGTTTAATGTTTCTTGAGAAAAACGAACTAAACAATCTGGCAACTGATAGCTTTTTGTTTCAAATTCTGCCGCCCATAATGTGATTTCTTCGATCCATTTTGGTAAAAAACGGCTGCTATAACTGCGCTTATCCACACCCGAGGCCGTTATCCACGCTTCAACTTCATGGTGATGTTCATTCCAACGCGCTTTTACGTTATTGATAGCTTCAATAACCGCTTGATGTCGTTCTTTTACCGATTCAATTTCGCTGTCTAATGCTACACCTTCAATTTCAGGCATTTCGCCTTGTAAATAGGGCTGTATTTCATAAAGCAGTTGCTCAGGGCCAGACCAAATCTGACTGACAGCATTAGCAACATCATAAGAAAGGGGATAACAGTGGCGACGCCAAAAATCAGCACAAACACGTTTTTTCAGCTCATATTCATCTTGGATCAAGACTTGTTCAAACAATACCCCAGATTCAAAAGCATTGTTTGCTAACATCCGTTGGCAAAATCCATGAATGGTATAAATAGCGGCTTCATCCATTTGACGCTCAGCTTCTAATAACCATTGCGCAGCTAGCTCTTTATTAGGAATTTGTTTGAGTAACTCTTGGTATGTTTTGTCGCCACTTTCAACATCATAACGAATACAGGCAAGTCTTAGTTCGTGAATATTTTTACGAATACGGGCCCGTAATTCATCTGTAGCCGCATCTGTAAATGTCACAACTAAAATTTCTTCCACACTTAAAGGGCGATGAAACGCAGATTCGCCGCCTAATCCAAGAAGCAACCGTAAATACAACAACCCTATTGTATATGTTTTCCCTGTTCCCGCAGACGCCTCAATGAGGCGTCGTTGGTACAAAGGAAGTGTATACGGGTTTAATGGCTGTGCCTGTATCACTTCACTCACTCTTTAATTTCCTCAACTGGCAAGGTTTTTTGTAATTCACTTACCGTTGTGTAACGTTTCCATTGTTTATTTTGTGCGTAATCAGCCTCTTTACCCTCTTTACCAATCACTTGAGAAACAAAAATAAACCCATTAGGTTTTATGATTGCTTTTTCATAAAACTCAATAGCTTGTTTTAACGTTACTTTATTAAGTTCAGACAAAAATTTATCACGTCCATCATAGTTTAAATTATTACGATGGAAGTCATTTCGATAAAGAGAAACTTCTTCATAGAATGTTTGAGGAGGTTGTTTAACTTCCGTAATAATCGCTTGTTTATACTGATTAAAATCAGCATCAGTCATTTTTTTCAAGCGCTCATAAGCTTGTTGGTAAAATGCGTTATAGCGCTGATTTAAGTAAACAGGTGGTTTAGCATTACTTTGCAGTAAGAAGCCTAAACCTGACTGCTCACCCATTGTGCCTTGATAAGCAAATACGGCATAACCGAGTTGCTCTTCTGTTCTTAATTGATCATAGAACCAAGGTTTAATAACGGATGCTAACACCGAAGAAATTGCCTGACCTTCAAGGCGATTATACCCCGTAGGAATATAAAGCTCGCCTAACGCATTATCCGTACTGTTCGATTTACTTTGGAACTCAACTGCATCTAATTTATTGAAAACTAAAGTTTCACCAATCCAGTATTCAGTGCCTTGGTTACCTAATAACTCGTGTGCAGATTTAGCAATATCACGGCTTTGCTCTGGCGTTAAATTACCCACGATCAGTGCTTGAAGCGCTGCGTTTTTAATTACTTCACGACGATTATCAATAATATCTTGCAGCGTAATTGACTCTAACGCCTTAAGTTTGTCTGCTTCTTCATAATACGGAATAGAATTTAATCGACGAGCAGGCAACATTGCTGCTTCAAACGCTTTTAGGTTATGAGTCACTTCAAGTTGCTCACGATACCAAGATTTTGCTTGATCTAGCTCTTCTTGGGTCGATTTAAAACTCATATAGCTTTTTAGTGTCGCATTCACTAATTCAGGCAAATGTTGCGTATAACCATTCATTGAAAAATCAATACCTTGTCCTGATGAGGATGAGATATTCATTCCTGCAACAGAAGCTTGGTAAGCTAATTCACTTAATGCTAAGCCTGCAAGATAGTCTGTTAATGTTTGTGTCACTTGCTGTTTAACTGTGATGTCTGATCTTTTATTGACTAAACTTAAGGTCACACTGGCCTTAGGTTCATCAGAAAAATAGTGTGATGGCATGTAGAACAAACGAGCGCTTTTATCTTGCCACAATAATTGCGGTTTAGTGATTTTATTGTCTGTATCTATTAACGACAGATTATTGGGGATATAAGGGTTAAGCGCGGGTAATGATAAGGAAATATCATCGGACAATGTTTGCCATATTTTAAATTGCTTATCTGTAATTTTATCAACCTGATAAGGTGCATTAACAAAATAGGCTTGCTTGTTTGAGGGTTCATTAGGACTTATAACCCAAATACGCGCTTTCTCTGGTGTAAGTGATTCAAGGCGAGAAAGGATCGCTGAAGGTTCATAGTTATCAGCAAGATAATCTGCGTTAAGAATATTCTTTATTGGATAACGTAGCATCATATCTGAAATGCCTTCTATGTAATTCATATCTCTTACAATAGAGCCATAACGAAATGAAAGATCTAATACATTCGCAATTTCATCAAAGTACCGCTGGCTAATACCTTCTGTTTGAATTAAACGAATATACGAAAAGATAGCAGAAATCACTTTATCTTTCTGCGCTAAACCTTTATCTGTCAACGCAACATAAATCGTAAATGAGCCTTGGTTACGGTCGATATACGGCTCAGAAAATGCACTAATACTTTCAGCCAAGCCTTGATCTTGTAACCATGTTGCCAATGTACCCGCGCTACGGTTACCGATTAAATAGCCAATATATTCATCTGATTTGCTACGAAAATCGGCAATATTGTTATCAATACCAAATTCAATTTGTAATGTTTTTTGTGGTAAAGCTGGCACTAGATGGATCATTAATCCTTTTTCTTTGTCCGTCATGGCCGATACGGTAGTGACAGGGACATCTGCTTTTTTATTCGGGATACGCGCAAAGGTTTCTGCGGCTAACTTAGATAGCTCATCAAGCGATTTATTACTATAAATCACCCCATTCATTAAATTGCCAGAATAGTGAGTTTGATAGAATTTGATTAATTCATCTTGAAGTTTGCTATTAGGTTTATCACTTAGCGTCTCTAAATTTCCCCCCATAAAACGAGAACTAGGGTGTGCTGGATTTAAGGTTTCTGCCCTAACTTGCCAAAAACGCATACCATCACGCGCACGCGCCATGGTTAATTCAGCATTAACTGCATTACGTTCACGATCTGCATTTTTAGGATCAAGTAAAGGTTCGGCTAAGGCATCTGCAAGGCGATCGACCGCTTCATTAATGGCGCTATTTTCTACTTCTAAGTAAAAAGCTGTACGATACGTCGTGGTGCTTGCATTATGAGATCCCCCGTTCTTTTGTAAGAACTCTGACATACTGCCAGATTGAGGGTATTTCGCCGATCCCATTAACACCATATGTTCTAAATAGTGCGCAAGCCCTTGCTGACTATCTGGATCTTCTAATGCGCCAACAGGTAGCGCAACCGCCGTTAATGATTTAACCGCTTTTTCGTCAGAAACCAATAATACAGTCATATCATTAGGCAATTTAATCGCTTGATATTGCCGTGGATCGCTTTCACTTTTTTCAATGCTATCTGGCAATACTTGCCAAAGTGGATCAGCAGCAATACTGTTGATACTCACTAGCATCAATAGCAACATGATCCATAGTTGCGATAAGTACTTTCTCATCTGATATGAGCTCCCTTATTTTTTCAGAAATGGAATTATGGGTTTAAATATTGTTAATGCAGTCTGTTTTACAGTTTGTAAAAAATGCTCGTCTAATTGAGAGAAAGCACGCTGAACATACATATCACTCATTTCACCATCTCGGTTATAGCTATCTGTTAAATGTTGCATCAGCACTAGCTCTGCTTTTTCAAGCGTATCTTCGTCATCAAGTAAAAATGTTTGTGTCTTTTTATCATAGCAAGCTTGCAACCAAGCCCAGCCACTTTTCGCAAACAGCGCTAATGGGCTGTTTAGCCCTTGTTTATAATCGCTAATTAAGTTATCTAAGGTTGAATAAGCAAACTCAGGATCAACCGGTAGTAAGCACCATTGAGTCTCTTTTCTACCATAAAACCGACTTTCACCCGTTCCTTCTTTTAAGCAATAAACCAAATGCTCAATCCAAAGTTGCAGTAAGTCATTTGCGGTTAAACTGGCAGGGCGCCAACGTAATAAACCATCAGCTTGTACCTCATTTAAACGACCAATCAATGGCATTGCACTAAAGCTTTGCTCTAATGTGACAGAATGTGTGGCTAATCGTTCACTTCTTACCTTTTCAGCTAAAGGAAGTAACTCTTCTATTTGTTGTTCCCAATAAATTTGACCAAATGCGCTTGCTGGAAGTTGGCCTGCGGCTTTAATACGTTCGAAGAGTGATTCTGTTGATGTTTGCTCAATCAATGCTTTTAATAACCATTGATTCAATAGATAGCGCTGAAGCGCATTTATCACAAACGGTTCTTCTTCTGGTAATTCCGTTTCTTCAATAACAAAGTTTGTTTTTAATCTTTGTTGGAAAAAAGCACGAATAGGATGCCGATAAAATCGTGAAAGTGCCTCAACAGTGACATTTTTTACCGATTCATCATCATCCAGTGATTCAGTAAAACGTTGATGTGCCTGGCCTTGACCACTCGCGGCAGGTAGCCATTCTGAGGCATAAGAGCGAGAAGAGGCTTCAGCTTGGAAATTTTCTTGAGCAAAAGGAACGCGGCTATGTTGTGTTAACAAATGCTGATTAACACGAATTGCACTATCATCCACATTGAGTTGCTCGTCATTGGGTAAACGGAAATTTTGCCCAATATAATCTTGTAACTCTTTGATCAAAACAGAAGGGTTACATTCACGATCATCTCGTATTGATTTACCGATATAACTGATATAAAGGTATTTTTCTGCCGAACTGAGTGCCTCAAGGAATAAATAGCGATCATCATCCCGACGTTTTCTATCACCACGCCGGCGTTTTTCTGCCATTAAATCAAAACCTAAAGGCTGAATATTACGAGGGTAAATACCATCATTCATTCCTAGCAGGCATACTGCTTTAAATGGGATTGAACGCATAGGCATTAATGTACAAAAGTTAAGGCTTCCTGCTAAAAAGCGCTGACTGATTTTCTCATCATCAAACCGTACTGTGAGTTCATCACGAATAAGCACTAACGGAATTTCATTTTGATACTGTGCCTTTAAGCCATTTTCAATCACTTTTTGCCATTGCTGGGTAATCAGCGCTAAAACAAGTTCCGTTTCTTCATCCGATTCAAAAAAGGCATCCACTAATTGTTGACCAACATCTAGCCACGCTTCTAATGAGCGCGTTTCACTTAATCGTGTACGCCATTCACTTAACGTATAAAGAAAATCAGCTAAATGCCCAGCAAGCTCTGCGACTAAACCACTGGATTCATCGTAAGGAAGTACGCCTTTCCATGGGCCATTTTCACTTTCCATTGCATAACCCAGTAACATACGAAGTAAACCAAACTCCCATGTATTTTTACCTGTGATGGGGAGTAAAAATGACGCCACATTTTCATCATCTAAACCCCAACGTATACCCGACTCATCAACCCAGCGACGTAGCAGTTTTAATTCATTTTCAAAAATAGAAAAATGCCCCGCTAACGCAGGAACTTCAAGTAAAGCGAGAACTTGTTCAGCCGTAAAACGACTTTGTGGAAGATCGAGTAACGTAATAAAAGCTTGTAATACTGGGTGTGCTTGACGTGCCTTTCTATCTGAAATAGCAAAAGGGAGATAACGTTCATAAGGAGCATTACCAAAAACAGCTTGGATATAAGGTGTGTAGCTATCAATATCCGCAACCATCACAATAATATCGCGTGGTAATAGCTCAGGATCTTGTTCTAATAAATGCAGTAATTGATCTTGTAACACTTCCACTTCACGTTGTGGACTGTGGCTTGCATGAAAAGTCAGAGAATGATCATCAAGTGAAATAATTCGTTTATTTTCACTGTTTTTGTACGTTTCGAACGTTGCACCTAATTGTGAAAAATCCTCTAAATCAAGAATATCAGCTTGCAGTTGATGAAGTAGGTTATCTCTTGGAATATCAACAAAGGCATCAAGCACATCGATATATTCAAGTTCTGATAGAAAATAAAGGTTATCTTTACCTAGCTTCCCCCATGATCCCAATAATGGATTACCAATATTTTGCACTCCTTCCTCATCAAACAACAAAGAGGCATTTTTTTCATCTTTAAACCAAGGAGACTCATGCAGTTGCTTATAGTGACGCGGTTTTCTGCTATTGAGGCGAGCAAGAAATTTAGGATCTTGAATATCTCCCCAATAGTAACGGCAAGGGTTGGTAAATAATAAATAGATCTCGGTGTGCCGCCCTATCGCTTGCAGCGCCTGCAAATAAACTTGAGGTAACGCTGAAATACCACAAATAAAAATACGAGGAGGAAAACAGTGCTGAAGCTCGCCTTCTTTTGCATCATTTAATGTTGAAATAAATTGTTGATAAAGATTAGAACGATGCCATTGAGGTTGGTTGAGATCTTGGGTGTATTGTTGCAATGCAACCCACAATATTTTTTGCCAACGTTGATTTTCACTTAACCCTTCAATTAGCTCATCTTTTTCCCATAAAGCCAGCCAATCTGAACGATACACTAAATATTGGTCGAATAAGTCAGCAACACGCCCAGCTAATTGGTGTAATTTACGTTTATCGTCATCATCATCAAGGTAGTGTAATAAAGGTTTAAATTCTTCATGAGATAAAAATTCAGGAAGCAATGCCATTAATTTCCATGTCATCGCATCTTTAGAAAAGGCACTTTCTTTAGGTATGCCCGATAACACTCGAGTAAACATTTCCCAAATAAATGTTGCTGGTAATGGATAACGAATATTAGCCGCAATCCCTAAATTTTCAGCCAGTTGAATTTGTAACCATTGGGACATTCCGGGGCTTTGAACCAGAATGACTTCTTGTTCAAAAGGTGAAGAAAGGGGTCTGGTCTGCATAAAGTGCACCATTAGTGACTTTAATAATGACAATTGATTTGAGTGATATATATGAAACATCAGATCCTCATTTTATTGATAGCATGACCAGTAATCTAAGCTTATTGCTGGGAGTAGATTATTCGCAACATAACCTTCTATTTGCTGACACTTTTCTGATTGCAGCCGTAAATGTGTTATTATTTTCCGGTTATCGGCAAAATGAGAAGATAATCTATCTGGTAATTGTTCAAATAGAACAAAAATTTCCTGTCCCGCTTGTTGAATTTGAATTAACCGCTGAAAGTCAGCTTTTAATGATTGACTATACCCTATAATAGCGACAAAACTAATATTAAAAAATAGTAATACAAACATTGTATTAAGTAAGATTGAACCCGTTTCTGATTTATTTTTATTATTTACTATAGCGCACACTCCTTATGTATTAAGGGACAATAATCTATCCATCCGTTGGGATACGCTGTTATTGTTTTATTTTTATCTTTTGAAAAATGAACCCATTGGTAATGGTATATTTTATGTCCATTTAAGCTATTTCCTTGCCCCTGAAGTAAAGCCTTTTCTTGCGATATCACATACAAACAACTTTTTATTCTTGGCTGAGCCATAAATGTACGACACTGCCACTGATTTAATTGCATCGAAGAGAGATCCCAATTTAATGTCATTCCCCATTGCAATGCAGATTCAGCAAATAAAAAAGCCTGCCTAGCCTGTAATTCTTGCATCACTATTTGTTGAGATTGCCTGTAAGAGTAAGAAAAATGTCCAAGCACAGATAAACTCATGCCGATAAACCCTACCACCACAAATATACTCGCTAATCCTTGTTCGCTGTTCCGGTGAGTGAAATAACTGTTCATAATGCAGTCACATTCCTTAGACGAATAATATTCTGATAATATGATTTTATTTCAGGTTTTTGTTTTAAATGGAATTTTAACGAAATAGAAAGATAGAAATATGGATTTTTTTTTACAAAATACGTTTTAGAATAAGGCTGTAAAATAAATTCAGTTACCTCTATCTCGTTATTTTCAAAAAATTGTTGCCATCCTGAAGAGGCGCAATCTTTTACACCTCTTAATTGCTCTAATTGCCCCTTTTTAAGGCGATATCCAAAATAATCACTCTCTTTTGACGAAGGTGAATCCCATCGACCATTACTGTTTATATCGTATGCAAAAATAATGCAGGTGCTTTTTTCTTGATGAGGATACTGCCCTATCTTTAGAGGTGACTCTTGCATGCCGTTTGGCTTCAACGTATTAACACAATCACCATAACAATAGCCTATACGCCTCAATTGTGTTTCTAGCACCAATAGCCGTTCTCTTAAAAAAATATCTAATTGATATTGTTGATAGGAATGGATCAGTGTATTCGTTATTTGGGGATACGCTCGACCGATACAAAGAAATAAAATTCCACTTATCACGATAGCGAAAAGGCATTCCATCAACATCATTCCTGATGAAAAAGAAAATACAGATTGTTTTAACATGATGAAAACACCTTTATTTTCTGGCTACATGCCCTTATTCTGCCTAAGGATGAAATAATAATTTTCACTTCCCCTTCTTCACTTTGAAGGATGAAATTCATGGGTTTTAATGTTTGGCGAATTCCACCAAATGTAAAATTTGAGACCGTCGATTGCTTAAGTTGAATACCTGAGACTAATGAGAAAGTTTCTTGTTGTATGGACAAAGGATGAAGAGGCGTTGCCATTATTTTATTATGAGGTGATAGCAAAAATACCATTTTAATTTTGACATTAAACAGTAACGCTTGCTGCCGCTGATAAGAAAGAAAGGCGATGGTTTCTCGCACACTCTGTATTAAATAGCGTTGCTTGATAATCTGTTGATAAGAAGAGATTGATAGATAACTTACAATAGATACTATCAGCATCACAATAAGTATTTCGAGTAAGCTAACACCTTGTTCACTTTTTTTCTGAAATGCCTTATTTAAGCTTAATTCCCTATTATTGTTCATTTGTTTCTCCTTTTATCCTGCACTGAGCATGCAGACTACAACCTTAAAGGTAAACAAAGATAAGCGTTTTTCTCGAACAATTACGCAATAACAATATTTTCAGAGCAAATACAAAATAAAGCGTATTTATGATTAATAAATACCGATAACACTTTAAATTTAAAATTAAAAATCAATAAAAAGCCCCTGTTTATGACTAAACAGGGGCTTTAAAAGCAAAGGAAAAATTACACTGTAAATGGATATTTTATCGCTTCATGGCATTGATAGCCTTCAACAGTAAAATCATCTGTTGTTACCCATGTTTCAATATCTTCCAATGTTTTTATTTTTGGATTGATATGCAATGTGGGTAACGGTAATGGCTCTCTTTTTAACTGTACATCTCGCATCAAAGGTAATTGATTTTCATAGATATGCGCATTGATTATCTTATGAAATGCTTTACCTGGCTTATGCCCTGTAATTTGAGCCACCAGCGCTAATAAAACAAAACACTGAATTTGATTAAAATTCAAACCTAATGGCACATCACAACTGCGCTGATAAGAGGTTAAATACAGCGTATCGCCAACAAGTGAAAATGTGTGTGTATGCATACAAGGGCGTAAACAACCTAGCTCCGTTTCGCCTGGATTGTAAAACGTGACGATTTCACCACGATCATCAAGACCTTTAGTCAGGTTATCCACCACTTTACGCAGTTGATCAAAATGAGAACCGTCAGGGCGTTGCCATTGGCGTCCTTGAACACCATAAACACGCCCCATATCGTCTTCACCTTTACGATGAGGATTGTTTAGCCATGCACTATTTTCATTTGCATTGGCATTCCATGTATTACAACCAATTTCACGAAATTGTTCAGCATTATCATAGCCTCGCAAATACCCTAGCAATTCTGCAATGGCAGCTTTATAGAAGCTTTTTCGTGTTGTGATCAGCGGAAATTGGTTATTAGCAACATCATATTCCAGATCAGCATTAATGACCGTTAAACAACGGGTTCCTGTCCGTTTATTATCAATCCATTCCCCTTTATCGATAATGCGTTGACACAATGCCAGATACTGCTTCATGTTGTCTCTCTTGTTAATTAACTAATCGTAAAAAATTTATCTCACACTATTTGTGAGCAGGTGTTGGGTTTTGTGGTGTTTTTTTGTCTTGACGATAAGCCCAGACCATAAAAATAACACCTAACAAAATCATCGGAACTGATAATAATTGTCCCATACTGACACCACTAAACAACCCTAATTGCGCATCAGGTTGACGGAAGAATTCAACAATAATACGGAAAGCACCATAACCAATAAGGAAAAGCCCCGAAACACTCCCTACTGGGCGATTTTTGCGTACAAAAATATTGAGGATAATAAATAACACCACACCTTCTAACAGCATTTCATAGAGCTGTGAGGGGTGACGAGGTAAAACCCCATACTCTTGAATAATAGGCAATAATGTCGATGGATCTTGAGCAACAAGTTGAAGATCTTCAGAACGAGAGTTTGGAAATAAGAAGGCCCAAGGTGTATCTAACGTGACGCGCCCCCATAATTCGCCATTAATAAAGTTACCAATACGACCTAAACCTAAACCAAATGGAATTAACGGAGCCACAAAATCAGCCACTTGGAAAAATTTACGTTTAGTGCGTTTCGCAAACCAAATCATGGCACAAATAACCCCAATTAAACCACCATGGAATGACATGCCACCATCCCACACTTTAAAGAGGTAAAGAGGATCATTTAAAAAGACAGGCAGATTATAGAATAAAACATAACCTAAGCGACCACCGATAAATACACCAACAAAGCCAACATAAAGTAATGTTTCAACTTCATTTTTATTCCAACCACTATTCGGCTTTGCGGCGCGTCGATTTGCCAGCCATAAGGCAAAGACAAACCCAACTAAATACATCATACCGTACCAGTGTAATGACACTGGCCCGATAGAGAACATAACGGGATCAATCTCTGGAAATTTAAGGTAGCTTATACTCATTATTCCCTACTTCATTTAATCAATAATTTCTGTGTTTGTTATTTATCACCAACACAAAAAAGGCTTATACGTAAGTATGCTAGATACCTCCGCGAATTAATCCACCTAATCCTTGCCGTTCCATAAATTCAGAAGACAATTTTTTGATTTCTGTTGCTGTTTCAGCTTGCAACACGTGTTGCATAAAAGGCTGTAACACCACAGGATCAAGATGGCGTAATAAGTATTTTACCCTAGGTAAACTACGTCCACTCATGCTTAACTGCCTAAAACCGAGCCCTATTAACAGCAATGCCCCTATAGGTGTTCCCGCCATTTCGCCACAAACACTGATGGGTAACTGATAATATTGGCATTGTGTCGCAATCAAACTCAGTGCACGCAATAACGCAGGATGCAAATTATCATAGAGTGATGCGACATGGGTATTATTACGATCGACTGCAAGCAAATATTGAGTTAAATCGTTTGTTCCAATAGAGATAAAATCAACCCGATTGGCTAATTGTGACAGCATAAACACCAACGAAGGGACTTCAAGCATAATCCCTAGCGGTGGAGGAACACATTCACATGTTAACTCTCGACTCACTTCATCACATGCACGTAATAGCAATATTCTCGCTTCATCAATTTCATCAATACTTGTCACCATCGGCAACAATATTTTCAAATTTTTAAATTCGAGATTTGCTTTTAGCATTGCGCGTAGCTGAATAAGGAATATTTCAGGTTGATCAAGCAATATTCTTATTCCTCGCCATCCTAAGCAAGGATTTTCCTCATTAATTGGCATATAAGGAAGTTGTTTATCTGCACCAATATCTAAAGCACGCAACACAACTGGTTTATTAGGAAAAAAAGAGAGAATTTCACGGTAGCGATTTTTTTGTTCATCTTCTGATGGAAAACCGCTTTGTAGCATAAAAGGGATTTCTGTTCGATATAAACCCACACCGTCAATACCGACGCTAATGCGTTGTTCATATTTAATATTTAATCCCGCATTTAGCTGAACGCTAACTGCTTCGCCATTTTTTAAAACCGCTTGTTGTTCAAGTTGCTCTTCTGCGATCTGGCTTAATACACTTTCTTCATCAATGATCTGTTTATATTCTTGAGTAATGAATGGCTCTGGTTCAATAAATATTTCACCGCGGTAACCATCAAGAATAAGCATACGATTATGTAAAAGCTCAGGTTGAATATCCGCCCCCATAATCGCAGGAATTCCCATCGCTCTAACAAGAATGGCAGAATGTGAGTGAGTTGCGCCGTCTCGAACAATCACACCTGCAAGTTGTTGTTCAGGTAATTCTGCTAATAGACTTGCACTTAATTCATCTGCGACCAAAATAAAGCGCTCAGGCCAAATATTAGTTGAGCTTATATCATTATCTAAATGAAATAATAAGCGCCGCCCTAATGCCTTAAGGTCGGATGCTCTTTCTCGCATATAACCGTCTTTAAGACTCAAAAACTGTGCAGAGACCTTCTCAACTACCACTTTTATCGCCCATTCAGCAACATAACCTTGCGTGATAATTGCTGTCATTTTATGTTTGAGCTGTGGA
The DNA here is from genome assembly GCF_014897315.1 of Proteus sp. FME41. Lineage (GTDB taxonomy): Bacteria > Pseudomonadota > Gammaproteobacteria > Enterobacterales > Enterobacteriaceae > Proteus. The sequence continues at coordinate 153,820 of NZ_JABUYL010000009.1, read as the reverse complement.
TCATTGAGTAAATGGGAATAGAGATCAAAAATGGCTGCACTCTCTTTTTGTGCATTCGCCATAAAACGTTTACTAAAACGACGGCATTCTGCGGTGGCGTCTTCTAACGCGATAGTAAGCCGATTTAATTCCGCCTTAATATCAAGCGCACTGGCTTTAAACACATTTTCAAGAATAGGCTGAGAGACTTCCTGCCAGCCATAAGCCATTACTACACCAGTAGAAACTGAAAGTGCTTTAATACGACTTTGCCGATATTGTCCAAAAAGCCCTTTAGTTTGTACCTGCGATAATGTAGCGCCTAATTGTGTCGCCAGCGTCACCATAAAAGATTCTTCGCTTTCGTTAAATAAGCGACGTTCTTTTTGTTGAACAACTAAGACACCAAGAAGTTGGCGACGATAAACAATAGGGACACCAAGAAACGCACGAAGATCATCTTCTTTGACTTGAGGGAGGTATTTAAAACTAGGGTGTTCACGAATATCAGCTAAGTTGATAAGCTCTGAAAGACGCCCCACTTCACCAACAACGCCTTCATCAAATGAAAGGCTAACGGCGCGTCCTCTCGGTTTTTTCAGCCCTTTTGTCGCCATAAGATAAAAGCAACTACGCTGTTTATCGGCAAGATAAATAGAACACACATCCGTGTGCATTGCCTGACACGTTTCCTTGACTAAGAGTTCAAGTGCTTCTGGAAGCCCTGCTGCCATAGCCACTTTTTCTACAATTTCTCGCAAACGTGTCAGCATAGTGTTATCTAATACCTTTTACGCCGATATCCATACGATGGACGAGGTAAAGACACTTGTTCTTGCAATGGCATGACTACTGGTGCGAACTCTTTCATTACACGCCGATAAACATCACGTTTAAAAGAGACGACTTGTCGAACGGGATACCAATAACTCACCCAACGCCAACCATCAAATTCTGGCGTTTTGCTTTGTTGAACGTTAATGTCCTTATCATGACTTGTTAACTGCAAAAGGAACCAACGCTGTTTTTGTCCAATACAAACAGGTTTTGTGTCCCAACGCACCAAACGCTTAGGTAACTTGTAACGTAACCAGTTACGTGTGGAGGCAAGAATTTTAACATCCTTGCGACTTAACCCAACTTCTTCGAACAACTCTCGGTACATTGCCTGCTCTGGCGATTCTCCAGGGTTAATTCCTCCTTGAGGAAACTGCCATGAATGTTGCCCATAGCGACGAGCCCAAAGCACTTGCCCTTGCCGATTACAAATTACAATCCCTACATTCGGGCGGTAGCCATCATCATCGATCACTAGACTACCTCAATAACCAAATTTGAAAGATAACTTATTGTTTCATACTACTCACAGACGGTAAACCTCTATCAACAGACTTTGCACAACGCATAGATTTATCTACAATGGGAAAGTCTCAACGGGGTGCCTTTTTAGGCTGAGAAAAACTCGTGGAACCTGATCCAGCTAATACTGGCGTAGGGATTTGAGTCAGGATGTCGCAATATTTCATGATTTGCGCACCTCACTCCTCAGATCCTTCTTGACTTCTTACTGAGGAACTAACCGTGTTAATTCAATCATTTCGATTTACTTTCCTTTTGGGTGCTTTGGGTGTTATCAGCACTTTTTCAGCACAAGCCGAAACACAAAAACCCACACTGACTATTTATACTTATGACTCTTTTACTGCAGATTGGGGCCCAGGACCTGCAATTAAAAATGCATTTGAACAACAGTGTGATTGTGAATTAAAACTTGTTGCGCTTTCTGATGGTGTTTCTTTGCTTAATCGCTTACGTATGGAAGGGAATAAAAGTAAAGCGGATATAATTTTAGGATTAGATAATAATCTTATTCATGCAGCTAAGGATACGGGGCTGTTTGCACCCAGTAACATTGATACATCAACACTCGCTTTACCTGAAAAATGGACTGACGATACCTTTGTTCCTTATGACTACGGTTATTTCGCTTTTATTTATGATAAAAACCGTATTGCAAATCCGCCCAAAAGCATGGATGAACTGCTAAATAGTCAAGAAAAATGGAAAATTCTGTATCAAGATCCTCGTACCAGCACACCGGGCCTAGGTTTAATGTTATGGATGCAATCGCTTTATCCTGAAAATACCGCAACACAATGGAAGAAACTGTCTGAAAAAACCCTGACCGTGACCAAAGGTTGGAGTGAGTCTTATGGGTTATTCTTAAAAGGTGAAGGTGATTTTGTACTCAGTTATACCTCATCACCGGGTTATCATATTTTAGCGGATAAAAAAGATAACTACGCCGCCGCTATTTTCACAGAAGGGCACTATCTACAAGTCGAAGTAGCTGCAAAACTCAAATCAAGCAAACAACCTGAATTAGCCCAGCAGTTTATGCAATTTATGCTGACCCCGGCTTTTCAAGAAACTATTCCTACAACCAATTGGATGTATCCTGTAATAAATATGCCATTACCCGAAGTCTATTCGGTGATGCCAAAACCAGAAAAATCATTACAATTTGATGCCGATATTGTTGCTAAAGAGCGCCAAACATGGACGCGTAATTGGCAATCTGCGGTAAGTCGCTAATGGGAAGATGGCTTATTCCGGGGCTATGTGCCTCGGGTTTACTGCTTATTGTGGCGTTATTGTCATTTGGCGCATTGTGGTTTAATGCGCCAAGTGGTGAGCTATCTTCTATTTTTGCTGATGAATATTTATGGCATGTTGTTCGCTTTACATTTTGGCAAGCTTTTTTATCTGCACTATTTTCAATATTACCTGCTATTTGGCTCGCAAAAGCGCTTTATCGACGTCAATTTAAAGGGCGAACACTCTTCTTACGTTTATGTGCTATGAGCCTTGTATTACCGGTTTTAGTGGCACTTTTTGGTATTTTAACGGTTTATGGAAGAGTAGGTTGGATTGCTCAAATTTGTGAGTGGTTAGGCATTGATTACCAATTTACCCCTTACGGTTTGCAAGGCATTTTATTAGCGCATATCTTTTTTAATATGCCATTGGCAACCCGAATGTTATTGCAAGCACTTGAAAGTATTTCATCTGAACAACGTCAATTAGCCTCACAATTAGGCATGAATGGCTGGCAACGTTTTCGCTTTCTTGAGTTTCCCTATCTATGGCGACAAATGCTTCCCACAGCATCACTGATTTTTATGCTCTGCTTTGCAAGTTTTGCCACTGTACTGGCATTAGGTGGAGGCCCTGCGGCAACAACGGTTGAGCTCGCGATTTATCAAGCATTAAGTTATGACTACGATTTACATCGCGCAGCCCTTTTGGCACTTATTCAGCTTTTTTGTTGTTTAGGTTTGGTACTCATCAGTCAAAAACTTAAAGGCACCCTGTTTGTTGGTGATAACCAACAATCCTATTGGCGTGATCCTAATGACCCCTTACACAGTAAAATTACTGATATTCTGGCGATTATTCTTGCGATCCTCTTTTTAGTTCCTCCGATTTTAGCGGTAATAACCGATGGGCTTAATAGCCAATTTATACGTGTTATACAACAACCCATACTTTGGCAAGCTTTTACAACGTCGCTGATTATTGCCGTGGGGGCGGGCGTTGTTTGTGTTGTCTTAACCATGATGCTGCTCTGGAGTAGTCGAGAACTTCGCTTACGCCATTTTAAAAAAGCAGGACACGCCATGGAAATGAGTGGTTTGATTATTTTAGCAATGCCGGGCATTGTGTTGGCAACGGGTTTTTTCTTGTTATTAAATAATACGATTGGATTACCCGAATCACCGTATATCTTAGTCATTTTAACCAACGCATTAATTGCCATTCCTTATGCATTAAAAGTACTCGAAAATCCAATGAATGATATTGCTTCACGTTATGGTCTTTTATGTCAGTCTCTTAATGTACAAGGCTTTAATCGACTCCGTTGGATAGAGCTGCGTGCATTAAGAAAACCCATTTCACAAGCGCTTGCCTTTGCTTGTGTTATTTCTATTGGTGACTTTGGTATTGTTGCGCTGTTTGGTAATGAAACCTTTAGAACATTACCTTTCTATCTTTATCAACAAATTGGGGCTTATCACACACAAGACGGTGCTGTGACAGCCATGATCTTATTGCTACTTTGTTTCTCTCTTTTTAGCCTAATAGAACGTTTGGCAGGAAAATCTCATGATTAAATTAGAGCATCTTGCTTACACCTATGAGCACCAACACCTTGTGTTTAATTTAACAATCACGGCGGGTGAACGAATCGCGGTATTAGGCCCCAGTGGAGCAGGAAAAAGCACATTACTCAGTTTAATTGCTGGCTTTTTACCTTCAGAAAAAGGAACACTTTTTCTCAATGGGCGTAACCATACTAAAACCGTCCCTGCTAAACGACCTATCTCCATGTTATTTCAAGATAATAATCTTTTCCCTCATTTAACAGTTCGGCAAAATATAGGTTTAGGGTTAGATCCCGGCTTAAAATTGACGGATACGCAAAAAACATTATTAGAAAATCGAGCCAAGCAAGTCTCTTTAAGTGAATATCTTGAACGCTTGCCCTCTCAATTATCAGGGGGACAACGCCAACGTGTTGCAATTGCTCGCTGCCTTGTACGAGAACAGCCCATTCTCTTACTTGATGAGCCTTTTTCGGCTCTTGATCCCGCTTTACGAATTGAAATGTTGGCATTACTAGAACAACTTTGTGATGAAAAAGAACTGACCTTACTGATGGTTTCACATAGCTTGGAAGATGCTGTCAAAATTGCATCAAGAGCGATTGTGATTGATAACGGTACGATTGTGTACGATGGAAATACTCAATCTTTAATAAAGGGTGAAGTGGATCAATCACTTATTTTGGGTATTCCTTTTAATTAATTACGACCAAAATTAACTGTATAAATAACCACTATTTTGACTATAATAAAAACATCTTTAGCGAATTTTTGATGTTTATTAGGCATTCATGATGGGTCATACAGAACAAGGCTTTATTCTTACCCGCCACTGGAGCGATACACCGAAAGGAATTGTCGTCTCTTATTGGTTGGCTACAGAAAATGGCCCTCGTAAAATCACGGTTCCTTTGCAACAGGCTATTGGTTTTGTTGCTCGTCAGCATGAAACTATTTTACGTTCACTCGTAAGCAAAAATCGTGATATTGAAATTCGCCCTCTGGATTTAAAAGACTTTGAACGGCAACCCGTTTTTGGGATTTACTGTAAACAGTATCGCCAACTAGTCCAACTTGAACAGCAACTTAAAGAACATCACATTCGCCTTTATGAAGCGGATATCCGCCCTCATGAACGTTATATGATGGAGCGTTTTATCACAGCGCCTATTTGGTTTCGTTATCAACAAAATAATACCGTTACGTTAAAACCCGCACCCGATTATCGCCCGACACTCCGAGCAGTATCTTTAGATATCGAAACCAGCGAATTTGGTGAGCTCTACTCTATAGGTCTTGCGGGGTGTGGCGATAATGTCGTGTTTATGCTCACTGATGATTTACCCGCAGAAAATGAAAGCCAACAGCCCGAAGGCTATCGACTATGTTATGTCAGCAGCCGCTCACGTCTAATTGAAAAACTGAATGAGTGGATACAACATTACGATCCTGACGCCATTATCGGCTGGAATTTAATTCAATTTGATTTACGGATTTTACATACTCATGCCCAACGTTATGGCATTAGCTTATTGTTAGGTCGCCAAAACAGTCCGTTAGAGTGGCGAGAACATGGATTTAAAAAAGGCCACTTTTTTGCCTCAGCACAAGGCCGTTTAATAATTGACGGTATTGATGCCCTGAAAATGGCAACATGGAACTTTCCCTCATTTAGCCTAGAGTCAGTCGCGCAAACACTGTTAGGTGAAGGTAAAGCTATTGATACACCTTATGCTAGAATGGATGAAATTAATCGACGTTTTAAAGAAGATAAGCCTGCATTGGCCTATTATAACTGGCAAGATTGTGTCTTAGTAAACCGTATTTTTGATACGACATCTCTTATGGCATTCTTATTAGAAAGAGCCTGTGTAACGGGGCTTTCTGTTGATAGAAGCGGAGGTTCTGTGGCTGCTTTTACGCACCTTTACCTTCCATCAATGCACCGCATTGGCTACGTTGCACCTAATCAAGGCGAAAAACCAGAAGAGCATAGTCCTGGCGGCTTTGTTATGGATTCTGCACCTGGTTTATATGACTCAGTCATAGTGCTTGATTACAAAAGCCTTTATCCCTCTATTATTCGTACTTTTTTAATTGATCCCGTAGGCATGATTGAAGGAACACATCAGCCTGATGAAAAACTTGCGATCCCTGGGTTTCGCCAAGCTCGATTTTCACGGGAACTGCACTGCTTACCCGCTATTGTGTCGCAAATTTGGCATGAAAGAGATAACGCAAAATTACATAAAAATGCCCCACTCTCTCAAGCTCTCAAAATTATTATGAACGCTTTTTATGGTGTTTTAGGCTCTGTGGGCTGTCGCTTTTTTGATCCTCGCCTTGCCTCTTCAATTACCTTACGGGGTCATGAAATTATGAAAAGAACACGAACATTAATTGAAGCTAAAGGCTACCAAGTTATTTATGGCGATACAGATTCTACCTTTGTTTGGCTGAAATCACCCCACACAGAGCAACAAGCACAAAATATTGGGCATCAATTAGTACAAGAAGTTAACCAATGGTGGAAAGCGTACCTTCTTGAAACTTATCAACTTGATTGTAAATTAGAACTGGAATATGAAACACATTATCGCCGTTTTTTAATGCCAACTATCCGAGGTATGGAAACAGGCAGCAAAAAACGTTATGCCGGATTAAGTAACGATAAAATGGTATTTAAAGGATTAGAAACCGTTAGAACAGATTGGACACCCCTCGCTCAAAAATTCCAGCAAGAGCTCTATACCCGTATTTTTCATCAACAACCTTATCAACAATTTATTCGTGATTATGTTGCCAATACTCTGACTGGAAAATATGATGACAGATTAGTCTATCGTAAGCGATTACGCCGAAAATTATCTGAATATCAGCACCATGTCCCCCCTCATGTCAAAGCAGCACGTAAGGCAGATGAATATAATTTATCCCAAAATAGACCTCAACAATATCAGCAAGGCGGTTGGATTAGTTATATAATTACCCTCTTGGGGCCTGAACCATTAGAGCACATTACCACTGCACCTGATTACGAACACTATATCAATAAGCAGTTAATGCCGATTGCAGATGCTATCCTACCCTTTATACAAGATGATTTTTCGACCTTGTTAAATGGGCAAATGACGCTTTCATTTTAAGATGTGTCATTTTGCAGGTGACGGTTTGCTTTGCATCTATTAACATAACGCCCCTTTGGTGATAATTAGCTTTTCTTTATTTCAAGAAAAGACACTTCTTATCCCGTCGATTTTAATGACAACACCGCAATACTGCATTCATTAATAATTCCTAATTATATATTTGAGAGCTGAGTTTATATATATGCCTTTTACTCTTGGTCAACGTTGGATTAGCGATACTGAAAGCGAGCTTGGACTGGGTACTGTCGTGGCAGTTGATGTCCGCATGGTTACCTTACTTTTTCCTGCCTGTGGCGAAAACCGCCTTTACTCCCGTCATGATGCACCAATAACGCGGGTGATGTTCAATGCTGGAGATACCGTCACCAGTCACGAAGGCTGGAAACTCGCCATCGATAACGTTGAAGAAGATAATGGCTTATTGATTTACCATGGTGTCCGTTTAGATACCGAAGAACCTGCACTATTGCGTGAAGTGTTCTTAGATAACAAACTCACTTTCAATAAACCCCAAGATCGTCTTTTTGCTGGTCAAATAGATCGGATGGATCGTTTTGCTCTGCGTTATCGCGCGCGTAAATTTATGAGCGAGCAATTTAAACAGGCACAAAGCGGTTTGCGTGGTATTAGAGCAAGCCTTATTCCTCATCAGCTTTACATCGCCAATGAAGTGGGTAAACGTCATAACCCTCGCGTTTTATTAGCTGATGAAGTGGGATTAGGTAAAACCATTGAAGCGGGTATGATTATCCACCAGCAGTTAATGGATGGTCGTGCTGAACGAGTCTTAATTATCGTACCTGAAAGCTTACAACATCAATGGTTAGTTGAAATGTTACGCCGTTTCAATCTGCGTTTTTCACTGTTTGATGATAGCCGTTATAGCGAATCATCATTAGATAGCGATAACCCATTTGAAACAGAACAAATGATCATCTGCTCTTTAGATTTTGTGCGTAAAAATAAGCAACGTTTTGAACATCTTGTTGAAGCAACATGGGACATGTTAGTTGTCGATGAAGCTCACCACCTTGTGTGGAGTGAAGATGCACCAAGCCGTGAATATCAAGTTATTGAAGAGTTAGCAGAATCAGTTCCCTCTGTATTGCTCTTAACAGCAACCCCTGAACAACTTGGCCAAGAAAGCCACTTTGCGCGTTTACGTCTGCTTGATCCGAGTCGTTTCCATGACTACAACGAATTTATCAATGAGCAACAAAAATACCGCCCTGTTGCGGATGCCGTCACTATTTTGCTATCAGAAGATGATTTAAATACCGAACAACAAAATATCATCAGCGAAATGATCAGCGAGCAAGATGTTGAACCATTACTGAAAGCGGCAAATACTCAAGGTGATGAACGCACTAAGTCTCGTCAAGAACTTATCCATATGTTGATGGATAGACACGGTACAGGCCGTTTGTTATTCCGTAATACGCGCTCTGGCGTCAAAGGTTTCCCTAATCGCTTACTTCATGCGATTAAAATGCCCCTGCCAACACAATATCAAACAGCGATTAAAGTTGCCGAAATTATGGCAGCGAAAAAGAGTCTCGAAGTTCGTGCTAAAGAGATGCTCTATCCAGAACGTATTTACCAAGAGTTTGAAGGCGAAAACGCCACATGGTGGAACTTTGATCCTCGTGTTGAATGGTTGCTCGGTTTCTTAACTGCAAATCGCAATGAAAAAGTTCTGGTTATTTGTGCACAAGCGGCAACTGCATTGCAATTAGAGCAAGTTTTACGCGAGCGTGAAGCGATTCGTGCGGCGGTCTTCCATGAAGGAATGTCTTTACTTGAACGCGATCGCGCTGCCGCTTATTTCGCGTCCGAAGAAGAAGGCGCACAAGTTCTATTGTGTTCTGAAATCGGCTCAGAAGGACGTAACTTCCAGTTTGCAAACCAACTGGTTATGTTTGATTTGCCGTTTAACCCTGATTTATTAGAACAACGTATTGGTCGTCTTGATCGTATTGGCCAAAACCGTGATATTGATATCAGCATTCCTTATCTTGAAGGCACTGCACAATCAGTATTGTTGCGTTGGTATCATGAAGGCTTAGATGCATTTGAGCATACTTGCCCAACAGGGCGTACGATTTATGACAATAAATATAATGCATTAGTTAATTATCTTGCTCAACCTAACGAATTAGCAGACTTTGATGAGTTTATTACTGATTGCCGTAAACAGCATGATGAAATGAAAAGTAAACTTGAACAAGGCCGTGACCGCCTATTAGAAATGCATTCTAACGGTGGCGAAGAAGGGGTTGAATTAGCAGGACAAATCGCCGCTCAAGATAATGATCCTGAATTGGTTAACTTTGCGCTAAATTTATTCGATATCGTAGGAATTAATCAAGAAGATCGTAGTGATAGTTTAATTATCTTAACACCATCAGATCATATGTTAGTCCCTGATTTTCCGGGTTTACCACAAGATGGTTGCACTATTACATTTGATAGAGAGCAAGCGCTCTCTCGTGAAGATACCCAATTTATTAGTTGGGAACACCCCATTATCCGTAATGGCTTAGATTTAATCCTTTCAGGCGATACAGGTAGTTGTGCCGTTTCTTTATTAAAAAATAAAGCATTACCTGTTGGTACTCTACTTGTTGAACTGATTTATGTGGTAGAAGCTCAAGCGCCTAAACATCTCCACTTAAGCCGTTTCTTACCTGCAACACCTGTGCGTTTATTACTTGATTTAAAAGGCAATAACCTCGCTTCTCAAGTTGAATTTGAAAGTTTCAACCGCCAATTAAACGCGGTTAATCGCCATACGTCTAGTAAGCTTGTTAATGCGGTTCAAAGTGAAGTACACCACGTACTAAAATCATCTGAGCCTTTAATGGAAGTTGAAGCAAAAGGCCTTATTCAAAAAGCGAAAGAAGAAGCGGATCGCGTATTAACGCATGAATTATCGCGTTTAGAAGCCTTACGAGCGGTTAACCCAAATATTCGTGATGATGAAGTTGAAGCGATTGAAAATGAACGTACCCATATTCTGAATCATTTAGATGAAGCAACATGGCGTTTAGATTCAATTCGTTTAATTGTTGTTACCCACCAATAAACACTTTTAAAGCGGGGAGTTTTTTACTCCCCGTTGTTTTGATGAGATATCCACCATGATGGAAGTTTATAACCCGCCTACTGATCCTTGGTTACATGTTTTGTATCAAGATGAGCATATTATTGCCGTCAATAAACCCAGTGGGTTACTGTCTGTACCGGGTAAAGCACCAGAGCATAACGACAGCATTATGTCGCGTATTAAAACTGATTTTCCTCATGCCGAATGTGTTCATCGTTTAGATATGGCAACCAGTGGCGTCATGGTTGTTGCACTAAACAAAGATGCCGAGCGTGAACTAAAGCGTCAATTTCGTGAGCGTGAACCCAAAAAAACCTATATTGCACGAGTATGGGGGCATATCGAGAAAGAAGAAGGATTGGTAGATTTGCCTTTGATTTGTGATTGGCCTAATCGACCAAAACAAAAGGTCTGCCATGAAACGGGGAAAGCGGCACAAACTTTTTATGAAGTGTTGGAATATGAAGAAAATGCAACAAGAGTGAAACTCTCACCCATTACGGGACGTTCACATCAATTACGGGTACATATGTTAGCGTTGGGGCATCCTATTTTAGGGGATCGCTTTTATGCACATCCACAGGCAAGAGCGATGGCGCCTCGCCTGCAGTTACATGCTCAGGAATTATTTATTACGCATCCTGCTTTCCGATCCCCGATACATTTTGAATGCCTTGCCGATTTTTAGTGCCTTATGACGCTAAAACAGTCACCGAACTCAATGAAGCGAGGAGCAGGCAAAGCGCTAATCCTATAACCCCAACAAGAACACGGACGTTTGACATGGATAGAGTTCCTTTTTTAAGAGAAGAGAGAATGAAATAATTAAATTTCACTTATATTTTACCGTGATAAATAATAAACTCAACTCAAGCTAAGTTATCTCTATCACGGAATAATTCTCTCTTTTCTCATCTTCTTTTACAAGATGTTAACGAAATCCTTTTTCTTTTTTAATCAAATCGTAAGCAACTTGTATAGACTGTGCTTTTTGTTTTGCAATTTCCATCATTTCTGGTGGTAAACCTTTTGCCACCAACTTATCAGGATGATGTTCTCCCATTAATTTTCTATAAGCTCTCTTTATAGTTTTAACATCATCATTCTCATTAATCCCCAGCACCTTACACGCGTCAGAAAGTGTAGGGCCTTGATGTTGAGGCTGATACCCTGCTCCATTTTGATAATGAAAATTTTGCCCCGCCTGCATCATTGCTAATATATGTTCGAAATGTGCGCGAGAAAAACCCAGCTCATCAATAATGATAAACAACATTTTTCTTTCGTTTGGGTGCAATTGACCATCAGCAAAAGCCGCTTGTAACTGAATTTCCAGAAACATCTGAAGCAAGTCACGACGACCTGCACAAATCTGTCGAACACGCTGCAATGTTGCTCTTAAGGGAAAATCCGGTGATTTACCTTCTCTAAAAGCTTGTTGCGCGGCTTGGCGACCAACCCCATGCAAATTCATCCTGTCCATCAACTCAGTTGCAAGCGTGATATCCGTTTGAGTCACTCGCCCTTTGGCTTTGGTTAGGTGCCCTAAAACTTGAAAGGTTGCAGCAAAGAAAAAAGCTTGTCTATCACGAGTATAGCGCCCACCACTTCCTAATTTACTTCGTTGCATATCGTAGAGGTGACCGAGAAAAACACCAATAACAATGCCCCAAAAACCTATCCCCGCAAAACTACCGATGATAAGGCCTAATAATTTTCCCCAATAGCGCATAGACTCCTCAAATCATCAATGCTCTGCTTGTAATTTTGCATTATCATACTATCCATTTGCTTTCACACCTAACACCAAGCGACCTCTAAATAGACTTTTTCTTAAAATGAAGGGATTTACTGTTTCTCTTTGGACAGAGGTAATGCTGTTTTCGTTTAAATTGTGTTAAAGTAAAATGAGTGACCAAACGAATAATTTTAGCGTTGTTACACAGCACGAAATACCGCATCAGCGCGGTGTTTTTTTGTTTCTAATAAGGCTATAACCCTATTTCAACACAGAAACATCGAAAAAATGAGGCTTATGCCTGTTTTTCGGTTACCGTTAGAACAATGTTCAGAGCGTTGGGCTGGTGTCGCATAACTCCCTGCGTTAGTTTCTGGCTGTTTATCAGCACGAAGCCACTGATGACGGAAGCACATAAATACTTATGAAAAAAAGTTATCCCACACTGCTGGCCACCTTGGTTTGGGCCACAATATACGGTCAGCCCGCTTACGCTGATCTTGCCTCCCAATGTTTATTGGGGGTTCCTGTTTATAACAAACCGTTAGTACAAGGTGATCCTAATAGTTTGCCCGTCACTATCACTGCAAATGACATGCAAGGTGAATATCCTCGCATGGTTAAATATAAAGGTGATGTTGATATTAAACAGGGAAACCAAACCCTAAGTGCAGACAGTGTTGAATTGACACAGACTGAAGGAGAAACACCATTAAGAATGGTCACAGCAACAGGTAATGTCTCTTATGATGATCCTCAAATCATCTTAAAAGGCCCTCGTGCTTGGTCTAATCTTAATAATAAAGATACGGATATCGAACAAGGTGATTACCAAATGGTTGGCCGTCAAGGCCGTGGTTACGCAGATAAAATGCAACTGCGTGGTGAGAACCGTTATACCATTATGGACAAAGGGATGTTCACTTCCTGTTTACCCGGTGATGATAGTTGGAGTGTTGTTGGCTCTGAGGTTATTTTAGACCGCGAAGAACAAGTTGCTGAAATCTGGAATGCACGTTTCCGTGTTGCCAATGTGCCTATTTTCTATAGCCCTTACCTACAATTACCAATCGGTGATAAACGTCGTTCCGGTTTCTTAATTCCTAACGGGAGCTATTCTCGTAGTTCTGGTTTTGACTTTTTATTACCTTATTACTGGAACATTGCCCCTAATTATGATGCAACCATCACCACAAACTATATCAGCCGCCGTGGTTTAAAATTAGATAATGAATTTCGTTATTTAACCACACCAGGACGCGGTACTATCGCCGTCGATTGGATTAATCACGATAGCCAATACAACAAAGATAAAGAAGAAAATAAAGCGGGCTATCTTCCGCGTGATACGGCAACACGTTGGTTATTCTACTGGGGTCATAGTGGTGTAATGAGCAATGTGTGGCGTTTTAACGTCGATTACACCAAAGTCAGTGACAATAAATACTTCACAGATTTTACCTCTCAATACGGTAATACCACGGATGGCTACGCCACTCAAAAATTCAGTACAGGTTATGCACAACAAAATTGGAATGCCACATTAACCACTAAACAGTTCCAAATTTTCTCTGATAATAAAGATGCGAGAGCTTATCGTGCAGAGCCACAGCTTGATCTCAATTATTATAAGAATGATATAGGGCCATTTGATTTCAGGACATACGCTCAATTTGTTCGTTTTACCAGCGTAGGCGATAATACGCCAGAAGCAAATCGTTTCCATATTGAGCCTACCATTTCTTTACCTGCATCAACGGGTTGGGCAAGCTTTAATAATGAATTGAAAGTGATGGCAACCCATTACGATCAAGATATTCCTGATGCGTATAAACAAAAGAGCGCTAATCAAAAATTAGACGACAGTGTTAATCGTGTATTGCCACAGTTTAAGTCTGATATGAAAGTCGTTTTTGAGCGTCAATATCAAACAAATGATATTACACAAACTCTTGAGCCTCGTGTGCAGTACCTCTATGTTCCTTATAAAGATCAATCCAATATCAATAACTTTGACTCTGCGTTATTGCAGTCAAACTATGGTGGGCTGTTCCGCGATAGAATGTATGGTGGTCTAGATCGTATTGCTTCTGCAAACCAATTAACCACGGGTGTCACTTCGCGTTTTTATGATAGCGAATTAGTTGAACGTTTTAACGTTTCTGTAGGTCAAATCTACTTCTTTGAACGCCCTAAGACAGGTTCATCTAATGAAATTATCAACAGTAAAGATGAAACGGGTTCCATGGTATGGGCAGGTGATGCTTATTGGCGGATCACTGATACCGTCGGTATGCGGGGTGGTTTACAATATGACCGTCGCTTAGGTAGCGTCTCTATGGGCGATGCCATTATGGAATATCGCGCAGATAGCGATCATCTTCTACAGTTGAGCTATCGTTATGTTGACCGCGATTATATCCAAGCAACACGGGTTCGCCCTTATGACGGAGGTATTAATCAACTTCCTGAATATCAAAAAGGTATTTCGCAAGTGGGTGTCGTAGGCAGTTGGCCATTGGCAGAACGTTGGGGTCTTGTCGGTGCTTATTATTTTGATACCAAAGAATCCGAACCAGTTAGCCAAATGGTTGGTCTACAATACAACACCTGTTGCTGGGCTGTGAATGTGGGTTATGAACGAAAAATTGTTGGCTGGAAAGTTGACCACAGCGATATTGATAATAAATGGTCAATCAATGTGGAACTCAGAGGCCTAAGTAACAATCATAGTTTGGGTAGCCAGAAAATGCTTGAACGCGGTATCTTACCTTATCAAAGAGCATTCTGATTTAATCAGACTACGGAATTGGCTGAATAAATATGTCATCCCGCAACAAGATGCGGAAAACACATAATGGGAAACTTATGAAAAATTGGAAAACGCTGTTTATCGGCTTAATGATCACGGTCGGTGCAGCTACCAGCTCAACAACGTTTGCAGCACAAGAATTAAACCGTGTATCGGCTATCGTCAATAACGGTGTCGTTCTAGAAAGTGACGTCAATAGAATGCTACAGACAGTCAAAATGAACGCAAAAAATGCAGGTCAGGAAATGCCTGATGAGCAAGTTCTTCGCCAACAAATTCTAGAGCGTTTGGTTATGGATAACATCATTTTGCAAATGGCACAACAAATGCAAATTGATATTCCAGAAGTTGCAGTAGAGTCCACTATTCAAGGGATTGCAGCAGAAAATAAAGTTTCACTTGATCAACTAAAAAAACGCCTTGCTGCAGATGGCATTTCTTACAACGATTATCGCCAAGATATTCGTAAAGAAATGATGCTAGCTGAAGTACGTAATAATGAAGTACGTCGCCGCGTCACTATTTTACCTCAAGAAGTTGATTCTTTAGCGAAGCAAATTGAAAACCAAGCAAGCCAAAGTATTGACCTCAATCTTAGCCACATCTTAATTCCTTTATCAGAAAATCCAGCACCTGCAGAGATAGAAAAAGCGAAGCAAGTCATTGCTCGTATTATGAATCAACTCAAAAATGGTGCTGACTTTGGTAAATTAGCTGCAACTTATTCTGCCGATCCACAAGCATTAAACGGCGGTAATATGGGATGGGCATCTATCGATGAGTTACCTTCACTGTTTGCGAAAGAGTTAGCGAATGCCCAAAAAGGTCAAATTGTAGGCCCTCTTCACTCTGGTGTAGGCTTGCACATTATCAAAGTGAACGATATTCGTGGTGGTTCAAATACCCTTTCTGTCACTGAAGTAAAAAGCCGCCATATTCTGCTAAAAAGCTCGCCTATCATGAACGATGAACAAGCGTATGCCAAACTACAGCAGATTTCTGCCGACATTCGTAGTGGTAAAATGAGCTTTGCTGACGCAGCAAAAGAGTTCTCTGAAGATCCAGGTTCAGCATTGCGTGGCGGTGAGTTAGGATGGTCAATGCCTGACGTTTACGATCCAGCATTCCGTGATGCGTTAATGCGCTTAAATAAAAATGAATTAAGCCAACCTGTTCGTTCAAACTTTGGCTGGCATTTAATTGAATTAGAAGACACTCGCAGTGTTGATAAAACCGATGCCGCTAACAAAGAACAAGCATACCGTTTACTCTTTAATCGTAAGTTTAATGAAGAAGTTCAAAACTGGATGCAAGAGCTACGTGTAGGGGCTTATGTAAAAATAATGAACGAGAATAATGCAAACTAAGCAAATAAAACCTCTTGTGATTACCCCCGGTGAACCTGCCGGGGTGGGTCCTGATCTTATTATCTCATTAGCACAAATGAGTTGGGATTTACCTTGGGTTGTTTGTGCTGATCCTCAATTACTTAAAATAAGAGCAGAACAATTAAATCTGCCTCTTTCACTTGTTGAATACGATCCGACATCGCCTCCGCTGTCACATACGCCCAGCCAAATTTGTGTTCTCCCTATCGCGCTTCATACTAATGTCACCCCAAGTACATTAGATGCTCGCAATGGGTTATATGTTGTAGAAACATTAGCTCGTGCTTGCGATGGCTGTCTTAATGGTGAATTTTCAGCACTTGTGACTGGGCCAGTTCATAAAGGCATTATTAATGATGCAGGTGTTCATTTTACAGGACACACAGAATTTTTTGCCGATCGTAGTCATTGTGAACGCGTTGTGATGATGCTGGCAACAGACACATTAAGAGTCGCATTAGCCACGACGCATTTACCTTTAAGAGAGGTCGCTGATGCTATTACTGGTGAGCTCTTACATGAAATTATCACCATTTTAAATCATGATTTAAAAACCAAATTTGGTATAGCGTCACCTCAAATTTATGTTTGTGGGCTGAATCCTCATGCTGGGGAAAGCGGTCATATGGGACGTGAAGAAATCGATATTATTGAGCCCGCATTAACACAATTACGTCAGCAAGGTATTCATCTTCATGGGCCTTATCCTGCTGATACTTTATTTCAGCCTAAATATTTAACGCATGCTGATGCTGTATTAGCGATGTATCACGATCAGGGATTACCTGTGCTAAAATATGAAGGTTTCGGTCGTGCAGTGAATATAACACTCGGTCTTCCTTTTATTCGTACCTCTGTTGATCATGGCACCGCCCTTGAGCTTGCAGGTACAAAAAGCGCAGATGCTGGCAGTTTTTGCACCGCATTAAATTTAGCCATTAATATGATACAAAATTGTAATGAATAATAGAGTCCATCAGGGTCACTTTGCCCGCAAACGCTTCGGGCAGAATTTTTTAACAGACAGCTATATTATTGAAAGTATTGTTGAATCTATTTATCCACAACACGGTGAGGCCATTGTAGAAATTGGCCCCGGTTTAGGCGCTATCACAGAACCTGTTGGCGCAAGAATGGATAAAATGACAGTTGTCGAAATCGACCGCGATTTAGCAGCACGTTTAGCCGTTCACCCTACATTAAAAGACAAGCTGACCATTATTCAGCAAGATGCAATGACGATTGATTTTGCACAATTAGCAAAAGAACGTCAGCAGCCTCTGCGTGTCTTTGGTAACTTACCTTATAATATTTCCACCCCGCTTATGTTCCATTTGTTCAGTTTTGCTGACGCAATTTCTGACATGACATTTATGTTGCAAAAAGAGGTTGTTAATCGCCTAGTAGCAGGTCATGGTAGCAAAACTTATGGCCGTTTAAGTGTGATGGCGCAATACTATTGCCAAATCATCCCTGTACTTGAAGTTCCACCAACTTCATTTAAACCCGCACCAAAAGTAGATTCAGCGGTTGTTCGCTTAATTCCTTATAAAGAAAAGCCGTACCCTGTAACGGATATTGCAATGCTAAGCCGTATCACCTCACAAGCATTCAATCAACGTCGCAAAACCCTGCGTAATAGCTTAGGTGGATTACTTACTGCGGAAGATATGATTTCGCTTGGTATTGATCCTACTGCTCGTGCAGAAAATATTTCTGTTGAGCAATACTGTAAAGTGGCAAACTGGTTATCACAAAAGCAAGAGACACAAGCTTAAGATAAAACCAGAGACAGGAGGCAATATGTTCACCTCATCAAAAGTGGCGATACAGGTACAGAGTGTTTACATTGAGAGTCAGTCTTCCCCCGAAGATGAACGTTATGTTTTTGCTTATACTGTATCAATTCATAATTTGAATAAATGTGCAATTCGCCTCCTGCGCCGCTACTGGATAATCACCAATGCTCAAGGCAATACGACTGAGGTTCGAGGTGAAGGTGTTGTTGGTGAACAGCCCCTTATTGAACCCGGTACACACTATCGTTATACCAGTGGCGCAGTTCTTGAAACCCCGATGGGAACGATGGAAGGTCATTATGAAATGATAGATACTGAGGGTCGGTTATTTCAAATAGAGATCCCAGTTTTCCGCCTTGCAATTCCGACATTGATAAACTAATTATGGCAACTTATTTAATTGGTGATATTCATGGCTGTTATCATGAATTACGCCATCTTCTTGATAAAGTGAGTTTCGATCCACAACAAGATACTCTATGGTTAACGGGTGATCTCGTTGCACGAGGCCCAGACTCACTTGAAGTACTGCGCTTTGTTAAAAACCTAGGCTCTTCACTGAAACTTGTTTTGGGTAATCATGACCTTCATCTTTTAGGTGTATTTGCAAAAATTAGCCGTAACAAACCAAGAGATAAGCTTAATGAATTACTCAATGCGCCAGATGCAGATGAATTAATTAATTGGTTAAGACGCCAGCCCGTCTTACAGGTTGACGAAGAAAAGAAAATTATCATGGCTCATGCGGGTATTACGCCACAATGGGATTTAGAAACCGCTAAAATGTGTGCCCGTGAAGTAGAAGCTATATTAAGTAGTGATAGTTACCCATTATTTATTAATTCAATGTATGGCGATCTGCCAAATAATTGGTCACCCGCGCTTTCTGGTTTAGCACGATTACGCTTTAGCACCAATGCATTAACGCGAATGCGCTACTGCTTCCCTAATGGTCAACTTGATATGATTTGCAAAGATAAGCCTTTAGAAGCCCCTGCGCCATTAAAACCTTGGTTCGACTTACCAAGTCAGCTTCCTGAAGGTTATAGTACTATTTTTGGTCATTGGGCTTCTCTTGAAGGTAAAGGAACACCCGATAATATTTATGCCCTTGATACAGGGTGTTGTTGGGGAGGAAACCTTACTTGCCTACGCTGGGAAGACAAGCAATACTTTACGCAATCTAGCCTCTCTGCACCTAAATAATCCCCTTCATTAGCACCATTTCAAGCGCAAAAAAGAGATACTGTATTTTTGCGCTATGCTGATTTTACTTAAATGATACTTTTTTATACTAAAGAGAACGTTTTATCTTTAAAAACGAACACTCCAAAATAAAATAAAAAATAATCATTAATAATCAATATGTTATTTTTTCGTGATATGAAATAAGCGGAGAAAATCATGATACTGAGAATAAAAAATCTCTATATTGATTAATAACTCATATATTATTCTTATAAAGTGAGTTTATTAAAATATAAATAATGTTTGTTTTGAAATAATACATTTTATAAAAATAACTACTTAATTAGAATTATAAATCTTATTTTTAATTATTCTTATATTTATAAAATAGAAATAATAAAAAGGGAGATATTTAATCTCCCCTTTTATTTAATTCTTGTTATTTTCTTCTTTTCAATATTTCGAAGCAGTAGTTATGTGAGTTATTTTCATCTGCTTCGTGGTATTCCATAAAGGTAGAATCCCACTCATCAGGCTCATAATCAGGGAATGTTGTATCACCAATCACTTCAGCATCAATGTGTGTCAGATAGAGTAAATTTGCCATAGGAAGAAATTGCTCATAGACTTTACCACCGCCAATAATCATAATTTCTTCATGATTTTCAGCTGCTTGTAATGCTTCTTCTACAGATTTAACCCAAACAACATCGCTATCTGTTCCTGGTTGGCTACTTAAAACAATATTGAGACGATTCGGTAAAGGACGCCCAATAGACTCATAAGTCACCCTACCCATAATAACGGGTTTATTTAACGTATTTTTTTTAAACCATGCGAGGTCACCTGGTAATGTCCAAGGCATTGCCTTTTCCATACCAATAATGCGATCCATCGCTAATGCTGCGATTAAACTAATATTCATTTACACACCTACGGGTAAAGATGGGGAAAAAAACTGTTCACACTATACGTAAAGCTAAAACCTGAGTCGATACAAATTATGCTTCCTTGATAATAAATAATTGCTTTATACTCGAAGTGTTAACTTAATCATATAAGATTCAATCATTATAATATTGTTATATACAGGGCGCTATTATGCTTGAAACTTCTTTAGTTGTTTTTACAATTGCTTTACTTGGTATGATTTCACCAGGCCCCGACTTTTTTCTCGTTGTAAAAAATGCGGCACGTTATCAACGATCTGCTGCAATGATGACAGCAATGGGAATTGTAGCGGCTTTACTTGTCCATATGTCTTATTGTGTTGCAGGTATTGCTGTTCTTATCACCACAACACCTTGGCTTTTTTCCATTTTAAAATATGCGGGTGCCGCGTATTTATTGTGGGTAGGATTTCAAAGCTTACGTTCAAAATCTAATCATACGATTGATGAAAAAGCAGGTACACATTCACAAATCAGCTTTAAGAAAGCCTTTATGCAGGGATTTTTATGTAATTTATTGAATCCCAAAGCCACACTCTTCTTTCTTGCTGTTTTCACACAAGTGCTAAGTGTCGATTCAAGTATTGGCGAAAAACTTTGGTATGCTTTTATTATTTGGGCTTTAGCCATTATTTACTGGCCTTCACTGGTTTTGTTAATCCAAAGTGCACCAGTAAGAAAAGTGCTTAATAGAGTCCAAAAAAGTATTGATAAAGTGTTAGGTGTCGTACTGATTGGTTTAGGTATTAAAGTGGCATTGAGTTAATTACACACTTGAAGTAAAGCACCTATCAAGGTGCTTTATTTTTCACTGTTCTCGTTATATGTATTAAAAAAATCTAAAATTTGCCCAACTCTAATTAAATACTGTTCTTTATTTATTCCCATAAATAAATCATCATCAATTTTATGTAAATACGACTCAAAGAAGACATTAACACTCTCTTTATTATTAATAATATAATTTATAATTTTATTACATTCTTCTTTTCTTGGGTAATCCAATATATATTTTTGTATTGTGTTACTCAATGTTTTTACATAATTTTCAGCCGTTCCATAATGATTAAAATATTTTTCCACATCAATAAGTTTAAAATCAACAATCCCATTAAGAAAAGAGTCAAGATCGATATTTCTATTGATCATATTTCCCACTATATTTTTAAATGCATTTTTTAATTCATCTGACCATTCAATGAGATAACTATTTTCAAAATAAAAGTCTAACCGTTTTACTTCTTCATTAGATTCGAAACTAGCTTTGTTTTCATTAAAATAATCATCAATAATATCAAATAAAATTTCTTTTTTAATTTTATTGTTTGTTTCTGTAATTATTAAATTGAATAAAGATGGAAAACTTGATAAACAAACAGAATTAGCAATTAATTTCAATGGGTTAAATTTATATTTATCACTTTCTAAAAAATACGCTACCTTTGTAACTAACAATAAATCGCCTTTAGTTTTAACATATTGCTCAACAAACCAATTAAATGATATTGATTTATCATTACTATGATAATCAATAATAAAATCATGTAATTGTTTTTTTGTAACCGTTATTTTATCAAAATCCTTTACTTTTTTTTCACGTATATCATCAGTTAAAATTATAGCATTTTTAAACTTACCCACTGTATTAATAGCGCCTATTTTCTTTTCTACATTAAAAATAGATTTTATTTTTTCAATTACTTTATAAACTAGACCTCTATTTTTAGTGGGCAGAAATAAAGAAAGATGCGTGTTCTCTATTTTATTAAGCCTATTTTTCACTGCATCAAACTCAACAGTTATTTTATTTTCAATATACACATTAGATGAAACACCGTTAATTAATTTTAAAACCATTATTCATCTCCACTTTAAAGTAATTAAATTTATAATTCAAAATAATGAAAATAAATACAAAAAAAAGTCCCTATCACTAAGGACTTTTAATATAAAGAAATAACAAGTGAAATTTAGAAGTTAATTTTCAGTGTTGCATTAATACCACTTGAACTGACATCACTATTATATTGGCCTTGGTAAGACAATCCGAAAGTGGTTGATTTACTTAATTGTGCATCAACACCTAAACCAACACCAAATAGATTATCCAGTTTGCCACCACGTAATGTTGCATCACCCGAGTTTGATAAGAAAAGGCGTGATTCAGGACGGTTATCACCAAATAGATGACTGGCAGAAATATCGCCTTTTAATGCCATATTAACGTTGCCTGCCATAAATGGATATCCACCACGTAAACCAATGGTGCCGACTTGAATATCTTGTGAATCCGTCTTAGTGGTAAATTTCATATTACCGACATTTTCATTAATATCATCCGTTGATACACGCAACCAGCTAAACCCAGCATAAGGCTCAATAGAGTACTGATTAGTATTAAATTGAGTGTAAGCACCTTCTAAGAAAATTTGAGTAATTTTTGCATCATAACTAGTAGAGTTATAACCTGCATTTTGTCCTACCCAAAGTGTTCTTTTTGCCTCTCTATCTTGGTTAGTATGTGTGAAACCGTAGTTTAATGAAGCCACATTAAACAGATTAGACACACCATAAGCACCAATATGAATATCGTTACTGTCTATTTTACCGTGTTCATTCCCTTTATATTTGGTTGAACCCGCACCAAAGAAGAGGCCTGCTTTGGTATTTTCGGTCACATCAATTTCTGCACCTAATAAGCCGACATAGAAATCAACATCCATATTGCTATGACCATAATCAGCATTACCCCATTGACCAATACCTGTCATCCAAATACGTGCATTGCTATTATCCAATTTAGCATAACGGCCTTGACCAATACCCATTGCTTGATCTTTCACTGTGCGAGTTAAGCCTAACACATTCACTACGCTTGCACTGTTAGCGTTAAGGTACATATCACTGCCCAAGGATCCATAAGTCTTATTCAGATCGCTTTCATTCATTGGTAATACCGCATTGAATAAATCGCCACGACCTGTGCTATCTAAAGTATTAGCAATAGAACGGCCATTTTCATTATTCGCAAATGTGGCTAAAGAAGTATTTTCTTTCTTACTTAATGTCCCTGTAATTGTGTTGTCTTTGACAGAAACATTTTTATCAAATAATGCATAGTCACTGTTTGAAGTAACATTGTTATTCGCTAACATTTTAGTTTTAACTCGATTATCCACTAAATTGTCCGCATTAACCGTTCCTGTTGCGACCGTATTATTCAGGTAGATATCTTTTAATTGGCCTTCATTATCAGCACCAACATCTAAATTCGCCCCTTTATTTAAGGCCATATCACCGACATTAACATCATGCCCTACCGTCACTAAGTACGTGCCTTTATCATTAATATTAATATTTGCTTTGTGATTTTCATTTGATACTAATTGACCTTTTTGGGTAAAAGTATCGTTATAGCGGTCAATAACACTTAATTTACCGCCATTAACATTAACAGCTTCAGTGCCAAATGACTCTGTAAAGCCATATACGGTACCTTGTTCGACTGTTGTACCACCACGATACGTATTATCACCAGTCATCACTAATGTACCTTCGCCTTTTTTAACTAAAGTACCATCATATAAACCCGCATCAATTTTAGCTTGAATCGCATCTGCTCGTTTTTGGTAATACTCTTTACGCCATTTTTCAGCATCTTCTTTGCTAACAATATGAGAAGTTGGATCTGGATTACCATCATTGATAACAAAATCAGTACCTAGATTATAATCACCACCAGCCGCAATCCCCTTCTCTTTGTAATCCTTCAGCCATGCCAAATCTTCTTGTTCACGTAGATCTAATGCCGTTTGTGAAATATCATTTGTCCAAACATCAAGTGGGGTCATGCTTAGGTTATATTCAAATTTACCTAAGAATTGACCTGGGCCATACATTCCTTTATCTAAATCAGGAGTCCCCCAACCATAACGTACATCTGGCGTACCTTCAGCCGCTGTCCAGCTATCATACAAATCGCCATTTGGATTACGATGGTTAGCCGTTGTAAACATGACATCACGCACTTGCATCGCGTTCATTGACTCATAACGAGACATTAATACACCCATAGCCCCCGTCACGTGAGGTGCCGCCATTGATGTACCACTAAATGAAGCCCAATCAGCACTGCCATCATCATTAACAATAGATGAATAAACCCCCCATCCTGGAGCAACGACTGTCCACCATTTCGCATTACCCGCTTCATTAAAAACTTTAATCAGCTCATAACCAGACTCATCGGCATTCTGTTTCAAACCCGCAACGGCGATCCAATGTTTTTCTGCTTCAGGATTAAAATAAGGATAGAGAGGACGATAATACGGTTGAGCAAAGTCGCGGTTACCCGTTGTAAAGACTTGGACAACATTAGTGCCTTTTACTGCATCATAAGCGGCATCAACGAAGGACGGTTTATCGCCATACACTGTTTTAAAGTAGAAATATTCGTATTCTGTTTGTGCCGTAGTATCTACTGGCATATGAACTGTTGTATTACCGCCATCAGGGCCTACCGTTTTATCTGCATTAATAATACGAGGGTTTGTCCCCCAACTATTATTAATCACCTGTGCCCCTGCATCGACCATGGCTTTCCAGCCAGTATAAAAATAAGTGTAATCTTGATAAGGGCCGTAGTTATTGCTGTCTGTTGCGCCAGTATTTCCTAAATAAACATCAGCACCCCATGCAACACCGTGCATACCATTGCCATCACGGTTTGCTCCCACAGTACCTGTTACGTGAGTACCGTGAGTGTCATTTACGCCTTTAATCCAGCCTCCATCAACATCAAAGGCTTGCCCTTTCTCATAATTCCCCCCCATTTCTTGAGGGTAGCGCATGCCCGTTGTGCCATACTCACCTTTAGCCTTAACGGCATGAAAACGCGGGCTATTTAATTCAGAGTGAGATAATAATGCACCAGAGTCCATCACACCAATTTTGGCACCTTGCCCATGAAAACCAAGTGCATAGGCACTAGAGGCATTCATCGCAGCCAGTCCCCAGTCTTTTTGGTACTCTTGGCTTTCCCAACTTTTCACATCACCTAATTGCCCTGCTTCTGAATACGCAACGGAATACCCAGAAAAAAGAAGTGCGGAGGCAACAAGAGAAAGTTGAAATATATTTTTATTTATTATGTTTTTTTTATTCATTTTGTGATGTTGACGTAAAGCTATTTCTTTGTTCATTCTGTACCTTCAGTTATATTTAAATTAATAACATTTATTAAGGATCAAAAAATTAAAGACGCAAAGATTCTCTAGTTTCTAGAGAAATAATTACTTGAAGAACATCTCAAAAATATGATTTCATACCATAAAAATAGATAGATTGACCGTACAATCACAAATTAACAGATAAATTAAACAAATTTAGATCACTTAATATTATATTACAAACAATCAAAATTAACTTTTTTCGATATTGCCTTTATTAATCATCATATTTAAATCAACTTAATAAAGAGAACATAAATAAATAAACAAAAACACCAAATTGATTAACAATTTAATTATGAGAATATTATTCTCTATTTAACTTTAGTCTAAAAAATATAATCCACCTTATTTTTAATATAAAAAAAACAGTATTTTTATTTTAAAAATACTGTTTTTCTTTTAATTTAATATCGTCTAAGTAATTATTCTATGGGTGTGATTTCCATTTGCCCAACCATGCCTTTATCTGCATTTTCTAATAACTGACTGTAATACAGGAAAGGAAAGTGTGAGTAAGAAGGCTGTTTTAATTCTACCAATAGCTCACTTTGGCTCTCTATCCAAACAGTATCTTTCCATCCAAAATCAGCAGGTGATGGTTTTTGCCCATGATGGTTGATCACTTTAAAACGAGCACCTTCAATATGAAAAGATTGTGGTGTCGGTACAGTGACAAGCCACCGCTCCCATCCATTTTGTTTACCAACTAAATCTATTCTTGATAATTCCCAGCGAGCATTGTTAATTCCCGGTGGGCTATTATGTAACTGAATAGTCCTAGGCTGAATAGACGTGGTAATTTGTGTGTCATCGACAGCCAATTGCTGAGGTGCCTTATCAGTCACTAAGGACATCAAGCCTGTTGGCTTAATCGTTAAAATATTTGCATTACGTAATAGATCTGATGGCTCAAAAATACCACGAAGTTTATCCATAAAACCGGCACTTTGGCCTGCAGTTATGATAACTTCCCCCCCTTCTGACATATCCACGAGTATTTCACGCCGCTCACCGGGCGCCATCGGTATTGATTTTAACTCAACGGGGGATGTTAATAAGCCTTGATCCGACGCAATAAGGTAAAGTGAACGACCATCACTTGCCGTTAACTCATAACGGCGAGCATTAGATGCGTTAACTAAACGTAAACGTATCCAGCCTCTAGAGACTTCAATGTAAGGATCTTCACGTCCATTCACTAACAACGTATCTCCGAAAAAACCTTCACTTGCGGCTTCTTTGTCGTACTGTGGCGCACCAAAATTATCGATTCTCTTATCTTGAATGATAATAGGAAAATCATTCACACCATAATGCTTTGGTAATGGAAGTGACTGACTTTCTTCATCTTCTACTATCCACATTCCAACCAATCCATTATAAACATGGGGTGCCATTTTAAAGGGGGTATTCGCGTGATACCAACATGTGGTTGCTTTTTGACGAATAGGTAAAACTGGCGACCAATAAGCACCAGGTGACATTAATCTTGCAGCACCACCCACTTGAGTGCCTGGCACTAATAAGCCACTCACCGTCATTGATACAGGCTCATTTAGACGATTACTATAAATGAGTTTTATATCATCACCGCTTTTGACTTTGATTGTGGGCCCAGGTGTTGAACCATTGATCCCCCAAACCTCTGCTTTTTGTGAGCCATTAAATGCCCAATGAACATTTTGTAGGGTCAAAAAAATAGGCTGGCCACGACGAGATTCAAGCAATGGCGGTATGGGTAATTGTTTATCACTGGCTGATTCAGCACGAACAGAAGAAGATATTGAGCCCAGACATACCGCTAAGCCTGAAGCCTGAATAAACTGGCGACGACTAAATGACATACTTTCTCCGCAACAAAATACAAATATTCCTATCGCATAATAAAAACATCATCATAGGAAAAAGCTGCTGTGATTTTAAAGACAAAGGACTTAAATGAAATTACGGGAGCATAATAGCGCGGATGTGACATATATCCTAAAAATAGTTGATAATAGAGTGTGTTTTCATCAAGTAAAAACAATATAAGCCTGAAAACCAGGCTTATATTCATGTTATGCAGAAGGATAAACGTTAATCAAATTTACCCGGAAAATCACGTTTATTCATTTCTTCAACTTCTTTATCTAATGCTTCAATTTTTGCTTTCATAATTTGGCGACAATCTTCCGCTAATTCGCGCACTTGATCTTTTGTGTATTTTGAAACATCAATAGGCGGTAGCATTTCAACAATAACATGACCATTATTCCAGCGATTTACCTTTACTTTACCTTGTGTAGTCGAGACACAAACAGGAATAATAGGTACTCCTGCTTGGATTGCGGCATGAAAAGCCCCTGTTTTAAAAGGCAAAAGACCGCGACCACGGCTACGTGTTCCCTCAGGGAACATCCACACTGAAATTTTCTTTGATTTAATTTGATCAGCAACCTGAGAAATAGTGCCATGTGCTTTAGAACGGTTTCCTCTATCAATTAAGATATTGCCCGTTATCCAATAAAGCAAACCAAAAAAAGGAATAAAAATAAGGCTTTTTTTACCTACCGTAACCGTGTTTGGCTGAACTGCATTCGACATGGTAACCATATCAAAATTATTTTGATGATTAGCAATATAGACACTAGGACCATAACTTTTTGTTTCTTTGGGAAATCGCTCAACTAACTTGATACCAAATACATGAGATAATTTGCCGAATAAGCGTCCGTACGTCATGACATGTTTTGGGTTTCTTGGTGAAAACATGCAATAAATCATCCCAAACGTCACCACAAGAATGGTATAAAGAATGACAATGATGCCTCGGATAATAGCTAACATAAGTTTTAGCGTCCTAAATAGAAGTGGGCCTATCGACCCACTAAATATAAATTAAGTATTAAGTTTAATTTGATTCAATATCAATTTTATCAATTGTTTGAGCACCACGAGGTAAAGAAGTCCCTCTGCGTCCTCGTTTTGCTTTGAAGCTAGTCAGCTCAGTCGCCGACAACGTCAGTTTACGTTTACCAAAATGCAGCGTGACTGAGGCATTTTCAGGTAATACACGTAACCAAACGACTTTATCTTCACCACTTGCTGCTTGTGACGCTGGAATAGAAACCATCTGATTTCCTTTTCCTTTCACCATAGTGGGTAATTCAGATGCTTCAAAAATTAGCATTCTACCGCCTTGAGTAATGATCATGATGAGGTCACTCAGCTCATTATTCAAACGTTGTGGCGGTAATGGTAATGCATTTTCAGGCAATGTGAGTAGTGATTTTCCTGCTTTATTCTTAGAGGTTAAATCATCAACCTGACAAATAAACCCATAACCTGCATCAGATGCCATTAAGATCTTATCTGTGCATTCTCCCATAACCACATGGCGTAATTGTGCACCTTTTTGAACTTTTAATCGTTCAGTCAGCGCATCACCTTTACTACGACCCGACGGTAATGCATCAACATCAACGGTATAACTTTGCCCCGTAGTGTCTATCAAATGCACAGGCTGATTACTCATACCTTCAACAGCATCAAAATAATCGTCTCCTGCTTTAAAACCAACAGCTTGAGCATCGATATTATGTCCTTTTTGGCAACGAATCAGCCCTTTTTCAGACATAATCACCGTGACGGCTTCAGGATGCAGATGTTTTAACGGAATAGGCTCATCACCTGCATTACCGCTAAAATAGCTAATTTCTTCAGCTTTAAGCACTTCATGCTGACCATCAACTGTAAAAATTAAGGCCTCATTTTTAGGTGCTAACAGTATTTGTTCAATCACATCACCTTGCTCTTTTCCTAACGCAACAAGACGAGTACCACGCCCTTTTTTGTTCATTTCATTCAGTTGTTCTGCTGAAATGGCTAAAATACGTGTTTTATCAGTGATAATAATAAGCCAATGCTGATCATTTTTTTTCTGTGGATCAACTAAGAATGGTGCGAATAATTCAGTCTCTTCAGATACTGTCAGCAGTCCTTTACCCGTTTTATTCTTCGTTTCCATTTCATCATAAGAGAGAACAGACCCGTAACCTTCTTTCGTTGCCAGTAGGTATTCTTGTCCTGCGTTGCCTGCTAACATATATTTCACGCTAGCATCAGGTGGGAAAGTTAATTTCCCTGTTAATGGCTCGCCTTGACTCCGCCCTGAAGGCATATCATTTGGACTTAAAGTATAGCTTCTCCCTGTTGAATCGAGGAAGAGGACGGGTTGATTACTCATGCCTCGTATAGCACTGTGATAGCTATCTCCAGCACGATAACTCATTGCGCTAGGATCAATATCATGTCCTTTCGCATTACGCACCCAACCCATTTCAGAAAGCACGATAGTCACCGGCTCTGATGGCAACATATCTAATTCATTAACGACTTTGGCCTCTTCTTGAGGACGAATAGGCGAACGTCGGTCGTCACCAAATTCTTTCGCATCAGCTTCAATCTCTTTTCTGAGTAATTTATTTAAATGCTTTGGTGAACTCAGTAATTTTTCAAGAGAAATACGCTCTTTTTCAAGCTCATCACTTTCACCTTTAAGTTTTATCTCTTCAAGCTTGGCTAATTGGCGTAAACGTAACTCTAAAATAGCTTCAGCTTGGATCTCAGATAACTCAAAGCGACGCATTAATTCTGCTTTCGGCTCATCTTCATGACGAATAATGTCAATCACTTCATCAATATTAAGATAAGCAATTAATAAACCTTTGAGAATTTCTAAGCGACGTAATACTTTTTCTAAGCGATGATTTAAACGATTTGTCACGGTTTGACGACGATACACTAACCACTCATTTAAAATCGTCAACAACCCTTTTACCGCAGGACGGTTATCTAACCCAATCATATTTAGGTTAACGCGATAACTTTTCTCTAAATCAGTATTCACAAACAAGTAATACATCACTTGTTCTAAATCGACACGATTACTACGAGGAACAATCACAAGTCTTGTGGGATTTTCATGATTGGATTCATCACGTAAATCTTCCACTAATGGCAGTTTTTTAGCGCGCATTAATGCCGCAATTTGCTCTAATACTTTGGCACCCGAAACTTGATGAGGCAACGCAGTAATAACCGCACATCCCTCTTCTTTTTGCCAAACGGCCCTCATTCGGACAGAGCCACGTCCTGTTTTATAAATCTTTTTGATATCCTCTTGAGCCGTAATAATTTCGGCTTCAGTCGGATAATCTGGGCCTTGGACATATTGCATTACATCAGATAACCCCGCATCAGGATTATCTAAAAGCATGACTAAGGCTTGCCCTATTTCGCGCGCATTATGGGGCGGAATATCTGTTGCCATCCCAACTGCAATGCCCGTTGTGCCATTAAGAACAATATTAGGCAAACGCGCAGGTAACATTTTCGGCTCTTGCATTGTGCCGTCAAAGTTAGGGATCCAATCAACCGTACCATGCCCTAACTCACTTAATAATATTTGTGAATATTTAGAAAGACGTGATTCGGTATAACGCATCGCAGCGAAAGATTTTGGATCATCAGGTGCCCCCCAGTTACCTTGCCCGTCAATCAACGGATAACGATAAGAGAAAGGTTGAGCCATCAGCACCATCGCTTCATAACAAGCACTATCACCATGGGGGTGATATTTACCTAACACGTCACCGACAGTACGGGCTGATTTTTTAAATTTTGCGTTATTACTTAAGCCCAGCTCTGACATCGCATAAACAATACGACGTTGTACAGGTTTTAGCCCATCGCCGATAAAAGGCAATGCGCGATCCATAATGACGTACATGGAATAGTTGAGATAGGCATTTTCTGTAAATAAGTGGAGCGGTTGGCGCTCTACACCATCATGAGTCAATTCACTCATTAAATATTTTCCTCAGACTCTTATGGTATCCATTACACTTCGATGTCAACTTCATCGCCTTTTTCTTGTAACCAATTTCGGCGATCTTCAGAGCGTTTTTTTGCTAATAACATATCCATCATGCCTAAGGTTTCTTGATAATTTTCGTCATCAATCACCAATTGCACTAAACGACGTGTATTAGGATCAAGTGTCGTTTCGCGCAGTTGAAGTGGATTCATCTCTCCCAACCCTTTAAAACGCTGTACATTAGGTTTCCCTTTCTTACGGCTTAAGCATTGTAAAATGGCATTTTTTTCTGATTCATCAAGGGCATAATGAACTTCTTTACCTAAATCAATACGGTAAAGTGGCGGCATTGCCATATAAACATGTCCTTGCTTAACAAGTGCAGGGAAATGGCGAACAAATAACGCACACAATAAAGTGGCAATATGTAAGCCATCAGAGTCCGCATCCGCAAGAATACACACTTTACCGTAACGTAATTGGCTTAAATCGTCGCTATCAGGGTCCATACCAATGGCTACAGAAATATCATGTACCTCTTGTGATGCTAACACTTCATCAGAAGAGACTTCCCATGTATTTAGGATTTTACCTCGTAGCGGCATAATTGCCTGATACTCGCGATCTCGTGCTTGCTTAGCCGAGCCCCCTGCGGAGTCCCCTTCAACTAAAAACAGTTCGGTATAGCGTAAATCTTGAGATGAGCAATCCGCTAATTTCCCTGGTAATGCAGGCCCTGAAGTGAGTTTCTTCCTTACCACTTTTTTTGCTGCACGCATACGGCGTTGCGCGCTACTGATGGCCATATCAGCGAGTAATTCACCCACTTGAACATTTTGGTTCAGCCATAAGCTAAAGGCATTTTTTACTGCACTCGCCACAAACGCACTGGTTTGTCTTGATGACAAACGCTCTTTGGTTTGCCCTGCAAATTGGGGATCTTGCATTTTCACTGACAATACATAAGCACAACGTTCCCATGTATCATCTGCAGTTAATTTAATCCCTCTTGGTAGCAAATTACGGAATTCACAAAATTCACGCATTGCATCTAACACGCCTTGGCGTAAACCATTTACGTGCGTACCACCTTGAACAGTTGGTATTAAGTTAACATAACTTTCTGTGAGTAAATCACCGCCTTCAGGTAGCCATAACATCGCCCACTCGACGGCTTCATTATCACCGACAAATTTTCCCGTAAAGGGCTCTTCTGGAAGGCGAATAAACTCTGCTACTGCTTCACTTAAATAATCCGTTAAACCATCTGCATAACACCAATTTTCTTGAGTGTTATTCACTTTATCAACAAAAGAGACATTCACGCCGGGACACAATACAGCTTTCGCTTTTAGTACATGCGACAAGCTTTTGGACGAAAAGCGAGGAACATCAAAATACGAGACATCAGGCCAAAAATGGACACTTGTTCCTGTATCACGTTTAGCGCAAGTTCCTATTTCGTGAAGTTCTTCAACTTTTTCACCATTTTCAAAGGCAATTTGATAGATTTTGCCATCACGACGAACGGTGACTTCAATGCGCTTAGACAGGGCATTAACGACGGAGATCCCAACACCATGTAATCCGCCAGAAAATTGGTAATTTTTATTAGAGAATTTTCCTCCGGCATGAAGATGGGCGAGGATCAACTCGATAGCAGAAACGTTAAGTTCAGGATGAATATCGACAGGCATTCCTCGCCCGTTATCGATAACTTCGATAGATTGGTCTTCATATAAAATGACATCGACCTTCGATGCGTGCCCCGCAAGTGCCTCGTCCACGCTATTGTCTATCACTTCCTGTGCCAAATGGTTCGGTCTAGAGGTATCAGTGTACATGCCAGGACGACGACGTACTGGCTCTAGACCATTAAGAACCTCAATATCCTTTGCATTATAACTTGATTGAGTCATTGTTTTAATCTGCGGTTCACTGTTAGAGAATACTGTTTATAATAACAGGTGTTAGCGGTAATATGATATTAATTTTCGGGTAAATACATCAACCTACGTTTTACAGGTTAATCGGCCGAAAGGCTAAATTACCTTTAAAAACTGAATAATTTCTGGAAAAAAACGCTCGAAACCAACAAAAGCATGGTTTCCATTTGCTTCTACGGTTTGCCTACACGCGCCAAGATATGAGACAGCTTGACGATAATCAAGTATTTCATCTCCAGTTTGTTGAAGCAACCAAATAAGTTCAGGTGAGGTAATTGAGGGAATACGCAAGGCGAGTAATTCATCTATATGATGAGATTCTAATCTATATTTTTGATGTGTATAAGGATTTTCATTTTCGCCAAGAAAATTTTGAAGTAAATCAAAAGGACGAATCGCGGGATTAACAACTACCGCAGGTAAACCAAAACGTTGAGATAACCAAATAGATAAATAGCCGCCGAGAGACGACCCCACCAGCCCACATTTATCACCCGCACTTTCTTTAACTAATTTGCCAATCAGCAGAGCGGCTTCTTGAGGATAAGGCGGTAATTGAGGCACGAGTAACTCAATTTCTGGATGGGCAATTTCAAGCCATTGACGAAAAGCTTGCGCTTTAGCTGATTTAGGTGAGCTATTGAAACCATGCAAATAAAGAATACGAGGCATAACTTAATAGCCTTCTGCATTAAGATCTGGGCAAAATTCAGTGCCAGCTAAACGATACACTTGTGTTTCAACATTGCCTTTTTTATCAGAAGAAAGCGACATTTCTAAATAACGCCAGCCGGGAGAAACATCATCTAACGTAAAATTAGTACAATGAGGGCGAAACTGAATGCACGTTGAGGGGGTTGCCAGTAAACGGATACCATTCCACATTTCATCCATTTCTTGATGAATATGACCACACAACATCATTTTCACCTGAGAATGGCCTTTTAAACGCTCAGCCAGTTCTTGAGAATTTCTTAAGCTGTGTTGATCTAGCCAAGTGCAACCCGATGCCATAGGATGGTGATGCAACAAGATAATCGTATCTCTGTGTTTTTGACTTTCAAGGCAACGTGTTAGCCAATCAAGCTGACAGTCCGATAACTCACCATGAGGAACGCCTTGAATTTGGCTATCTAACAATAGCATTTGCCAATTATCACCAATCAACACTTGTTTTGCTGACAAAATACCTGCTTGATTTAAAGCATCAATCATTGCAGGTTGATAGTCATGATTACCCGGCAACCAAACACAAGGCGGTGTTAACGTCGCAATGCCCTCAGCAAAATGCTGATAAGCTTCAAAGGTTTGGTCTTGAACTAAATCACCTGTCGCAACAATCAAGTCAACTTCAAGTCCCTGCTGTTTAATCGCATTTAATACAGCGTGATAGCTAGAATAGGTATTAATGCCCAGCAGAGTATCTTCCACATTCGCAAAGAGGTGGGTGTCTGTGATTTGTAATATTCTTACGGTGTTTTTGTGTTCCACCGATAATTCAAGCTGGCTTTCCAAAAGGTTTCCTTGTTTCACTCTCATTAGCCGTTATATTAACGTATTTTCGTAGTAAAGATCTGCCAACCAATACACATTTCAAAAGATTAGTGAGAAATATTCTCGCTTTCAATCACGTTTTTTCCACTTCATTTTACAGTTTAATTCATTTGATATCGTAGACTTAGAGATAGTTACTCTACTTGATAATATCGTTAAAAACACCCTTTAACCGTTTATTCATGCATTAAATTACCGACCAACGCTTTCTTAATGCGACATGGTGAAGCTGTAACCATTGTAGAGCGATGACAGACGCGGCATTATCAATAGTCCCCTCTTCAACCCACTGATAGGCCTGCTCTCTACTGACCACATGAACGCGAATATCTTCATTTTCACACGCTAAGCCATGAATACCTTTTGCTGTTGTCGCATCCACTTCCCCCACATACACATGCATTCGTTCTGTTGTGCCTCCAGGGCTTGAAAGGTAACTAATAATAGGCTCACATCGTCCAACATCAACACCCGCTTCTTCTTGCGCTTCACGTCTGACAACCTCTTCTGGGCTTTCACCCGGCTCAACCATGCCAGCAACGACTTCAAGTAACCAAGGTGTCTCACTGGTTTCATACGCAGGAATACGAATTTGCTCAATTAAGACGACTTCATCACGTTTGGGATCATAAGCCAGTAAAACGCCAGCATGACCACGTTCAAAAACTTCTCTTTTGACCTCTTCACTCCATCCCCCTTCAAATAAGCGGTGTTTAAAGCGGTATTCCGTCATGCGGAAAAAGCCTTTGTATAAATCTCGTTTACCTAGCAATTCCACCGCATTCTGACCATATAAAAATGGTATATTTTCCCTTTTCTTCATACAATGTTCCTTAAGTTATATTTAAGAGTCTTTTTATTGCTTACGTTTAATACAGATTTAAAGAATTTTGCCAACAATTCATGTAAAGTTAATCTAAAATAAAAGGATATGGCACAAATGGCTACCCCTACTTAGGGAAACAATCTGCTAGAATTATCCCCAATCAAGATTAACAGAGGCAACTCAGCGAAACTGTTGCAACAAGGAATTAAAATGAAAAAACTGCTCTCTCTTTTGGTCACGATGAGTTTGGCAGGATTCAGCACTGCAAGTCAGGCTGAGGATCTGCTTCAAGTTTATCAAAAAGCAAAAGACAGTAACCCTGAGTTACGTAAGTCATTAGCTGAACGAAATCAAGCTTTTGAAAAAATCAATGAGGCCCGTGGCTCATTATTACCTCAATTAGGATTAGGTGCATCTGCTGATTATAAAAGTGGCTATCGCGATGCGAGAGACACCGAGTCTAATTCTATTGGTGCAAGTTTAACACTGACGCAAAGTGTGTTTAATATGTCTTTATGGCGCCAATTAAACATGCAAGAAAAAACAGCGGGCATGAGCGATGTGACTTATCAAACAAGTCAGCAAAAGCTGATTTTAGATACAGCAACGGCTTATTTTGATGTTTTACGTGCTATTGATTCACTGTCATTTATTGAAGCGCAAAAAGAGCAAGTTTATCGTCAGTTAGATCAAACAACTCAACGTTTTAACGTGGGTTTAGTGGCGATCACTGACGTACAAAATGCGCGTGCAAATTATGATAGCGTGCTGGCACAAGAAGTGGCGGGTCGTAACCAATTAGATAATGCTTTAGAAAAACTGCGCCAAGTCAGTGGTATCTATTACATTAATCTTGCGTCACTAAAAATCGACCGTTTTTCAACAACATCACCCGATTCCATTGAAAAACTGCTAAAAGACGCAGAAGAGCGTAACTTAAGTTTATTAAGCGCACGTTTAGGCCAAGATTTAGCGCGCGAAAATATTCGTTTAGCGCAATCAGGCCATTTACCTACTGTAGACTTAAATGCCTCAACAGGGGTCTCTAATAGCCACAGTCATGGTAGCGCATTACCTCCTGCAACAGTCGGTAATAGCCGTAATAGTTACAGTGGCCAAAATAGTATTGGCCTGTCAGTCAGCATTCCATTATACACTGGTGGCAGAACAAGCTCTCAAGTTGAGCAAGCACAATATGGCTTTACTAGCGCAAGCGAACAACTCGAATCGGTCTATCGTTCTATTGTCCAAATCGCACGTTCTTCTTACAACAATATTTCTGCATCAATCAGTAGCATTAAAGCCTATCAACAAGTTGTTGTTTCTGCACAAAGTTCATTAGATGCAACAGAAGCGGGCTACCAAGTTGGTACTCGTACTATCGTTGATGTATTGAATGCAACCACTACACTTTATGATGCAAAACAGAAGTTATCAAATGCACGTTACGACTATTTAATTAACCAACTCAATATTGAATATGCTCGTGGCACATTAAACGAAAATGACTTAATTCAGCTGAATAATACGCTGGGTGAAGAGGTTTCAACATCTCCAGATAACATTATTCGCCCCTTAACAAGCCCAGCAATTAACGTCGCACCTTAATCGTGGGTTAAGAGATTAATCACTGATAAAAAGCCGCTTTCAGCAATACACTGATAAGCGGTTTTTTTTATGCTTTCTCTTCACATAAGATATAGTGTTATGGATTAAATTAAGATCTCACCATCTCTATATTCTTGTATTAACAAATACCTTAATTACAATTAGGTTAAAAAGAGAGAATTTCCCTAGTTTCATTACCGTTAACCTTATAAAGATCACAAATTTCTGGTTATCCCTGATGATTAGGCGTTTCTTATTTATTTTCTAAACTATTTAACCTATCCTAGCTTTTATTTTGAACGTTTTACTTTTAATGGATCTTACCAATATGCCAATGAAACGTACCAAAGCGATTAATCGTGATGCTTTTCGTAAAGCATTCCGCCCTTATCGTCTGGCGCCTGTTGCAATCGCCATCACTGCTGTATTCGCGCTTTCAGGTTGTGAAGAGAGCGATGAAACAGTTTCACTGTATATGAACGCACAAGAATGTGCTCAAGCGAATCCTTCACAAGCCGCGCAATGTGAAGACTCTTATCGCACCGCATTGCAAGAAGCACAACGTACCGCACCTAAATATGCCACCTTAGAAGACTGCGTTGCCGAATTTGGTGATGCACAGTGTACACAAACTGCCTCTATTGATGGGCAACCAGTGAGTACTGAAAATGCCAATAACCTCAACCCAGACAGCTCACAAATGGCACAAGCTAACTCCGGTGGTAGCTTCTTTATGCCATTAATGGCAGGCTATATGATGGGTAGAATGATGGGCGGTGGTGCTTCTCAGCCTCTGTTTAGTTCTCGTAACCCAACAAGCCCAGCAAATGGTAAATTTGTGGATGCGACAGGTCGTAACTATGGCCCAGCCGTGGGCGGTCGTCAGATGAACGTGCCAAAAACGGCAATGACACCGAAACCATCGACAACATCAACAGTAACACGTGGTGGCTTTGGTAATACGGTTTCACGCCAAGCAGCTGCACAACGTACCAGTGCAACTAATAATAACCGCAGCTCAACCGGTTCATCTTCTTATCGTTCAGGTGGTTAATCAACACCATGAAACGTGAACAAATTATTGAACGCCCAGATTGGCGTGAAAAGGCCTCCGAATTCGGCTTTAACTTCCATACAATGTATGGCGAGCCTTATTGGTCTGAAGATGCTTATTATCAATTCTCAATGGAAGAAGTTGAAACCCTAGAAGAAACTACGGAAGAACTTCATCAGATGTGTTTACAAGTCGCTGATAAAGTGGCAAACAGTGAAGAGTTGCTGACGCGCTTTCAAATTCCTCGCCATTGCTGGGATTTTGTACGTGACTCATGGAAATCATCTCAGCCTTCACTCTATTCACGTCTTGATTTAGCGTATGACGGTAAAAGCCCAGCCAAACTATTAGAAAATAATGCGGACACTCCTACATCACTGTATGAGTCTGCTTTTTTTCAATGGATTTGGCTTGAAGATCAAGTTAATGCAGGCCGTTTACCGCAAAATGCCGATCAGTTTAATAGCATTCAAGAAAAGCTGATTGATCGTTTTGCTGAGCTTCGTGATCAATACGGAATGCGTTATCTCCATATGTCTTGCTGCCAAGATACTGAAGAAGATCGTGGCACCGTTCAATATTTACAAGATTGTGCTGAAGAAGCGCAAGTCACAACTGATTTTGTCTTTATTGAAGATCTGGGTTTAGGTGAGCGTGGTGAGTTAACTGATCTGCAAGATCAGATAATCAGCAATATGTTTAAGCTTTATCCTTGGGAATTTATGTTCCGTGAAGACTTCTCAACCAAGCTGGCTGATGCAGGTATTCGTTGGTTAGAGCCTTCTTGGAAGAGCATTATCTCAAATAAAGCATTACTGCCAATGCTTTGGGAGATGTTCCCTAATCACCCTAATCTGCTCCCTGCTTATTTCTATGATGGTAAAGCGCCTGATTCATTATCGCGTTATGTTATCAAGCCACTGTTTTCACGTGAAGGTGCAAATATTCGTATTGTTGAAAACGGCAAGGATATTGCTGTCGCAGATGGCCCTTACGGTGAAGAAGGCTTTATTGTTCAAGATTTCCATCCACTGCCAAAATTTGGTGATAGTTATACATTAATTGGTAGCTGGCTGGTTAACGATCAATCCGCAGGTATTTGCATTAGAGAAGATAGAGAGCTTATCACGCAAGATCTCTCACGCTTCTATCCACATATTATTTTAGATTGATAGAAATCTTAAAATTATATTGAGCACCTTATTGCTTGTTAGTGGTAAGGTGTTTTTTTATTCAAAATAGCTTTCTATTTTGATGATTTCAATATAAGACTATATTCCAGAGATGATCATATCCATAGCAGACACTATTGCTGTATGGATCTCAGGTCTAACACACACAATATCAACTGTTCTTAGCTTACTCTTTGCTACGACTGTTATAGATTTCGTCATAACAACATATTTCTGATTATCTATTTCAATAACGGGTACCAATATCTCTATTTGAGAGTTTTTATGTGATAGCTGAGTAATCGGAATAATGACCCGAGAATCAATATCACTTAATAGTTCATTTTGAATATCAATAAAATAAGGGTACTGCTCTTTCGATTTAAGGGATTTATTACGATATATTGTGTATTGAGACATTAAATAACCCCATATTCATCGTCATCAGTAAACAACCCCATTTCCTGGTCGAATTCATTAAGAGCTTGAATACCGTTTTTGTTTTCCGCTTTCCACAGCTCCCGCTTTTTTTCGCGAATGGCATCAGATAACATTTGATCGAGTGTTGCTGATAAATTAATTCCAAGCTCTCGCGCTTCATCCACCAATTTTACGGTTAGATACACATTAACTCCTCGTTTATCTTTTTTACTCATTGCCAATGTCTTCATTATAAGCTCCATTTATGTGTATCATTTATGTGCATAAGTGTAGAGCAGATAATTATCAACATCAAACTGGAAAATATTCAAAAAACATAATCAACTTATTTAGAGAAATATAAAAAGCATTCATCTAATAGCTATGAAGTTTATCAAATCTTTCACCAAATAAAAATAAAACCAATACAAACAAAAGGTTAAATGTATTTATTATATCTATATAGAAAATTGGAAAGATCAATAACGAGGGAAATATAATGGGTCGATAGATTATATTTAATATAAAAAAGGCCAAATTCTATAAAATGAATTTGGCCTTTTATTTATATCAATAGGTTTTATTGGATGGTTTTATCCAATTTGAAACGTCATCATGCTTAGTGATTTATTCACAATATCATTATTCAGCACTGTTACCTTTTCACCCGCTTGTTTTAAGCCTAATAAATACAACGCAGGTAAAAAATGGTCGGGTGTAGGATGTGCCAACCGCCCTTCTTCTGTTGATAAAATCGTAAATAATGTTTCTGGTACATTATCACTTCGTAAGCTGTTTTCGACTGTCTCATTAAAGGCTAATGCCCAAGGATAAGGTGTTGCATCGCTATTTTGCCAGTCCATCATTCTTAAATTGTGAACGATATTACCGCTACCAATAATTAACACGCCTTCTTTGCGTAGCTCAACCAACTTTTGTCCCAACTCATAATGCCATTGCGCTGATTGGTGTGCATCGATACTTAATTGAACAACAGGAATATTCGCATTGGGGTACATTTTTTCTAGAATTCCCCAACTGCCATGATCCAATCCCCATTGATCCATATCGAGTTTTAATTTAATTGGATCAATCAGATCTTCAATCAGTGCGGCTAAACTTATAGAGCCTCTTGCTGGGTATTCTATTGCATATAATTCAGGCGGAAAGCCATAAAAATCATGAATTGTCTTTGGCTCTGACATTGCAGTGACATACGTTCCATCTGTATACCAATGGGCTGAAATCACTAAAATTGCTTTAGGTTGAGGAAGTGTTTCCCCTAATTTTGACCAGAGGCGAGTATATGTATTATCTTCTAATACATTCATTGGGCTACCATGTCCAATAAACAGCGCTGGCATCATTTTTGTGTCCATAATCACCTCTTATGGCTTGTGATCTTATGGCGTTAGCATAGCGCCTTCTTACTTGAAATATAGTCAAAGAAGTATGAAGTAGTTATTCAAAAAATATGAAAAAAAAGCCACCTAAGGTTTTCTTAAGTGGCTTGAATAAGTGTGTGTGTTCAGTGTCGTTTATAACATGTTAATTTCAGCCAGCTTTTTTCTCCTCACGAAGGCGATAAGCCACTAAATCTTCAATCGTCAGTACCGGCATATTGTGCTTTTTAGCAAAAGTAATCACTTCTGGTGCTCTTGCCATTGTGCCATCGTCATTCGTGAGTTCGCATAACACAGCAACGGGTTTAAAACCGGCTAGTGTGGCTAAATCAATTGATGCTTCTGTATGTCCACCACGCGTCAATACACCACCGGGTTGACCACGTAATGGAAAAACATGACCAGGGCGATTTAAATCACTCGGTTTTGCATTATCTGCCGCGGCTGCACGTACTGTTGTTAAACGATCTGATGCTGAAACACCCGTTGTAACACCTTGTGCTGCTTCAATTGTTACCGTAAATGCGGTGTGAAAATGACTGGTGTTATTTTCCACCATCATAGGCAAATCAAGTTGCTGACGGCGTTCTTCTGTTATGCATAAACAAACAATGCCACTACCATGACGAATAGACATCGCCATTTGTTCTGTCGTCATTGTTTCTGCTGCGAAAATCATATCGCCTTCATTTTCACGGTTCTCGTCGTCGAGCACCATCACGCCTTTACCGGCACGAAGGGCTTCTAGAGCAAGTTCAACACGCTCAAATGGATTACCGAATTCGGAAAGTAGCGTCTGATTCATGGTAAAAAAACCTCAATAATTAATGAAAGTTACCAGAACCAGGGCAGTCTTAGGAGTGGATCTCTGCTTAATAAAAATAAAAGCAGAAACAACAGGAATGGATACAGTGATCCTACTGATGCTATTTTATTCTCTCCCATCCAGACTTTAACTGTCGGCTCCAGAATCACACTGGATCTGCTGACCTTTGTATTACAATGGCAACACAAAGCGCTCGCGGGCTTTACCTGAATATTCAAGTATCTACCGCCGGTGGGGACTTACACCCCGCCCTGAGATTAACGGTGAAACTATACGCTTTAAAATTATAAGAGGCAATCGCCAATCCGTGACAATACTTGTTTAATCACATAATCACTTTATGACATACGGTTATTTAACGATTTATAATAAAAAAGTAACAATTATCCTGATATCTGGTTTTATTCCCTCAGCCCTCATATTACACTTAGCCCCAGCTTTCTATTTTATTGTGAGGACTTCCCATGTTGGACCCGAAAAAACTTGAACAAGTCGCGCGCCAAATTCAAAACGTTCTGCCACAAGGCATCAAAGATTTTGGTGATGATATTGATAAAAAAATCCGCACTGTTCTGCAATCTCAATTAAACAAGTTGGATTTAGTTAATCGCGAAGAATTTGATGTGCAAACTCAAGTTTTACTGCGCACTCGTGAAAAGCTAACTCGCTTAGAACACCGTTTAAATGAGCTAGAAGCTGGC
This sequence comes from Proteus sp. FME41, assembly GCF_014897315.1. Lineage (GTDB taxonomy): Bacteria > Pseudomonadota > Gammaproteobacteria > Enterobacterales > Enterobacteriaceae > Proteus. The sequence continues at coordinate 110,947 of NZ_JABUYL010000009.1, read as the reverse complement.
CTGTTGGCAAAGCCTCAAGCTGAAATTGTCCAAGTTGAAGAAATTGACATTGTGGTAGACACTCAAGCTGAAAATAAAGCTTAACTCATTCACTTTATTGCTGATTTTAATTTAGTTATAAAGTAAAACCCTGTATCTAACAAAGACACAGGGTTATTTTTATAAATTGAATAAGTCATTAATCGCTATTTTAGCTCTGGCCAATACTCTTTATTGACTTCAATTAAATCATCTAAAATCGCTTTTGCAACAGTAGCACTTGGTACTGTTTTAGACATTGTAATTGCCTGCCAAAGCTTCAAATACGATTTTTCAATCCACGCTTCTACCACTAATTTTTCAACCGCAACTTGCTGGCTCATCATCCCTTTTTGGAAGAGTGGAATTTTACCCATCACTAAAGGCTCAGGCCCATGACTACCCACAATACAAGGGATCTCAACCATTGCTTCAGGATCAAAATTAATAATTGCGCCATTATTAGGCACGATCAACAACATTCTTTCTTGAGTATTAAACGCAATGGCAGTTGCAAGATCGACAATATAAGAAGCATGTTCATCTATCTCAAGATGACCTGCCGACGATTTTCCCGCAGCGGTAATAGCACGACACGCACTAAATACATTCTTCTCTCTGTGCTCCATCACTTCATTTGCGCGAGTATGATGAGGATCAGAATGTTCAACAACATAATCAGGAAATAAATAATACTTTAAGTAAGTATTTGGCATCGTTGATGGATCTAATGCCCAAACATCTTTTGCTTTACCAAAGGTATCATTCCAACTTGCTTCAACAGGCTCTCCTTCAACCTTTGGAATATAGCCATGTTCAGCAACATGTTTACGAATAATAGGTAATAAATCATTACCTTGTAAATCTTCAACTTGTGTCCACCAACCAAAGTGATTCAAGCCGTAATAACGTACACGCATCTCTTTACGTGACTTTAATCCTGCAATTTGCGCCATACGTGATTCAATACCAATTGGCATATCACAAATATTTAAGATTTTTGCATTTGGTTTTACGCGGCGAGTCGCTTCAGCCACAATGGCAGCCGGATTAGAATAATTTAACATCCATGCATTTGGCGAATATTTTTCCATATACTCAACCAATTCTAAAACACCACCAATAGAACGCATGCCATAAGCAATACCGCCAGGACCACAGGTCTCTTGCCCTAACACACCATGACGTAAAGGGATTTTTTCATCTTTCTCGCGCATTGGATATTTACCAACACGGATATGTGCCATCACAAAATCAACATCTGTAAAAGCGGTTTTAGGATCCGTGGTATAACAAAATTCAATTTCAGGTGCTTTTTCAGTAAGAATAATTTCACACGCTTTAGCAATAGTTTCTTGCCGTTCAGCATCATTGTCATAAAACTTAATGGCTCTTAACGGAAAACGCTTTAAATTTTCCAGTAGCATCAAAATAATACCGGGTGTAAATGTACTGCCGCCACCTGCAATTACGACTGAGAACTTCTTCATTATATAGCCTCCGACAAGGTGATATTTTGTGTATCTTCTTTCATAAGTTGTTCTATTTTGTCTCTCACTTGAGAAACATGTAGCCCGATAATAATTTGCAATGCATGACCTTTACGCACCACACCATGTACACCGAGCGCTTTAAAATAGGCGTCTGTTTCAACTACTTCGTTATCTATGACTTCAATACGTAAACGGGTTGCACAGTTATTTAAAGATTTGATATTTGCACTTCCCCCTAAGCCTTCAAGAATGCCTTTAGGAAGTGCGAGTTTGCGGTCTTCTTTTGCTATTTTTGAACTATCTGAAGCCTGTGATTTCTTATTTTTATAATCTTGTTTGCTATAGAGTTTGATCTCTTCATCATCTTCTTCACGACCGGGTGTTTTTAAATTTAATTTGATAATTAAAGTTCTAAACACCACAAACCAAATTACGGTAAAAATAAGGCCAATCACTATCTGCGTAATAATCATTCCATAATGGTTATGAAACATGGGGATCCAATTCATAGGAAGAAAATTATCAATGATCCCTCCCCCCATATTCCCAACAACACCAAAATGGTAAAGCGTTGTGGCTAATGTGGCGGCTAACACGGCATGAATGGCGAATAATAGTGGTGAGATAAATAAAAATGTAAATTCTAAGGGTTCTGTTATTCCCACAAATACAGCGGTTAATGCTGAAGGAATAAGTAAACCCGCAATTTTAGCTCTATTTTTAGGTGCTGCTGTAAAGTAAAGCGCGAGTGCAATGCCAATAGAACCAAACACTTTGCTATTGCCGTGCAATGCAAATCCACCTTCTGGGAAGAGTTCTTTTAAAGATTGCGTGCTTTGGCTGAAATATTGCATATTCTGTGCCCAATCAACTTGAATACCATTTTCAGTCACCGCAGGACCAAAAATAAAAGGCCCATAAATAAAATGATGCAAACCAGTAGGAATTAAAATACGTTCAAGAAAAGTATATATCCAAACACCTAAAGAGCCTGATTCAACCATAAATACTTGCAAAGATTGAATACCAATTTGTACTTTTGGCCAGAAGAACAGTGTTATCCATGCTAAAGGCAACATGACAAAGAAACTAATTAATACAACATACGAAGTTCCTTGAAATATACCTAAAAACACAGGAAGTTGTTTATCAAAATAACGATTATGAATACCCGTAACAATACCTGCAATAATAATGGCACCAATAATACTAGTGTCTAACGTTTTAATTCCTGCAATCATTGTTAAGCCACTATTTCCACCGACTTCATTTGTAAAATCTACGCCAAAATAACTTCCCCAAACGATCCCCATCGCATTAATAAAATAATTCCAAGTAAGAAAGCTCACCATTACCGCAAGGCAGGCTCTTGCTTGCGCGGTTTTAGCTAAACCTATTGGTAAACCAATTGCGAAAATAAGAGGCATATTACGAAAAACAGTCCATCCCCCCTCTTCAATAATATGAACAATTTGAGCAAATAAACTATCGGGTTTTAATAAATCTTCACTAATAAATAATGGGTTCTGTAATAGAATGGCAATGCCTACAACAATACCTGCAAACGGAAATAGCAGGACAGGGGTAAACATGGCTCCACCAAATCTTTGTATTTGACTGAGCATAAAAATATCCTCTAATTTACTGCTACTGAAATGACTTACTATTTGATTCATTTTTATTCTATGCATTCAGATTAGATTCTTTTCACTTTAATCTCTCATCTTAATATTACTATTCGTGATCTGATTCATACTAATCTTTTACATAAAGTGATCTAAATTTTCTCTAAAAAACAGATCATTTTCTCTTTTTTGATAACGTTCACATTTTTAGGATATAGATGATTATCTTATGTATCAAAATATTAGATTGATATAAATTGAATTATATAAACCGATTTTTAGAATAAAAAGAGGTATAAAAGTGATCTATAAAGACATTGCAAAAAGTCTAAGAATTCAAATAAATTCGGCTGGATATCAAATTGGTGACTCACTTCCCGCTGAAAAAACATTAGCGCAGCAACATCATGTATCCAGAATGACAATACGCAAAGCAACCGATTTATTAGTCAGTGCTGGATTATTAGAACGAAAACAAGGTTCAGGCACTTATATTAAAGAAAAAGATGTTCATCATGAAAATGCTAGCTTAAAAGGTTTTGTCGAATTAATGGCAAATACAGGTCATAACGTAAGAAGTGATGTAATCGAATTTAGTGTTATCTCTTGTCCTTTATCTATTGCCAGTAAATTACGAATTAATTCAAATGATCGTGTCTTTTACTCAAGGCGTATCCGTTATGTTGATAATAAACCGCTTATTGTTGAAGATAGTTATATGCCAGTCAAATATTTTAGCAATTTAACCTTAACACATTTAGAAGGTTCTAAATTTGATTTTATTGAAAATGTCTGCAAAATAAAAATATCAGGAAGTTATGAAACATTTCATCCCATTATGCCTGATAACAATATCTGCCAATTATTAAAAATAGAAAATAATATTCCCATATTAAGACTTAGCACACTATCCTATAGCACTCATGGCGACTATATTAATTATTCAATTATGTATAGAAACACTCAAGATTATATTGTTGAGTATCATTTAAAACGAGAACAATAATACTTAATGTAAATAAGTACGTAGTTTTATTATTAATAATGAGATATATTCATATTATTAAAAAAGCACTCCTAAGAGTGCTTTTTATATTTAATTAATGCCTTTATTTCTTTTTAATTGCATTAATAATATTTGTTGTAGAAATGCCGTCTTCAAAATTTAGCACTTTTACTTCACCACCTGCCGCCCAAACCTCTTTGCTACCCGCAATATCTTCAGGTTTATAATCGCCACCTTTCACTAAAATATCTGGCAATACAGAGGCAATTAAACGTTGTGGGGTATCTTCTTCAAATGCAACAACCCAATCTACCGCACCTAATGCACCTAACACCGTCATACGCTGCTCTAATGGATTAACGGGACGAGACTCGCCTTTTAAGCGCTTAGTGGATGCATCACTATTAACAGCAACAATTAAGCGATCACCTAATTTACGCGCATTGGCTAAATAGCTAACGTGACCTGCATGAAGAATATCAAAACAACCATTCGTCATCACAATGCGCTCACCGCGCTGACGTGCTAATTCAACCGCTTGTTTTAATTGTTCTTCTTCCATCATACCAAAGCCGTTGTCGGCACGACCCCGAATGGCATTTTCAAGTTCAATCGGTGACACCGTTGATGTCCCTAATTTACCCACCACAACACCCGCGGCTGCATTTGCAAGGAAACAGGCTTCACCTAAAGGTTTTCCTGCGGCTAAAGAGGTTGCTAAGACACCGATTACTGTATCACCCGCCCCCGTAACGTCATAAACTTCTTGGGCTTGTGTTGGTAAATGCAATGGGGCTTCATTAGCGCGGATCAGGCTCATTCCACGCTCTGAACGTGTGATCAATAAGGCTTCAAGATCTAAATCTCGAACTAATTGAGCGCCCTTTTCCACCAGCTCATCATCATCTTTACAAACACCAACAACTTGTTCAAATTCAGACATGTTAGGTGTTAATAACGTCGCACCACGATAACGTTCAAAATCACACCCTTTAGGGTCGATTAATACAGGTACGCCCGCTTTTTTAGCAAGTTGGATCATCTCTTGAACATGAGAAAGTGCGCCTTTGGCATAATCGGATAAAATCAGTGCGCCAATAGAAGGCAACGCTTGTTGAATACGCTCATAGATAGGTTGAGGATCAACATTGCTAAATCCTTCTTCAAAATCAAGACGGATTAATTGCTGATTACGTGAAAGAACACGTAATTTTGTAATCGTTGGGTGTGTCGCAACAGAGACAAAATCACAACGCACATTGACCTGATTTAATGTATTACTCAATGCTTTTGCGGCTTCATCTATACCTGTTAATCCCACTAAGCGTGAATTAGCACCTAAAGAGGCAATATTCATTGCAACGTTCGCCGCACCACCAGGGCGCTCTTCAGTAGTATCTACTTTTACCACAGGCACTGGGGCTTCTGGTGAAATGCGACTTGTTGGGCCGTACCAATAGCGGTCTAACATGACGTCACCGACAACCAACACATTGGCCTTATTAAAATCCGGCAGCGTTACTTTCATCCCATACTCCACATTTATTTTCAAAAATAAGCCGAAATAATACCATAACTTGTTATGCAAAAAGAGACACGTATAAGAGTTCGTGCTAACAACCCTTTATTATTGCTCACCAAGCCACTTTAACTTACTTTTTAATACGCTTTCTCGCAGTGCAATAAAACAATGATTATCCACAATGGCAGGTAACGCCTGTAATGCAAGATGATGTAACTCATTGCGTAATGTGACATAAGCATGCGTTAAAGCCTGAGCTTCTTCTTCATCCATAACGTGATGTTTTGCCATTAACTCAAAAATACGCACATTATCAGACCACCGTGTTAACGCAGGGTATTGATGTGAAAAACGTAACACTAAATATTGTGCAATAAACTCAATGTCTGTAATACCGCCTGACGACGTTTTTAGATCAAATTTATCGGCTTGTGGGGGGGCAAGGTGTTGCACCATTTTTTTACGCATGTCGCGCACTTCATGTTGTAACACATCCGTATCACGAGAAAGACACAGCGTTTCATGACGAATATGTGAAAACATCTGTTGTAGCTCATCATCACCATAAATCACTCTGGCACGGATCAGCGCTTGATGCTCCCATGTCCATGCTTCATTTTTCTGATATTCATCAAAAGCTTGAATGGTACTGACTAACATCCCTGACTCACCAGAAGGACGTAAACGCGCATCCACTTCGTACAACACGCCAGAGGAGGTTCGTGTACTAAATAAATGGATAATACGCTGTGCAAGACGCAGATAAAACTGACGAGCATCGATCTGTTTTGCCCCCGTTGTCACGGTATTTATCGGGCAATCTAATAAAAATACTAAATCTAAATCAGAGCTATAGCCTAATTCCCATCCCCCTAATTTACCATAGCCAATCACCGCAAAACCCAGCCCATCGCGGTGTACTAAATGTTCAGGTTCACCATAACGTTTCACCATATAAGACCAAGCTTGATGGACAACTGCATGAATGATGGCTTCCGCTAAATACGTTAAGTGATCGCTAACTTTCATTACAGGCAACACCCCCGTAATATCTTCAGCGGCAATACGCAATAATTGAGCTTGCTTAAACTGGCGTAATGCTTCTAATCGTTGCTCTTCATCCTCTTCTGGCACACGCAATAAATATTGGCGCAATTCATCACGATAAGCGTCTAAAGGTAGGGGTTGATACAATGAATTAGGATCAAGCAATTCATCTAATAATAATGGGTGAAGGGCTAATTGCTCCGCAATCATGGGTGAGGCGGCACATAATCGGATGACATGCGTTAATACTTCATCAGATTCTTGCATCAATTCTAAATAGGTTGTACGACTAACAATGCTCAATAATAAAGGCGTCACTCGTTGTAACGTGGCTAAAGCTTGAGGCTGCTGACAAATTTTGGCCAACAATTTAGGCATAAGAGTATCTAGAACATCACGCCCTCTTGGCCCAATAGTTCGTTTACCTATATCTTGACGAAATATCTGTAGGGTTTGATGTATTCCTTCAAGAGCAGCAATTGTTAGCGATTCATGAAATAGTGGTGACGTTTCAGGTAAATGCCCAAGTAACCACAGGCGTTTAAATTCAGAGATATCTTCTTCATCATCATTTTCATCTTCTTCACCAATTAATTGCGTAAAAATAACAGAAACGGCCTGCATTTTATGGCTAATTTCTTGATAAAGTATTGCCCAATCATCAAACCCCATGGCAAAAGTAAGTCGTATTTTATCTTCTTCACTGTCTGGTAAGGTTTGTGTTTGTTGATCACCAATAGATTGCAATAGATTTTCTAACCGACGAAGAAAAAGATAACTTTCCGTCAGTTGAGCGGTTTCTTTCGCCGTTAGCAGTTCAAGTTTCGCGATCGCCTTGAGAACGGTTAATAATGAATTACTTTGTAGATCTGGCTCTCGTCCACCACGAATAAGCTGGAAAACTTGTGTAATAAATTCGATTTCACGAATACCGCCTGCACCTAATTTTATATTATCAATCATGCCTCGACGGCGTACCTCACGGCTTATCATCGATTTCATATTTCTTAGCGATTGGATCACACTAAAATCAATGTAACGACGATAAACAAAAGGGCGCAGCATTTGACGTAAAACTTGGCAATACGCTTTTTTTTCTGCACCTAACACGCGCGCTTTGATCATGGCATAACGTTCCCAATCACGACCTTGTTCTTGGTAATAATCTTCCAATGCTGCAAAACTCATCACCAATGGCCCACTTTCACCAAAAGGACGTAATCGCATATCAACACGATACACAAACCCATCAATCGTATGTTGATCGAGCGCTTTAATCAGTTTTTGTCCTAAACGCGTAAAAAACTGCGCATTATCTAATTCTCGGCGCCCACCTTGCGTAAATCCATTTTCAGGATACGTAAAAATCAAATCTATATCAGAGGAAAAATTAAGCTCAAATCCGCCTAATTTACCCATACCTAAAATAAGTAACGGCTGAGACTTACCCTCGCTATCACAAGGTGTTCCCCATTGTTGGCAACACTGCTGATACAACGTGTCTCTTGCAACACAAATGAGTGTTTCTGCAAGTACACTAAGATGCTTTAAGATACAAGGCATATCACTTAGCTGGAAAAATTGTCGCCATGCGATACGGACCAATTGCTGGTGACGAAATTGACGTAAAACTCGCATAACATCATCTTCGTTATCGATATGAGTTAATGCTGCTGTTAATTGAGGCTCATAAGTCTGCCATTCCACACTTGTGGGTGGATTTTGCCTGATCTCCATCAACCATTGAGGATTAACCCGTAAATGTTCTGTTGCAAAGGGGCTAAAAGTAAGAAAATGCTGTTCTTGTTTATTAAAAGGCGCTAACGCAGTCAATTGAGAAGAGAACCCGCACTGTGCTTTATCCCACAATGATTGAAATACATCGATAACAGACATAAATAAACTCTCACGTTGTCAGGAAATTAAGCAATAGACAGCAACCACGCCATAGAAGATAACTTAAAGTTCAACCATAAAACATGATAATAGTCGGTTGCTGTAGTAAATGTTAATGGTGAAATTGCATTAAGTGAATATTGCATAGAGCTAGGCAAATCAGGCTGCTTTTTGCACCAATCTGAAAATAACGCCAATATTGCAGGCAGGGTAATTGTCGGTGGTATTGGATTAGCAAAAATCGCTTCTTCTAGTGCCTGTATTGCACTCAGCCATTTAGTAAGTTGTTCCGCCGTTGTATCACTAGGTAAGAGATTAACCACACTTAATGATAAAGCAGGTTTGTCTTTTGCTAAATAATAACCTCGAGCCGCTTTACTGCGAGAAGCAAGACGTAATCCGCCTTTTTCACCCAAATACGACGCTAATGCAATCACATCAAAGACATTCCCTTTTTTAAGTTCTAATTCAAACTCTTCAATCGGTAACTCATATTGATGAGTACGAATTGCACCTTTATCTAATACCACCTCAATTTGACTATCTTGATAATCCACCAGCCAAACTTCTCGATAAAAGTCCGTATTAAACAGCACATCAAGCTGAGTTTCTAATAAAATCAGATCTGTATTTTCAGGCCAAATTTCAGTAGGAAAGCGCGCTAAATCTAATTTAGGTTGTGCTAATTCAACGTTATATTCTGGGCGTTGATGTAAGCCAGCTATTACTTTGCCTGCTGTTTTGATTGTCATCTCATAAAGGTCATCAACACCACGAATACGCAGCCCCATATCCCAACGACGAATTTGATTATCAGCCGTCTCAAAGTAAAGATTAGTCAGCTTTTTAGGTGCGGTATGCTGATGAGGTAGTGTCAGAATGCGCTGAATAATATGAGGAATAGCGGCAGGTATGGCACTCATTTTGAGTTCGATCTCTAATTGGCTCATTCTATTTCCCTTAAGTAAATCAATTGATTAGTAAAATATTTGACGCATTTTTATTTAGCAAGTGATAGCCTAATAACAATAATGAATAAAAGGCAGATTATCCCTATATTCTACCAGTTAAGACTGTTCTCATTCTGGTTTACTATTTGCTTACGCAAACTTTACTCTTTAGTATCAGTAAAAATATTCTCTTGTATAGATAAAAAAGTTGAAAACATAATGCGAAAATTACCCTTACTTTTTATTTCCTTACTTGGCTTAGGTGTTTCTCTGAGCTCACACGCAAATGAAACTCGCTATGTTTCCGATGAATTATCCACTTATGTACACAGTGGACCAGGAAATCAGTATCGAATTCTAGGCTCTTTAAATTCAGGCTCAACAGTGACTGTTCTTTCTCGTAATGCAGCAACGGGTTATGTCCAAATTAAAGACGATAAAGATCGTACTGTTTGGTTGCCAGAAAACCAACTTAGTACTCAACCAAGTATGCGTACCCGTATTCCTGCGATGGAAAAAGAGATCCAAACACTGCGCGATAAACTGGCAAATATTGACCAGAGCTGGAACCAACGCACTACTGATATGCAAAATAAAGTTTCAAACAGTGATGACATCATCAATGGCTTGAAAAAAGAGAATGAGCAGATGAGAACAAAACTTGCTATCGCGGAGAAAAAACTCGACTTTGCTAATCAACAATTAGATGACAGACAACGCGATATCATCTTGCAGTGGTTTATGTATGGTGGTGGTGTTGCAGGTGCTGGCCTTGTATTTGGTCTGATCCTTCCGCATATCATTCCTCGTCGTCGTAAACGTAATGATCGTTGGATGAACTAATATTCAACCTAAAGGAATCATGATCCCGTGAAAACATACCTTGTTGGTGGCGCTGTACGTGACCAATTATTACAGATGCCCGTAAAAGATAGAGATTGGGTCGTTGTTGGCGCAACACCTGAGGAACTTTTACAGCAAGGCTACCAACAAGTTGGCAAAGATTTTCCTGTGTTCTTGCATCCAGAGACCCATGAAGAATACGCACTTGCACGAACAGAGCGAAAATCAGGCTCAGGTTACACGGGATTTACCTGCTACGCCGCACCCGATGTTACTTTAGAAGATGATTTAGCTCGTCGTGATCTTACCATTAATGCGATTGCTTATTCTGACGATAGCAAATATGTTGATCCTTACCATGGTATAGATGACATCAATGCAAGATTACTTCGCCATGTTTCTGATGCTTTTTCAGAAGATCCCTTAAGAGTTTTACGTGTTGCGCGATTTGCGGCTCGATTTGCACCTTTGGGTTTTAGTGTTGCTCCAGAAACGCAACAGTTAATGAAGGCAATGGTGCAAAGTGGTGAGCTAAACGCATTGACGGCTGAACGTGTTTGGAAAGAGACCGAAAAAGCCCTTGAAAGCCCAGCGCCTCAAGTCTATTTCGACGTTTTACGTCAATGTGGTGCATTAAAAGTTCTTTTCCCTGAAATTGATGCCTTATTTGGCGTACCTGCCCCTGAAAAATGGCACCCTGAAATTGATACAGGCATTCATACCATGATGGTGCTCAATATCGCCAGCCAATTAACCGACGATATCGCTGTCCGTTTTAGCGCCTTGTGTCATGATCTTGGAAAAGGATTAACGCCTCCTGAAAAATGGCCACATCATCACGGGCATGGCCCTGCGGGAGTTCCTTTAGTTGAAGCGCTATGCTTACGCTATCGTATCCCTAATCATATCCGTGATTTGGCTCGCTTAACGGCAAGATTTCACGATCACCTCCATCGTATTGATAGAATGCGCCCTTCTAAAATAATTCGTTTATTTGATGCCATTGATGCATGGCGAAAACCTGAACGCGTTGAACAATTAGCAATGGTAAGTGAAGCTGACGCCAGAGGTCGCAAAGGATCAGAAAGCCTTGTTTATCCACAACGCGCGTTTTTTTGCCACGCTTTTACAATGGCAAGTGATGTGGATATAAAGCCAATAATTGAAAGTGGATTAAAAGGCAGTGCAATACGAGAAGCGTTAACAAAACAACGAGAAGTCGCGATTATAAAATGGAAATCACGACTTAATCAGGATAACGAATAATTAAGCCTTACGCTCAATAATCACTCCTACACTCGCCGCTTGTGCTACCGCGCCCGGTTTAGCGAGTTTAATTTTTACTCTAGGTACTGTAAATTGAGTGATTAAAAGCTGTGCCACTTCTTCTGCAACACGTTCAACCAACTCAAAACGTCGCGTCTCAACATAATCAATAATTGCATTACTGACACTGGCATAATCTAAACAATGAGCAACATCATCGGTTTGGGATGCGCGTTTGTTATCCCATTCCATTTCGATATCGAACACTAATTTTTGTTTTATGGTTTTTTCCCAATCATAAACACCGATTGTGGTTATTACTGATAATTGCTCAATAAATACGATATCCATCACGTCATCTCTTATTTTTTCTGCTCATCGGATACCACTTCCGATGAAATATGCGTATTATCCATACATGTCTAACGAACTTACATAAACATTGGAGAATGCAAATGAGTGCTAACGCACTTGGAATGATCATCTTCGCCTACTTGTGCGGCTCAATCTCCAGCGCGATATTGATTTGCCGACTGGCAAGATTACCTGATCCAAGAAAATTTGGCTCTGGCAATCCCGGAGCGACCAACGTCTTACGTATTGGCGGAAAAGCAGCCGCAGCGGCAGTTCTTATCTGTGACGTCCTAAAAGGGATGATCCCTGTTTGGATAGCCTACTATTTAAATGTGCCTCCTTTTTATCTAGGTATTGTGGCCATCGCAGCTTGTCTTGGACATATCTATCCCGTTTTCTTCCACTTCAAAGGTGGAAAAGGTGTTGCCACGGCATTTGGTGCTATCGCTGCTATTGGCTGGGATTTAAGTGGCCTAATTGCTGGAACCTGGTTACTCACCGTATTACTCAGTGGCTATTCATCGCTTGGCGCCATTATCAGCGCACTGCTCGCCCCTTTTTACGTTTGGTGGTTTAAACCTGAATTTACCTATCCCGTCGCATTATTATCTTGTCTTGTACTTTACCGTCATCACGACAATATTCAACGTTTATGGCGTGGTCAAGAGAGCCGGATCTGGCATAAGTTAAAGAAGAAAACCGAAAAAACAGAAAAAGAGATTATTCAAGAAGCTAAAGAGCAAGAAAAAGAAGATTAATTCCTTTTTACTTATGACCATAATGTAAAAAAGCTCTTTGATTAAAAAAACAAAGAGCTTAATTTTATTGATACTTAATCTAACCGACTAGCGGTGGCAGTTCTGCTAATGGCCAACGAGGTCTTACTGTCACACTTAGTGGGCCTTCTGTACCGCCTTTAAAGCGGATCATCCCTGCTAGCGCGATCATTGCGCCATTATCTGTACACAATTCGGGACGAGCATAGAAAACGTCTCCCCCCAGTTGTTTCATTACCGTTTCCATTTTGGCTCGTAATGTACGATTTGCGCTCACGCCACCCGCCATCACCAAACGTTTAAACCCTGTTTGTTCTAATGCTCTACGACATTTTATCGCTAAAGTATCAACAACAGCATCTTCAAATGCGCGTGCTATATCTGCACGAGTTTGGTCTGAATCATCATTTTGACGAATTGTATTAGCTGCCGAGGTCTTTAAACCCGAGAAACTAAAATCAAGGCCAGGTCTATCTGTCATTGGGCGAGGAAAAATAAAGCGCCCTTTAGTCCCTTGCTGTGCCATTTTCGATAATACTGGGCCACCGGGGTAGTCTAATCCCAATAACTTAGCCGTTTTGTCAAAAGCTTCACCTGCGGCATCATCAATAGACTCACCTAATAAAGTATACTCACCGATACCTGTGACACTAATTAATTGCGTATGACCACCAGAAACCAATAGAGCCACAAAAGGGAAATCTGGTTTTTTTTCTTCAAGCATTGGGGCTAATAAGTGGCCTTCCATATGATGGACTGGAATAGCGGGAACATCCCACGCAAACGCTAATGAGCGTCCAATCGTCGCCCCAACAAGTAGTGCCCCGACAAGACCTGGACCCGCAGTATAAGCAACGGCATCAATCTCTTTTGCCGTTAAATTCGCTTCTTTAAGTGCAGCTTGAATAAGAGGCACTGTTTTACGGATATGATCCCGTGAAGCAAGCTCTGGCACCACACCACCATAATCGGCATGGAGTTTAATTTGACTATAAAGTTGATTTGCTAATAGACCGGCTTTATCATCATAAATTGCGATACCGGTTTCATCACAAGATGTTTCAATACCTAAAACTCGCATAACGCTTCCAAATTATTCTTCGCAGACTCGCGTAATAAACCAATTGTACCATTATTTCGGTGATTTTATACGCCTTCGCAACATCTTTTACATACCAGCATGTGACAAATTCCTTTTTCTGGTCTATAATTATTCACCTATTTTAAGTGATTTAAATGTGTGGTTAGCGACTTTTGCTTTTTGTGTACTCACTAAAAAGACACAAAAGTGAGAGTTTGCGTTTCAATTTTGTGCATCTCTTTACAAAGTGCCCTGCTTTGAAGTAAAATTCCGCACCATTTTAAATGTCGGCTGGCTTAAATAATGCCAGCGCAAACCGATTTCTATTGAGGTGAGAGGCACATGCCGGTAATCAAAGTACGTGAAAACGAGCCATTTGACGTTGCTCTTCGTCGTTTCAAACGCTCTTGTGAAAAAGCAGGCGTATTAGCAGAAGTTCGTCGTCGTGAGTTTTATGAAAAACCAACGACTGAACGTAAACGCGCTAAAGCATCAGCAGTAAAACGTCACGCTAAAAAATTAGCTCGCGAAAACGCACGTCGTACTCGTCTGTACTAGTATTTTGCGGCTTATCCCGCAACATATGCAGACACTGTAGTCGCAGTTAAAGGCCGTGCTTTCTTATGAGAGCGCGGCTTATTCTCGTTCAACAACAGGCGTAAAAGGGCTTATGGCTGGACGAATTCCACGTTCATTTATTAATGATTTGCTAGCGCGAACTGATATCATCGATCTTATCGACGTTCGTGTGCCGTTAAAAAAACAAGGCAAAAATCATTCAGCGTGTTGTCCGTTTCATAATGAAAAAACGCCCTCATTTACAGTAAATAGCGACAAGCAGTTTTATCACTGTTTTGGTTGCGGTGCGCATGGCAATGCTATTGATTTTTTAATGAATTACGACAGACTCGATTTTGTCGAAACCATTGAAGAGTTAGCAGCAATGCATGGGTTGGAAGTTCCTTATGAATCAGGAACAGGCAGTAGCCCTATTGAACGTCATATAAGGCAAAATCTCTATCAAGTGATGGAGAAACTAAATCAATACTATAGTAGCGCGCTAAATAAACCCGATGCTCAAGAAGCCAGAAAATACCTTGCTCATCGTGGGCTTAGCGAAGATATTATTACTCGTTTTTCTATCGGTTTTGTTCCTGCCGGTTGGGATAATGCCCTAAAGCGGTTTGGTCAGAATGACGATAATAAAGCCCTACTTCTTGAAGCAGGCATGGTAATAACCAACGACAATGGTCGCACTTACGACCGTTTTCGCCAACGTGTCATGTTTCCCATTAGAGATAGACGTGGTCGTGTTATTGCCTTTGGTGGACGTGTATTAGGTGATGATTTACCTAAATATTTGAACTCACCAGAAACCGAGATATTCCATAAAGGCCGACAACTTTACGGCCTTTATGAAGCACAACAATCTAATAATAACGTCACAAAATTATTAGTTGTTGAAGGTTATATGGATGTTGTGGCATTAGCGCAATTTGGTATTGATTATGCCGTTGCCTCATTAGGAACCTCCACAACAGCAGAACATATTCAGTTGCTCTTTAGGACAACGGATAACATTGTTTGCTGCTATGATGGAGATAGAGCTGGACGTGATGCCGCATGGCGAGCATTAGAAACCGCACTTCCTTTTTTAAATGATGGCCGTTCTTTACGTTTTATGTTTTTACCTGAAGGCGATGATCCAGATTCGTTGGTACGTCGTGAAGGCAAAGAAGCCTTTGAAAAACGTATGGAACAAGCACATTCATTATCAGAATTTTTATTTGATTCACTCGTACCTCAGGTGGATTTGAGTACTCAAGAAGGTAATGGCAAGCTATATAGTTTAGCTCGGCCATTAATAGATAAGATCCCAAGTGAAACTTTACGTCTATATTTATTAAGAGAGCTTGGAAGCTTGACGGGAAATCCCGATATTGAGCAAATGGATCGTTTATTTGGTAGAAGTCCGGTGAATCATGAATTAACGTATCAACCGACAACATTGCGCACAACACCAATGCGTATATTGATTGCCTTATTGATACAAAATCCGGAATTCTCTAAATTAGTCCCGCCTCTAGGGGGATTAAATACAGAAAAAATTGCAGGTTTATCGCTCTTTATTGAACTTGTTTCCGTTTGCCAAGCACAACCTGGCCTTAATACAGGACAAATTATCGAACTCTACAGAGAGAATAAATTCGGTAAGCAGCTTGAAAAATTGGCAATGTGGAACGATATAGATATAGATGAGATTGCAGAGAAAACCTTTACAGATACGTTAGATCATCTTTTTCTAACCGCAATGGACGAACGTTTAAACGCGCTTATTGCAAAAGAGAGAACAGAAGGCCTAACGCAAAATGAACGCGAAGAAGTCCAATTGATAATACAGGCACGCGTTAAAAAGTAAACACAGAATTAAGATTAAAAACACGGCTTAATTGCCGCTATCGGTAGGTACTAAAAACCTACATTTGCTACGCTGAGGGGATCGTAGCAATCGACAATGAAATGCCCCTCCGTAGTTATTGTTGGCTGAACAGTTATCGCCGACCGACACCAACCCAAATTACTTTGAAGTGTGGATACCGTCTTATGGAGCAAAACCCGCAGTCACAGCTGAAGCTACTTGTTACTAAAGGTAAGGAGCAAGGCTACCTGACCTATGCTGAGGTCAATGACCATCTGCCGGAAGATATCGTCGATTCAGATCAAATCGAAGACATCATCCAGATGATTAACGACATGGGCATTCAGGTTATGGAAGAAGCACCTGATGCCGATGATCTGATGCTGGCAGAAAATTCAAATGACACTGATGATGATGCGGCTGAAGCCGCGGCTCAGGTACTTTCTAGTGTAGAATCTGAGATTGGCCGTACAACCGATCCTGTGCGTATGTATATGCGCGAAATGGGGACGGTTGAACTGCTTACCCGGGAAGGTGAAATTGATATCGCAAAGCGTATTGAAGATGGTATTAACCAAGTTCAATGCTCTGTTGCTGAATATCCAGAAGCAATTACTTATCTTCTTGACCAATACGATCGTGTTGAAGCAGGCGAAGCACGTCTTTCTGACTTAATTACTGCCTTTATTGACCCGAATGCCGAAGAAGTGGCAGAGAATGAAGTTGTCAATTTAGGCAAGGCTACTGATGAAGTTGCTGAAGACGAAGATGAAGACGAAGATGAAGATGGTGATAGCGACAGTGATAGCGATGATGATGATAACAGCATCGATCCTGAATTAGCTCGCCAGAAATTTACTGAACTTCGTGAGCAATACGAAAAAACGCGCCAAACGATCAAAGCAAAAGGCCGTAATCACAAGGATACAGAGCTTGAAATCCTTCTGTTATCTGAGATTTTCAAACAGTTCCGTTTAGTACCGAAACAGTTTGATTATCTGGTTAACAACATGCGTGACATGATGGACCGAGTTCGTACTCAAGAGCGCCACATCATGCGCCTTTGTGTTGATCAAGTTAAGATGCCTAAGAAAAACTTCATTACCCTATTTACTGGTAACGAAACCAACGACACATGGTTCACTGCTGCTCGTGCAATGAATAAACCTTGGTCTGAAAAACTGGCGGGTATTGAAGAAGAAGTACAACGCAGCTTGCAAAAACTGCAACAAATTGAAGTTGAAACCGGACTGACAATCGAACAGGTTAAAGATATTAACCGTCGTATGTCTATCGGTGAAGCAAAAGCACGTCGTGCGAAAAAAGAGATGGTCGAAGCGAACTTACGTCTCGTTATCTCTATCGCGAAAAAATATACCAACCGTGGCTTACAATTCCTTGATCTTATTCAGGAAGGGAATATCGGCCTAATGAAAGCGGTTGATAAATTTGAATATCGTCGTGGTTATAAATTCTCAACTTACGCAACATGGTGGATCCGTCAGGCTATTACTCGTTCAATTGCAGATCAGGCGCGCACTATCCGTATTCCTGTTCATATGATTGAAACGATTAATAAACTAAACCGTATCTCTCGTCAAATGTTGCAAGAGATGGGACGTGAGCCTTCACCAGAAGAGCTAGCAGAACGCATGCTAATGCCTGAAGATAAAATCCGTAAGGTACTGAAAATCGCTAAAGAACCAATCTCCATGGAAACCCCAATCGGTGACGATGAAGATTCACATTTAGGTGATTTTATCGAGGACACTACTCTCGAACTACCACTGGATTCTGCAACTTCAGAAAGTTTACGTTCTGCCACTCACGAAGTGTTAGCAGGCTTAACACTGCGTGAAGCGAAAGTCCTGCGTATGCGTTTTGGTATCGATATGAATACTGACCATACCTTGGAAGAAGTGGGTAAACAGTTTGATGTTACCCGTGAACGTATTCGTCAGATTGAAGCGAAGGCACTGCGTAAATTACGCCACCCAAGCCGTTCTGAAGTGTTACGTAGCTTCCTTGATGAGTAACTAATAGAGCTTTTAATAAACGTTACAACAAACGCCTGTGATACATACCCACAGGCGTTTTTTTATGGTTAACCTTACACTTACTTCTCTTTTTACAACCGCAGCCCAACTCCTCTCAAGATACATTTCAAACAATTTATCTTTATAAGAAATAGCCCTTTTATTTATAGTTTTATACTTACCTATTTGCATACTTCCCAATACCACCACTAGGTTGTTGATATCTCAGTTATTCTCTCTTTTATTTTTTTCTTGTTCAGATTGAGCATTAATTGCGCATACAGTCATTCAAAGGCTAGACCTAGTGCAAAATGGCACGTATAATCTCACTCCATTAGGCCCCTTAGCTCAGTTGGTTAGAGCACGCGACTCATAATCGCTTGGTCACTGGTTCAAGTCCAGTAGGGGCCACCAAATTTTAGCTGTTAAATCAGCACATTAAGCCACTTTGCAAAAAGTGGCTTTTTTGTTTCTGTCGGTAAATGGCGACAAAAATGTTGCATTATTTTTGTCATATTAAAATAAAAGCTCACCCAATATTGCTATCGAAGTGAGCTTGTCTTTAATACAAGTGTTAACGTGTTATTTCAATAA
Organism: Proteus sp. FME41; assembly: GCF_014897315.1. Lineage (GTDB taxonomy): Bacteria > Pseudomonadota > Gammaproteobacteria > Enterobacterales > Enterobacteriaceae > Proteus. The sequence goes on along the minus strand of NZ_JABUYL010000009.1, from coordinate 92,021 downwards.
TCAATACGGCTCTTTGATTTGAAAAACTGACACTTTATCTGTTAAATTTTGTGCTTTTTCATCTAAGATCATGGTTGATGTTGCGCCTTGTTCAACTAAAGCCGCATTTTGCTGTACAACCGAATCCATCTGATTAATAGCTACCGCAATCTGCTCAATACCCACTTTTTGCTCTTCTGATGCAATACTAATTCCCTGCATAATATCGCTGACTTTAGTAATAGAAGAAACAATATCTTGCATATGCTCGCCAGTTTTATTGACTAACTCTCTGCCTCGTGCAACATCAGCAACAGACTCTCTGATAATTTGATTAATTTCACGAGCGGCATCTGCACTTCTTGCCGCCAAATTTCTCACTTCTGTTGCAACAACCGTAAATCCTCGCCCTTGTTCACCCGCACGAGCGGCTTCAACAGCTGCATTTAACGCCAGAATATTGGTTTGGCTTGCAATATTATTAACAACATCATTAATTTCAGAAACTTTTAACGTACCGACTTCAATTTTCTTCATTGAACTAATTGCATCGCTCATGATATTAGAGCCATCAATCGCTAAATCTCGTGTTTGTGCGGTAATCGAGTTAGCTAAAACTGCATTATCGGTATTATTGACCACTGCAATTTTTATCTCTTCCATACTGGCGGCAGTTTGTTGTAATGCACTCGCTTGCTCTTCAGTACGAGAAGAGAGATCTTGGTTGCCTGATGCAATTTCAGCAGAACCTTTTTTAATCTCAAGCGCTTCTTCTTTAACAAGTTGGATCGTAGATGTTAGTGAAGTTTGCATATTCCCAACATTAGAGAATAAGGTTCCAAATTCATCATTTCTTTTCTTTGGTAACGTAAAGCTTAAATCACCTTCACCCACTTTCCGCAAAATCGCAGATAGTGTATTCAGATTAAAGATAAACGTTTTATTTACCCAACGAATGACTATATAAAGAAGCGCAAGAATAATCCCAAGTGCAATAAGCGTGGTATAGAGTGACAACTGCACCATCCAAGCTTGCTGCGCTTTAATATTATCATTTACCCCTTTTGTGATAACAAGGTATTCATCAAAGAGAGAGGATAAGCGAGTAAAATCATCAGAAAGGTTTGTTTCTGTATAACTTAGCGTATCAATAGGTGCGATAAGCTCATCAAGGAGATAATAAAATAAGACTGAAAGTTGCTCTGAATTCCGTTGGGCATCAGGACTAATTTTCTTCACACCGACCCAATGTGTAATGGTCGCTTTTGATTTTTCCGCCAGCGCTTTTGCTTCAGCGACGACTGACTTAATCGTTTCTTCCTTGTTTTCTTCAGTCATGGTTTTTAACAACATCAGGTAGTTTACATGAGAACGAATAGTGGCTAATTCATACCTCGCTTCCTGAACGCTATTCAATCTCATATTTAAAGAATCCAATGAAGCAAAGTTTTCTTGCATTCTATAAATAAAAAATGACGACAATACTGATGATAATAAGAAAATAGCTAACAGTATGATTGAACCTACTTTAGCTGATCTTTCAATACTCATGAAATTATCCACCTCGGCAATTAAATGACACAAATGTACTCATATATCGGCACAAGATAGATTTTATTTACTAATTAATCAGAATTATCAATATAAATGATTCATCAGGTTCTCAATCAATGATTGAAAGTGGTTTTTTATTCTATTTTTTATATCTTATTCTAGATCATATACCGTAATGAAATAATATTTTAGTGTTATTAATTACTTATTAACTAACATATTTTCTTTGTTGAAACGTAATACAGGTAAAATAGGCATCTTTCGCACTCAATGCTAAAAGCACAATAAAAATTAAAAATTCTTAAGTATTTTTACAACGGACTTCATATGTTATGGATATAACACTACTAAGAAAACAAGAGTGAGAGTATAATTACGTAGGATATAATTAATAAAAAGTAATCTAATAAAGATAGTTTCTATTTAAAAAAAGAGTTTACCATCAAAAATAAATAATCTTTTTTAGATGGAAATTAAAAAATAATCATCATACCTTCTAATATTTTTAAACGCAGAAACATTCCTGCCAAAACGCAATAACTTTCCACCAAAACATTCATTTTCCAATGTAATTATTGCTTTAGATCAATTTGTAACTTTTATTTAATTTATCAAAAATTTATATTTGGTGCCTATTTTAAAAAAACAGATAACCTATTTTCATCATACACCGCAAAATCCAAACTTATTCAGAGGATTCTTACATCTCCCCCTCCAACCAAATACTCAAAATAAGTGTAATTTACGATTTATTGCCGTTACTATCTCTCCTGCACTATTCATCTTATAAAGATACAAAATGAAACATAAAATAACATATCACTTATCAAACAACATTTACCACCCAATTAAAACTCATATTACGAGTATCACGATTAGTTTGAATTTTCATTAAATTGCTTAACGTATTGATATGTCTATCACTTACTAAAACTTAAGTATAACCTTACAATAATTACTCTCTTGATAGGTATTAACTATCACCAAGTGATATCGCATAGGGCAAACCGTTTTTACGCAATAATTTATGTGTAATATAGTTATTCAAACCGAAATGACTAATTTTAATATGTGATAACTTCTATTATTAGACCTCATGTTATTGGAATTAATTTTATGAACGATCTAGACACTAAAGTAGGCCTTTTTTTTAAAAAGGTAAGAAAAGAGAAGAAATTATCAGGTCGTGAACTGGCAAAAATAATCTCTGTTAGCCAGCAACAAATATCCCGTTATGAAAATGGGAAAAATAGTATGTCACTTAGCTTGATAAATAAGTTACTTATTATTTTTGATAAATCATGGGATGATTTAAATCGTGAAGTAATCAGTACCTATAATGAAAAGGTGCCAAATACGCAGCCAAAAAAAAGAGGCCATGAATTTAGTACTAATACTATTAGCCAGCTAAATTAAACAATGAAATTTTAACATAACTATCAAGTATTCCTACAACTAATTAACCATGAAAATAAAATATTTAATTATGTTTTATTTTCATGAGCTATTAGCTTTATGAAGGTAGGGGTGTTAACAACTGACAATCTATACTTTGTAATAATAGATAATTATTAGGAAAATAAAAAACACCAATAATGTGTTTTTATTCGCCACGGACGGCTTTTATTTATTTTTACTCGAATAGTGCGTCATAAAATAAATTAATAAATATTAAGAATTATATTTATAAATTTATTAAAACGTAGTTATCTAATATAAAACAAAGGACTTTAGAATGAAAAAATCTATTATTGGTGCATCTTTAGCGATGGCATTTGGTCTAATGGCTGGTAATGCATTTGCTGCTGATAATACTGGTACAATTACTTTTAATGGTGAATTAACAGATACAACTTGTAAAGTTGACATCGAAGGTCAAGGCCCAGATGCAATTATTACTTTACCAACAGTGAGTACTAACGTTTTACAAAATGCAGGTGAAGTTACAGGTCGTACTTCATTCAATATGAACCTGTCTGATTGTAAAGTAGGTGTTGCTGGTCATTCTACTGTTTCTGCATTCTTTGAAACTGGTATGACTGTAGACCAAGCATCTGGTCGCCTGAAAAACATGGACGTAGCAGCAACTGGTGCTAAACAAGTTCAATTACAACTGTTAGATGGTGCTAACTTTAACGCAATTAAAGTAGGTAATACTTCTCAAGTAAACGATACAACTTACTATCAAATCACTGATGAAAAAGCCACTCTGCCATACGCTGTAGAATACTACGCAATTGGTAAAACTGAGGCGGGTAAAGTCACAAGTAGCGTTGTTTATACTCTTCAGTATAAATAATTGAAATTAGCAGGGGGGAGCCCTCCTCCCTGTTTGCTTTTTATTAATGGAATAAAGATAAAGATGATAATCCCTAAGTTAATTAAAAGCTTTTTTATAAGTTTATTATTAATTGCTTCAGCATGGGTTAATGCCGGTGTTGTAATTAGTGGCACTCGTGTTATTTATAATGAAAATGAAAAAGAAGTTACCGTTAAAATATCAAATGAAGGTAATGTTCCTGTCTTAATTCAAAATTGGATTGATACTGGGAATGTAGATGCTGCGCCTGAAACTATTCAAGTGCCTTTTGTTTTAAGCCCGCCCGTATTTAGAGTTGAGCCAACAAAAGCACAAACATTAAGAATTAACTACACAGGTAGTGTTCAATTACCGAAAGACAGAGAATCTGTTTATTGGTTAAACGTATTAGAAATACCGCCTAATGCAAGCTCTGAAATAGATAATAAATTACAAATTGCTTATCGCTCTAGAATAAAACTATTTTATCGCCCTTTTTCATTACGTGATAAAGCTGATGTCATAAAAGGTGCTGAAAATCTCAAATTTTCAATTTCTAACAGTAAGTTAAAAGTAATAAATAACTCACCTTATTATGTGTCTCTCGTCTCAATTACATTATCAAATAATGATAAAAAATCGATTGACGGGGAATTAGTGCCCCCTTTTGGCAGCTATGATTTTTCAATTCCAAATGGAGTCAGTGCATCTTCTGGAAGCAAAATTGTTTACCGATATGTAAATGATTGGGGTGCAATGAAAATGGTTGAAACCACACTTTAGTTCTCTAGGTGTTTTCTAAAAATACGGGAATATTAAAATGAGCAGTTATATTTTAAAAACTATTATAATATCTGCGGGTGTTACTTTTTTAGTAGCCCCTTATACTTATGCAGAAAATATAACAGTAACCGATAATAAATGGCTGTCTAACGGTAATAGCTCATTATCTACAAATACAAGCTCTTTATTACCTAATACAAGTAGTGTGCCGTCAAATGGAAACAACGCACCTTCTAATGGTAATGGTTCAACATCATTTAACCCTATTTTTATGAACACCACTCAAGGTGGTGACATTGATATCAGCCGTTTTGATAAAGCGGATGCCATATTACCAGGGACTTGGAATGTCGAAATCTATGTTAATAACCACTTTGTTGCATTAGAGCCTATCACTTTTAAGGAAATGGCAAATCGTGAAGTCGAAGCCTGTTTAACCAAAGACATCATTGGTTTAGTCGGTCTCAAGGATGAGAAAACACCGCCATTATTAAAAAGTGCCCTTGAACTTTATGAGTGTGTCGAATTTTCAAAATTCGTTCCATCCAGTGACATTAAATATGATCACTCCATACAGCGTTTAAACATCAATGTGCCACAAGCCTTAGTGGGCTACAAACCAAGAGGTTATGTTAGTCCATCATTATGGGAACGAGGTATAAATGCCATTTTAGTTAGCTATAATGCCAACTATTTTATGTCCCGCAACAATGGTACTGAATATAAATCTGCTTTTTCGGGTATCACAGGTACTGTTAACCTAGGAACATGGAGTTATCACCATACTGGTAATTATTCATGGAATGAACAAACAGGCCATGATTACACCTCAACGTATAATTACCTAGAACGTATTATCACCACTATTCAAGGTGTCGTGCAAATTGGTGATGTACTGACCACTGGTCAACTTTTTGATTCTCAACCATTAAGGGGTATTCAACTCTTTAGTGATGATAAAATGTTGCCTGACTCACAGCGCGGTTTCGCACCAACCATTCGTGGTGTAGCGAGAACGAATGCACGGGTAATCATTCGACAAGACGGACGTGTGATCCATGAAGCCGTTGTCCCACCGGGTGCCTTCGAAATTGATGACCTCTACCCTTCTGGTTATGGGGGGAACTTAGATGTCACCATTCAAGAAGCTGATGGCTCTGAGCAAAATTTTAAAGTCTATTATGCTTCATTAGTGCAGTTATTACGCCCAGGTCAACATAATTATACTGTTGCAGCAGGTCATTTAAATTCAAACACCGTGGATTATGATCCCACATTATATCAAGCAACTTATCGCCGAGGACTGACGAACCTTTTAACGGGTTATGCGGGTGCTCAGGGCACAGGGGCTGATTATTACGCAATTCAAGTTGGTTTAGCATTAAGTACACCTTTAGGTGCATTCTCTGCCGACGTTACTCAAGCTCGTGTGCATTTAAATACAACTGAATCTAATGTGAATAGCGGACAAAGCTATCAGATCAGTTACAGCAAATATATTCAAGATACCAACAGTAACCTGACCATTGCAGCCTATAAATTTAACTCTGAACATTTTTATGACTATATGTCAGCGGTTCAAGCTATTAACGAAGAGCGCCATGGCAGAAATATCAATAACATTTGGCGTCCAAAAAGTCGATTTAACGTCACCATAGACCAAGGTTTACCAGAAGGTTGGGGTAACTTTTATATCAGTGGTTTCACGCAAAACTATTGGAATAATGACACCACCGATTTGCAATACCAAATGGGCTATAACAACCGTTGGAAGCGTTTATCTTATGGTATTAACGTAGGTCAAGCCCGTAATGTTGATGGTAAGAAAGAAACAACAGCTGAAATAAACTTCAACTTACCGCTGTACGACTTAAGTGTTGATCATATGCCAACCTTAACAGCGGCATTAACTCGTGATGGTCAAGGTTATGTGGGTGAACGTGTTGGTATTTCAGGATCTGCAGGTGAAGATAACCGTTACAACTATGGTGTAACTGCAATGAATACTAATAATGGTGGCGGTTCAAGTATGACCATTAATGGTAACGCAAGAACTAATTATACCAACTTAGCGGCTAACTATGGTGTGGGTAAACATTATCAAAATGCCTCCGTTGGTGCGAGTGGTTCATTGATTGGTTGGTCTGGTGGGGTTGTTGCGACGCCTTATCAAGGCAATACCTTTGCGATTGTTGAAGCCGATGGTGCTAAAGGTGCAAAAGTTAGTGGTTATTCTGGTATTGAAATTGATGGCTTTGGTCATGCAGCAGTCCCTTATTTAACACCATATCAAATGAATGACATTACGATTAACCCAAGAGGCATGTCGACTAACGTCGAGTTACAAAATACTCAAGGGCGTGTTGCACCATTTGAAGGGGCTATTGCGAAAATAAAATTTGAAACGAATGCAGGTATTCCATTACTGATCACCATTCAGCGTAATAACGGCGCAATTCCATTTGGTAGTGTTGCTTATGATGAACAGAACAATGAAGTGGGTAGTATAGGTCAGGGAGGACTTCTCTACGCTCGTGTTAATGGTAACTCAGGTAAATTAACCGTTAAGTGGGGACCAGGTGAAATACAGCAATGTACGATTAATTATAATGTGCCAGCACAAGATAAAGATAACCAAAGTAGTTTTGTTCAACTTACCAGTGTCTGTGGAGAATAAAGTATGAAGCCTATTATTAAAAACTCATTAGCCTTAATGCTTCTACTTTTCCCTGTTGCGGAAGTAATGGCACAACAAACAGTCAAATGTAATGTTATTGGTCCTCCAGTGAATCATACCATGTCCATTGGTGGCGTAATTCATGTTGGTGCTGATATGCCAGTAGGTTCTGTTGTTTACCAAGGTAAAATTGATATTACTAGTTATACATACAACTATGAATGTAGATTTAATGTGCCTTCGGCAGGATTAGGATACTATTACTTTTTAGAAAGGCAGGAGATAAAACTATTAAGTATGGCAGGAACACCCGCTGTTGGCGCAGGTATTCCTCCTAATGTCTATAAAACCAATAACCCAGGTCTTGGTATTATATTTTATACAAATAGAGATAGAAATAATTCACTAATGCCTAATATTCCTAAACTCTCTTGGGAAGGAAATCGTGAACTTATTGAAAATGAAAGAGAATCTATAACATATTGGGCACACCCAGTATTAAATTATTCTTTAATTAAATTAGGTCCTATTCAGCCGGGTACGTTTAATTTAAGCAATATTGCAAGAATGCAACTTGATGTAAATTACCCCGAAAAAAATAAGGTTCTAACCGAAGGATTTCCTTTTGTAGCCGCATATATGAATATTACGGGTTCGGTTAGTGTTACTGCTTCAAGCTGTAAAACACAAGACTACACAGTGGAATTAGGCAAACATGAAACATCTACCTTACCTACAAAAGGTAGTTCAACCAAATGGATAAATTCTGATATTAATTTATACAATTGTCCTGCATTTCGAGGTTACTATTCTGGTGGTAAAGGAGATGTATATACCACTGAAAAAGGACAAACATTCCCAGATCGTGATCCTAATGAACTAAGAGTGACCATTAAGCCTGTAAACCCACCAATTATTGAGTACCCAGGCACTTTTGAAGTAAATGATGTACCTGGTGCAGCAAAAGGTGTCGGCATACAACTTGCCTTTGGTAATGTAGGCGAAGATTTTGTTAAATTTAATACACCAACTACCTTTGCACAACCCATTACTGAAAAAGCAGGAACGGTCAGTGTTCCACTGCGTGCACGTTATATTCGTGTTGATGACCGCTTATCTGCTGGTTCCGCCAATGGGGCAGCAACCTTTATGATTGAATACTATTAATCCCTTATTCTGTTTGCCAACAGCATAAAATCACACCTCTTAGTCTAAATCACTAAGAGGTGTTTTTTTATGGTTCATCATTCTAATTTTCATTATTAATAATAAAAATCATTATTTATCAATAAATAAGACCACCTCTATCTCATTTTTAGAACAATGATATAATAAGTAAAATATATTTCTCAAACTCTGATGATTTACGGAGCCTTACCCTGTATGCAACCCCAATTTGAAAACGCGAAAAACACCGTAAAAACGTTATCAGTGTTTGATTTTGATGGCACGTTAACCTATCACGACAGTTTTATTCCTTTTCTAAAATTCGCCTTTGGCAAACGTAAATTCTCACGCCGTTTAATTAAAATGGTATTACCAACATTGCGTTGCTTTAGACGCAAACTCACGCGTGATGAACTAAAAGAAGTGCTTATCAAAACCTTTCTAACCAATATTGATGAACAATGGTTAAAGGAAAAAGCAGAAGAATTTTGCAAACTTTACTGGGCTAAATTGATGCGCCCTACTGGCTTATTAGCGGTAGCAGAAGAAGTGAATAGCAACGCTGAAGTCACCATCTGTTCAGCCTCTCCCGCAATGGTACTACAACCTTTTGCAGATAGATTAGGGATTAAATTGATAGGCACCACACTTGAAGTTGTTGATGGCAAATTAACAGGCAAAATTATTGGCAATAACTGCCGTTGTGGTGAAAAAATTAAACGTTTAGAAGGAATTTACGGGGATTTAACGCAATATCACATGAAAGCATGGGGAGATTCTCGGGGTGACCATGAATTGCTACTGGCCTCTCAAACTCCTCATTGGCGTCATTTTCATTCGGGTAGCCGTAAAACTAAAAACTCGCCCATTAAAGTGACAGTAAAAAAAGAGTCTTAATCGCCCATTAATTTCTTCGTGATAAAAATAGCCCCCGCATAAGCGAGGGCTAAATAAAGCGTTAGATATTTACGCCGTGCTGTGCTGCTAATGCACCTAAACCACCCGCAAAACCTTGACCAACGGCTTTGAATTTCCACTCTGCGCCATGGCGATATAACTCACCAAACACCATTGCGGTTTCTGTAGAGGCATCTTCAGAAAGATCAAAGCGAGCAATTTCAGTATTATTGTCGTTATTATAAACGCGCATAAAACTGTTGCTTACCATACCAAAGTTTTGTTTACGGTTTTCAGCATCATAAATAGTGACTGCGAACACCAGTTTTTTCACATCAGCAGGGATTTTTGATAAGCTGATTTTCACTTGCTCATCGTCGCCATCGCCTTCCCCAGTGCGGTTATCTCCTTGGTGTTCAACGCTTCCGCATTGACTCACTTTATTATTAAAGAAGATAAAACTGGCGTCTGAAAGTACTTTTCCATCTTCACCAACCATGAACACTGACGCATCTAAATCGAACTCTGCGCCATCCGTCACGCGGGCATCCCATCCTAGACCAACCATAGCAACCGACATTGTTGGTGCTTCTTTAGTCAGAGAAACATTACCACCTTTAACAAGGGAAACTGCCATATCAAAGCTCCTACTTTATTGAATAAACTGGCAATTACATTTGATAACTGCCAGCGGTAAGTATCTTATAACCTGCTATCAAGAGGCGTTAATGCCATATTGAGCACAGACAGAACCTAAGCCACCTGCATAACCCTGACCTACTGCACGGAATTTCCACTCTGCACCATGGCGATATAATTCACCAAACAACATTGCAGTTTCCGTTGATGCATCTTCGGTTAAGTCATAACGAGCAACTTCGATTTGATTGTCATCATTAACTAAACGAATAAATGCGCCTGATACTTGGCCAAAGCTTTGACGACGTGCTTGCGCATCATGGATGGTCACGACGAAAATAATTTTATCCACATCCGTTGGGATGGCATCTAATTTAATTTTCAGCGCTTCATCATCACCATCGCCTTCACCAGTGCGGTTGTCACCCGTGTGAACAACTGAACCGTCAGCAGATCTTAAGTTGTTATAAAAAATGAAATCGGCATCGCTACGCACTTTTCCATTTGCAGCTAACAGAAATACAGATGCATCTAAGTCAAAATCTTGACCATCTGTAGAGCGGGCATCCCAACCTAGTCCGACAAGGACGTTTTTCATCGTTGGGGCTGCTTTGCTCAGAGAGACATTACCACCTTTAGAAAGAGAAACGCTCATTTTATAACCTCTTTAATTTAGTTTTTGATATTCTTATTTTTCAAGAATATGTATTAATTTGTCTTATCTTGATCATCTTTTTTCTCTGGGAATACAAAGCTTGCAATAACACCCAGAGCAAGAACACCCAGCACCACTAATAAGCTGGCTGTCGCGGAGATGCTGTATCCATGTTGCCAGATATGATCTGTTGCATTTAAACCCAATTTTGCAGCAATAAAGAACAGCAACACAATAACCGCTTTTTCAAGGTAAACGAGATACTGTTTTAACGCTTCTAACACAAAGTAAAGCGTACGTAAGCCTAAGATTGCGAACATCATTGCACTATAGACAATAAGGGGTTCACGGCTTACAGCGATAATAGCGGGAACCGAGTCGAAAGCAAACATCACATCTGAAAGCTCTACCACTGCCACACAGAGCATCAGTGGTGTCGCATATAACGCGGCTTTTGTACCACGACCAATCGTGACATCTTTGTTTTCAGGTTTCGCTAATTCAACATCCACTTCTTTTTGTGTTAATAAAAACGCGTGTCCTGTGATTTTTGGCCATATAGGGAAAAATCGTTTTACTAAGCGATAAGCAAGATGCTGTGAATAGTCTTCAATTTCTTCACTATCATCACCGCTTTTCAGCATCATAACTGCCGTCCAAGCAACGATTAAGGCAAATACTATCTCAACATATGGTCCTAAACTTAACAGTCCTGTACCGATGGCAACAAAGATCCCACGGAAAACGATAGCACCAATAATACCCCAATAAAGAACGCGGTGACGGAAGCGGTCAGGTACGGCAAACCAAGAGAAAATCGCCATCATGACAAACAAGTTATCAATAGAAAGCACTTTCTCTAATGCATAACCTGTTACGAATAAGCTCGCAACTTCTGCACCATGATGAATATAAAGGAATCCTGCGAATGCCATTGCAATAGCAACCCAGAATATAGACCAAAATATGGCATTCTTTAACGTTATCGGCTTATCTGCACGATGCATAAATAAGTCGATAAAAATAGCGCCAATCGCAAGTACTACAAAGACAATGACAGTTTCTGTCGGAAAACCAATATGTGTGGATACCATAATAATTCCTGAACGGTTCCCTATAATAAATTAATTACAAACCAAATTCTGCGGGCTCAAAGCCTAATGCAATGGCAATAGCACGCACCGCTTCTTTTTCATCATTGTCAAAATCACCATCGCTTTTCGCAACAGCAATACCGACACGAATAGCTAATTGTGCAGCTTCTGGCTGATCTTTCATTGCCAGAATATACTTCATGGTTTCGCCTTTACCGACTTCAGTATCGAACTCGAAACTCAGGATTAGCTTATTAAAGAATTCGATAACTTCAGAAGTATCAAATACTTTAAGTTCATCTGATGCTTTTAAAAAACCGAGCATCTTCTGTTTTTCTTCAGAACTCACACCGTCACTGGCAATGGCGATACGCGCACAAACTGCAACAGTACCTTGCATAAATTTTTTATTTTTAAAGCGCCCCACTTGCTTGGCTAACTCAGAACGGCCTGTATTAAAACCTTCTTTTAATTTGTTAAAAAAACTCATGTTATTTTTCCTTATATCAATTTGATCACTTAGAGCCCGCTGTCCAGCGAAATCCCCACCCGTACGCATTATCCATATCACGGTGGCCTTTAAAAAACTCATTGAGACGTTCAACTTTGATTGATCCGTTCTCATTAACTAGTCGGGCAATTGCACACATGCCTCGACCATTATTACCATCAGTTAAGCGTGTTTCGATAGGGGGTTGATCTGGCACATGAATAGTAACCACACCATCAGTCTTGCTCCAATTCGGTACACCTTCATAAATAAACGCGAAAATCAGCACTTGCTTAATATTTTTCCATTCACGCCCATTCACAAAGATCCATTCACCACCAGCAACATCGCCGGTGCGGTCATCGCCTTGCAATTCAACATAAGGAATACGATTAAAATCGCCAAATCCGTTTCCTAATGCTTGAATAACAGACTTATGCCCTTGTTGAAGTTCAACGAATGCACCGATATCTAAGTCGATACCTTTATTGCCACCAAACAATCCACCTAATAACCCAGACCCCCCGCTTTTGCTTTCACGATGCCAATCAAGGTTGATTCGAATTTTACCAAAGTCATCTTTCTTCGTGAGGCTGATTGCTGGTTTCTCTTTGGTTAAAGAAACCTTGCTTAAATTTACTGAATTTGGCGTTGGTGTAGGGGCTGGGGCTGGCGCTGGTTTTGGAGTCGAAACAGGTGCGGGTGTTGGTTGAGGATCCGCGATATCAACACCAAAATGTTCAGCGAGCGGTTTTAAGCCTCCGTTAAACCCTTGAGCAATAAAACGGAACTTCCAACTCCCATTACGACGATACAATTCACCCAAGATTAATGCCGCTTCAGTACGTCCATTAATATCCACATTGCCGTTTGCCAGCACTTCACTATTAGCATCAACTTGAATCGACAATCGTTGTAAATTTGCAATTGTTTGCTGACCATCGCAAGTTGCTGTAAACGCAATTTTTTCGACATCTGGACGTAAACGGGTTAAATCTACAGTAAATGAAGTGCTGTTACCTGCCGTGGCATAAATAACAGTACGATCATCGCTTGCAGTTTGCCCATAAAACACCATATCAGCATCGCCATTAACTTTACCTGAGGCATAAAGTCTAAAAGCAGACACATCAACAGGCGCACCTGATTGAATTCTAACGATTAATGTTTGATTAGGAACAGGTAAGTTCCCACCTGGGGTCATATTCATTTATCTCACCACTGTCGCAACAATATCAGGCATCATGTCGTTGATGACTCGACCTTTACAAGGCGCACCAAACGCGGTGAAATCCCATTGGCCCTGATTACGTTGTAAAGACGCAATCACGACACCCGTATGAGAGCCTTGCTCAGCTAAGGTATAACGCACCAGTTCTTTATTTGTTGTTTTATCAACAACACGACAAAATGCGTTTTCAACTTCATTAAATGTTTGTCCACGGAAACTGTTTACGGTGAACACTAAATATTCAACATTTGTTGGTAAACGGTTCAATTCAACGAAAATAGTTTCATCATCGCCATCGCCGTCCCCCGTTAAGTTATCACCCGAGTGAATTACTGACTGACAACTTGATTTTAATTTGCGAAACCAAATGGTATCGATTTGATTGCCACTTGCGTCAAGTAAAACGCAACTTGCATCTAAATCAATAGAACCACCACCACCAAAAAGACCACCTAACAATCCTTTTTTCTTAATCGGATCCCAGCCCAAACCAAACATTAAATGACTCAGTGTAGGTGCTTGTTTACTGAGAGAAACTGTTTGATTCTTGCTTAATGAAACCATAATTAAATTCCTTCAGAGGTAGAGTGAAACAATCACGCCATTTGTGACTAAATTAACATTATGAAAATCATCATATCATGATGAAGTAGTTCGGCAAGACTATTTTTTTAACCCTAATTTAAAGTTTTGTCAATTCATTGATATTAATAATATTTTTATTGTAATAAAATATTTAAAACACACATAAATCATAATAATAACGTTATTGGTTAGTCTAATTTAGGCCTAAGTTAAATAAATCATATTATGATTGACACCGTTCTTCTAAATCTTCATGATTATAAGACTTGATCCCTACACTTTTATTTCATGGTATACAGCGTAATGAACAATTCGATTTGGTTTATGGAAGGCTTATCATCACAACGTGATATTATTCAAAGTGTTAAACACTTTGCAAAACAACAACGACAAAATATCTTTGTGCTGGCTTCTCATCGTCATACTCGAAATGAGATTTTATCACTTGCAGATGGGGCTTTTTATGAACCAACTAAAGAGACATTACGCTTGGCATTTATGGCTGATGTCATAAAAAAACATCACGTCAACGTCATTCATACAGGGCGTAATAGCCTGTGGTTTGAATCACACCGAAATGAAATTGAACAATTAGGGGTTAAATTAACCACGGGTGCAACACAATGTGAACAGCTTCAATTAGCTGACAATAAAGTTGCTTTTGCACAAGCCATGGAACATCTCGGTCTTCCTGCTGTGCCTTCTATTTACATTGACTCAATCAATGAATTAGAAAAACACTTAAAAAACCCACCTTTTGGTGAATTACCTTTATGTATCAAGCCTGTGAAAGGTATTTATGGTATGGGTTTTTGGCGCTTTGATAGCCAAGCCTCTCCCATGGCACTGTTTAATCACCCAGAAAATCGCCAAGTTAATCCACAACAATATGTTGATGCATTAAAAGCGGTTGAGCACTTTGAACCATTAGTACTCATGCCTTATTTACCTGGCCCTGAATACTCTGTTGATATGGTAGTTGAGAAAGGCAATGTCATAGCCGCTGTTGCGCGTCGTAAAGAGGGAGCAATCCAACATTTGGAAATTTCAGGTGAAGCCTATGAATTAGGCAAAGCGTGTGCAAAAGCGATGAAAGCAGATGGCCTTGTTAATGTGCAAACACGCAACAATCATCAAGGTCGCCCCTTATTACTTGAAATTAATATGCGCCCTTCTGGCGGTATAGGTTATACCCAACATTGTGGTATTAACCTTGCAGGTATTTTTGCTTTACGCCAATTGGGATTGATGAATATGGAAGAAGCTCAAGCCCAAAATGACCATTTTACACCAACAACAATACGCTCAATCACCGATTCTATTGTTTTCGATTCAACGTTAACAAACTTAATAAGTACGGATAATAATTAATAATGAAGAACAGTATGAGTGACTCTTTAGTTTATCGTCGCCGTCTTAGCGGTGGTACATTAAGCGTGACGCCTAATTGCCCTATTGAGTTACTTGATGAATTATTTGATATTGCAGAAAGACGCAACCCTAAGCGTGCGTTTTTATTTGTCAGTAAAGTATTAGGTCGCCATATCCCTGTTTCACCCAAAAAAATGCGTGAAATCTATCAAAAACTTGCTGAACAATTTCCGACTTCACTTGAAGGCCCAATCCTGTTTATTGGTATGGCAGAAACCGCAGTGGGTTTAGGTGCTGGCGTTTTTGATGAAGTAAGAAAGCGCTATCAACAAGCCATTTATTTAACCTCAACACGTCATCCTGTTAATAATGGCGACCTATTGTGTGAATTTAAAGAAAACCACAGCCACGCGACTGATCACTTACTCTATTTGCCTAAAACAGCAGAACAGCGCCAGTGGGTACAACAAGCAAAAACAGTTGTATTGATTGATGATGAGGCAACAACGGGCAATACGTTTATCAATCTACTTTCTGCATTACGAGAAGAAGGTGGATTAACACAGATTGAACATGTCATTGCTGTCACATTAACGGATTGGAGCGGAGACGCTATCGCAGCGCGCGCTCCATTACCGATTAAAACCATCTCTTTAGTTCAAGGGAAGTGGCAATGGGATGCCGATCCAAACGCGCCTTTACCTGTTATGCCTAATGTTAATATCACTGCATCAGGACAAATTGCGATCACAGGTAAACAGAGCTGGGGTCGATTAGGGATGACAACGCCTGCAAGTGATCTAGGTTTATCCATCAATGCTTCTTTGGGTGAAAAGATCCTTGTTTTAGGATCGGGAGAATTTGTCTGGGAACCCTTTTTGTTAGCGGAACGTCTTGAAAAAAAAGGGGCTATGGTAAAATACAGCTCGACAACCCGCTCACCTATTTCAACTAACTTTGCCATTCAATCAGCGATTACATTTACTGATAATTATGGTTTAGGTATTCCTAACTTCGTCTATAACGTGGCTCATCAACAATTTGATCGTATTTTGCTTTGTTGTGAAACACCTGCAGACAGTATTGATCACCAACTGATTGAAGCACTGAATAAAGTTGCCCCTATCGTTGAGGTAATTAGCTATGACTAAGCCGGTGATTTTAACGGATCTTGACGATACCTTATTTCAAACTCGTCGCAAAATGGTGGATGAATTAGCACTTGAGCCCTATCAAACGGGTGCGCTGGATAGAAGCCTAGAACCACGCAGTTTTATGACTCAAGAACAAGCTATGCTTGTCGATTGGATGTTAGAACATGCTGATTTAATCCCTGTCACTGCGCGCGGAACGGAAGAAATTAGCCGAGTCACTATTGCATTTCATTCTTGGGCTATCACCACACACGGTGCGGTGATATTAACCCCTGAAGGTACAGCAGATGCACAATGGCAACACCATATCACTCAAAGCTTAGCGCCCTATACACAGCGTTTGTTGACGCTGCAACAATCAATTACGCAATTAATGGCAGAACAACATATTGATGGTTGGGCACGTATTAACTATGAATACGGTGATTTACCTATTTATTTAGTGATGAAACATAACGACAGTACGCGATTAGACGAGCTATACGCCATAGGTGACGAGATAGAAAAAACATTCTCAACCGACGGTTTTTATATTCATCGCAACAGTAACAATATTGCGTGGTTACCTGAGCCAATTGAAAAAGGCAAAGCTGTCACCTATTTGCTCAATAAATTAAAGGCTGAGCGAGGTGTTTTCCCTGTGATTGGACTTGGCGACAGCCTGAGTGATCATCGCTTTATGAAATTATGCAGTTGGTATGGGCTTCCCCGACAAAGCCAATTTGCTGATGCGATTAACACAAAAATTTTTGGAGAATAAACATGATGGATCATAAGCCATTTTCAGGCTCGTATGCATCAGAGGATGTCGATTTTCTACTTCAACCCGTCAATATTGAAATGACACCGGTTGAGTTAAAAGAAGCGCTAATACAATCTGGCAAACGCCACTATTCAGATATGCTAAGTCAAGAGCCAGAGCCTACAACATGGCACCTTGATCTCTTTGAAAAAGCACTTGAAATGGGTGCAACACGTTTAGCAACTGAAGTCATCATGCTGGCACAATCCCTTATTGCACGTTTCGGTGATACCCCCATTATTCTGACAAGCCTGGTTCGTGCAGGGGTTCCTTTAGGCGTCATGTTGCAACAAACATTGCGTAAAATGGGAAAAATATCCTACCACTACGGCATTAGTATTATTCGAGACAGAGGCATCGATAACGAAGCACTTTCATGGATAGAGCAACGCCACGGTACAGAAGGGATTGTTTTTGTTGATGGGTGGACAGGAAAAGGCGCTATTACGGGTGAACTTATTCGTTCATTATCAGGGCGAAAAGGCTATCCAGTTCAACCTCGTCTTGTCGTGCTTGCTGATCCTTGTGGCTGTGCATGGTTAAGCGCCAGTGATGAAGATTGGCTTATCCCATTTGGGATCATGGGTGCGCCTGTTTCAGGATTAATTTCACGTTCAATTTGGACCGAAAAAGGCTTTCATGGTTTTGTTGATTGCCAGCATTTAAAACAGTATGAATGCAGTCGTTACCTTGTTGATACTGTAGGAAAAGTGGTTGATCAATTAATCGACAACAATATTCCTCAGGCTACATTTAAAGAACAACAATCAGACTTAAAAAAGCTGAGCGAAAACGTCGTTAGTTCACTTGCAAACAAATATGATATTTCAAATATCAATCGTATAAAACCCGGTATTGCCGAAGCCACACGCGCTGTTTTACGCCGTGTGCCCGACCATGTTCTTGTGAGAGAGATAACCGATCCTGATGTCGCATTACTGGTTTATCTTGCACAGGAAAAAAATATTGCTGTTATTGAAGCAGGGCAAGCGCTTGGTCAATATCGTGCAGTGACTATCATTAAAAAGGTGAAATAATGATTGAACGATTATCCCCGTGGAATTTAGGGGCAACGCTATATATGCCTGCGACACGGACAGATATTGCAACAACGATCATCGACCAGAAAATTGAAGGATTGCGCTCTTTAATTATCTGCTTAGAAGATGCAGTTAGTGATGCCGATATTCCTGTTGCATTAGAAAACTTGGCTACGTTATTAAATACCTTGGCAGAGCATAAAAAGAACAGTGATTGCCTCCATTGGCCACTGCTGTTTATTCGCCCTCGTCACACTAAAATGGGTCAATGGATCACTGAAAATCTTGATGTCAGTGCTATTGATGGGTTTGTGTTACCCAAATTCACACAAGCTTCTTTGCCTGTTTGGTGGAATATCATTGAAAACACGCATTTATGTATGATGCCAACACTTGAAACAGAAGAAGTGTTTGATGTTATTCAAATGACAGCGCTTGCAAACCACTTACTGACTCACCCTTGCCATAACAGAATTATCGCATTACGTATTGGCGGTAATGATTTAATGAATGTTATTTCTCTTAGACGTAATCGCCACTTAACACTTTATGATGGCCCAATGGGTTATGTCATAAAAATGCTGGTTGCTGTATTTGGTGCACGTCAGTTTGCCCTCACCGCCCCGGTTTGTGAGCATATTGATGATCACCACATTATGGATAAAGAGCTTGCACTTGATATTGCTAATGGCCTTGTGGGTAAAACAGCGATACATCCAAAACAAATTCATAAGATTGAACAAGCACTTAGGGTATCACAATCCGATCACTCAGATGCCTTGCGTATTTTAAATTCGACACAAGCGGTCTTTAAATCACAAGGGGCAATGTGTGAGCCTGCAACGCATCGTCGTTGGGCATTGAGTATTTTAACCCGAGCTAAAATTTATGGCATTATTCCTAACCAACAAAATAATGCTCAACGTTTTAATGCAACATAAAATACGCTATAACGAGCTGTGCACTCTATAAGGTAAAATAATTATTTTATCTTGATTTGGATTTATAAGTTTCTCGTTGAAGCATGTTATCTTTAACGAGAACTTATAAGAATAAAATGATTTTTTATTTAAAAAAGTGTTTTTTTTTATTTTAACTCTTAATTTATACTACATTTAATAGAAAGCTTATTTTATTTATCCTTGTAAACACAGAACAAGAATAATAGAAATTTAATGCCGACTATTTTAACACACGAATAACAGAATAAGTGGTAACTAAGCATGCAATTAAGCACTCGTCAGGTCAGAGTCTTTACACTGGCAACCCTTTTAAGTTCAGGAAAAAAGGTTCCAACCATTAAGATTATTTCTGCTCTTGAATGCTCAGAGCCAACGTTAACTCGCGTTTTAAAAGAGATAAGAGATTCTTATGACGCTGAAATAAAGTACAGTAAAGCCTCTCGCGCTTATCAGATGACTGAGCGAGGTCAGCTAGATAATAAAGCGTTACGTCGTATGAAAGAAGCCTTATCAGCCAGTGAAGATCTTCGCCATAATGGAATGGCAAGCCGAGTTTACCTTGATAAAGATAAGAAAAAATCAGTTTCACTTTCATTAAAAATGTCTGCATTACGCAAAATTGATAGATTATCTTATTTAAATAATTCTACTCGTAGCGAGGCGGTTGAATTATTAGTTGATCACTATATTGAAAACTTAATTCAATCAACTCTAGCTGAACTATCTGAAAAAGAAAAATAATAAACCACTATAGATAAATAATAAAAATAACTTGGTGCTTAGGCATCAAGTTATTTTAAAGATAAACAAAAAAACAAAAATATATAAAAAACCATAATTATTAAACACTATTAATATAATGTAATTTATTAAAAAAAGAGAAATATACATCTTATTAAATAAGATAAATGAAAACGTAACACATTGAATTTATTTATTTTTAACAACAAGAACCACAAGCACAAAAACTGTACTTATACCTAATCTTTATATGCCTCTCCTTTTACACTCTTCATATTATGATTCATTAATAATAAATTATCGGCTTAGCCTTCAAAATAAGGGTAAAAATAGCTTAATCCCTCTTTTATTTTACTTTTCATGCTATCTTCTTTCAGATTAATAATATCGGACAATCATCACTGCGTTTTTTTCCTAATTTAATTAAACTAAGCGTAATCTCAATTGAACACAATGATGAGTCGGTTAGTCTATTAATCACTTATTCCTATCTCACTAACAGGATAAATGCATGAGAAGATTGCCAGTTTACCTTTTACTCGATACCTCAGGTTCTATGTATGGTGAACCTATTGCCGCAGTAAAAAATGGCGTTGAAATGCTCTTATCAACATTACGCCAAGATCCTTACGCGTTAGAAACTGCCTATATTTCTATCATCACCTTTAATTCAACTGCACAACAAATTGTTCCACTTACGGATTTAATTAATTTTAATGTACCTGATTTAGTCGCAAGTGGGACAACTGCATTAGGTTCAGCGCTTACTTTAGTTTCTAGTCGTATTGAAAAAGAAGTACAAAAAACTACGGCTGAAACAAAAGGCGATTGGCGCCCATTGGTTTTTGTGATGACAGATGGCGCCCCAACAGACGATTGGAAAAAAGGCGTTGAGAAATTTAAAGCGGCACGCACGGGCGTTGTTATTGCGTGTGCAGCAGGGCAATCCGCACAAACGGATGTGCTCAAAAATATTACTGAAATTGTATTGCGACTAGATACGGCGGACTCTAATACGATAAAGTCATTTTTTAAGTGGGTTTCAGCCAGTATTTCTGTTGGTAGTCAAAAGGTCGATTTAACCAAGAAAGATATTAGTGATCTTGATGACTTACCACCTCCCCCTCCTGAGGTTAACGTTGTACTTTAAATAAAAAAGGAATAAACATGTCAGTTAGTTTAAAAAAAGGACAAGGTGTTAGTTTAAAGAAAAATGAATATGACCTTTCATCTGTCACGATTGGCTTAGGTTGGGATATCAACGAAGAAAAACGTGGATTCCTTGGCGGGCTTTTTGGTAAAAAAAACGAAGAATATGATTTAGACGTTATCGCTTTCTTATGTGGTGAAAACGGCAAAGTACACGATTTGGGTCAAATCGAAGGGGGACAACCTTCCCTTGTTAATGGCGACATTATTTTCTTTAATAGCCTAAAACATAAATCAGGCCAAATTTGGTTAACGGGAGATAACCGTACAGGTGCAGGGGACGGTGATGATGAGCAAATCATCGTGAAATTAAACACACTCGATCCTAAATTTACCAAAATTGTCTTTATTGTTCAGATTTACAATGGTCGAGAGCTACAGCAACACTTTGGTAAAGTACAAAATGCCTTTATTCGTGCGGTTGATGCCAAAAATATAGAAATGGCGCGTTTTGATTTATCGGGAGGCGAAGCCTTCAATAATCAACGCTCTATGTTGTTTGCTGAATTAGTCAGAGAAGAGAATGGCTGGAAACTTAATGCTATTGGTGAACCTTCAAGTTCAGATACTTTTGTCTCTTACTTAAAGGACTTTACCTAATGAGAAGATTGCCTGTTTACCTGCTTATTGACACATCAGGATCAATGAGAGGTGAATCTATTCATGCAGTTAACGTTGGGATCCAAACAATGCTTAATGCATTGAGACAAGATCCCTATGCGTTAGAAAGCGTACATATCTCTATTATCACTTATGATAACGAAGCGCGTGAATTTATCCCACTCACTGCATTAGAAGATTTTCAATTCACGGATATCACGGTGCCTAGCTCTGGGGGCACATTTACAGGTGCAGCACTGGAATGCTTAATCAAATGTGTTGATCGCGATATTAAACGCTCTGATGGTGACCAAAAAGGGGACTGGCGACCACTGGTCTTTTTAATGACAGACGGTACGCCTTCTGATGCTTACGCGTATGGCGAAGCCATTAAAGAAGTAAAAAAACGTTCATTCGGTTCGATTATTGCCTGTGCAGTTGGCCCAAAAGCCAAGCATGATCATCTTAAAGAACTTACCTCTCAAGTGGTTGCTTTAGAAACATTAGATTCCAATGCCTTCTCAGGCTTTTTCAAATGGGTTTCTGCCAGTGTCGCGTCGGGCAGTTCGAGTGCGGGAGTGAATACCGATAAAGACACCCTTCCGCCGCCACCGCCTGAAATTCAGTTGGTACTGTGATCCCTAAAAGCAAAGCGCTAAAACAGGCTTTGCTTTTATTTTATTTGGGCTTTGATTTATCCATCACAACGATATAACAGCCACTATAAAGCAATAAGGTATAACAATGAGAAGGTTACCTATTTTCTTTGTTTTAGATTGCTCAGAATCGATGATAGGTGAAAACCTAAAAAAGATGAATGACGGTCTAACGACTATTATTAGCGATCTCCGACGAGATCCCCATGCTCTTGAAACGGCGTGTGTTTCTGTTATCGCCTTTGCCGGTGTTACAAAAACTATCGTGCCATTAACGGAAGTTGTCTCTTTCTACCCTCCTCAACTTCCTCTTGGTGGAGGCACCTCATTAGGCGGTGCACTACGAGAACTCGCTTATCAAATCGATACCCAAGTCAGAAAAACCACCCTTGAGCAAAAAGGGGATTGGAAACCCGTTGTTTATCTTCTGACTGACGGCAGACCAACGGATGATTATGCGCAAGAAGTTAAACGCTGGAAAGAACACTATGCCAATAAAGTCAACTTAATTGCGATTGGTTTAGGCTTAAGCGCTGACTTACATGTACTGTCACAATTAACAGAAAATGTGCTGTTATTTACCGAAACACAAGAAGGCGATTTTACCCGTTTTATTAAATGGATAACGATGTCTGTGGTTTCTCATAGTCGCAGTGTCGGTGAAGAGTCTCCTCCGCTGTTAAGCAAAACAGAACACATTGTTCGTCTTGCCAAAGACGATGTTGCTCGTGCTTATGATGAATCTTGTGTCACTTTTGTTGGCCGTTGTAGCCAGACACGCTCACCATATTTAATGAAATATGAACGCCCACCAATGAAAGCCTCTGGATTGGATTTTAATCTTAACCTCAACGGCTTTAACTTAACGGGCTGCTACACCTTAAATGAAGATTACTTTGTATGGAGTGATCTCAGCGCTACCGCCTATCAAGTTAACACCAGTGAACTTCATGGCACACCGGGTTGCCCTTATTGTGGCAATGCCACTGCTTTTGCGGTTTGCCAATGTGGCAAACTACTTTGTGTTAATGGCCCTGAAACCGTGATTTGCCCTTGGTGTGATAACAATATTACCTTTGGCGATAACAGCAACCAATCTGACTTTGATGTCACACGAGGTAAAGGCTAATGGATAAAAAAGCCCTACTCACAAAACTGATTATTGATGACACGCTGACACAACATCGTATTCCTGTACATGAAGAGCTAGTTATTGCGCTGTATGAAGATGCGGACATTGCTCAACACATTGATTTAATTATTGATAAAATCAAGGCTAAAACGGCAGAAAAAATAACACCACAAAATACAGCACAACCTATTCTTCTGTTATTACCACCCGCTCGCGATTTAGCCTCTGAAGAAACATCATTACCACAAGAGAGCCCATTAAAACCGGGACAAATTCCAACACACTCATCACCAATGACAACAGAAAAACCCACTATTCGCCGCCCTACAGCTAAAATTACGCTTTTAAATGCCAAAGTAGGTACTGAATTTAACTCTGCGATTAATATTGAATTAGATACGCAAGATATCGTAGAAATTGAATCTGTTAATTTCCCTGAAAGCCTTGGTATCACATTTGATGTTGAAAACCGTTGCTTAACCGGTATGCCAACAAAAAGCGGTAATTTTACACTGCGAATAGACTGGTCGGTAAATTCAACTCGTTACCATAATGAAGTGTTATTCATCATCAATCCCGATCCTCGCAGCTTATGGCAAATTAACGAACCTCCCGCAGATAGCCCTTATCCTAAAGCGCATATTGATAGCAAACTTATTCTTGAAGACGGTATTCGTATTGCAGGAGCAAGTCGTCGAGGCCGTTCTCATGAACATGCAGGCACATTTCGTGATGACGATTTTTATATTCATCACAATAGCCAAAGCCAATGGAATATTTTAATTGTCGCTGACGGTGCAGGTAGTGCGCGTTATTCTCGGGAAGGTTCACGCATTGTCACCAATGTCGTGAGTGAATATCTTGAAGAACAACTGAACATTGAGAAAAATCCAGCATTAGCGCCTTATCTCAACACGATCCACCAATGGGATGATGAAAACGAGAAAAGACAAGTCGGTAACTTTTTTTCTAAGCTATTTCACAATGCGTCACAGCTTGCGATTAATCATTTAAAAAATGAAGCCATCCGTATTAATGAACCCGTAAAATCGTTTTCAACAACACTGCTGGCAACCGTAACTTTACGTATTAATGACGAGCTATTTGCCGCGGCATTTTGGATGGGTGATGGGGCAATTGCCGCTTATGGGCCAGCCGGAAAAGTCCGTGTATTAGGTGTACCCGACAGCGGTGAATACGCAGGACAGACTCGTTTTCTTGATGATAGTGCCATTAATGATAATGCCTTTAATCTGCGTATTATGATTGGTAAGTGGCGCGAGATTTCACACCTGATTTTAATGACCGACGGCGTGTCTGATCCGAAGTTTGAAACAGATAACGGCTTACAAGATCCCGATAAATGGGCAGCGCTTATTGATGAAATATCGCCTTGTTTAGCCTCGCCGGAAACGGCTGATAAAGCACTGGCTGAATGGTTAAATTTCTTTTCAGCAGGTAATCACGATGACCGCACTTTGGTTGTGGCTTGGTAATCGTTTAAAAAAGAGAATGGGTGATCTTCATGGCAGATATCATTACCTGTACAACGCAAAGTGGAAAAACAGTCCAGTACGTCAATGAAATTATTGGCTCTGGCTCAATGAAAGATGTCTATTTTTCCCCTGACAGAACCTATGTTGTTGCCTTTTATAAGACAAAACAAAACGCACAAGCCAAAGATAGAATCGATATGATAACCAGCTCTTATCGTCATAATATCTTTGAGCAAAGTGGCGGTGAATACTGGAAAAACCTTTTTTGCTGGCCAACGGATGTGGTTGAACATCAAGGCAAAATCGGTATTGTCGTTCCAACTTATCAATCCCACTTTTTCTTTAAATATGGCTCTAAAAACAATGACTTTCTTGCTATTAAAGGGCGAGAAAAAGAAGGTAAATGGTTTGCAAGCGCCAACAACCAAAATAAATTTCTCGATCCTCGTGAAAGAGGCAATCTATTAAATTACCTAAAAGTCTGTTTATTGCTGTCTCGCGCAGTACGCCGAATGCATGCCGCGGGCTTATGTCACAGTGATTTGAGCTATAAAAATGTGCTTATCGATCCCGAACAAGGTCATGCTTGTGTCATTGATATTGACGGTTTAGTGGTTCCCGGTAAATACCCGCCTGATGTCGTGGGAACACCTGATTTTATTGCGCCAGAAGTGGTGAAAACTAGCCATTTACCGAAAGAAGACCCTAACCGTATCTTGCCAAGTATCACGACAGATAGACATGCACTTGCGGTATTAATCTATATGTATCTATTTTATCGTCACCCTCTACGGGGCGGTAAAATTCACGATCTTGACGATGAAATGCGTGATGAAACATTGTCTATGGGTGAAAAAGCGCTGTTTATTGAGCATCCAACCGATCGTAGTAATGCGGTAAAATTGAATCAGGTAAAACCGTCCTCGTTGCCTTGGGCTGATCCTGAAGAAATCCCGTACACCATTATGGGACCTTACCTGACACCTCTTTTTGAAAGAGCCTTTATTACAGGGTTACATACGCCCTCTCAGCGCCCTACCGCTGATGAATGGGAAACTGCTTTAGTCAAAACGGTAGATTTGGTTCAGCCTTGTCAAAATAAAGATTGTGAACAGCAATGGTATGTTTTTTCAGGAAAAACACAGCCTGTTTGTCCTTATTGTCATACGCCATATAAAGGGCAGTTGCCGATTTTAAATCTCTACTCTTCACGTAAAGCAGGTAGTTTCAGGCCAGACGATCACCGTTTAATGGTCTGGAGTAATCAATCACTCTTTCCTTGGCATGTTAATCGCCTTATTGCGCCCAATGAACGCACCACCGATGAACAGAAAAAGCGTGTAGGTTATTTTGTTTATCACAATGCAACATGGTGGCTTGTTAATGAGCGTATTGATGGATTAATGATATTGCCGGAGAAAAAGCAAATAGCACTTGGCGATAAAATTGCATTAACCGATGGGTTGCAATTTGTGTTATCGACAGAAGAAGGTGGACGACTTGTTGTGGTGCAATTAGTGTCTAATTAATAAAGTAAGAGAATAATCCGTTTAATTTATCGCGGGTTATTCTCTTTTTTGATGGCATTAAATTTAATCTTGAGATCAAAGCTTAAATACCATAACCAAATTTAAATCTTTGGCGGGTTTTCCTGTTTCATAACGCCATTGTTCCATAGCATGAATAAGTGACAAACCAAAAACATCCACTAAAGGTGAATCTAATATCCTAATATTTTGTACATGCCCATTTTCATCAACATCAAATTTCGCCTTGAGTTCACCTTCAATGCCTTGAGAACAAGCTTTTACAGGATAATTAGGTAATGGACGTGATAAATTCTTAGGGTGATTTTTAAACGCTAGATTTAACTCATCTATTTCACTCGGAGTCAATTTCACTGGTTCACTGACTAACTTTGTTTTCAATAACAAATGAGATTGTTCATCTGACTGCATTGATTGAGTAGCACATCCACTTAATAAAATGGTACTGCAAAGTAAACTTAAAATAGCTAATTTTATTTTCATTATTCTTTTCTAAAATAAGATTAAATATAAAAATACAATAACACATCTCATAATTATTTTTATTCTCAAATCAATCTTTAGTTAAGAAAAACGGTGCAATTAATCCTATTTTAGCCATTCTATTTAAATCTAAGTCAGATCACAGTTTCACATCTCATCCTTTTCATTCAGCGTTAACATTCAATATTGGGTATCAAGATCCCAGTTTATTAAGTCCCATTATTTACAATACCCCACAGTGATAATTGGAGGGGTAATGAAAACTAAAAATAAAATCAATGTGCTAGAGCTTATTTCGTCAGAGATGAAGCAAGTGATGCAATTTTATGCAGATAATCCGCAACCTGCACCAGACAATGATGGCTATCCCTCGATGCGTCTTGCTTATAATCAAGATAGGCGTTATTGGAATGCAGACGCACCAGAAATGTTTAATGTACAAGATATTTCGGTAAGTACTTCTTATGGAAATGTATTAACTCGCCTTTATCACCCCAAAGAAAAAACACCCGCAACACTCTATTATCTGCATGGCGGGGGTTTTATTTTAGGGAATTTAGATACTCACGACCGTATTATGCGACTGCTTGCCTGCTATACCGGTTGTGCCGTTATTGGTATTGATTATTCACTGTCACCCGAAGCGCGCTATCCTCAAGCCATTGATGAATCAGCACAGGTTTGTCAGTATTATCATCAACATGCAAAACACTATGATATTAATACTCAACAGATTGGTTTTGCGGGTGATTCTGCGGGTGCCATGTTGTCTCTTGCTACCGTATTATGGCTACGCGACAAGCAAATTCACTGTGGCAATATCAGGGCAGTTTTGCTTTGGTATGGATTATATGGCCTACGCGATTCCACCAGCCGTCGCCTTTATGGGGGGGAATGGGATGGATTACGCCAGCAAGATCTAGAAGAATATGATAATGCGTATCTAACCGCATTAGGTAGTCGTGACGCCCCTTATTATTGCTTATTTAATAACGATTTAACGCAAAATATTCCACCTTGCTTTATTGCCAGCGCACAATATGACCCGCTTATTGATGATAGTGTGACGCTATTTAAAACCTTAGAAGCCCATCAATTAGCTTGTGAATATAAAATGTATCCCGGCACATTACATGCCTTTTTACACTACTCACGTATGATGAAAGTGGCTGATGACGCCATTCGAGATGGCGCTCATTATTTTGTTAAACAACTCAAAAATTAAAACTCAAGATTACGAATAAAACGATAATCCGCAGAGGCCTCTTTAAGTCGATACAGACTTGCGGGGCGTCCTCTTTCTGATCGTTTTTCCCCCGTATCAATCAATAAATCCGCTTGCTCTATGCGTCGTCTGAAGGATTTTTTCTGGATCTCTTTGCCAATCAAAATTTCATGAACATGCTGTAATTCAGGTAGCGTAAACACTTCCGGTAACGCAAATCCGGGCACAATCGAATAGAGTGATTTTTGCTTTAATCGCGCTCTCGCTTGTGCAATTAATTCACGATGATCAAACGCTAAGCTTTGTTGTGTAATCTCATCAATAGAACACCACATTACCGACTCCACGGTATCAATATGTGCTTCACACACTTGATGTGCAATCAACGCCGTATAACAAACTGTCACCGACCAACCTCTTGCATCACGCTGGTTATTTCCCACGGAACAGAGTTGCTCAATATAAGGGGGGATCACCCCTGTTTTCTCTTTTAATTTTCGTAGCACCGTATCTTCAAGGCATTTGTCTTGCAGTTCATCGACAAATCCACCGGGTAAACCCCATTTTCCTTTTTCAGGATGCTCCCCTCTTTTCACCAACAACACTTTTAATTGTGCTTCATGATAGGTGAATAGCACAGAATCAACGGTGATCAGTGGGGATAGGAAATCACGGCGGTTATAACTGGCTAAAAAATCTTGTTCATTCATGACGGAAGCTTTATTAGAAAACGATAAGGCTATTTTAAGGTTAAACAGCAAAAAATCAAATTTTGTCATAAAGACACTAAATCAGTTGACAGACATAGTGTCTATAAGACACAATTCAGTTATTGTCACAAGGACACTTAATAAGGAAAGACTATGTTTAACTTAAATTATTTTAAAGCTGATTCATCAACATTCATCATTAAATCCGTCAATGGTAAAATTCGCCAACAAGGTAAAGGCTTGAGTTTTTGGTATAACTCTGCCACTACGTCTATTGCAGCATTGCCGCTGAATGTGCAAGAAGCCCCGTTTATTTTTAATTTTCAAACAGCCGACTTTCAAGGTTTACGTATTCAAGGACAAATTTCCTTTCAGGTCAAAACCCCTGAAAAAGCGGCAGAAGTACTTAACTTTAACTTGAGTAAAAACGGTAAATCTTATGCCTCTGAAGATCCGTTAAAACTCAGTGATCGCGTTGTACGCATTGCCCAAACCTTGATTCAAGCAAAAATCCAGAGTACTCCACTGAAAGAAGCACTGTTACTTAGCCAATCATTAGTGACCTTGGTGATGGAGCAATTAATTGAACACTCATCATTAGAGACATTAGGTATTGCGATTTTAGATGTCTCTATTGCAGCAATCACACCATCACCAGAAACCTTAAAAGCACTTGAAGCCGAAGCGAGAGAATCCTTACTGAAAGAAGCCGATGATGCCATTTATGCCCGTCGTAAATTCTCAGTAGAACAAGAACGCACCATCAAAGAAGCGGAATTAGAAACGGACTTATCCGTTCAACGTAAACGACAAGAGATTGAAGAAGCCCGTTTAGAAAACGAACGGACATTATTACGAGAACAAGCTGAAATTGAAAAAGAGCGCCTTGAAGCCAAAGTTAATGCTGAAGCAAAACGTAAAGAGCTAGTTGCGTTAAGTGCTGAAAATCAGCGAACACAATCAGAAGCGGATGCCTATGCTATTGAAGCCACCATGCGTGCTTATCGTGAATTACCCGTTGAAAACCTAAAAGCTATGGCATTAGCAAAAATGGACTCACAACAGTTAATGGCAATGGCATTTGAAACCTTAGCGCTGAATTCAGGAAAAATCGGTGAGCTGAACATCACGCCTGATTTATTTAGTCAGTTTATGAAAAAAGGCGGTAAATAATGCAACGTAACGACGATTTTCGCTTTGTGCTGGTGATGAGAAAAAGCCGTTTACAGGAATTAATTGAACGCTTTAATACATGGTCACAAGCCAAATTCTATTTAGAACACAACAATGTTGAGGTAAAGGATTACCTCAACGAACATAATTTATATCAAAAACAATTAACGGAAGCTGAGCTGGTTTTAAAATCATTTGGACGCTTTCAGCTATTGGAAAGAAACTTATTACCCAGCTATCAATTCTCACCCCACGATATCGTGGTGGTGATTGGTCAAGATGGACTTGTTGCCAATACGCTAAAATACCTTAATGGACAGCCTATTATTGCCATAAACCCAGATCCATCAAGATGGGATGGTAAATTATTACCCTTTGAAATAGGGCAGTTAAAAGAGACCGTGATGAATACTATTCATCAAAAAATGCCGTCTAAAACGGTCACTTTTGCACAAGCGACAACCAATGATGGTCAATCATTATTAGCGGTTAATGACTTATTTATTGGCCCTAAAAGTCACACCTCCGCACGGTATATTTTACAATGGAGTGGCGCTCAAGAAGCTCAATCCTCATCCGGCATTATTGTATCAACAGGATTGGGATCGACGGGGTGGTTTCAATCTATTCTCGCAGGTGCTATGGCGATTACAGGCGAAGCGTCACATCCTCTATTACAAGGTTTTAGCTGGAGTGAGCGAAAACTACAATTTAGTGTCAGAGAGCCGTTTCCTAGTAGAACAACTGGTGTCGCACTCACTTTTGGCACAATTGAGCCTGATTCTCCTTTGCAATTAGAATCTTTGATGCCAGAAAATGGTGTGATTTTTTCTGATGGCATCGAAGATGACTATTTGCAGTTTAATGCTGGCTGTATAGTGCATATTGGTATCGCTGATATACAAGGGCAATTAATTAGCCCCAAAGGACGCCAGCGCATTTAAACGTATTAATTATTGTTGAGTACTGTTTCTAGCCCTGAAATCATCACATCAAGGACAAATAGAAAGGCAGCATCACCATTATCACTGTCCATAATAGCAACAGCTTGAGTTAACAATGGCGGATAGTGAATAGCGCGAGTGTCTATTTTTTCACGCTCTTTCTGGCTTTCTTGGTGCTCTTGGGCTTCAAGTACTGAGCCCAATGTAAAATGCGCAATAGAGCTTAATGCATAAACAGCTTGCGATAAGCTAAATCCCGCATCACACAAAAACTGTAGCTGTTGTTCTGATGTGTCAAATTGACTTTCAGATGGGCGCGTTCCCGCATGAATTTTTCCACCATCACGATAGGTTAATAATGCTTGGCGAAAACTTTTCGCGTTATTACGCAAAAAATCCTGCCATGTTTCATTAGGTAATGGCAAAACATGATGATGATGCTTTTGTAAAATAGTCTCTGCTAACGCATCTAATAACGCCCGTTTATTTTTCACATGCCAATAAAGCGTAGGTTGCTCTACCCCTACCTTTTGCGCCAACTTACGCGTTGTTAAGCCATCAACGCCCACTTCATTTAGTAAAATCAATGCATTATCAATAACTTGTTCTTTATCTAGTTTTGCCATTATCAACCTCAAAATAAAATAGCCTTGACAATCTATCAGTGATAGAGATATTTTACACCCACTCTATCATTGATAGATTTTAGGATATTTATGAATAAATCAATTATTATCATACTGCTGATCACCGTATTAGATGCCATTGGCATTGGACTTATCATGCCAGTACTCCCTGCGCTATTAAATGAATTTGTCAGTGAAAACTCACTGGCGAGTCATTACGGTGTGTTATTAGCGCTCTATGCTACCATGCAGGTTATTTTTGCACCTATTTTAGGTCGATTTTCTGATAAATACGGCAGAAAACCTATTTTACTGTTTTCCCTTTTAGGCGCTGCGCTTGACTATCTTTTAATGGCATTCTCAACCACGCTTTGGATGCTCTATATTGGGCGCATTATTGCGGGTATTACGGGTGCAACTGGTGCCGTATGTGCATCAGCCATGAGTGATGTGACTCTCGCAAAAAATCGAACTCGCTATTTTGGTTTTTTAGGGGGGGCTTTTGGTGTTGGTCTGATTATTGGCCCCATGATTGGTGGATTATTAGGTGAAATAACTGCTCATACGCCATTTATCTTTGCCGCTATTTCACACTCTGTATTGTTAATATTCTCTTTGCTCTTTTTCCGTGAAACACAAAAAAGAGAAGCGCTTGTTGTAAATAGCTCACTTCAAAACCAAACGGCATTAAATTCAGCCACTGGCTTTATTAAGAAAAGCCTCTATTTTTGGCTGGCTACCTATTTTATTATCCAACTTATCGGGCAAATTCCAGCAACCATTTGGGTGTTATTTACACAACACCGTTTTGATTGGAATACCTCTTCTGTCGGATTGTCGCTAGCCATGCTGGGTATATTGCATATTTTCTTTCAAGCCGTTGTTGCTGGAAAATTAGCGCAAAAATGGGGTGAAAAAATCACCATTATGATCAGCATGTCAATTGATATGATGGGCTGTTTATTCTTAGCATGGATAAGCCAAGTATGGGTAATATTACCCGCCTTAATTTGTTTAGCCGCAGGGGGAATGGGGCAACCTGCATTACAAGGTTATTTATCAAAATCCGTTGATGATAACGCACAAGGCAAACTACAAGGCACGCTTGTGAGCTTAACCAATATCACCGGAATTATTGGCCCGCTCTTATTTGCGTTTCTTTATCGCTACAGCCTAGCTTATTGGGATGGTTTGTTATGGATGGTGGGTGCAGTATTATATGGAATATTGCTTATGGTGGCTTATTTTTATCAAAAATCATCCCCGACTAAAAATGCTATTTCAGCATCATAATGTAAAATCAGATTAATAGAATAAAAGTCCTATTCCCCCCTTTATAGTGTTAATAGGACTTTCTTTTTTAGCTTAATTAATACGTGACTTTTACCCAAGGTTTACTTGCTGCGATCATAAACATCGGTGTTGAGCGATAAAGGACTTTACGTTTTTCATCATACACTCGCTCATTAATATTGGTTAAACAAGTCAGTTCTGAATAACCAAGGGTAATTAATGTATCAAGATCCCATTGAGGTCGTATTTTTTGACACATTGGCATACTTTTACGGTAATCGAGCATTGCATCGCTATAACCTGCAGGCTTTTCATTAAACAGTGCGGTATAGGCTTCAATATCTTCACTGTTTTTCTGATTTAAAGCGTCATCAAATAAATAGCGATTCCAGTTAGCATCAAAAATCAAGGTTCTTCCCCCTGGCCTTAAGACACGTAACCACTCTTTATAACCCTGTTTTGCATCTAATAACGTCCATGCCACATTACGGCTAATCACCAAATCAAAGTGATCATCTGGGAAAGGTAAAGAGTGACTATCCCCTTGCATCACCTCAACATCCACTTGGTAGGCTTCAACGTTTTTCTTCGCAACATCAACCATCGCATCTGTGCAATCTATTGCCGTCACTTTGTGTCCTGCTTTCGCCATAATAATGGAGAAAAAGCCAGGCCCCGTTCCCACATCCAATACCTTTAATTTTCCCTGTTGACCACTATATTCATGAATAATATTCAACCACGCTTCTCGCTGAAAACCGTTTAATTCTAGTTGGATCAAATGACTGTAATTTTCAGCCCCCTCTGTCCAATTTTTTAATAATTTATCTTTTGAGTCCTGCATAACAAAACCTATTCGTATGTAAACTAAAATAAATAAAATCACGGCGCTACGAAGATCTTATAAAGATAACCAAGAGCGCTGTAGAGGCTATTTTTCAGATAAACTCGGTACAGTGAGTTTTTCCCACACAACCGGTGCGTAGTTGTTCACGCCGACTTCAAAATTAGCCACTTTTTTAGGGTTAATCGCAAAGTTAGTAACAGGGTGATAAACCGGTGCGGTGATCGCCTCTTCACTAATAAAGGTCATAATATCGTCATACCCTTTTTGGCGATCTTCTTCGTTTAATGTGGCTAAGGTTTTATAAATCATCACCGAGAGATTTTCGTCATACCACGCTTTAGCTTGCTGATTATTCGCTTGAATATCATAAATCTCTAACATAGAGCTATGAGGCATCCATGAATCAGAAGCGGTACGCATTAAAGCCATATCAAAATCTTTCGATTCCAATGTAGATTGGGTATAACCATTACGATCGAGTATTTTTAAATTAACGCGAATACCCGTTTGCGCTAATTCTGCTTGAATAAATTCAGCCAATGTTTTCCACTCTGGAAATTCGTCTGTTGTGAGTAATAAAGAAAACGATAAAGGCTTGCCCTCTTTTTCAAAAATACCTTGAGCATTTTTGCTGTAACCAGCGTCAATTAATAATGCCTGTGCTTTCTCTTTATCACCCGCTAAGGTGGTATTATTGTTTACTGTGGCATAAGGCACACCAGCTTGATACATACCTGTAGCTTCTTTACCAATATGGTTAAAGAGATCGTCGGCAATACTTTTTTTATCAATGGCGTAGTTGATTGCTTGGCGAATACGCTTGTCTTGTAATTCCGGTGTACGTTGGTTAAAAGCAATAAAGTGAGAACTTAATGTATCCGCAGTAAATGTTTCAAATTTCTTATCTTGTTCTAGTTCCTGAATATTTCCCATGGGAATTTTACCAATCAGATCACCGCCAATAATATCGACCTCACCACTTTGCAAGGCAAAAACACGCGCCTGACCGTCAGGAACAACTTTAAAAATAATACGGTCTAGCTTTGGTTTTTCGCCCCAATAGTAAGGATTTGGCACCAGCGTAAAGCTTTTATCTTTTTCGTAGTTTTCAAGCATCCAAGGGCCCGTTCCGACAGGTTTAGTAAAGGTTTTACCGTCTTCACCTAACGAAGCTGGGCTTAAAAAGCGCACTGGGCGAGGATAAGTCATTTCCATTAAAATAGGATAAGAAGGATTTTTATACGTGATACGCACCGTATGTTTATCAATGGCTTCCATTGAATCCACTAATGTGGCGGTAATTTGGCTATAACGTGGGTTATTCACCCAACGTTTTAAGTTAAAAATAACCGCATCGGCATCAAACGGAGTGCCATCTGAAAACTTTACATTTTCGCGTAGTTTAAAGGTATAGGTTTTACCGTCCTCTGAAATATCCCAGCTTGTGGCTAATGTAGGAAGAATTTCACCTTCACCACCATCTTCCGTTAAACCGTCATAAATCATTTTAAAGACAAAATGAGGGCCGTTATAACTGGCTGCATCCAGCATATTCATTGCACCATCGCGATAAATAGCCACAACAACTTCTTTTTTCTGTTCAACTTGAGGGGCGTTTTCTGTTGGTTTTTCATCATTACAGCCCGTTAATGCGGTTATTGAAAGAAAACCAACCAATAAAGTTCGGTGTATTAATTGTTTAAACATATTTTTTCTCTTTCCATCTTATTGTTATCAATGCGTTATTTTATGGCATGCAACCCAGTGGTCAGATGCAATTTCTATCAAAGGCGGATTTTGTTGCTTACAAATATCGTGTCGATTTACACAACGATGGTAATAAGGGCAGCCAGTAAGGGTTTTAGGTGCATCGGTGTAGATTTGTTGTTTAAAAGGCGTGCGTTGTGAAGGATGAGTCGGTAATACCGCAGACAATAACGTTTGGCTATAAGGATGTTGAACACGGTTATCCATTTTAGGAATAACTTCAACAATATACCCGAGGTACATCACAATAATACGGTCACTGACAAAGTTAACCGCTGAAATATCATGGGAAATAAACAGATAAGTCAGTTGTAATGTTTTTTTAAGAGTATTGATTAATGTGAGAATTTGCTGTTTTAACGCAAAATCAATACTAGAGACAATTTCATCACACACCACCAATTCCGGCTCAAGCACGAGCGCTCTTGCAATACCAATCCGTTGTTTTTGTCCCCCTGACAACGCATCAGAATATCTTGATAAAAAAGCGCTATCTAAGCCGACTAATTCTAATGTTTTACTGATCAGTTGCTGACGCGCTTGACGAGTAAAGTGCTTATAATTAATGAGTGGCTCAGCAATAATTTGTTCTACGGTAAAATACGGATTAAAAGCATCCGCACTAGCTTGAAAGATCATCTGCATATTTTGGCGAATATGACGCATCTGTTTAAAACTAAAATGCGTGATCTCTTGTTGTGAAAATACAATAGAGCCATGATCACTTTGTTCTAATTTTAGTAATAATTTACCCAGTGTGGTTTTTCCACACCCAGATTTCCCCACAACACCCAGCGTTTCTCCTCGATAAATACAAAATGAAGCATTGGCAACCGCACAGGTCGTAACCCCATTTTTTTGATAATATTTAGAAAGTTTTTTTACTTCGACTAATGGCATTTTATTTCCCCTGCTTTATTGTTGAAAACAAGCGCTGGGTATATTCATGTTGAGGCTCATCAAAAAGTTGAGTCACACTTCCTG
Organism: Proteus sp. FME41; assembly: GCF_014897315.1. GTDB lineage: Bacteria > Pseudomonadota > Gammaproteobacteria > Enterobacterales > Enterobacteriaceae > Proteus. The sequence goes on along the minus strand of NZ_JABUYL010000009.1, from coordinate 55,209 downwards.
AACTCACAATATTGCCTTGATACATCACATAAACCTTATCAGCCATTTGCGCCACAATACCGAGATCGTGCGTGATCAACAAAATGGCGATCCCCAATGATTTCAAACGATCAATTTCATATAAAATAGCCGCTTGCGTAGTGAGATCTAAAGAAGCCGTTGGTTCATCGGCAATCATGACTTGCGCACCAGATAACAACCCCATACCCACCATAATGCGCTGACACATTCCGCCACTTAACTCAAATGGATACTTATTTAATAGTTCATCTGCATGACTTAACCCAAGACGTGAAAGGATTTCTTTATAGTGTTGCCGTTTTTCTACTTTCGATTTTTTACGCCATAACGGAGATAGCGATTCAGCAAAATGTTTTTCTATTTTGATGGTAGGATTTAATGCACTTCTAGGCTCTTGGAAAATCATGGCAATTTTTTGTCCACGAATATTTCGCCACTGCCTTTCGCTTTTATTTGAAATAATGCCACCTGATAAGGTGATTTCACCCGAAACCACTTTTCCAGGTTTATCCACTAAATTCATTAAAGAGAGTGCTGTGGCTGATTTCCCACTTCCCGATCCTCCAATCAATGCGGTTATTTTTCCCGCATAGAGCTCAAGATCGATATTATTCACCGCGATAAATTGGCTCTTTTGTTGTTGGAAAACAGTCGTCAGCCCTTTGACAGATAAAACAGGTTTAGAGCACATATTAAATCTCCTCCTGTTTTTTCAAATCTAAGGCTTTAGCATTATTTTGTAAGACATCATTTAGCCCTTCACCAATCATATTTAGCGCCCACACTGACAGCATAATGGCGAGTGCAGGATAGATAATCATCATCGGATATTGCGTCATATATTGTCGGCTATCACTTAACATCACCCCCCAATCCGCAATAGGCGGTTGCGAGCCTAAACCAATAAATGAGAATGCGGCAACGTGTGTAATAACCGCCGCGATACGTAATGTGGCGAGAACAATAATCGAAGACATGGCATTCGGAATAATATGATGAAAGATAATACGACGATGCGATGAACCGACAGACACAGCTGCTTGAATAAAATCTTTCTCTTTTAACGCAATAACAGAGCCACGAATAATACGGGCGAAAGGTGCCCACCAAAGGGTGATAAAGACCAATAAAATCGTCATTAAACTGGGGCCCGTGATCCCAATGGCTGCCAGTGCTAATAAACTAGAAGGAAATGTTGAAGCAATATCAACAAGACGCATAATCACGTTATCGGTTTTTCCACCGACATAGCCCGCTAAAATTCCCAATGGAATACCAATACTGAGCATTAATGCCGTGGCAAGTACCGCCGTCGAAAGGCTGGTGCGAATACCATAAATTAAGCGAGTAAAGACACAACGTCCTAATTGGTCGGTTCCTAATGGATAATCAACGCTAGCACTCATCAGTTTCAATTTAACATTGGTGAGATAAGGATCATGAGGAGCTAAATAAGGTGCAAAAATCCCCAAAATAACTAAAAAAAGAATGATCACAACGCCCGTCATGGCTAACCGTTGTTGTAAGAATCGCTGTAGAAAATTCAGTTGCATCGTGATCACTCCATCATTATTTTAGGATCGATAAACACATACAACACGTCTATCAAAAGGTTAATAACAATATAAGTTACCGCTACAACAACGATATATCCTTGAATAACAGGCAAATCTTTAAGACGTATGCTGTCTACAGCAAATTTGCCAATACCATTCCATGAAAAAATGGTTTCACACGCAAATTGCCCACCTAGCAGCTTGCCAAAATTGACACCAATTAGCGTAATACAAGGTAGAACCGCATTTTTTAAACCGTGACGAAACAGAGCCGTCGTTTTGCCTAATCCTCTCGCCCTTGCCGCTCGAATATAATCGGTATAACTCACTTCGATTAAGTTATTACGTAAAATACGGGTATACATGGCGGCATAACCTGCACTGAGCGTTAAAGCAGGTAAGAGGATATTTTGCATGCTGTCACCCGCTATCACTGGCGCAAGATGTAACTGAATTGCAAAGATATACAGTAATAATAATCCGAGACAGAAATCAGGTAATGTTGCCGCAATTGTGGTTAGAAACCGAATACCGTGATCAATGGGCGTATCTTTAAAACGCACCGAAACCAATGCGGTAGGCACACATAACATTATTGCAAAGAGTGTAGACACCAATGCCAGTTTTAATGTGGCAGGAAATCTATCCATAATTTCTTGGCTAACTGGCAAACCTGATTGAATAGAGGTGCCAAAATCACCTTGTAAGGTGTGTGCTAACCAACTGATATATTGAATATAAAGAGGCTTATCTAAACCAAGTTCTATTTTTACTGCGGCAATGCTATCCGGTGTGGGAATGATCCCCTTGCTTCGTAAGGTAATTTCAGCAATATCGCCCGCTGAAATATGGCTTAATATAAATGCCAATAGACTGACAATAATAAGCATAGGTATAACTTGGATAAGTCGTTTAAAAATAAAGCGTTTAAAGTTCATTTTGATAATTTATTATAATAATGTGATAAACATCGGCCAACATGGCGTAAAAGCATAATTGATAATCATTGATGAACTATTGATATTACACGTTATTTATTCAATTTCCTTAGAAAAATAAAAAATAAAATTTTTATATTAGATAATATCTAAAGGTAATTATTTATATTTTTAAAAAGGTTATAAACAAGATTATATTTTGAAGTTTAGAAATAATAACACTTTATTTAGATTTTATTTATATCGTTTTAAATCAATATATTACAAAAACACCTCAAAGAAAAATAAGTATAAACCAATTTTAAAATAGCATTATTTATTCCAGTCATTAATATCTAACATCTATTTAAATGAAAAAGATGATAGTCATCTAAAAAGATATTAATAAAGAACACCCAAAGAAACATTAATAACACTTATCAATAAAAATAATTTATTATAAAGTTATTTTTATTATTATGAAATCTGTCATTAATTAAAGGAGAAGAATTTTTCCTAAATGGTCCCCTTTATCTTCGTTAAACATGATTAAATGACGAAATAAAATTGATATCAGTACATTGATATTTAAAACCAATATTTGCTATTTCTACATTCTTCGATTACTAGACCTTTTTATTTCTTTTTGACTAAACACAAAATAAAGAAAGCCGATAACAAGCAAAAACATCATCAACTCAGCTATTAGCTTTATTAAAAAATGCTATTTTTGGTTAATAATCTATCTTCATTATAAACACTATAATTTGTATAGAATTGCATAATAGTGCATTTTGATTACATAGTTATCTTATGATAATTCTTTTTAACTATACTTATTCAAGTGACAAAACAAATAATTTATTATTTGTTTACTTTTTATTTACATTATTTTATCGTTAAATTGATAAAAATAAAATAATATTTTTATTAAATTTAGTTTTATTCAAATAAGAATTATTTGTAAAGACTATTATATATTGTTTTAGATCAATATTGACTAGTCTTTTTTGGATATTTAATAAAAATAGTTCTAATTTTTTTATTCCTATTATGTAATTTTTCGTATAAACCATCAAAACAAGTCTATAAAAGATACATTTCATTCAATTGTTTCTTAATAAACGAATGAATTAGTATAAAAGAGTGTATAAATGTAAAAAAATGTTTTTTTGTATAACGTTAATTGGTTATTAACATATAAAATTTCTTTTTCGAACATCAAAAAAAACTCGCTTTCAGAGTGAAAATACGTGAGTTTAGTTAAAAAACACTTATGGTTTGTTTTTTTAGCATAAAACCCTATGAGATTAATCCTATCCTAATTAATGTTTTTATTTGTAAAATTGACCTCAAATCAAGTTTGTAAATAAACAAGTAATCAAGAAAAGAATGAATATTCTGGCTTTTGATTCGTAACTTCTTTTGCATATTAATCAGTAGATATCAAGAAAATAGATATTCACAAACTTCAAAATACGTTCCATTAGAAAAATATGTTTTGTTTAAAATGAGTATATTTAAATTTTATTTTAAATAAGTATTTAACTAATAAACGATCAAATAACTAAATAACTGAATATAGTTGAAAAGCGCTCTGTTATTTAAAAACACTATGCTGTGAAAATAATCAATAAAGGATACTTCAATATGAAAAAACTGACATTAGCAGTTCTTGCAGTTGCTATTATGGGTGCGACTACGCTTGCTCAAGCTGATACTCGTAAAGCAAGCGCTGTTGCTTCATGGGATGCGAAAGCATACAAAGATACTAAAAGTATGTTAGTAGTTACACCATTAAAATCATTAACATTCAATTACGCTGAAGGTATTAAAGCATTTAATACTCAAGACGGTGCTTTCGATATCACTATCCAAGGCCAACAAGGTGCAACTGATTTTAAACTGACTTCAAAAATCATCTCTGACAAATTAAGCCGCGCAGCTGACGATAGTGAATTAACTGTTGGTGTTAAATGGAATGGTACTGCATTAAATAACACCTCAGAAACCACAATGGTTGATGTTAAAGCGGGTACAACAGCAGGTCTTGATTTCTTAGCCCAAGATGGCGCTTACAACGGTAAAGATCGTGTCAGTGGCCAAAGCCAATTCGCCTTCGATATCGCATCTGCAAAAATTGCTGGTACTGAGGCTAAATTCTCTGAATTAGCTGATGGTTACTGGGATGGTGACGTTAAAGTTCAGTTTACTGCAACTTGGGAAGGCGACTTCACTGTAACACCATAGTCTATGATCCACAAAATTGTCTTTTAATAATAAAGGATGAGCGAATTTTCGCTCTTCCTTCTAGGATCCATGATGAAAAAAATAATATTTGCCTGTTTGAGTCCTTTGATTTTTTATAGCCAATTTGCAGCAGCCATTCATGTCGGTGCTATTACCGAAACTATGCCATCTGACCAAACCATTCTTGCCAAAGAAATTGAAAATAATGTCGATCAGGCTCGTTTAGTCGGATTATCTATTGAGCGCATTTCATCACCTTTAGAAGATGGAAAAGTGCTCCCTTTAGTCAATAACGAGATTTTGATCTCACCAGCAAACTTAATTTTGCCCGGAAAAACCAAAGAAAGTTTTAAAATTTTCTATAAAGGCCCTAGTGATAATCAAGAACGTTATTACCGTTTGGTGTGGCGTGACGATCCGGTGACTGAAACGGGATCAACGCAAAGTGCAAAAGCCGCAACGGCAACGACGTCAGCCATGATAAGCACCATTTTAGTAGTTGCTCCTCGCCAAGAAAAATTTGATTACCAATTTGATAAAGAAGCACGTGTGGTGTTTAACACTGGGAATAGTTCATTTCGCACTGTCGCCACTGGTGACTGCATGCCAGCTGCTGTGACAAAAAACGAAAATAACCGCTGTAGTGAACGCTACTACGTTATGCCAGGTCTTGGCGTCAAGCTAAAACAAGTCGATGTTCAAAGTAAAAAATCAACTGTCGGCATTTGGCATAACGACGATTTTATTATTGTAAATTAAATTTTAATTTCAAAAGGATCTATTGTGCGCAAATCTGTGGTGGCACTAGGCATTGCTATGTTCCTATTGTCCGAGAATACATATAGCCAACCCGCCAATTTAAAGATAGGTAACTATATTATTCCTAGTGTCTTTGCCACAGCATTAGAAGAAGGCATGACGATCCCTGTCTATTTGCGCTACGATCTTTCTGAACAATCCGTTTTAGAAGAGCAAAATCGTAATAAAATTGCAGATGCGTTGGTAGTGCTTAAAGATAATAAAATCACCATTAATTCCGTGACCCCAACACTTGATGAAGGTGAAACACAAACGGCTTCTATCAATGAACAGCTCGTTCAATCATTAAACAAGCTTAAAGATAAGCCTTTTGATCAAAATAACAAGATAACGCTTTCCCCGGATGCAACACTTAATTTTGATTTAAGTACCTTTATCATGTCGTTAGATGTTAATGAAGCGGGTCTTGCCACACAAGTCAAAGCACGTTCGGAAATGTTAGGAAAATCAACGGTTGATAATATTTCCTCCGTTACCACCTATAATTTAGGTGTCTATAACAATCAAATGAAACAGCAAAAAGATAACACCAATAATTATTTTTCAATTGATAGTATCTGGAGTTTTGCTGAAAACCATTTGAACCTTAGTGCCACGGCTTATGGCCTAGGCACTGCAGAGCAATCTTTCGATTTTTATCGTGCTATGTTTGAGCGTGATTTTAATGGTCGCCGTTTTGCTTTTGGTCTGTTAAATACGTGGAACTTACAATCTATCGCATCGATGTCTGCACTCAATAGCAGTAAAGTTTACGGCATCACTTACGGTAACAACTCATCATCTAAAGTAAGCCATTCTCAACTCTCTCTAACCCCCATTACGGTCTTTTTGCCGAGTGCCGGTGAAGTCCGTCTTTATCGTGATGGAAAATTATTAAGTATTCAGAATTTCCCAATGGGGAGCTTTGAAGTTGATACCGCACCACTCCCTTTTGGTATTTATGAAGTCGATGTCGAAGTGGTGATTGATGGGAAAGTCCGTTCTAAACAGCGTCAAACCGTCAATAAATCTTACAACATGAAAGGTGCAACCTTAAACCAATTTCGTTGGGAAATATTCTCAGGCTATGTAGATTACAAAAAACGTATTAAAAATAACAATAATGAATATCGTACAACCAGTGGTGATAATACTGTCTTAGTTGGGGGCGCAGGGGCCATTACATTAGGCGTTTTTTCTGGTCTAAACCTACAAGGCTCGACATATGCATTTGATAATACTGCCGTATTAGAAACCAATAGTAATTTACAATTAACAGATACACTCTCAACCAGTTGGCAGTCATTAATTGCTAAAGATGGTAGTAACCGTAATATTTTTACGGCTAACTACTCCTTGCCTAAAGGAATTGGTGCTTTATGGGTTAACCGTGAAAAAGCGAATATCAAAGATAATTTCCCGATGTATGACTCTGATAATTACTCTTTTGGTACGACCCTCAATTTGACTCAATTTTGGGAATATGCCGGATCATTTACCTATTCCTATACCAAAGATTTACGCGATAAAAATAAATCGAACAACTTTGAATATGCGACTACGCTTTATACAGGTCGTTATGGCAGCATGAGTTTGCGTACCGGTGTTCAACGTTATCACTATGATAACCAAAGTAGTACTAACGAAAAATACATTACACTGGATTTCTCATTACCACTAGCAACATGGCTCAGTGCAGGTGTCTCTTCCAGTAATGGGAATATGCGTGGCGAGTTATCTGCATCAAAAAGCTTTGAAGATTCGGCTATTCGTAACGCAGGTTTATCGGTGTCGAGCCTTTTACATGATAAAGACGGTACTGACAGTGATTTCTCTGTCAGCGGTTACGGCTCATTCGATACCAAATACAGTACGGGTACGTTAACCATGAGTCGCCCTAATAATGACCGTTTAAATACCACATTAACCGCGCGAGGTTCATTGGCTTATAGTGATATGAATTTCTCTGCCAGTGGAAAACAAGAAACATCCGGTGTGATTGTCAAAACCGGTATTGATGGTGAAGGCCAAATTGCTGCCAACGTCAATGGTCAACGTTTTGTGTTATCGGGTGGGAATAACTTTATTCCGCTATCCCCTTATGCCGAATATAAAGTCGAATTACTGAATGATAAAAACAGCGAAGATAGCTTTGATATCGCCTCAGGTCGTGTGAAAAATGTAGTGCTTTATCCGGGTAACGTTGCGGTGCATCAGCCTGAGTTAAAACAGATGGTCACCGTGTTTGGTCGAATGAAATCGCCTGATGGCACACTGTTAGCCAGTGCGCAGGTACGTAACCATATCGGTCGCACTCAAACTGACCACCAAGGCCAATTTGCGATGGATGTTGATAAACGCTACCCAGTAATTTCATTACAACAAGATGATAAGCAAATTTGTGAAGCTGAATTAGATTTGTCATCAGCTCGGGGTGTGTTGTGGGTGGGTGATGTGATTTGTGATCCGCAGACTACATTAGTAAACCGGAATTAAAGGAAAACATATAATGTTTAAACATTACCTATTATTAATACTCGCCCTTTTTACTACATTTACATGCAATGCAGCAACCTACACCAATGATATTGTTTTTATTGAAAACAATATTGATAATGAATATTTTATTACCCCACAAAAAACGGACCCCCGTTTTAGTGGTGCTAACGTTTTTACTAAATACAGTGATAATCAACTTAGTTTAGGCTACATGGGATATACAGGTGCTGTTCCTCTCTACAATTACTTTGATATTTGGTTAGAAAACTCTCCAATTAAAATGCCATTTATTGGTAACCGTTGCTGGCGAACCTATAAAGATTGCCCTTCTGATGGCATACAAAGACCTGAACAGGTTTTAAGTAATGGAATGTATCGTGCTTATATGAATACTCATCTTGGTGAAGCGGGTATTCCTAGAGCGATATTTTCTGATTCTTTTTATCAATATATGCAAAACTTGCCTGTTGGTAGTACAGAGAATTTTAGTTATTTCTTCTGCTATACCAAAAATGATTACAACCCAGCGTTAGGCCAAACGTGTCGTTCTGTAAATGGCAATGTAAGCGAACAAAGTTTTGCGATCACCAAAAATGGGCATATAAAGCTAAAATCAACCAATGCGTTACAAGAGATTTTTGTCGATAGCGAAGGTAATGCTGTTTTAGGCTTAGGATCTAAATTTTGCGAAATTGTAGGTGATAATGTTGTCTGTAAAATGGTCGATTATGAACTAAAAGGCGAAAGCTTAAATGTTATGAGACTGGCGATGAAAGTCGATACAAAGACATTATCATTTACACCAACAGCGAGTGATATTCTTCTTTCAGCAACACCTACATCAAGAACCTTTTATTATTCATCACCAACCATTGCTTCTTATTTAGTCACTCCTGGTAATGGTGGCGTTTATGTTCATTTTACAAAAAGTTTTTTTAAAAAATTAATTAAAAACAACGTGGATCTTTCTAAAAGCCAAGATTTATTTACCTTTAGCTTTACCAATGTTGCGGTACCTCAATCAGGATTTTATGAATTTACGCCATCAAATACGATTATTATCAAGCCTCGCGATTATGGCATTAGTATTGTTTCTAAAGAATTAGTCAACAATCCTTATCGTGAAGGAAAAGTGGGTGATAAAGAGCCACCATTAACGTTTGATTATATTGTTACCACCAGTGCATTTCGCCAAGCCAATAAAATTACAGCCGCTGTTGAAGGACCTAAAACAACAATCCGAGGTCAGTCTTACTGCTTATTTAGTTCTAAAGATAAAAAAATCAATGTGCCTTTTTCAGCCTATTTAACGTATACCGATGAAGGTGGCTCAAAAGTAAAAAGCCGTACTGCTTGCGATAATGTGCCTATCTCCATTAAAGAAGCCTTATGGACAAAAACCACATGGCCTTACCCTTATCAGTTAGAAGGTAATTTCTATCGTACCGACTTACAATTAACCTTTCCTATGAATGAAAGTGCTTCTCTTTTCTCAATGGAAGGTGAAGACTGGATTGGTGTAGTAGAGGCTCGGGGCTATGTTAATGTCTTTGCAGAATGGTCAGGAACTGACATTCACTAAGTAAAATAAGCGTCTCCTCTTTTATATTAGGGATAATTTTCCTCTAATACATAAACAAAAAGTTGAAGATCAAGACAAGCGTCCATGTTTGCTTGATCTTCGATTGCCGTTATTAACATCCGTTGTTCTAACGCTATATTGTCTCGATGCCATCCTTGAGCAATCCAACCCAAACTAAACGCCAGTAGTGCAATCCATGCATATAACGTTTGTGTGTTGAACATGACCTAACTCCCTAATCATTCGAGACAAAATTGACTTTATCGACTTTTATTATGATGAAAATGTGTTGCATTTTTTACTGGGTATCATCCTTGGCCTGTTTATTTATGGGTACATACGTAAATCCATTTACGATAAACAACAAACTACCTAGTCATATTACGGTTAACATCCTTGTTAGCGAACAATCACTATCCTTGTCGATTGTTTCCTATTCACACCGAAAACTAACAAAAAAAATAAATAATATATTCAATAAGTTGCTCATCTCCGTATGATTTAACGTGAAGCTATTATCTATAAAGTTTGTATTTTAGGCGAGCAAGTTTGTTCGGTTAATGTCGGTTATCCCTTCTTATCCGCCAATAACCGAATTATTCATATCAAATAAAACAAATAAACTTGTATTAAGGCTTTTACATAGATTTAAAACAAACAATTACATCAAAAAACAATAAATAGGCTGGTTATAATACAATTTTAAGCTAATATAGAAGACATCAAATGGTGAATAACAAAGAGAAAAATGGCATGCGTGTCTTAACTATTTTTTGTCCTGAATGCGGTGAAAAAGCACTTATCAAAAAAAGTAACCGTAAACACAAAGAGTTATCCGATCTCTATTGTGCTTGTCGCGATCCTGAATGCGGACATACCTTTGTTTTAAATCTCACGTTTAGCCATACCCTTATGCCTAGTGCAAAAAACAAAGATACATTGCTATCGGATGTGATCAAAAACCTCACTCCTGAGCAACGAGAGAAAGCACTGACCCTTTTGCAAGACCTATAACCATCACTATCAGATATTCTTTTTTTCATTTATTTTTATGATCTTGCTCCCATTCTGGCAGGTTATTTGACTAACCTATTCTTATAGAAACATAAATGATGTAGATTCATTTTTAAGCTAAATAAAAATAATTCTTATGTTTTAAATAAAACAAGCACCGCTCATTTATGCCGTGTTTGCCAATCCTTTAATTAATAATTTGTCAGCCCCCCAGACCAGAAAGTCATTTTTGGCTTGAAGACTAAACACAAATTTCAAATGGAGCATTTAAGATGAAAAAGCTGATTAATCGAGTTGATGATGTGTTATCTGAACAATTACAAGGTTTTGCAAAATCCCATCCTGAAATCAAACTTCATCCCTCCTCTTTTTATGTCACGCGAAAAGATGCTCCAATAAAAGGTAAAGTTGCGCTGTTATCTGGTGGTGGGAGTGGACATGAACCCATGCATGCTGGTTTTGTGGGTAAAGGCATGCTTGACGGTGCATGTCCGGGTGAAATATTTACGTCACCAACACCTGATAAAATGTATGACTGCGCCAAAGCCATTGATAGTGGTGAAGGTGTTTTAATGATCGTGAAAAACTACACCGGCGATGTGCTGAATTTTGAAACGGCAACAGAACTGCTTCATGACGATGGTGTAAAAATCGCAACGGTATTAGTTGATGATGATGTGGCAGTAAAAGATAGCTTATATACCGCAGGACGCCGTGGTGTTGCTAATACCGTATTAATGGAAAAACTACTGGGTGCGGCAGCTGAAAGAGGCGACTCGCTTGATGCATTGGTTAAATTAGGTCATCACATTAATAACAATGGTTTTTCTATCGGTGTTGCCTTGGAAGCTTGTACAGTCCCTGCCGCGGGAAAACCCTCTTTTACTTTACCTGAAAATGAAATGGAGTTTGGCGTCGGTATTCACGGTGAACCAGGTATTGATCGTCGTAAATTTACATCCCTGAATGATACTGTTGATGCCATGTTTAATACCTTAATTGAAAATGGCCACTATCAACGTGTGATCCGCAATTGGGATCGTGAAAACGGCACTTGGATCGATGAACATCAGGAAAAACAGCCTTTAAAATCTGGCGATCGTGTCATTGTTTTAGTTAATAACTTAGGTGCCACACCACAATCTGAGCTTTATGGTGTTTATCACCATTTAACCCAATGCTGTGAAAAATTTGGCTTAACCATCGAACGTTCTTTAATTGGTTCTTATTGTACTTCACTCGACATGTCAGGCGTCTCAATTACGTTATTAAAAGTTGATGATGAAATGCTCACCTTATGGGATGCCCCTGTTAATACCCCCGCGATGATGAAATAAGTCTTTAATAATAAGAAAAAGGAACACGAAATGGCGTTAACTGATACTCAAATTATTGTTTGGTTACAACAATGTGCATTACTCTTTGAACAAAATAGTGATTATTTAACCGACTTAGATCGTGAAATTGGAGATGCTGACCACGGTTTAAATATGAACCGTGGCTTTAGAAAAGTGCAGGAAAAATTACCTGAATTTGAAGGACAAGATATCGGCTCTATACTTAAAAATACAGGTATGACACTGCTTTCTAATATTGGCGGCGCAAGTGGTCCTCTATTTGGCACCTTCTTTATTCGTGCCGCCAAACCCACGGCTTCATTGCAAAATCTAGAACTTAATCAACTCGTTGAAATGGTAACAGAAGGTGTTGATGGCATTGTAAGTCGGGGGAAAGCAGAACCCAATGATAAAACGATGTGTGATGTTTGGTGGCCCGTTGTTGAATCACTAAAAAATGCTAATGAAAAAAACCTTTCCATTAAAGAGGCGATTACTCAAGCACTCTCTGTGGCTGAAAAAGCGGCTGAAGATACCCTCCCTATGCAAGCCAGAAAAGGGCGTGCAAGCTATTTAGGTGAACGTAGTATCGGACATAAAGATCCCGGAAGTGCCTCTGTTGTGCTGATGATACAAGCTCTCGCCAATAGTATTAATGCATAACTGACAAACCAACCAATAAAGGTCTACCATGATAAATATTGTTATTGTTTCTCATAGTAAACATCTCGCTGATGGTGTTGCAGAACTTGCAAGTCAGATGATTAACCCTGCTCACTGCCAACTTGCCGTTGCCGCAGGTGTGAATGATGAAGAGCATGCGATTGGTACTGATGCCGTAAAAATTATGACTGCAATAGAATCACTTTCGCAGGCACAATCTATTGTTGTGATGATGGATTTAGGCAGCGCCATATTAAGTGCCGAAACCGCAATTGAATTACTTGAACCTGAACTGGCTGAAAAAGTGACACTCTGCTCAGCACCGTTAGTTGAAGGCACACTTGCTGCGGTTGTCGCCGCATCTTCAGGAGCGTCATTAGAGAAAGTGATTGAAGAAGCTTCAAATTCTTTATATCCAAAGAAAATCCAGCTGGGTGAAAATTTCGTTCAACCTAAAAATGATATTAATGCCCCAGTCAAAATTCACGGTAAAGAAGCTAGCTGGATAGTACGTAATCCTCACGGTTTGCATGTAAGACCCGCGGCTACTTTAGTGGAAGTGCTTTCTACCTTTCATGCTGATTATCAACTGGTTAAAGGGGACAGACGTATTAACCCTCTGAGTTTAAACCAACTTTCATTAATACAAATTCGCCAAGGTGATGAGATAACGCTAATTGCCTCTGGTGAGCAAGAAGATGAGGCGATTGCCGCTTTTCTTGAACTTGCCAAAAATGGCTTTGGTGAAGAGCTACCTTCTGATTCTAATACCATAACATTAAAAGGTATTTTAGCCCCAGTGTCTCAAATTAAAGCCCCTGCTTTTATTTGGCATGAAATAGAGCTATCACCGACAGAAAACTTATCTGAACCAATTGATATCCATGCCCAAATTGGCAAACTTAATTTTGCAATAAAAGAGACACTAAAAGCGCTAAAACAGACAGCCAATAAAGCGAGCCAAACATTAGGTGAGCATATTGGTGCTATTTTTAACGGCCATATCATGATGTTAGATGATGATGAGTTAATTACGAGTGTGGTTGATCGCATTAAAGAAGAGAAGATCAGCGCCCAACAAAGTTGGTCGGATGAAATGCAAGAAAGAGCACAACTGTATTGCGCTCTCACCGATCCCTATTTACGCGCACGTGAACTCGATCTGCGTGATCTACGTAATCAGGTGCTTTATCATTTACAAGATAAAACGCGTCCAAGTTTCACTCCTTCACAACCGGCTATTTTGGTCGCAAAAGAGCTTTTTCCTTCTACACTCATTCAATTAATTGATAGCCAATTAGTTGGTATTGCTTTAGCAAAAGGCGATAGTCGCTCTCACAGTGCGATTATCGCGGCGGAAATGCGCTTACCGATGTTAGTCAATTTAGGGCCTGCGTTATTAAAGGTCTCTGAATCTCAAAAACTGAAATTAGATACAAATAAGAGTGAATTAGTTATTGAACCAATAACGCTATAAACCTCTTTTCACATTAACCACATAAAAAAACCCGCACAATCATGTGCGGGTAAGTCAACGAAAAACGCTATCAATCTAGGTCATTATTGACTCTTCTAATTTTATTAAGGTATTGATAATACCAATGTCGTAGTACCACTGAAATTGCCTAAAGAAGGTGTGCCATAAGTTTGGAGTTTGGACTTAATATTGACATACACATATTGATTTTTAATGGTGTCAACTCGTGCACCGATTGATGCAGGAGAACCATTTAACGTTAAAAAAGAACGGATGCTACCATCTGGTTTTAAGTTTAAAAAATGATCTTCCATTGAACTGGTGATTTTGACTGGCATAGTTTCATTACAAATCAGTGCAAATTGCTCTTCGGCTTCATTATCATTAACTTGTGTCACATCAAGTACGCCATGTGAAATATTTAAATTGCTAGAAATAAATGCACATTTACCTTCAGGCGGTGGGGCAATACCACATACGCCACCAGGTACCATTCTTCCGCCTCCTCCCGTTGCACTACTGGTCATAAAAAAAGCAATACATTCATCAACCTTAGGTTCACCAAGGTGATCACTAAAACCAACAAAAGGAAGTGATAAACCACATTGATTCATTGCGACATCGCGTATCTCGGACATACTAGTCAATTTTTGTAAATCAACATTACAACGCCATGGAACTCGACGTTCTGTTCCCGTTCCCCCTTTATCAGGTAGGCTGTGGAAGTGATTTATTTGAATAAAACATCGCCCACTAAAACCTAAACTTTTACAAGGGTTTGGCGTAAATCCCATCTCTGTCCAATATTCCATAACAAAGTTATAACGTATATCACTATCCTTATCTGGTGATACTCCCGATTTAGTAATATAAGTAAAATAACCTGCATGTGCGCTAAATAGTGAAAAACTGCATAGTACAATTAATAACTTTAAAATTTGCTGTATTTTTTTCATTATCTTTTACTCATATTTCAAAGAAAACACGGCAGTAGCAGAAAAATGCCCCGGTTTAATTGATTTATTTGCAATAGCAGCCGCTGTTGCTTGCAGATAAGCAATAAAATTAAGCTCAAAAATACCATTATTAGGAATATTATATAAACTGGTGTAATCCCCTAATATCACGGGTACACCTTCTTTAGTGGTAATTTTTATTCCTAAATCAGGGTTATTTGCACTGTCGTCTAAGGCCAATAATCCGGCAAGTTCATTATGCGTTGCCCCTTCAAACTTAATTTTTACTTGCTTGGCAATAGAGATATCACACTCTGATAAAATGATTTTGAAATCCTTTTTCTCGAATTCAAAATAACTTTTATAAATATCATCCAAGCGAATTTCATCAAATATCACATCAACCTGAGAGTGTTCAGGTAAGACTTTGCAAGGTGCGATAATTAATGAACCAAAAATATTAAGATTTTCAGCTGCAAAAACAGAAGAGGAAAATAATAAACAACTACCAATAATAGAGCGAAACACACTTAATCTATTCATTATTGGTACTCCACAAATAAAGTGCCACCTGAGGTAAAATTACCGGGCGTCAGTTCACTATTTTCTTTTTTAACCAAGACAGCCCAAATCTTTTCAGGGTTATTCAAATTAACCGAATACTTTTTATTTAAATCAATAATAGAGTCACCCATCATAAATTTTACGGCTAATTCATTAATATTGGTTCTCAATCCATTGGGATCGAAACTGCTTTTTTTCCCATCTATCGATAAATACATATTCCAGTTATTTAAATTTTCTTCACAGGTAATTTGGTAATTAATCTCTCGCTTTTGGTCATAGCCTTTAATCGTTTTTATTGCCACGGGGCCAAAATTCACCTCAATCATATTGCCATCATTCACTTTACAAGGAGGTGGCGTTAATAAATTGCCTTTAATCAGTACCTGTGTTTCATTATCTTTTGCCAAACTGGATGAAGAAAATGCAGAAAATAAAAATAACATAATGAGGAATGGATAATAACGCATGTTGTTTATTCCTCCGTTAGTTGTAATAAACCTGCATAGTTGCAGTTGCAGTAAAAGCGCCTGTTGGTAACGTGGCACCACTTTTTTTCACGAGTACAGCATAAAGCTCAGGTCTCGTTTTATAGTTAAACTTAAACGGTGTTGTCATATAAATATTGGTATCAGCGGTTTTAAATAGCACCCCTAAATCTGTCACACTTGTTTTTAAATAACGTGTATCAAATCCTGCACCATCACCGGTAAATTTCAGCGACATACTCGGATCACCTGTTGTTTTACAATCCAAGGTGTAATCCATTTTTTGTTTATAATTTTCATTTTCTATTCTTGTGGTCATCACATCATTAAAATTCACTTCGATAGGTTTACCATCGTTAATTTTGCAAGGACGTGACTCCACACTCCCGCTCACTGTGACTCTTAAAAAGCCAGAAACAGCCCATACAGAAGGAGCGAGAAAACTCATACAAAGAAAAAGTATTACACCTCGGAATATAAGCATAATATTACGCCTTCTTATCTTTGATATTTGCTGAACAAATATCTCCACGACATTGGAATGTTAATTCAACTAATCCACCGAAATCATTGAGATATTCAATGGCAGGCGTTACACCTAAATCACCCACTTTTGTTCCTAGTGAACGTTGACCAAAAGGCTCAATCATCACTGCTTCAAAGTCTTTTACTTCAGCATTGTTCTTTCTGACTTTGGTAATGGTTAAATAATAAGGTGAAGGATTTTTCACATTGTAATTAGCACCTTGTTTTTCAATCACAATGTCTTTTTCCATTGGATTAGCCTCTAAGCGGCTAGGTGCGACAATACTTTTTGGTCGATAAAACACTTTAATTTTTGTCTGTAATGCAATTTGTAAAACATTGGGAGAATCGCTACGAGGAGGAATTTCGCGAACATTAAGGTAATAAATACTTTCTCTGTCTGTCGGTAACATATTGGTTGCAGGTAATGCCTGTATTTTAATTTGGCTTTTGTTACCCGCTTCAATACGTTGAACTGGCGGTGTTACCACAAAAGGAGAATTAATTTTTTCATCTTTACTATTCTCAAGCCAAGACTGTGCTAAATAAGGTTTAGATTCATTTTCATTTTCTAAAACCATACTGACTGAGCGCTCACCTTCATTATATAAAACGCGTGTTCTATCTAATGCGATAGCGGAATAAGCGGATTGAGAAAAAAGGCAAAGTGTAACGATAGCGCTTAATGTTTGTATGTTGATATATTTCATTTCATTCACCGTTGACTTAAATTTAATTACTTACAAGGAAGCAACAACATGTTGCTTAAATTATTTTCTAGCACTTGAGGTAATTGGAATTGGCAAGTTTCGCCATTCCAAGCAAGATCTAAAGTTTCACCTGCTTTTACACCTGATAAATAAACAAAGCCTTCGTCTGAAATAATGCCGACTTCTAATTTATCTTTGTTATAAACACTGGCTCCAAAAGGAGGATGTTTCTTATCAGCCATGGTGATCACGGCTAAGACCTTCTCACCTTCAATCACATTAAATTTACGATAGCCAATCGCCCCTTCGGTTAAGGTGGCATATTGAGATGATTGAACAGCATCCGCTTTTTCAGGAAGGTTATTAATATCGATCGTAATATGGCTACGAGAATAATTTTGCACGCCCATTAAAATAGCTTTACCGTGGCGGTTAGTCTCAATTGGCGTTAAACCTGTTTTAATCGGAATATCTTGAACATTATTGGTATCAACCAATATGCGTGAATTTCCCATTGAAGTGACTCGGTGGAATGCCCCCCCTTCTGGAGTAACAGTTATTCCACCCATTAATTGCATTGATAATGCACTTTGATTATTTTGGGTATAAGTACCACTTGTCGTCAGTTTTGCTAAATTACCGTCGTAGTTATAGAAACCTGAAAGATTAACTTTATCGCTATCCCACGTTCCTGCCGATAAGTTATACGTACTGCGTTCATTAATACGTTCATAATAGTTAACGCTGTTACTGGTATTATGGCGATTAAACGATCCAGAATAACTAATATTGGCGTCATTACGCTCTAGTGGTACGCCTAATGACACATAAACGCCTTCATCATTATTATGGCTCGATTCCACTTTATAGGCGGATAAGTTAACCGATAAATTTTTAAAATTAGCCCAATCAAAATAGCTGGAAATCGTAAAACTGTAGTTATCGGTTGAAGGTCGATTCCAATAGGTTTGGCGGGAATAATTTAAATACGTATTAATATTGTAATCAGGAAAGGCCGTACCAAAAATTGCGGTATAGAGCTCTTTACCACTGTCAATATGAAGCCCACGATAACGACCATCTAAAAACTGAGTCATACTTAAGTAGTCACGTTGAGAGAAGCGATAACCCGCAAACGTGATCTGGCTATTTATTTCATCGAATTGCTTTGAATAAGTAACGTTATAAGAAGTTCCTGATAGGGTTTTATCATCAAAGTTACTTCCCATTTCAGCCCGTGAAGCTGAAATATTAAAGGAGAGCACCCCGAATGGCGCTAAATCTTGCCCTAAACCTAAAGCAATATTTTGATATTCTGTTGAGGCTAATAACCCACCATAAATTGTGGTGTTATTCGCAGCCCCCCACGAGAAAGAGCCTAAGGAGAATGCAGGACCTTCAGTATCGTGTTCATTTTTAGTGGGTTTACCCATCACCAACTTATATAAAAACTGTCCCGGCCTTGTTAGTGTGCCTAAACGCGATGTTTCCACTTTAAATGTTTGAACAGAACCATCTTGTTCTTCAATAGAAACATCTAAGGTACCGCCACCGAATGTATTGACGTCTTGAATTCGAAACGGCCCTGGACTGACTTCATTTTGATAAACAATACGACCATCTTGACGCACAATAACCGTGGCATTCGTTCTTGCAACTCCCGCAATTTCAGGCGCATAACCTTGTAAACGCGGTGGGATCATCGCGTTATCACTTTCTAATGAAGCACCAAGATAACGGAAGCTATCAAAAAGCTCTGATGAGAGATATTGCTCACCTAACGTTAATTTGGCACCCAAAGAACGAATAGCACGGAAGAGATAAAGCTGATTCCAACGCCATGATTTATCGTTATTATTTAAATTACCGCCAGAAGCTTGCCAATCGGAGCGAAAACGCCAAGCACCCATATTAATGCCCATAACACCACTAATATTGGTACCCGTTTCAGTGCCTTTTCCATTATTTTCATATCGAATAAGGCGATTACTCATATTGTAATCAAGAAAGGCTCCTACAATGCCATCATCCCAACGTGATGGCGGATCCCAACTCGGATCTTGATATTCCATAAAGGCTTGAGGAATGCTGATATTTAAAATCCCGGTATAGAGATCACCCACTGCATTCATATTAGGAACAGAACGAAAATCAAGACACTGGGTATTATTTGTTGTTAACCAAGTAACTTTTTTTTCCCATTCAGATTTTAAACCTAAAATGGGATAAACCTCTGGGGTGATATAAGGAATAGATAATTCTGTGTTGTAATCTGGGGCAAAAAATAAAGTAGGCTCTTCGTTTCTTACTCTTTGTCTATTAACGTCAGTTGCCAGTAAATGAGTGCCTGGCTGAATATAGTTTGCGTAAGAAAATTTAGTGAAATCGGTATTTTCAATACCTTTATCGGTTAAGAAATCGGTATTAAAATCGACAGCTTCTTCTGCAAAAACAGGCAACGAAAAAGGAACAAAGAATAAAAGCATTACTTTTGTGATCTTATTTATTTTCATGCTTTTCATTTTGCTATGCCATCCTCAGCATTATTAACAGAAGACAATATTGATGAGATGCATGGCGCTTAAGCGCCACACATCTTATTAAAAAACAACAATTATTCGTAGATAACCTTGAAGTTAGCTACTGTGTCGAAAGAACCTGTTGTTGCTTTCTTATCGTCTGCTTCATTACCTTTCACGTAAGCTGAGAATTGCAATGTAGTGAGAGAGCCGTCGCCATTATTTAAAGCGTGGCCAGCTACTGGGAAGCCTTGACCAAAAGTAATTGGATTATTACCACGGTCAGTGATAACGATACCTGCGTTTTGTACTTTGCCACCTAAGCCCAGTAATTCGCCTGTATAACCGTCAAAACCACTTACAGTTGCACCAGTGAATGATACTTTTGCAGTTTTGTAAGTTTCAGTTGAGCAGTTTTTCAGGATAATATCGAAGTTTTCGCTATCTGAACGGAATTTATTGCTAGTCAGTTCATGCAATGCGATTTCACCAAACTTAACCGTTTGATCTAAACTTTTATCATCGATTGAACATGGAACGTCATTGATAAAGCCAGTAAAACGCACTTTACCTTCACGGCTTTCCGCTGGATCTGCTGCTAAAGTAGGAGCAGCAACAACTAAAGATAACGCAACACCTAAAGCTAATTTAGTAAATTTCATAAAATTTCCTTTATATACAATAAAGATAGTGATATTTCTTGGCTTCGGACTAAATAAGCGATAGGTAATAAAACCTCACCGCCTTTCTATAATTTAAATTTGACAGATCCATTGATATCTATTTATAAAACCAAGATAAGGGATATCCTACAAATGCATCCTTTTTGCATTCATATTCAAATTAATTTATTGAATAAATTAATCGTATTATCTTTTTAAATGTCTCCGTTAAATATTATAAAAATTAAGTTCCTTAATTAATAAAAACATCTTAATTAGACATATAAATAAGTAATAAATTTTAATCAAAAAGTAAGAGTGAAAACTTAAAGTAAAAAAACAAATTTAAATTATGTTTCTTTACTTATTTTGCAATTAAATACTCGCAAAAGGCGTAAATTAAGTCAAAAGTCTAAAAATGATGCAGATAATAAAATCAAAAGATAATTAACCAATGAAACAATTCCTTAAAAGAGTTAAATTAGTATTTTAATCTAAGTTAAGTTATTAATTAGCTATTTTTACTTAGCAAAACTTCGAAGCACAACAACTAACACCAATATTGAGTAAACATAAGATATAAACTAAAAAAACACCATTTATTAGATTTTTATAAAAATAAATTGAAACAAATAAGATTATTATATTTAGCTGACACGATAAAGCCGATATATATACAAAAACACTTAGGATTCATCTCAATTGAAGCTTTATATTAAATAAAACACTCCCATTAAATTTAATATAAAAATAAGACAGTCTAATAATGATAATATTTAAAATAAAAAGAAGTCCGTAATAAATAATTAAAATTAGTTTAAAGATTAGATTTAAACACAACCTTCTTTTTTTGATAACCCAATAATGACAATATTATATAACTTAACTTTAATGATTATCTAAAAAAGATATTAATATATAATTTATAACATAATGAAACAATAACATTTAATTACTGTTTTTTACTTTTGAGCAATAATTACCTTATTCATACCACCTTTTAAAAATAAAAAAGTAACACACAAAAAAACAATTTTTTTTTAAGAATCAAATAATGATGATTATTTTTATATTTAAAATTTAATCTACTATTAAAAACAAAAAATAAAAAAAATACATATGAATTTTATGACACGCAAAAGGCGTAAATATTGCGTTGTTTTATTATTAATGATTTTCAATCTAAAAAAACACATTAAACAATCAAAAACACTAAAAATAAATCTTTTTTGAACCATTTTTAACATAAAAAGTAAAAGTAGGTTTATATAAAAAATAAAATATAAAAATAACAAAATAAAACAATAAATAAATCTTATTAAAATAGTCACCATACTCTTAATAAGAGTGAAAGACACAATTATATATAAATATATCTTACATTTCATTTTTTGAGCAATAAAGGCTATAAGAATATTCTTATCAACTTATACTGTTATGTTGTCTAAATTAACTCACATAATAAGTATTTAATTATAAAACACTGGGTTAGAGGTTATTTAATTTAACAAAAAAAACACCACAAACAATTAACAATCACATTCAACTATTATTTAAATAGCTATTTAAATTTAGCTATTGAGGATGAGTCATGTAAAAAACAGAAAAAATAAAACCTCAACATTCAAATAAAAAATAAAGATTGATTCTTTAAAATGTCATTTATTTAAATAATGCATTTTACAGAAGGACTCTTTTATTTAAAAAATGGATAAACGCATTAAATTTCTTTCGCTAGTAGAAAGATAAAGCAAACTAATATAGATAATCAATAAAGGATATAGTATGAAAAAGCTGACATTGGCGGTTCTTGCTGTTGCTATTATGGGTGCAACTACCCTTGCTCAAGCAGATACTACTACTCGTAAAGCAAACGCCGTTGCTTCATGGGATGCAAAAGCAATTAAAGACACTAAAAGTATGTTAGTTGTTACTCCATTAAAATCTTTAGTATTTAACTATGCTGAAGGTATTAAAGGCTTTAATACTCAAGATGGTGCGTTCGACATCACTATCCAAGGTCAAGAAAAAGCGACTGACTTCAAACTGACGTCTAAAATCGTTACTGACAAATTAACGCGTGTTGCTGATGATAGCGAATTAACAGTCGGCGTTAAATGGAATGGCGTAGCATTATCTAACTCAACAGATACCACTATGGTTGACGTTGCAGCCGGTACTTCTGCAGGTCTAGATTTCTTAGCTCAAAGCGGTGCTTACAACGGCACTGAACGTGTTAGCGGTCAAGGTCAATTTACCTTCAATATTGCTTCAGCAAAACAAGCGGGTGCTAATGCACAATTCTCTGATTTAGCTGATGGTTACTGGGATGGCGACGTTAAAGTTCAATTCACAGCAACATGGGAAGGCGACTTCCAATAATAGATTTTCGTTTTAATTAGCACTCTATTCATAAAATAAGGGATGAGCGAATATTCGCTCACCCTAAAGGATTCTGTATGAAAAAAATAATATTGGTGTGTTTGAGTCCTTTGCTTTTTTATAGTCAATTTGCATCTGCTATTCATGTTGGTGCCATTACGGAAATGATGGCTTCAGATCAAACTATTCTTGCCAAAGAAATTGAAAATAATGTCGATCAGGCACGCTTAGTCAGTTTATCTATTGAACGTATTTCATCACCTTTAGAAGATGGAAAAGTCCTTCCTAATTCTCAAAATGAGATCCTTATCTCTCCAGCAAACTTAATTTTACCGGGTAAAACTAAAGAAAATTTTAAAATCTTTTATAAAGGCCCAAGCGATAATCAAGAACGCTATTACCGTTTAGTTTGGCGTGATGATCCCGTGACTGAAACAGGATCAACTCAGAATCAGAAATCAGCAACAGCAACAACATCCGCCATGATAAGTACCATTTTGGTTGTCGCGCCTCGCCAAGAAAAATTTGATTACCGTTTTGATAAAGAGAAACGCGTCGTTTTTAACACCGGTAATAGCTCATTTCGTACGGTTGCAACAGGCGATTGTATGCCAGATGCCGTAACAAGAAATGAAAACAATCGTTGTAGCGAACGTTACTACGTTATGCCGGGTCTTGGTGTGAAATTAAAACAAGTTGATGTTTCAAGTAAAAAATCAACTGTCGGCGTTTGGCATAACGATGATTTTATTATTGTGAATTAATTTCATAAGGATTCCTTGTGCGTAAATCTGTGGTGGCACTAGGTATTGCTATGTTCCTATTGTCCGAGAATACATATAGCCAACCAACCAGTTTAAAGATTGGTAATTATATTATTCCTAGTGTCTTTGCCACCGCATTAGAAGAAGGCATGACGATCCCTGTTTATCTACGTTATAACCTCTCTAATCAATCTGTATTAGAAGAACAAAGCCGTAATAAAATTGCAGATGCGCTGGTAGTACTTAAAGACCATCAAATTGTTATTAGCTCTATCACACCAACTTACGATAGTGACGATTCTCAAGTTGCTTCTATTAATGAAAAAATTATTGAATCACTGGTATCACTTAAAGACGCTCAAATCGGACAACAGGGAAAAATAACACTTTCACCTGATGCCAGTCTGATATTTGATTTAAACTCTTTCATTATGACATTGGATGTCAGTGAATCCGGTCTTGCGACTCAAGTTCAAGCCCGTAGCGAAATGCTTGGCGCATCTACTGTCAGAAATATGTCAGCTGTCACAACCTATGATTTGGGTATTTATAATAATCAGCTAAAAAATCAAAAAGATAATACCAACAGCTATTTTTCTGTTGATAGTATTGTTAGCTTTGCCGAAAACCACCTGAACCTAAGTGCCACCGCGTATGGTCTAGGTACCGCAGAGCAGTCTTTTGATTTTTATCGAGCCATGTTTGAACGTGATTTTAATGGCCATCGTTTTGCTTTTGGCCTATTAAATACATGGAACTTACAGTCGATTGCCTCAATGTCAGCACTCAATAGTAGTAAAGTTTACGGCATCACTTACGGTAACAACTCATCGTCTAAAGTTAACCATTCACAGCTTTCACTCACCCCTATTACCGTCTTTTTACCCAGCGCGGGCGAAGTCCGTATTTATCGTGAAGGTAAGTTATTAAGTATTCAAAGTTTCCCTATGGGAAGCTTTGAAGTCGATACCGCTCCGCTACCTTTTGGTATTTATCAAGTTGAAGTTGAAGTGGTGATTGATGGTAAAGTTCATGCCAAACAAGCTCAAACCGTGAATAAAACCTTTAATATGCGGGGTGCCACACTTAATGAGTTTCGTTGGGAAATCTTCTCCGGCTATGTTGATTATAAAAAACGCATTAAAAACAGAGATAATGAATATAAAACGTCTAACTCAGATAACACTTGGCTTGTCGGCGGTGCGGGCACTGTCACTTTAGGGGTTTTCTCTGGATTAAATTTACAAACCTCGACTTATGCTTTTGATGATTTGGCGGTCATTGAGACTAACGCAAACTTACAATTAAGTGAGAATCTATCGACCAGTTGGCAGTCGCTTTTCGCCAATGACGGAAGTGATCGCAATATCATCACGGCATCTTATGCTTTACCTAAGGGCTTTGGTTCACTTTGGATAAATAAAGAGAAAGGGAATATCAAAGATGACTTCCCGATGTATGACTCTGATAACTACTCTTTTGGTACTACCCTGAACTTAACGCAATTTTGGGAATATGCGGGATCATTTACCTATTCCTACACCAAAGATTTACGCGATAAAAACAAATCAAATAACTTTGAGTATTCCACTACGCTCTATAACGGACATTACGGCAGTATGAGTTTACGTACAGGTATCCAACGCTATCACTACGATAATCAAGATAGTACTAACGAAAAATACGTCACACTGGATTTCTCATTGCCATTAGCGACATGGCTTAGTGCGGGCGTTTCTTCTAGCAATGGAAATGTGCGTGGCGAGTTATCTGCATCGAAAAGCTTTGAAAATTCAGCCATTAGTAACGCAGGTTTATCCGTGTCCACCCTATTACATGATAAAGATGGCACTGACAGCGATTTCTCTGTCAGCGGTTACAGTATGTTTGATACCAAATACAGCACCGGTACGTTAAGTATGAGCCGCCCTAATAATGATCGTTTAAATACCACATTAACGGCGAGAGGTTCATTGGCTTATAGCGATATGAATTTCTCCGCCAGTGGTAAACAAGAAACATCAGGGGTAATTGTCAAAACAGGTATTGATGGACAAGGGCAAATTGCGGCCAACGTCAATGGTCAGCGCTTTGTATTATCGGGCGGTAATAACTTTATTCCGCTTTCTCCTTACGGTACTTACAAAGTGGAATTGCTCAATGATAAAAACAGTGAAGATAGCTTTGATATTGCGTCTGGTCGTGTGAAAAACGTGGTGCTTTATCCGGGTAACGTTGCGGTACATCAGCCTGAGTTAAAACAGATGGTCACCGTATTTGGTCGAATGAAATCGCCTGATGGCACGCTGTTAGCCAGTGCACAAGTACGTAACCATATAGGTCACACTCAAACCGACCATCAAGGGCAATTTGCGATGGATGTTGATAAGCGCTATCCGGTCATTTCATTGCAACAAGATGATAAACAAATTTGTGAAGCTGAATTAGATCTGTCGTCAGCTCGCGGTGTGCTATGGGTGGGTGATGTGATTTGTGATCCGCAGACTACGTTGGCGAGTCGAGATTAAAAGGAATAATAATGATGAAGTCTTCTTTTCTAACACTGTGCTTTTTAACTACAGCTGCAATAAATTTATTTTCAATACCAAGTTATGCAGGTCAAACTGATTATATTTTTATCGAAAATAATATTGATAATGAATATTTTATTGCACCACCAACAATAGATAAACCCCGCTTTTCAGGTGCTAATACCCTGACTAAATACTCATCAGATCAAAAAAGTTTAGGTTATTTAGGCCCAACCTCAGATAAAACAGCTGGAAGCTTACAATATGTTGATATTTGGTTAGAAAATTCGCCTATTGATTCTCCTTTTATTGGTAATCGTTGTATGAGGGATAGTGGTTGCCCTAACGACTTCACACTTCATGCTGAGCGGATCAAAAATAATGGTGCATATAAAATACCTCTTCTTAAAAATAATGCTGGTGATTCGTATTACATGCGGGGCGTATTATCTATGTCAGCATATCAATACTTTAAAAAACTCTCGATAGGAACAACAACAGAATTAAACTATAACGCTTGTTCTACTAAAGTAAATTATGATGTTAATACTCAAACCTGTTTGTCCAGT
Source organism: Proteus sp. FME41 (assembly GCF_014897315.1). GTDB lineage: Bacteria > Pseudomonadota > Gammaproteobacteria > Enterobacterales > Enterobacteriaceae > Proteus. The sequence continues at coordinate 28,425 of NZ_JABUYL010000009.1, read as the reverse complement.
GGCGGTAAACATTCAATAAAAAATGATCTAATTGATTTAACTAAAGTGGGTCATTTAACCTTAAAATCCACCAATGCTTTACAAGAAATCTTTGTTGATAGTAATGGTAATGCTGTATTAGGGTTAGGTTCCCAGTTTTGTGAAAATACAGTAGTAAATAAACAACAGGGTATTATGTGCGCTCTTGTTGCTTATAACTTTGAAGGTAGCTTTAAAGGATATAATATAGATATTGAACTAAAACTTAATCCTATTTTGGGTAACCTAAATTCTACAGTTAATAAAGCGCTTATGATCGGCGATGGTAATAACTATTGGGAAGTTGGCAAGAGTGGTGCGGATATGGAGAAAATTATTCATAATGGAAATGGCGAAGTTTTTCTCTTTATGGGACAAGCTTTTTTAAAAGATATTATCTCTAGAAAAATCGATTTATCAAAAAGCCAAGAACTATTTACTTTTCTTATTAACAATAAAAGATTATCACAATCTGGCTTTTATGAATTTACGCCTTCTAATACTTTAATTATAAAACCTCGCGATTATGGTATTAGTATTGTCTCTAAAGAAATGGTTAATAAACCCTACCGAGAAGGAAAAGTGGGCGATAAAGAGCCACCGCTAACCTTTGACTATATCGTTACCACCAGTGCATTTCGCCAAGCGAATAAAATTACTGCCGCCGTTGAAGGACCTCAAGTTACATTAAGAGGTCAGCCTTACTGTTTATTTAGCTCTAGAGACAAAAAAATTAATGTGCCTTTTTCAGCCTATCTAACTTATACCAACGAAAGTGGCTCAAAAGTAAAAACTCGTACGGCTTGCGATAATGTGCCTATCTCCATTAAAGAAGCCTTATGGACACAAACTACATGGCCTTACCCTTATCAATTAGAGGGTTACTTCTATCGTACCGATTTACAACTCACATTCCCAATGAATGAAGGTACTTCCCTTTTCTCGATGGAGGGTGAAGACTGGATTGGTGTCGTTGAAGCCAGCGGTTACGTCAATGTGTTTGCTGAATGGTCTGGTACTGATATTTACTAAAAGTCAGGCTGCTCAATCTACGGGTATAAATTGAGTATTTATACCCGTTTTATTATTCATAACACATGATGATTTTTATATTGATGATATTATAGACTTCATTATTATCATTTATTAAAACAAGCTCATTAAAGAGATATAATGAAAAGAATATTAAAATTCATCAGTACATTAGCACTTTCAACACTGACATTTTCAGCTCATGCCCTTTATGTAGGCTCTGAAGTTTTTACCCTTGAATCGGATAAAACCTTTTTTTCTCGCACTTATCTTAATAATACAGACAGAACCAATCTTTATAAAATTCATGTCTATAAAATCGAAAAACCGGGAGGAAAAGAAAAAGATGAAAAACAACTTCCCATAGATGATGGTGAAATACTTTATACGCCTTTGCAAAAAGTGTTATTACCAAATGAACATGAGTTTTTTAAATTATTTTATAAAGGTGCTAAAGACGATAAAGAGCGCTATTACCGTATTATTATTGAAGAAACTCCAGTTAACTTAGTACCTTATCAGGAAGACAGTAAACAGCCTTTGGTTGTTCCTACCGTTGGATTAAATACTGTCATGGTGATCCGCCCTCGCGAAATGAAATTCGCTTATGATCATAATAATATTGCTGGCACCATCAAAAACACCGGCAATACCTACTTCCGATTACTGTTAAATGATCAGTGCGATTCTGACGAAGAAAATGCCAAGATATTACAACTGTTACCCGGTGAAAGTTACCAACATCCTTGGCTAAAGAAAGAGCATAAACAATTTATTGTTGCTTTTGACCGTTATATTGGGTTAGGGAATAACTGCGCGACAAACTAACCTAAATGCTGATTAAAAATATAAAGGTAGCCTAATCAGCTACCTTTTTATTATAAAATAAGTAATTCCACCTAACTTATAACTTTTCCTATTATTTCCTCTCATTTGAAAGAAAATGTAACTTTGTTAAATATATAATTTTTATAAATACATACTTAATTAAATTAATTTATATTCTGTCATATTTATCATTTTCAATTTTTTAATATCAATCATAAAAAGACATAATCACATACGTAATCAACTGATAATAAATAATTTTACATTTTTAATGATAAAACTATTTTTATTACATTTTATTCCTATTTTTTTTCGATGTTTTAAATAAACTATTTTTAAAATTTATTGGGTAGTTTCTCTAATGAATTATCTTTTTTGGATAGTCATGATTTAATTTAAATCCTCATGAAAAAGATTTTCTAGCCGATATTACTCTTAACATCGAACGACCCTATTAGGAATATATAATGAAAAAGCATCATGTCTTACTTAGCTTATTAATGACCGCTTTTACGACAACAGCAGCCCTTGCTAACACCTCATCAATACAAACAGTCGCAAGTTGGCAGGCAACCGCAGTAAAAAAACCTCAAAGTGAATTAGGGGTAACCCCTTTAAATGCCCTGCATTTTGAATTTACTGAAGATAACCATTTTAATGAGCAAAACGGTACATTTGATATTACCGTTAAAGATATGGAAGGCGCGACAGATTTTAAATTAACGTCAAAAGTGATCAGTAATGAACTTAGAAATTCTGCTGATAATTCAGTGTTAACGGTGAAAACAGACTGGAATGGTAAAACACTATCAAGCCATCAAGAAATCGTTATTCTTGATAACCCAAAAGGGATAAACAAAGGGCTAGTGGTTGATAATAAAGCGACAGAAAAAAGTGAACTAAAAAACCTTCAAAGTGCATTTCTCTTTAATATTATTAAGGGATCTCAAGCGGTAACATCATTACCAGAAGGTTTATGGGAAGGCACATTACGTATTGAATTCACCAGTAAATGGTCAGGTGATTTTGTCACTTTAGCAGCCAGATAATTTAAGCATTATCGTCGAAAAGAAAACCGTAAAAGAGCGCCAGTATGGCGCTTCTTTGTTATTGAATACAACGTAAATCAAACCTTTGGTTTATAGCTGTCTTTATCTAAGTCGTGCTTTTTCATTCTTAAATACAGTTTTTTACGTGGAATACCTAAATAATCCGCCACATCACTCACTCGCCCCGCAAATAAATATAACGCATCTTCAATTAAACGACGCTCATATTCATCCACTAAGTTATCTAAAGGTCCTTCAGGTGGAATAATGGCTCGGTGTTGTTCACTATCCACCATTTTCACAATCCCGACGGCATATAACTCCGCCACATTTCGTAACTCACGGATATTACCCGGCCAATCATAACGTTTTAATATATCGAGATAATTACGATCAATTTTCGGTACTGCAATCCCTAACCGCTGTGCACTTTGTCGTAGGAAAGCTCTAAATAACGGAATAATATCAGGACGTCTTGCACTTAATGGCGGCAATGAAAACGTAATTTGCGAAAAATAATAATAGAATTCAGGAATTAATCGCCCTTCTGTCACCAGTTGCTGCGTATTATTTTCTAAAATTGCGATGGTTCTAAAGTGGCGCTTGCCTTGGCGTTCCATATCCAACAGATAAGAACTTAACCAACGTTGTGCTTCTGATGACAAATCATAAGGAGAACGTAAAATTAAGGTGCCCACGTTATCGGTTTCAATTTGAGTAATAACTTGCCTGATATCCGATAAATTTTGGCAATCCACTGTTTGAATAGCTTTATCACTATGTGGACTTAACTCATGTAAAAGTTGAGCAAGAAGATGGCGTCCTGTCCCCATTTCACCTTCTATCATTAAGTCTTTATCAATATCCGCGATTTGTTGTACTTGTTCCCGAATAGCCGTGATTTGCGCGCTGTCTCCGACTAAACGCTCTTGTGTCGTGCTTATTACAGCATTTCTAAGCGCAAGAATAGATTGACGCTCTTTATGCGCTTTCGCCACTAATTCTAAGAAAATAGGGGGATTAATCGGCTTTTCAATAAAGTCATAGGCGCCTTTTTTGACGGCTTCAACTGCCAGCGGAATATCGCCATGCCCTGTTATCATGATAACGGGAATACGAGGGTCAATGTGTTTAATGCGCTCTAAAACTTCCATGCCATTCATTGCTGGCATATAAATATCAAGCACAACCGCACCTTGCCACTCTGGCGTTAAAAGACTTAACGCCTTCTCGGGTGAATCAGTCACTCTGGCAACTTTACCCGCAAGGTTAAGTAAATGACGATAAGATTCAAGAATATCTTCATCATCATCAATTAATAAAACATCAATATCAGGCATGAGTGATTGTGTCATCAGTAAACTCCAAAACAACCATAGCGCCACCGTTTAACGCTGAGGCCAAGTAAATTTCATAACCAAACCGTTGCATAATAGAACGGCAAATGGATAACCCTAACCCAAGGCCCACATCTTTTGTTGTGGTAAACGGGGTAAAGAGTTTTGGTAAAACGTCTGCGTTGAATCCTTTTCCACTATCGGCTATTCCCACTAATTTTCGTTTAGGGTCAACAGATAAAAGATCAATCGAGATCTGACTTTCACCCACACCAGCAATGGCATCCATTGCATTAACAAATAAATTAACTAGCACTTGCTCTATTTGTGTCGGATCGGCACAAATGGTTAATTTATCAGGAATATTATTTGTAATTGTACACTGTTCCCGTTTAGAGCGAGACTCCACCAGCACCATTGCACTTTCTACTAACTCTTTTAACGGTGCTGAAACAAAACTAATTTCAGACGACGATTTACGCGAAAAATTGCGTAATGCGGTAATAATTCGATTCATTCGCGCACAAAGTTTCTCAATGCGTTCAATAGAATCAGGTAATTGATCATATTTCTCCATCTGCAAGGTTAATTTCGCACTATACAGATAGGTGTTAATGGCAGAAAGCGGTTGATTAAGCTCATGTGCAAGGCTTGTCATTGCCTGCCCCACAACGGCCATTTTTGCGGCTTGCACCAACTCTTCTTGCGTTTGAATTAAATGTTTTTGTGCTTGCTCACGACGCACTATTTCTTCATTTAATTGCTGGTTTTTATCCTGTAAATCTTGTGTTTTTAATGCCACAAGTCGTTGAAGTTCTAATCGACTTAACTCCTGACGAGTAATATCGGTAATAGTAACAATATATTTATGCTCATCTTTATGGGGATACTCACGAATATTAAATTGTAAAAAATGAGGCTCCCCCATTTTTACCATGCGAATGGTACACTCACTCTGCCCTAAACGATAAAGCTGACTGGTTGAGCTGAATTGTGCTTTTAACATCGTACTGGCTTCACCACTAAACAGTAACCAAAGTGGCTTATTACTTTGCTCTTTGCCTGTTCCTAATAACGTTGCCGCACTGGGGTTAACTGTTTCCATTCTGCCATCGTGGTGACAGGTAATTAAGCTGGCATCGGTATTATTGATAAGATTTAACGCATTACTGGCTTCAACTTCTTTCATTTGACGCCAAAAACGGCGAAGTCGTCGGCTTAACAAACCAATTTCATCTTGTCCTTCAATCAGCACCGGCTCGGTTAAATTGCCTTTAGCGACATGCGCTAAATCATCGCTGAGTTTATTAAGCCTTGCGATTAATCGTCTATCAATCAAGATTTTCATCACAATAATACTGAGTAATAAAGAAGCAACAATAATGACTACAATAACAATTTTTCCCGTTGCCATTAGCTTACGAGTATTGTCATTAAGCTTATTTAACGCCTCGCTAGTCGCAAAGACATTCCCTCTTACCGCATTATCAAACTGTGATAATTTTTCGTTCAATTTAGGTGTTAGCGCTTTTAGCTTTTTCTCATTTTCCACATCATCAATCAGCGTTTGATAGATATCGCCGTCATAGCGAGTGATTGCAATAATCTCTTGTAATACCTGACGATGTGCAATGGTTGATGGATAGCTTTTTAACTTCTGATTTAAGGCAATAATTTCATCGATTTTGACGCTAATATAATGAAATGCCACATCAATATCACGACTATAGCGTTGATGAGCAATCTCTTCTACTAAGCTAATTAGCTCATTTTCTGTAGTGAATAGCTCTTGTAATAGCGTCGATTCTAATAACAATTGTAGGCTATTTTCCTGTACATTTTTTTCATTGAGCATTTGGCTAACATGCCACTCAATTTCATTCAGTAGCGGTTTAATATCTTCGCCTACAGCATCATGCATCCATGCCAATTGCCCTAATAATTGAGCAAGACGATTTTCCAATTCACGTCGTTTATCCAGTAATACATCTTGTTCATCAATAAGCGCTGATAATTCATCAACAAGCTGAGTATAAAAATCACGTTGTGGCTTTTGCTCAATAGAAAATTCACGTAAATTATCTAATAGCTGGTGGATCTCCTGCTTTTGGCGATCTGAAATCGATTTTCGTTGTGTTTGCTCTCGCTCTTTTAATAACATCTGTAAATTGGTGCTATAACTTTCCATATTATAGCTGGTGGTTAACATCGGCAGAGATTCTCCCACTGACGCATTAATTTGTGTCGCCAGCTTTCCCCACATAAAAAAGATAACCACGCCAATCAGTAAGGTGAGCAAAGAACTAAAGATAAACGCCATATAAAGGCGTCTACCGAGTTTGCCAAATTGCTTAGGCACTAATAATTTCATCCGTAATACCTATCATAAAAACAGCGATTTCTTACTGTATATCTGAACCACAAGGCCATCAGGGTGATTTGGTTTCTTTCAATAAAACCCGTGCTTGTTCAAGCCGTTCAGCCTCTAAAGTACGCCATTGATAAAGTACAGCTAAGGCTTGATCAGAATATTCGCGTTGATCCGCTTCTTTCGTAAATAACGCTTGTAATGTCGGTGAATTCGCCTCTTTTTCACTAATAAGGACTGAACTTGCTATTTTTCGTGCTTTACTTATCGCCTCAATACGCTCAGGGGTTTGATTTTCCTGTTTCTCTGCTTCGTGAATATCACTCCAAACTTGACGCATTAAGGGAAAATTGTGAGTGATCATTTGATCAAATAACGCATTAACGACTTCACTGCGACGATAAGCTTCATTACTGTTTAAAATAAATTCCGTGTTATTAGCCAGCTCATCATTATTGCGTAAGATCTCTTTGCTTAACGGGATCTTTGCCATATCACTTTTATAGATAATCTCTTGCCCTTCATCCGATAAAAGGAATGCAATAAATTTGGCTGCAGTCTCTCTTTTACTGCTTTCTGCAACAATAGCAACATAGGCGGGTAAAATAATCGATTTGTCAAAATAGCTAAATTCGACAAATTCAAAACGTTTTTGGTGGTTAAACGCGTAGTTATCAATAATAGGTCCCGCACCCACGATACCTCTGGCAATAGCATCACCCACTCGCGAACTGCGTGCTGAGATAGAAGAAAGGTTGCCACTGGTTTCAAGTAATATCTGCCATCCTCGCTCCCAGCCATATTCTTGTAGCACATTTTCAACCATCAGTTGCATCGTGCCAGAATTAGCGGGTGTCGTCATCGTTAAATGGCCTTGGTAAATAGGATCACTTAAATCAATCCAGCTTTTCGGCGCAGGAATACCTAGCTTTTGTAAGTACTGTGTATTACTCATAATGCCGATACCAGAATACCCCACCGTCGTGATCTTATCGTTTAAGATGTCGCTATGGCGTGTTAACCATTTCGGTGTTTCGTAATTAACCGGTAATCGTGCCAGTAACCCTTCTCTGTCTAAATGATGAAAAAAGTTAGCCGATGACGACATGACAATATCCACAGGTTGTGTTGGATATTGCTTCATCATGCGCGTTGCTATCGCAACACGGCGATAAACCACTTGTACCTTTGTATCAGGATAGCGTGAGCTAAAGGCCTCTGTAAGTGGTCGCATTGGTGTATCTGAAAGCGTCGTCAATATAACAAGTGGCTGCTCATCACTGCGTACAGGAGTGATAAACAGCCAACTAAACAATAAACAGACGAGGCTAAGTGTTATTTTTATTCTCATGACATACCCCTGGTTTTGTTTTTAATAAACATAAAAATGTGTCGAACTTCAAACTTCTGATATTTAGCAATATTTATTATTTTTAGCTAATGAGTCCTTAATGACCCATTTACAACAATGATACGCCGATATCTTCACTCATTTTTCAATCCACGCCTAATCGCGATGTTACAAATTTGACTCATCGATTCAGACGAATGTGTCATCGATGACTCAAATTCCGTGTTTTGCACCAAGATGACCTAAATGAATAGCATCAGCACTGAAAACCAAAATCAGCTTCAGACATGAATAATATTCGGAGTCATCTCTATGCTAAGTTTCTTTAAAACCAGAAAGGATCTGCCGCTAATACAAGCGTCAAGTGAAAAGATCCGCGCAATATATAAAAAGCACCAATGGCAGGTCTTCTTTGGTCTTGTTCTTGGTTATGCCATGTTTTATGTGGTTCGTATGGCACTCAGTGTGGTGAAAAAACCTATGCTGGATGCGGGTATCGTAACAACGTCAGAACTGGGTTTAATGGGTTCAGCGTTCTTCTTTACCTACGCTTTTGGTAAATTCTCTAACGGGTTCTTGTCAGATTATGCCAACATTGGACGCTTTATGTCCATCTCGTTGATCGCCTCATCTTTCATTTGTATTTTTATGGGGATGTCAACCGCGAGCCTGTTCTTTATCCTGTTATGGGGTATTAACGGTTGGTTCCAATCTGTGGGTTCAGCACCTTCTTGTGTTTCTATTTTCCAATGGTTCTCACCAAAACAACGCGGTACGGTTTACTCCATCTGGGGCGGTTCGCGTAACATCGGTGAAGCGATTACGTGGATCTTAACCGCAACCATAGTCAGTTTCTTTGGCTGGCGTGCAGGTTTCATTGGTGCAGGTATCGCGGGTATTGCTGCCGGTATCATCTTACTGATGATCTTAAAAGACCGTCCTCGTACTTATGGCTTACCTGACCCAGCAACTGCGTATGGCGAAGAATCAGAAGCAATTAAATCGAGTGATCCTAAAGAAACTCGTCGTGCTCAGCTATTCGTATTAAAACAACCTACCGTGTGGATTATCGCAGCAGCTTGTGCGGCAATGTACATCTCTCGCTACGCAATCAGCTCATGGGCCGTCCTTTACCTACAAGGCTCAAAAGGTTACTCACTGATTGATGCGGGTTTTGCAATGTCTACTTACCCAATCGCAGGTTTCTTCGGTGCAATCTTAGCGGGTATGGCTTCGGACAAACTGTTTAACGCTAACCGTCATATTCCCACACTCATTTATGGTATCGCCAACATCGCAGGTTTTGCACTGATGTTCTGGGGTCCACAAAGCCGTGTCATGGATGCTGTTGCATTAAGTATGGTGGGTTTTGCAATGGGCGGTCTGGTTGTGTTCTTAGCGGGCTTAACCGCATGTGACTTAATGCCGAAAAACGCAGTGGGTGCAGTAAAAGGCTTTATTGGACTGTTTGCTTATATTGCAGCATCTGCTCAAGAATTAATTTCAGCATCACTAATTAAAGTGACTGAAGTTGCCGGTGTCACTCATTACGACTTTACCACAGTACAGTATTTCTGGATTGGTTCTGCCATCGTTTCCATGATTTTAGCAACGCTAGTCTGGAATGCGAAAAAAGTTACCATTTAAATTAATAAATTAAGTTGTCACTGAGGGATGCGGTAAAGCATCCCTCCTTAAAAAGAGAATGTCATTATGCGTAAGACAAAAATTGTTGCGACTCTTGGCCCAGCTAGCTGCTCAGAACAGATGATTGAAAAACTGATTTTGGCAGGCGCTAACGTATTTCGTTTAAACTTTTCACATGGCACTAGCGAACAGCATCAAACAACAGCCGCAACTATCCGTCAGGTCGCAGAAAAACATCGTGTATTCATCGGGATCTTAGCTGACCTGCAAGGCCCGAAAATTCGTATTGCCAATTTTAAACATGATTCAGTTCAATTAAAACAAGGCGATAGCTTTACCCTAAATGCAGATTTAGATAGCACATTAGGCGATGAGCAACAAGTTGGTTTGGACTACCCACAACTTGTTCAAGAAGTCACACCAGGGAATATTCTGTTACTGGACGACGGTAATATTCAATTACAAGTCAGTGCCGTTAATAATAATAAAATAGAGACTCACGTTACTGTTGGTGGAAAACTGTCTAACCGTAAAGGTATTAACTTACTCGGTGGCGGATTATCAGCCCCCGCTTTAACAGAAAAAGACAAACAAGACATACACACAGCAGCTGCTATTCAAGCAGATTATATTGCCGTTTCATTCCCACGTAATGGCGCAGATATTGAATATGCACGTGATTTAGTCATTGCCGCAGGAAGCCATGCCAAAATCGTCGCTAAAGTAGAGCGCGCTGAAGTGGTTTCTTGTGAAGCAAATATGGATGACATCATTAAAGCATCTGATGTCATTATGGTGGCACGGGGCGATCTCGCCGTTGAAATCGGTGATGCCAGCTTACCGGGTGCACAAAAACAACTTATTGCACGTTGTCGCGCATTAGGTTGTCCTGTTATTACCGCAACCCAAATGATGGAATCCATGATTGAAAGCCCAATGCCTACTCGTGCAGAAGTGATGGATATCGCTAACGCAGTAGGCGATGGAACGGATGCGGTGATGCTATCTGCCGAAACCGCAGCAGGAAAATACCCTGTAGAAGCGGTTAGTGCAATGGCGCGTGTGGCGGAAGGCGCTGAGCGTTCTTTTGCCGCTAATGCCGAAAACCCATGGCAATCACCGTCTTACTATTCACAAACTGGCCGTTGGATTGCACTTGCAGCAGCCACAACCGCCTTCCATGACGACAAACACTTAAGTGTTGCCGCATTAACAGAAAACGGAAAATCAGTGACCTTACTGTCACGTTTTATGCCGAATAATAATGTGTATGCATTAACAGATAATCCTGCACTTGCGGGTCAACTTACAGTATTACGTGGAGTAACGCCTGTTGCATATCAACGTCACAATAATAATGATTGTGATGAAAGCATCATGCAAAAACTGCAAGCCGAAGGATTATTAACAGACATGAATTCACTCTTAATCACCCGTTTATCAACTTTTGAGAAAACCGGTGAAAGCGATTGTTGTCACCTTGTTCCTGTAAAACACGTTGAAACAGCAACTGCTTGAGTGTCTTCCATCAAGGAGCTTATGAGAGAGGCAACCTGAAGTAAATAACAAGAAAAAGAGCACACCGAATGATTTTAGCCACAAGGATTGTGGCTATTTTTCTGTCTATTTATCACAAGGATAAGCATCTTGTAGAGCAGCAATATAAACTAGCTCTATTGATGTTTCTTTATATTTTTCCTTCGCTATCGGATATTTATCAAGATAAGTGTCGATATGCTTCACCATAAAATCTCCATTTTGTACAACTTTTGGTGGTGGGCAATAGAGCGGTTTGAAATCATTATCTTGATTATGCAATCTTACTGATACTGCATAAAAATTGAATCCATTCGCAATACCGTTTAGATACGCTTGTGTCACCGACTCTAGTTGTTTATTCGCAGGATGTTCTAAGGCTAATAGTCGTTTTACCTCAAGATAACCGCTTAGTGTCACTGCCTGTGAATAAAGTGGAAATAGCAATACTCCCCCTAAAATACTTTTTAATAGTATTCCTTTTTTCATTCTGATTTTCTCTTGAGTTAAATGCATGTTCATTTCATTTTAGTCGGTTTATTACATTAAGAATATGTGCAGAGAATATCTTTTAGTGGGTCGTCCCATAAAAATTAAACGCATCAAATTGTGATCACAAACTCATTTAGGATGGTTTCTAAACTAATTAGCGGTTTTATACTTTACAAATTAAATAAAACGGTGCATAACTATCAAACACAGATGATTTTATATAAAAAAAACATCTTTTAGTTTTGTTTCTAAACAAATGGAGTAGTTAAGTGACACCGAACGTACCCAATACATTACGGCAAATGAATGCCTCGCTTGTATTAAATGTCATTCGTCATCAAGGCCCTCTGTCACGGGCTCAGATAGCTAAAATTAGCGGGATAACAAAAGCGACGGTGTCTGAAATTATTAACGATCTCCTTGAAGAAAAAATTGTTTATGAAAGCGGCGTTAGTTCACCATCGGGGCAAGGTCGGAAAGGAATTTTAGTTAATTTCGATCCTCAACACAGTTTAGGTGTCAGTATTGACTTAGGCGGAACTAAAATCGCTTATGCTGTTTTTAACTTAGATGCCGAATTGTTGTATGAATATCAAGAGCCTACCTTTGATACTGACGACCGTGAACACTTTTTAACGCAATTTGCACAAAGTATTGAAAACGTGATCGAAAAAAGCGGCGTAGACCGCCAAAAGATCAATGTTATCGGTGTCGCCACACCAGGGATCATCGATATCAAAAATGGTGTTGTACTTGAAGGATCTCCTAACTTACCACAGTGGGATCATTTACCTTTAGCACAACACCTAACAGAAAAACTCAATGTACCCGTTGTTCTCGAAAATGATATTCGTGCCGCACTTGTCGGTGAAATGTGGAAAGGCCGTTGCCGTCATACGCATAGTTGTGCGCTGATTGGTATTGGTACCGGTTTAGGCTCTGCATTACTAATGGATGGAAAAGTGATCCGTGGCGCAAATAATGCCGCAGGTGAAATCGGCTATATGATGTTTGCCCGCGATCATCTCTTTCGTAACTGGCGTAATAAAGGGTGCTTTGAAAGTTTCTGCTCAGGCTCTGGCTTAAGTGAGCGCATGGCAAATTTACGCGGTGAAAACCTCAGTGCCATTGAAATTATTAATGCTTCACAACAAGGTGATCCTCTTGCTCAATCATTAGTAGAAGAAATGGCGGATTACCTTGCTATTGGCATTATGAATTTAGTCGCTATTGCAAATCTGGAAAAAGTCGTCTTAACAGGCGGGATCACCCGCTCTGCTGACACCTTTTTACCTCGTGTACAGGCAAATTTAGATAGACATTTATTTGCTAACACGAAAGTGAATATCGAGCTGTCTGAATTATGGGAAAAAGGCCCGCTTTATGGTATTGCCATTTTAGCCTTAGCCACGGTTTACCCTTCAATTCAATTTATGCCCGAGATCCAACTGAGATAACCCTAATAAAAAAGTACTTCAACGAGATGGGAGCAACTCATGGCAGGAATACATCTTCACCCACATGATATTTTAGACGAAGGCATGCCCGCTATACTTCAACGCCTTGATGGCATGAAGCATGTCGAGCATCTATTTGTCGAAATTAACACCATTTTTGAACGAAACCCTTACCCTATTGGCGATCTCCCCCATAACCCTATTCATAATGTGGTAATGGGGACAGGTACACTGCACATCAATACACATACCGATTTTCCGCAACTTAGCCAACGCGTAGACCCTACAATTTTAGCGGGTGCTGATCCGTTAATGACCATAAAAAAGGCAACTGACGGCGGAAAATACAAAGTCATACCATGGGCAAATATTCTTAATGGCGATTTCACAGGGGATGTAGAAAATAATCAAGTCGTGGACTTTAAAGGTCGCCCACAAGCGCACTGGCTTTGTCCTAATGCCCCTGATGTCGCTCAATTATGGCAAAAGACATTCACAGCATTAAAACAAAACTACGGTTATGACACTTTTTTAATTGACCGCATTCGTTTCCCTGATTGGGCGGGAAAAGAAGTGAATCCTGCAGGATTATTTACCTGTTTTTGCCCACATTGTGAAAAGAAAATGGTGCAACAAGGCTTGCCCGTTAATGAAATCAAACAACGTCTTGCCGCTTTAGCCGATACATTAAAGCAAGGCGATTTTGAAACACCCGTGACAGCATTAAAAGAAGAGCCACTTTTAAAGGCATGGCAAGCATTTCGCCAACAAAGCGTGACCCAATTAGTTGAAAAATTACTGGCTGATGCCAAGCAAACCGCAGGTGGTATTACGCTATGGCTCGATTTGTGGCCACCTGCTTACAGCTGGATCTTAGGTCAGAACTATCATGAATTAACGCGTTATTCATCAACACTTAAACATTTCCCTTATCACAAATTAGGGGGTGGTGCGGATGTTCAAGGATTAATTAATCATTTTGCTCATGATAGTGAAAGCCAAGAGCGCGCATTTACTGCGTTTAAACGTTTATTTGAATTACCTTATGATATTTCATATGAATCCTTTAAACAGCAAGGTTTCCCTATTCATTTTGTTGCAGAACAAAATAATAAAGTCCGCCAGCTTTCACAACCCAATACCTTTATTTATAGCGGTATTCAGATGTGGAATTTACCTGCTACTCAATTAATTGAAGCGGTTATTGCCGCAGAAGAAAGTGCATGTGATGCCTTACTTTATTATTGCTATGGATGGGCCACTCAAGAATTGTTTGATGCGATTGGCAAACACAATACACCAAATAATAACATCTCTAACAACCACATAATTAAAGAATAATACACCGCGGGAAAAACTAGGATTAAATTATGGCGAAACAACAAAAATGGAAAGTCTTTTTCCTTCTGTTTGTCACGATGTTTTTACTCGGTGGCATTCAAAATACTAAAGGACTGATCCTCGAACAAGTTCAACATGATATTTCATTAAATATGAGCCAAGTAGGCTCATTAATTACCTTTTTCCAAATCGGTTTTTTAATTGCCAGTTTATTAACGGGCTATTTTACCGATAAGAAAGGGTTAAAAGTCATGATGTTTATTGGCTCATTAATGATGGCCGTTGGTTTAACAGGAACCAGCCTTGCTTTCAACGTGATGCTATTTTTTGGCTTTTATCTGGTCATTGGTTTAGGGATTGGTTCGATGCTTGTCTCTATCGTGACCGTGATTCCGACTTTCTATAAAGAAAAAGCAGGGATGATGTTTAACGTCTCTAACGCCATGTTTGGCGTAGGGATGATTGTTACCCCGCTTATTTTACAATATTTATTCTCTCACTCTATTTCATGGCGTACTTTCTATGTCGGTGTTGCCGTTATTGTCGCGGTGATCCTCCTTGTATTAAGTACGTTAAAAATAGAAAACAGCGCACAAGTCGATATGAAATTCAGTGATTTTTTAGAGTTACTGACTCAAAAATCACTGTTACTGGTTATCTTATTTATCACGCTGTATGTTGCAGCAGAAGCCGCCTTCTTAAACTTCTTCCCTATTTTCTATTCCTCTATGGATATTGGAAATATGAGCAGCGCACAAAAAGCTGAAACGGCTGCTTATGTTATTTCGAGTTTTGCTTTCTTATTTACTATTGGTCGCTTTATCGGTGGCTTTATTAACCTTGCATTAGGTGATCGCAAAACGCTTATTCTGTTCTCACTGTTTTCACTTATTGCCATTATTGTCAGCCGTATTTTTGTGCAAGATGTCGTTTATCTGTTTATGGTATTTGGTTTTGCATTATCAGTGCTGTTTCCAACCGCCGCCGCCGTTGCCACAAAATTAACTAGCAAAAGTGGTTCTGTTATGGGGCTTATTTATGTCGCGTCAGGATTAGGTGGTGCGCTAGCAGGTTCGCTAATTGGTCAGGTATCAGAAAGCTATAATGTTTCTGTAGGGTTTAATCTGATTATCGTATTCGTTGCCCTCTTCTTTATTATTTCTCTGTTTATTAGAGAACAAAAACAATAACAACAACCGTTATGCCTCTGAATTTTCCCCCTCTTTATGAGGGGGTTTTTATTTCGATTACTCTTTATTATCACTAGGTCCCCCTTTTCTTTTTTACACTGTTGATTTTTTCGCCATCGCCCTAATAATAGTATTTATATTCGCTGTTAAAATAGGAGAATATTATGGCGAGTGGATGGGCTAATGATAGTGCGGTTCAAGAGCAGATAGACGCCACCATTGATGATGCCATTGCAAGAGCTCGCAACCAAATGGCACAAGGTGAAAGTGCAGAGGTTTGTGATGAATGCGGTGAACCTATTTCCCTTGCTCGGCAAAAAGCCATTCTTGGCGTACGCTATTGTTTAAATTGCCAAGAAGCATTTGATAAAAAGAATAATGCGTTTAGTGGATACAACCGCCGTGGTAGTAAAGATAGCCAACTCAGATAATTCGCAACCAATATTGTATAAAACAAAAAACTGTACCCTAATATAAATTTTCTCTATTAAAGTACAGTTTGTTTTATTTAATTACTCAATAATTTAATTAGATTTTTGCAACTTTCTTCGAGCTCATATTTTGGCTCATTTCAGTTAAAATCTTCATAAAATTATCGATATGCGCACGCTCGGTATTTGGGTTCATAAAGACGGCTTTTTCACCTGGAAGATAAACGTAGCGGTTATTTTTCGCATATTTAGAACAAGCAATAGAATCAACCCAGTTTGTAAATAACCCTTCTCTACCACGTTGTAAGAAAAGTTTTCTATGCCATTGGGTATTATGAACCATAAAATCATACGCTTCTTTATCTGTAGAGCAGGTTAACTCTAAATCAAAAGCAACATTAGGATCTTTCACTAAGTTAGGATCATAAAGCTTAAAGCCAACACTTGGGCCTTGGTTTTCAGGAACAATAATCTTTGCATTACCCATCTCTAACAATTGATGACGCATATAGTTAGCGTTTTGCAGGCAGTGAGCAATGATAGTTTGATAACCTTCAATTCCCATATAATGCATCGCAGAATAAGCACCAAAAATACCCACGCCACTACGGGTACACTCAATCGTTGATTGCAGGTGAGTTTGACCTTCTAATTCATGCTCAAAATAAGTGAAGTTTTCTGGATCGTTCTCTAGCGCAACAAAATCATTACCATTTTTCACTAACACTAAACTTGAGGTATATGGAACATAGCCCCATTTGTGGAAATCGATAGTAATAGAATCGGCATATTTTAGATGTTTAAATTTCTCAACATTCTGACGTAAGCCTTCTAAAGTAACATCGTTAATCGCTAGCGGATTACCACTAAAGTCATAATCTAAGAAGAAGATAATCGGCCAACCTACCGCAGCATCAACGTGAACATGAGGCTTAACAGGGATTTCAAACTCTTCACATAAACGATCACGTAACTCGCAAACCCCTTTCACATCATCAACACCAAAGGTATCTGTTGTCCCTGTGGTTAACATGATAGTCGGGACTTTACATTTAACGGTAAAGCAGGCTCTTAATTCACGTTCTAGGTGCTCTAAATTAATCGTGTTATCTTCAGACACTTTGATACGGATAGTTTTGTTATCAACATCTACACCTAATAACGCAAGGTTAGTCATATTAGAATAGTGACCCCCTTGAGAGTTAATGATGCGATAATCTTGATCTGCCGCCATGCCTAAATGTTTAGAATTGGGCATTGATTTACGTAAACCAAATAGATAGCCATATAAGTTACACATGGTGCCACCTTGAGTGAACACGCCAGAGGCAACTTCAGGATCATAACCCACTAATTTAGCAACTTTTTTGATAGTCACTTTTTCTAACGCATCAGCAACACCAGAGTATTCGCAATACACCATATTCGGGTTGCCCATTAACCCTAAGATTGAACCATAAACACCAGGATCACTTGGCATTGCAATCACGTTTTCAACAGCAAGTGGGTTTTCCCAGTTTTTACACAGTGTTGACACTAACATCAGCAGCTCATTAGGATCATTTTCTGGATAATTAATATGCTGCTGCATTTGTGTATCAGCCATTAAACGATCTAATAATTGAGGTCCATTAGAATAACGTTGCAATTGGTCATTATCATTAGTCGTTGTTTTTCTAAACTGTGTAATAGATTGGATTGTTTTATCCTGAAATATCGGCCAATACTTCGGATCTCTGCTGAAAAAGTGAGCAATAACGTCATGGTATTTCTTCTCAAATTCCGCATTCAGAATGTTAGCAGAAGATAGACCTAATAAATCTTGATTTTTCACTATATTCTCCAAATAGAAACCGACAATAATTTAATTTAGTTGCATAGCAATACTATACATTTTCTAATTAAATTAGTTAGTGTTCCATGCGATAACGCTCATCGCACAAACAATAACGAGTTAAATAGTATTTATATTTAAATCAATACATTACATTGATTCGGAAAGTTAAATTTACAGCTATTCTCTTTTCATCGATGCACTTATGTGACTGAGATCACAATGAAAATAGGACTATAAACAGAAACTATCACTAGCAATACTATTAACTATTTGAAATATAATCAAAATACAATAATAACCTGCTAACCATATGATATTATTGAACTCTCATTTTAATTAATTGTATTAATCTGTTATTTCCGCAATTAATACAGCTAACATTACATTAAGTTTAATTACCACTGATAAAATCAAACTAAAACACTATGATATTTTTCATAATTAGCAAATAAACTTTAATTTTAACTATTATTAGGTATAAAGTATGGTAAAAGTGTATATAAAGGGTTCTTCTTTATTCAAATGCAAAATCTCTCACCTCAATAGTCATTTATTCTAATAAAATTAAAAATATTAGTTAAAACGAAAACTAGTTACTTGACTAAATAATCAGAATATTTACTCTACATATTTTGTTTTCTTTGCCGATACTTAAAGTAATAGAGTAGGTAATTAACGGAGAACACAATATGAAAGCACATATCACTGTTGCTGCTGTATTCGTATTATTATCCGCAAGTGTCTATGCTGAAGAATTTACCTGCCAACTTGAAAATGGTAAGTATGTCAGCGTATTCGTTGAACATGGGAATCCCCCTGTGTATCGCTATGGCACACTTGCTAAAACAGAGATCACACTACCAGTTCCTCAGCAACCTAATAATAATGTCTTTTATGGGCATCAGATGTTTGTTGCTGGAGCATCGACTTATATTCGATTTAAGAATGGAAATTACAGCTACGTTGTTTATGACGGTGAAGGTAGAGGATGGAACTTTAACGGCGTGATTGTTTATAAAGACAATAATATTATTAGTAAAAAAGAGTGCAAAGATCCGTTAACCCCTAGCCTGAATAATCTAAAAAACTACGCGATTAAAATGGACCCTTATTTAGAAACGTATATTTATGCTCCATAGTTTCTAGCTTTATTAATTAGACATAAAAAAACCCAATTTAAAAATTGGGTTTTTTTTATTTTTAAGCAACGAAATGTGTTGATTAGTCTTCTAATAACAGAACAGATTCTAATGCAATTTCAATCATTTCGTTAAAGGTTGTTTGACGTTCTTCAGCAGTCGTCTGTGTCCCTTTTTTGATGTGGTCAGATACAGTACAGATAGTCAGTGCTTTTGCGCCATATTCAGCAGCAACACCGTAGATACCTGCAGCTTCCATTTCAACACCAAGGATGCCGTATTTTACCATTACATCAAACATTTCTGGATCTGGAGAATAGAACAGGTCAGCAGAGAAAATGTTACCAACGCGAACTTTAATGTCTTTCGCTTTTGCCGCATCAACTGCATTTTGAACTAATTGGTAATCTGCGATGGCTGCAAAGTCTTGGTCTTTAAAACGCAGACGGTTAACTTTAGAGTCAGTACATGCACCCATACCGATAACAACATCACGTAATTCAACATCAGGTAATACCGCACCACATGAACCAACACGGATAATCACTTTTACGCCGAAATCAGTAATTAATTCTTTTGCGTAAATTGAGCAGGAAGGGATACCCATACCGTGGCCCATAACAGAAATTTTACGGCCTTTGTACGTACCTGTAAAACCTAACATACCACGAACATTGTTTACTTGGCGGACGTCTTGTAAAAAAGTTTCAGCGATGTATTTAGCACGAAGCGGGTCGCCCGGCATTAAAACGACATCAGCAAAATCGCCCATTTCTGCGTTAATATGAGGGGTAGCCATAATTCTTCCTTTTAATTGATCTTTTTACTATTCAAAAATAATTCGGTAGGCATATTGCTATGCCTACCGAAGTTAAATTAAAACATTGCTTTACCGTAATCGACAGGTGATACACCAAAGTATTTAACAACTGTTTGGCCGATATCAGCGAAGGTTTCACGGTGACCTAATGAACCCGGTTTAACTTTAGGACCATAAACGAGAACTGGAATGTGCTCACGAGTATGATCAGAACCAGGCCAAGTTGGGTCGCAACCGTGGTCTGCGGTTAAAATAAGAATGTCATCTTCTTTCACCAGTTCCATCAGTTCAGGTAAACGGCGGTCGAATAATTCAAGTGCTTCACCATAACCCACAACATCACGACGGTGGCCGTAAGAGGAGTCGAAGTCAACAAAGTTGGTAAAGACAATAGTGTTATCGCCAGCCAGTTTCATTTCTTCAAGGGTCGCATCAAACAGCGCATCAATACCTGTTGCTTTCACTTTTTTAGTGATACCTACGTTTGCGTAGATGTCTGCAATTTTACCGATAGAAACAACGTGACCTTGTTTTTCATCAACCAGTTTTTTCAACATGGTTGGTGCTGGTGGCTCTACTGCTAAGTCATGACGGTTACCAGTACGAGCGAAGTTACCTGGTTTATCACCAATAAATGGACGTGCAATAACACGGCCAATATTGTAATCGCCTTTGTTTAGTTCATCACGAGCGATTTCACATAGCTCATATAATTCATCTAAACCATAAGTTTCTTCATGACAAGCAATTTGGAATACAGAGTCAGCAGAGGTATAGAAAATCGGTTTACCGGTTTTCATGTGCTCTTCACCCAACTCATCCAGAATGACAGTACCAGAAGCGTGACAGTTACCTAAGTAACCCGGTAATTTGGCACGTTTAACGATGTTTTCTAGCAGTTCTTGTGGGAATGAGTTTTTCAGCTCTTTAAAGTATCCCCAATCAAAAAGCACAGGAACACCTGCGATTTCCCAGTGGCCTGACGGAGTATCTTTACCAGAAGAGATTTCACTTGCGTAACCATAAGCACCAATGATATCTGCGTTTTCATCTAAACCAATAGGGAATTTACCTGTTGATTCTTCTGCTGCTTTACCTAGACCTAAACGGCAAAGATTTGGCAAATGAAGTGGACCTTTACGGCCTTCTTTATCTGCTTTACCGTCAGCAAACGCTTGTGCGATATGCCCTAAAGTATCTGAACCTTGGTCACCAAATTTTGGTGCATCACCGGCAGCGCCGATACCGAAGGAATCTAATACCATAATATGTACACGTTTCATCATTCTCTCTCCTGTGTCATTGTCCGTAGACCACGGATATGTCACTTATAAATCATCATTGAGTTCTTATTCGCTGATTTGGCGGTATACCATTGGTGATGCTTCACGTTTGCTGTCACCAATCACCATCGCTTTACGGACTTCAGCCGCAGCTTCTTGCCATGATTTTTCACTGTTAGCATGGATCATCGCTAAAGGCGTATCTGTATTAATTTCAGCACCAAGCGCTACGATATCGCTTAATCCCACGCTGTAATCAATTGCATCAGTGGCTTTACGACGACCGCCACCTAATGTCACAACAGACATACCTAATGCACGTGTATCCATTTCTGTGATGAAGCCTGATTTCTCAGCAAATACAGGTTTACTTAATACCGCAGTTGGCAGGTATTTATTGTAGTTTTCAACAAAATCAGATGGGCCTTTCTGTGCTGCAACCATACGACCAAAGATTTCTGCCGCTTTGCCGTTATCCAACACATTTTGCAGTTTTTGACGGGCTTGTTGACGATCATCCGCTAAGCGACCTGATACTAACATTTCAACACACAGCGCCATCGTCACTTCAAACAGACGTGGATTACGGTATTCACCTGTTAAGAATTGAACCGCTTCACGAACTTCAACCGCATTACCTGCACTAGAAGCTAATACTTCGTTCATATCGGTTAACAGTGCCGTTGTTTGACAACCTGCGCCATTTGCTACTTGAACAATTGACTCTGCCAGCTCTTCAGATTTCTGATAAGTTGGCATAAAGGCACCCGATCCCACTTTAACGTCCATCACTAATGCATCTAAGCCTTCGGCTAATTTTTTACCTAAAATTGATGCAGTGATAAGAGGGATTGAATCAACAGTAGCAGTAATATCACGGGTAGCATAAAAGCGTTTATCAGCAGGTGCTAATGAATTAGTCTGTCCGATAATCGCAACACCTACGTTGCGAATAATATCGCGGAATTTCTCATCATCAGGGAAAATGTCAAAACCTGGAATAGCTTCAAGTTTATCTAATGTTCCACCTGTGTGACCTAATCCACGACCCGAAATCATAGGAACATAACCACCACAGGCGGCAACCATTGGCCCTAACATCAGTGAAGTGACATCACCCACACCACCGGTTGAGTGTTTATCAACAATAGGGCCATTTAAATTTAAGCTTTTCCAGTTCAGTACAGTACCGGAATCACGCATGGCTAATGTTAGAGCCACACGCTCTGGCATTGTCATGTCGTGGAAATAAATCGTCATTGCTAATGCAGCAATTTGACCTTCAGAAACAGTATTATCTCTGACGCCATTAATGAAAAAACGAATCTCTTCCTCAGTTAAAGGATGACCATCACGCTTTTTACGAATAATCTCTTGGGCAAGAAACACTGCAACCTCCTGGCTTTATAGCATTGATAACGCCCACGCTAATAAGAGGTGGGCGTATTACACGAATGGATTAATAACCACTAGACGATTTTTGCTCGCCATGACCTAAAGTGGCTAATAAATTACCTAGCAAGCTTGACGCACCAAAACGGAAGTGACGGGCATCAACCCAGTTGTCACCCATGATACGGTTAGCTAATGCAAGGTATTGAGCAGCTTCTTCGGCAGTACGTACACCGCCTGCAGGTTTAAAACCAACTTCTTTGCCAACACCCATGTCGTGGATCACTTGGATCATTAACTCAGCGCTTTCCAGTGTTGCATTTACAGGCACTTTACCTGTGGAAGTTTTAATAAAGTCAGCGCCTGCTTTAATTGAAATTTCAGAGGCTTTACGGATAAGTGCAGGATCTTTCAACACACCCGTTTCAATGATGACTTTGAGTAAAGACCCTGCTTCTGCGCAAGCTTCTTTACATGCTTTAACAATATCAAAACCGATTTGCTCGTTACCTGCCATAAGTGCGCGGTAAGGGAAAACAACATCAACCTCATCTGCGCCATAAGCTAATGCCGCATTGGTTTCTGCTAATGCGATATCTAAATCATCATTACCATGAGGGAAGTTAGTTACGGTTGCGATACGGACTTCTGGTGTACCTTGTTCACGTAACACTTTACGTGCTAACGGAATAAAGCGTGGGTAGATACAAATAGCGGCTGTATTGCCTTCTGGGCTTTTAGCCTGATGACACAACGCAGTCACTTTAGCATCAGTGTCATCATCATTTAATGTAGTTAAATCCATCAAAGACAGCGCAAGGCGCGCTGCTGCGGTTAAATCTGTCATAAAACTCTCCAACGATGTTTCTTAAGCCCGGTTGGGCATACGCTTAAGGTTAGCGATTAAATTTGTTGGCGAGCGGACTTGGTTCCTTGAAGATGTTGTTGTAACTTGCGCTACAACGACAGCTGAGTTCCTTCTCACCGCGCTATGCTCACTTCGGCGACCCGACATTGAGCCCTCGCCATTCCATGAAGTTTCAGCACATCTTATTTGAACACGCTAAGGAACAATTAGATGTGCTTTACGTCACACTAATCAAATGCAACTTGCAATCAATGACATTAAAGTGTGATACAAATCACAAATAAGTCGTTTTCTGGTTTAATGTTACTTGAATACCGTCTTTAAGTCGTCTTTATAACGTAAAAAAAGCGTGATCTACATTAAATGACGAGTTAATTGACCCTATTCAATACAAACTGCGAAATATCTCACACAATAAAAGTAGTTAACATTACAGCAGAAAACAAACATAAAAGAGCAGATAGATAAAATACCCATCTGCTCTTAATACTCAAAATCAATTAAGCAGCAACAACAGCCATAGCCGTTAATGCAAAAAAGAAACCTGCAATAGTTGCACTCATTAAGTTAGAGAGTGTACCAGCAAGTACCGCTTTCATCCCTAAACGAGCCACATCTTTACGACGATTAGGTGCCATTCCGCCTAACCCTCCTAGCAATACGGCAACCGAAGAGAGGTTAGCAAAACCACACAATGCAAAGGAGATAATGACCTTCGTTTGCGCTGATAACACCATAAGCCCCGAGCCCGCAACTAAAGCATCTTCTTTTAAGTATTTACTAAATTCAGAGTAAGCATAGAACTCATTAATAACAATTTTTTGACCAATAAATGAGCCTGCAATGGTTGCTTCACTCCAAGGCACACCAATTAGGAAAGCAATAGGTGCAAAAATCCAGCCTAGCACTAGTTCTAATGAGAAATTCTCATAGCCAAACCAGCCACCAATTCCCCCAAGAATACCATTAACTAATGCAATCAATGCAACGAAAGCAAGTAACATGGCACCTACGTTAAGCGCTAATTGTAAACCTGAAGATGCACCAGCCGCGGCAGCATCGATAATATTGGCGGGTTTTTCTTCTTCCGTCATTTTATCAAGTGCATCTTTTTGATCGTCTGGTGTTTCTGTTTCAGGAATAAGTAATTTAGCGAAAAGTAACCCTCCTGGAGCCGCCATAAAGGATGCGGTGATCAAATACTCCAACGGCACGCCCATGCTGGCATACCCAGCAAGGACAGAACCGGCAACAGAGGCTAAACCACCACACATAACAGCAAAGAGTTCTGAGGTTGTCATTCTGGCAATATAAGGACGAACAACTAACGGCGCTTCTGTTTGTCCAACAAAAATATTTGCAGTAGCAGACATCGATTCTGTTCGTGATGTACCAAGGACTTTTTGTAAGCCACCACCGAGAATTTTAATCACAATTTGCATAATGCCAAGGTAATACAGCACCGCAATGAGTGACGAGAAGAACACGATAACAGGCAGTACGCGTAGGGCGAATACGAAACCGCCACCCCCAAATAACTCGAACATTTTATCTGATACTAAGCCTGCAAATAGGAAGCTCATCCCGTTATTGCCGTAATCAATAACATTCTTGACGCCATCAGAAACCGCAAGAAGTACCTCGCGACCGCCGTCGGAATAAAGAACAAATGCACCTAAGCCAATCTGAATAAGGAATGCGCCACCAACTGTACGTAGTCTAATTGCACGTCGATTGCTGGAAAATAGAATGGCTATCAATATTAATGTGACCATCCCGACCAAGCTCATAATGAGTTGCATTGAAGGATCCCTGTTCATATAAAAATTTAATGGATTATCAATAATGCTCTAGCCAGAGTTTATTGACTCTTTTTGCCAGATAATTATACCCAGTCTAAAAAAATAACCCTCAATATCCATCACAGATAGGGGCTGAAAAAAGTAACGTAAAAGTCGTAAATGTGATTAAGATCACACAAACAAAACAACAAACGCACTTATTGAATAGGGTGAATAAAGAGAAAACATCAGACGATTAACAAACGGGATACTTAATTTTAAACAACAAAAAATACACCAGCATCTTAATCATAGAAATAAGATGAAAATAAGGCGTATTTTTGATCTGTTAATGAACAAAATTCAATTCAAAACGAGGTGTCATTTTTTAATCGAAATAATTGTAGGCTATTAAGATAGAGTTGCTGTGCTATTACATCAGGTGGTTCTTGACGTAATTCACAGAGTTGAGAAAAAACATATTGAATACGTTCTGGGCGATTAGGCTCACCTTGAAAGCCACTTACAGGCATATCCGGTGCATCGGTTTCTAATAATAGAGATTCAAGGGGTAATGAAGCAATTGCTCGGCGTGTTTTTTGTGCTCGCTCATAAGTGATTGTGCCACCTACACCAATGAAATAGCCTTGCTGAATAAATTTTTCTGCTTGTTGTTGGCTTCCTGCAAAACCATGTATAACACCTTTACGTGGAACATCGTAACGACGCAAAAGAGCGCTCAGCTTATCGTGAGTTTTACGAGAATGTAAAATAACAGGCAAATCACATTCAATCGCGAATTTAAGTTGTTCAATTAAAAATCGCTCTTGCTTTTCTGGCTGAGGGTTTTCCATATAGTCATCAAGTCCAATTTCCCCGACCGCAACACAGCGAGAAGTCATTTTTAGCCGCTGTTTTAATTCGATTAAATGTTGCTCGGTATGTTCTTCAATATATAAAGGGTGTAATCCTAATGCACAATATAATTGATGATGATGATTCGCTAACTCACCAACAACATCCAAATTCCAATGTGCAACAGCAGGAATAATGATTTTTTCAACATGTGCTTGATGCGCTAAAGATAAGCTATTAGCGAGATCATCATAAAATACCGGAAAATCAAAATGGCAGTGAGTATCAATAAATTTATTCATTCTTGAACCTGCCTTACATCAGGATGCACGCCTCTTGTTCCTTGTTGAATAATAGACGCTTCTTCTGCTTTATCTGTTTTTGCTTCTTGCTCAAATACACTAAATAATTTTTTATCGTGTTGTTTGAATTTTTTCTTAGAAAAATGCTGTCCGATTGTTGCCAGAAAATAACGACCACAACGTCTTCCTACATGATAATCATGATTTAATGCAGTTAAACGGCTCCCCAATGCACTAGATTGCAACGTAGTGGGCGGGTAGATTTCAATAACGACCACATCTTCTGGCGGAGATTGAATAAATTTAAGGGTTTCTGTATAGGTTTCGACATGCACTTGTGCCATCGCCATAAAGCGTTGCAACCGGCTGTTTTCGAACCATTTACCCATACGATCAACCCATTCCGTTGTGTATTGATATTCAGAAGGTACAGTACGAACAACCACAATAGTACGGCAACCGCGTCGATAGGCTTCTCTTACTGGGATAGCGTCACTGATGCCGCCATCATGATAGACAACATCATGGAATAAAACACCATTACGATAAAAAGCAGGAATAGCACTGGACGCTTTGATGATATCAAGCCAAGTTGGTTCATCAGGTTGAAAATAATTAGCTTGAAAATTATCAGAACGACTCGCCACCATATAAAATTCACGCCCTGTGTCAAAGCGACGAAGTGCTGTTGACATATCAAGAGGCATTTCTTTGGCGGTCGTTTCCATGTACCAATCCAGATCTAATAAATTGCCGCCACGGACAAAACGGATAGGGTTAAAGAATTGATTATTCGTTGTATAACGATTAATAATTTTACGCGCATAACCACGCTGACCACAGGCAAAGGCGGATAAATTTTGTGCGCCCGCAGATACTCCTAGTAAAATATCAAAGGGATCAAATTGTGAGCGCATAAATTCATCAAGTACACCCGCGGTAAAAATCCCGCGTTGGCCTCCGCCTTCACAAACTAAAGCCACTTTGCCCTGCGGTAGTGAGGATTGAAACTCAAGTGCTGTAATATTATTTAATGTGACAGGTATATACTTCCCCATAATGTCTCCTTTATACAACTTAACAAAGGATACCCGCACATTTTTTCGGCGTCATTCTTTTTACGTATTCATACAAATAAAGTTAACGATATTGGTATTTCTATTACTCAAAACAAACTGACTTTATTTAAGGCCGAACATTCACTGAAGAATCGACACTTTTTACACCATCTACTTTTTCAATGATTTGTAAGATTTGCGCTTCTTGTTCTTCACTCTTCACAAAACCAGAAACAAAAACATGACCAAATTCAGTGCGAATAGAAAGGGATTCACTATCAATGCTTTGAATTGGTAATAGTGTCTCTTTTATTTTTGTAGAAATAGCGGTATCGCTGATGCTATAGCCCGTATTATTCGTTCCACTATTAATTTCGTTATACCACGATGTTTCGGCTGATGCTCCCATACTGACAAAAGCAAGCCCCATGGACATGACTAACGCTAATTTTAGCGTTTTATATTGTTTCATTGCTCTCCCCCTAATCACAACAATGGTAATAGGAAATAGGTGTGTTTTACTCTCTGTATTTTTATGAAGTACTACAAAAATTTAACAAATTAAGTTATTACACTAATCAGACATTATAGTTAAATAAAGTAAAAAATAACAAATAAAGACTAATCCTAGTAATTTTATTCTAATAATAACGAATAAAACTATAAGAAATTTTACATATATTTATAAATAAGTATAAAAACGGACATCATGTTAACAGAAAAAAAAGAGAGTAATTCCAAATTAAGAGGGGCTTTTTGGCAGGATATTAGAGATATACAAAGTAGATTTAACAAAGAAAATCGAGTATTTCACAGAATCTTATTAAGTATAAACACCCAGAAAAACGAAGAAACAAAAAAGGCTATATTAAAAAATATAGCCTTTTCAGTAGATTACATACTCTAAATAATTCAAAGTACACCTTAAAGTATGACTACATTCTTACTCTAAATAATTACAAGTATGTGACTAGTGCGAATGAACGTAGTCAACAACGCTACACCTTGAAGTA
>NZ_JABUYL010000044.1 GCF_014897315.1 Proteus sp. FME41 | reverse complement strand
GCAACAAGTCCTAACGCTGCAAGCGAATAAAAAAATTGCGGAACTTGAAACATCATTGTCTGAACCTGATGAAACTGAAGAACAAACTGAAGTTGAAAGCGATACTGGTAAAAAAAATTTTTGGTCTAAGTTATTTGGTTAATGAGTAAGAATAAATGTTAGAGGTGAAAATATAATGATGAATGAAAAAAAAGATTCTAATACCATTTTTGCCAGACATATTAAAAGTCGATATACGGAAAAAAATGTGTTAGGATCAAAAGAATATCAGTGGCATATCCCGAAAGTATTACGTGGTACGATTCA
Source organism: Proteus sp. FME41 (assembly GCF_014897315.1). Lineage (GTDB taxonomy): Bacteria > Pseudomonadota > Gammaproteobacteria > Enterobacterales > Enterobacteriaceae > Proteus. The sequence continues at coordinate 8,399 of NZ_JABUYL010000044.1, read as the reverse complement.
TGTCGGAGACAAAGTATTGGTTCAGTCAAAAGGAGAACTTCAAACGGTGGTAGTAACAAAATTAATCAGAGAAGATATTGAATTGACTAACAAAAAGTATAAGATGGTTCGGTACGTACTACCTAATTAATTTTGAGTTATTAATGTAAGAGCGACTATTTTTTGTTAGGTCAACTGGTGCAACGTTGACTCTAAAAAAAATAGATAAAACTGTAAAAAGGACTCCACATATTTTAGGGGGGTGGTTTGTCGCAAGCATTGCAAGTGTATTGACACTTACTTAAAATGACGTTAGCTTTTGGCTAACGGTTAGAGGTATAGGGACTTGAATTTTTTAGAGGACAGCCACTCAAGAGTGTCTGTCTTTTTTTTCGTTGTCGGGGATTGGGGACACCCAAAAAATTAAAATTTAAGAGCAACGAGCCCCTGGTCGTGTTGCCGAAATTCAGCAAGTGGGTACCAGCTTGCAATGCTTGCGCTAAACCACCCCCCTAAAAAAGAGGTCTTCGGTAAGGCGTAGATGACGGTTTAAAATTAATTTTTTGTTGGCCACGACAGGAGCAAGAATTAAAAATTAATGAGGTCAATGTCAGAGCATGGCACCATGAAAAAAATGGTTGAGTGGTTGGAATGAGTTTTATTTTTTAGAGACGAGCAAGTATCACGGAGGGATGTTTAAATTTTTTTTCATCAGCACTTAGTTTAGTTTCAAGGTCAAACGTCGTAGACTCAAAACGTTTGAGTGTTGTTTTAAGAGTGGTTGAAGCCGACAAACAGAGTTTGTGTAAGTGCGCCATTAGGACGTCTTAGAAAAGCTCGTATTTAATTTAAACCTTCGTCATACTTTCATCAAATTTGAAAGGTATACTAAGATCATACCAAACAAATAAACCCTGCTAATAAACTTTTTTGTTTTTTCATTAGTCCCTCACAAGGGAACAAAAATCTCCTTTCGCAACCAGTTAATCACTGGTTGCTCTTTTTTTTGAAAAGTGAAACAAGGATCAGCAGCAAGAGTGAAAAGAGCATAAGGAAAATCTGTACCCACAATGGTGGGTAACCTCGTAGTACGAGGGGATTGACGTGGGTCCACAAAAAAGGCTAATCTGCAGTAGATACGCACTAAATGCGTAGTAAATACGCAGTAAAAAGGTTAATACGTAAGAAATGCGCAGTAAATCTGCATGACAAACACAGTTAATCAGAAGAAATTCCGACTAGATTTCACTAAGTATAAAAAAAGAGAAACGTTGATTTAACAGCTTTTCTCTTTTTTATTTGACCTAGACCAGTTGAAATTCACAATAAAAAGCTCGCAATCCCTTGTGGGAGAACGAGCTTTGTTTAATCTAGATTATGTAAGCTAATTAAACAAAGTTGGTTTCTATAATGACCACGTTTCTTTCCAGTTCTATGGTTAAAGTATCGACTTCTTACGCTTTAGTCTCACACTCAAGAGTTTGGATAAAGATGGATTTTCATGATATTTAATCATTTTTTTGTTATTATAGCAACGTTTCTAGAGTATTTCTCGGACCTATTATCATAGCAGCAAAGAACGTTCTTGGCTGCTAATTATTTTCTTGCACCCATTGAATCGGTTTTTCACGGTTAACTACCTTAACTTCAACGTTGTTATGAATTCCATAATATTCTTTCATTTCTATTAATCTCATAGGATTTTCAAAACCATCGACACGTTGACCTAAAAAGGGATAGGGGGATTTTTCCACTTCAATCACATTATCTTCTGCCAAACTCTCTTGTGAAATTATAATTATTCTTTTATTATGTGTAATTTTATTCGTAGCGTACATGGATATTATAATTAATCCAATAGATACCAGTATATACATCATATATTTATTTACTAATTTCATGAATTTTAATTCAGGTAAGTTACTAAATAAAACTGACAAGCAAATTATCAATAGAATATAAGAACTTAATATATTTCTCGGTCCAAAAGGAGTCGTTATAAGAAATGGTGAGGTATAGAGTACGGCAGCTGTGAGTGCGATGAAATAAATAACTCGATCTTCTTTTTCCAAAAAAATAATTCCTGTAATGAACATAATTATAACGAAAATAATGATTAAAACTAATTCAAAGTTCAAGATATAGAAATTTTGATTGTAAAATGATACACCTAAATAATCTCTTAATATAAAGTAGACATTGAAGAACAATAAGAATAAACTTATTCTTGGTGATTTTTTCATTATGAAATAAATCGCAAGAGAGAATAAAAATAGCAATAGTATGTTATCTTTAATCAGTAATTCAGACCAGTCTTGTAATAAATGAGCGTATACATCTGTGAAATGAACATTTGACAAACTTCTAGAAGTATTTGATGTGTACGCACTATTATTAAACATAACAAAAAATCCAAATAATGAGCCTATAAACCAAAAAAATGTTAACTTAAATTGCTCTTTCTTAAAAACAACCAAAAGTACTAATGCTACAAAACTGATTAACATATTTATAATAGTTACATTTTCAAGAAAAAGTTGAGTGATCATCGCTAATAAAAATAAAAAAAGTCCTAAAAACCAGGTGAATTTTTTTTTAAGTATGAGATAAAAAATTAATAATAATAAGGCTGTAGATATATTATAATTTGCAAAACCAGAAAACCATCCAAACGTCTGACTGAAAATGCTCATTGGGATTGTCATTAATAAAAAGATAATGAAGCTCATATTTATTTTTTGGGGAGTAATTTTTGAAATTAAAATCGGGATGCTTATACTAACAATTGAATAGACTACTACTCGAAAAAAAATTGAGCGAGTCATCAGAAGAATAACCATGTTGCCAATATAACGACCATTATACCCGTCAAAATTTTTTTAAAATTGAATAGCACCTGAAGAAGATCCCCAAAAAAAATCGTCATGAGACAACATTACAGTTAAAGCTAATAATACCACGAAAATCATATACAGATAGATGGATTTCACTTTCATTTTCTTTAATGTTTGCATTCGTATATATTCCTCCTATTTAATCCTAGACACTAAATTTAATTGTGCGGTTTTATTTGAGTTCACAGCTAATTACTTCTGTTCGGAGTCTATTTGCAGCATAATTATCCATTCAGATTTTTTAAGAATAACTCGTTTTTTTCTATTAATGAAAAATCAGCATATAATATTTCGTCATATTGATTAATAGACTTTGATAATGTATTTAAATTTTTATTTTTTTTTGTTCCCATATAATCATAAAAAGAGGAAAGATCAGAGTTAACCCATAATTTTTTTGTTGAGGTTTCAAATAGTTCTACCAAGTAATTATTGTCAATACTATCATGATTAAAATTGATTATTTCTGTAAAAGAAATATTACCAAATAACCTATTTTTCATATTAGTCCAAAAGTTGATAGATTTCGAATCATATTTCTCAGTTATTGGCGAATCAACTAAGTAATTTATATGATCTAAAGTCTCAGAATCAGCGGGGGTATACCCAAATTTAAATATAAAATTCACTGGAGAGTGCACTTTTTTTAAAAATGTATCTAAAGAAAATGAAGATGTATAACGAGTGAATATAGTTATATTTTCATATGCACATTGTTTATTTATATAAGAAATTAGACTATCTACTATAAAACTTTCTGTCAGTTCATCTATCATTAACAGTATTTTTTTATTTTGATTAGTCAATACTCGATTAGCTATCTTATTTTGAAGTATTTCTTCAACAATTCGTTTTGATGAGAGACCATCATCCATGGGGCAGAAATTCGTGATTGCATTATTGATACGTGATTTATTATTATGTAAATAAACGGATATCGGAAGAGATAAATCATGTAGTAGAGATTTGAAATCAAAAGAAGGTTGTACCGGTAATTCATTTGGCTGTAGATATAAACCACGTTCATTTTCATAAAAATTATAGTTATCTAATAATAAATAAATAGGTTTCATAGTGGGTAAAAAATCAAATAAAATAGAAGAATAGTCAGTTATAACTCTATCGACTATTGATAAAAGTTCATTAGTATCGATGTTATTTGGTAGTAGTAGATCATGATATTTAGAATTTATAATTTTTTCATAGACAAAATAATGAACTTTTAATTTTACGGTGTATGTTTCACCTAAAAGTTTTTGGATATCACGAATTTTATTTATGAGGTTTTCTATAATAAATTCTGTATCTACACCTGATTCATCCCAAGTAGGTGCATATAAAACTATTTTTTTGTTTGTTTGGATATTGTATTTAAGTTTGATACTTTCAGGAGTACTAAAATTTAAATCTACGCGTGGGTTTCCTGAAATAATCATTTGGTTATTTCTTAAGCTCTTTATTTGGAAAGCGGAATCAATGATATCTGCAGTATACTTATTTGGCATTATTAGATAATCAGAAATCAAAAAATTACGTTTAATGTTACGGATATCAAATAAATTCATATTCTTTACATCTATACCCAAAGTTTTATATGGAGTTCCATGCCATGTATTTACGTATATTTGTTCTTTCCTTTTTATGAAGTAAGATAAAAAAGAAGTGTCATTAATTAAATATTTTGCCGTAGCTAAATATTTAAAGTAATCCTTACTACCATATGTGACTATAGAGACGTTGAGGCTGTCGGTTAAGTAAGGTATAGGTAAAGCGCCATCCCTTAAAACCCACACTTTTTTCACTGTGTGGTCTTTGAGATAATTGAATATTGCGTAAGGGTTACCAGTGGTGCTTTCAGCATGATAGCTCTCAAATAAGAAACAATCATCCTCTATTGGCATTTGTAAAAAATTGTAGTAATCATCTAAATATTTGTTTTTCATAATAACTCCTCTATAATATAGTTTATAAAGTTTATTATAGAGGAGTTATTATGAAAAACAAATATTCAATTTTAATCCCTGTATATGATGCTGAGGAGCATCTATATGAATTATGGGAATCAATAGTAAGACAAAGCTTTTCGGGGCCCTTTGAATGCATATTTTTAGATGATGGTTCTATAGATGGATCAATAGAGATTTTAGAAGAATTAATTAATAGTTACGAGGGGAAAATCTCATTTAAAATTATATCTGATGGCGAAAATAAAAAGCAGGGTTATCGACGAAATCAAGGGATACAAATAGCGACGGGTGAATTAATAATATTTTTAGATTCAGACGACACTTTGAATACTGAGACCTTAAGGATTTGTTACGAAAAGTATAAAAAAAATAAGAATGTAGACGTAATAGCGTTTAATTATATTTTTATGGAAGAAGATTCTGAAGGTAGGTTGATTTATAAAAATACAGGTTATGCAAATTATTCTAGAGCAGTTAATCATCGTCTTTTAAATGAAGAATGTGAAGACCTCTTGAGCCACCATACATACTTTACTGTAAATAAAGCATACAGAAGAAAATTTTTAATTGAAAATAATATAAAGTATGGAGTAGGTTACTATTATGAAGATTTTGAGTTTTATACTCACGTAGCGGTTGCAGCTAAAGTAGTAGAAGTGTTACCACAAATTTTATATAATGTAAGACTACAAAAAAATTCAACAACTAAAATTAATTTAAATGACTCGAAGCACATGGACGACAGTTTTATAGCTATTTGTAAATCGCTAAAACATTTAAAAAATTCTCGGAGTGAATTTGGTAACTATAATGCAATTAAATATTTTCTACACAGAACATTATATTACTCTGTAGAGAGAAGTAATTTTGGGAAAGTTGAAATTATTAGACATTTAGAAAAACTCATAAAAGAAATAAAAACACAGAACATTGATATAAAATACCCGAAAGTTTATAGGTCTAATTTATTTTATATATTCTTCAAAATTCAATTATTTCAATATGAAAAAACTAAATTGATGTTTAATGCATATTTACTACACTTATCAGAGCCTAAAAAGTTGAAAGAAATAGTTTCAGAACACAAAAAAAATCAAAGGAAGTATAAAACTAGGATTAAAAGAGTTGTAAAATTAGAACAGCCATCATACTATTCAATTGAAAAAATACGTAGGCTATGCAGATTGCCAATAGAAACTAAAAAGTCAGAAAAATATAATGAAGACTTTTTACTAATCGATATAGACGGTTTCTCATATGCATCCAAATATTATAATTACGTGGTTCATTTAATTCAGAATAAGGGAAAAATCGACTTTTTAAAAGGGAAAAAAATCCAAATATGCTTCACACCTACTGAAACGTACAATTTATTAGAAAATCCTTACTTGTCAGAGTACATGGTTAGTTTAACAAGTGAAGAGAAAAAAGCTAAAAAATATAACACTATAGTAACTGATAAACAAGTTGTAGAAATCAATTTATGCAAAAATATCATTATGTTAAATGTGGAACAACCAATTCTTAAAGTAGGGTATGACAAGTGGGAAAAGCATGTAGTAACATATAATTTTTATAAAGAGACAACATTGTCTCAGACAATGTCAACTCAACTAATAAGTGGACATAATACTAGTTACAATAAATTAATTTATTTAGAAAACTTCTTTTTAAACTATATGCAAAAAAATTCATATGAAATAAGAAAAAATAAACGATTAGAGCTAAATATTAACAACAGTAAAAAAATAATACTTATTGATGTTGTTGAAATGGAATTTGATATAGATATGTTTTATCAAAATATATCTAGTGATGACTATATTTTGATAGTAAAAGACGATATATGGAACAGACATGCGATAGAATTCGAGAAGACAATAACTTTAAAAACAGAAAGGGAATTTCAAGATATGCTACCAGCAGCGGATATTTATGTTACTGATTATTCCGGTAACTACTATTTAGCAAAAGAATGTGTTAAGGAGTCATTTCTAATGATCAAAAATGTGAATAGATATGATATTTATGAAGACGTAATAAAGAATGAGAAAAATAATATAATATATGATGAATTAGACTTAATTAGTATATTAGAAAAAAATTAATTAATAATATATATGTTGCAAATCCCCAACCACAAGTTTATGATTGAAAAGTAAGTTCAAAACTAAATAGATGCCTAAAAAAGGGCAAAAAAAATACGTTAGCCTATGTCTTGCTTGGCGGCAAGAACACTAGGAGCTTTAATTGATACGGACATATCAATCAAAACCACTTCTAACGTCAGATTATATCTGTTAATGACAGTATACTTCAAAAGTGAAGTCGAAATCAATTATAGTAAATCGGACGACAGAAATCAAGTAGAGATTATATTCCGGGACTCAGTTAAATCTAACTGAGTCCCTTTTTGTTGTTTTAAGGCAAATCAGGTGTAGGAGACAAGCTACACGGTGTTAGTTCACCAATTAAGTGGACCGGTTATGCATACGCCGCCTCAATAACGAATGCTAGGAGCAATCCTATAGGATAGTCTTATTTCCTATTGCTCTGAATGGTGATCGCGACCGATATAACGGCGAGGGTGGTAATCCTGTCTCGAAAGGACGGTAGCCTTAAACAATGCTCTTAGGGAGGATTTTAAGAGGGTTTAAGGCGTGTTAGACAAACACCAGCTAATAAGACATGTGATAGTGGCTCCAGTCGGCTCTTCGACGTCAGACGCTTTTAAAGCATAGCTGTATTCTAGTATGTTTATTTGACGCACCAATTTTCAGATAGACAAGATACTAGGGTACAACTATGCTCAACACCAGAACAACAACTTCTCTGTCAGTCGAAAAGCCCGGACAAGTCAAGTGCTTTTAAAAAGATTTTATGAAAAAAGGAGTTGTGTAACGACAGTGAGCCAGTCCCTTAGGACGGGGTTGGGCGAGAGTGAGTTTTAGCGAACGGGTGTCGGAGACACTTGCCGATAGGCTAAGGCGCCTTAGCGCAGAAAGACAAATGTGAAATAGGGTTAGACAGTGAGTGATAGTTGGGAAGCATGGTGAAAAATTGTTTGAAAAAGATATTTAGAGTAAACTAACAAAAGAAGACACAACATGTTAGGTGGGGAAATAAACGAATGAAAAAAACAATCAAAGAACTTGCTGATGAGTTAGGCGTTTCTAAACAAGCTATAAGAAAACATTTAGATAAGTTACCACCAACGTTATCGGTAACCAAAGAGCAAGGAAAAATAATTTTAGACGCTGATGTTATAGCGTTTGTTGAGTCGAGAGTTACTGTGGTTACCAGTAAGGTTGCTAGGGAGGTTACTGGTAACGTTGGTGGTGAGGTTGATACTGGATTGTTAGATAGAATTATTTTTTTAGAGAAACAAATTGATGTTAAAGATGGTCAGCTAGAAATTAAAGACAATCAGTTAAATCAAGTACATAAATTATTAGATCAGCAACAAGTCCTAACGCTGCAAGCGAATAAAAAAATTGCGGAACTTGAAACATCATTGTCTGAACCTGATGAAACTGAAGAACAAACTGAAGTTGAAAGC
>NZ_JABUYL010000043.1 GCF_014897315.1 Proteus sp. FME41 | reverse complement strand
AAGATAAAGAAAGTGGCTTGTATTACAATCGCTTTCGCTACTATGATAAGGACACGGGGCAATATATTTCGCCAGACCCTATCGGATTATTAGGTGGCTTTAATCCGTATGGGTATGTGCATTGTCCAACGGGATGGGTAGATCCGTTTGGGTTGAGCTGTAAACCAACACAAAAACAACAAAAACAAATTAATGAACTCAAAAGTGGAAAAGATATTTATGTAAAAGACGCTAACGAGGCGAGAGAGTTACTGAATTTTATGCCCGAACTAAAACCACAGCATGATATTCTACCAATTCCATCTACATTTCCGAAAGAAAGTGGTTTGAGTTCTTTATGGAAACAAAAAAGAGGCACATACAGAGGAGATACATATAATACAAACAATCCATTTTCTGATATTGTTCATAATATGCCAGGGAATAAAATTCATGATACACATGCACACTATAATATATTATTTCATGATGGTACTAAGGCTGCGATTTTAATTAAAAACTAGGAGATTTTATGAGCATCAATAAATATTTAAATTTATCAACACCATATACTTACATTGAGATAGATTCAAAAAAAGCAACTCTATTCATTGAATATGGTATTGTTGGTAATAATGATTTTAACATATCATATTTTAAAGATTATTCTTCTATTGATGATATGTATTACTCTTATTCTAATTTCGTTGAAAACATTGAATACCAAAATAAAAAATTTGAATGGCCACCATTATTAGATATTTATTCTGGAGGTGACAAAGTACAAATTAAATCAATGATAAAACTTATTAATAACTCATTGGAAAATAAATTAATATTGCCAGATGACGGTATTGGTTATACGTTATTAACTGATAAAGATAATTTACAATATTGTCTAAATGGAGCTATATCCGCATTACAGTGCTGTAAATAATAAAGATCATATTTAAGCACCTTATCACCAAACTGATCTTATTTCTCCTAAAATAGGGAAATATTTATTTCCCTAAGTAATACTTTTATTTGAAGCCTAAATCAATTAAATTGTTTTTTTATAATCTATTGCCCTGTTCTAAATAAGGTTGATACTTTTCCAATTTAAAATTGGAGAATGCAATTAAACAAAATACTAAATGAATTCAACATGATTATTTCCTTTCTTTAAAATTATCGGTTTTTAACCAAATAGGAAAAAATGAACTCACCTATATAAACAAGCCCAATATCGATATGGCATACAAAGCTGTTCTACCATTTTAATATGGCTTCGTAAACATGGTTGATTTTATTCTCTACTTTCGTTCCTACATTTTAGTAACCCAATACAGCAACCAGTTTGAATGCCAAAGCGAGAAGTTTCAGTACGATAACAACCTGAACATCACAGAGCATCAGTTTATTCCATCTGATGCACAAGGTGCCTTTTTACAACTGGCACAACAGCAACAAAAAGGCCGTGTCACTCGCCGTATTACCGCCAAAGGTTATCAAGATTATCACTATGATATTAATGGTCGACTAACGCAAAAAGTGGTTCATCAACACGGTTTTCGAGCAAAAACGTGGTATTACCAATGGAATACGCTGAATCAACTTATTGCCTGTTTTAATCCTGAAGGAGAATGCTGGCGTTACACTTACGATGCCTTTGGGCGACGACTCAGTAAAAGCAAGGTAGTCGATAATCGCCCTATTACACCGCCTAATTCACCGTTTAAAAATAAACGCATTCAGCGTGTTGATTACCTGTGGTCTGGCGATCAGATGGTGCAAGAAACCCCGATTTACGCCGATGGCACACCCGCTTATGACGCTCAAATTCAGTGGCTCTATCAACCCGGCGAAATCACCCCAACAGCCCGTTATCAACGTGGAAAACTGCATTATGTCGTCACTGACCATCAAGGCACGCCACGAGAAATTTTTAGCGAAAAAGGGATTGTCAGCTGGGCAGGACGGTTAAATACCTGGGGACAAATGGCGTTTTGGCAATCTCATGATGATTATGCCGATAACGACCCAGAATATACTGAATGTCATTTTCGGTTTGCCGGACAATATGAAGATAAAGAAAGTGGCTTGTATTACAATCGCTTTCGCTACTATGATAAGGATACAGGACAATATATTTCGCCAGACCCTATCGGATTATTAGGTGGCTTTAATCCGTATGGGTATGTGTATTGTCCAACGGGGTGGGTAGATCCGCTGGGGCTATCTGCGACTTCTTCAATTAACCAAATTCATGATCCATTACAAAGAGCCCAAGCATATAGAGACACATTAGGAGGAAAACCTGGTGGTATCGGTAAAAAAAGGAATTTAGCTACTTCAAATTTTGATATAAATGTCGATGGTAAATCCATCAAAGGAATAGCAGATGCGGCTAGTGGTGAAGGCTCGGTTCCAGGCCTTGTAGATATTCCAAATAAAAGATTATTTACGACAACAGTAGTAACTCACCCTCGTGCATTTGATTCAGAAGCTAAAATTTTTGAGCATATAGCGAGTAAAATTAATCCTAATGCCAAAGGAACGGTTAACCTTTATTCTGAACTACCGATATGTAAATCATGCCAAGGTGTTATCAAACAATTCGAAACCATGCATCCAAATGTAAAAGTGAACATAATAAATAAGTGAGATTAATTTATGAATAAAGATGAATATATTCAATTAATAACCAACTTTTCCTGTACTTTAAGAGAGAGGGGGTTTCCAATTATTGGTTGTGATGATAATCAACTTTGTATGTTAGAAAAAAAATATGGGACATTACCAGAATTTTATAAAATATACCTAAAATTTATGGGGGTAGATGCAGGTGATTTCAAAGCAGGAACATCAATGTGCTATACTGAACTAGATGAAATTAATGAAGAAACTTTAGCTCTTATGCATCAATACGATATAGTACCACCTAAGGATATGTTCGCTTTCTTAATGCATCAAGGCTATACATCATTATTATTCACAGATAGAAATAATGAAGATCCCGAAATATATTGTTATACAGAATGCCAAGAAATAATTGATATAGAGAAAACATTCAGTACATGTATTGAAGCCGAAATTAACGAATACTTGTCATAACCAAATAGATTGCAAAAAGCAGGAAAGATTTCTGTGGTCTTCCAGCATTATCCTTTTTTAAGAGCTCCCCACTCCCTGCCCTTAACGGCTTTTATAGTCACCAATCAGCGCCCGCATTCGCAGCTCAATTTCACTGAGTTGCAACCGCTGGCGTTGGTATTGCTATGTCTCCCCCTTTGGCGATAAATGGCAACTGACCTACGATGACAAAGGTAATTTAACCACAGTTACCGATCCGCAAGGTCGCCAACAAGCCTATGAATATAGCCAACATAGTGAACTACTTAAAGATATTCAGCCAAATGGTGCACAGTGGCACTATGAATATAACCAAGCGAATCAATTAATAAAAAGCACCAACCCTTATCAACATAGCTCGGAATACCAAAGCGATGAGCTAGGTCGCTTACTGCAAGTCACTAATGCACTAAACCACACCACTCGCTATCAATACAGTAAAGAGCATGATGGTATTAACGGCAGTCTCAGTGATATTTTATTGCCTGATGATATCCATCAACATATTGAATATGACAGCGAACGCCGTGTTGTTGCTGTCACCGATGGCGAAGGTAAAACTACGCGCTATCGCTATGGTCCCTTTGATTTATTACTCGCCACCATACGCCCTGATGGGACGGAAATTCGCTTTGAATATGACTCACTCACACGACTCAAAAATGTCATCAACGCTACTGGTGATGTCTATTCTTATGAGCGTAATAAAGTCGGTCAAATCATTCGTGAGATGGATTTTGCCGGACGTGAAATTCAATATCGCTATGACCGCTTAGGGCGACGTATTGCGACTCGTTATCCTGATAATCATGAACTCCGTTATCATTATGATGAGACAGGATTAATCATCGAACAAAGCATTTGGCTTGTCGATGATATTGAGCATAAATGCCTTTCTACCACCACGTATCAATACAATGAACGTTTACAACTTATTCGTGCCACCAATCCTGATTCAGTGGTGGAGTTTGAGTATAACGACCAAGGGCATTTATGTTGTGAACGGATAAATGGACAAGAGATTACGCACCAATGGGATGAGGAGCACGATATTCTCACCCAAACCCGCTTTGGTGAGCGTGAACTTAATTATGCCTTTGGTCAACTTCATGAACTGACTTCACTGCAAGTCAATCAACATGCGCCCTTGCAGTTTAGCTATAACGCATTAGGACAAGAGTTTTTACGTCAAAGCCAAGCCGGTTTTGCTAATTCTAGCCATTACACCGCCGCTGGATTATTAGCGCACCAACGTGCAGGACGGGGAACAGAGTCCTTTTTACAGTCATTACACGATAATCCGCTTCAACCCCCGATGTCGACTGATGTTCATCGAGGTTATCAATACGATAAAGCCTTTAATCTGGTCAATATCGATGATGCGCGTTGGAACCGCACACAATACCGCTATAACGCCAACGACCAAATTGTTGAAACCCAATACAGCAACCAGTTTGAACGCCAAAGTGAAAAGTTTCAGTACGACAACAACCTGAATATCACAGAGCACCAGTTTATCCCATCTGATGCACAAGGTGCCTTTTTACAACTGGCACAACAGCAACAAAAAGGCCGTGTCACTCGCCGTATTACCGCCAAAGGTTATCAAGATTATCACTATGATATTAATGGTCGACTAACGCAAAAAGTGGTTCATCAACACGGTTTTCGAGCAAAAACGTGGTATTACCAATGGAATACGCTGAATCAACTTATTGCCTGTTTTAATCCTGAAGGAGAATGCTGGCGTTACACTTACGATGCCTTTGGGCGACGACTCAGTAAAAGCAAGGTGGTCGATAATCGCCCTATTTCACCGCCCAATTCACCGTTTAAAAATAAACGTGTTCAGCGTGTCGATTACCTGTGGTCTGGCGACCATATGGTGCAAGAAACCCCGATTTATGCCGATGGCACACCCGCTTATGATTCGCAAATTCAGTGGCTTTATCAACCCGGCGAAATTACTCCAACAGCCCGTTATCAACGTGGAAAACTGCATTATGTCGTCACTGACCATCAAGGCACACCACGCGAAATCTTTAGCGAAAAAGGTATTGTCAGCTGGGCGGGACGGTTAAATACCTGGGGACAAATGGCGTTTTGGCAATCTCATGATGATTATGCCGATAACGACCCCGAATATACCGAATGTCATTTTCGGTTTGCGGGACAATATGAAGATAAAGAAAGTGGCTTGTATTACAATCGCTTTCGCTACTATGATAAGGACACAGGGCAATATATTTCGCCTGACCCCATAGGATTATTAGGTGGCTTTAATCCGTATGGATATGTACATTGTCCGACTGGGTGGGTAGATCCGTTTGGGTTGTCTTCTAGTGTCAATGATTCCGGATTCTATGTTTATGCCTTATATGACCCTGGTGCCACTAAGCCTTATTATATAGGTATAACAAATAACCTTGAAAGAAGAACAGTTGAACACAGAGATACCGGAAGACTATCAACAAGAGGAATAATGATGCCTATTGAAAATAACATTAATTATGGGCAAGCTCGTGGATATGAACAATTTTACATAGAACATTATAAAACAAAAACAGGAATAATTGGAGAAGATATATCTTCAACCAATAGAGGCAATAAATACAATTCATTTGATCATAATAGAGAAGATGATCGAGCAAAAGCCTTTAAAGAGGCTTATAAAAGTAAACTGATACAATTAGGAAAAAATTTCAAATGAATAATCTTAAAATTTGGAAGTGGAATAAGAAACCTCGAACTATGATTAGATTTATAAAAAACGGTGATATATTTTGCTTTACATTTGATAAAGAAAAGTACTATTTTGGTAGAATTATATCGAAATCTATAGTTGGCCACGTAGCTGAAATACTTAATTTTATTTCTGAATCTCCATCTATTGATGAAAATAAAATAAAATCAGCAAAGAGTTTAACTCCTCCTTTTATAATAGATAGCTATCTTTTATTTGACAAAAAATATGAATCAGATTCAGATTGGCAAATTATTGGTCACCAAGAAAATTACAAACCCACAAATATGGATGATGTATATTTTTCCTATGGAGCTGAAAATTCTCGTAAGAAAATAGATATATGGGGGAATGAATATTCAACAACTGAAAAAGAATCAATGAACATTCCTATTCTAACGCCTTATTCTAGCTACCATATAAAAAAAATATTAGAAAAGCTCAATACAGAATAATTAAGTAACTATAGAGATAATAAAATATAAATAATTAAAATAAAAATACAATGAACGTTTACAACTTATTCGTGCCACCAATCCTGATTCAGTGGTGGAGTTTGAGTATAACGACCAAGGGCATTTGTGTTGTGAACGGATAAACGGACAAGAGATTACGCATCAATGGGATGAGGAGCACGATATTCTCACCCAAACCCGCTTTGGTGAGCGTGAGCTTAATTATGCTTTCGGTCAACTCCATGAACTGACTTCACTGCAAGTCAATCAACATGCACCCTTGCAATTTAGTTATAACGCATTAGGACAAGAGTTTTTACGCCAAAGCCAAGCGGGTTTTGCTAATTCTAGCCATTACACCGCCGCTGGATTATTAGCGCACCAACGTGCAGGACGAGGAACGGAGTCCTTTTTACAGTCATTACACGATAATCGCCCTATTTTCCCCCCAAAATTTACCGTTTAAAAATAAACGTGTTCAGCGTGTTGATTACCTGTGGTCTGGCGACCAGATGGTGCAAGAAACCTCTATTTATGCGGATGGCACACCCGCTTATGACGCTCAAATTCAGTGGCTCTATCAACCCGGCGAAATCACCCCAACAGCCCGTTATCAACGTGGAAAACTGCATTATGTCGTCACTGACCATCAAGGTACACCACGCGAAATCTTTAGCGAAAAAGGGATTGTCAGCTGGGCAGGACGGTTAAATACCTGGGGACAAATGGCATTTTGGCAATCTCACGATGATTATGCCGATAACGACCCTGAATATACTGAATGTCATTTTCGTTTTGCGGGTCAATATGAAGATAAAGAAAGTGGCTTGTATTACAATCGCTTTCGCTACTATGATAAGGACACGGGGCAATATATTTCACCTGACCCCATCGGATTATTAGGCGGCTTTAATCCGTATGGGTATGTGTATTGTCCAACGGGGTGGGTAGATCCGTTTGGGTTGTCTAATACCTCCAGTTTCATTAATAATGATGTGATTAACCATTCTTCAAAAGGAGATTGGAAAGAAGCTGGAGCAATGCCACCAAGAGATAGAAAAATATTTCCAAATGGAAGGTTAAGTGGTGGTGGGCATGGACAGTCAGCCATTTTGGAATTGGAATTTAGAAGTATTCCATACAATATAGTACATACTTATCCTAATGGAGTGCGAGTGGGAAATATACCTAGCCATGCATCGAAAGCCAAACGCTCAGGAACAGGGCAATCATGGTTTCCTGAGAACTGGAACGATGTTGACATTAAAAGAGCAGGACAAAACGTTTGGGAGTCCCCTAATAGCGTGCGTGTTGATATGTCATCTGGGGGAGTAATGGTTTCAGGAACATATGATGGTGTCTTTCTTCGAGTTGTTCGCGACCCTAAAGGCAGTGGTTCCATTTTTCCTGATAACACAATACAACCTTAATCAATGGTTTTAATATGAAATATGAAATATGTAAAATTAAAAAGGCATGTGACGAGTTACTTACGTTTGATATGTTCTTTAACCTAGATGAAAGTTTTTTTTGGCCGATTATGGAGTTAATTGATATTGATGAAAATTCAATTATAGAGTTATATAATACTATTGAAAAAAAATATTATAAAATTCTGTATTATGAACCTCTAATTATTCCTTTAATAGAATCTACTCAAAGTAAAAATTTAGTTAACTTTAGTCGTAATATTAAAGAGAAAAACTCCAACTTTATTGATGATATACTTATTTCGGATATGGAGTCTGCTTTATTTTTTAATTACGACACGCCATTAAACCTCAAAAAAACCGAAGAATTCAAATATCTATACATGAAATTGAAACAGATAATTTTAGATGCAAAAGACAAATATCAAAATAATGAAAATACAAAAAAAACACTAAATTACACTATAAATTTAGCTAAAAAAAATGAGTGTGATTATTTTAATTATGTACATGTGTATTGGTTGAGCCATTATTTCAATAAAGCTAAAAAAACATTAATCCAAACTGAGATAGAATATTATAAAAACCACCTATCCAAAATCTTTCCATATGGAAAATTTAAATAACTGAGTCATAAAATTAACTAGCAGTTATAACGATAAAACATATGATTTAGTTAAATATGAACAAATGGATAAATTGCAAATAAATTCGTTTAATATTAACTAATAATAGAATGTTTTTGTCAATAAGAGATATGTTTTATTTTTCACCATTCAATTTAATAAATATAATTAATTTCTAATAGTTTGTTTGCTTCGCTATCAGGTATCAATACCAAACTACCATTTAAAATATTCATTGCAACAATATAGCTCATATCTAAACTTACCTATTTCGACTATAAATTTTTAATCTTTTTAATCTTTTTAATCTTTTTAATCTTTTTAAAATATCAATAATTCCCGCTGGAACCGCACGCAATACAGCAACCAGTTTGAACGCCAAAGCGAAAAGTTTCAGTACGATAACAACCTGAACATCACAGAGCATCAGTTTATTCCATCTGATGCACAAGGTGC
>NZ_JABUYL010000042.1 GCF_014897315.1 Proteus sp. FME41 | reverse complement strand
TTTTGATAAATTGTGCAAACTTCTGAAATACAAAGAATACTGGGCAAACAGCTTCACTAAATACCGCAATAAAGTGGGATTAACCAGTGAAGGTAAATACCTTGATTACAGCTCTGACGTAGTGCTGGACTTTCCTTTTAAGGATTGCGTGCTTGAAGGTGGTATGACCAAAGAAGAACAGGGGAAGGATGAAATCTACTACAATGAAATCATTGCTCGTGATGAAATTGACACTTTATTTTCACTCAAAGCATTCACCAATGCTAAGCGATATACCAAAGAAGCTGTAAAAGAAAATATCACCCAATTTAACGATAATGAAAATCTAATAATTAAGGGAAACAATCTCATTGCACTACATTCAATAAAAAAAATTTACGCAGAAAAAGTGAAATTAATTTATATAGACCCACCTTATAATACAGGAAATGACAGTTTTAAATATAACGATCGATTCAATCGATCAACATGGCTGACATTCATGGAAAATAGGCTTCAGGTAGCTAAAGAAATACTTTCTGATGATGGGTTTATTTTTATTCAATGTGATGATAATGAATCGGCATATCTTAAAATTTTATGCGATTCAATTTTTGGAAAAGAGAATTACAGGAATTCAATCTATTGGCATAGAACCTACGCAGGGAAAACTGTAAAAAGTAAGCTGCCATGGAATACAGATACAATATTATTTTATTCCAAAAGAGAAAGTTCATTATTAGAACCATACACAGCGGAACTCAGTACTGCTGACATAAAATCCTATAATAAGGATGATTTTGATGGAAGAGGTAAATACAACACTGTTAGCTTACAAAAAACAAGCTCACCAGGGCCACAAACAACTTATGATTATATAGATAATACAGGTAAAAAATGGATCTGCCCTGAAAAAGGGTGGAGAATGAACAAAGAAAAACTAAAGGCTTTGGAAAACGACAATAGGTTATATATTACTGACAAAACAATAAGAGAAAAATATTATCTTAAAGAAAGAAAAGAGATCGGAAAACAAATAGATAATTTTTGGCATGACATTGGAAATTTAAATAGGGTTTCTGATATTGCTTTTATTGATGGACAAAAAACCGAAAAATTAATGCAACGGATAATTAGCCTTGCTTCTAAAGAAAATGATATCGTCTTAGACTTTCATCTTGGTAGCGGAACAAGTGCAGCAGTCGCCCATAAAATGGGACGTCGCTATATCGGCATTGAACAGATGGATTATATCAATGAGATCACCGTGCCACGTCTGCAAAAAGTCATTGCCGGAGAACAAAGTGGTATTTCAAAAGACGTTAACTGGCAGGGAGGCGGCAGTTTTGTCTATGCAGAGCTGATGGAGTTGAACGCCTACTTCGTACATGAAATCCAGAAAGCGCAATCCAATGAAGAACTGGAAAAACTTTTTGCCGTGATGAAAACAGAAGCACACCTCAATTACCAAGTAGCGTTGGAAAACGTGCTGTCTGCTGAGTACGAGATGGACGGCATTCCGCGTAAAGTCGCGTTCAGTGAACTGGAGTTGCACGAACAGAAACAACTGCTGATTGAGATCCTCGATAAAAATCAGCTTTATGTGAACGCCTCCGAGATAGACGACAGTGACCTGAATATCTCAGAGAGTGACAAAACCTTTACCCGCAGCTTCTACGGGATGGAGTAACAGCATGGCGAAGAAACCGAAATCCGCCGGCGGTGAGAAGCTGCTGTTTAACAAACTTAACCAATTTGATGAGCCGGGGCTGTTCCACGACCATTATGAGACGCCGGATTATATTCAGGCAAATCTGAAAGATACCCTGCGCCCGTATCAACACGGCGCGTTGCGTTACCTGCATTACACGCAGCGTAAACGGGATGAGGCGCAACTGCATTACCGTCACCTGCTGTTTCACATGGCGACTGGTGCCGGGAAAACGATGGTGATGGCGGGCACGATACTCTATCTGTTTAAAGAGTACGGGTATCAGAACTTTATCTTCTTCGTGCATACCGACGCGATTATCCAGAAAACCCGTGAGAACCTGCTTAACCCGCAGTCGCCGAAATACTTATTCAGTCAGGAAGTCGAAATCGACGGGGAAAAAATCACCATTGCACCGGTGGAGACGTTCCCGTCTGCGCCGGAGCGCAACACAATTTACCTCAAGCTCTCGACCATCCATAAGATGCACGATGAGCTGAACAGCTACCGTGAAAACAGCATCACCTACGAGGATTTAAAAGAAATTCCATTAGTGCTGCTCGGTGACGAAGCGCATCACTTCAACGCCGGTACGAAAGCCAAAGGAAAAGCGAAAAACTCATCGGAGAACGAGGAGCAGACTTGGGAGCGCACGATTGAGAACATTCTCGACCTGCGACCAGATAACCGCCTGTTCGAGTTCACCGCCACCATTGACCTCGCGAATAAAGACATCGGGCAAAAATACCGTGACAAAGTGGTGTATCAGTATGATTTAAAACAGTTCATGTCAGATGGTTACTCGAAAAAAGTCATGTTACTGGAAGCGAACCAGAACGACACTGACAAGATGCTCGATGCGGTACTGTTAAGCCAGTACCGTAAACTGGTGGCAGCGGATCACGATATCACCGGCTTCAAACCGGTCATTTTGTTCAAATCGAATAAAATCGCCATCTCGAAAGCGAAGCAGGATGAATTTTCGCAACTGATTGCCGCACTGACACCCGAGAGCGTCAGACGCCATCTGGCGAATAAAAAAGTACAACTCAGCTCTGACACCAGTATCTGGCACAAAGTGATACAGCGTTATGCCGACAGCGATTTGGGAACTGTTACCGGACAGATTCAGGAAGATTTTAACGATTTCAACCTGCTGAACGTCAACAAATCAGACCTGCTGGAAGAAAACCCCGTTCTGCTGAACACGCTGGAAGAAGTCGATAATCCGGTAAGAGCCGTTTTTGCTGTGGCGAAAGTCAATGAAGGCTGGGACGTACTCAATCTCTATGACATTGTCCGTATCAGTGAGCAGGCGAGCAGCAGCAAAACTGGCACGGACAGCGAAGCCCAGCTTATCGGACGCGGTGCGCGTTACTACCCGTTTGTTTATGACGGTAAACGCAGCTTCACCCGCCGGTTTGATAACAGCGCAAAAGCGTTAAGCGTACTGGAGCAACTGCACTACCACACCATCAATGAACCGGCGTATATCAAAACGCTGCACGCATCCCTTGAACAAGCAGACATTGACGCGCATCAGGATGGCGGCGGCACGGTTGAGCATGCCAGACTGAAAGCGGACTTTAAAAAATCCGCGGTGTATCAGACCGGGAAGCTGTATTTCAACGAAGTGGAAGAAATCGAGAGCAGCAGCCGTAACTGGGAAACGTACTCACTGGAAACGCGCTTTGAAATACCGTACCAAACTGCCGGTGAAGAGTCGCTGGACAACCTGACAGGAACAACGGGGGGCATTACAAAAGACGAACCGCTGGTATTGGATGCGCGTTTTTACCGCAAGGCGATGCAGAAAATCCGTTTCTACACACTGGATAACCTGCAACGTTTTTTCCCGAAGCTGACCACTATTCGAGAGTTTATCAACAGCAAGGACTATCTAGGCAAACTGGTCATCACTGTCACCGTGCCGCAGTCACTGGATTTCTCCGCCGTACCGGCAAAAGACAAACTGCATCTGCTGGAAACCGTCCTGCTGCGTATTGCAGAGAACATACGACGCAATGACCAGAAAGTGAAAGGCACGTACCGCTTTATCAGTCAGCCGGTGAAAGATGTTATCAAGGACTACAGCCTGCACATTGACCCGTCGGTTATCATTAACCAGAAAATAACTGCCACACAGACGGTCGGTAAAAAATGGTACGTGTATGACAATGCGATACTGAATCAGCTAGAGCATCGTCTGATAAAAACGCTGGAAACCTTTATGCCGAAACTCAAAGCCCGTTACGACGATATTTACGTGCTGCGTAACGATGAGCAGTCAACGCGCTTTAAGCTCACAGAATTCGGCGGTGTACGCGGTTTTATGCCGGATTTCATCATGATACTGACGCGCCATGCGGATAATACTTACTGGCAGGTTTTCCTTGAGCCGAAAGGGGATGATAGGTTGCAGGGTGACGCATGGAAAGAGCGAATGTTGGAAACCCTGAATGACCGTGAACGCATTGTGATTGATGAAAATGAGGACGTCAGACTGGTCGGGATTAAGTTCTTTGCTAACAGTCAGATGGACGCATTCGTCACCGACATGCAGAACAGGTTAAATGAGGGCGAACCACTAGAAACCACCTCGCTACTTTGACGACTTGCACGGGAAAACGGCGTATTCAGCGCCGTTTTTTTATTGTTTGATAATCAGATATGTGTCTTTTTTATCACCATATGACTGCCTTGTATCCACTTTCACACAAGGTTTTCCGTCACACGTGGAGATATCAGCCAGCGGGGCTTTTTTCTGCCAGACCGCTTCCATACGTTGCATTTTTGCAATTCGGTCATAGCCACTGTCGATAAAATAAAACATCCCCCAGAGACAGCCCCCCATGACAGCAACCATTGTCAGGGCGATATAAATCGCGGATTTCCACGTATAACGAGACATTTCACGTCGCATTGCACTCACGGATTCATTAGCTGCTGTAACCACCTGATTGAGTGCATTAACGGCGGGTTTCTGATGCGCCAATCCCGTTTGTTTGAGTTCTTTTTCAACCTGAGTTAAAGCGGTACTCACCGATTGTCTGACCGTGTCGGTCATCTTACCGGAAGCACTGTCCATTTCATGAATCACTTGCGCCAATTGTGCTGTCTGGCGGCTTAATTTAGCTGATTCCGCCTGAAATTCATCAATCAATGCAGCAACGCGTTTCTCTTGTGCTTGCTGATGACCAATCAGCGCGGCAATTTTTTTAATCTCATCGTTCATATTTAATCCTGTCTATCGAGAAAATGACCAGCCTTTATCCGGCTTTTGTCGTTTCTGCTCGGCGAGTCGCTGCCGTTCTTTTTCCTGCTGACGTTGCTTCTCAGCCAGTCGCTCACGCTCCTGTTGCCTGACCAGTTCCTGATGAATATTCTGAAACTCTGCCATCGAGTCATTAATCAAGGATTGAAGGTCAATCTCTTCTTGTATCTCACTCAAGACATCATTGACCAATGGTGTTAGTTTTTCAGGCTCTTTTTCAAAATCAAACGTTCTGCCCTGAGCCTCATCTTGCGTCACATCCCATTTAGGAGTTTCAGTGACGCTCTCCCGCTCTGCGAGGGCTTCCCGTAATGACGTTGTCACATCAATCACGCTGTCGCGTTCATCACGGCAGTGCTGAGCCTGTCGCTCCGCTTCTCTGCGCTCCATCACCGCGTGTAACTGCTCAGGTTCAAACTTCCTGACCTGTCCCGCGCCAAAATGTCGCTCCGGCTCACGCTCAAGCCCCTGTTCTTTCAGGGAACGCGCATCCACACGGTCAGGATGCTGATAACGCTCAAGATGGTTATTTTGTAATGTTGCCCAGCGTTCCCGCTGCGCGATAAGGTATTCCTTGCGTTCTGTCGGCGTTTCGCCGAACCGCACCTTTTTCGCGCCGCCGCGCTCAGGCTCTTTACTGTTCGCCCGTTTAAAATACTGCTGCGGGTCACGCTCGATACCGTCATTAAGCCGTTCAGAAAACATAATATGCGCATGCGGTTGTTCACCGCCCTCAATCGCCGCTCTGGGGTTATGAATAGCAAATTGATAGACGTGCCGGTCGCCAATTTCCTGTTGAATAAAATCACGAACAAGCTCAAGGCGTTGTTCAGGTTTCAATTCACGCGGCAGGGCAATTTCAATTTCTCGGTAGGTACAGCCGTTGGCACGTTCAAACGTGTCCGCAGCTTTCCAAAACTCGGACGGTTTATGCGCTGCCCACGCGGGCATATTACCGGATTCCTTATGTTCAAGGTCATTGTCTTTTTCACGGGCATATTTTCCCTCACGCGCAATATAATCGGAATGGGAAGCGGCTTTGCCTTTCCCGCCGATTTTAACGCTGAGATGATAAGATGCCATGCTGTTTTCGCCCGCTGCAAGCGCGCACCGTTTCTAAACAAAGTGAAGAAACGTCTAAGTGCGCCCTATCAATAAAAAGGATGATAGGGATTGTAGTGGAATTTGACCTGAGTTGCCAATCATGAGCATAATTATTTCATTCTAAAAACAGCATGAGTGGTAAAGATGAAAAACGAAAAACAAGCAAAATGGCTCACAGACAGAGTGCAATATATCCGTGGTTTAAAAGCACCGAATGAGCAACAACGCTTATTGGTGATATTGCACGATAAAGCGGATAAAACCGCCCAAGAAATAAAAACGCTCTCATTGTTAATTCAGGCGGAGCGTGCAGCAGAAAAAGCCCAGGAAGCCCGCACGAAGGTGATGAATCTTATTCAGGCAGAGAAGCGTGCAGAAGCCAAAGCTGCCCGTAAAGCGCGTGACCATGCCCTTTATCAATCAGCGGGGTTACTTATTATGGCGGGGTTAGTGGACAGTCAAACGGGTAAGCCGGTAGATGACCCTGCCAAACTACTGGGGGCATTAGTCAGCTTGCATGAATTACCCCGTGAGAATCCCAAATGGGCAGAATGGAAAATAAAAGGGCAAGCATTACTCAATCAGAAAAAGGAAGATTAGAACAGGGTGTTAATGCCCTCTAAAACGCCACAGGAAGTTCGTGGAGAGGTTTTACTGGCTCGGTAATGGATTTCATCGCCTAATACTGAAAGCGTAGCACAGAAGCGCATACAACCACTTTCCTGATTGAGCCGTGAGCGAAGCGAACTCAATGACACGGGAAAAACAGCTACGCAGTGGCTGGATGGTCGGAGACAAAAGAAAGGGTCAGCGAGTTGCCCGAGCAAAGCGAGGGAGCTACTGAGGTGTTTTAGGTTTGTTTTGAAAAGGAGCAAACCTTGTTTGCGACATCCTTTTAACTACTGCAAATCGACGGCAGTTTTCTGATTTATCCACAGGGCTGGGATCTATTCTTTTTTATCTTTTATTCTTTCTTTATTCTAGCGTTTTTATTTCATTGATTTTAAACATAAAAAAAACACAAAGGTGATACGAAAATCATAAAAGGTGATATGAAAATCATAAAATAAACCTCAAAGGTGATACGAAAATCATAATATTCACAAAAAAAAACAAAAAAGTGATTGATTATAAATTAATATCACCTTTATGATTGGTGATATTAATTTTTCCAATATAACCGAGGTGTTGATGTCTGAGCTTGTTGTGTTCAAAGCAAATGAATTGGCAGTTAGTCGCTATGACCTAACAGAGCATGAAACTAAATTGATATTATGTTGCGTTGCTCTATTAAATCCAACGTTAGATACCCCGTCGAGAGCAGATAGAACAGTGTCTTTCACTTATCAGCAATATGCAAAGATGATGGGCTTATCACCAGATAATGCATATCACCGCTTAAATAAAGCGACTAGTGAGTTAATGACAAGAACCGTAGAAATAATCTATCCAACTGGAAGGATATCTAAGCGCATATTCCAGTGGGTAAATTACGCTGAGTTTGACAGAGAAACACAATCCTTATCTTTGGTTTTTAGTGAAGATATATTGCCTTATTTGTTTCAGTTGAAAAAATTCATAAAATACAATCTGGAACACGTCAAAGCCTTTGAAAATAAATATTCCATGCGTGTTTACGAATGGATACTCAAAGAATTAACTCAACGTAAAACTCACAAAGCAAATGTTGAAATTAGCATTAATGATTTTAAATTCATGATGATGATCGAGAAAAAATATAAGGAATTTAAGATCTTTAACCGAGACGTGCTAAAGCCTGTAAGTAAAGATTTGAATACCTACAGCAACATGAAGTTAGCAATAGAAAAGCGCGGTCGTCCTGCTGACACCCTGATATTTCAAGTTGAACTGGATAAGCAAATTGACCTTGTGACAGAGCTAGCTAAAGATCCAGTATCAAAAAAAGAAGATAAGGCAATCCGTTTAACGCCTGAAAATCGTCTTCATGAGGGACTAAAAACAACATTGCATGATGCTTTAACTGCAAAAATTCAGCTTACCGGCTTTGAAGCTAAATTTCTGAGTGACATGCAGAGCAAATATGATCTAAACGGCTCATTTACATGGCTGACTCAAAAACAACGAGCCACGCTAGAGAAAATTTTAGCTAAATACGGACGGATCTGAGGTATCTATGGCACTGGTATCAGTTACAGAGGCAGCCAGACTAACTGGAAAAAACAGAACAACAATACATCGCTATATTAAGCAAGGAAAACTGTCGCAAATTTCTGATGCAACAAACACAAAAAAAGTAGATACATCAGAGCTTATTCGTGTATTCGGCTCACTAACGGCGACACATGCAACACTGTCGCAAAGCGATGCAATGCAATGCAGCACGATGCAACACCTAAAACAGATCAATCCGTTGCACTGTTACAACAAAAAATTGCACTTTTAGAGCAACTGCTTGAAAACAAAAATAAAGAATTACAACGTCAGGACGAGCATATAGACAGCCTGAAACAAGCAATGCTATTAATCGAATCCAAGCTGCCGACAACACCGGAACCCATTGCACCAGTACCAGCCAAAAAACCGTGGCAATTCTGGAAAAAATAGCCGTTTGGTGTCAGTTTTATGCTGAACCCCAAATCGTCATTTTGATAACAAATAACCAACATAAAAATGGGGATTTTTATGGGTGGAATATAAGGAATTTCGAGCGACTGAGTGGAATTATTGGTCGAGTGCCTAAGTCGCATTACGCTTAAGCACCTTTATGTTAAATAACCATGTTTTTCCCAACTTTATCACTGTTCAATGATGAGCCTGTTTCTGTATCGTCAACCTTCCCCTATAATCCTTTTCATTTTTCAATCTGTCATAAGGCAATGACATGCAAACTAAATTAATCAGAGAACTGAACAACGTATTAAAAACGTTCCCTCAATTTTGGAATGGTGACGAATTACAACGCTCGAAGGTCGTTGATGCGATCGAAAATAAAAAACCGGACGTTATTAAAGCATTGGTAGCAAACGAAAAAATCAAAACCGTTTATAGTACGGAGATTGACGGTATTTTTATTTTT
>NZ_JABUYL010000041.1 GCF_014897315.1 Proteus sp. FME41 | reverse complement strand
TTTAACTTAATATATGACTAATCCAATCCGCAACATAAGTTTCAGTAAAAGCTGCTATAACTATTAATGGGATAACGTACTTAACATAAGAGATTAATATTAACTTGAATTCATCAAATAACTTAGTATTTGTTTGTTTTTTCCTAGATATTTTGTATCTAATCCATTTGTTAAAACGATCAAGAGCGACCATCCATAAGCAAAATGCGAATATCTCTAATAACATATGAGGTAGCGAAGAAATTAATATAATAAAAGCTTTTGCAACCGAGTATCTAAATGCTATCCCAAATAAAATTCCAGGTAATATGGCTGTGAAAAGTGGCTGAATCCAATATAAAAATCGAATAGGTATAATTGAAAAAAATAACATCCCCATTGGGACTTTAAATCCATTGTTAAAAATATAAGCAACAACTAAATTTAATCCTGATTTCTGTGAGACCGATTTGGAAATATTACTTGATACAGAATTTAATGTATCTGAGAAATTAGGATTGACAATATAAGTTATTACAGCCGAGATAATAACAACAAGCATAATGATACTTAAATACTTAATGGGTTTAAAAACATTATTCATTTGCTTACTCCTTTTAGAGTTATTATATCATTATAACAAAAAAATAGCCCCTAAGATATAAAGGTTAGATCTTAGGGGCTATTTTAATGGGATTTGTGAGGGGTTATTATATAATTATAGACCCTCTAAAAATAGAACTTTTCTATTATTCCATTGGTTTAACTTTCTCCTCAATAAAATTAATCTCATTGGTCAAAAGATTGTATTTTAGATATAGTTGTTGATCAATATCAGATATTGACTTTTCCCAGTCAATATCTGATGTTCGTTTAAAGTTTTGTAGGGGAATATGCGCCCATTTTGCTGGAGGATTATGCTGTGTTATTTTTAATATTCCAAGTAAAGCACGAGCAAATTTTGTTTTAATGTATTTCATACAATTTTCTGCTTCAATTTTTGTCTCAAATTGTCCAATGCTGATAAAAGTAGGTGTAGCTGATGTGAGAGGAGTACCTATAAGAGGGGTACTAATTACTTCACCAATCGCACCACTTCCATTGGATTCGGGTACAAAAACTTTGTACTTCTCAATATTGTTTTTTGAATAACGAGGGGTCATATATTTTTTTTCGATCCATCGCCAAACACGTTTTGACTTATACAGTCCAATAATTTTATAGTGATTTTCTTTATCTATAGGTTCTTCATGTAGAAAAACTTTATCCAATGATTCAAACGTTGATGATTTTAGTTCATACTCTTCATTTGCATTTAAAGTTTTAACGTCCGGATATTTAATCTGAATTTGTTCAATTCTCATTTGAATAGAATTGGGATAAGCTAATAAAAATTCATCATTAAATTTCAAATCTGAACGTCCTCCAAAAATAATTGATGATAAATTTCTATCGATATCTGCTTTAAATTTTTGAGACAAACTTCTCAATATTGGATCTGGAACAAAAGTTTTAATCGCACCAAAATTTTTGTCGATATCTCTATATAAAACAACAACGCCACCTTTAATATCAGTATTTGGGAAAACATCTTCTGATTTTGGTGTATAAAACTCAACGTTTAAATGCTCGTCGTTAAGCATTTTTTCATTCCAAGTTTTCGGAGTTAAACCACCATTGAATAAGAATCTAGCTGGAGAAATTAAAACATATTTATCAGAAACTTGCTCTGCAAGCTCATAAAAATAGTGATAAATTGCTTCGCCTTTATTATTGTTCAATTGAGATTCCTGATACGGAGGATTCCCCACTACTACATCAAATTTCATTACATTCAGTCCTTTTTGTATTTCTTCTATAGTTTCCGTTAGATTTGATTTGAGTTTTTGATTAATTTCTTCCACATATAAAATATTTGTTGTCCAATTCTTGTAGCCTGCTAACGTACGCTGTGTGATAGTCTTAGCCATAGGAGTTTTAGCAATGACGTAAATATTTTCTCTCAATATTTCTTGTATTATTTTATCTTCATCAATCTTGCTGAATCTTCCTGCTCGATCATCGTTTAGCTTATTTCGTTTTTGATAAAACAATGAACTTGCTACATAGAGAGGATATAGCCCTGTTTTAGAATTAATTTCAAGAATTTTAGTATTCGGTTTAAATACTTCTTTTGTGATCTCTGTCTCAACCCAAGTGATCGAATCTTGCCCGTTCAATGTAGTGTTTTCAAAGTTTTCATCAAAATAACGTAATCCGCCAATTGTTTTAGAAAGCTGTAGATTAACAACTTTCCATGGGGTCAAAACAGTTTCTTTATCTGGGTTTTTAAATGTTCCAAAAAGTTCTGCAATTTTCTCTGCTCTTTCTGTGTACTCTAGATCATCATAAGACTGAGCCCTCTGTCGGATAATTCTTCCTGCCTCGACAAAAACCTCTGGATCATAATACTTTGCGAAACGCTTAAAATCAGACTTTTTAATGCCTTTTGGCATAAACTCTTCCCATGAAATGCTATCAACGTGATTGACAAATTCATCGATTCCCATTTCCTTATCAACCTCAATAGGCATACCATAAATCATCATCGGAATTCGTATGGAAATTCCACGCAAAATTGAAATCATTGTTTTGCGTTGTTTTTTTGCTTGTTTGACTTTTTCAATAATTTCTTTTTCTTCTGTAGTTCGTTCTCGAGGCTTCTTTTTCTGAGCTCTTTCTCCTTTTTCATACTCTTCACCCGTTAATCCATTGACGTTTATTTCAACTTTCTTTGGTAGTCCTGATAGGTTAGTTTTTCCAACAATTTCTTTCAAGTTATTAAAATCATTCAAATCTGCTTCATCAAGTGTAAGTAATTCATCATTGTAAAGTGAATCGTCTTCAAATCCTGAACGAACAGCTTTTTCCGCATATACTTTTTTGAGTTGGGTAAGCATTCTATCAACATTAAAAACTTTCATACCATGGTCTGTTTGACCCAAAATAGGCATGAAATTCAGTAATTGTGTCATAGCTTCTTTTTGTTGTAATGTATTTTTCTTACCTACACCGGAATTAATTTGTGCGCTTTCAGCCATCACAGTAAGTGCACGATCTGGAGCAAAATCAAAAATATAACAATTCTTCTTCATTCCAAGCTTTTCATGCGAAAATGGAGTTTGAGCTCGAAATGCAGCTTGAAGATAATTCATAGCGCTATTAGTATTTGAAAGGAAAAGGACCGCAGTCCACTCAGGAATATTAACCCCCGTTGTCAGTTTACGAACAGTAAGCGTAATGGTTTTACTCTGACTCGGATCTCCTATTGCTTGTCGAACCTTATCCAAATCGCCCTCTGTTGCGACTTCGTTGCTATCTGACTTATCATCTTTAACAACATTAACAATTTTGTATTCCTTTCCAAAAATCCGATGTTCATTAAGTAATTTTTCGAAAGCGTTCGCTTCTTTAACTCCAGGTAATAACCATAGTGTATGGCGTAATTCATTACGGTATTGCTTAGTTGAAAATGGGTAATTAGTGTTACTATCTTGATTAGTAATATTATCTAAGAATGCATTAATATCAACTTTATGAACAAACTCATTGTTTTCATTCACACGGAAAAATTCACGGAAATTAAAGGATTTTGAATCATCTAAAAAGCGTTCTTTATTTTTCATCTCAAACGTAAACATATTGACTTTTGGTAATGATTCATACGGGTTTTTCTCTGTAGGATGTTCTAATGAATAACGGAGTTTCGCCAATTGTTCCATTGGGTAATCCCATGTATAAACAGATTCCTCACTGTACTGATCTTGAATATTGAACGGAGTTCCGCTCAATGATAAAATTTTTGTGTTGTCTTTTTCAAGTGATTTCAATACATTATCTGCAAGCTCAGTCTGTGTCCCTTCATGTGCTTCGTCAATGATAATTAAATCCCAATCAACATTAGTAAATTCTCTTAAATTTACTTTTCCTCCGCCATATCGGAGCTTTTGAATAGACACAAAATAAATAAATGGAGTGTTTCCTGATTTCAAATCTTTTAACTTAAACTGCGTATCTTCTGATCCATAGCGATAGCCTTCCTCTGCCATCTTCATCTTTCCAAAATCCTCAACCCATGAATCAGAAACTACAGGACGATGCGTCATAATCAAAACTTTGGCATATTTTTGCTCTTTTATAAGTTCTAAGGAAGTCAAAGTTTTTCCAAATCGCATTTTGGCATTCCATAGCATTTTTTTATTTTTTTTGAAATTTTTTCGGGTTTTTTCTACCGCTAAGGATTGTTCTGGACGAAGTGTTATATGAGAGCCAGAATTTGTTTTTCCAACACTATCCAGTGCAGATTGACCTTCTTTTACTGCTTTAATTGCTGATTTTGCTGTTTCTAGATCTGTTTCAAACCATTCTGATCCGTCTAGGAATTCAGGACGTTTTATTCCTGAACGTTTCAGTACTTCATGTACATCATGATCATGAAACCATGTTTTTGTTGATTTTTTCCATGCTAATTCTACCCATTCAAGGACAAATTTAATCCCTGAAGTTTTCATATATTGATTGATTCGTTTTGCGCCTACTGTTCTTAAAAATTCGCTGTTTGGAGACCAGTCAACCTCAAAATCATCATCAGGAGCTGTAGCTTCTCCTATTTTTTGTGCATCCTTATAAGCTGGAAACATTCCAGAGGTGTTATCAGCTGTTTGAATATAAATTAATTTACGCTCAGCTGTTTGATAGAGTTTCTCAGCTTGTGGCTCTAAGAAATCTAAATATGCTGTTTTAATATCGATTTCAAAATAATGATTCATATACCAAACTAAAATCATAAAAATTTTATGAAGTGCTTGTTTAGCATTTTCCTGTGTAGCACTACGGCTATTTAGTTTGTGAGCTGAATCATTTCCTAGACGTTTAATTTCATAAAACGATTCGATTATAAATTGATCAATTGAATGATTTTTAAGTTCACGTAAAACATCATTAAAATTAGATCGATCGGGTAATACAATGTGTTCTTTTATTGCAATTTCATTGGCAGTATTCTCAGCTAATTTCCTGACTTTTGTCAGCGTACCTTCATAATCTTTTTCCGTATAATTTTTTTCAGCAAAGTTAGCCGTTTGAAATAATTCAGCTGTTTCTAGTTCTAAAGTTAAAAATTCAAAATTTGACATATCATCCCTCTTCCAACTTATATATTTTCTTAATATCTATTATGACTGAATCATCCTTTTTCTCTTTGTTTTCTTCATCAAACATTTCAAAATCGAATAAACTAAGTTGCCCTTCTGAGATTCCTTTTTCTAGCACTTCTTCATTTTCAAATAAACTTGAAAATGTGAACTCAATTTTTTCCACTTTACTACTAGAACCTTTAACTTTTTTCCATTCATTAAACATAATTGGGATATCATAATCAGGGTGCTTCTTAGTTAAGGTATTTCCTCGGACGATATTTCTTCGTATTATATACATAGCAGACTTATATAGATCTGTTGTACTGTAAAGTTGTTCTTGAAAAATTCCTTCATACCAATTTAGATAATGGATTAACATACGAGAGCGAGCTATTTCTAAATTATCTGCTAAAAATTCAATTCCATAAATAGAACTCAACGCAAACAATGATTTTGTCCCCCAATGCCCCTCACTGAATTGTTCAGTAACAACTTTCAATTTACGTTCTAAAATAGCCACTAAGAAATTCCCATCTCCAGCAGCAGGCTCTAAAAAGGTCGCATCTATATTTTCGCAAGCTTGTTTAATCCCATCAACATCTAACATTTTTTTTACCATCCATTGAGGGGTAAACACTTCTCCATGTTGTTGGACACGTTCTTTTGATTTAATTAATTTTTCGTCCTCCACAATATTCCTCCAGTCTTACTAAAAAAAATTAGTTATCTTTATATACTTTCACATTCTTCCAAAACGCCACCATTTTTTATTTTTTTTCTGAGGTTCTTCTTTTAATTTATCTATATCTTTAGATTTCCGTGCGACAGACTCTTTTTCATCTTCTGGTACTGGTATTATCAAAATTTTTAATTCATTAATTTCTTCTTTATATTCTTCTAGTAATTTTTTATCTTGTAGTGCTAAACGTTGTTGCTGGTCTAGCAGATTTTGCATTTGTGCAATTTGAATGTCTTTATTTTCTATTTGCTTATCTTTAACTGCTAATTGTTTATCCCTATTTTTCTTAACTTCTTCAATTTCATTTAATAAATATTTATTAATATTCAGTTCTTTTTGCTTGTCTGTTTGTCGGTTTTTTGTCGGTTCGTTTGTCTTCTTTTTGTTTGTCTGTTTGTCTACTTTACCCCTTATAAAGTCTTGTTCTGTCACAGACAAAACCGTTACACCTTTGTCGTTTGTTTGCCGGTTTTTGTTTGTCAATGATTTTATATGATATTGAATAGCTTGTTTGGAAACACCTAACTCATCCGCAAGCTCTTTGATCGTTTTAAGATTCTCACTCATAGCTAGCTCCTTTACCACGAACCTTTGCACGTTCTGGTTGCTCAAGGTCTTGTAATTTTACAGTTGACAAGTATTGATCAATTGATTTTTTCAGATACTTTGCAATATTCCCTTTTGAGTAAGGTTCTTGCTTTTCATGAACGTATGAAAGGTGTTTCTTCACGCCCTCTATCCCTCTTAATTCTTTGAGTTCGTCATATTTTAGATAAACATTTTTTTGTAGACCAGCCATAATTGCTGGATCTGTCATTTCATAGGGCGATAAAAGGAAATTTTCAAGCAATAATTTAGTGTATTTACTTTGCATAGCTTGTGCATATAATCTGTCTTCTATTTGCTCGTTTTGAGCGGTTGCTACTTTGTATGTTTGATCTTCTAACTTGTAGCTGTTATCATCTGCTCGGCGTTTTTTCGTGATATGAAAGACAATAGAATCAATCGAACGTCCTTTTTTAATCTTGTCATAAGTGACGTTAAAAGAAGTATGTCCATTGATTTCTTCTAACGGATTTTTTAATATCCATTTTTCTAAATCTGAAAAAAGTTTATATTCATTGACTGTATCCGTCATTTCTCGTAACTCTTTCACTGAAATTGTCGGATTACGGTACGCTTCCACTTGTTCTTCTCGGCGTCCACCCTTATAACTATAATGATCATATTGGTTATAATTCATTGATAACCAGCGATACAAGATAATACTATACTTACTATTCAGCTCTGCTATATCAGCTAAGGCATGTTGCGTAAAATTCTTTTTCAGATTAACTAAATAAGGTATAATTTCAGGACTAAAACGGATCAATACATCATCATGATAATCCGTCCATTCTACATAGGGAATCGGCACTATATTGATGAATTTAAATCCTTTTCCTGCTTCTTCTTTGATTTGAAAAAAGGCTTGTTTTTGCATTTTTTCAACGGCCTCTTTAAAACGTGTGTGTTTATCATTGTCGGACACTTTAAAAAAAGCAAAGAGTTCTTGCTTCGATAAATAAACCGTATTGTCTTTTGGTGGTTCTTCCGTATCAATGCAAGATACGGCTAATTCAAACATTTTCAATGGGGTTTTATCCATTTTCGCAATGCTAGTAATTAAAGAATTATGTTCCACTACTTTTCGTTTTGATAATTCATTCAATGTTTGCACCTGCTTCTTATTTTTTTCATTCTTTGCTATATTAGACATAGAAAGTTACTCCTTTTTGAGTGATTTTAGATACGCATGAAGAAACACTTTTCGTCGAGAGATTCTTCATGCTTTTATTATATCAAAATATATAGAGAAATAAATTAAAAATCTCCATACGTACACAGTTTTTTCTCCATACGTACACAGTTTTTTCTCCATACATACACAGTTTTTTCTCCATATATTATTTTGTAAAGCCTTGCAAAACCTCACTTTTTTTTGACGCAAAAGAATAAAAGATTAAAATATATAAGATAAATATATATAAGGCTTAGCCTTTTTTTTTCAAAAATTTAAAATAAAAGGTCCAAATCCTCACATAACGAAAAACGACTGATCATCATAAAATTTGATCAATCGTTTTCTGTTAAATAGTGTCTATAGATCTTCGATTTTGATTTCGTAATACCCTTCGTAATAATAACTGGCATCAATTCCTTTAAAAAATTGTTCTTTCCCTAAATCATCGGTCAGGGCTTTTTGAATCAAATATTTTAATTCATTGGTGCTTACTGTACTACGGATCATGGCATTTAAATACTCATCCTTGTCAATCTGATTCCAATCTACGATTTTGCCCAATTTATTTTTTAGAATTAAATCTAACCATATTCGAGTGGCACGTCCATTCCCTTCTCTAAACGGATGGGCTACATTCATATCAGAGTACTTATCAATAATTTCGTCAAAGGTTTCTTGAGGTAATTTATCAATATACTCTAGTGTTTGCGCTAAAAAAATACGTGGCGCAAATTGAAAGTTCCCTTTCGCAATATTCACTTCTCGAATTTTTCCTGCAAAGTCGTAAATATCTTGGAATAAAAACTGATGAATATCAGTTAAGCCCTGAAACGTCCCAATTTCCAGTTCATCTATTTTGCCAGACTCAAACAACTCTTTGGCTCTCTTTTTTGTTAACAATTCTTCTTGTTTGGCTAATTCTGCTGAATTTGTTAACCCTAATTTATTGTCTAAAACCAAAATATCCCCTCACTCTCTATTTTTTCGGAAAGATTCTTTTGAAAATTTTTGGCCGTTTATCTAACCAAGTCGTTGAAGCTTCATACATCAATCGAAAACTACCATAAATTCCAGCACCGATTAAACCAAAGCCACCTAATCCAAGAACAACCGCCCCATAAGGATGTTCAGGTTGGATGGCAAGCACTGTATCATAAAGAAGATGTAAGCCCCAACCGTCCCATATACCTCTATAAATCCACTGTCCTAATAATGCTCCCACCACTAAGAAACACAAGAGACAGACAATATTCGCAATAATGATGCTGTAACTTTCTAATGCCTCACGGTGCGTATCGATATTCGTTTTTTCTATTTGGACTTGGAATTCTTTTTTTAAAACTAATAAGTCCTGTTTTTCTTTTTTAATTTCTTTCAGTATGTCAGATTTTAAATTTTCTGCCTCTAAACGATGGAGTTGTTCTTGAATAGCTATCTCAATTTTTTGATTCGCAACAGAGGTTATCTTTTCTTGGTAGTCACGAAATTCCGTATTGACTTCTTGACGGACTAAGGTTTCTAGTTCTGGAACGTTACTAAAATCAATTTTTCCATTTTTATAGGCATTTAATACTTGAACAATGAGTTGCTCATCTTTATTCATCGACTCATCCCCCGATCATGATCTTTTGTTGGCTTCTTTTCGGACTGTACTTCTCTGTGCGTTTGTTTTTCTAGACTTTGCTGTTGTGTTTGCTCATAATTTTTCATGTCTTTTGAAAAGCGACGTTCAAAATCATCGAGTATTTTATCTTTTGTTTGATTTAATTTTCTTGTAATGCGTTGAGTAAGTTCTGGTACTCGTCCTGCAAGCTGTTTGATTGTGTCAATAAAT
>NZ_JABUYL010000008.1 GCF_014897315.1 Proteus sp. FME41 | reverse complement strand
ATACTGATGTAGATACCGACACAGATACTGATGTAGATACCGACACAGATACTGACGTTGATACCGACACAGATACCGACACAGATACTGATGTAGATACCGACACAGATACTGATGTAGATACCGACACAGACACTGATGTAGATACCGACACAGATACTGATGTAGACACAGATACTGATGTAGATACCGACACAGACACTGATGTAGATACCGATACAGACACTGATGTTGATACCGATACTGATGTTGATGGAGAATCAAATAACCTTGATATCGCGGCATTACTTCAATTAGGTGAAGCCTCAGAAACAATATCGAATGAACAACAAGATAATGTTGAGTTACCTGAATTAAGTGAATTGTTAACGGATGCAAGTCAGGCCAATATTAATATTGATAATATTGTTCCCGCTTCTCAAGAAACAGAACAGGCAATTCAGTCTCCACTTTTTGTTAGTGAAACGATACATGATGGGAATATTGAATCTCATCAGGTTGCAACACTAATAACAGAGGAAGATATGGGGACAACTCATAATATCTAAATCTATAAAAATAAAATAAATAATTAACATCCTCGTGCCAATACGGCATGAGGATGTTTTTCCCATATTAAGGTATTATTATGGAAAACAGTGAAAATAATAACGCTCATTGCTATTTAGAAAATTATAAAGAAGCGATTATAAATATAGCCAATCATTACCGATTAGATTTTTCACCAGAAAATATCAATATCACGGCTAAATGGTATGAGAATAATATTTCTTATGATGATGTAATTAAATTATTAGCTAGACAGTGTTGTTTAGTTGCTAAATTTATAGACAGCAAAAAATTTAAATTTAATGTTTGGTCGCTACCTGTTGTTGTTGAAAGTCATGATGGCAGAGTGGGGATAGTTCAAAATATAAAAGGTAATAACGCGACAATATTATTCAGCGGTGATTATGGCCTAGCTGTTGATGTTGATATAGATACGCTAAAAGAAAATATAAAACGAATTGTTATTTTTAGACCAATGGTTGACAGACCTGATCCAAGAGTGGATTTATATATTAAACCCACAGAAAAACATTGGCTATGGCGTATTTTATTAAGGGATGTTTCTCCTTATAAATATGTCATTATGGCAACATTTATTATTAATGTCTTGGGTTTGGCAGGGATCACTTATTCTATGCAAACCTATGATAGGATTATTCCATCACAATCTTATTCAACGATGTTTGTTTTGGTTGTAGGCGTATTAATTGCTTTTGTTTTTGATTATATTCTTAAAATGTTGCGTTATGGAGTGATTGATTTATTAGGAAAAAAAGCTGATTTGCGTATGTCAGATCGTGTTTATGGGCATTCTTTAAGGATAAAAGACAGTCATCGCCCACCCTCTACTGGCTCTTTTATTTCTCAGTTGCGCGATCTTGAACAAATTAGAGAAATGATGACGTCTAGTACCGTCGCTGCTATTGCAGATTTACCTTTCTTTCTCTTTTTTCTCTTTATTATTTATATGATTGGCGGAATTATTTGCGTCATTCCATTAGCGGGTTTTTTCTTAATGATAACGCCTGGGCTATTAGCACAGAAAAAATTGTTTGTGCTTGCCAACGAAGCAATGAGGGAAAGCACGTTACGTAGTGGCATGATTGTTGAATCAGTTCAAGGGCTTGATGATATAAAAGCCATGCAAGCAGAGTATCGTTTTCAACAGCAGTGGATCCATTATACAAAAACGAGTGCTGAAGCCAGCTTAAAGCTAAAACATCTAACACATAAATTAAGCAGTATGGCTTATTTTATTCAAAACAGTGTGTTTGTAGGGGTGATTTGTATGGGAACCCCTTTAGTGATCAGTGGTGAGCTTTCCACAGGGGCACTTGTCGCGTCTTCTATATTAAGTTCTCGAATGATGGGGCCTATTTCTCAAATGGCGAATATCATTACGCGTTGGCAACAAACTAAGGTATCAATAAAAGGGTTAACGTCTATTATGGAATTACCCGTTGACCATCCTACGTCTATTAAAAAAGTTCATTTACCTTTTATTAAAGGTCATTATAAATTAGAAAACATTGGTTTTAAATTTAATCAAAATAGCCCAAATTATGCGATATATATAAATAAATTAGAAATTAAACCGGGTGAGAAAATCGCGATTATAGGCCGTAATGGTGCGGGTAAATCCTCTTTGCTTTCGGCACTTTTTAGTAAGATGGAATATCAAGAAGGAACAATAACACTAGATAATATCGAATTAAATACATTGGATCCTTCAGATTTACGTAGAGATGTGGGCTATTTAAGCCAAAATGCCAAATTATTTTACGGTACTGTACGAGATAATGTGACATTAGGAAATCCATTAGCCACCGATGAAGAAATTTATCAAGTTCTTGAAGAAACAGGTGCCGCTGAATTTATAAATAAATTACCAGAAGGGATTAATTATATTATTCAAGAAGGTGGTGTTGGTATTTCAGGAGGACAAAAACAGTCATTGTTATTAAGCCGTTTATTATTGAAAAAACCAACGACTTTACTATTGGATGAGCCAACCGCATCTCTCGATGATATTACTGAAGCTAATTTTATTAAGAATATTGAAAAAACGGCTCTTGGAAAAACATTTATTATTACCACGCATAGAAAAAAATTATTAGAACTTGTGGATCGTATTATTGTTGTTTCGGATGGCAAAATTGTACTTGATAAACCCAAAGCGGTTGCATTAAAAATGCTTTCAGGAGTAACAGATGAAAAATAAAAAAAATAACGCATCGAATGCAGTATCTCCTGATGAGATGAATAAGTTGGTGAAAGAATTAGAAAGTTTAAACCAACAACACAATCAAGGAATACAACAGAACCAAGAAGAAAAAATAGGATTTTTTAAACGAATAAAAAATATTATTGCTGATTATCGTTATATTACGAATAAAAAAGATAAAGATCTCTATCTTATTGAAGACAGTATTGGTGATGCGGCTGAATTTGGTTTAATTGATGATACTAAAGCCAGTAAAGCAAATCGTATCATCATGGCTATCTTTTCTTTTTTATTTATTATGGTGATTTGGGCTTATTTTGCTGAAGTTGCCGAGGTGACAAAGGGAAACGGGAAAATCATTCCAAGCTCTAAAGAGCAACTTATTCAATCTCTAGATGGTGGGATTGTGACTAATATTTTTGTGAGAGAGGGAGATATTGTTCAAGTTGGACAAACGTTAGCGACATTAGATTCGACAAGAACAGCATCAAGCCTAGAAGAATCACAGGCGAAATATAATACGGCTTTAGCAACGTCTATTCGATTAAAAGCAGAAGTTGATCAACATAAAATAGCTAACTTGGTTTTTCCTGAGGAATTACAAACACAAACTGAATTAATTAATTATGAAAATAAGCTTTATTTATCACGCAAACAAAAACTTACTCAAACACTCGCTAATTTGCAAAAGAGTAAGCACATTATTCGTCAACAATTAAATATTAATAAAGAGCTTGCTCGCCAAGGTGCTAGTAGTACCGTCGAAGTATTAAGATTAGAAAAGGAATTGATTGATTTAGAAAGTAAAATACAAGAATACACTTCAGATTTTTATGTTACTGCGCGACAAGAACTGGCGAAAGTAATGGCTGAAATAGATAGCTTGGCGCCTTTAATTAAGGGGCGACAAGACTTTGTACAAAAAACAACTATTACATCGCCTGTTAAAGGTATTGTGAAGAATATTCAAAATTCAACAATTGGTGGTGTGGTTCCTCCAAATGGTATTTTGATGGATATTGTTCCTTTGGAAGATACATTAATTATTGAAGCTAAAATATCGCCAAAAGATATTGCTTTTATTCATCCAGGGCAACAAGCCAAAGTCAAAATAACGGCTTATGATTATGCTATTTATGGCGGATTAGAGGGAACGGTCAGTGTTATTTCACCGGATACGGTGAAAGATGAAGTTAAAAGTGATGTGACGTATTACAAGATATACGTCAAAACTGATAAAGATTATTTAGTGAATAAGGCGGGAAAATCATTTTCTATTACTCCGGGAATGATTGCATCCGTCGAAATAACAACAGGCAGTAAAACAGTATTACAGTATTTAATTAAGCCATTTAATAAAATTAATGAAGCATTAAGAGAACGGTAATAGGTTAATAAAATGAAAAAAATCAAACATACTGTTTTACTAATAGGGTCAATTTTGTTATTAGGTGGCAGTGGTATACAACACGCAAACGCAACATTACAAACTGAACCAGTTAACTCTTTTACTCTAGATATTGTGGATATCCATAAGGACGTAGAATCCCCTAAACGCTTTTTATCTCAGGGTATTACAAAATCAATGAGCGTTGCTGATGCTCAACCTAATGTATTACAGTCAATGCAAGAAACGGGAACAAGTATTGAAAAACAGTCACTGTCATCTGTGGTGGGATTAGCGTTAAATTGGCACCCATCATTAAGAAGTAGTGAATACTTAGCGAGAGCAGCTCAAGATATGATTGATGGATCACGAGCAGATTATTTTCCACAAGTCAGCGTAGGAATGGATAATAAGCTCTATGAAAATAAGGATCGGTATGGAAATAATAATAAAGGTTCAGATGTTCGTTTTACCGTCAGACAAATGGTGTATGATTTTGGGAAAACGTCTACAAGAGTGGATTCTGCAGAAATTTCTTTTGCCCGAGAAAAAATAGTTTCTTTAAAAAGTCAGCAAGATCTGATTTATCAAGTCTCACAAGCTTACTTTTATACTTCTCTTTATAATAATTTAGTGAATATTGCTCAATTGCAAGTGGAAGGTTTTAGTGAGATAGAGCAATTAGCGATGAGTCGTTCTTCATTAGGAGCCTCTACACAAGCTGACTATGTACAAAGTAAAAATAAACTTGTTTCAGCACAAGCATTACTTTATAGCTATAAAACACAGCAAGCGCGCTGGAATGCATTATTGCAGAATTACACAAATAATGCGGTGAGCTATTCTCAAATTCCTTTAATTACGGATACTCATCTTTCTAATGTTTGCTATCAATATGCAGATCATGGAGCAGAATCAATCGATATGTTACTTGCTAAATATGATCATGAACTTGCAAAGAAAAATATGGAATATACGCGATTAGATAATTTCCCAACAATTTATTTGGAAGGAAATTATCGAACAAATATCAATAAAAATGATAATATGGATTATGATCCTGATAGAAGAGAGATTAAACTTAACGTGGATATCCCTCTGTTTGAAGGGGGAAGTAAATATTCAAAAATGTCCCAAGCAGCTAATGAATTACTCGCTAGTCAGTATCAATATGAAACAATATCGATTAATACAAAGCAGCAATTAAATGTCGCGTTATCTCAAGTAACGGGTAATTTATCTATGATGAATTCACAAAAAGAAAAAATACAAACAGCAGAAAAAACGAGAGATCTTTATTTATTACAATACAAAAGTTTAGGAACAAGGCCTTTAATTGATGTATTGAACGCTGAGGGAGATATTCATCAATCTAACATTGAATATATTAATAATGTTATTGAGACAAACTTACAAAGTTTAGATTGTTTATTAGTCTCTGGAGAAATTAATCGAGTTTTAAATATTTCAAATTGATACTCGCGATACCTTTTCAGCACGATAAAATACATCAGTCTGGAAAGGTATCACTTAAAATTAATATAAACGCTTATTGCGTAATATAAATGGCAATATAAAAAGACTTAACGCCGTAATAATTGCGGTGGCAACTAACACCACGAAAAAGGCATTTTCAAAAGCTAAATTTGCTTGAGATACTACAAGAGAAGCCACGTCATTGGGTAATTTTTCTGCCACAATAAGGGCTTCATCTAAACTGTCATAGACTGCATCATTGATAGCTAATGAGTCTGGTAGTGCAAGTTTTAAGGTGTATACCGTACTCATTAAACTGCCCATAAAGGTCACGCCAATCACACTGCCTAGCTCATAAGCGACATCTTCAATTGACGCCGCCATTCCCGCTTGCTTATCAGCCACACTCAACATAATGGATGTCGATGCCGTGGTAAAAATAAGTCCTAGACCAAAGCCGATTAAGAATAAGCTACCGATTAACGCCACTGGAGAGGTTGTTTGATAAACGGCAATTAACCACAGATTTCCCACTAAAGTGAGCGTAAATCCGGCAATAATTAATCGAACTTCACCTAACCGTGTTAAAAAATAGCCCGCTAAAGGGGATGCTAATACTGAGCCAATAGGGATAGGTAAAATGACTAATGCTGCATTTAAGGGGGTAAATCCAGCAACAAGCTGTAAGCGCTGACTAAGCAGTAACTCAATACCCACAATGATCACCATCGAAAGGATAGCCATTAAAATACCGATACTAAAAAAGCGGTTTTTAAATAATCCAAAATCAACCATTGGGTGAGTTTGTTTTCGTTGACGCTGGGTAAATATCGTTAAAAAAATGGCCGCAATAACCAAGGCAAGAGCTACCTCACTCCACTGTGTATAAGGTTTGCCTAGTTCTTTTAAAGCATAAATAGCGCTGATCAAACCCACTAAAATAAGCACTGAACTTAAATAATCAATTTTATGATCACCATGCCCTGAAAACTTAGGAATAAGCCAAATAGAAAACGGTAATACAAGAAGCACAATGGGAACATTAATTAAGAAGACAGAACCCCACCAAAAATGTTCAAGCAACATGCCACCAATTAAAGGCCCTAAAGCCGCGCCCCCAGAGGCAACTGCAGACCAAATACCAATCGCAATGGCGCGCTCTTGCGAGTCACTAAAGACTTGGCGCACGATTGACAGTGTGGCTGGCATACTCATCGCAGCCCCTACCGCTAAAAAACCACGAGATGCAATTAAAGTCGTTGCTGTTGGAGAAAATGCAGCGCATAAAGAGGCAAGGGCAAAGAGTGGTAACCCACTAATAAACAGTATTTTATGGCCTATTCTGTCTGTCAGCATTCCAGCTGCGGGTAATAAGCCAGCAACAATTAATGGATAAGCATTCATTATCCACAGTTTTTCTGATGCACTTGCATTTAAGTCATGGGTTAAACGTGGTAATGCGGTATAAAGCACGGTTACATCAACAACAATGAGAAACAGCATGCTAGAGACCAAAAGTAATACTATCCAACGCTTATAATCTTTTATCATAGAAATCTCAGTTATTTTTATGGGTATTATTTTTACTAGCGGCTATAATATAAATCCATACGATCGTATTGAAAAGAGGTTTTTTATGGGACGTCAAAGAACAATTGATAGAGAGAAATTGTTAGAAGCGATCTTCGATATCGTGATGGAACAAGGTGCGGCAGCGTTAACGATAGATACTGTTGCTAAAAAAATGGGGATCTCAAAAGGGGGCGTTCAATACTGTTTTAGCAGTAAAGAAGCGATGATTGATGCGATGTTTGATTTCTGGGAAGAGAGTTATGAAACCCAATTTAACAAGATAGTTGAAAGTGATAATTCCCCTGATAATCGCGTTACTGCACATATCCATGCTACTCATCATCACGATAAAGTCTCTTTTGCCAAAGGCGCGAGTTTAATGGCGGCATTGCTACAGACGCCAGAATATCTGCAAAGTACAAAAGAGTGGTATCAACAGCGCTTGACGGGGT
This sequence comes from Proteus sp. FME41, assembly GCF_014897315.1. Classification (GTDB taxonomy): domain Bacteria; phylum Pseudomonadota; class Gammaproteobacteria; order Enterobacterales; family Enterobacteriaceae; genus Proteus. The sequence continues at coordinate 174,751 of NZ_JABUYL010000008.1, read as the reverse complement.
TAGATACAACAACGGAGGCTGGAAAACGTGCAAGACTGGCTTTTTTGGCAACAGAAGGCACCTTTTTACTGCGTTATTTTGGATTAATGGATATTGATGATAATGAATGGCAATCTATCTTTGAAGATATTGATTCTGAGTTGATCTTAAAAGAAAAAAAACAATAAAAAAGCAGGTTATTGTTCAGAAAAATAATCTGCTTTTTATTGAAGTTAATAAAACTAAATGAAATTAGTAATACATCGCAATTAGCTTATTGTCGATCTCTTTAACGTCAACAGGGGTGTCGAAAATATCTTCGATAATATCCGCTTTCATGATCTCTTTGGGTGAACCGTGATAATACAATTGTCCATTACGCATGGCTAAAATATAGTCAGAGTAAACAGAGGCAAAATTGATATCATGAATAACAATAATAATGGTTTTTCCTAATTCATCTGCAGCTTTTCGCAGAAGTTTCATCATTATCACCGCATGTTTCATATCAAGATTATTAAGGGGTTCATCAAGCATGACATATTCAGTGTCTTGGCACAGTACCATCGCAACATAAGTCCGTTGGCGTTGCCCACCTGATAGCTCATCCAGATAGCGATGACGGAATTCGTTTAGATTTAAAAAATCTAACGACTCATCAATGATTTTTTTATCATCCAGAGTTAAACGGCCTTTGCTGTATGGGTAGCGCCCGAAACCGACGAGTTCTTCTACAGTTAAACGACTGACAAATTGATTTTCTTGGCGCAGTATTGAGAGATTTTTTGCTAAAACATCGCTGTCTGTTGCGGCGACATTCATGCCATTAACACTGACCATACCACTCTCAGGAATTAATAAGCGTCCAATGACGGAAAGCAATGTGGATTTACCCGCACCATTAGGGCCAATGATTGAAGTAATACCGCCACGTTGAATGGTTGTTGTAATATTATCGAGAACAGTGATGTCTTGATAACGCTTTGATATTTTGCTGATTTCAATCATATTAAAGTCTTCTTAACACCAAATAGATAAAGAACATTCCGCCGACAAATTCAATGACTACAGAAAGCGTTCCTGTCATTTTTAAGCCGTACTCTAAAACTAATTGCCCACCAATAAGCGCTATCGTACCCAATAAAAAAGCGACGGGCATCAAAAAGCGGTGTTGGCTGCTGCCACTAATATGATAAGCAAGGTTAGCCACAATTAAACCCAAGAAGGTTAATGGGCCGACTAAGGCGGTTGAAACAGCCACTAAGACTGAAATCAGTAATAGGATATATGTTGTCTGCTTGCGGTAATTAATGCCGAGATTAATCGCATTCGCTTGGCCTAATGCCATCACATCAAAGCTATAACGCATCCGCCAAAGTAAAACACCTACAACAACAATAATGGCTAAGGCACAAAAGATCAGATCAGGCGTTGCGCGGGTGAAGGTGGCAAACATGCGACCTTGTAAAATGGAGAACTCATTAGGATCCATCAAACGTTGTAATAGTGTGGCTGAACTGCGAAATAACGTACCTAAGATAATTCCAATCATTAGGACTAAATTGATGTTAAAACGCACTGAGCTAAACAGCCAACGGTAGAGTACAACGGAAAATAGCACCAATAATGTTGATTCTAAAAAGAACTTTGATAAGTTCAACATCCACGATGCAGGCATATCGCCTTCAAAGAAGACAAACACGGTTTGTAGCAACACAAACAGGGCTTCTAATCCCATAAGAGAAGGGGTCAAAATACGGTTATTAGCGATAGTTTGGAATAATATTGTTGAGACACCGGCGGCAAATGCTACCACAATCATAGTGAGAATAATGTAAGCGCGGTGAGTCAGAATATAAGAGATATTACCGTTTAGGTTTATCGTCATAAATAACACAATAGATAATAACGATGCCCCTAGTAATAACCAAATACGAGACAGGGGTGAAAGGCGCGTTTTCTTATGTTCAACAGCGCCAGTACATTTGCTAATTATGGATGAATTAACTTTTTGCATAACGTTGCTGCTTTAATAGTAAGAAAAGGAAAATCACGGCTCCTACAGCGCCTAAAATAACACTGGCAGGAATTTCAAAAGGATAACGAATAAGGCGACCAATTACATCACACAGTAAAACAATTGCACCACCACTTAAGCAAACCCAAGGGATAGTTTTACGGATATTATCCCCCATCACTAAACTCACCAGATTAGGGACAATCAAACCTAAGAAAGGCAATGCACCTACGACGGAAACAACGACACCACTAATCAGTGCGATAATGGATAATCCGATGATCATGACTTTGCGGTAATTTAACCCCACATTAATCGAAAATTCACGGCCCATACCTGCGACAGTAAAGCTATCAGCCACCCAGCAGGCCATTAATGCAAGTACGCCGACAAGCCATAACAGCTCGTAACGACCTTGTAATACACTTGAAAAATCACCACTTGTCCACGCATCTAAAGATTGCAGTAAATCGAAATAAACCGCTAAGAAGATGGTCAGCGCACCAATAACGGCACTGAGCATAATGCCCACTAAAGGTACTATCAGTGTGGTTTTTAAGGTGATCCTTTGCAGGAGCAACATAAATAAAATGGTGCCAAAAAGGGCAAAAACGGTGGCAACCATCATTTTGGTGAAGATGCCCGCAGCAGGAAAGAGCAGCATAACCACCAACAAACCTAGGCTTGCAGATTGTGTTGTTCCTGCAAGAGAGGGTTCAACAAAGCGGTTTTGAGTCAGCAGTTGCATGATCAGACCCGCAACACTAATGGCACCGCCTGCGAGTAATAATGAGAGAGTTCTTGGAACACGGCTAATAAAAAAGATATCGCGCATGTCAGGATCAGAAAAAAGCGAAGCAGGCGTAATATCTCCTGCACCGACAAATAGACTGATCATTGAGAGGATAGCAAGAGTGCCTATCCCCAATGATAAATGGAACGTTTTCATTCAGTTACTTTATTTTTTATTATCTAATGCCTGATTAATTGTATCCATTAAACGGCTGTATGTTTGGATCCCACCTGAGATATAAATTGAGCTCGAGTCGAGATAAATAACGCGGTCGTTATTCCACGCATTTACTTTTCTAACCAGTGCGTTATCCAGAACTTGCTGTGCAGGTTGTGAATCTTCACGACCAATTGCAGCATCACGATCAATCACGAACATCCAGTCTGGGTTGAGTTTTAGTAACAGTTCAGAGTTGACAATATTTCCGTGTGAGCCAGGGCTGTCAAATTCATAAGCAGGTTCAAAACCTAATACGTCATAGATAAAGCCAAAACGAGAACCAGGGCCATACGCTGAGATTTTACCGCCGCTAACTAAAACGACCATCGCTTTACCTGCATCAGGTGTTTTAGCTTTTACGGTATCAATTTGACTATTGAAGTCAGCCAGTAGTTTTTTAGCTTGTTCTTCTTTGCCAAAAATTTGACCTAATGTTGTTGTGCGTTCAGCAAGGCTTTCGGTAAAACGTTTAGGATCAATATCCATTGAAATCGCAGGGGCAATCTCACTTAATTTTGCATACGCATCACGAGCACGGCTACCACTTAAAATTAAATCAGGTGCTGTGGTGCTGAGCTTTTCATAGTTTGGCTCAAATAATGCACCTTCGTTGATGTAGTCGTTCGGGTTGGTATATTTTTCTAAAAATTTAGGTAAATGAACATTGGTTTGTGGAAGTCCAACAATAGGAACACCTAATGCATCAATAATATCGAGGGTTTCCATATTCATCACAACCACTTTTTGTGGATGTGCAGGGATTTCAGTTGTCCCTTGGAAATGTTCAATCGTGAGAGTTTGCTTTTCTGCTGATTGCGCTGTTGATGTGTCTTGAGCGTTATCACAACCGGCGATAACAAGTGAAGAAAGCAGTAAAAACAGTGGGCTTAATGACTTTTTAAACATTCTCTTTCCCATATTGTTGCAACACGAAATAAGACGGATCTTTACAGCGATGGCTTAAATGTCGATCCACAAAGAAGATGATAATACCATCAAAAGTATAAAGAGTAATGATACTAATTCACATTCTCATAATAATAAAGAATTAACTTGACTAAAATGGTGAAATTTTGCGAGAGATCATCAACGAAAAAGGAAGAACAAATTTTGTGTCGTGAAAGAACTCTTAAGGTTATTTGCTCAATTTGTGAAGAGTGTCAAAAGAGTAGGTCAAGGAGAGACAATTCTTAACCTATAAGAAATATCGTTAACTAGTATCATTGCGTATACTTCATTCAAGCAGAAACAATCCTTATTTTTATCTTACTTCGGTTTCTGTACTGACACAGTAATGAATGCACAAGAGAAAGCCTTATTATCTCTGAGGTAAATTGTTGCCAACTCAAGAGGGTTTTATGCAAAAGAAATATATTTACTTATTTTGTTCTGCTGGCATGTCAACATCCCTTCTCGTGACTAAAATGCGAGCACAAGCAGAAAAATATGATGTGCCTGTGGTCATTGAAGCCTTTCCTGAAACCTTAGCAGCACAAAAAGGACAGGATGCGGATCTTATTTTGCTAGGTCCACAAATTAGTTGGATGTTGCCTGATATCCAAAAATTACTCCCGAATAAACCAGTCGAAGTGATCGACTCTCTGTTATATGGAAAAGTAGATGGCTTAGGTGTGTTAAAAGCTGCTGTTGCCTCTATTAAAAAAGCCTCTGTAACAACAAATTAATTTTATTTTTTATTTTTTATTTTTTGAATTTTTTCTATTCCAGTCAAAGAGCGAATTTTTCAGCAAGCCGAGCAATTAGCGGCATTTTAAGGGTATTTTTCTATGAGTAAGTTCATTGGTTCACTTGAAAAGGTACTCCTTCCTTTTGCGGTTAAAATTGGAAAGCAACCTCACGTTAATGCCATTAAAAATGGTTTTATCCGTTTAATGCCGTTAACCCTTGCAGGGGCAATGTTTGTACTTATCAATAACGTTTTTTTAAGTTTTGGTGATGGCTCCTTCTTTTATTCTCTAGGTATCCGCCTTGATGCATCAACAATAGAAACACTCAACGGGTTTAAAGCCATCGGGGGGAACGTCTATAACGGTACATTAGGTATTATGTCATTAATGGCACCGTTCTTTATTGGGATGGCATTAGCTGAAGAGCGAAAAGTTGACCCGATTGCGACGGGGTTACTCTCTATTGCAGCCTTTATGACAGTAACACCTTATAACGCAGGCGGTGCTTATGCCGTTGGCGCTAACTGGTTAGGTGGGGCAAATATTATTTCAGGTATTATTATTGGTCTTGTTGTCGCTGAAATGTTTACCTTTATTGTTCGTCGTAATTGGGTTATTCGTTTACCTGATAGTGTACCCGCGTCTGTTTCACGGTCATTCTCTGCACTGATCCCAGGTTTTATTATCTTATCGATTATGGGAATTGTTTCGTGGGGATTAGCAACATATGAAACCAACTTCCATCAAATTATTTTAGATTCTATTTCAACACCATTAGCGTCTATGGGGTCTGTCGTGGGTTGGGCGTATGTCATTTTCACATCTCTGCTGTGGTTCTTTGGTATTCATGGATCGCTCGCACTTGCGGCACTTGATAGTGGCATTATGACGCCGTGGGCGTTAGAAAACGTGTCAATTTATACTGAATATGGTTCTGTAGAAGCTGCACTGGCAGCGGGTAAGACGTTCCATCTCTGGGCGAAACCAATGTTAGACTCCTTTATCTTCTTAGGGGGAACAGGGGCAACGCTGGGGCTTATCATTGCTATCTTTATCGCATCACGCCGTGCCGATCATCGTCAAGTGGCTAAACTGGCATTGCCAGCAGGTTTATTCCAAATTAATGAGCCGATTATTTTTGGTCTACCTGTGATTATGAACCCAGTGATGTTTATTCCTTTTATTCTGATCCAGCCTATTCTTGCTGCTATTACCGTGACGGCTTATTACTTAGGGATAATCCCACCAGTAACTAATATTGCACCATGGACGATGCCAACGGGACTAGGGGCCTTCTTTAATACCAACGGCAGTATCGCTGCACTGTTATTAGCGCTGTTTAACCTGGGTGTAGCAACACTGATTTATCTTCCTTTCGTTATCATCTCAAATAAAGCACAAAGCGAAATTGAGAAAGAAGAGAGTGAAGAAGATATTGCAAATGCGTTGAAATTTTAAGTCATAGAAAAAGAAGTGCAGAGGTTTCTCTGCACTTTTCAGAGTCAAAGAGGATATACGATGTTAGATATTGAAAATGCAGTAGAAAGCAGTGCAACAGAAGATGAATTTGAAGAGATAGTTATGGGGCTTATCATTAATTCGGGCCAAGCGCGTAGTGTGGCTTATGGAGCATTAAAAAAAGCCAAAGAAGGGGATTTTGACGGCGCGAGAAAGTTAATGGAACAATCTCGTGAAGCCTTAAATGAAGCCCATAAAATACAGACACGCTTAATAGGTGATGATCAAGGTATTGGAAAAACCAAAGTCAGCTTGGTATTAGTTCACGCACAAGATCATTTAATGACATCAATGTTAGCCAGAGAGTTAGTCACGGAATTAATCGAGCTACATGAGAAGATAAAATAAGGTGAATACGGTGGTGGAGTCGTTGAGAGCACAAAGTGAAATACGCATGGTCTATGAAGATCAGCTATTTAATGGCAAAAATTTTCATGTCTTTATTTATAATAAAACAGAAAGTGTCAGTGGACTGCATCAACATGATTATTATGAATTCACCATTGTTTTAACAGGGCGTTATTATCAAGAGATTAATGGTAAAAAGATTTTATTAGAGCGTGGCGATTTTGTTTTTATTCCCATTGGCTCTCATCATCAAAGTTTTTATGATTTTGGTGCAACTCGAATTTTAAATGTTGGTATCAGTAAAGCCTTTTTTGATAAACATTATCTCTCGTTATTACCTTCTTATTTTATTGCTTCACAGGTTTATGAATTAAAAAATGAGTTCCTCTCTTATATTGAATCTGTTATTAGCTCATTAAATTTTCGCCATACTGAATTTAATGAATTTATTGAAATTGTCACCTTTAATGTGGTGAATAGATTACGACACCATCGAGATAATCGGATTGAAGATGATATTCCTTTATGGCTAAGAGACACTGTAGTCGAGATGCATGATAAACAAAAATTTGGTGAAAGTGCACTTGTTAATATGGTGATGTTATCAGGGAAATCACAAGAGTATTTAACCCGAGCAACACGGCGTTATTACGATAAAACACCCATGCAAATTATTCATGATATTCGAATTAATTTTGCAAAAAGACAATTAGAAATAACAAATTATTCGATAACCGATATTGCTTTTGATTCTGGCTATAGTAGCCCAAGCCTATTTATTAAGACGTTTAAAAAAATAACGTCATTGACACCAAATAGTTATCGTAAAAATTTGTGCAGTATTAAAGAAACAAACTAATTCATTATTAAGCGTAAGAAATTAATCGGTCATAAAGGTTAATTTTATTTTAAATAGAGAAGAACAAGAAAATAAATTTATTTTCTTTAAGGACTCTTTACGCCTTAATTTCGCCATTAATACACAAATAACAGCATTATTGTGCTGTATGGGAGTATTTTATGAGTCATAAATTAAAAATCGTTACCATTGGTGGTGGAAGCAGTTATACGCCTGAATTACTCGAAGGGTTTATTAAGCGCTATCATGAATTGCCGATCACTGAATTATGGTTAGTGGATGTAGAGGAAGGAAAAGAGAAACTCGATATTATTTTTGCGCTTTGCCAACGCATGGTAAAAAAAGCGGGTATTCCTTTAACTATTTATAAAACACTTAATCGCCGTGACGCATTAAAAGATGCCGATTTTGTTACAACACAATTACGTGTTGGGCAATTAAAGGCAAGGGAGCTTGATGAATCTATTCCTTTAAGTCATGGCTATTTAGGGCAAGAAACTAATGGTGCGGGTGGGTTATTTAAGGGCCTACGCACAATTCCTGTTATTTTCGATATTATTAAAGATGTTGAAGAAATCTGCCCTAATGCGTGGATCATTAACTTCACAAATCCTGCTGGCATGGTAACAGAAGCTGTCTATCGTCATACCAATTTTAAGAAATTTATTGGGGTGTGTAATATTCCCATTGGTATGAAGATGTTTATTACGGATGTTCTAAACTTAACCGATAAAGATGAGCTGTCGATTGATTTATTTGGCTTAAATCACATGGTGTTTATTAAAGATGTGATTGTAAATGGTCAATCTCGTTTTCCTGAATTATTAGACGGTGTGGCTTCAGGGACATTAACTGCAGGCTCAGTAAAAAATATTTTTGACTTACCGTTTAGTGAAGGATTGATCCGCGCTCTTAATATGCTGCCGTGTTCTTATTTGCTCTATTACTTCAAGCAAAAAGAGATGTTGGCTATTGAGATGGGGGAATACTACAAAGGCGGTGCTCGCGCTAAAGTCGTACAAAAAGTCGAGAAGCAACTGTTTGAGTTGTATAAAGATCCGGACTTAAATATCAAACCAAAAGAGCTAGAATTACGGGGTGGTGCTTATTATTCAGATGCTGCCTGTGAAGTCATTAACGCGATTTATAATGACAAACAAGCTGAGCATTATGTGAATATTCCACATCATGGCCATATTGATAATATCCCTGCAGATTGGTCGATTGAAGTGACAGCAATTTTAGGGCGAGAGGGGGCTAAACCTCATCCACGTTTAACGCATTTTGATGAAAAAGTGATGGGATTAATTCATACCATCAAGGCTTTTGAAATCGCAGCCAGTAAAGCGGCTATTAGTGGTGAATTAAATGATGCTTTATTAGCGATGAACTTAACGCCACTGGTACTTTCAGATAAAGATGCAGAAGTACTCACACGTGAAATGTTATTAGCGCATAAGGTGCATTTACCGCATTTTGCCAAAGCGATTGCTGAATTAGAAAAAAATACGCATTAATTGCAGATAGGTAGAAATAAAAATAAGGAGACAGAATGGCGGGTTTATTAATTGTGAATGCCGATGATTTTGGATTGAGCAAAGGCCAAAACTACGGTATTGCAGAGTGTTTTCGTCATGGTGTTGTCAGTTCAACTACGGCACTGGTGAATGCGCAAGGGATTGAACATGCAGCACAATTACGTCATGAGTTGCCCGGTTTAGGTATTGGGCTTCACTTTACGTTGACGATGGGTAAACCGCTGTCTCCTTTGCCTTCTTTAACACGAGAGGGAGTGCTAGGAAAATGGGTATGGCAAATAGCAGAAGAAGACAATTTACCGTTAGATGAAATTTGTATTGAACTTAATGCACAATATCAACGCTTTATTGAGATCTTTGGTTGCGAACCCGATCATATCGATAGCCACCATCATGTGCATATGTTTAAGCAAATTTTTCCTATTGTGGCGGCGTTTGCCAAAGAAAAATCATTACCGATGCGTGTTGATAGACCACTTGCACACAAAGAAGGGATTGATACTCAAGGTGTGATAAGTAGTGATGGTTTTGATAGTCAATTTTATGGTGATGAAATTACACAAGCTTTATTTTTAAAGGTACTTGATGAATCGAAAGCGCGTCATGAGGACTCTATTGAAGTCATGACGCATCCTGCTTTTATTGATAACCCATTACGCACAAGTGGCTATTGTTTTCAGCGTTTAACAGAGCTTGACGTATTAACAGATAGCGCATTAAAACACGCTATTTTGGACAGAGGTTATCAGCTAGGCACGTATCAAGATTTAATGTAGTGGTTTTTAGGCAGTCGGTGTCTGTGTTATGCCCTGGTGTGGGTCTTTTGGATATTATAATTTAAATCGTTTTTTGCCTCTGTTTTTAATTAAACAGAGGCATTTTTGTTTTTACGTGTTTTCATTAAGTAATAATAATTAAATTACTGAAAAGTAATTGCTTTCTTTTAATGTGAAAATAAAATAAGCACATACCATAAAATAATATGTGCTTTATATTAATTAAAAACGATAACCGATATTAGCAACAAAGCCATCTAAAACAATTCGATTATCGCTATCTTTAAATTTAAAGCGGCTATTTTCATAACCAAGAGAAATCGACACCATTTCTGCGGGATTAACGATTAAGCCAGCTCCCCAACTAAATGCATTTTTCTTTAATTTTTTCAATTCTGAACTTTCAGATTTAAATTGAATTTGGCTCATACCCGCGGTGCCATAAACACTGATAATATCATTTAGACGTAATGTAGGGCCTGCCATGACAGAGTAATAACGTGCATTCACATCTTTAAAAAAAGTATTAACCGGTTTATTTAAATCATATTCATTTTGTGCATAAGTGGCTGTTGCTAAAATACCAAATTGTGAATTTATTTCTTGGCGAATAGAAAAAATACCACCGTGCATTGGGTTTTGTCCCGCCATTTTAACTTGTGCATAACCCGCTGAAAGTGTGGTTTTATCAAGTTTAAAATCATTTTGAGCATAAACAGAAGAGGTAGCCAATAAGCTACTAATAAATAAAGTTGATAGTAATTTTTTTTTCATTAGTTATATCCCATAAATAAAAAAAGGAGAACGTATTATGAAGCGGGGGGATTATAATAATGAGTTTGTTTTTAATGGAATAAAAAAGAGTACATATAGTTAAATAAGGTTATTTTATTAAAGTGTCTATTTAATTATTAATAATACTATTAAACAATTAATATAAATTGAATATAATTAGTAATAGAAACCAATAATAAAACGAAAAAGTAGATATAAAAGGAGAAGGCTCTCTATTATCTAGAGAGCCTTTGAGGATTTATTTAAGACCTAGGTCACTTTGTAGACTAATGACTTGATTTTGTAAGTTCTCTAACTCAAGCTGTTTTTCCATCACTGATTTTGATGGATTGTTTTGTGCCGCTTTCATTTGCTTATCAATTTCGTTGATCTGCTTTTGAATATCATTTTGCCCTTTGGTTTTTTGGCGAATTTGATTTAACAGATTATTCATTGATTGGCTTAATGCGCGTTGACTTGCTTGTTTGCTTTTGAGATCAGCATTAGTCTGTTGTTTTTCTTTCTCAATGGCCGCAAGAACCGCTTTAAACTCGGTGTTTAATGCTTGCTCATTACCTAAAACAGCCTTTTTCTGCTCAATGCGATTATCGTAAGTTCCTGAATAATTACAGTTAAATTTAGTAATTATACTGACGTCACCGGTGGTTGGATCGCAATCAGCAGGGTTAGTGACACAACCACTTAATAGTAAGGTCATACCAACAAGGGAAAGCGGTAAAAATTTCATTATCATCCTTTTTAACGTTAACTAAGTCTTATTGCCGTGCGTTGGGTATAAAGGCTATCAAGTTCTTCTTGTAAAGAGGTGACTTGTTTCTTCATCCCATTAATTTGTTTATCAAGTTGCGCCGTCTTTAGGCCATCTTGACGGCTTTGAGCTGCAATATCTCGCCATTCACCTTCACGTTTTTTCATATCCGCTAAACGAGAGCGTAATGCTGCGATATTGGCATCAATGCCTTTCAATTGTTTTTCAGCCGCCGCTTTATTCAAGCGTTGCTGTTTCATATCTTGCTCAATTTTTGCCAGTGCTCTCTTATCATCAGCAATAACAGCTCTTGCAGTGTTTGAGGCACTTCGTAGATGCTGATTTTCTTTTTTTACATCCTCTATCATAGAGTTAAGCATCTCTTCTTTAGAGGCATAATTTTGGCGTTTATTGTCTAAATAGGCATTTGCACCGATACCAACACCGCAACCCGCAACGGCGGCGATAATCATACAGGCACCTTTGTTATCAACATTCGCCACCAGGCAACTTAATGCGCCAATCGCGGCACCTCCCGCACAAGCCCCAATGCCGGATTTGCTGAAAAACTCCATATCACTGTTATTTTTCAAACGAGGATCAGCACCGCTATTACTTTGACATCCTGTTAAGGCCAGTATGGCACTAATGCCAAGTACAGCCATGAGTCGTTTATTCATACCACACCTATCCCAAAGTCTCTGTTATTGTTTTTTGCACGCTTCAAGCCATTCATTCCGTGAAACTTTACCGTTAGCCCAATATCCTTGGAGTCCCTGCATATACGTTGAAAGGTACGTATTTAAATTTGATTTGCCTCTGGCTTCCATTAATTGGCGTACAACGTCAACTTGTGGCTTAACCAAAGAAGCATCATAGGTGGTTGCCATATCCACTAATGTGTCTGCGTAATAGCTCACCACGAAATCGAGTGTTTTTTTATGTTCGTTGACCTGCTCTTGACGTCGCTCGCAGGTAGTATCTTTCGTCTCTGCGGGACAGTTTTTTTCATGCAGGGCGATCAATCGGTCATAAAATTCGCCATCATCTTTTAATTTGGTACATAAAAAAGCACCAAGTTGCAGAGACGTTCGGATAGCCTGATCACGCTGTTCATCCCGTAGTTGTGCATTCGCCCGTAAGGTATTTTTTAATTCAGCCAATTGTTTTTTGAGTGCTTCATCTTGCACTTGGGTTGATAGCGTATTCAGGCTATTAATAGAATTATCGCTTGCTGTTTTTGATTTATCGTTAGCGGGTTTCTCATTCCCTAACTGTTGCCACTCTTTTTCGATTGCTTTGATTTTGTCGCGTGATGTCAACGCTGGGGCAACAATGGCTAAACGAAAGCCTGTGTATTTATTTTTATTTGCACCGGTGTCGGTGTAATAAGGTGCTTCTTGGCGCCATGAACTGCGCATCTCGCTTTCTGGTGTTAAATAACTGCCTCCGCGTACAATAAAGCCACCCGCTTGTCCGTGTAAGCGGTCGAGTTTATTTAATCGAAAAGGCTCAAACATCATTTCAGCGACATTACCTAACATGTCATGTAAGCCTAGTGGATTGGGAGATAACAACCCCGTTAGCTGTAATGAGCCATTGGCAGATTGACTGCCTGCGGACCAAAGATAATTTTTTGTGCCTTCTGGCATTGGAAAACGGGTATCCCGAAATTCTGAAGCAGACACGTTCAATCCACCTCGTACTGCAAATTCCCATTCAGTTTCGGTTGGTAATCGAGCAAAGCCTTTTGCGCCATCTTCCACCGGTAATGCTTCGGGATGATGGCTTCTTAGCCATTGGTTGTATTGGTCAGCGAACTGCATGGCTTCATACCAACTGATATTTACTTTGGGTAAACGTAATTTATTTGAGGCAACAGGACACTCTTTGGTATTCAGCACACTTTGCATCGCATTATATTGCAGATCTGTGACAGGATATTTCGCCATCAGATAATAACGGCCTTTTTCTTTACCTTTTAATGGAAAGCTACCTGCAATATGTTCTGCTCGTGATTGCTCTAAATAACCCCATTCATCACCTTCTTGCCCTAAGGTCACACTGTAGTCTTGTAATGGCTGGCTAAGTGGAATTGCCACTTGGCGAAAGACCATCGTGCCTTCACAAGGGAAGGGTAATATCACATCATCAGGTAAGGCTTTTGGGTTAACGAATTTATCATCCCATTTGGCCGATGCCGTAAAACTGCTAGCTAACAGCGCAAATGATAAAGTTAAAAGCGATAAATTAAATTTCACGTAAGCTCTCCGCAGGTTCAATCGAGACGGCGCGTAGCGCACCAATACTGGCAACCATTAAGGCAACCAGTAAAGCACTGCACATGGCAATCAATAAATCCCCAAACGTTAACTGGCAAACAAAGGCTTGTTCAGGTAAATGTGTGCCTAATAATGTGGTAAATAAGGTGCTACCAATCCCATACAGCCCAAGGGCTAAGATAAAGGCAATGCTGGTTAATAACAGCGCTTGCAACACAATATATAAAGAGACTGCAAACTGACGAAAACCCAATAGGCGTAATACCGCCATGTCTTTACGTTTACGGTCAATATTGGCAAGAAATGCGCCAATTAATGAGGCAATACAGCCTAATAACGACACCCATGCAATCACAGAAAAAATAACATTAAGGACATAACTAATGGCCTTTACCGAATCTATTTGGCTTTTCTGTGTCATCACATCAATGTGTTGTTGCCGAAACCAATCATCTAATGGTGCGATGGCATCTAAATTTTTGGCATAAAGGCGAGCTTTAGCAAACTGTATTCTTGGTTTTGCTTCTAGCCCTTGAGTTACCCCAAAAAGAGGGGCTTGATAACCATCACGGTAATCTTCCATTGCGACTAAAACATCAAGAGAAACAAAGGCAGCTGCTCTTGAGAATTTGCTATCGCTGATAATGGCACCAACAGTAAAGGTACGTTTTGCGCGTTCATTGACGCCATTAAGTTTACGGCTGATAAATAAGCGAACATTGTCGCCAACGTTAGCCTGTAGTTTTTGTGCCGCATTGGCAGAAAGCACTAAGGTGTCTGCATTTTTGGGGATTGCCACACCTTCTAATAAAGGATCATTGTTTGCTGTCGGAATAATTTCCGCATTATCAATAAAATGTTGTCCATCAATCACAATATCAGCTTGTGTATTTAAGCTACGTGTTAATGGGATAATAAAACGGACCTCATCTTTCTGCGCAACCTCATTAAACCAACTTTGTGGATAATTACCATTGCCTAACATACGTATTTCGAGGTTACGTGGATCATTAAGAAGCTGGTTATGGAGTTGCGTCACAATGCCATTTTTTAATCCAAACAACAGTAGCAGTGGTGCAATAACCGAGACTAAAGAGAACACAATACATAATGCGACTTTGCGATCATAAATTAAGTCGCGCCAAGCAAGTGAGCTGAGTAAGCCAAGGCGATTAGGATTGGCGCTATTGTTTGATAAAGACACTACCGCCTCCTTCTAGTTGTGCGTGATAATGGCTAAACCCAAAACGCTCGACTAAAGCCCAATCGTGGCTAACAACCAGTGCGGAGATTTCCAATTGTTTCACCATCTCCACAATCAGTGTATATAGCGCTTGCGCATTATGGGGATCAAGGGCAGCCGTGGGTTCATCAGCAAGCAATAAGGCTGGCTCGTGTGCAATAGCGCGAATAAACGCCGCACGTTGACGTTCTCCAATGGAAAGTTGGCGAGGAAGGCGAGTTAACAATGGGCGTAATTGCAGGTAGTCAATTGCATGATCAAGCCACGCAGAGTGCGGTGTTAATCCCAGCATTTTGCGAGGTAATTGAATATTTTGTATGACAGTTAAAAAAGGCAGTAACCCGCCATTTTGAAGCATAAAGCCTAATTTTTCTGCGCGTAATGATGCGAGTTGTGCTTGCTCATTACTTAGTACGGCTTGTGTGAGAGTTAAATCATCATCGAGTTGAAAATGGGTTAATTCATCAGGACGTAAAATAAGCCCGATCATTTCCAACAGAGTGCTTTTTCCACAGCCACTTAATCCTGTTAGCGCGCCAATTTCCCCTTTTTCAAGAGTCAATGAAGGTAGCGCAACACGAAAACCCTGTTGCGCATCACCACGCGTAATTGCCATGCCTTCAATCTGGATCATTAAGGCAAGTTTTCCAACGGAACAGGGTAAACGTGATCGCGCGGATCGCTTTGTGGCGCAAGGGATATCCAACGATCAACGTCTTCGTTATAACGTTGATAGTATTGCAACTTAGTATTAAGTCGGCGGATAAATTTCTCTTGTGCAAGACCATCCCAGCTTTTCCATGTCTCTTCGTCTAAGGCGAGCACTTCACTTAGATAAGGGAGATTTTCGACGTATTCCCCCAATAATCCCATTTCACCTAATTTGGTGGCAGAGCCTTGTTTGATTTGATTAGGATCGTTACCCAT
This sequence comes from Proteus sp. FME41, assembly GCF_014897315.1. Taxonomy (GTDB): domain Bacteria; phylum Pseudomonadota; class Gammaproteobacteria; order Enterobacterales; family Enterobacteriaceae; genus Proteus. The sequence continues at coordinate 159,021 of NZ_JABUYL010000008.1, read as the reverse complement.
AGTGGCCGCAATCGAACGCAAATCAGAAAACATGTTGTCAGGTGAAATTAAACCTTCGTTAGCGGCATTAACGATTTTTTTCATGACATCACTTAAATCGCTCAGCTCGCTTTTGGTCAGTAAAACCTGCACTTCGGTGGTTGGGATATTTTGCTGTAATAAATCGCGATCACTTATCCATGCTTTAAAAACAGGTGGGGCTTTGGTGCCTTGTTTTTCACCTAAGTAGGCTAAACGCATGGCATAACCTAAGTCGTGAGCATCGTTGAGCAAGGTATCAGTTTCTTTATCTTTGCTATAAGACGGATCGGCATTTAAGGCACTGCCTACGGTGGCTTCACCCCGATACGCTGTCTGAATTTGTGTGGTGATAGCAGTGGCTAAACTGTCTACCATTTTACCAAAACTGTTTACATCCCCTGAGTTGATAGGGTAGTAAAGTGATTTGTGTAAGAACGGGTTGAGCGTTAATGCCTCATATTGTGCTTGTGCAGACGCATGATTTTTCGCCCCTGAAGGGGTTTTTAAATGCAAAGTATAAAGTGCAACGCCCCGATAAGCCGCTTCTTGGCGAATTTGCTCGGCATCGAGTTTGGTTGATGAAAGAGGGTCATCAGCTGTTAATGCGCCCGCATCCGTAATTAAAATAACGTAACGTGCACCAAAGCGAGTCCAATCAACATCATCCAGGGCTTGCATAACCCCTGCATAGGCATCTTCATCAAAACGACTACTTGAAACTTTGGCTTGGCGTAACTCTTTTACTTTATTCAGAAAATCAGGACCATCTTTTACATCATTGGGGTTAACAAATATTTTGCTGTCATATTCCAATGCAGGTACGGCTTTGATATTAGAGCGAAACGCGACAAGTCCAAATTTCACTTTATCCAACATCTTATCTTTTTCGACTTGTGCATAAACCTTTTGAATGGCTTCTTTGGTTCTATCAATGTAAGGATCCATTGATATGGTCGAGTCGATAACAAACACGACTGCCGCAGAAAAACCTTGCATCATATTGTCAGCATCTTTGCTGTCAGGCGTTGCCGGTTTTGTATTGTTTGCGGTTGCATTCGTATTCTGTGCGTCTTTGCTGTCTTTGGTTTGTGAAGAGACAGACGCCACATTGAGTACACGCACTTTGTAGCCCGCATCAGTAAAAACTTCATCTGAACCTAGTACAGGTAACAGATAAAAATTACTTTTCTGATCAATCATAGTATCAGGCTCTTTAGCTAAAACAGCCGGATTGACTTTTTGATTTTTGATATCTGCTAAAAAAGGTTGATACTGTTTTTCGGGCGTCGGGCTTTCAAGTAAGCCTTCAACCGTTTGCTTATCTTTGAAAAACAGCATGGGGTTACGGCCGGCAGGGTTAGTAAACGCGAGTGTTAACTGCATTTTCCATTCAGATGTGCAGCTTGCATCCATCCAACCGCTAATATGGCCTAAGCTATCAGGGCCAACTTGTAACCATTCATTGGCACCTTGTTTTTGACGCTGATAAACATAGAAACGGCTAAAGGCTGGTTGCTCTTTACCTGTTGCGCCAATCTTGTCAGCCACTTGGCAGCCGGGATAAGTTAATACGCGTTGATAGAGGGTCTTTTTACCCTCTTGTAATAGCGGTTTTTTCTCTTCGGCACTCGCGGGTGCGGTCAGAATTAAACCACTGAGAATAAGAGTAAGCCAATGTGCCTTTTTCATACGACTTTCCTATTTTTTCAGGGCATCAAGACGCATTTTTGCGTCACTGTTTTGTGAGTCGTGATTAAGAACCGCTTCATACCAGTAAATTGCGGTTTCTTTATCTGCGCTGAAACAGCCTTGTGCAGAGGCGGTAGCTGGATCGTATTCACGAGCATAATTTAGCGCTATTTCAACATCACCCGATTGCGCTTTATAAGCATATAAACGCTGAGCAATATCACATTGATTGCTTTGCTTAGCATGTTCAATAGTTTCAATAATGGTTTTACTATCTGGCTGGCTCTGTATGCAATTTTGCACAAAGGCGAGTGCCGTACCTGACTTCATATTTTCAACACTGCATGCACTGAGTGTCGATGGCTCTGGCGTTGGTTGTGGTGCAGGCTCACCCGCCGGGTTACCTCTAAGTAAGAAGAACCACGTTAAGATACCCGCTAAAATTAAGATCAGGATAATCGCTAAAATTAAGCCAATTTTTGATTTTTTCGGCGCGGGTGGTGGTGTTGGGCGTTGTGGGGGTTCATCCACGTTAATTTCAGGGATAATTAGCTCGGGTTCTGGCTCCGGCTCGGCGGCTTTGATAGGCTCTGGCTCTGGTGGTGTCTCAACAATTGGCGCGGGTGGAACGGGTTGATTATCTAGCGTTGCTGTTGATTTTAATGCTTCACTTTGGCCTAGTGCTTGAGACGCTAACACACCATCACGAATACGTAATCTACCGATATCTTGTGTTTCATTATCGTCTTTTAACGTAAATTGATACGCCATTTGTAAGTTGCTGACTAACGGATCAACCAAGGTTTTATCAAGAACGATTTGATAGCCATCATCGGCGTCTTCAAGAGAAAGCTGGTGGAAAAAGGCATTACCTACCCATTCCCCTTTATCATTTAAGAAATAGCGATCTTGGTTACGCTGAATACTTAAATAAACAGGGGAAGCTTCACCTTCCCAATTACGAATACTTAATACCGCAAAGCCAGGACGAGCAGGTTGTACGGGTTTTAATTCTGGATTAAACACGAATTATGACTCCACGACGGATGATTTCATGGTTTGAATAATTTGACCTAACAGTGCGTTTTGTTCAGCACTGATTTCTCTTCCCGCAGAATGCCCCGCATTCTCAGTAATAATCGCGGATAAGGCGATAAGCCAATCAAACACAAATAAAAAAGTATAGTTAACAGGGTTGGTGGGTAAGCGGACTAAACGCTCATCATCACCCCATTGCACGCTAGTGTTATCAGGTCGTTCAAAGATTTTATGACCAGCATTGATTTTGCTATCTGGTTTCTCAACACCTACATCTTTGAAATTAAACCACGTAATAAAATCACCCAGCACATTATAAACACGAGAGGATTGCTGTTCAGCTAAGTCATCACGACGGGCAATAGCTTCTGTGCCAGCAAGGGTTTTCAACATACGCTGTTCAACCCCAAGACGATTAATTGCAGTGATCAGCTCATCAACTAACATCACCATAATTTCTTGGTCAATGCCTAAGTAGGTTAACAAAGTGCTGTTATCAGGCAGGCTACGCAGATGGTTTATCCATAGTGCCATTACTTTTTTAGGGTAAGTAACCTCATTGCCGTGACCTTTAGGGGCTTCATCTTCTTCTGGTACTAGAGAGATTGGTGCATCGCTAAACAGATCGAAAGTGGGTTGCTCCATAGCGGCAAAGGCGGAAACAGGGGCTTGTGTTGCTTTCTTGTTATCTGAAAGGGTATCGACAACCTCTTTTTCTTGCATATACAGGTCGTAGAGAGATTTACGAGAAGGCAGCAGGTAATCCAGTAACGCGCCTTGTAAATACGGGCGGCTTTGCATAAAACGTAAAATCGTGGCGGCGTTACGGCGTTTGACTTGTAACTCTTCTTCTCCACCCGATTGATACCATTTTTCAAGATGGTGACCGATTAAATCACGTTGAATTTCGTGTAATTGCTCGCTAATACGTTCAAGTTTCAGTGATTTTAAAGCAACAGTTTCAAGATAATTGGCAAGACGTTGCATTCCGCCGTCGTTAAGCGACAACATGGCATCCCATGCTTGGTCGGGCTCACGAATATAACGTTGGACCGTTTCATCTTCTGCAAAGGTTTTTTTCATTAGGTGCAACTGTGAAACATTGTCTTCGTTTAAAACGATTTCTTTGCCATTGCTGATTTGAATAAAGGGGGTGGGTACGCCCGGTTTACGTACTAAAAAGGTATTATTAAACGCCTCACCATTGATCCAATCCGATGACATCCATTCGTATTGACCAAAGCGCTCTAACATCGCCATTTTGATCATTCCCCCTTTACCCCATGATTGACGCAGCAAGGCTTCATTCATGGTTAAGGAGTTGGTGATACGCATATCAAACATGGTCATCGCCCAAATCAAACCTGATGGTCGTTTAGCGCGGGTTTGGGCATCTTTACCTTGTGTGTTATTGATCCATTCTGTGAGTACAGCACCCACTTCTTTTACATCTGATTGCTTGTTGGATGCGGTACAGACCACCAGCACATTCATCTCTTGGTTATCGGTATAACGTTCAAACAGATAGGCAACTTTACCTCGCAGAATAAGCTGAGCGAGTGGGTTTGCGCTGTCATCATTCACTTGACGACGCACATCTGCCATAGTTTCAACCCCTAAGCGCCCGCGATAACCCGGAAAATCAAGGAGTTCAACATGTTCAAATAGGGCTTTGCTGGGGGCATCTAATAATGGCACGACAAGCTCAACAGTTAATGCGGTCAGTTCAGCTAATGACAGTGTGACAGGGGCATCAATACGATCCCCATGAACCGGGCAAATACTTATTTGATGGTCATTGGCCGTATTCAGACGCTCTAACATATCGACGTTCATAATACTGTCGTTTTGTACTAACACACCGTCTTGTTCTTTGACTAAAGCAGAAAGTGGAGCCAAAACTAATGGTGCATTGCCTAAAGAGGCCAGTGTGGTACTAAAACGCTGATAAGCAGATGTCAGTTCTGCAATGTCGCCCCATAACACTGAAAATAACTTAGCACGTTGGGCTATGCTGAGATAAGGCGCTAATTCAATCGCTTTAGGCCAATAGGTTGTTGCTAATTTCTTCTGGCTTTTTTCGGCGTGACGTTGCAGGTAATCCCATAATGAAACAACGTCATCATGCGTAATACTTGCAACAGGTGTTGCGCTGCGCTGTGAACTTAATGAATTGATTAAACGTGAAATTTTTTCTTCATCTAATTCAAAATCAATTTTTTCCTGATTGAAGTCATACAAATAAGCATTGGCAAGAATTTTGATAATTTCAATTTCGCTAAAAAGGTGTAGCTCTACTGGAAACTCTTGTGTGCCTTTGGTGCTTTTACGGCTAAAGCGAGTCACTAAACCGGTTGCTTCTTTACCGCCACCCGGTGGATTGATATGGTCGATAAAATCGAGGGTTTTACCCGCCATACTGGTTCTTAAACGACCATCTTGGCCCGCAGCAAGTGCTGAAATTAGGTACGATTTTCCTGCTTGTGATAAACCAAAAAAGCCAACTGACATTGGGTTTTGTGTCGCTAAGCTGAGGTTTTTCGCCATATTACGACTACGACGTAGGCGATAGATCAAGCTATCGGCTTCTGTGTTTAAGCGCGGTGCATTGCCTCTTACCGCGGTAATCCAGTCAATGGCTTTACCTGCGCCTTGATAAATGGCATCCCATTTGGCTGTTAATTGTTTTTCATCCATCATATTCATTTACCTAATACACTCCCGCTATCCAGCCAATAGGATGTTTCACCAATACCACTGTCTGCTAATGTATTGAGTTTAAAACTTAATCCACTTTTATTGGCGTTGCCTTTGCTATTGATAAGCTCGACTTCTTCAATACGCAATTTTTCAGACTTGTTGTCATCGTTATGGCTAGAGGCTCCACGTTCTTCTCCTAACTTAATATGCAACACGCTATCTTCTTGGCTTAATTGCTGTGCCAATTTGGGATTTTTAATACGCAGTGTATAAAGCGGAGACGCAGGCCAACGGGCGTTATCTAATTGACGGAAACCTAAGCGGATCCCACCTCTGACTTCAAAGTAGGTATCCGGATCAGGCTCAAATTTATCCTGAATATCACGGTAATAAACGTCATTATCAGAAATCGTGTTGTTATTATCCAACATCCCTAAATAACGTACTGTTGAGTAAGTTTTAAAGTTACCTGTTGAGAAATAGAAGTTGAGTAAACGGGCATTTTCAGCCATTAAACACAACATTGCACCGACAGCCGCCGTTGATTTCGGATCGTCAATACGGCCTTTTTTATTGAACGGATACCAGCCCCCTGTTTTGTAACCATGTAACGGCAAAATACGAGAAGGCGGTACGGGCTGTAATACTTTTAACAGTGCTTGAATACCCGGCAAGCGAGAAGGGCGACCCGTTAGCAATAAAACATCACAAGAGTAGTAATAGAGCACTTCACACAGCGCTTTTAAACTGCGGGTGATGTTAATGCGTTCACCTGAAATAAATTCAGTGTGCAGTTGTGCAAAGTTAATTTGTACAGGCACATTTAAAATAGAGAAGCTCTCTCCGCCACCCAGCTCTTTATTGGTAGCATCGTCAATATAACGACGCACATGCTCTGTAGGTTGAACACCGAGCAATTCGCCAAACGTGTTGTTAATGCCTTCGTGAGGCACTAATGGATCGTAGTTTTCGTATTGGCTTAAAATACGCAACCCAATAGGGTTGAAGATTTGTAAGGTAAGCTGTTGACGCAACACTTGCTGACCCGCATCTAAACCTTCACTGCCAAAAAGTGAAGACATCAGTGCATCGGCATCCGAGATACCCGCGTCGGTTAATGCCGTACGCAATGCAGGTAAGACACATATTTGGATGATATCTAATAAAATATCATCACCCGCAATTTTGAACCCTTCACGAAATAATTGTGTTGGAATAATTTTGACGTTACTGCCTGTGCCTGTATCCAGTTTATAACGTGTGATAACAAGGTCAGTTGTTCCACCACCAATATCAATTGAGGCAATTTTGAGTGTGCTATCGCCCGTTAATACGCGGTTATCTTCACGCACTTGGCTGGCAAAAAAAGCCTCAGTGCGTTCACCAAATTTAATTTGCGTTTCGTTATAGAGATAAACCAACTGACCACAAGTGGCTTCATCCCATTTAACGTGGATATTGGGCATTGGTATACGGCATTGCACATCTTTGCCATCAAAATTCAGTTTGTCGTCAGTCGGGTCCCAATTCATGGCTTTCCAAATCAACCCTAATGCATTTTCCATGCAGGTTTCAAAAATGGCGCGCTCAGGTTTTGGCATTGCGGGTGGAATGGTCAAAATGATATTGCGTAATTGACGAGGTGCACTGGCGTGACTCATTTTAAGGCGTTGAGCTGGACTGTTCATTTGCGTTAATGCCTGTGCTAACACTTCGGTTAACATCATGGTCATTAATGAACTACGGGTATAGTTTGGCGTAAATACCGGCATGCGAAAGTCAGGCTCTAAACGGAATAACGGCTCACCGTGATCGTTAAGCAGATAGGTCATCGGGACGGCTGTTGCCAATGGTTCTCTGTCGGTTTGGCCAAAAGAACGGCTAAAGCGCCAACCCGGAGAATACGGTGAATCATCCCATAAATAGCGTTTAGGGCTTGAAATACCGGTTGAGCCTTCAGTTCCTAAGCGTTGTGCTGCCATGCGATTCGCTTCTGGCCCGACACGACCAATGGTAGGCCACATAAAAGCATTGTTACGACCACTGCTCACCGAGAAATCTTGTTTACCAAATTCCGCTTGCGCAAATTCAACACGGCTTTCAAATGGCTCGTTATAGATTTGGAATGGGTGACTTAAATCACGCAATGTCATTTCATAGAGTTGCGTTAACCCTTTGTTATCATTGATGTGATCTTCAATTAAAATACCGCATGTGCGCGAGTTACCCACGTCAAGGATAAGGTCAACTTCAATTGCGGGCTCTTGCGGTTTGGTTTCGTTGATTTTGATTTCAGGTAAACGAAGTTTCTCACCTAAGATATTGAGTAAATTGAGATAATGCGCCTGATGTTGAAACTCTTTAAGCGCTTCCTCAAGTTCATCATGGTATATCTTGGTGACTGCCAGCGCTCTTTCACTAAAAACTTCCTTTAACCAACCATCAATCCACGGTGTTTCAAGGAAGTTTTCTACTTCATAACCTAAATACGCCAGCGCAAAAGCGACACCTGAACGAACATCTTCTTCGTTTGGCGCCAGATACGCAGTATTGGTACGATTAGGCTCAATACGGGTATCAAATGCCACGACAACACGGTGAGTATGTCCGTCTTCATCGGGTTCTGGCAGTTGGTGAAACATCATTCTTACCCAATTGTCTGGGCCTTGAGAAAATGCACGCGGAGGATTAAAACGGAAAAATGGCACCGGTAGCCACGTGTCATTTAATAAGTTTAATGACTCATCTAGAGAAAAACTAAACTCTGCTTCTCTTGGGGTTTGTGGTTGATTTTTGGGTGCAGGGTAAAGGTAGTTATCATCTCGTTCATTATAGATGAGTCGCATTAACGGGCCGTTTTCGCCTTTTTTAACAAACTCACCGTACTCTTTGCGCTGTGGTAGCGTAAAGCCAAAATCCAGAAACTGAATATTACTGTCACGGATAAGGGTAATTTTATCTTTATAATCGGTCAGTGGCGCTAACATGAATTAATTATTCTCCCGCTTCATTGATAATGGGAATGGCTGACTGTTCTCATATTTCCCTTGGCAATCAGCAATATTTTGACTTCCTGGTTGGCAAATAATATTTGGCATCAAATAGTTTGAGCCATCACTACACAGAGCCTGACCTTGGTTATTAATATTCAGTCCACCTTGATTAACGGCTGCGTTAACAGGGGCTTTGCAGGTCACGCCATCACTGCGTGTCATCACAACTTGACCTTTACCATTATCTAATTGGTAATTTAGGCTCAGTGGTTTACCTGTTTTTTGATCTTGAATACCTGCGCCTGCTTTCCATTGGCCATTAAGGAATTGGGTTGAGCCATTGGCTAACGCATTCGCAGGAAGCGTCAGTGGTGTTGTGTTATCAGCCGTGGTGGGTGGCGTGACATCTGGTGGTGCATTAGGATCAACCGGAGGATTAGCGGTATTGTTATCATTCCCTGCATTTTGAGGAGTATCTGTTTTCGGTTGCTCATTTTGTGTCGCAGGATCAACTGGAGGAAGATTGGGTTGTTGCGCATCATCAGGCAACGCGCCCTCAGGTAATGCCCCTTGGTTATTGTCTGTCTGAGGATCAACCACCGGTAATCCAGTATTAGGATCGACAACGGTGCCTGCATCAATACCACTATCAATTACTTTCCCATTAGCATCAACAGTACCTAGTGTTCCTGTGTTAACCGTTCCTGTCGGTACACCAACTGTGTGACCATTAGTCACCACTGTAGGGACTGTGGGTTTTTCGAGCGTAGGGTCAGGCAATTTAGGTACTTCAATATCTGGCGTTTTAATATCGACCGTAGGTAACGTTGGCGTTGAAAAACAGCCTCTTAAAAAGAAAATGGCTAATAAAAGTAATAATAAAGGTAACAGCCACCATAAAAAACGCCACCAAGGGCGCTTAGTGTCAGTAATAATAACTTTTTCTTGTGTGGGTGGAACCACTGTTGATGTGGGTGCGATTGGCGCAACAGCAGGCTTTAAGCAAGCAACAGGGTCAACTCTCAGTTGTTGATTGGCCGTGACAAAACCCCAAAAGGTTATAATAGGCTGACCATCAACAATAAAAATATGGTTTTCGTCAGGAAATTGGATGGTTTTACTGAGTAGCGCACCAAAAAGCTGACTCTCTTTATTACCGTCTCTTTTCTGTTCTTGTTCACTAAAGGCAATTAAATCATCTTGATTCTTTTTTAGCACAGCATAAGCGGCAGTACGTTCTTCTTCAGAAGCCGCAGACCAAGGAATAACAGAGCCATCAATCGGTGAATACCAATCAATACGTTCGCCAGTTTCATTTGGCTGAGGAATAGCAAGGCATTGAGAAATATGCGCCTTTCCTCTTAAACGCAGAGTTTCACGTAGCTGTAAGGCAGAGATATAAACAGCCTGTCCATTTTCTCCCATAGGGAGGTAACTTTCTAATTTACCACTTCGTAAGAATGCTTTATTCACGACGATCATTCCGCTAGGTAAGATTATCTATGGGTAAGTTGGCTTATCCGTAAATAGGCTTTAAGGCTAAAAATAAGATATAAAATTTATATACATTTTATATTATCAGAAATTGGGTGTCTATCTAGCGGATTATTTCGAGTTAATTAACTAATTATTATTAAAGGATTTTTTATTTTTCTTGAGCGAAAGGGGGAATATAGAGACCCTCATTTTGATATTTAAATAATGACATTACAGATTGCGCTATATTTTCTTAAATATATGGCGAAAATAACCAATATATTGGTATTTGCACGAAAAAATAAGGCAATAGAGTGAAAAAAAGACAAAATATAAAAGAATAAACGCTCACTTTAAATAAAGTGATTGTGAGAATACTCACAAATAGGCTTATTCTAACCTGTAGAAAGATCACAAAAATGCACAATTAAGGAATCGTCTTAAATAGATGAGAGATTGGATTGACGCATTTTAATATAATAATAGTGTGCTCACGCAGAGTAAAAAGTTTCACCCTCAATGTTTAATCAAAGAGGGTGAGATAAATATTAGAGATTGTAATCAAACATTATTTACAGTTTTTCGGAATATAGTCTTCAATCGCTTTTCGAGTCATTAAACTCACTTCGTTAGCATTACGAGCAGTAAATACTTTTCCGCCGGTTGCATTCGCCACACAATTACCTGCACCCGTACCCAAAATATCCACCACATTAATGACAGCACGAGGATGTGCACGTTTTAATGCTCTGGCAGAAGCACAAGGATCCTCATCACATGATTCTAAACCGTCAGATAACAGCACAATAATGGTGTCACGATTATTGCCTTTGATTAAAGAGCCCGCTCGTTGAATAGATTCGGCTAATGGTGTGCCGCTATCAGGTTCAATACGTTTAATATAGTTAAGCAATTTTGAGCGTTCATTACCGCCATAAGCTGGACTTGATTTTACGACACCGCAGTCTGATGCCACAACGGTAGTAATCTTCATATCTGAAGGAATACTATTAATAATCTTTGTCGCCGCATTTCTTGCCACGGTGATCCGTCTTGGTTCGGCATCATAGCCCGCGAAGAGTTTTCCTGTGTTTGCAATAAAGTCTAAATCATCTTCTGTTAAGCTCATACTCAACGCCATTGAGCCTGAAGCATCAAAGATAATAATTACTTGAGGTGCCAGTTCTGGTGGGCGATCTGCTGGGCACATCTGCTTTATCTTACTGGCTAAGCGAGTTTCACAGGTTGCATTAGCTGTCTTTTCTGTCACACCCGCTTTTTTTAATTCATCTTGTACACAAGCTTCTAGTGGTGTGAGTTTTTTCACAGGCACAGGTTTGGGCACAGGTTTTGGCTCAGGAATAGGTTCAGGTACTGGAACGGGTTCAGGGATCGGCTCTGGAATAGGTTCTGGCTCAGGAATAGGCTCCGGCTCAGGTGCAGGTTCGGGTTTTGGTGGTATTACGACGGCAGGTTTTTCTTCCACAACAGGAGGAACGGCCTTGGGATCAAAACACCCTTTTAGCCAAGATGCCAATAAAATTAAGAACAGCAAGAACAAGAAGAGTAATAGCCAACGTAACCAGCGATTGCGTGTTTTTGCTGGCACATCAGCGAGTGCGGCACCCGCAGCTGCGGCACTTGCACCGGCGGTAACTTGTGCAATGGGTGGTGGTAATGGGGTTGTGCGAGGCCACCATGTAATAACGGGTTGCCCGTTAATCACATACACGCTTTCGGTATCGGGTAAAGTAGAGGCCGTATCTAAAAGGTGGCGCTCTTCGTCAGTGATCCTATTTTGTGATGCTAATAATGCCGTTTGGGTTTTAATATCGTTAAGGCGTTCATCTAAAATACGTCTTATCTCTTGTTGTTCTTGCCCTTGTAACGAGGATAAAGCAACAGGGTTACCTGAAACAGCGGAGTACCACTCAATCACCTCATCCGATTTTTTCTCTGGCGTGGCAAATAGCGCACGATACTTCGTCGGAAAATGTTGCGTCAACAATTGAAGCAATTGTTGTTGATGAGTTAAGGCAAAATCGGCACGGGTAATATCAGCCGTTAATCGTGAAATTCGATTCATATTTTAGAGAGCCTTCGTGACGGCTATATTCGTTTAAAGAGAGAAAATTAAGATATCAATATTATTGACTATAACGGTTTTATTAAAAAGGTGAAATTAATGTGTTCACTTTTTTAAGATAAGGCAAAATAAATTTTTATCGCGGTTTATTTCCTCTTTTGTTGCTAAATTCGCTCAATTTATTTCTCTATTATTACAGGTGAAATAATCTATTTGCTTATTTCTCTTTTCACCCTTTAGGATGGTGATTTTATGTTCAAGGTGAAGATCGCAAATCAATCAATTTACGCCATTAAGTACTGATGAACATTGATATAGCACATAGAGCATCTTAGGGTTACAGGGTATGTTACCCATACAAAAAATGAGTCTAATTATTCGCTTTTAGGGGAAATTATTCCTCTTTTTACGCTGATATAACCGCAGGTTTCTGATGACAAATAAAATAAATAATAACCCATTACTTAATGATGTAACTCGCTACTGGAATATCAGAGCAGAAAGTTACAGTGAGTCTAATCAACAGGAATTGCTGAGTGAGAAACAACAGAAATGGCGTCATTTATTATTGGGGCATGTTAAAGAAGGTGAAACCTTAAAAGTCCTTGATATTGGTACAGGGCCAGGTTTTTTCGCTATTTTATTAGCGTTATCGGGCCATGATGTGACGGCAATCGATGCCACTGAAGGCATGTTGCTTGAAGCTAAACAGAATGCACAAACGCACAAGGCGAATATTCAATTTATTCGTGGTGATGTGCATCAACTGCCATTTGCTAGTGAGCAGTTTGATCTTGTTGTTAGCCGTAATGTCACTTGGAATTTAAAAGCGCCTCAAGAGGCTTATGCCGAGTGGTTTCGTGTATTAAAACCGGGTGGCAGTTTAATTAATTTTGATGCTAACTGGTATTTACACCTTTTTGATGAACATTATTGGCAAGGTTTTGTGGCAGATAGAGCGCGTTCAGTAGAAGAGCAAGTTGAAGATCACTATGTGAATACAGATACCAAAGAGATGGAACGCATTGCGCGCCAACTCCCATTAAGCCAAATAAAACGTCCTCAATGGGATATTAATACCCTGTTAGAGGTCGGTTTTAACCGATATATGATAGATACTTGTATTGGTGATTTTGTGTGGAACGAAGAAGAAAAAATTAATTACGGGTCAACACCGATGTTTATGATCCATGCACAAAAAACAATACATAAATAATAAAAGGAGAATAACGTGAAACCCTTATTTGCAGTGCTCCCAACACTATTACTCTCATTGGCATGTGCATTTCCTGCGTTGGCAGATAAAAGCAATAATATGTTGGATTACGCCAGCACAAAAGATATTCGTGATATAAATCCGCATCTCTATTCTGGCGAGATGGCAGCACAAAACATGGTATTTGAATCGTTAGTGTTAAATACCGAGAAAGGCGTTGCACCTTATTTAGCGGAGCGTTGGGATATCTCCCCAGAGGGTAAAAGTTATACCTTTTACTTACGCCATGATGTGACGTTTAGTGATGGTGAACCGTTTGATGCGAAAGCAGTAAAATTAAACATTGAAGCAGTATTAGATAACTATGAACGTCATGCATGGTTAGAGTTAGTTCGTCAAATTGATAATGTTGAAATTGTTGATGAATTTACCGTTAAATTAAATCTAAAAAATCCTTATTACCCAACACTAACGGAATTAGGCTTAACACGTCCATTCCGTTTTATTTCGCCTAATTCTTTTATTGATGGTAAAACAAAAATGGGCGTTGTGAACTATATTGGGACAGGGCCTTGGATATTAACTGAGCATAAAAAAGATCAATACGCAGAATTTAAGGTTAACCCGAATTATTGGGGCGAAAAGCCCGTATTAAATGGCGTAATGTGGCGGGTGATCCCAGACAGACAAACCATGTTACTTTCTCTGCAAAAGGGTGATATTCAGCTTATTTTTGGTGCAGATGGCGATATGTTAGATATGGATTCATTTGAGGCTCTTATGGCATCAGATAAATTCAAAACAGAAATGAGCGCACCTATTGCCTCACGCGCCATTGTGTTAAACAGCAGTCGTGCCATGACCTCAAGCCAAAAAGTTCGCCAAGCGTTGCAATATGCGGTTGATAAAGACGGTATTGCACAAGGTATCTTAGCAGGCAGTGAAAAAGTGGCTGATACCTTAATGGCGCGCAGTGTGCCTTATTGTGATTTTAGTTCGCCAACCTATACATATCAGCCAGCTAACGCGGTTGAATTATTAGAAGCAGAAGGCTGGTTATTGCCAAAAGGTGAGACAATTCGCGAAAAACAAGGTCAGAAGCTGCAATTATTGCTCTCTTACAATGTAAATAACGCTGTAGAGAAAGAGATAGCTGAGCTTATTCAAGATGACTTTAAAAAGATTGGGGTTGGTTTAACGATCTTAGGTGAAGAGAAACAAGCCTATTTAGACAGACAAAAAAATGGTGATTTCGATTTACAATATTCACTTTCATGGGGAACACCTTACGATCCGGCATCTTTTGTTTCGTCGTTTAGAATACCGGCTCATGCCGATTATCAAGGACAAAAAGGGTTAGCAAACAAAGCACAGCTAGATGCCATGATTGGTGAGCTGTTAATTACACCTGATGAAACACGCCGTCAGGCATTATATAAATCCTTGTTTACGTCACTAGCCGATCAAGCGGTTTATATCCCATTAACGTATTCTCGTACTAAGGCAATTCACCGCAGTGAATTAGATAATGTGGGCTTTAATCCGTCTCAATATGAAATACCGTTTGAAAAAATGCACTTTAAGCCTTAATTAAAGCGCTAATCATATTAACTCAGAGAAGTGTGGCACCTTGCATAAACAACGTGCCACACTGATTAAACTTTATGCTACGTTATATATTCTGGCGAATGTTGGCGATATTTCCGCTGGCACTGATCATTTCATTTATTGCTTTTACTCTGTTAGCGCTCGCGCCGTCTGATCCTGCAGAAGTCGCACTACGTGTGAATGAAATAGTGCCAACACCCGAAGCTATTGAAGGAATGCGCCATGAATTAGGGTTAGATAAACCGTTCTTCACCCGTTATTTTTTATGGTTAATGGCAGGATTTCAGCTTGATTTTGGTACATCTTTCCTGACCAGAGCGCCAGTTATTCAAGAGATGCTAAGAGCATTACCACCAACACTTTGGTTGGCTTCAACGGCCTTATTCTTTACGATTATTTTGGCACTGCCTTTAGCATTGTGGTGTGTGGCTAAACCTCAAAGTTTTACCGATAAAAGCATTCGTTTTATTGTCTTTATTTTAACGGCCATTCCTAATTATTGGCTGGGATTGCTATTGATTTGGGGAGTCGCTGTTTATTTAGATTGGCTGCCTGTTAGTGGTATGTTATCGCCTCAATCTGTTATTTTGCCTGCGCTGGCTCTCTCTTTGGGGTATATCGGCACTTATTTACGGCTATTAAGAGGCGCGATGCTAAATCAATGGCATCAGCCTTATGTCTTTTATGCCAAAGCCCGTGGATTACCCGATAACCTTATTTTACGTCGTCATATTTTACGTAATTCGCTGTATTCCAGCTTAACGGCGTTGGGCATGAGTATTCCAAAGCTGATTGCAGGCACCGTGGTGATAGAGAATATTTTTGCATGGCCAGGAATTGGACGGCTATGCATCAGCGCCATATTTGGTCGTGATTATCCGATGATACAAGCCTATATTTTATTGATGTCGCTGTTATTTCTCTTTTTTAATTTTCTGATGGATGTTATTCAAATGATGGCTGATCCACGGTTAAGGCGCTAATCATGTGGCAACTATTTTGGCAACGACTTGCAAAAGACAAAAGTGCGCAATTGTGTTTATTGGTGATCACGATTGTGGTTATTGCGGGTATATTTGCCCCTTGGCTAGCACCGCATGATCCCACATTAACGGCAATACGTCTGAAATTTCAGCCCATGAGTTTTGATTATCCGCTAGGTACGGATAATTTAGGGCGTTGTATCTTCTCAAGATTATTATTTGGTGTAAGAACCACGGTATTTTATGCCTTATTTGCCATGAGCGTCACATTGATAATAGGATGGCTAATGGGGATGTTAGCCGGTTTTTTCCATGGCAAAACAGACACATTAATTATGCGATTATGTGATGTGGTTTTGTCATTCCCCGCCGAAATTATGATTTTAGCGCTGGTGGGTATCATGGGGCCAGGCATGGGTAATATCTTAATTGCCGTTATTTTAGTGAAGTGGGCATGGTATGCCCGAATGATCAGAGGGGTTGTTCGTCAATATTCACACCGCAATTATATTGCTTACGCTCGCGTGATTGGTGCGCCTTCTCATCATATTTTGCGACGTCATTTATTACCTGTGACTTTTGCTGAAACTATCGTCTTAGCATCAACAGATATTGGTAGTGTTATTTTAATGATCTCTGCACTCTCTTTTTTAGGGTTAGGCGTACAACCACCAACCCCAGAATGGGGAAATATGCTCAGTGAAGCGAAAAATGTCATGGTATTACACCCTGAGCAGATGTTACCCGCAGGAATTGCTATCACCCTTGTGGTGACGGCATTTAATTTCTGGGGAGATTTTTTGCGTGATGTGTTTGATCCCGATAATCGTCAGTCAGTAGGAGAAAAGCATGAACAACTTACTGACGCTTGAGCATGTTTCTATTTTTCATAAAGAAAGTGGAAAGGTGTTGGTTGAGGATATCTCTTTTTCTATAACACAAGGGCGTACATTAGCCATTGTTGGAGAAAGTGGCAGTGGTAAAAGTTTGATAAGCAAAGCCATTATGGGCTTACTGCCGGAACAATTGGCAATGTCTGGGGAGATTTTATTTGAAGGAAAGAAAATCAGTCACGAAGCACTTTCTCAACGTCGAGCTTTGTTGGGAACATCTTTAGGTGTGATTGTACAAAACGGTATGAGTGCGTTTGATCCCTTGATGAAAATAGGGAAGCAATTTTGCCAAACGTTAATTTACCATTTCACTTATACTAAAAAGCAAGCAATAGAAGAAACACAGCGCGCATTATCACAGGTTTTTCCCAATCAATTTCAATCTGTTATGCAATCTTTTCCGCATCAATTAAGTGGTGGACAGTTACAACGTGTGATGATTGCGATTGCGCTCGCATTATCGCCTAAATTACTTATTGCTGATGAACCCACAACGGCACTTGATGCGCCTCTTCGTCGAGAGATTTTAAAATTGCTCCAGTATGTCGTAACGACTCATCACTCAACGCTGATTTTTATTTCCCATGACTTAGGGCTGGTGAATGAAATTGCTGATGATATTGTCGTGATGCAAGGGGGAAAAAGGGTTGAGTTTGGTGATAAAATAACCGTTTTAACCTCTCCAATGCAGGAATATACGCGTTATTTAATTAATGCACGGAAACAGCTTTCATTACGTTTCGAGCAATTGATTAATCAGAAAACAGATTAATATCATCATAATAAAAGAGACGCTATGTTATTAAACGTTGAGAATATCAGTAAGTTTTATACTCAAAGAAATAGCACTTTATTCGGTGAAAAAGTGAAGGTCATTGACGCTCTTTCTTTTAATATAAATACTCAAGAAGCTTTTGGTTTAGTGGGGGAAAGTGGCAGTGGTAAAAGTACCTTAGCACGTTTAATTTGTGGATTAGAATTACCAGATAGTGGTGCTATCTATTTGAATAATAAATCAGTGACAAAGCGACTTCATCGCCAAGGTCTTATTAGTATTGTTTTTCAAGATTATATGACATCCGTTAATCCCACATTAACGGTAGGCGAAATTATTGCTGAGCCTATTAAAATCACTAATCCAAATATTAGTCATCAAGCACTTAAAACCCTTATTTTTGCTTTTTTAGATAAAGTAGAATTACCTAAAAATTGTTATCAGCGTTATATTTATGAGCTTTCAGGTGGACAAGCACAACGCATATGTTTATGTCGTGCATTAGCTTCTTACCCTAAATTGATTGTATTAGATGAAGCGCTTAGCTCGTTAGATATTCCTACCCAAGTACAGATATTAGATTTATTAAAACAACTAAAAGATGAATTCCAATTATCTTATTTGTTTATTAGTCATGATATTCAAACTGTGGCTTATTTCTGCGATAAAGTAATGTTTTTTTTACAAGGTAAGAAGATTGAATTATGTGAGGTAAATAATTTAGGTCATGTTACACATGATTATTCTAAAAAACTGATTCAATCTGTTATTTAATTAATAAACAGCAATACCTTTAAGCATTGCTGTTTACTGAATTTACTCTATTTAGAGATTATTCATTAAGTGTTCTTGAACGGCTTTCGCATCATTTGAGGCATTGAAATCAATACCAAAATTCAGCGTGCCTTCTTTAAGTTCAATACTACGTGGTGTTGCTTTAGAACAGGTAATATTCTGCACTTTTTCTTTTACTGTCTCTTGTGCAATTTTAGAGCTTTCACACGTATTTATCACACCTTTCAGTCCTTCACTGCAATAACCATCAATACCCGCTGTTTTTAAATCATCCGCACTAAAAGCTGACCAGTCAAAAGCCACTTTTATTGCAGAATCACAACTTTTATTTAAATCGACAACACGAGATTGAATATTATCTTCAAATTTTTGGTGTAATTCTTTTTCAGCTAATGTCGCTGAAAAGGAAGAAGAAGAAATAAGAAGTAGAGAAAGGCTAAGGGCAATATTTTTCAACATAATTAAATGCTCCAAAAAAGAATATATAAATTTAAATTAACGCATTAAAAATAAAACAATAAGAAGTTATAGCAATAGGAATACTGTTATTTTTAGTTTTTACGCTTGTTTTAAATAACACGAATAATGAGTAATAAGGTGTTTTTATTTAATAAAAAAATGGGCTAAGAATAAGCAGAGTTTATGACTTAACTAAGTAAAATAACGTATTTAATAATATGTTCGTTAGATTTATAACGAACATAATCGATTCAGTAATCGTTTTTATCTGCCAATAAATGCGAATAAAAAATAATTAATATAATCAATTGGTTACATTATCAATATAGATCTGCATCACAAACCAATCTTATTGTGATTGTTTTTTCATCATGCTCGAATTAACTTGCTAACTCGAAGTAGCAAAAATTAGCATAGCGTTAGCAAATGATGAGGGTTCGCATGGAACAACAATATTTTATTGGCGTTGATGTTGGCTCAGCCAGTGTCCGTGCAGCGGTATTTGATAGCCATGGAAAGCGTTTAGGCTTTTCTGTTCGCCCTATTGCCCAATTTCGTCCGAAAACAGATTTTGTTGAGCAATCGTCCACTGATATTTGGCAACAGGTTTGCCATACCGTAAAAGAGTCAGTGGAGTTGTCTGCTATTGACCCTATTCATGTAAAGTCTATTGGTTTTGATGCCACCTGTTCGTTGGTTGCTGTGGGTAAAGCAGGTCAAGGGCTTTCTGTTTCGCCAAGCGGTAATACTGAACACGATATCATTATGTGGATGGATCATCGTGCAGTCCAAGAAACGGTGACCATCAACCTGACTAATGATCCTTCACTGCGATATGTCGGTGGCGAAGTCAGTATTGAAATGGAATTACCCAAAATTTTATGGTTAAAAAACCATTACCCAGAGCGTTATCAAGAGGTATGGCGATTCTTTGATTTAGCCGACTTTTTAGTGTGGAAAGCTACCTCAGGTGATGTCGCAAGTACCTGCACATTAACCTGTAAATGGAACTATTTAGCCCATCAAGGGCAATTTAGTGAAAGTTTGTTAGCGGATGTCGGATTGGATGAATTATTAGAAAAAGTACCCCAAACCATTCTGGCATTAGGTGAACAAGCAGGTTGTTTAGATGAATCTGTTGCCAAGGCATTTGGTCTGCATACGGGAGTTATTGTTGCTTCTGGGATTATTGATGCGCATGCAGGCGGCTTGGCATTAACGGCATCACAACCTGAAGGCAGCTTAGCCATTATCAGTGGCACGTCTAACTGCCATATGATTGTGAGCCAATATCCCATTATGGTACCCGGTGTTTGGGGGCCTTATTTTGGCGCGATGTTACCTGAATTATGGCTAAACGAAGGCGGTCAGAGTGCTGCTGGGGCGTTAGTTGAATGGTCTATTCGTCGTCATGGTTCCTGGGCTGACTTAGAGCAAGAAGCGAATGAAAAAGGCGTTAATTACTATGCCTTATTAAACGAAGCCGTTGCTGAATTGGAAGAGAATGAACAATATCCAACCACACAGTTTCATGTTTTAGCTGACCATCATGGCAATCGTTCTCCGCGCGCCAATCCTGCTGCAAAAGGCATGGTAAGTGGGTTAACGCTGGAAAGTGGTCGTGTTGCATTGGCACGTTATTACCTTGCGACACTGCAATCCATTGCTTATGGCACACGCCATATTATCGACACACTTGAAGATGCTGGACATCAAATCAATCGTATTGTGATGTGTGGTGGAGCAACGAAAAATCCATTGTGGCTACGCGAATATGCTAATGCGACAGGTCGTGAAATTCATTTAGCACAAGAAGAGGATGCGGTGAATTTAGGGGCTGCATTATTAGGTGCTGTGGCGTGTAAAGCCTTCGATGATTTCTCAAAAGCGGCCAGTGCAATGGTGAGAGAAGGTGGCATTATCACACCAGATAGCGACACGTTTGCCTTTCATCAAGCTAAGTATCAAATTTATTTGCAGATGTATCAAGATCAGCAGCGTTATAACGAAATGATGTCAGATTTCTAACCACAAATTTTTCCGATTATGAACCGAGTTTACCTTACCAGGGATATCTTATGTTGAACTTAAACCTACCAAAATTACCAACCACCATCACTGCAGGTCATAAAGAGATCCTGATGGTAACAAACGCAGACTTACGTGAGCCTGCAAACGTAACGTGCTGGCCTGTGCAGAAAAAATTTGAAGATAAACTGGCCGCAGCATTAGACGCTCAAGGTTACAAAATGAAGCGTGCTCATAAAATTAATGAAGCGCGTGGTCATGGTTTTATCAGTAGTCAACGTGAAGGTTGCGATATGTTTGCCGCCATCGATCCTGATGCGCCGGTTATTGTGTTATTAACCGCATGGCAATATTCACACCATATTGCCTCTTCATTAGCACATCATCGTGGCCCTATTTTATTGCTAGCGAACTTCGATGGTACATGGCCGGGTTTGGTGGGCATGTTGTGTTTAGCGGGTACGATGACCAGTTTAGGTAAAAATTATTCACGTTTATGGTCAGAAGAGTTTGATGATGAATTCTTTGTTGATGGCTTAGCAACTTGGTTAAAGTATGGCTATGTAAATCATAAGCTTAGCTATCTTACAGATATTGCGCCAACACACAGGGTAATGGCGACAGAAGCTGGCGAAGTGGGTCGTAAAGTCGGCGAATACATAATTAAAAATAAAGAAATAATAGGATTGTTCGATACATTCTGTATGGGAATGATTAACGGAGTCTTCCCACAACAGGCCATGATCAATATTGGTATGCCCATTGAATCCCTTTCTCAATCTGCGTTACTGGTCGAAATGGCGAAAGTACCAGCAGAATTAAGAGAGGCATGTTTACAGTGGTACGAAGATAACGGGATGACGTTTATGTTTGGTCAAGATGACAAAACGGAACTCACTCGTGAACAGGTGATGGAGCAGTGCGCCATGATGATTGCAATGGCGCGTTTCGTAAAACGTTTTGGTCTAACAGCAGTGGGTGTGCAATATCAGCAGGGCTTGAAAGATTGTTGCCCAGCATCTGATTTTGCTGAAGGCGCGATTGGTTCAACCGCGCGTTTCCCATTGCCAGATGAAAACGGCGAAATTATCTGCCCTAACACACCCATTCCTTGTATCAACGAAGTGGATATGGGAACGGCTATTCCTCAAACGATGTTATGGCGTTTATTAACCTCATTGGGATTACCGGCAGAAACCACACTGCATGATATTCGTTGGGGTAGTGAGTATGAAGGAACATTCTACTGGGATATGGAGATTTCAGGATCAGTTCCTTTTGAACACCTCAAAGGTGGCTTAAAAGGGGCGACAGGTTATCGTCAGCCTGCGATGTTCTTCCCTAAAGGCGGTTCAACTATTGCAGGTCAAGGTAAAGCAGGACGCTTGTTATGGGGTCGTGCGCACTATGAAGGTACGGATGTGATTATGCATATCGGTACGGGTGTGGCGGTAGAATTACCTGAAGCCGAATTTGAACGTCGCCGTAGAGCAACTAACTACGAATGGCCATTATTAAACTGTACGTTAGATGGCGTGACTCGTGATGACCTTATGGCGGGACATCAAAGTAACCACATTACCGTGGCTTATATTGATGAAGACAAGCTGGCGTTTGTGCTAAAAGCCTTTGTTGCTCAAGCACTGACACAAGGTATCCAAGTGAAAGTGGCTGGTGATGCCATTAACCTACTGTAAGGAATTGATGATGAGTCAGCAAAAATACGTCGGTGTTTGGCCTGTTATGCTAACCCCTTTTGATGCTAAAGGGGAGATTGATTGGGCGTCGTTAGAGCGCCTTATAGACTGGTATATCGATTCGGGTGTACATGGATTATTTGCCGTCTGTCAATCAAGCGAAATGTTTTATTTAAGTGATGAGGAAACTCAAGCACTGACCCGTTTTATCGTCGCAAAAGTTGATGGAAGAGTTCCTGTAGTGGCTTCGGGTCATACGGCAACCGCGTTAAGCCAGCAAAAAGAACAATTGCAGGCAATGGCGAGTACAGGCGTTGATGGCGTTATTATGATCAGTAATCGCTTGGCGCTTGTTGGGGAGTCAGATGATCACGCGTTAGAAACACTGCAAATCTTAACCAATGTAGTACCTAAAGAGATTGATTTGGGTATTTATGAATGCCCTTATCCTTACAAGCGATTGTTATCTGAAGAAATTGTAGAGTGGTGTGCACAAAGTGATCGCTTTACCTTTATCAAAGATACGTGCTGTTCTCTTCCGATGATAGAACGTCGTTTGGCATTATCAAAAGGGACTCGCTTGCATCTTGCAAACGCCAACAGTCAAACGTTATTAGCGTCATTCCAAGCGGGATGTCAAGCGTATAGCGGTGTTATGGCAAACTTCCACCCAGAACTTTATGTTTGGCTTTATGAAAATTGGAAGGATAAACCAGAGCAGGCTGCGGTATTAGCCGATTATTTATCAACAGCAGCGATGACCGAAACACTGGATTATCCCGCATGCGCTAAATATCATCAGCGCCTGATGGGTAACTTCAGCACACTGGTCTGCCGTTCCCGTAACAGCAGCCAGTTTGAAAACTCATTTTTCCCTTCTGCCGTCAATAGTATGACGGCATTGGGTGAAAACATGAAAAAATGGCTTTCGTTAGATTAATTTAGGACACAGGAGTAGGAATATGCCTTTCGTGATGAAGGAAACCCAGTTTGTGCTCGATGATGCACATACACTTTTTAATCACTGCCATGCTTCAACGATTGTGCGTGTGCCTAACTCTGAGCGTTTGTTAACCGCTTTTTTTGCTGGCGATAAAGAAGGTAGTGGCAATACCGCTATCTGGCTGGCAATAAAAGAGGGTGATCATTGGCAACACGCTCAGCCTGTTGTTAAAAATCCGGGTGTTGCGCACTGGAATCCAGTTTTACATGTTGACC
The DNA here is from genome assembly GCF_014897315.1 of Proteus sp. FME41. GTDB lineage: Bacteria > Pseudomonadota > Gammaproteobacteria > Enterobacterales > Enterobacteriaceae > Proteus. The sequence goes on along the minus strand of NZ_JABUYL010000008.1, from coordinate 135,346 downwards.
CATCAACAGGTAATATCTGGCTGTTTTATAAAACGGGTCCCGATGTACATTGTTGGACGACCCAATACGTTATCTCGAAGGATGGCGGAAATAGCTGGAGTTTACCGAGTGAATTGGTTTCTGGTGATGTAGCACCTAGAGGTCCTGTGAAGAACAAAGTATTAGTGATGTCGAATGGCGAGTGGTTGGCACCTGGGTCGGTTGAGGATGACCAATTCTGGGATGCGTTTGTCGATATTTCGAGTGACAACGGTCAACACTGGTTGCGAGTGGATATTCCGATTGAACATCATAAAGGTGAACAAGCGGAACATGAAATCTGGCAAGGTTTAAAGGATGATGCCTTATGGGAGACTGATCTACAACGCGTTTTTCAATGGGATGGCGTGATACAGCCAACACTATGGGAATCCCAGTCTGGGCATGTGCATGCCATGATGCGGAGTACGCGCGGTACGATTTATCGTAGCGATTCAACGGATTATGGGCGCAGTTGGTGCCCGGCTTATGCAACAATATTACCAAATAATAATAGCGGCATTGATGTCGTCTCCTTCGCAGATGGTCAACTGGCATTGGTGTATAACCCGAATTCAGGTAACTGGAGTCGTCGTTATCCTATCTCCGTCAGTCTTTCATCCGATAATGGCAGTACTTGGTCTGAACCATTCGATTTACTCGATGGGGAAGGCGAATTTTCATATCCGGCTATTATTGCTGAAAACAATACCCTACACGTGACCTTTACTTGGAATCGAAAAAACATTGTTTATCAGCAGTTAGTAGCTACTCAATAAAAATGTGGAGAAAGGGTTTTATGAAAAAGAGTCTACTCGCAGCGTTGGCGATTACGATGACATTGGGCATGGGGAATGCTGTTGCCCAACAGTTAACGTATCCTACAAAAAATATTGATGTGATTATCCCGAAAAATCCGGGCGGTGGTACTGATACTTCTGCACGTACTATTGCAGAATTTGCTAAAGATATCATGCCTGCTGGTCGTATTTTTGTTCCTATCAATAAACCTACAGGTAATGGTTTAACGGGTCTGATTGAAGTGGCTAATGCACGTCCTGATGGGACTAAATTAGTCATGACAACGGTTGAATTAGCAATGTTCCCTCATCAAGGAAAATCACCCGTTACTTATAAAGACTTTACTCCGATTGCCACTACTATTGCTGATCCAGTTGTGTTAGTCGTCAATGCCAATTCACCTTATAAAACACTACAAGATTTTGTTGATGGTGCAAAAGCGAATCCTGGCAAGTTGAAAATTGGTAACTCAGGCATGGGGGCTATTTTCCATCTTGCGGGTGTGAATATTGAACGTACGACAAGCACTAAATTCAATCACATTCCTTATAACGAAGGGACTGGCCCATCAATTGCCGCTTTATTAGGTGATCATATCGATGGCGTATTAACCACACCAGGTGCGGTAAAATCACACGTTGATGGTGGTTTGTTACGTGTTCTTGGTGTGATGGACGAGCGCCGCTTCCCATTAATTCCAGAAGTCCCAACATTTAAAGAAGCCTTAAAATTAGATACTAACGTGAAAATGCGTGCTTGGGCGGTATTAGCAACAACGGCGGGTGTACCTGATAATGTGAAAAATGAGTTAGTCGGGGCATTCTCTGAAGTGGTTCAAAAACCGGCTTACCAAGATGCACTGAAAAAACAAGGTATCATGCCTGTATTTATCACTGGTGATGATGCTTACCAAATGATGAAAGAAGACCATGAAATGTACGCTGAGCTCATCGCGGCGACACTGAAGAAATAATAGTGATACCACCCTATCCGTTTGACGGATAGGGTCGGTCAGGGAGATCCCGACATGACAAAAAGTAATACCATCATCGGTGCGATTTCAGTAGCTTTTGGGCTACTTATTATCTACCTCTCCCGTGATATGAGCATATTTGACGAGTATGGTGTACCAGGGGAGCGTTTTTGGCCCTATGGTTTAGCTATCTTGTTTATTTTACTGGGGATTTTTCAGTGGATCAGTGTAATTATAGATAAAGCAAAACACGTCCACCGCTCTGTTGATTTAAGTTCGACGGCTGTTAAACGGGCTTATGGTTTAGGATTTTTATTAATATTCTACGCAGTAGGCTTATATTTCTTAGGATTCATTGTTTCATCATTGCTCCTTATCCCAACCATTATGTGGTTAATGAATGAACGCAAAAAGATCTCACTTATCGTGGTTCCTATTGCGATTGTGGTGATGTCGTATCTTTTCTTTGAACTCCTGTTCAATTCACCTCTGCCAATCCCTGTTTTTCTCGAATAAAGCAGTAAAGGAGCTTTGATATGGAAATATTAGATGCATTTATGATTGTTTTCAGTTTGGAGACATTCACAGTACTGCTGTTAGGGGTGTTCGCGGGTATTGTTATCGGCGCATTACCTGGCTTAACAGTGAATATGGGAATTGCATTGCTTCTCCCATTGACCTACACCTTTCAAGGAATGACAGGAATATTATTGCTATTAGGAATGTATTGCGGCGCTGTTTATGGCGGTTCTATTACTGCGATACTGATTAGCACACCAGGCACACCGGCATCTGCGGCTACGGTATTGGATGGTTATCCAATGGCGAAAAAAGGTGAAGCAGGACGTGCGCTGGGTTTATCCACCATGGGATCGATGTTTGGTGGTATTTTTAGTACGATTGCCCTGATTGTGATTGCGCCTCAGTTAGCAAAAGTGGCAATTGGTTTCTCTGCCGCAGAGTATTTTGCTCTTGCTGTATTTGGCATAAGTATTATTACAAGTGTATCATCGCAATCGATTATCAAAGGATTAATGGGTGGCGCAATTGGTTTAGCTATCGCAACCGTTGGTCTTGACCCGATGACATCGGGTATGCGATTTACCTTTGATACCGTGTACTTAATGGGCGGGATCTCTTTTATTCCGATTCTGGTTGGTTTATTTGCTTTCTCTCAAGGTTTAATTAGCTTTGAAGAAGATTACCGCGAGCGTCGCCAAAAGAGTCCAGAAGAAAAAGTGAGTGCACGTATTCATCGTGTATTACCGACATGGCTTGATTTTAAACGTGTTCTACCGACCTACTTACGTTCATCTGCGATTGGTACAGGGGTTGGTGTTATTCCCGGCGTAGGTGGCGATATCTCTTCATTTATTTCTTATAATGAAGCGAAACGTTGGTCTAAGCATCCTGAAGAGTTTGGTCACGGTTCACCAGAAGGTGTTTCTGCACCAGAAGCTGGCGCTAACGCAGTGACGGGGGGATGTATGGTGCCATTAATGACACTGGGTATTCCAGGTGATGGCGCAACCGCCATTATTATGGGCGCGTTTATGGTGCAAGGGTTAGCATTAGGGCCGCAGCTCTTTACTGATAATCCCGTTGAAGTAAACAGTATCTTTATTGGTTTAATGGTCGCAAATATTTTAATGGGCATTTTAGGTTTCTTATGTATGAAACTATTTGTCCGCGTGATGGATGTACCTCGTCGCGTATTAGTGCCTATTATCTTTGTACTGTGTAGTATCGGGGCATATTCGGTTAACCACGATATCCGTGATGTATTTATTATGATGGGGACGGGATTAATTGCGTATGTATTGATTAAGTTAGATTTTTCAATGTCACCTATTGTCATTGGTATTATTTTAGGCCCAATGGCAGAATCTAACTTACGTCGTGCATTAACAATGTCTCAAGGTGATCTATCGATTCTGTATACACGCCCGATTACAGCGACATTTTTAGCTATTGCAATACTAACGTTAATTCTGCCTATCGTGGGGCCAACGTTAAAATCAATGTGGAAAAAATGGCGAGCTAAGCCTGCTCAGTAAAGGTTAACCCGCCCTCATTACATCAGTGATGAGGGCAATATCAATGATGGAATATTAATGGCAAAAACAGTTGAACAGATTGCAAATGACCTGAATTTGTCTATTACCACAGTGAGATTGGTATTAAATGGCAAAGGTGATCAATACCGGATCAGTGCAAAAACACAAAAGAAAATAGCCGACTATGTTGAAGTCTTTGGGTATACCGTTAATCATGCGGCTAGAAGTTTAAAACTCAATAAAACAGACAGTTATGGATTGGTTATTCCTCGCCTTTCTAACCCATTTTTTGCCGCGTTAGCTGAAAAGTTAGAAAGGCATTGTCACCAAATTGGTTGCCAGCTCACCATTAGTTGTACCTATGGTGATATTAAAAATGAAAATAAGCTTGTTAAATCAATGGATGAGCGCAATGTTGACGGTATTTTCATTGTTTCATCAAGCCGAAAAAGCCAATTACATCACGTAAAACATCGGCAAAAACCCCTCGTGTTTTTAGATAGAGATTTCTCTGTCAGTGGCGCTATTTGTGTTGCGTCGGATAACTGTGACAGTGGGGCTCAACTGACAAGAGCAATGATAAAACAAGATACTCCGATTCATTTTTTTGCCGGAGATGCGTTATTGCCCACCATTGCAGCGCGTTTACGAGGTTATGTACAAGCGATAAAAGGGCATTATGGCGATGATAGTCGTGTCACGGTCTCTTATGCAGAACATAATACGACCAAAGATGGTGAACAAATGATGAAACAGTATTTAGAGCAACATCAGCAAATACCGACTCATTTTATTGCCTCATCATTGCCTATTCTTGAAGGTCTATTGAGTGTTATTCGTCAACGTGAAGGTGTTATTCCTGCACATCTTTATATTGGCACATTCGATGACCATGTGATGCTCAGTTTCTTACCTAATAATGTGTGGTCAATGAAGCAAGATGAGGCTTTATTGGTTGAAAAAGCCTTTGAAATCATGTCTGCAAAGATAGCTGGCACCGTAGTGAAATCCCCTGCATTAATAAAAACACAACTTATCGAACGCTTAATATCTACTCAGTGAGTCAATTAAATCGCTTATTCGCCTCACTTTGTGAGTAGATTAGCAAGATTAATTGACTCATCACTGTATAAATAAAACACAATAGGAACATTAGTCTGTTCATTTTATTGTTATTCTTTTTTTTGCTTTTATTAATGCGCGCTATTCTACTGAGAGAGTCTTGACAAAAATAGGGGGCTCTTGATTATCTGCAATCAGAGGCTCATAATTTAGGCGGATAGTTCCATTTTATTAATATAAAAGGATATTAAAGAAAGATGAACGATGATGTTGACCGATGTCCTGAGTGCGAAGTAAGGGCATATTATACGAATGATTTTGTTCGTGTTTATCAAGCCTATTCTAATACTATTGCTCAGAGCGCAGTCGCAAACGGAACTTTTGTTTCGCCCCCATTTAGCATGACCCGCATGACGTGGGTAAAACCGTCCTTTCTTTGGATGATGTACCGTTCTGGTTGGGGACGTAAAGACGCGAATCAAGCCTCTATTCTTGCGGTTGATATTACGCATGAAGGCTTTCAAGAGATGCTAACACAAGGCGTTGTTAGCCATTTTGACCCCGATCGCTATGCCAGTGCTGAAGCTTGGAAAGAGGCATCAGAAACCAGTAATATCCGCATTCAATGGGATCCTGAGCGCGATATTTATCTTAATCGACTCAGCTATCGCACCATTCAAATTGGTTTACGTGATCAAGCCGTTGAAAAATATTGCAAAGCGTGGATTGTGAATATTACGGATATTACCGATAAGGTACGTAAAATAGATGCTTGTATTGCTAATGGTGATCTCGACACTGCATACAACCTATTACCCGTTGAAAAACCTTATCACTTTGGTGAGTAATTCATCAAAATGTCACCCCGCTTATTGAGCGGGGTAATTGTATCGACTCATGTTCTGACAAGTTCTGGACGAACACCCAGTGTATGACAGATGGCATACGTTAATTCTGAGCGATTAAGCGTATAAAAATGGAAGTCTTTGACTCCTTCACGGCTTAAAATCTTCACCATATCAATGGCAATAGAAGCACCCACCAGACTCCGCGTTTCAGGATCGTTATCTAACCCATCAAACATTTTATTCATCCAGCCAGGGATCTTCACATTAGTTAAACCTGCAAAGCGTTTTAGCTGTTTAAAATTGGTCACAGGTAAAATTCCCGGCACAATTTCGACATCAATACCTGTTGAAACACAGCGATCACGAAAACGTAAATAGCTTTCGACATCAAAGAAAAATTGAGTGATAGCGCGGTTTGCTCCTGCATCGACTTTTCTTTTTAAGTTAATTAAATCTGCTTGCGCACTTTTGGCTTCTGGGTGCACTTCAGGATAAGCCGCAACGGAAATATCAAAATCACCGACGCCTTTGAGTAAATGCACTAAATCAGTGGCATATATTTCGGGTTTTTGTGTGTTATCGGGCAAATCACCCCGTAAAGCAACAATATGGCGAATACCACTTTGCCAATAATCTTGCGCGATATGTTGTAGCTCTTCTCGGCTGGCATCAACGCAAGTTAAATGCGGTGCGGCTTCTAATCCTGTACGCTCTTTAATTCCTTTAATAATCGAGTGAGTTCTATCTCGCTCGCCTGAGTTTGCACCATAAGTCACAGAAACAAAGCTCGGTTTTAAGGTATTTAAGCGCGCAAGAGATTGCCAAAGAGTATTTTCCATCTCTTCGGTACGAGGCGGGAAAAACTCAAAGGAAACTTGGATCTGACCATCAAGCTCGGCAAGATTTTGATTTAATGCTTCATGTTGGCTTGCGTGATAAAAGCTCATACCTGTACCTCATCAATCTGTCACTGTGTTGTTATTCTTATTTAAGTATCACTACCTATTTACCCATCTAACCATTTAGACGTCTAGATGTAGATTCTCTTAATTAGGTTATTTAGTCAACAACTATTCACCCTGTTTTTGATGAGGATAATTCAATCGAAATGAGAGAAAACTTCATGTTGAAGTCTTCTTTAATAAAGAAAATAAGCTTCACCATACATAAGCTGTATGATTTTTCTTCTACAATTAAACGAACTAACTTGTTGAAGGAAGAAGAAATGATCACTTGTCAGCGCGTGTATAACGATAAAGAGGGAGCCCATGAAGGTTATCGTGTATTAGTGGATAGATTGTGGCCAAGAGGCGTGAAAAAAACAGACTTTCATTACGATGAGTGGAATAAAGAGGTTGCACCTTCGACTGAATTACGAAAATGGTTTCATGCTGGTGGTGGTGATTTTGCTGAATTTACCCAACGTTATATTGAAGAATTGGCAGGCACTCCTGAACATTGGCAACCCCTTCTTGTAATAGCAAAAGAGCAACCGTTAGTATTACTTTATTCAGGTAAAGATGAGCAACAAAATAATGCAACCGTGTTAAAAGCTTTTCTAGAAAAGCAGTTAGCTCACTGTTGATCATGAATAATTTGAGCGTTTGAGTAAAAAAGTAAAAAAAGCAAAAAAAAGTGGCGCGGTATTAGGCGCCACAAGTATTGCTAATAAAAACATCGAACAGAGTCAGAGAATATCTTTACTGCCATTATGCAGTGTGTGTATTTGCCACTAACCATTGGCTAATGCGTTGTTTTTGCTCTTCATTTAGCCACATGCCGAGTTTTGTACGACGCCAAATAGCATCATCAACTTCAATAACCCATTCATGTTTTACTAAATAACGTAATTCTGCTTCATACAGGTTATGACCGAAGTTTTCACCCATACCCGCTAAATCCGTGATCTCTTCAAGTAGCAACTCAGTGTTGCTACCATAAGTGCGAGCAAAACGCAGTGCTAATGCTTCTGGTAACCAAGGGTGACGTTGGCGAATTAAACGTGAGTAACCATCACGATCACAACCTTCTAAATTACCGCCAGGTAATTGACCATTTTTGGTCCATGGTTTACCCATGTTAGGGAAGTAGTTAACAAGTTTATCAACGGCGTGTTCACCGAGTTTGCGATAAGTGGTTAATTTACCACCAAATACAGATAACAGTGGAGTTTGACCATTATCATCATGAACATCTAACGTGTAGTCACGAGTAATCGCTTGTGGTGAATCAGATTCATCGTCACATAATGGACGCACGCCTGAATAATCCCAAACGACATCTTCTTTAGTTAACTGCTTTTTAAAGTGATCGTTATAGACTTTCAGTAAATACTGAACTTCATTATCGTCGATTGCTACATCTTTGGGTGAGCCGTTGTATTCAACGTCGGTTGTACCGATGATAGAGAACTCATCCATCCAAGGAATAACGAAAACAATACGGTTATCTTCGTTTTGTAAGATATACGCTTGTGGTTCGTTATGAGCACGAGGAATAACAATATGGCTACCTTTAATTAAACGGATACCATAAGGGGATTTCAGTTTTAAACCTTCATCAAATAAGGTTTTAACCCAAGGGCCTGCTGCGTTCACTAAAGCTTTGGCTTGATAGCGAGATGTTTCGCCTGTGCGTAAATCTTGTGCTTCTACCATCCACAAATCATTTTCACGCCAAGCGCGAGTCACTTTAGTACGAGTACGTACTTCACCACCGCGACGGACAATTTCTTGTGCGTTGAGAACCACTAAACGTGCATCATCAACCCAGCAGTCAGAGTATTCAAAACCACGTGTTAACTCAGGTTTTAAAACAGAATTTGCACCAAATTTAATGCCTTTACTGCTTGGTAAGCTGACACGTTTTCCTAAATGATCATAAAGGAACAGACCAATACGGATCATCCATGCTGGACGTAAGTGCGGTTGGTGTGGCAGACGAAAGCGCATAGGAAATGCAATATGTGGCGCTAAGCGTAATAGTACTTCACGCTCTGCCAGTGCTTCACTGACTAAGCGAAATTCGTAGTGTTCTAGATAACGTAAACCACCATGAATAAGTTTAGAGCTCGCGGAAGATGTTGCACTTGCTAAGTCTTGAGCTTCCAGCATAAGAACTGAAAGGCCTCGACCAGCCGCATCCGCCGCAATTCCAGCGCCGTTGATCCCGCCGCCGATGACAATCAAGTCTTGAGTTTTCATAACATCCTCCTACGAATGCGCGAAACAATTCTTTAATGTTCGTTTTCGCTCATAATTGTAATGAAGTTTGATGAAAATGCCAACTATATAACTGATAAAAAACATAACCGCGTGATATGGATAACAATTTATTATCATATCCACATGTTTTGTGGGCTTATTAAATATAAGCAACATTGCTAATAAATTAACCAAAAAAGACGATTTAATTATAAAAAAATGAGAAAATAGAATGAGTTAATTAGGCTGTAACAATGTGGAGGTGAAAAAAAAGTACCTGTTTAGGTACTTTTTTAGGGTATTTATCTGACTAACATAATTCAAGTTGAACATTGTGTTGCTCAACAATTTTTTGGATCCCTGCGGGAGGGGCTTGATCGGTAAATAAGTAATCGATCAGATTCATATTACCTAGGTTCACCATCGCGTTGCGACCAAACTTAGAATGGTCAGTCACCAACATCACACAGCGTGAGTTTTCGATAATTGCGCGTTTAGTCCGAACTTCGTGGTAATCAAACTCAAGCAGTGAACCATCCATATCAATACCGCTTATTCCCAAAATACCGTAATCAAGACGAAATTGAGAGATAAAATCTAGAGTAGCTTCCCCCACAATACCGCCATCTCGTGTGCGCACTTCACCACCCGCAAGAATTAAACGAAAATCTTCTTTACCCATCAATAGGGTTGCAACATTCAGGTTATTGGTCACAATACGAAGGTTTTTATGGTTAATCAGTGCGTGCGCGACAGCTTCAGGTGTTGTACCAATATCAATAAAGAGTGTTGCACCATCAGGAATTAAACTCGCCACACGTTGTGCAATACGTGATTTTTCATCTGACCACATGATTTTGCGATCATGATAAGCCGCATTCACGGAACTTGATGGTAATGCCGCGCCACCGTGATGGCGTTGGATTTTGTTCTTTTCCGCTAATTCATTTAAATCACGTCGGATGGTCTGTGGGCTGACTTCAAAATGCTCCACCAATTCTTCAGTGCTGACATAGCCTTGTAGGCGTACCAGTTCAATGATGGCATCATGTCGTTGCGTTTGCTTCACAGGTGTCCCCTAATGTTAAAAATATCATGTTAATTTTATTATGATTTGCGAGATAATTGATGTCGATTATCCCACAAAGCCATCAATAAACCGATAAGGAAGCCTGCTAAATGTGCAGAATTTCCTATAGAGTCACCTAAAACGCCCATATAGCCCGCCACGATCCACAAAATCGAAAAGACGATTAACCCCGTTGGAGCACCAATGCCTTTTTCTGGATTACGTATGCCTGTTAAGCCTACATAGCCAACTAATGCGTAAACAACTCCCGAAAGCCCACCAAAGTTAGAGTAAGTAAACAAAGATTGTGCCCAATTACTAAAGAGCGCAGAAACGAGCATGATCACAAATAATTTACCTGTGCCTAGTCGCTGTTCTGTTTGACTGGCGAGATACCACCACATTGCGAGGTTAAAGGCGATATGCATCAGTGAAAAGTGAACAAAGGCGGGGGTGATATAGCGCCAAATCTCAACATTTAGGCTTTCCTCATAAGGCCATGCAAGATAGAGCATAACATTATAGTCGCCGACGACTTGCTGCCAGATAAAAACGAAGGTACATAAAATAATCACCAGTACCGTTAATGGGCCTGATCGTTGCACCATGTTTTTTATCGAAAAGGCAGGGCGATATTTTATACCCGTATTTTGTGGGTTGCCGGTCTGCCAACTTGCTGCTTGATAACGAGGGTGAAAAGGCTCACGTAGAAACGTGCTGAGTTCTTTTTCAACCATTTCCAACTGATGTTGGTCTTCTAACCAAAGTGTAATTTGCTGATTTTCGTTTTTTGTGTGAATACGCACACCTTTCGTTGCCATATAATTGACAAATAAATCAGCTGCTTGAGGGTTAGAAAGTGTAATAATGTGGATCATTAACAAAACCCATCTGTCGTTATTACAGAGAAGTGACCACTTGTGGATATTCTCTTTGCCATGCTTCAAAACCACCGTTAATACTATAAACGGTTTCAAAGCCCATATTAACCAGATATTGAGCGGCTCCTTGACTGCTATGGCCGTGATAGCACATCACCATAACAGGAACATCGAAGTCTGCATCTTGTAAAAATTGATTTAGCGTTTCATTGGTGAGATGAAATGCATTTGTTGCATGACCTATGCGATAACTCTGGGGATCTCTCACATCGACCAAAATTGCCGATTGAGATGCCCAAAATTGATGAGCTTGTTCAATGCTGATAAATTGAAACTTATCCATAATTGTCTTATTTATTATATTGTTGTTTTGTTAATTTGTTCTGAGCGAGAGAACGATGTATTCATCATAGCGTCAAGTGGGTAAAGATGACGTTATTTTTTGTAAATGATTATTTTAATACACGAATCCCCCGTGATATCAGTGCAGGTGAGTATCACAGGGGATTTGATACTGAGGGATCAGTAATAGGAGTGTTCACCACGTTGGTGTTCAGTTAAGTCTTTCACACCTTTTAATTCGTCAGGGAACAGGTTTAATAATTCTTTTTCGATACCATCTTTTAAGGTGACATCAATCATTGAACAACCGTTACATCCACCACCGAATTGTAAGATAGCATAGCCTTCTTCAGTGATTTCCATCAGGCTTACACGACCACCATGACCCGCTAATTGAGGGTTAATTTGTGATTGAAGTACATATTCAACACGTTCAATTAACGGTGCATCAGCATCAACTTTACGCATTTTTGCGTTAGGTGCTTTCAACGTTAATTGTGATCCCAGTTGGTCAGTGACAAAATCAATTTCGGCATCTTCTAAGAAAGGTGCGCTGATATCATCAACATAGGCAGAAATTTTTTCGAATTGAATTTCAGTATCGTTTGGCTCTACGGCATCGGGTGGGCAGTATGAAACGCCACATTCAGCATTAGGTGTGCCTGGATTGATAACGAATACACGAATTTGGGTGTTGGGTTCTTGGTTAGCCAGTAGTTTGGCAAAATGCGCCTGTGCGGCATCAGTAATAGTAATCATATCGTCTTGCTCAATAGTTGACTGTTCTGGTTGGTTATCATACGCCCAATTGGCGGTTAACTACAAGGTTCGACAAATCGCCCAGACCTCAACAGAGCGTGCTCCCGCACGAAATAACAAGGGGACGAGGGTATTTAATGTCGCACCTGTAGTGATAACATCATCAATTAGTGCCAGATTTTTCCCTGATACCGACACTGTGTTATTTAATACAAATGCATTCTTTAAATTGTGTTGCCTTTGTTTGGCATTAAGATGCGTTTGCATCAGTGTAGCACGAGTTCTTATCAGGGTATCCGGTTGATAAGCACAATTTAGCCACCTTGCCAAAGGCTTAGCGATAGCTTCTACTTGCTCAAAGCCTCTAGACCAACGGCGATGACGATGCGAAGGAACGCTAATAATTCTGTCCGGTTTCTGCACTGAATTTTCTCGTCGATAAGAAAGCCACCTCAACAAAAAAAGTCGTGCAAGACATAAGGCTATTTGAGGGCGAGGATGGTATTTATAAAGGTGTAATAATTTATTTAATGGTGGTTGATAGTCCGCGACTGTCAACATCCATTTCCATGGTGGGGGAGATTGCAGACAACGTCCACATAACATCATGGAATAAGAAGATGGATATAAACAACATGGACAGCGATTGAGTTGTTGGGGTAAATGGCGAATACAGCTCGAACAAATACCTTTAGTATCATAATGTAAGGGTTGACGACATAACCAGCAATATCCTGCTATTGTTATCCACATAATGAACATCCTTGTAATAAAAAAGAGAGCTTAACAATGAATAAATTGCATTGGCAGACAATCGGTGAAGGAAAAACACATCTTGTGCTATTACACGGATGGGGGTTGAATGCGGAGGTCTGGCAATCATTAATACCGCGATTAAGCTCGCATTTTACACTGCATCTTGTTGATCTTCCGGGATATGGTCGTAGCCAAGGTTTTCCTGTTCTCACGCTAAGCGAGATGTCTGAGATTGTTTTTGCAAAAGCGCCTGATAATGCAATTTGGTTAGGATGGTCTTTAGGCGGGTTGGTGGCAAGCCGTATTGTTTTAGATAATCCTAACCATGTACAAGCGTTGGTCACGGTGGCTTCTTCACCTTGCTTTGGCGCTTATGAGGATTGGCCGGGTATCAAACCAGAAATTTTAAAAGGGTTTGAACAACAATTAAGTGAAAATTTTCATCGTACTGTTGAGCGTTTTTTAGCGTTACAAACATTGGGCACTCAAAGTGCACGTGAAGATATGAAAGCGTTAAAATCTGTAGTATTAAATCAACCACTCCCTTCTGTTGAGGTGCTTAACGGTGGGTTGGAAATTCTGCGGACAGCAGATTTACGAGAAGAATTGAAAACGTTGAAGTGTCCTTTTATTCGTTTTTACGGCTATTTAGATGGGTTAGTCCCGCGGAAAGTGGCTGGACTCTTAGATGCCATTTATCCACATTCACCCTCTGTTATTTTCCGTAATGCAGCTCATGCGCCGTTTATTTCACATCCTGATGAATTTGCCCAAACGCTAATTGAGGCCTGTAAAGTAAAATAATTTTTTATAAGAACTGCCCTTATTCAGGGCGGCTCTGTAAAAATTACGACACCGTATTTTCAACCCTGTTTTCAATGTAATAGGCTGTTTCACAAATAGGTGGGTTTTTAATGGTGTCAAAAACAGGGCAAGTACGTTCAATAAAAGCGATAAATGCGGCAATCTCTTCTTCGCTATTGTCTGCTTGAATAAAAAAGTGTGTCGTAATTTTACTAAAACCAATTTTGGCTTCTTTATTTTTTCCTGTAAAACCATCGGTATCTAATTCACCTTTTACTTCAATACGAATGTCGTTGAGGTTAATTTTGTGCATACGTGCAAAACTTTTCGCCACTATTCCTTTGCATGCCCCCAGCGTTCCTAATAAAGCCTCAACAGGATTCATTGCACTGTCGCTTCCACCTAATGACAATGGCTCATCAAGTAAAAATTGAAATTGGCGTGATGCACATTGCATCTGTAATCCACCTTGCTTGCCTGTTGTGATTGTCGAGGAAAATTCAGTTATCGGCATAATTTTTATATTCTTATAAAGTGAAATTAAGATAGACGTCTTTACGTCCGTGTTTAATGGATTATGCCGTGATAGTTAGGAAAGTAAATCATTAAATAGAAAGATGAAAATGATTCATCTTGAGCCGTAGATAAAAAAATCCCCTACATAAAGTAAGGGGATTTATAATGTCATTTATCAATTTGTTAGATTAATTGATAAAGCTTTGTCTGGCAGGCGGTGGCTTCAGGGCAACTTTTACAACTACCCGTAAGGCACTCTTCCACATCCACTTCTTGAAGCTTACCCATCAATGTAAGCCGCTCTAACATTGCTTGTACCAACGGTTCAGGCATATTAAGTTGATGGCCGATAAGACGGGCATCGGCTCGACCATTAAGGGCGATACAATCACGTACTTCTATCAGACTGGCCATCTTACTTTTCCTTTGTCACTTAGTGACAGCTACCTTTTGAACAACATTGTTTTGCTAATGACGCTTTATTGCTTAAGTTAATTGTTAGGCGATTACGTGCATTACGCAACAGGATAAACAGAATTAAGTTAAAAATGACGACTACAGCAATGGTTATTCCACTGCTTTGTGGATGCTCACTAAAGGTTGCGACTTGATAGAACAATGCGGACAATGAGTAAGCAATGTTTAAGCCCCAAAGAATAGAGAAGGTCATCCAACCGCGGCTTGTTTCACGCGCGATAGCACCCATAACAGAAACGCAAGGTACATACAGTAAAACAAAGATCAAATAGCTGTATGCAGCAATACCTGAGCCAAATTTAGCACTCATGGTGCCCATTGTTCCGGTATCCATTTCGCCGTCACCTTTACTGGCTTCAATTGGATTAGAGAGTGCTGCTAAAGTAAAGGTCTCTTTTAAACTATCCCATGTTTCACCAAATGCGTCACCGACTTCACCCCAAAGGTCAAACTCTTCAGCATCAAACGGCTCATTGACAATACTTTCAGCGGTATAGAGAGTATTTAATGTTCCCACAACCACTTCTTTTGCCATTGCCCCTGTGACCAAGCCAACAGTGGCTTGCCAGTTATCACTATGCACACCAATGGGTTGCAGTAATGGAGTGATCACTTTACTGACAGATGCCAGTGCAGAATCATTGATATTATCGGCAGGCTTACCCGAGAACGTAAAGCTGTTTAAGGCACCAATAAACATACTGGCGATAATAATGACTTTACCTGCACGGATAACGAAGCCTTTTAAACGTTGCCAAGTTTGCATCAACAACGTTTTCATGTGAGGAACGTGATAAACCGGCAATTCCATTACGAAAGGTGATGCTTCGCCACGCATAATGGTATGTTTTAGCAGTAAGCCCGTTAAAATGGCAACAACAATACCTAAAAGATACAGTGAGAAAACAACACTTGCGCCATTTTTACCAAAGAAGGCGGCAGCGAAGACTGCAAAGATGGCTAAACGAGCGCCACAAGACATAAAGGGCGCCATTAAGACGGTGATCAATCGCTCTCTTGGTGCATCAAGCGTACGTGCACCCATAATTGAGGGGACGTTACAGCCAAAGCCGACAATCAGTGGTACGAATGATTTGCCTGGCAAGCCTAGCGCCTGCATCAATCTATCCATAACAAACGCAGCACGCGCCATATAACCCGAATCTTCAAGGATAGACAAGAAGAGGTACATCATCCCAATTTGTGGCACTAATGGAAGAACGGTATTAATACCACCACCGACACCTTGAGCAAGAAAGATGGTTAGCCATTCAGGAAAGTTAAAGGTTGCACCAATCCATTGAATACCATGAATAAAGATGGCTTCAGAGCCGCCTTCAAATGCGGGTTGTAATGCCCCACCAATGTTAATCGCCAAGACGAACATCAGATACATGACAAATAGGAAAATAGGTACACCTAACCAACGGTTTAATATTACTTTATCGATATTTTGCGTCAAAATATTGGGTTTAATGGATTCCATATTAATGACGGTATGACAGATATGCTCAATATTTTGATAGCGAGCATCCGCAATGACGAGTTCTGGTTCATTATTATGTTCATCTTGGATACGTTGGCGTATAGCTTTGATATCTTCTGTGGTGACTTGTGCCCGTTGATGGGTATAAATATCCCCTTCTAAACACTGTAATGCCATCCAACGGCGTTGCTGTAAATTAAATTCATCATGGTTAATTCTTTCAGCCAGTGCTTCAACTTCATTGAGTAGCCATACAGGGTAAGACGTCAGTAACTCTTGTGGTTTTTTCTTTTCAGCTGGAAAGGTATCAATGGCTTCTTTGAGCTTATCAATACCTGATGCTTTGGTTGAAACCATTGGAATAACAGGGCAACCCAGTTGCTCAGAGAGTGCTTTGATATCAATTTGCATATCTTGGTGTTCAGCAATATCAAGCATGTTTAATGCCACAATACACGGAATACCCAGCTCAAGCAGTTGCAACGTCAAATAAAGGTTACGTTCAAGGTTTGAGGCATCAACAACGTTAATCAGCATGTCTGCTTCATTACTTAAAATGAAATGGCAGGCAATTTGCTCATCAAGGGATGTCTGTTCTGAAATTGTCGTTAATGAGTAAGTACCCGGTAAATCGACGAGTTCAATTTTATGATTTGCAGTCGTGAAACGACCGACTTTACGTTCGACAGTGACACCCGCCCAGTTACCCACGCGCTGGCGAGAACCGGTTAACTGATTAAAGAGTGTTGTTTTACCGGCATTGGGGTTACCGATAAGACCTATAGTGAGAGGAGTCATAATAGTGATGCCAATAGTTAGTTGTCTTGCCTAGTTGAATGAGAGATAACGATTATTTCTCGTTATGAACCACTTCGCTAAGGTTAATAAGTGCGAGATCTTTTTTTCTCAAAATGAGGGAGACTCGGTGCGTTTCTATTTGAATAGGATCACCCAGTGGTGCGATACGAATAACATTAAATACAGCCCCAGGTAACATACCTAAAGATAACAATTTCTGTCTGTATGCTGGGCTAATCTGAGGTGAATAGCTCAAGATTTTATAACTGTGATTTGGGATCAGAGACATAAAGCGTCCTTCCACGAATATTGATACAAAAAATAATGATACTGATAATTATTAACGCATATAAAAAATTCACATAATAAAAGTCAGGTTAATTATAATAAATATTTTTAATGCTAATGAGAATTATAATTATCCTTATTGGGTATAATTTAGCCTACTCTACACTTATCTGCACTTGATTTAAATCAACCAGAGAAAAGATATTGAGATGAAATGAGACTGTTTTCCCTATCTGTTACTAGACAAAAACAAAATGTGACGAGTTGAGATGTCAATGTAGCAACAAAATAACAATCAATTAATAATGTTAACGGGTTACAAGATGAAAGTAGATTTATTGAAATTTAAACGCGGGTTTCTCATCATGATTAAATAAGAAACCCGCATTAGGATTGTGAGATCGTTAGCTAATTAGTGCGTTTGCTGGTGGCTAAAAAGCTGGTAAATATTGTTAGGGGTATAACTATCATCTTCGAATGAAACGACCCAATCAGTTATTAAATCTATATTGATGGGATAGGTTTCACCTTCTTGCATCTCTTCAACATAAAATGGCACGTTGAGTAATTTGGCATAAACAGTGTCACCATCACGAGACTGTGGCACAAACCACATATGTTCAAGCTCTTTCTCTTCTTCTTCACCATAAGGAATACCGAACTTAATCATAAATTGCCAAGGGCTTTCAGTTTGCTCAGGCTTATCTTTACCTAATAGTTTTGAAAGAAAACCACTCTTTTTTTCAACGGGTGCTGGCGTATTGTTATCAAACAACGAAACAAAGTACTCCCAACGTCGTTTGGCTTTTTCGGACATTTCATAGGTTTCTTCATTGCTACGTAGCAACATCATTGCTTGCTGCTCTTCATAACCTTTAAAGAAGGTTTCTAAAACAGGATTTTCTTCATTGGTTCTAAATAGCATAGATGAAGGGTGTTGATGATATTCATCACGATCGGCTAAATCACCTAAGAAAATGCCGTTTGGTGCGCCTTCAGTGTCATAACGCATCTCATCTAAAGGTCTAAGGTTTTCAATCAGGGTTGATTGATTGACGTGGCGAATACCTTCTTCAAAAGGTAAGGCAACAAGATACTCTAAACCGGATGATGTTTGTCCACAGAGCATTGGTTCACCAAATTCGATTTGGCGATGATTGATACTGTTGTTAACAAAACAACGGAAGAGATCAGGAATACCATAGTAAGACTCTAGCATGCTAGGAATAACTAAATCGACTTCAGTTAAGCCACAACGCGCCAATCCATGGGTATGAAACCAGAACATGGTAGGGGGATCATTTTCTGTGTCATAAACTGCATGAATAACATATAGGCTTTCTACCTCAGGATAGAGGTCGGGTGTTTCCAGTTGAAAGCGTATCCATTCGGGAGTTAATGCTTTACCTGCAGCGGATTCATCTAATGCTAAGACCATTTCAGGTGCGATAATATTCAAAAAATTCAATTGATGGCGATAGCTGGCCAAAGGATGCAAGGCTTCAGTAAACAGTGTTTCTAATAATAAATCTTGCGTTGTGGCATTCGCATGCGCGAGTAGTTGTGGTGTGAGTTCGTCAGTCGAATACATTGGACGTATTTCGTAATCTTCATCACGAGGATAAAGACAGACAAAAAAATGTAACTCGTCATCATCCTGTTGGCAACGATAGAAAAAACCGTCATCAATATTTTCACTTAGATAATTGATTTCACCATCAGTGTAATCAGTTTGTTCTTCTAGGCGTTGCTCAATAAGCGCATAGTTTAGTGGCTGTGCAGGGAATGCCACTATACGAGAGGGCACTTTTTCTCCTTGCCCAGCTGCGATATCTAAGTACTGCTGTCTGTTATCCATATTTTTATCACTCGTATATAAAAGATAGAAAAGTAGGATATCAGGGATGATAAGAGAGGAATAGGTGGAGTTATCTGAGCTTGAGAGGTTTGTTCACGGCATCACAAGATAGCGTATTTTTAAATATAAAGACTAACAGATATCAATAGGTTATTAATATCTGTTAGCAGTAAGGCAATAACGCTAATCACTGACTTTCTGATTATTTGCCTTTCAGTAGTTGCATGATGTCTTCTGTTTTTTCTTCATCGTCATCATCTTCAAACTCAATGCCTAGCTCAACCATTAATTCATCAATGCGATCAAGGGTTTTTTCGGTATAAGCTTGTTCTTCTGCGTTGAGTTTTTCACCGTTTTCAAGACGAGATAATAACTCATCTAAACGCGCATCATTTTCTAACAAGTCTAACTCTTGCTCTGGTGCTAAACGAACAGGCTCAACCTTAACGGGGGCCGGTTTTTTCTTCACCACTTTTGGCGCATCACCCACGATCAGAGGGATTGGTTTTTTACTGCCAATACGCGGATCTTTAGGCGCTGTATTTTTAGATTGTTGATTATTTTCCGCATCCTGTTGACGGTTACCAGCAGGATTGCCACGGTGTTTTTTTTGACGCTTACGTTCACGTCCTTCCGCATTCAGCTCTTCACGTGTTTTCTTACGTGTTTTTGCTGCGGGCTTTCTTTTAATCATATTCATAATGGTAACTCGATAGTGATCTTCTTGGTTGCGCAATCTATCAGAAACAAAATTTCAATAAAAGCGCAAATTTAAGACAATTTAATATTTGCTCACGTACAATGTGCGGTTCATTTCACTATACTTTACTGTGTTGTGACATCAATTAACGACAAAATTAAATTAATCAACTTAACTTTCTATTTATTATGACATTATCATCTGCACAATTGCGTAAGCCAGTATATTGGTGGGTTGTTGGTTATGCGACACTCTGGATTTTGGTCAGTTATCTCTTTGATCCCACGGTGCCTTATGATGCCGTAGAAGCGGTCAATTGGGGCACTAACGGGGGATGGGGTTCCCCTAAAAATCCTTGGTTTGTTGGCTTTATAATGACACCTGCTATTTATGGCGGTATCGATTTTAGCTTTTATTGGTATTTTATCCACTTTATTGTGATTGCTATAGGATTATTAGGTGTCTGGAATTTAGCGTATAAATTGACTCAAAATGGGCACCTTGCTTGGTTCGCTATGTTAGGGCTCAATTTATCTGGTGTCATCAACTTTGATATTATTCCTTATAACGATAATTATATTTTAGTGGGATGCTGGGCTTGGGCATTTTATTTTTTCCTTTGTGCCATTAATGATAATCAAAAGTATTGGATTGGCTTTGCAATCGCCATGGGCATTGCCACAATGGGAAAATATTCATCATTAGCCTTTATTGGTACTGTGTTTTTATTAAGCTTATTCGTGCCTAAAGTACGTGTCAGTTATCGTTCGCCCTATTTTTATTTTGCGATTGCTGTCTGGTTTGCTTTTGTTATCCCCAATTTTATTTGGTTATGGCAAACCGATTTTGCTGCGTTTAAATGGGTCGATTCTCAAATAGAAAGCCGTTTTAATTTACGCACTACGCGCGCAGCGTTAACGGTGTTTTACCCTGTTATTTTGATGTGGGGAATTGTACGTTTTTATGGTGGGCGAGTAAGTTGGTCTGCGTCTCAAGATAGCCAGTTACTGAATTTTATTCTGTTATTTCCATTAACAATTATTTTTATTTGGTTTAGCTTCCATGAAGGTGGTCGTATTACTGAGTGGCTACAGCCATTTATGTCGATTGCAACAGCACTTTTTGTTGGCTCAATAAGTGTAATGCCTAAACGCTCATTACGAGGTGTACTGTATGGTTTAGGTGTTTTTGGTATGTTGGTTGTCTCTGGTTATACCGTGGTACAAGCAGCTAATGTGCGTAATGCAGGGCAAAAATTTATTGGCATAAAAACCTTTGTACAAGATATTGAACAAGCTTGGCATCAGCATTATCACACACCACTAGCATATGTGGGGGGTGAGTATATGCATGAGTGGGTGACATTTTATGGCAAAGATAGGCCATTATCCTCACAGCCTTGGGTATTAGAAGAAAATATTCAGCCTCCTAATATTTATAATCGGCATATTACACTTCAACAATTAGAAGAAAAAGGTGCTGTATTGGTTAGCGAAGTAGGTTATTACTGTGAAAAGGCGCATTTTGATGAAGGATTAAAACACTGGCCTAGTTTAAAAATAGCGGATACTCAAGAGATAATGTTTCGTTCTGAGCCTGGTGCCATTGCAGAGCCAGTCTGTATTGCTTTTGTGGCACCTAAAGCACAATAAGGAAAAATAAAAATGCGTTATGCCGATATTCAGGTTGAAACACCAAGGTTAATTTTGCGTCCTTTTGAAATGGGAGATGCGGATAGTTGGTTTAATATCATGAGTTCGCCAGAGGTGACACGTTATTGGAGTCATCTTCCTTGGCAGTCATTGCAAGAAGCGCAAGAAGATATCATTCAAGATATTACCCACATGGAAAGGAAAGAATATTTGCGCTTAGCGGTGATAGATAAAGCAACAAATACACTTATGGGCATGTGTGTTTTCTTTAACCATTATCCTAATTCTCGACGTGGCGAAATAGGGTATTGCCTTGATACGGCTTATCAAGGTAAAGGCGTTATGAAAGAAGCGATGATTACGTTTATTGATTATCTCCAGACGCATTTAGCGGTGCGTCGTTTAGAAGCGGATATTCATCCTGATAATAAAGCCTCTGCTGCTTTATTAGCCAAATTGGGTTTTGAGCAAGAAGGGTACCTTAAGCAGCGTTGGATAGTCGGTGATGAAGTTTCTGATTCTATTGTTTTTGGTTTGTTGTTGCCCACAATAGCTGAGTAATTGCAGAAAATAGAAAGGCACAAGTGGTATATAACACTTGTGCTTTTAGCTACTTAGCCAAAAAAGAGGCTTGATTTTTTAAGCTTAAAGCTTGGTTTACTGCAAAAATATCACCACGTACTTCTGGAATACCAAAAGAGTTTAATCGAGCGCTGTGTTTCTCTAAATAAGCTTGAGCATTTTCTTTTGAATCAAAAAGATAAATCCCGCCTGCTTTTTGTGTTTCTTTATTTTCAGTCCAAATTTTCCAAATAAAGCCAGGCTCTTGGTTGATTGATGAAGATAATGCATCCATAGCTTGTGTCATTTCATTATCGAAAGGACCATGATAAGGGAAATCGACTTGTAGAAGAACGTGCATAATCACCTCTTTTCTTATAAAAAACGGCACATTATTGGTGCCGTTTTATCTGTATCATGATGATATTAATTTATTGAATATTAGAATAAAGAATTCAAATCAATCACATGAGTATCAATCAGCAATATTTTTAAAATAAACATCAATGAAACAATGACTACACACAGGTTAATTTCTTTCCAGCGGAAAGTCCCTATCTTCATGACACAATAGGCAATAAAGCCCAGAGCGATACCTTCGGTGATTGAAAAACTAAACGGCATCATCACCGCAGTGATAAAGGCGGGAACAGACTCTGTTAAATCATCCCATTTCACCCGCGTTAAGCTGGAGGTCATTAATACACCCACATAGATTAGCGCCCCTGCCGTTGCATAGCTTGGTACCATCCCTGCAAGCGGTGATAAGAAAATTGCGAGTAAGAAAAGAATACCGACAACGACCGCAGTTAAGCCTGTACGCCCACCGACAGAAACACCGGAAGTACTTTCGATAAAGGCAGTTACAGAAGATGTGCCCATTGCCGAGCCGGCAACTGAGCTTAAGCTATCAACGTATAAGGCTTGTTTCATCTGTGGAAACTTGCCTTTGTCATCCGTTAAACCTGCTTTATCGGTCACACCAATTAATGTGCCAGAGGAGTCAAATAAGTTAACCAACATAAAGGCAAAAATTACACCAGAAAGGCCGATATCTAAGGCTCCCATAATATCGACTTTACCAACAACAGTGGTGATAGAAGGAGGTAGAGAGAAAACGCCTTGGTAGGTGACATCGCCTAATAACAAGCCAATAACAGTGGTGATAACAATAGAGATAAGAATAGCCGCATGAATATTACGAGCAGCAAGAATGGCGATAATAAAAAAGCCTAATGCACCTAATAACACGTTATGAGAGGCAAAATTACCAATAGTCACAATGGTATCGTTATTAGGAATAATAATACCGGAGTTTTTTAAGCCCATCATGGCGATAAAAAGACCAATACCGCTAGTAATACCCACACGTAAACTCAACGGGATATGGGCAATTATCCAATAACGAATCCGAAAAAGGGTCAGTAAAAAGAGTCCTACCGCACCCCAGAAAATCGCACCCATAGCGACTTCCCATGAATAGCCCATTGCGCCTACAACCACAAAGGCAAAGAACGCATTTAGGCCCATAGCAGGGGCAACCGCAATAGGTAAATTCGCCACTAATCCCATTAAAATACTGCCGAAAGCCGCAATTAAGCAAGTGGTCACAAAGACGGCTTTGATATCCATATTGGCAGCAGCAAGGATTTGAGGGTTAACGAAGATAATATAAACCATCGTTAAGAAAGTCGTGATACCCGCAATCAGTTCGGTGCGAGCGTTTGTGCCGTGTTCTTGTAGCTTAAACAGGCGTTGGAGCAAACCCTGTGGTACAGAATTTGGTGATGACATGCTCATAGACAAAAGATCCCAAAAAAAATGTTTTTCGCTTTATCCTACACAAATAAAACCATAACTGCACCTAAAAAAGTAATCGATTGCGTAGAGCGCTACAGTGAAGACATCAAAAATAGACGGAGATATTTAATAAACTAAGTTTAGTTTCGTGCTAATAATTGTATGGCGTCAAAATGTCACATTTCATTTACTTTGTTAAAATTTGATTATATTATCTTGCTTGAAAAGTGAGCTGTTTTGAAGTTTTACTAGTTTTATAAATAACAGCTATTAAATAAGTTTTAATAAAGAGGTGGAGGAATTATGCCTACTTTATCAAATGAAAGGATCACAACGCGTATTAGTCCCGAAATGAAAATTTTGTTAGAAAAGGCTTTATCATTATCAGGTTATACGAGTTTAAATAGTTTTATTGTACAAGCAGCTATTGCTGAAGCTAAACGGCTAATCGAGCAAGATATGCGTATTAAACTTTGTCAGGAAGACGCTTTAGATTTTATTAATGCATTGGAAAAACCAATCGAAATAAATGATCGCTTCCTTCGTGCCGCGCGCAAGCATAAGGAAACAATTCTTGATGAAAATAAGTCCTCTGAATAAAAAAATACATGATAGAACGTCTTTTGATTGTGGCGATAAAATACTTAATAACTACTTGAAAGCAATATCCAATCAACATCATGAAAACGATTTAGCACGTACTTTTGTATTAACAAGTGAAATCGAGCCTACAAAAATTAAAGGATTTTATTCATTAGCATTGTGTACTATCGATTTAGATGAATTACCGCAAGAAATCGGGAAAAAATATCCCAAAGAGCTCTATTGCGTATTAATCGGGCGGTTAGCAATTAGTCAGCAGTATCAACGCCAAGGTTTAGGATCTATTTTATTAGTTGATGCTGTAAGAAAGGCAATAAATTCATCAGGTAATATTCCAATACCCATGATTATCGTGGATGCAAAACATGATATTGCAAAAAGTATGTATCAAGGATTAGGTTTTTCTTCATTTAGCCAAAATGAATATCGTTTATTTATGACTATGGCGAATGCTAAAGCGGTAATAAGTCTCGTTGATAATGAATAAATTAATTATAAAGAGACTAACTTATTTTATTAAAACAATAAGTTAGTCTCTTTTTTTATCCCACTTCTTTCTTAAAAAAAGATTGTTGTTTAAATGGCAACACCATTTGCCAAAAAGGGCGTTTCTCTTTTTGTGTTGAGAATAATTTAGCCACTCTATTGGCAATAATTTCCAATGAAAAACAGAGAATAAAATAGATAAAAGCAACGAACAGAAAGACTTCCATTGGATAAACCATACTGCGGTTATTGACTTGTGTCGCTAAAAACGAAAGTTCACCGACACCCACCACATAAGCTAATGAAGTATCTTTAATTAAGGCTATCCATTGATTAATAAATGAAGGCACCATCATGCGTAATGCTTGCGGCAATACGATATGCCATAGCACTTGCCAGCGATTAAAACCTAACGATAATCCCGCCTGCCATTGTCCTTTGCCAATCGCCAAAATACCGGCTTTAACGCCATGCGCAATATAAGACGATGTGATTAAAGCTAATGCACAAATTACGGTGGTGATTTCAGGTATTTCCATCCCCAATACAACAGGCAATAAAAAATAGACCCAAAATATCAACATAATGACGGGAATAGCGCGGAAAAAACCTAAAAAAGCTGCGAAAAGGTTAACCCAGATACCTCTGAGCATTGCCAGCGCAATACCCCCTAATGTGCCTAAAATAATAGATGCAATACCCGCAATGATACTGATAAAGACGGTCAGCGCTGCACCTTCTAAAGGCCCATCAGGATAAGCACCAAAGAGTAAGTACTGCCAGTTATCAGCAATAACAGTAAAGTCCATCTTAATATCCTTGTGCTAATTTACGTTGCTGATGCCATTGTCCCCACGCTTCCATTAAGGCTATTGCCGCAATATACAGAACCGTTGCAACACCAAAGGCTTCAAAGGTGCGTAAAGATTCTGTTTCGACTTGTCTTGATGCGTAAGAAAGCTCGGCTACACCGATAGCCATTGTGAGTGATGAATTTTTTATCACATTCATGTATTGGCCTAATAAGGGGGGAAGTGCAATACGAATAGCTTGTGGCAAAATCACATAACGCATGGATTGCCATTGTGTTAATCCTAATGCCAAGGCGGCATGTTTTTGTCCTTGTCGTACCCCTTGAATTCCTGCTCTTAGCTCTTCAGCAATAAATGGTGTGGAATAAAACGTCAGGCCAATAATACCCGCGAAAAATTCAAAAGAAGGCCAAGAGAGTGTTAACCCTAAGATTGAAATTTCATGAGGCGTGTTTAACCACATCATAGCGCTTTGTGGCAAAATTTCGCCTGAGGCGAAATACCAAAAGAAGAGCTGAACTAATAGCGGTGTATTACGAAACAGCGAGGTATAAGCAGCGGCTAACCAACGTAATGGTGCAAATGCACTATCTCTTGCGGCACTAAGAGCAAAACTCATTAATGTCGCGATGACAATCGTCCAAAAAGAGATAAGCAAGGTGATTAAAAAACCCTTCCAAAGCCAGCTTAAATAGTGTGGCGCAAGAAGATAATGTGAAATAAATTGCTCAAACATAACGATTGCCTATTGTAGACGCTAAACCCCGCCAAAGCGGGGTTGATGTTGTTATCAAGGAATAACGAAGCTACTCGTGAATTGAGTGTGTTATCACTTTTTAACGATTAAGACTGAGGTGTTTGCGCTGATAATGGCGCAAATTTAAAGTCACCACGAGGTTGAGCTGATTTTGTTTCAGGGCCAAACCAACGGTTGTAGATCTCGTCTGCTTTACCTTCTTTTTCCAATCTTAATAGCGTGTTATTGATTTCATTAATTAAACGCTCTTCACCTTTAGCTGCAGCGACTGCTTGGTATTCACGCGTAATGCTAAAGGATGACACTTCAAAATCGGCTTTAATGGCATCCGGAAGATTGGCTAATAAGCCCACTAATTTTGCATCATCTTGTGTGATGGCTTGTACGTTACCATTGCGTAATGCAGCGAAAGCCAGTGGTGTATCGTCATAAGAGATCACTTTGGTATCAGGGTAGCGTTCACGTAATGTGATTTCTTGAACAGTACCTTTATCAGCCCCAATACGCAGTGAGTGAATTTGTTCAGGGTTAGTTAAAACCCCTTTGCGTGCAATAAATTTTTGGCCTGTTGCAAAATAAGGGACAGAGAAATCAACTTGCTTGGCACGTTCATCCGTAATGGTGAAATTGGCTGCAATTAAATCGACTTTTTTAGAGCTTAATAGTGGAATGCGGTTTGCTGGGTTTGTTGGACGTAGCTCCAGCTTTACGCCTAAATCTTTAGCAATTTCATTGGCAATATCAGCATCATAACCCGCCAGTTTTTTGGTTTGAGGATCAATAAAGCCAAATGGCGGGTTGCTATCAAAAATTGCGATGCGAACTACACCTGCTTTTTTTATATCATCGAGTTTGTCAGCTTTTGCAATACCTGAGAAAAGTACCGAGCCTGCAATTAATGCGGTAGCCAAAACACGTAATTTCATTATTCACCCCAAAGAAAAGAATTATCATCGTTATGTTGCGTATCACGCTACCAAGTTGATCTAAGTTCATAAAATAATAAAAATTGATATAGATATGCTTTTAAGGAATAAGATAGGAGGTGATGTTGATCAACCGCCGTTTTTATCGGTGAGAGAATAAAAAAATAGCGGCATGAGCGCCGCTATTTTTAAGAGAAAAAAAGAGAGGTAAATTTATTTAGAGGTATTGCTGTCATCACTTTTTGTCAGCATTTTTTCAACTTGGTCACCACCGATATGGCGGAAATCATGACCTTTAACGTAGTAGAAAATAAACTCACAAATATTCTGACAACGATCACCAATGCGCTCAATAGAGCGTGCACAAAATAGAGCTGTTAATACGCTTGGAATCGTACGAGGATCTTCCATCATATAAGTCATTAATTGGCGGACAATACCTTCATATTCATTATCAATTTTAGCGTCTTCACGATAGATACGTACAGCTTCAGCTAAATCCATGCGGGCAAACGCATCAAGGACATCATGAAGCATTTGTATTGCATGTTGACCTAAAGACTCTAAGCTTACTAATAGCGGTTGATGTTGGTGTGAAAACTTTTCAAGTGCCGTTTTACAGATTTTTTCAGCCACATCACCAATACGTTCTAGCTCAGCGATTGTTTTTGATATCGCCATGATTAAACGTAAGTCACTCGCGGTTGGCTGGCGCTTGGCGATGATCCGCATACAAGCATCATCAATGGCGACTTCCATCATATTGACGTTATGGTCGCCTTGGATTACTTCATTAGCTAATGCTTGGTCTTGGTTATGCATTGCCATAATGGCTTTTTTCAGTTGTTCTTCAACAAGCCCACCCATCACCATGAGTTCAGTACGGATATGCTCTAACTCAGCATTAAATTGACCAGAAATATGCTTATTATGATTTAAATTATCCATTAGTTGCCTCGTTATCAGCCATAACGCCCAGTGATGTAATCTTCAGTTTGTTTTTTCGCAGGACGCGTAAATAACGTATCCGTATCGCTAAATTCTATTAATTCGCCTAAATACATAAATGCGGTGTAATCAGAGCAACGTGCGGCTTGTTGCATATTATGCGTCACGATAACCACGGTATATTCTGATTTGAGCTCACTGATAAGCTCTTCAATACGACCTGTAGAGATTGGGTCAAGTGCTGAACAAGGCTCATCAAGCAATAACACTTCAGGGCGGATAGCGATACCGCGAGCAATACATAAACGCTGTTGCTGACCGCCTGATAAACTATATCCACTCTGATGTAATTTATCCTTGGTTTCGTTCCATAATGCGGCTTTGGTCAATGCCCACTGAACGCGTTCATCCATATCGGCGCGAGACAGTTTTTCAAATAAACGCACACCAAAGGCAATATTGTCATAAATTGACATTGGGAATGGTGTTGGCTTTTGGAATACCATGCCTACTTTGGCGCGTAATAGCGCAATATCTTGCTTATCTGTCAGGATATTATTGCCATCTAACAGGATTTCGCCCTCAGCATGTTGTTCGCCATAAAGCTCATACATTTTGTTAAAAGTACGCAGTAAGGTGGATTTACCACAGCCTGAAGGCCCGATAAATGCTGTTACCTTATTTTTGGCAATATCTAATGAGATATTTTTCAGCGCATGAAATTTTCCATAATAGAAATTCAAATCACGAACTTGGATTTTGTTTCCTGCGTTATCATTAGCCATAGTCATTAAACGTTCTCTCTCACTTAGCTTTATGCGTTAACCGTGTTTTTTGTTAGCAAAAACAACACGCGCGATAATATTAATAAATAGAACACAGAGGGTGATAAGTAATACGCCAGCCCAGGCAAGCTCTTGCCACTGTGCAAAAGGACTCATGGCGAACTTAAAGATAGTCACAGGTAAGTTAGCTATCGGTTCGTTTAGGTCTGTGCTCCAGAATTGATTTGATAGTGAAGTAAATAACAGTGGTGCAGTTTCACCCGCAATACGTGCAATCGCTAATAATACCCCCGTAATAATGCCTGATACCGAGGCTTTTAAGGTGATTTTAGAGATCATCTTCCACTTTGGTGTTCCTAATGCGTAAGCAGCTTCGCGTAAGCTATCAGGGACTAACTTCAACATGTTTTCAGTAGTACGAATAACGATAGGAATTTGCAGTAAAGCCAGCGCGATAATACCTGCCCATCCTGAAAAGTGCTGCATCTGTGCGACTACAATGGTATAGACAAAGAGTCCAACAACAATTGAGGGTGCTGACAGCAAGATATCGTTAATAAAGCGAGTCGTTTCTGCAAGCCATGAACGACGACCATATTCGGCAAGATAGATACCAGCAAGAATACCTAATGGTGTTCCAATTACGGTGGCCCATAAAATGAGTAATCCGCTACCCATGATGGCGTTAGCTAATCCACCCCCATCTGTATTAGGTGGCGGTGTCATTTCAGTGAAAAGGGCCCAAGACATTCCATCGACACCTTTTGTGATGGTGGAAAATAGGATCCACGTTAACCAAAAAAGGCCGAATGCCATTGTAGAGATAGACAAGAATAGCGCGATACGATTTTTCTGACGACGCCAAAGTTGGCGTTTATGGCGGACACGCAATTCACTTTCTGTTTGAATCTGTAATGAAGAAGAGGATGTTTTAGACATAATTAGCGCGTCCCTTCATTTTTAGATAAACGTAATGTCATAAACTTAGAAATCGCAAGTACGATAAAGGTGATGACAAACAGGATAAGGCCTAATTCCATCAATGCCGCAGTATGTAATCCTGTTTCTGCTTCTGCAAATTCATTAGCTAATGCGGACGTAATGCTGTTACCTGGCATAAACAGAGAGACGGAATCCAATTGGTAGGTATTACCGATAATAAAGGTGACTGCCATGGTTTCACCTAGAGCACGACCTAACCCCAGCATGACGCCACCAATCACCCCATTACGAGTATAAGGTAGAACGATATTCCAAATCACTTCCCATGTTGTACAGCCAATACCGTAGGCAGACTCTTTCATCATCACTGGTGTTTGTTCAAACACATCACGCATAACAGAGGCGATATAAGGAATGATCATGATAGCGAGGATAACACCCGCCGCTAAGATGCCAATACCAAATGCTGGGCCAGAGAACAGCTCACCCACAATAGGAATAGATGAAAGCACATTACCTACGGGCTCTTGGAAATAAGCAGCAAATAGGGGGGCGAAGACAAACAGTCCCCACATACCATAAACAATACTTGGGATGGCGGCGAGTAACTCGATAGCAATACCTAATGGGCGTTTTAACCAATTAGGTGCTAATTCGGTTAAGAAAAGGGCGATACCAAAGCTGACTGGCACGGCAATAACCAATGCAATGATTGAGGTTATAATGGTGCCATAAATAGGCACTAATGCACCAAATTCTTGTGCTGGTGGATCCCACTCTTTTGTCCATAAGAATGACAGGCCAAATTGTTGAATACTTGGCCATGAGGCGAAGATCAGTGAAACAATGATACCTGTTAAAAGCAAAAGCGTAATCAACGCAGCTAGACGGACTAGTGCGCTGAAAATAACGTCCCCTCGTTTACTAGGGGCCTTTATTACCGTTGTGTGCTCGGCCATAAAGCCTCTTTTAATTTATTACCCCCTGTTAGCAGGGGGTGAACGTTAACTTATCTCTTAATGGTTACCGGTCTTATTAGTAAATCGGTTTACCATTACTGTCTTTGATACTTGTTTTCCATGCTGCACGAATTTGTTCTACAACTTCTGCTGGCAATACGGCGTAATCTAAGTTTTTCGCTTCCTGATTACCCTTGTCATAAGCCCAGTTGAAGAAATTTAGGACTTCTTTACCTTTTTCGACATTTTTCTGTGTCTGATGCACTAAGATAAAGGTGGTTGACGTAATCGGCCATGCATTTTCACCTTTCTGATTAGTCAGGTCTTGTGCAAAGCTTTTACTCCAATCAATTTTTCTTGCGGCAGCACTAAAGCTGTCAGCTGTTGGTGAAATAGCCTCACCGTCAGCAGTCACTAATTTAGTATAAGCAAGGTTGTTTTGTTTCGCATAAGCATATTCAACATAACCAATTGAACCGGGTACACGTTGAACGAATGCCGCGATACCATCATTACCTTTTCCACCTAAACCTGTCGGCCATTTAACGGTAGAACCTGCACCGACTTCATCTTTCCATGCGCTATTTACTTTTGATAAGTAGCTGGTAAAAACAAATGACGTCCCTGAACCATCAGCGCGACGAATAACCGCGATATTCTGTTCTGGTAATTTTACGCCGGGGTTAAGTTTTGTGATAGCAGGGTCATTCCATTTTTGGATTTTACCTAAATAGATATTACCAATAGTGTCGCCGTCTAAGGTCAGTTCACCTGATTTGATACCAGGGATATTAACTGCCATTACAACGCCACCAATGACAGTTGGAAATTGGAATAAACCATCAGCTTGTAATTTATCATCCGCTAAAGGTGCATCAGAAGCACCAAAATCAACGGTATTTGCAATAATCTGTTTTACACCACCAGAGGATCCAATGCCTTGGTAGTTAATTTTGTTACCCGTTTCTTTCTGATAGGAATCTGCCCATTTAGCATAAACCGGGGCAGGGAACGTTGCGCCAGCACCAGTCAGCGAGGTCGTTGCCTGTGCAGAAAGAGCGGTCATTGAAAACGCAGCGGCAATGACACTAGTCAGGGTGGTACGCATCAGTTTCATAATCCCTCCTGTGGGATAGGTAGAATAATTTTCGACATCTATCAACTTCGGTTACGGTACGCACAGACAATAGGTCAGTTAGATGACAATTAAATGTCTTAATTGTGACAGTTTTATGACAAAGTAAAAAAAGGATGAAATATTTAGAAAAAGGAGAAAAACAGAAAGGGAATGGTGTAACAAAAAGTGATTTTATAAAGAAGATAGATTAATCGTCTTCGTCTTCACGTTCTTTTAGGGGAAAGTTAGCTCGGATAAGCAACCCGCTTTTAACGCTATCATCAAGTTCAACATACCCGCCATGTGCATCCATAATTCGGCGAATAATGGATAATCCTAAACCTGCACCTGTTGAGCTTCGGGCTTGTTCACCTTGAACAAAAGGTTGAAACAGACGTTGTCGATCTTCCTGTGGGATACCGGGGCCATCATCTTCGACTTGAAACCACGCGTATTCATCATTTTTACCACTTGAAACACTGATCCAGCCATGACCATAACGGGAAGCATTGACAATCATATTAGCAAGTGCGCGCTTTACGGCAATAGGGTTGGCGGTGATATTAATGGATTCAGGATAAAGATGTTCTTCACTAATTTTACCGGAATTAGATTCCGCTGAAAGAACTTCTTGTAATAGATTATTCATGTCGCACAGTTCTAAAGACATCTCTTTACCTGTGCGCATATAGTCTAAAAATTGACCAATGATCGCATCGCAATCTTCAATATCTTTATTGATAGAATCGGCAAGATAATTATCTTCAGGACTCATCATTTCAGTGGCAAGGCGAATACGAGTCAGTGGCGTGCGTAAATCATGACTAACACCCGCCATAACAAGCGTTCTATCATTATCTAATGAGCGAATACCTGAGGACATCTGATTAAATGCACGAATAATTGAACGCATTTCAGACGATCCAGATTCAGGAATTGGCGGCGGAATAACCCCTTTGCCTATACGGCGAGCGGCATACTCTACTTCATTAAGTGGGCGATTTTGAAAACGATTATAAAGCCAGAAAAAGGCCACAACAATAATGATAAAAATAATGGCCTGTCGATAAACGGGCAGTAAGAAGTTTTGTCCTAATTCAGTCAATGGAACGCGTATCCAAAGATCGGGAGAAATATGAGTATTCACCCATAAAACAGGGTATTCCAGTGTGTTTTCAATCCAAATTTCTGTCTCACCGCCCAGATATTCAGACATCTGTTCACTTAGATCAGAATCTTCTTTTGCCCAATGAAGGCCTTCTTCAAGTGCCGATCCTTTGTCAAAAAAAGAGATACCCAGTTCACTATAGATTTTATTGCGTAAAGCGGGGGATATTTTAAGTGGAGTACCATCTACTAAGATAAGCTCTTCTGGCATTAGAGTCCGTATTTCATATGCCAATACTTTATTAAATTGCTGAAGGCTTGGACCTACAATAAGGTGCTGAACAACGACATAGCTGGCTATCAAGCTAAAAAAAAGTAGCGAGATAACCAGAAATAACGAACGTGTCAGTTTATTGTGTGGTGAAAGCCTCAGCCTTCTCATTGAGCGCTGGTTCCATCAGGAACAAAGACATAGCCAAGGCCCCAAACTGTTTGAATGTAACGAGGATGCGTTGGATCTTCTTCAATCATACGACGTAAGCGTGAAATTTGAACGTCAATTGAACGCTCCATTGCACTGTATTCACGACCGCGAGCAAGGCTCATCAGTTTGTCACGAGAAAGTGGCTCGCGTGGATGAGAAACTAATACTTTCAGTACAGCAAATTCACCACTGGTCAGAGGCATATGCTCTTCTTCGTGGAACATTTCACGTGTACCTAGGTTTAGTTTGAATTTACCAAAAGAGATAATGGCATTATCTTGTGATGGTGCGCCTGGTAATTCATTGGCTTGGCGACGTAGTACTGCACGAATACGTGCCAATAATTCTCTTGGGTTAAACGGTTTTGAAATGTAATCATCCGCACCGATTTCAAGCCCAACAATTCTATCAACCTCTTCCCCTTTTGCAGTTACCATAATAATAGGGATTGGGTTGTTTTGGCTTCTTAAGCGGCGGCAAATAGATAAGCCATCTTCACCAGGAAGCATTAAATCAAGCACAATTAGGTGGATAGATTCGCGAGTGAGCAGACGATCCATTTGATCGGCGTTTGCAGCAGTACGGATTTGAAAACCCTGCTCTGTCAAATAGCGCTCGAGTAGTGAACGTAGACGTAAATCATCATCTACGATTAGCACTTTATAACTTTCTTGCATTTTTAAGCTCCCGAAGTGCAAATGCTTTTATTAGCGAATTCTATCATCGATAAGGATATTAAACCAAAACCAAAGAATAAATGTTAATAATTTATAGATAAAACTTGTTCTTTGGAAATCAAAAAGAGGATAAATCTGTTTATTTGTCTTATTCCGAATGATATTTAATAGATAATACGCTGTAATTAACTTCACCACCTGGTGTTTGCACACTAATTTCATCATCAACTTGTTTACCAATAAGTGCTCTGGCAACAGGAGAATCAATAGAAATCCATTGTTTTGCAGGATCAAACTCATCAGGCCCTACGAGCCTAAAGGTTCTGACATTCTCGTCATCATCTTCAAGCGTGACCCAAGCGCCAAAATAGACTTTACCTTCTTGGCGAGGATCGGGATCAACAATTTTTAATTCATCAAGGCGTTTTGATAAAAAACGAACACGTCGATCAATTTCACGTAATCGCTTTTTGCCATAAATATATTCAGCATTTTCTGAACGGTCGCCTTGAGCCGCTGCTTCTGAAACTGATTGTGTGACGCGAGGACGCTCTTCTTTCCAAAGATATTTTAGCTCTTTGTCTAAGGCATACCAGCCATCACGAGTAATATAGTTACTTTTTGCCATTACAAATTAAAATTATCATCAACATTGAATTTCATAAAGATACTATAGCGCGAATGATAAATTAATCTGTTATTTTCCTCATAATTGTCGAGTGTAATCGGAAATTTGCCAAATTTTTTTAGTGTGGCGTGTGTATAATGGCCCTCTTTTAAATTATTCCTCTCGGTAGGTAAATATATTATGAATGAATCATTAAGCCGAATTATTGCAGAAGAGCTCACGGTTAAGCCTCAGCAAGTCCTTTCGGCCATAACGTTACTGGATGAAGGGAATACGGTGCCATTTGTTGCCCGTTACCGTAAAGAGGTCACTGGCGGGTTAGACGATACACAGTTACGTCAATTAGAAACTCGCTTAAGTTACTTACGAGAACTCAATGATCGCCGACAAACTATTTTAAAATCAATTGAAGAACAAGGAAAGCTAACGCCAGAATTACGTTCTTCAATTAGTGAAACACAAAGTAAAACTGAGCTTGAAGATCTCTATCTTCCTTACAAACCTAAACGTCGTACTCGTGGTCAAATCGCAATTGAAAATGGGTTAGAGCCCTTAGCCGATTTATTATGGAATGAGCCAAAACATAATCCAGAAGAGGCGGCAATCGCTTATATCAACACTGAAAAAGGCGTAGATGATACGAAAGCAGCTTTAGATGGCGCACGTTATATTTTAATGGAGCGTTTTTCAGAAGATGCGAGCTTATTAGCGAAAGTTCGTCAATATTTATGGAAAAACGCCCATCTCGTTGCAAAAGTCATTGATGGTAAACAGGCCGAAGGTGCGAAGTTTAGTGATTATTTTGACAGTCATGAGCCTATCGCAAATGTGCCATCACATCGTGCTTTAGCGATGTTCCGAGGTCGTAACGAGGGTATTCTTCAGTTATCACTCAACCCTGATCCGCAATTTGAAGAAGCCCCCAAAGAGAGTTATGGCGAGCAACTGATCACTGAGCATTTAGGATTACGTTTAAATAATCAGCCTGCGGATAGTTGGCGTAAAGCCGTTGTAAGCTGGACGTGGCGTATTAAAGTCTTAATGCATCTTGAAACAGAATTGATGGGCCAATTACGAGAAAAAGCGGAAGAAGAAGCGATTAATGTTTTTGCTCGTAACCTTAATGATTTATTGATGGCAGCACCGGCAGGTATGCGAGCCACCATGGGGCTTGATCCCGGCTTACGTACTGGTGTAAAAGTTGCCGTTGTCGATAGCACAGGTAAGTTAATTGCCACAGATACGATTTATCCTCATACAGGGCAAGCAGATAAAGCGGCTGCCAGTGTCGCGGCGTTATGTATTAAGCATAATGTTGAGCTGGTGGCGATTGGTAATGGTACGGCTTCTCGTGAAACCGAACGCTTTTTTGCTGAAACAGTAAAACGTTACCCAGATGTCAAAGCACAGAAAGTCATTGTGAGCGAGGCGGGAGCATCCGTATATTCCGCTTCAGAGCTTGCAGCTAATGAATTTCCTGATTTAGATGTGTCTATTCGTGGTGCGGTCTCTATCGCCCGCCGTTTACAAGATCCGTTAGCCGAGCTTGTAAAAATTGACCCTAAATCAATTGGTGTGGGTCAATACCAGCATGATGTAAGCCAAACACAATTAGCGAGAAAACTGGATACTGTTGTTGAAGACTGTGTGAATGGTGTTGGTGTGGATTTAAATACAGCGTCAGCACCGTTACTCACTCGTGTTGCAGGGCTTAGCCAATCTATTGCTCAAAATATTATTAATTGGCGTGATGAGAACGGCCGTTTTATTGATAGAAAGCAGTTGCTTAAAGTGGCGCGTTTGGGACCTAAAGCCTTTGAGCAATGTGCGGGGTTCTTGCGTATTCGCAATGGTAAAAATCCGCTGGATGCATCAACGGTTCACCCTGAAGCGTATCCAGTGGTGGAAAATATCCTGCAAGCCACACAGCAAAAAATTGACAATTTAATGGGGAATAGCGCTTTAATCGCACAAGTTGATGCACGAGCATTTATTACAGAGCAATTTGGCTTACCGACCATTAATGACATCTTAAAAGAGCTGGCTAAACCGGGACGTGATCCACGCCCTGAGTTTAAAACAGCAACCTTTGCTGAAGGTGTTGAAACCATGAAGGATTTAGTCAGCGGTATGATCCTTGAGGGTACAGTCACTAATGTGACTAATTTTGGCGCATTTGTGGATATTGGTGTACACCAAGATGGCCTCGTTCATATCTCGTCTTTAGCAGACCGATTTATTGAAGATCCACATACTGTGGTTAAAACAGGTGATATTGTTAAGGTTAAGGTTCTTGATGTTGATTTAGCGCGTAAACGTATCGCATTAACGATGCGTTTAGATGAAGTGGCAGGTGATAGTGATAATAAACCGTCATCACCAAGTAAAGAGACTTCAATAAAAAATAGCAAAGGGCAGAAGCCAGTTCGTCATAACCGCCAATCAACAAATAGTGGTAACAATGCGGGAAATAGTGCAATGGGTGATGCTTTAGCCGCTGCATTTGGAAAAAAACGCTAATTACACATTTATGGCAACGGTGTTAATAAGCAAGAGGCTTTAACGTGATTGAATGTGGTGTCATTGGATATTGATGGCATCACATTTTTTATTTTACCTTATTCAAGTTTATTTTCTAATAACAACGTGCTGATAAAAAAGAAAGCAGTCTATATCTTCTCTCCTTTATTTTTCATTTTTAATTGGTTTTGTTTTAATCTGACTTAAGCGATATTAAAAAAATAATAAATAAAGTATTCTCTATTTTATCTCTATATCTATTTGTTATGGTTTTTATCACGCCTCTGCTATTTTCCCCATCGTTGATTACCTTTATATTATAAATGAGAATTGATGATCTTTTTAACCTTATTATTATTATGGTTTTTAAGTGTAATTTCTATGAGCTAAAACTGAAAAGTATTATTTCTAGTTATATCAACTCTATTTTAATTAATAGAATAAATATCTATAGGTTTATTTCACCTTTATTGGGTTATTAATATGAATTTAAATAAATTATCGCTTGGTTTGATCGTTATTTCTGCAACGCTATTGGCAGGATGTGCATCTGAATCTTCACGTTCTTTAGACGTTGCTAAAGTCGCGACTTACAACACAACTTACACAGGCGCTAAAAGCGCTATTTCTATTGGTAAATTTGATAACCGTTCTAGTTATATGAATGGAATATTCTCTGATGGTGTTGATAGATTAGGTAATCAATCCAAAACTATTTTAATGACGCATTTACAACAAACAGGGCGCTTTAATGTATTGGATAGAGCTAACTTATCTGAATTAAAAGAAGAAGCGGGTATTAAAGGTCAAAGCCAGCAATTAAAAGGTGCAACTTACGTTATTACGGGGGATGTCACTGAATTTGGTCGTAAAGAAGTCGGCGATCGCCAATTATTTGGTATTTTAGGCCGTGGTAAAACACAAGTTGCCTATGCCAAAGTGAATTTAAACGTTGTAAATGTAAATACGTCAGAAGTCGTGTTTTCCTCTCAAGGGGCTGGCGAATATGAACTGTCTAACCGTGAAATTATTGGTTTTGGTGGTACAGCAAGCTATGACTCAACACTTAACGGTAAAGTACTTGATTTAGCTATCCGCGAAGCAGTCAATAATTTAGTGGCCGGTATTGAAAGTAACACTTGGCAACCTGCGAAGTAATGTTCATTTTATAAGGATATAACAATGTCAAAATCATTAATAAGCCTTGTTTTAGGGGCATTATTACTGACGGGTTGTGCAAGCGGCCCTAAGCCACTCTATAACTGGGACAGTTATCAACAAGTGGTGCATCAGCACTATCAACAAAGTGAAAGTGATCCCCAAGCACAAATTGATGCATTAAAGAAAAGCATTGAGCTTTCTCGTGCTAAATCACTAGGTATTCCACCAGGATTACATGCCCATTTAGGCATGTTATATGGTGCGACTGGCGCATTAGATTTAGCGATGGTTGAATTTAATGAAGAAAAAGCACTTTACCCTGAATCAGCAGAGTTTATGGATCGCCTGATGAAAAACAAAGGAATGCAAAAATGAGTCGTTTATTCACTTTAATATGCTTAGCTTTTGCCTTGGTATTAACGGGTTGTGCTCAACCTGTTAAAACAGATTACACCGCATTTAAGCAAAGTAAGCCCAAAAGTATTTTAGTGTTAGTCCCTCAAAATCATACAACAGAAGTGGATGCTGGGCACAGTTTCTTATCCCAAGTAACATATCCTTTGGCTGAAGCGGGCTATTATGTTTTCCCTGTTGCAGTGGTTGAAGAAACTTTTAAGCATAACGGCTTATCTATGGCGGGGGATATTCATGCAGTAAGCCCCAATAAGCTGCGTGAAATCTTTGGTGCAGATGCGGTTTTATACTTAGATATCACTGAATTTGGTACATCATATCAAGTGATTTCCAGCGATACGCGTGTCACTGTGAGCGCCAAACTTGTTGATCTCCGTAATGGTGGCATGCTTTGGAGTAGCTCTGCTACGGCATCAAGCAGCGAAACAGAAAGCTCATCAGGAAGTTTAGTGGGTATGTTGGTTTCTGCTGTTGTGAATCAAATTGTGAATACCGTCTCAGATAAAAGTTACCAAATTGCAGGAATAACTAGTGTGCGTTTGCTTTCAGCGGGTAAAGCGAATGGCATTTTATATGGTCCACGCTCTCCTCATTATGGTAAAGAAGCAGAATAAATAATTGCGATAAAGTAATCGTAATAAAGAACAAGGCTCTGTTTTATGACATTAAAATAAACAGAGCCTTATTTGTTTTTTATTACCAAATAATAATTATTCTTATTATCTATAAAAGAAGAGAGTAGATTTTTATGAAAAATAATAACAAAAAATGAATGGAGTACTATTTTTATTGAAGAGATAAACCATCCTTGGTTGCTAGTCCGTTTCCTTCCATGGTTGATAATCCATAATTTGGGTATATAAAAGAGACTGATTAAATAAGAGAAAGATCAGAAAGAATAAGAGAAGGTATGGGGGATGCTATCTTTCCTTGTAATATAGCGACCTTCATTCTTTAAATGACCCTCAAATTCAAATCAAAACACGACTGAGTTGGATATTAATCAATGTTTGGTTCTAGGGTATGTAATATTATAATTGAGGTAAAGATATAATTGTTACTATTATTACAATCATCGAATTAAGAGAGAATAAAAGAATAATAAAATTAATATAACGAGATATTTAATTAATTTAAATCGTATTTTGAGTAATATATCGTTTTAAACTCGATGCAAAAGCTACCAATAGATATTTATAAATAGAAAAAATCAACTAACTTATTGAATAAACTTAATTTATTTGCTTATATTTTCAATAGATAAGACTATTTTTGTGTAATGTGATTTATATCACGTCATATATTTTAGCGTGATTGCCTATCAATAAGCCAATAAGAGGATTTATACGATATCCTGTTCGATCATATTCAGTTCCCGATTTATTGGTTACACTATTCATTCAGATATTCAGAATGTCTGTTTGCTGATATGAGACATCAGCGGTTCACTTTTGGAAGGTAGAGGCATGTCAGAACAAACAATTATTTGGGATCTTGACCTGATCCATAAGTATAACTATTCAGGTCCTCGCTATACGTCATACCCAACAGCATTAGAATTTAATCAGCAATATGGTGATGCTGATTTTATTAAAGCGACTCAACGCTATCCTGAGCGCCCTTTATCGCTTTATATCCATATCCCTTTCTGCCATAAGCTGTGCTATTTCTGTGGCTGTAATAAAATTATTACACGCCATAAACATAAAGCAGATGAGTATCTTGATGTTTTAGAAAAAGAAATTATTAATAGAGCTCGCTATTTTAAAAACAGAAAAGTGACTCAAATGCATTGGGGTGGAGGTACACCTACTTTTCTGGATAAGCAACAAATTAGTCGATTGGTCTCGTTATTACGTCACCATTTTCATTTTGTTGATAATGCAGAGCTCTCTATTGAGATTGACCCGCGCGAGATTGAATTAGATGTTATCGATCATTTGCGTAATGAAGGCTTTAACCGCCTGAGTATGGGCGTGCAAGATTTCAATAAAGAAGTGCAACAAAAGGTAAATCGTGAACAAGATGAAGCCTTTATTTTTTCTTTGATAGCGCGCGCTCGTGAAGTGGGATTTCATTCCACCAGCATTGATTTAATTTATGGCCTACCAAAACAAACCAAAGAGAGTTTTGCTTTTACGTTAAAACGAGTGATTGAATTATCACCTGATAGATTGAGTGTATTCAATTATGCTCACTTACCTAATTTATTTGCAGCTCAACGCAAAATCAAAGATGAAGATCTCCCTTTAGCGGAAGAAAAATTAGACATATTACAAGAAACGATTTCTACGCTAACGACAAATGGCTATCAGTTTATTGGGATGGATCATTTTGCTAAACCTGATGATGAATTAGCGGTCGCCCAACGTAAAGGGATTTTACATCGTAATTTCCAAGGCTATACCACGCATGAAGAGTGTGATTTATTAGGCATGGGCGTCTCCGCAATTAGTATGTTAGGGGATAACTATGCGCAAAATGAAAAGGTATTAAAAGAGTATTATGCGCGTGTCAATCGTGAAGGAAATGCACTATGGCGAGGTTTATCTCTGACGAATGATGATTGTATTCGCCGAGATGTGATTAAAACCTTAATTTGTAACTTTAATCTACATTTTTCAGACATTGAAAATATACACCATATTGTTTTTAATGATTATTTTAAAGAAGATTTAGAATTACTCGTCCCAATGAAAAATGATGGTTTAGTTGAAATTACAAAAGACGGTATTCAAGTCACACCAAGAGGACGTCTGCTTATTCGCAATATCTGTATGTGTTTTGATACCTATTTACGCAATCAAATGCGTCAACGTCAATTTTCTCGCGTTATTTAACGTAGACAAACGGCATAGAGGACTAATATTCCTCTATGCCTAATTCTTTTAATTTACGGGTTAATGTATTTCTTCCCCAGCCTAATAGTCGTGCTGCGTCTTGTTTATGGCCTTGTGTATACGCTAAGGCACTGAGTAAAAGAGTACGCTCAAATTGAGGCAATGCATCGGTTAAAATGTTCTCTTTACCTTCGCTCAAGGCTTCATCTGCCCATAATGAGAGATGTTGTGACCAATGTTGAGAATAAGGGCGGCTTAATCCCTTTGTTTTTTCATCAGGTTGGCGAATTTCTTGTGGTAAATCTTGAGGCATAATCTCTTGGCTTGCCGTCATTACCGTTAACCAGCGACACACATTCTCTAATTGTCTGACGTTACCTGACCAAGTGTATTCCATCATAACTTGCAAGCTTTGTTGATGAAGTACTTTAGTTTCAACGCCAAGTTCTTTTGCTGTTTTTTGTAAGAAATAGCGCGCTAAGTTGGGAATATCTTCAGTTCTATCGCGTAATGGTGGTAACTGAATACGTATTACATTGAGTCGATGATAGAGATCTTCACGAAAATCACCCGCCTGAACTCGCTTTTCTAAGTCTTGATGTGTTGCAGCAATAATCCGTACATCGACTTTAACGGGAGCATAACCCCCCACTCGGTAAAATTGTCCTTCAGCAAGGACTCGTAATAAACGGGTTTGAATATCCAGAGGCATATCACCAATTTCATCAAGAAAAAGTGAACCCCCATTCGCTTGTTCGAATCGTCCTTGGCGGACTTGTGATGCGCCTGTAAAAGCCCCTTTTTCATGACCAAAAAGCTCTGATTCAATAAGATCTTTAGGAATAGCCGCCATATTGAGCGCAATGAAGGGAGAGGATGCTCTTGGACTATGACGATGCAAGGCATGAGCGACCAGCTCTTTTCCGGTGCCAGACTCACCATTAATCAACACACTGATTGAAGAGCGAGAGAGCCGACCAATAATACGGTAGACTTCTTGCATTGCGGGAGCTTCCCCAATCATATCGGAGACAGATTGCAGGGCAGCACCTGTATTATTAGGCTGTTTTTGTTCACGATAGTGAGTAATAGCTCGGTCAACTAATGCTAGCGTTTCATCAATATCAAAAGGTTTAGGTAAATAATCAAAAGCACCTTGCTGATAAGCATTAACGGCTGCATCCAGATCAGAGTGTGCCGTCATAATAATCACAGGCAGAGTGGGGTAATTTTCTTTAATAAGCCTAAGTAGAGATAAGCCATCGATATCAGGCATACGAATATCTGATAACAAGACGTCTGGCATTTCTGTATTAAGTGCATTAAGAACATCATTTGCATGTTCAAACGTTCTACATAACATGCCTTCACGAGAAATTGCACGTTCAAGTACCCAGCGAATCGCACTATCATCATCAACAACCCATACATTTCCTTTTTGCATTGGCTATCTCCTACTTAATTGGTAAATAAATAGAAAATTCAGTGTTTCCTGGCCAACTGGTAAATTCAATTTTACCTGCGTGTTGATCCACTAAATTACGCGCAATAGATAATCCCAATCCATTTCCACCTTCTCGACCACTCACCATGGGGTAAAAAAGGGTATCTTGTAAATGAGAAGGAATACCATCACCAGTATCAATCACATCAATACGAGCAACAAGCCGATGACGTTCACCATGAAGCGTGACTTGAAACGCGGTTCGGGTACGCAAAATAATAGTTCCTCCTTTTTTTTC
Organism: Proteus sp. FME41; assembly: GCF_014897315.1. Taxonomy (GTDB): domain Bacteria; phylum Pseudomonadota; class Gammaproteobacteria; order Enterobacterales; family Enterobacteriaceae; genus Proteus. Next base: position 91,729 of record NZ_JABUYL010000008.1, on the reverse strand, counting down.
AACCGCTTGTAAGGCATTACGGGTAATGTTAAGAAGGACTTGCTCTATTTGATCTGGGTAATGTGATAACTCAGGCAAACTCGGATCGTAATCTTTCAACAACGTGACATTCTCAGGGCATTCGAGAGAAATAAGTTGAGCGACACGCTCAACAACATGGTGAATACTCTGATGTGTTTTAGTGCCGGGGTGTTGAGGGCCAAGTAATCTATCAACAAGCACACGTAAGCGGTCAGCTTGTTCAATAATAACTTGTGTATATTCCGTTAAAGCCGGATCGGGCAACGATTTTGCCAGCAATTGCGCAGCACCACGTAATCCCCCTAACGGGTTTTTAATTTCATGTGCCAGCCCCCGAACCAATTCCCTCGCCGCCATCTGCTGTGCTTGTTGGATCTGCTCTTGGCTTAACCGGCGTTGACTATCCATAGGCGCCAGCTCCAGCAAAATATGTTGCTCGGAAATAGGTTGGGCACTGAGCGACATTGTGTGTGATTGGTTATTAACAACCAATATCACTTCATTGTCGGTAAAGCTTTGTCCACTGGCTAATGTTTCACGCATTAAATCAGCATCAAAAGAGTAATAACTGAAAAGGGCAGTAAACGGTGTTTCAAACAATTTTCGACGGCTTTGTGCTAAAACCTGTAACGCAGAATGATTTGCGTAGCAAATAATAAACTCTTTGTTGATTACTAATACCGAGTGTATCAATGAGTCTAAAATTAATGTGTTGTCAGGTAAGTCTGCCGTTTCCATATTGAATACCCCATTGCACCATTTTAGTGCATCTTACCTTTATTGCATGAATGAACCAATGCGTAAGTGAATAGACTGACGCCTTAAAGGGGAGAAAAGTGCCCATCCGAAGATGGGCAAAATAGCTTCACGGCAAAAAAAGATGTACATCTAAGCTTAAGTCTTATCAAACAAGGTAATCTTAAGCGCTGTAATACATTTCAAATTCAAGAGGATGCGGAGCCATACGTACACGTTGAACGTCAGCACGTAATAATTCTAAATAAGCATCGATAGCATCATCAGTAAATACACCACCGCGGGTTAAGAATTCACGATCTGCATTTAATGCATTTAATGCTTCTTCTAATGAACCTGCGACAGTTGGAATTTCTTTTGCTTCTTCTGGTGGTAAGTCATACAGGTTTTTATCCATAGCATCACCAGGGTGAATTTTATTGATAATGCCATCAAGACCTGCCATCAATTGAGCGGAAAACGCAAGATAAGGGTTTGCTAAAGGATCAGGGAAACGCACTTCGATACGGCGTGCTTTCATGCTAGCCACGACAGGAATACGAATTGACGCCGAACGGTTACGTGCAGAGTAAGCGAGCATAACAGGCGCTTCAAAACCCGGAACTAAACGTTTGTAGGAGTTAGTGGTTGGGTTAGTAAACGCATTTAAAGCACGAGCATGTTTGATAATACCGCCAATGTAATACAGTGCCATTTCAGAGAGTCCACCGTATTTGTCACCTGCAAACAGGTTTACACCGTTTTTAGACAGTGACATATGGCAGTGCATACCTGAACCGTTATCGCCAACTAATGGTTTTGGCATAAAGGTCGCTGTTTTACCAAATACGTGAGCCACGTTTTGTACCACGTATTTATAAACTTGGGTTTCATCTGCTTTTTTGGTCATGGTATTAAAGCGAGTGGCTATTTCATTTTGACCTGCCGTCGCCACTTCATGGTGATGAGCTTCAACCACTAAGCCCAATTCTTCCATGATGTTACACATAGTAGAACGAATATCTTGTGATGAATCGACAGGTGGCAGTGGGAAGTAACCGCCTTTAACCATAGGACGGTGGCCTTTATTGCCCTCTTCATATTGAGTATTTGTGTTCCATGCGGCTTCAATATCATTGATTGCGTAGGAGGCACCTGAGATATCATTTTTAAAACGAATATCATCAAACAGGAAGAATTCTGGCTCTGGTCCGAATAATACGGTATCTGCGATGCCGCTTGATTTTAAATAATCTTCAGCACGTTTTGAGATAGAGCGAGGGTCGCGATCGTAACCTTGCATTGTGCCTGGTTCTAAAACATCACAACGAATAATCAGTGTAGGATCTTGGAAAAAAGGGTCAAGCATTGCGGTTGTTGCATCAGGCATCAGTACCATGTCTGATTCATTAATGCCTTTCCAGCCGCCAATAGAAGAACCATCGAACATTTTTCCTTCTTCAAAGAAATCATCGTTAACCTGATGAGCGGGAATAGTAAGATGTTGTTCTTTACCGCGGGTATCAGTGAAACGTAAGTCAATATATCTAACTTTATGTTCTTCAATCATGGATAATACATGTTCAAGGGACATAGGGACTCTCCTGGCGAATGGTTTTATTGAGTGCAGTGGCCTTACACATTTTTCGGTGAATTTTTTGCTCACCTAAATTCTATTGCGAAAAGCATGCCAACTTATCTAAAAAGGGATATATACTGTATTGATGAAGTTTAGTGTAGAATATCTCCTGTGATTTTTTAATTATTGCACAAAACTGGTGCAAATTAAGCCTGATTAGTTGCACTATTTTGGTGCAATCGAACGGATGCTACTAAATTCTGAGGCGTGAAAAGGATCACAATTCAATTAATTGCATATTGTTAAGCAATCATTATTGTGATCTTGTTTAGTCTCTCGTCTAAAGCGTGTACAATACTGCGCTTATTTCTACAATGCCTGAGGCAAATTTTGTGATCGAAAACTTGCGTAATATCGCCATCATCGCCCACGTTGACCATGGTAAAACAACTATCGTCGATAAATTACTACAGCAATCTGGTACGTTCGGTGAACGTGAAACCGTTGCTGAGCGCGTGATGGATTCAAATGATCTCGAAAGAGAGCGCGGAATTACTATTCTTGCGAAAAATACAGCGATTAAATGGAATGACTATCGTATCAATATCGTAGATACCCCAGGACACGCCGACTTCGGTGGTGAGGTAGAACGCGTTATGTCTATGGTAGACAGCGTTCTATTGCTGGTTGACGCGATGGATGGCCCAATGCCACAAACTCGTTTTGTGACACAAAAAGCGTTTGCTAACAACTTAAAACCTATCGTTGTTATCAATAAAGTTGACCGCCCAGGCGCTCGTCCTGATTGGGTTGTGGATCAGGTTTTTGACCTGTTCGTTAACCTTGGCGCAACGGATGAACAACTTGATTTCCCAATTATCTATGCATCTGCATTAAACGGTATTGCGGGAACAGATTACAATGACATGGCTGACGATATGACTCCGTTATATGAAGCTATTGTCAAATATGTAGAGCCACCGAAAGTTGATCTGGATGGTACATTCCAGATGCAAATTTCGCAGTTGGACTACAACAACTACATGGGTGTTATCGGTATCGGTCGTATCAAGCGTGGTAAGGTTAAACCTAACCAGCAAGTCACCGTCATTGATAGTGAAGGTAATACTCGTAACGGTAAACTAGGTAAAGTATTAGGTCACCTTGGGTTAGACCGTATTGAAGTTGACGTTGCTGAAGCTGGCGACATCATCGCAATTACGGGTTTAGGTGAACTGAATATCTCTGATACGATTTGTGAAGTTGGTGCGGTTGAAGCACTGCCAGCATTAGCCGTTGATGAACCTACAGTTAGCATGTATTTCTGTGTTAATACTTCACCGTTCTGTGGTCGTGAAGGTAAATTTGTGACTTCTCGTCAGATTTTAGATCGTCTGAAGAAAGAGCTAGTCCATAACGTCGCATTGCGCGTAGAAGAAACTGAAGATCCAGATGCATTCCGTGTATCAGGTCGTGGTGAGCTTCACTTATCTGTTCTGATTGAAAATATGCGTCGTGAAGGTTACGAATTAGGAGTATCTCGTCCTAAAGTTATCTTCCGTGAAATTGATGGTCGTAAACAAGAACCTTTCGAACAAGTTACTATCGACATTGAAGAACAGCACCAAGGTGATGTGATGCAAGCGATGGGTGAACGTAAAGGTGAAATGCGTGATATGCAACCAGATGGTAAAGGACGTGTACGTTTAGACTACAATATCCCTAGCCGTGGTCTGATTGGTTTCCGTACTGAGTTTATGACAATGACATCAGGTACAGGTTTACTGTATGCAACATTCAGTCATTATGATGATGTGCGCCCAGGTGAAATTGGTCGTCGTAATAACGGTGTTATGATCTCTAATGGTCAAGGTAAAGCTGTTGCTTACGCGCTGTATAGCTTGCAAGAACGTGGCAAATTATTTGTGACTCATGGTGCTGAAGTTTATGAAGGCCAAGTGATTGGTATTCATACTCGCTCTAATGACTTAACAGTAAACTGCTTAACAGGTAAAAAGCTGACTAACATGCGTGCTTCTGGTACGGATGAAGCGACAACGCTGACGCCACACCTGAAACAATCATTAGAACAAGCATTAGAATTCATTGATGACGATGAGTTAGTTGAAGTGACTCCGCAGTCTATTCGTCTGCGTAAACGTTATCTGTCAGAAAATGATCGTCGTCGCGCTTACCGTAGCAAAGACTAATTCGTTATTCTGATAACATAATTCTTAGGGCGCGTTAGCGCCCTGAGTTTATACTCGTCATACTTCAAGTTACAGGGGTGTTGACTACGCTCAGTTAGTTGAGTTACATAGCTTATCTATGTTCCCCGTCTATCTTCACTTGTCGCCTATCTGTAACTCAAATTATTTAGAGTATAGGTACTATAGGTACCATAAGACGAATGCGGTGGAGTATTTGCCACCGCATAAGTTTTTCTCTCCCTTCCTCTCTTTTTATCTTTGTCGGATGCTCCGTAAACCCTGTTTTTCAGTGAACCACATCGTAAAAGTTAAACTCCTTTTGTCTCATTTTTCGTCTCTCCCTATTCTGGTTTTATGTTTTACAAAAAAATTAAGTGTGATTATTGTACTTTTTTAGCGTTTAAGCCTGTTCAGTAAAGCGATTTATGATTAAAGTAAAATGAGTTTTCTATTATGGAGAGGATTTATGCTTTATATCTTTGATATGGGTAATGTGATTATTGATATCGATTTTAACCGGGTATTCGCAGTATGGAGTAAACTCAGTGGTGTTCCATTGGCGAACATAGAAAAAAACTTCACCACAGGAGAAATCTTTAAATTACACGAACGCGGCAATATTACAGACATCGAATTTGCAGAAGCAATTAGTTCAGAATTAGAAATGAATTTAAGCTTTGAACAGTTTGCGGAAGGATGGCAAGCTATTTTCGTCGCATTACGCCCTGAAGTCATTGATATAATGAATAAGCTAAGAGAGCAAGGACATCGGGTTGTCGTATTATCTAACACTAATCGTTTACATCAAGATTACTGGCCTGAGCACTATCCTGAAATTGCAGCCTCTGCAGATTTCCTCTACCTTTCTCAAGATATCGGGATGAGAAAACCTGACCCTGAAATTTATAAATATGTCTTACAGTCTGAAGATATTGAAGCGCAAGATGCAGTTTTCTTTGATGATATTAAAACCAATGTTGATGCCGCGATAGCCGTGGGTATGAAAGGCGTTCATGTCATTGATAAAAATACGATTATTAATTATTTCAAAGATTACGATTTTACTCTCCCAGTAGAAGAATAATGCTATCGTAAGGATAACAATAGATTGAATTTGTTATCCTTTTTTATTGGTTTATTACGGAGAGAGTATGATTGCATTAATTCAACGAGTGACACAGGCAAGAGTGGATATTGCGGGTGAAACAGTCGGTGCTATTAATCAAGGATTATTAGTTTTATTAGGCGTAGAGAAAGACGACAACGAACAGAAAGCCAAAAGACTGTGTGAGAAAGTCTGTGGTTATCGGATATTCAGTGATGAAAACGACAAAATGAATCTGAATGTGCAGCAGGCAGGTGGCAGTTTATTAGTCGTATCTCAATTTACGCTTGCGGCTGAAACACAAAAAGGCATGCGCCCTGGATTTTCTAATGGTGCTCCCCCAGAGTTAGCGAAAACCCTTTATCACTACTTTATTGAACAATGTCAGCAACAAGGCTTAGAAACACAAACTGGCCAATTTGCTGCTGATATGCAAATCACACTAACCAATGACGGGCCTGTCACATTCTGGTTGCAGGTGTAACGTTACATTCGCAGTGATGTTAAGAGGAGCTCAGATATGTACCATTTACGGACCCCAAAAACAGAGGCGGAATTTAATGCTTATTATGCTTTTCGCTGGGAAATGCTTCGTAAACCCTTACATCAACCTGAAGGCTCTGAAAAAGACGGTTATGACACTCTTGCTCATCATCAAATGGTTGTTGATGAAAATGGACAACCTGTCGCGATTGGGCGTTTATATATAAATGCTGATAATGAAGGTGCTATTCGCTTTATGGCAGTGCGGACTGACGCACAAGGCAAAGGTTTAGGAACACTCGTTGCGATGGCGCTAGAGTCGCTTGCTCGCCAAGAAGGGATAAAGCGAATAGTGTGTAGTGCAAGAGAAGAGTCAGTTAACTTTTTTGAGACACTGGGTTATGAAAATTGTGGATTAGTAACAGGCCCACAAACAACACCCATTAAGCACTACTTTATGAAAAAAAGTATTGAGTCATTAGATGACATTCTTCATCGACCAGATTGGTGTGCTGAATTACAAAATCAATGGCATCAACATATTCCGTTAAGTGAAAAAATGGGATTACGCATTACCCAATATACGGGAACGCGTTTTTATACCACTATTCCTGAAGCGGGAAATCAAAATCCTCATCACACTATTTTTGCAGGTAGCCAATTTTCACTTGCCACTTTAACTGGCTGGGGATTGATTTGGTTATTAATGCAAGAGCATAAGTTACAAGGTGATATTGTGCTGGTGGATGCTCATATTCGTTATCGAAAGCCTGTATCAGGGCGTCCCGCGGCAATTGCTGATATGGAAAATTTAAGCGGTGATTTAGGACGATTGGCGAAGGGTAGCAAAGCGCGTATTAAATTAGATGTTGATATTTGTGGTGATGAAGGAGTTGGTGCTGTTTTTAGTGGCACTTATATTGTTCTACCTTCACAAAACAAACAATGTTAGATGATTGAAGTTAATTGATTGAGTTTTATTTGTTTTGTAGACGTTCTTGTTCTTTTTTTACGTTAACGTGTCGGGATAATCAATCAATACTCTAACTATTTCAAAATGCAGCTAGGTGAGAAGTCAATGAATCGCTAGGAGCATACAAAAGTCTGTAACTAGTGTGAGTGAGCGAAGCCAATAACGTAGCAATTTGAAGTATGACGAGTAATGCCATCTTATAGTGTTTCTATCGCTATCCAATTGATGTATATTTCGCAATTTACGGAGGGAAGCATGGACACCAATTTATCTACTCGTCTTAATAAATATATCAGTGAAAGCGGGATCTGCTCACGTCGTGAAGCCGACCGTTATATCGAGCAAGGACTTGTCCTTATTAATGGCAAACGTGCAAGTATTGGCGACCAAGTATGTGCTGGTGATGAAGTTAAGGTCAATGGTCGATTGATTGAAGCGGAGGATAACTCAGAGCTTGTTTTAATCGCACTGAATAAGCCTGTGGGGATTGTGAGCACCACAGATGATGGCGAAAAAGATAATATTGTTGACTATGTTAACCACAGCACCCGAGTTTTCCCTATTGGGCGTTTAGATAAAGACTCTCAAGGGCTGATTTTTCTGACCAATCACGGTGATTTAGTCAATAAAATCTTACGTGCTGGTAATGACCACGAAAAAGAGTACCTCGTGACAGTGAATAAACCAATGACAGATGAGTTTATTCAGGGAATGGGGGCGGGTGTTCCTATCATGGGGCAAAAAACCAAAAAATGTAAGGTGAAAAAAGAAGCACCAATGGTGTTTCGTATTACCTTGGTTCAAGGTTTGAACCGCCAAATTCGCCGTATGTGTGAATATTTTGGTTATGAAGTGACTAAGTTAGAACGTGTTCGTATTATGAATGTGAGCTTGTCAGGGCTACCTGTTGGTGAATGGCGTGATTTAACCGATGATGAGCTTATCCCGTTGTTTGACGCAATTGAAAAATCGACCTCTGAAGCACCACCAAAAGCTAAGCAAAACAAACCTAAAAAACAAGTCAGTAGTCATGCAAAAGCACTGGGTATTCATATTCCTAAAACAAAAACTAAAGAAACAGAAAATAATTCTCGTAAGCGTTTTGAACAACCTGGGCGCAAAAAGAAAAAACGTTAATTTCCCTTTGATTAATGCGATAAAAACAAAAAAACACCTGAAAGGGTGTTTTTTTATGGTTTCTATTTAAGATCATTATTGCATTAATTAACTTAGTCTAAATTTAGCTCATCTAACTTGTTTTGGCGACGTTCAAGTACAATCGCAGCAAGTTCGGCATCCATAACGCGTTCAATTAAGGCATTATAGTCTTCTTTAGAAAGGCAATAGAACAACGGAGCTTTGTTGTCATCACACACAGCGAGTGTGCTGTTATCTTCAAGTGCAGTTAAAGGAGACTGTTGAAACGTATTTAAAGATATTTTTTCAGGGGAAAAATCTTCGTCAGACATGAAAACTCCACAATAAAGAAAAAGGCAATAGCGCATTGTAACGTTTTTTATTAAGGGAGCAATCCGTGCTCCTGCGAAAGATCAATATTATAGGTGATTAATTATCTCGCCATTTTGTATGACTGAATTAAGAATTGGCTGCTCACCTTGACCTCCATTTAATGTGCCATTAAGTGTTGATGCTATTGGGTTTGCACGTAAATCACCTTTTAGTTTTAGTGTAAATTGGCCAACTTCATCCGAATAGGTTGTTTTTAAACCCAGCGTATAAGGTGTTGATAATGGGATATTCAGGCCATTAGCAATAAGGGAAAATTGACGTTGTTGGTTAGATTGCACTAAACCTGCGGAGCCTCGTATTATACCATCACCAATAAATGCAGAATATTGCTCAACAATCGCGTTATCTTGTTGAGTGCTGATATTGAGATCAGGACGGCGTAACTCAATACGGTTTAAGGTACCACTATCTGCACTTAATACCGCAGAGCCCTGCCAAAAACCCCACTCTCCTTCTTTTGCTATAATTACATTTTGCAGTTTTCCTGTTAATCCGGTGAATTGGAAAGGATATTCGGGAGTAATATCAATCAGAATAGATTGATTTATGGATAACTGTTCTATAGTAATATTTTTAATATCGCTATTATGATCAATAGGTTTGGCTAAAAAAGAGAGCCAATTTTCAGGTAACGTATATAAAAGACCCGATAGTGTAGCGTCTTGGACAGTGAGTGTTTTATTGTTTTTATTCCAATTGCCTACAATTTTAATTAAACCTTTTTCATAGCGTAAGCTGAGATTATCAAGATTGAGTTGATTGTTTTGTTGATTCAGTTTTGCGATAACGTCGGTGAAATGCTCATCTTGGATCACAACATCATTCGTATTGAGTTCACCCATTGTGAATGAAAGTCCGCTATCCCAGTTAAGCTGAGAGAATTGTCCATCAAAACCACTGACTGCCCAATGCTTTCCTTCTGCGGTAAAATCAACAATATTGAGTGCTCTTACTTTTATACGTGGATATTGAGAGAGCGATTGCATTAATTCACTAAAGGTTTGTGATGATTGCCAGCGTAAACCATTCATATAGACATCATCAAATGTCCATTGATTATCTTGATATTGCCCGCTTAAGGAGAGTGAGCCATTAAGTAGGCGAGTCCCTAATTTTTCTATTTGGATACGTTTTGGTTGATATTGTCCAGAAATAATAAAGTTACTGAATTCATTATTATTTATCATGCCGCTAGCAATAGAAAATTGGAAATGGCCCGCTCCAATCAAGTCGGTTGATGTCGGGAGCCATGGTGTAATTCCTCCCGTTACTTTTTTGGCATCAAAAGACAAATGAGCTTTATTACTGTTGAGTGCCATATTTTTGAATTGCAGAATATCTGCACTTAACGGTATTGATGGATTTTTATCAGTGAACTCAATATTGCCATTTTCTAATGTTATTTTTTGTAGGTGAGAAGGAGCAGTAAAAAATTGCCAATTAAATCGGATTTGGGCTGATTTTGCCGATACAGTGGCTTTATCTTGTTTTGGGTTGACAGAGAGATCATGAACAATAACTTGCTCAGGTTGCATAAGGTCGTGTTCAATACCAGAGAAACGAATATCATAATCCGTATATTGTGTAAGCCACTCGCTGGTTTTTTGTGCACCCCACTGCGTCTGAATAAAAGCGTAAATTATAATAATAAATAAAATAACGATAAGTATCAGAGATACCAAACTTTTCATCAGCCAACGCATACCTTTTCTCCCGTTTTACACTCCTTCGAAACATTATACAGTTATGCCTGAAAACTGAGCGATGCTCAAGCGTTCATCTGGCAAATCAAAGGGATGTTTACTTATTAATGATATCAGATATTTTGGATATCATATTCTGAGTATTCGATAATTGCTTTAAGTGATTGTTTGTTTCTTCTAGTATTTCTATAACAGATTGAGAATATATCATTTCTTGAGAATTTAATTTTTCTCGTTTTAACTTATTGGCATAATTAATTAATTGAGAAATCAATTCATTAGGTTCAATATTTCCTGATCGATATACATCGTGGAGATTAGGTGTAATGTAAGATTGATTCTGTAAATAATAAAATGAATATTGAAGAGCATCTACTGTGTGCTTATTAAGATGTGGGTTAACTAGAAACGTACCTAAATCTTTTTTAATATGCTCTAAATTGAATTCAGCAACAGACTTATTCCCCAAATAAGTAAACTTATGATCACTATTAAATAATGAAAGAAGGGAATCTTTGAGATAAGTAAAAAATTGTCCAATAGTTTGTATATGAAAATCTTTAGTCGATGGGTGATTTTTTAAGTATTCGAGAGCAGGGTTCTTAATTGGGATCACTGAGGTGGTCATTTTATTATCCTTTGATTTTCGGTATTGAGATAAAGATTTACCGCAACTCAAAGGACAATGCTTTTATAAAAACATCCTTGATTTAAATATCAAAATAAAGCGCTAATTCTTAATAAAAAGAAATAGCGCCATGTCTTTTTTTATAGAATGATTTTCCAATTATTTTTCTGGTGGAAAAATCAGATTTAAAATAATTGCCGTTAATCCACCCGCTGCAATACCCGATGAAAGTAAGGTTTTTAGCCAGTCAGGGGCAAATTGTAAAATTTGTGGTTGTTGTGAGACCCCTAAGCCTACAGCAAGTGAAATTGCAAGGATCATAATCGCTCGGCGATTTAATGCTTCTTTAGAAACAATACGTACACCCGATGCGGCTATGGTGCCAAACATGACTAAAGTAGCGCCCCCTAATACAGGCTCAGGAATTCTTTGCACAAATTCCGCAACGAAAGGAAATAAACCCAGAACAACGAGCATGCCTGCAACAACATAGCCCACGTAACGACTCGCCACACCCGTTAGTTGAATAACCCCATTATTCTGACCAAAACAAGAATTCGGAAAAGTATTGAAAAATGCCGATACCATGGAGTTAATCCCATTAGCTAATACACCGCCTTTAATTCGCTTCATATAAAGGGGACCACTAACGGGTTGCTCTGAAACATCAGACGTTGCGGTGATATCACCAATAGTTTCTAGTGAGGTGATCATAAATACCAGCATTAGTGGAACAAGCAAATGCCAATCAAATGACAATCCATAATAAAAAGGTTCTGGGATCGTTATTAATGGGGTTTCTGGATGCGCTACGGGAGTAGGAAGCATATCGAGAACCCAAGCAAGGCCATAACCTACCGCCATTGCTATGACCAACGAGGCAACACGTAAATAAGGGTTCTTTTGTCGATTAAGTAAAATAATAACGATAAGAACAGAGCCTGCTAATAACAGATTCTGTGGTGAGCCAAAGGTATTATTTTCAATCGCCGCATAGCCACCACCAATAGAGGTTAATCCTACTTGGATTAAAGAAAGCCCGATAATCATTACAACTACGCCTGAAACTAACGGTGTAATAATACGTCTAGCTAAGTGAAGTACGCGTGACAGTGCAATTTCTGTTAATGAGGCGACCATTAATGTACCAAAAAGTGCTGCCATCATTGTCGGAATATCAGCGCCCCCATTTTTGAGTGCCAGTCCTCCCATTATTAGCGGTGCAACAAAGTTAAAGCTAGTGCCTTGAATTGATAATAATCCTGAACCAATTGGTCCCCAAGCACGAATTTGGATGAGAGAAGCAATTCCTGAAGCAAATAATGACATGCTGATAATACGTTGAGTATCGTGTGCGGGTAATCCTAATGCTTGGCAAATTAAGATTGCAGGCGTAATAACGGCTACAAACATGGCTAAGAGATGCTGACAAGCAGCAAAAAGCGTTTGTGCTAATGGCGGTTTTTCTTCTAAAGCAAAAAGAAGTTCGCTATTTGTTTTAATCGTAGCATCACTATTTTGAGGCAAATTTTGATTTTTTGAAGTAACCATGGTGTGAATTTCTTATTCGACAAAAACGGTATTTTAATGATCTACGCCACAAAAGCAATCGTTTGCGCAAAAATGATGTTATCAAAATGCATAAGAGGTGCTCACATTTTTATATGTTTTAACTTGTGTTTGTCTCCGTTTTTTTTTCTAATCGGGGATACCTGCTTTTGGCGTTGTTTATGGATGAACTTAGCGTCGTAGTATTTTTATATAAAATTAACAAATAAGACGGGGTACATAAATGTATCATCTCGATGTTTATGGCACGCTAGTTGCGGCCACTTTGGTTCTATTGATCGGACGTAAGTTAGTGAAATCTGTTCCTTTTTTAGAACGGTATACGATCCCAGAACCTGTTGCAGGTGGGCTACTTGTTGCAGTTCTTTTATTGGCATTTAAATCTTTTATGGATTGGGAAGTCAGTTTTGATCTCTCACTGAAAGATCCATTAATGCTGGCCTTCTTTGCAACAATCGGTTTAAACGCAAACCTTGCGAGTTTGAAAGCGGGAGGGAAAGCACTTTTTATTTTTATCTTTGTCGTTGTTGGGTTGTTATTAGTACAAAACACGGTTGGTATTGCACTTGCAAAAATGTTAGGCCTTGATCCATTAATGGGATTACTTGCAGGTTCAATTACATTATCAGGTGGTCATGGTACGGGGGCTGCTTGGGGTAAAACGTTCGTTGAAAGTTATGGTTTCATGAGTGCCTCTGAAGTGGCAATGGCTTGTGCAACTTTTGGTTTAGTTTTAGGGGGGTTGATTGGTGGCCCCGTTGCACGTTATCTAATCAAAAATATTCCAACGCCGGGATTAGGCTCTGATGACCATGAAATGCCAACTGCATTTGAAAAACCAACGACAGGCAGAATGATCACCTCAATGGTTTTATTAGAAACTATTGCAATGATTTCTATCTGTTTAATGGCAGGAACGTTTCTTTCTCAATTATTAGAAGGCACGGCATTTTCACTACCAACCTTTGTGTGTGTCTTATTTATTGGTGTTATTTTAAGTAATAGCCTTTCTATGCTTGGTTTCTATCGTGTTTTTGATAGAGCGGTTTCAGTATTAGGAAACGTCAGTTTATCGTTATTCTTAGCAATGGCATTAATGAGCCTGAAATTATGGGAGCTTGCTTCGCTGGCGATCCCAATGCTGGTTATTCTTGGTATCCAAGCGGGTGTAATGGCGTTGTACGCTATTTTTGTGACATTCCGTGTGATGGGTAAGAACTACGATGCAGCGATTTTAGCTGCGGGTCACTGCGGTTTTGGTTTAGGAGCAACACCAACGGCGATTGCTAATATGCAAGCCGTCACAGATCGTTTTGGGCCTTCTCACTTAGCGTTCTTAGTCGTACCAATGGTAGGGGCATTCTTTATTGATATTGTGAATGCGATAGTGATCAAACTGTATCTGCTGCTGCCATTCTTTACGCCTATAGCGGGATAGTTTTACTGTTATAACTTGAGAAATATCTCTGTATTAAATCGCACCCCAACGTTGGTTTTCAGCATTGGGGTGTTTTTTTATGGTGTGTTCTATTTCAATATCATACTAAATCGCGTTTAACGGCATGCTAAGGCTATGCAAAAAGTGATCTTACGCTTGGCTATATTGTGTCTTGGCAGGTAGCCAGCGTTCGATTAAGGCTTGCGAGTGCTTAGGGTAGTGTTGATGTAAGTAACGCCCAATACGTTGTACTTCAGGAATGAGTCCTTGGTCGCGTAATAAATCAGCGACTTTAAATTGTGCATTACCCGTTTGCTTAGTCCCTAAAAGTTCACCTGGGCCTCGAATTTCAAGATCCTTTTGGGCAATAACAAAGCCATCATTACTGTCTCTTAATACCTGTAATCGTAAACGGGCTGTCTGGGTTAGTGGTGTTTTATAAAGTAAGACACAATGAGAAGCGATAGCACCTCGACCAACACGACCACGTAATTGATGTAACTGTGCAAGGCCTAATCTTTCAGGGTTATCAATTATCATCAAGCTGGCATTAGGCACATCAACGCCAACCTCAATAACCGTTGTCGCAACCAGTAGATGTAATTCGTTTTCTTTAAACGCGGCCATAACGGCTTGTTTCTCTGCGGGTTTCATTCGACCATGCACAAGGCCGACTTTAATTTCTGGGAGTGAAAGGGTGAGTTCATCATAGATAACTTGAGCCGCTTGTGCTTCGAGTACCTCGGAATCTTCAATTAATGTACAGACCCAATAAGCTTGTCGATGCTCTTCAGTACAGGCAAGTCTGATACGCTCAATAATATCATTACGACGAGTATCGGGGATGGCAACAGTGGTTACTGGTGTTCGGCCTGGTGGCAATTCATCGATAATAGAGGTATCCATATCCGCATAAGCTGTCATCGCTAACGTACGTGGGATAGGGGTTGCGGTCATCACCAGTTGATGTGGGTGAAAGCCTTGTTCTTCACCTTTTTTCCACAATGCGAGGCGTTGATGTACACCAAAACGGTGTTGTTCATCAATGATCACTAAAGCAAGTGCGCGGAATTTAACTTGTTCTTGGAAAATAGCATGTGTTCCAATAATGATGGAAACGTCACCACTTGCAATCGCATTTTGTTGTGTTTCTCGTGCTTTTCCTTTTTGTTTTCCTGCTAGCCAACCCACTTGGATACCAAAAGGTTCAAACCATTTTCTAAAGGTTAATGCATGTTGCTCTGCCAATAATTCAGTGGGCGCCATTAAGGCCACTTGTTTACCATTAGCAATCGCGCGTAATGCACTTAACGCAGCCACTAACGTTTTACCTGATCCGACATCGCCTTGAATAAGGCGCATCATGGGGTATTCTTTTTCTAAATCGTTTTCGATTTCGTTGACGACACGTTGCTGAGCATGTGTTGGTGTAAAGGGAAGTGCAGCCAGAAATTGCTGTTGTAATGTTGAGGTTGTTGGCATAAAGAGTGGTTCTGCACGATAAGATTGTGCACCCGCTCTTGCATTGAGCATCCCTAAATTATGTGCCAGTAACTCTTCAAGAATAAGCCTTTTTTGTGCTGGATGTTGCCCTTTTTCAAGTTCAGCAAAAATGATATCAGGTGGTGGATTATGCAAAGTACGTAATGCAGTAGCTAGTGGGGGTAAACCGTGAATAAATTGTTCGGGTAATAATTCACTAATCGCGCAGGTATCAAGTAATTCTAATGCTTGATCGATCAATTTACGCAACGAGGTTTGGCGTAAACCTTCAGTTGTTGAATAAATCGGTGTCAATGTTTCTTGCAATTTAACGTCAGAGCCCGCCACTTTGATTTTATATTCAGGATGGATAATTTCGGGGCCTCGACTTCCGCGTTTTACCTCACCATAGGCAGTGACTTGCTTACCTTGAGCGAGGTTGTTTTTCATTGCGGCAGTAAAATTAAAAAAGCGGAGAGTTAAAATACCTGAGCCATCAGAAATTTGGCAGGTCATCATTTTACGGCGACCAAAGCTGACTTCGGTTCTTAAAATTTCACCTGAAACAGTGGCTGGAATTCCGGGAAGGAGATCACTAATAGCATATAAATGCGTTTGATCTTCATAACGTAAAGGAAGGTGGAGTAATAAATCCTCAATAGTCACAAGCCCTATTTTTGCCAGCTTATCTGCCTGACTTGCACCTACGCCGTGAAGAGTGGTTAAGGGGATTGCATCAAGCAGTTTTCCTTTCATGGGATCAATACTCCGTCTTTTTTAATTTCCTAAGTTGTTTTTGCGTCATTTGCATTTCAGCCCACCATGAGTCAGGGGCTTCAATTTCACCCTGATTATTAATATAAGGGCGAGGCAGTCCTTTTCGACGAGAAACTTCAGCAAGCACTGGGTATCCACCTTCAAATAGCAGAATTTGTTGTTCTTCCGCAGTTAAAGTGCTTTCTGTTCGATTATACATACCTGCAGCCTGACGTTGGCGCTGTGCTTCATATAAAATTAATGCGCTGGCAACAGAAACATTCAGCGATTGAACCATGCCCATCATAGGGACAATAATATCTTGATCTGCAAGGGCTATCGCATCTTGTGAGATACCTGTTTTTTCTTGCCCCATAATAATACAAGTTGGACGTGTATAATCAATTTCGCGGAAATCAACGGCTTTATCTGAGAGATGGGTCGCAAGAACTTGCATACCTTGAGTGCGAAAGGCTGTCACTGCGTCGGTGATAGTCGGGTGTGTTTCTACATTTACCCAGCTATTACTCCCAGCAGCAGGTGACACCAGCATTCGCATTTTTTCTTCAGGCCAAATCGCATGAATTTTAGGAATGCCAACAGCGTCAGCTGTTCTTATGACGGCAGCAACGTTATGGGATTTATGCACTTCTTCGAGGCAAACAGTGAGGTCTGGTTGCCGCATCGCCATCATTTGGCAGATGCGGGCATATCGAATTAAATTCATGACTAGTTTTTATTGCGGCTAACGCGCAGGACGTCTGGCATGATGCGAAGTTTACGCATGATATTGGCTAACTGAATTCTGTCTTTCGCGGTTAAGCGAATGAAAGCACAATAAACACGACCATCTTTCTCTTCTGTATTCATACTTTGAATACTTGAGTTTGCATCATTAATTGCTGCGGTTAAGTTTGCTAATGCACCTTGGTGGTTAATCATATCGACCTTGATTTCAGTAATGAAATCACTGTTGACCTCTTTGTCCCACTCGACAGGCATAAATTTTTCGGGCTCTTTTTGATAACCCCTAATATTACGACAAGACTCGTGGTGAATAACTAAGCCTTTTCCTGGGCTAATATGTGCCACGATAGGATCACCTGGAATAGGCCGGCAACATTTTGCAAATGAGACTAAAACACCATCCGCACCTTTTATTGGCAATTTAGGCGCTTCATTATTGGTTGTTTCTGTTTGTGCATTATCATCTTGATTTTGGTTATCAATCAATAGATTACGTGCAACAACAACGCTCATCGTGTTACCTAAACCAATCTCAGCCATTAAGTCATCAATGGAATGAAGCTTCATACGCTTCAATTCGCGCTCAATATTTTCCGCTGAAATATCGGCAATTTTGTGTTCACCTAATGCATGATTCAGTAAACGACGACCTAAATTAATAGAGTCTTCTCGTTTTAAGTTTTTTAGAAGTTGTCGAATCTTGGAACGTGCTCTTGAGCTGACAACAAAGTTTAGCCACGCGGCATTTGGTCTTGCACCCGGTGCCGTGATAATTTCAACGGTTTGCCCAGTGCGTAATGATTGTGAAAGGGGATAAGGTTGTCTATCAACTCTTGCACCCACACAAGCATGACCGATATCAGTGTGTACTGCGTAAGCAAAATCGACAGGGGTTGCACCTGTTGGTAATTCAACAATACGACCTTCTGGCGTGAAAACGTAGATTTCATCAGGAAAGAGATCTGATTTTACGTTTTCGATAAATTCAAATGAGCTACCTGCGCTTTGTTGCAATTCAAGTAAACTTTGCATCCAGCGTTGTGCTCTAACTTGTGCCGTTGTGCCCGGTTGTTCACCTTGCTCTTTATAAGCCCAATGTGCTGCAACCCCCATTTCTGCCATTTGGTCCATATCTTCGGTACGAATTTGCACTTCAACCGGCACTCCATGAGGGCCAATAAGTGAGGTATGAAGAGATTGATAGCCGTTGGCTTTTGGGATAGCAATATAGTCTTTAACACGACCGGGACGCGGTTTATAAAGACTGTGCATTTGACCTAATACGCGATAACAGGTATCGACTTCTTTCACGATAACGCGAAAGGCATAAATATCCATAATCGAGTGAAAACGTTGCTCTTTTAGCAACATTTTACGATAAATAGAGTAGAGATGTTTTTCGCGACCGTTAACTTTGCATTCGATATGGGCTTCTGTCAGGCGACCTTCAATTTCAGAGAGGATTTTATTAATCATCTCTTTACGGTTACCTCGAGCTGCTTTAACGACTTCTTTTATAACACGGTAGCGATTAGGATGTAGCGCCTCGAAACCCAGCTCTTCAAGCTCTGTTTTGATATGATGTATACCTAAACGGTGGGCGAGAGGGCTATAGATTTCGAGTGTTTCACGCGCAATACGGCGACGTTTATCTGGGCGTAATGACCCCAGTGTGCGCATATTGTGAGTTCGGTCTGCCAGCTTGATTAAAATGACGCGGATATCTTTCACCATCGCCATAATCATCTTACGAAAGTTTTCAGCCTGAGCCTCTTTTTTGTCCCTAAACTTCAATTTATCCAGTTTAGAAACGCCTTCAACAAGGTCGGCAACCGTACTACCAAAAAGGTTTTCGATATCTTGAAAGGTTGCAGGTGTATCTTCGATAACATCATGCAACAATGCCGCCATTAGCGTTTGATGGTCTAATCGCATATCTGCGAGAATACATGCAACCGCAACAGGGTGAGTAATATAAGGCTCACCACTTGAACGAGTTTGTCCCTCGTGGGCATTTCGAGCGACGATAAAGGCTTTTTTAAGTTGTTCAACTTGCTCCGATGGCAAGTATTTTTGAACGATTTGATTCAGGCTTTCAAACAGGTACAAGGCAGACCTACCCCTATTTTATTAAACGATTAACGACGACCTTCCGCAATCGCTGAAACAGCCTGTAATTCTGCTGCTTCTTGCTCTTGCTGCTCTTGACGTTCACGAGCATCAAGAATTTTACCGTTAATCAGGCCTTCTTCGATTTCGCGTAGCGCGACAACAGTCATTTTATCATTTTCTTCTGGAACTAAAGGATCTTTAGCACCAACTTGTAACTGACGCGCACGACGTGCAGCGACCAGAACGAGGTCAAAACGGTTACCAATTTTTTCTACAGCGTCTTGAACGGTTACGCGTGCCATATTTGTGTTACTCCACCATTAACGAAATGACTGGGCATAATACTGAAAGTTATCTCAGTCTGCCAATAATTTGCTGATTAAATCACCATGTCGTAGCGTTTGACGATCAAGGCGTAATTTTTCTGAACGAATAATTGATTGTAAATCAGCAAGCGCGGTATTGAAATCATCATTAATCAGCAAATAATCGTACTCATTAAAATGATCCATTTCCGATACAGCTTGCGACATACGTTTTGTAATCACGTCTTCGCTATCTTGCCCACGTCCACGAAGTCGGCGGTAAAGCTCTTCTTTTGACGGTGGCAGAATAAAAATACTGCGTGCTTCAGGCATCGCTTTACGCACTTGCTGTGCGCCTTGCCAGTCAATATCTAAAAAGACATCAACACCACTGGCTAAAATTTCTTTGATAACTTTTCCGGATGTTCCGTAATAGTTACCAAAAACACAAGCATGTTCAAGGAAATCCCCGCTTTCTATCATGCTTTTAAATTCTTCTTCAGTGACAAAGAAGTAATGTTCACCATGGCTCTCTCCCGGTCGCATAGGGCGAGTGGTATGAGAGACGGAAACCTGAGTGTCATATAAAGGCTGTGTTTTTAACAGCGCTTGAATAAGACTTGATTTACCCGCACCGCTTGGAGCGGAAACAATATAAAGAGTTCCTTGGATCATGATGACTTTCTGAATTTGACTGGAGAATTAAGTATAAATACATGTTTAGGGAGCAAATCCCCCATATAGTATACACATACAATGAATGACATACAGTGCCCATATTTAATACAGGGCCATTTTTTTCTTATTATATTCTCTTTTTTAAGTGAGAAATAAGAGAAAAATTAAACTATATCAATCTTAACATACAATTAAAGGCTCAGTGATAGGAATTGCCTTTTATCACGATAGCGAAAAGAGATTATATTTTGAGATGCCCCACAGAATCAAAAATAACCGCTGTCGTTAAAACAGCGATTCGTTAATCTTGATTTTCGTAATTAAAGACAGGTAAGCCTAATTTATAACGAATTGCGAGAAGACGGGCGGTTAACCCTGCAACGAGGGTAATAATAATAATGACGTCTCTTGGCAACGGTGTATAAAACAGTAATCCCATATAAAGCCATGCAGCACCAAAGGCGATACCGGCATAAATTTCTTTTTGGAAAACAAGAGGGATGGTATTACAGAGCATATCTCTTAAAACGCCCCCAAAAGCACCCGTAATCACAGCAGCAATGGCGGCAATAATAGGACCATAGTCCATATCGAGTGCGATTTGTGCGCCAATAATAGAGAAAACCATCAGGCCGATAGCATCTAAGATGAGGAAGAGCCGCTGTAAATGTTTCATCATGGGAGCAACCCACATAGTGATAACAGCAGCACAGGCAACCGTGATGATATATTCAGGGTGTTTTACCCAACCTAAAGGGTAGTGGCCAAGTAAAATGTCTCTGACAGAGCCACCACCAATGGCGGTTGCAGAGGCGATAATAATGACGCCAAAAACATCCATTTTACGACGACCAGCAGCAAGCGCACCCGTCATGGCTTCTGCAGTAATACCAATAATATAGAGAACACTAAGTAACATGATTTTCTAATTTTCTGACTATTTAGTGAGGATAGAATAATGACCTTGCGAAAAAGTCTCGACTGAAATTTTTTAGTGCCAGGTAAAATCAATTAGTTTTTATAATGTGGAAATTTATTTCCCGATAAGGATAAATATGTCTTTTCAGGAACACCAGATTACGTGTGATAGCCGTCATCATCAGTTAACTAATATAAATGTTTGGACACCAGATAGCCAGTGGTTAGTCTATGACGTACGTCCCAATGGAGGATCTTTTACAGGTCTAACCATAGAAAAAATTCATGCGAAAACAAAACAGCAACAGATAATTTACACGGCAACACAAGGGGCGCATGTTGGTGTTGCCACGGTATGCCCAACAGAGCCTGTACGTTATGCTTTTATCCATGGACCTGAAAATCCGGACGATGAATGGCATTATGATTTTCATCACCGCCGCGGTGTGATTGTGGATGAATCAAAGCAAAATTGTGCTTTTAATATTGATGCATGCTCACTGACATCGCCTTATCAAGCGGGTGCTTTGCGTGGCGGTACGCATGTTCATGTATTTAGCCCTGATGGCTCACGATTAAGTTTTACTTATAATGACCATATTATGCATGAGTTGGGTAGCGATTATGATCAACGCAATGTGGCGGTTGCCGCACCACTAAAAGCAGTAAATGTCGATAAAAAACATCCTCGTGAATATGACGGTGAATATTTTTGCACTGTAATAAGCCAAACTGTTGCTCATCCACAAAAGGGAAGTGACGAAATTAATAAAGCTTATGAAGAGTGTTGGGTGGGTACTCAGGGTTATACAAAGGCTGATGGTTCACAACAACGTTGGGCTATTGCATTTATCGGCGATACTGTGAGTGAAAATGGCGATAAAGTTGCTGATATTTTCTTAGTGGATTTACCTGATGATAATCAAGCTTTCAGTATTGAAGGTGATAAACCACTGGCAGGAACCGATACAACAATGCCCGCGGTGGCTAAAGGTATTCATCAAGTTCGCCTAACAAATACAGCCAATAGAAAATATGCAGGTGTTTTAAATCAGCCTCGTCACTGGTTAAGAAGTTCTCCACAAGGTGATGCGATTGCTTTCTTAATGAAAGATGATAACGGTATTGTGCAGTTATATACCGTATCGCCAAGTACGAAAGAGATAAAACAAGTCACCTCTCAGAATTGGGATATTCAGTCAGCCTTTACGTGGAATAGTAACGGACAATATCTCACCTTTATTTGTGATAACAGCGTGATGCTATGTAATGTGAAAACGGGTGAACTAACACGTTTAACAGAAAAAACAGCACAGGCACCAAGTGGTGATGCTGTCGTGTTCTCTCCGAATGACCAATATATTGCATTTATGCGTGATATTGATGGTTATCGCCAGATATTTACAGTAGAAACTGGGTTGTAGTTTTTTAATGTAAAGGGTATCAAGATAATATTGATACCTTTTTTCTAAATCTAATTAAAATTAATTGGATTTGAATACATAAATTTTTAATTAATTTAGCTAATTTTATTTTTTTATTTTTAGATTATAATTTTGGCTTTTAACTTTATAGATAGAAATATTAAATGGAAATAAACTTATGCTGGTGGAATATTGGCATATCACCACCAATAAAGAAAACTAAAAAAGAAAATAATGAAACAATTAAATTAGCTAAAGACTATATAATATAGGTACTTATTATTATAAGTCTGCACCCTCTAATCGATGGCATGTTTTTGATCAAATAATATTTTCTTCCTCATTTTTATACGGGGCAGATGATTGTTTTAAATTAGATGTTGATAAGCTTGATTTTCATAAAATTTCAAAAGATGATAACGAGTGTTTAGATAAAGTTTTTTTTGAAAAATTTAATCACTATCCAATATTTTGTGGGATTTTACATGAACGATGAAAATGAAATTTTTAATAGAATAAAAGCCTCTTTGGATAGAGCTTCTTCAGTTCTAGATATAAAGAATAAAATAGAAGAAGAGATATATAGAGTAGTAAAAAAACTGGAAGATTTTACTCATAATCAAATTGAAATTTTGATAAAAGAAAATCACTTTGAAAATAGAAATTTTCAAAGTGATAATAGTTTGGTTTGTATAAGTAAAACAAAATTAAATTTTAATTACGGATTCATATTATTTGGCTATAACATTGATGATGTAAGTGGGTTTCCTGTTGAAATAGAAACCGAACAAGAAGTATTCAATGCAAATGATTTCAAAGAATTATCTAATATTATTGCAAATATTATAGATAAAGCATCTATTAAAATAATGGAATTGACATATAAAAATATAGAAGAATTGCCTTTTTAATTTATATTGAATTAGCGATAAAAACAATATATATCCCCCTGCTTAGCCGGGAGGATATATAAAAAAACCGGCATTGCTTTCACAATGCCGGTTGATGTTTTCTAAGGTTTACAACTTATTGTAAAACAGAAATATCCGCGACTTTTAAGAACAGTTCACGCAATTGGCTTAACATAGTTAAACGGTTGATACGAACCGCTTCGTCTTCATCCATTACCATGACTTTATCAAAGAAGTTATTGACCACATCACGTAATGAAGCGAGTTCAACTAAGGCTTCTTGGTATTTGCGCTCTGCAAATAAGGGAGCCAACTTATCTTGTAATACAGAAAGATTAGCCGCTAATTGAACTTCTTCTGGTGCTTTTAAGACAGACGCTAAGACAGTGTCATTCAGTTTTACATTAGCAGATTTTGCTAAGATATTAGAAACACGTTTATTCGCTTCTGCTAATGCCGCGGCTTCTTCTAATGTACGGAAATAAGTTACCGCTTTAACGCGAGCATTGAAGTCAGCTGGTTGTGTTGGGCGGCGAGCTAATACAGCTTGAATAGTATCAATGCTGTAACCCAATTCTTGATACCAAGAACGGAAACGACCTAACATAAACTCAACCACATCACTGACGACATTTTTATTCGTCAGTTTTTCATCGTAAAGGCGAACCGCTTCTTGCGTTAATTCTTCAATATCTAACGGTAAATCTTGCTCAACGATAATACGTAAAACACCCAATGATGCACGACGTAGAGCAAATGGGTCTTTATCCCCTTTAGGATGTTGACCAATACCGAAAATACCCGCAAGGGTATCCATCTTCTCTGCAATAGCGAGGGCGCTAGCAACAGGATTAGACGGTAATTCATCACCCGCGAAACGAGGCTGATATTGTTCTTTCAATGCAACTGCGACTTCTTCGGCTTCACCATCATGACGCGCATAATGCATACCCATAACACCTTGGGTATCTGTGAATTCGAATACCATATTGGTCATTAAGTCACATTTTGACAGTAAACCAGCACGGGTTGCTTTATTAACATCTGCACCCATTTTGCCTGCAATAAAGCCAGCTAATGCTTGAATACGGTCTGTTTTATCACGCAGTGTGCCTAAATCTTTCTGGAATAATACGGTTTCAAGGCGTGGTAAGTTATCTTCTAAACGTTGTTTACGATCGGTTTTGAAGAAGAACTCGGCATCTGCTAAACGAGGGCGTACCACTTTTTCGTTACCGCTAATGATCTGTTGAGGATCAGAAGATTCGATATTGGTGACGAAAATAAAGTTTGGTAACAAGGCGCCTTGTTTATCATAAACAGGAAAATATTTTTGGTCGCCTTTCATGGTATAAACCAGTGCTTCAGCAGGAACTGCAAGGAATTTTTCCTCAAATTTTGCTGTTAACACAACGGGCCATTCAACCAATGAAGCGACTTCTTCGACTAAGCTATCGCTTAAATCTGCAACACCGCCAAGTTTTTCAGCCGCAAGGCGGGCATCATGAAGAATAATCGATTTACGGGTTTCGTAATCAGCGATAACTTTTCCGCGCTCATAGAGAATTTCAGGGTATTGATCCGCATTATCAATAGTAAATTCAGCTTCACCCATAAAACGGTGACCACGAATAATACGATCGCTTTGAATACCTAAAATTTCACCGTCAATAACGGTATCACCTAATAATAAGGTGATGGTATGAACAGGGCGCACAAAGTGAGTGTCTTTATCGCCCCAGCGCATTAATTTTGGAATTGGTAATTTTGATAATGCTGTGCTTACCATGCCAATCAGTAACTGGTTAACTGCTTCACCTTTTACTTCTGCACGATAAAATAACCATTCGCCTTTATCTGTTGATAAGCGCTCTGCTTGGTCAACCGTAATGCCACACCCTCTTGCCCAGCCTTCGGCTGCTTTAGTTGGTTTACCGTCAGCGTCAAATGCTTGAGCAATAGCAGGGCCACGTTTTTCAACGGTTCTATCTGCTTGAGATTTTGCCATATTCGCCACTTTAATGGCTAAACGGCGGGGTGCTGCAAACCAAGATACATCACCATGAGTGATATTAGCGTTATCCAGTTCAGCAGTGAAATTACCAGCAAAAGATTCGGCTAAAGAACGAAGCGCTTTCGGCGGTAATTCTTCGGTGCCGATTTCCACGAGGAAAGTCTCAGTTGTCATGATAGCCTCTTACTTTTTACACATAGGGAAACCAAGGGCCTCACGAGAAGCATAATATGCTTCAGCAACCGCTTTGGTTAAAGTACGGATACGTAAAATATAACGTTGACGCTCTGTCACCGAAATTGCTTTACGGGCATCCAATAAGTTAAAGGTGTGTCCTGCTTTTAAAATACGTTCATAAGCAGGTAAAGGCAGAGGTTTTTCTAACTCTAACAACTCACGAGCTTCTTTCTCATATTGCTCAAAGCAAGAGAATAAGAAGTCTACATCAGCATATTCAAAGTTATACGTTGATTGCTCAACTTCATTTTGATGATAGATATCGCCGTAGGTAGTTTTCCCTAATGGGCCATCACACCAAACTAAATCATAAACACTATCTACGCCTTGAATATACATGGCAAGACGTTCTAAGCCGTAAGTGATTTCACCTGTAACCGGTTTGCACTCTAATCCACCCACTTGTTGGAAGTAGGTAAATTGCGTAACTTCCATGCCGTTGAGCCAAACTTCCCAGCCTAAGCCCCAAGCACCCAGTGTTGGGTTTTCCCAGTTATCTTCTACAAAACGAATATCGTGGATAGTTGGGTCTAAACCTAACTCTCTTAATGAGCCAAGATACAGTTCTTGAATGTTATCAGGTGATGGTTTAATGATAACTTGGAATTGGTAATAGTGCTGTAAACGGTTAGGGTTTTCACCGTAACGTCCGTCAGTTGGGCGACGTGAAGGTTGTACATAAGCCGCAGCAATAGGCTCTGGCCCTAATGCTCGTAAACAGGTCATTGGGTGTGATGTGCCTGCACCCACTTCCATATCTAATGGTTGGACAATGGTACAGCCCTGGCGAGCCCAGTAATCCTGTAGTGTCAGGATAAGACCTTGAAAGGTTTTGGTATCAAACTTTTGCATGTTATATCCGCATGGCGATACATAGAATAAAAAGAAAGGTTTCAGTATACCTTCTAGACGGAAGATATACAGCAAGGAATGCGGGCAATTTTTCCTCGATCAAAAAAATAATCCTTTAATTGACTTTATGACTATGCTCAAAGAATTAGATTGAATTTTTTTCATCTATTTACATGTATATTTATACAGTATATAAGTGATGCTATTGACAGTGATTGATAACAAGGAATGAAAGAATGAGTAAACAACGTTGCGATTGGGTAACCCATGATCCTGAATATTTGGCATATCACGACGATGAATGGGGAAAACCTGAGCAAGATAAATACAAGCTTTTTGAAATGATTTGTCTTGAAGGTCAACAAGCTGGGCTATCTTGGTACACCGTCCTCAAAAAAAGAGAAGGTTTTCGTCGCTGTTTTTTTCATTTTTCACCTGAAAAAATTGCCAAAATGACTGAAAAAGATGTTGAAGCTTTACTGCAAGATCCTGCCATTATTCGTCACCGAGGCAAAATTAATGCCATTATTCATAATGCGCGGGTTTTTCTTGCAATGGAAAAAGAGGGCGAGGATTTTAGTCAGTTTATTTGGCAATTCGTTGATGGAAAACCGATTATTAATCAGTGGAGTGAGATTTCTCAAGTCCCTGCATCAACAGAAATTTCAGATAAAATGGCCAAGGCATTAAAGAAAAAAGGTTTTAAATTTGTAGGCACAACGACCTGTTATGCTTTTATGCAAGCTGTTGGTATGGTTAATGACCATATTCTCTCTTGTTTTTGTCGTCAATTGGAGCATGAAAACACTAATAAATAATAAAATCGGAGTTAATTTATTTTTAATTTAGGATGTTATTGATTTTATATTTCAATATTAAACGTTGTATTAATATTACCATTTTATCATTTCTGTTTTAACTGTTGATGCAGGCTAATGCACGCGGTATGGTATTTCTTAACGAGAAAACAACATAGAAGATACCTGCAAAGATGACTCAACAATTATCACAATTTGGGCAAAAATTTGCTCGGCATTCGGGCATTGCTCGCTTAATGCAAGATTTAAATGACGGAATACGCACACCTGGTGCTGTGATGTTAGGCGGCGGTAATCCAGCACATATTCCTGAAATGGATCACTATTTTCGTCAATTACTAAAAGAAATGACAGAAAATGGTACATTAAGTGATGCAGTGTGTAATTATGATGGTCCTCAAGGCAAAGATGCCATGCTGCAAGCGCTGGCAGTATGCTTAAAAGAAAAATTAGGCTGGGATATTTCAGCAAAAAACATTGTATTAACTAATGGTAGTCAAAGTGCTTTTTTCTATTTGTTCAATTTATTAGGTGGCACAACCGAAGAAGGGAAAAAACGTAAAATTCTTTTTCCTATAGCCCCTGAATATATTGGTTATACCGATTCTGGACTAGAAGAAGATCTGTTTGTTGCAAATAAGCCAACCATAGAAATGTTGCCTAATGGACAATTTAAATATCATGTAGATTTTGCTCACCTGAAAATTGGGGACGATATTGGTGCAATTTGTGTTTCAAGGCCAACAAATCCAACGGGCAATGTCATCACAGATGATGAAGTTGAAAAGCTAGAGGCTTTGGCTAAACAACATAATATTCCTCTCATTATTGATAATGCTTACGGTGTTCCATTTCCAGGCATTATTTTTTCTCAAGCAACTCCTCGTTGGAATGAGAACACAATCCTTTGTATGAGCCTGTCTAAACTGGGTTTACCTGGGGCTCGTTGTGGAATTATTATCGCCAGTGAAGAACTGATTTCAGCTATTACAAACGTTAATGGCATTATTAGTCTTGCGCCTGGTGGTATTGGGCCCGCTATGGCATTAGAAATGATAAAGCGTGATGATTTAATGCGATTATCCCAAGAGGTAATAGGGCCGTTCTATCATCAACGAGTACTTGAAACGATTGATATCATTCGCCGTTATCTGCCTGAAGAACGTTGCCTTATTCATAAACCTGAAGGTGCTATCTTCCTGTGGCTTTGGTTTAAAGACCTGCCCGTTTCGTGTGAAGAACTTTATCGTCGTTTGAAAAAACGCGGAGTTTTAATGGTGCCAGGGCATTATTTTTTCCCAGGATTAGAAGATTCATGGGATCATGCTCACCAATGTATGCGGATGAATTATGTGCCTGAACCTGAGTTAATCGAGAAAGGAATAAAAATTCTGGCTGAAGAAATCGAGAATATCTATCAGCCAGTGAATATCTAATAAAAATGCCCCTTCAGCGAGAAGAAGGGGCAAAGACAATAACGAGGACTTTTGAGCATAAGTTTGACGGAAAGAAATTGATTACTAAATATTTAGCAATCCGTCTCAATCTAAATTTCTTAGCACGAGAGCTATTAAAACAGATATTTATAAAATCTATGGCTTAAATAAGAGCCATTCATGACCTTAATTATCCCTCTGTTAAGCAAAATGTGGATTTTGATAACATATTTAGTTCAACTGGTTAATATATTTATTATTTTTGCTACAACGTCCAGATAATAAGTGCCATTAATTGTGGTGTTATTATGCGTAGAAACATCGCTAAAGGGTAAACTGTGGCATAAGAAAGTGCGGCAGCCCCACTTGAGCTATGAATTGAGTTTGCAAAGGCCAGTGCTGGCGGATCGGTCATTGAGCCAGCTAACATTCCGCAAAGGCTTAGGTAGTTAAGCTTAAAGAAGATTCTGGCTATCATACCCACAATCAGTAACGGTAATAACGTAATGAGAATGCCGTAGCCAATCCAACTTAATCCTTGCCCATAAATTAGTGTTTCAATAAATTCGCCACCAGAATTAAGCCCTACCACAGCAAGAAACATCACAATACCTAACTCGCGTAATGCCAAGTTCGCACTTGGGGGCATAAACCAATAGAGCTTACCAAATGTCCCAATACGCCCTAAAATTAAGGCAACAACCAGAGGACCTCCCGCTAATCCCAATTTAAGGGCAACGGGAATACCAGGAATGAAAATAGGAATAGAACCGAGTAAAACCCCTAAGCCAATACCAATAAAGACAGGGAGCATCTGAACTTGTTCTAATTTTTGACGAGCATTACCTAAAAGCACAGTAATTGCTTCGATAGATTCAGGGCGACCAACAACATTAAGAATATCCCCAAACTGCAACATACTGTTATTGCTTGGAATAAGCTCAATACCTGCACGGTTTAATCGGGTCACTACAACATCATATTTTCTTTTAAGATCAAGTTCTTTTAAGCGCTTGCTTAATACAGAATCATTAGTGACAACGATACGTACGGATTGTAATAAGTTTGTGGATGTTGAAAGCGAAGCATCGACTTCTTCACCTAATATGATCCGTACTTTATTAAGATCTTCTTTTGAGCCGACAACATGCAGTAAATCCCCTAGCTGAATAATGGTTGATGGCATGGGGACCATAATATTATCACCGCGTTTTAAGCGGGAACATACAATAGCATCTTCATTGAGTAGAGGAACATCTTGCATTAATAAGCCATCTAAATTGGGATTTCTAATGGCGATATTAATGGTATGCAATGTCTCTTTAGTGCTATGTTGTTGATCGTTAAATATTTTAGCTTCTTCATCAATATTAATTTTAAAAAATACACGAACAAGCCACATGACCAACAAAATACCACAAATGCCCATAGGATAAGCCATTGCATAGGCCATTCCCATTTGTCCGACAGCCGTGGGATCAACATGTAAGTCAGTGAGTATTTGTTGCCCTGCACCCAATGAGGGGGTATTGGTGACAGCACCAGAAAAGATACCCAAAATAATAGGTAGAGGAACATCAAATAAGCGATAAATAGAGGCTGTTATGATGGAACCAAGCAGAATAATTAAAATGGCAAACGCATTAAGTTTTAAACCTGAAACACGTAATGAAGAGAAAAAACCAGGGCCAACTTGAATACCAATGGTATAAACGAAAAGGATAAGTCCAAACTCTTGAATAAAATGAAGAGTTTGAGCGTTAAGTAACAGGTCATAATGCTGAGCAAAATGGCCAATAATAATACCACCAAAGAGGACGCCACCAATTCCTAAGCTGACCCGATAGATTTTGATATTACCAATCCAAAGACCTAGAGCGCCTGCTAATGACAACATCACCATTGTTAATGCAATATCACTCATAAAAAAGATCCTATACTCAAAGAAAATAGAAATAAGAAAATTTGAGCTAAAACGATAAACCTATTTTGGCAAAGAACAAAGAAAGTCACTGTGTCTTATCGCACAGATTTAACATATATAGAGATCAAAAAATAAGAAAGATAAATAGAGTGTTAAAATAAAGAAGGTTGAATTTTAATATCAGAGAAACATAATAATTAATAATATTATTATGTTCTTTTTAATTAGATAAAAAAGGTTTTTTTGTACCAAGCTTATTTATTTAATTATTAAAAAATTAAGCTTTTTTATATCATCTTTCTCTTGTCCTATAAGAGAAAACAGGTTTAACTATATGATAAAAGGCGTTGACTCCTGATCTCGTTTTATAGGTGCCCTATGATATTTAGAACTACGACTAAAAATTTAACATTAATCACATTTTTGACGACGCTGCTGACAGGTTGCTCCAGTGTCATGACACATGCGAGCCCTAATAAAGAACTTTATTCAGGGACAAAAAATAATATGGCGATGCTAAAAGATGACGAAACCGGTTGGGCAATGAAACCATTGGTTCTGCTTGATTTTCCTTTTAGTGCCGTATTAGATACTTTACTGTTACCTTACGATTATTATACCCAGAGTGATGATAAAAGTAATAACTCACCTAAAGAACGTATAAAAAAATTGGAAGATACCACGGTAAATAATACGTATGAAAATAAGAATTAATATCAAAACAATGACTAAATATTAAATAAGTAATTATATTTAGTCATTATCTGTTTATTTAATTAATTATTTATTTAATGCCGTTTCTTCTTTAGGGCCAAACATTTTATTAAGGCTATTCAGTTCTTGCATTTCTTTTTCACATATTATTTTTTGTTCTGTCAGGGGGGCTGTCATTATCTTTTTTTTACTTTGTTCAAAATTTCCCTTAATTTCAGGCATATTATGCTTTAGGTCCTCTCTTTGAGAGATGTACTGAATAAACTTGTCAGCTTCTTTAAAGTACACTCGGCAAGCATGTGTTGTAGCTGCTTGGGCTGGAAGTGTGGTTACTAATAAGAGTAATGTGGCACTCCACCAACATTGTTTCATTCTTTAAACTACCTACCTTATTTGACATAAGTTAATTATATAAAAAGCACATAAAATAAACGATAACATTAGAGAATAAATTTGTTATTTTTTCTTGTTTTTTATCAGTACTGTAAAGAAATATTGAATTGAGACTAAAAATGAGCCGTTCTTATGATAAAAAAGTTAAAAATCAATCATTTTGATTGAAAACCATACGAACAATCAGGAGATACTAAAAAAGTATTGACGGAGTGGGGTTCTGGCAGTAAGATGCACCTCGATTTCGGCGAGTAGCGCAGCCTGGTAGCGCAACTGGTTTGGGACCAGTGGGTCGGAGGTTCGAATCCTCTCTCGCCGACCACATTAAGAAACCCCGCTTTTAAAGCGGGGTTTTGTCGTTTTAGGTATGGCCTAAATACTTCGATTATTAAATGTATTAGATTTCTACCTTATTCTGCATCTTCGGCACAAAAGGTGATTTCTCTAAATCATCTTACTGCTATTCCAATTATACCTAGTATTCTATTTTCCTATTAAAAGGGCTAAATGAATGCAAAATAGGTTATCTGTTCTCTTTCTTATTCTTTTCTTTCTTTGTTTTAAAACAGCCTTGGCCAATACCCATGATTTTTTTATACGCGATGTGCCCATTTTAACGTCTGAAGACATGCTTAAAGATAAAATAAGTACATTAAAAGAAGAAAGTTTGCCTTTACAGGGAGTCACTACAAGCAAAGCCCATATCGCAACGCTATCATCCTGTTTTCCCATCAAACAAGTAAATCTACATAATCAACAATACTTTACATCATCTTCATTGCAACACGCCCTTGATAAATGGAAAAAACGGTTAGAGAGCGATTGCCATACCGAGATTTTATTAGAACAAGATATTAATATTTTAAATGCAATATTGTATGACGCGGGTTACATCACCAGTGAGGCGGGTAAAGTTGACTTATTTGCTGATCGTGGCTTATTAGATATCACATTAAAAGTAGGTCGTGTTGAAGATATCATTGCTGAAAATAGGCATTCAAAATCGCGTATTATTGCGCAAGTCATGCCTGTGAAACGCGGGGATATATTGAATATTAATGATATTGAACAAGGTGTTTCAAATTTAAAAGATAAGCCTAATAGTAAGGTCAAAGTTGTGCTAAAAGTAGGTTCTTATGATACACACAACACACTTATTTCGATTAATCAAGTTGGGGAAAGCACATTTAACGGATCACTCTCTATTGATAATAAAGAGAAAAAAATGCACGGCGATCTCTTTGGAGAGGTGAAATTTAATTTCGGTAATTTATTACAGTTAAATGATTCTTTATCACTTATTTTCTCGCGTAATTTAGGTGGCATGAAATCACAAGGGATAAAAAAGTCTATTTTCTTTTTTAAATTTCCATATCGTTATTGGCGGTTTTCTCTTTTGGGTTATCAGATTGACTCTAAAAATAAAATATCAAACGCAGCTATGGATAGACAAAGAATACAACAACAACACTTTTCTTTTGATATTCAGCGTCAATTTAGACCATCTCAACAACGAACCGTAACACTTATGGCGGGGCTTCAATACTATACTTATCACAATACGCTATTTAGTAAAAACATTGATGTTCATGAACGCCGTAGCCCTTATATTACCCTCGGCGTTAAGCAATATTATCGACTTCTACGAGGTGGGAATATTAATGTAAAGCTTAATTATAAACAAAGTATTCCACTCAAAGGCGCAAAGCTTTCCCCGATACATTCTGTAAATGGTGTCCCTATTTTTAATGTTGAGGTCGATGCTTTGATCCCGTTTAAAGCAGTATCATACCCCTTTTTTTATCAACCCAAATTTAGCGTACAACTGACAAAATCGGAGATTGATGGATTATTAGATAAAAGCACGATTGGTGGATTAAATAGTGTATATGGCTTTGCTTCAGGAACTGGCTATTCAGCAGAGAATCAGTTTCTTTTCAGACAAAAATTGTCATGGTTAACGCCTGTTCAAGGGCAGTTATTATTTTCCGCATTAGATTATGGTTCGGTATCGAAGCGTCGTGGAAATATTTTCCATAATAAAGAAAAATACTTAGTGGGATTTGCAGTGGGTCTAGAGGGCTCAGTAAATCAGTTGAATTATCAAGTTATTGTGGGAATACCTTTATTAACTTCTCAAAAAAAACCTAACTATTCGCCTCAGCTGACGTTTAGTGGGAAATGGAACTTCTGATAAAAAGTGAAAAATATGAATTTTTCACTACTAAATAATCCAAATTATTAATAACAGACTGAATTTTATAGTCTTGTCTAGTTAAGTGATTTGCTAGGTACTCTAGTTTGGTATCTTTTACTCTCTTTACCCGATTAAAACTAAAGTCATGATCATCTCATTGCGTGATTATTTTTCTCTCATAACAGAATAAAGCACCAAGTTCTTTGTTTCATTTCAAAATATCAGTTCAATATTTAAGCGGTTAATCACAAATTATGGCTTTTTTTAAAACAGTCATTTCACTTAAGGATTTCTTAATCTGTGGTTTTATTGACTAGGTATTAGTCATGAGATTATTTTTTTATTCTGAGTTTGTTCGGAATTCGTTTCATTTGTGTTTATAACTTGTTCATTTTACCGAGTGAACCCTTATTGACGTAAGGGAATACTGTTGGTTAATTGAATGATGACAAAATAAAAAGGTATTCCGTTTTTAAATAGGAAACCAAAAACACAACAGAACAATTTCGGAGAGTAATGATGAAAAGCTCCATAAAACAGACAGGAATTTTAACGGCGACTATAGGATTACTTGCGTTAGCCGTTTCTACTGGTGTACAGGCAAAAACGCTGGTGTATTGCTCTGAAGGTTCACCTGAAGGATTTAACCCTCAGTTATTTACTTCTGGTACCACTTATGATGCAAGCTCAGTGCCTCTTTATGATCGTTTAGTTGAATTTAAACTGGGTACAACAGAAATTATTCCAGGACTGGCAGAAAGCTGGGATGTCAGTGATGATGGAAAAGTGTATACCTTTCATTTACGTAAAGGTGTGAACTGGCATAGTAGTAAAACGTTTAAACCAACACGTGAATTTAATGCGGATGACGTGATGTATACCTTTATGCGTCAAATGGATCCAAAACATCCTTACCATAAAGTTTCTGGTGGAAGTTATGAATACTTCACCGGAATGGATATGAACAACATGATCGAAAAAATTGAGAAAGTTGATGATCATACCGTTCGTTTTGTTTTAACACGTTCAGAGGCCCCTTTTATTGCTGATATGGCCATGGACTTTGCCTCTATATTATCTGCGGAATATGCAGATAATATGATGAAAGCGGGAACACCTGAAAAAGTGGATTTAGATCCTATTGGTACAGGGGCTTTCCAATTACTGCAATATCAAAAAGACTCACGGATACTTTATAAAGCCAATGACCAATATTGGGGTAAAAAACCGGATATAGACCGTTTGGTTTTCTCTATCACGCCGGATGCTTCTGTACGTTATGCCAAACTACAAAAAGGCGAATGTCAGGCAATGCCTTATCCTAACCCTGCTGATATCGCGAAGATGAAACAAAATAGCGATATTAACCTATTAGAACAGCCAGGTTTAAACGTGGGCTATATCTCGTTTAACGTTGAGAAAAAGCCACTGGATAACCAAAAAGTTCGCCAAGCATTAAGTATGGCTGTAAATAAAGACGCCATTATTGAAGCGGTTTATCAAGGCGCGGGTCAAAAAGCGAAGAACCTTATTCCACCAACAATGTGGGGTTATAACGATGATATCGTTGATTATGAATATAACCCTGAAAAAGCCAAAGCACTGTTAAAAGAAGCGGGTCTTGCTGATGGCTTTACCATCGATTTATGGGCAATGCCAGTACAGCGCCCTTATAACCCGAATGCGCGTCGTATGGCTGAAATGGTACAAGCTGACTGGGAAAAGATTGGTGTGAAAACCAAGATTGTGAGTTACGAGTGGGGTGAATATCTCAAACGAGCTAAATCAGGCGAGCACCAAGCTGTGATGATGGGTTGGACGGGGGATAATGGGGATCCAGATAACTTCTTTGCCACATTATTTAGCTGTGCCGCAAAAGAGCAAGGTTCAAACTATTCCAAATGGTGTTACAAACCATTTGAAGATCTAATCCAACCAGCGCGGATCACGGCTGATCACAACAAACGTATTGAGCTTTATAAACAAGCTCAAGTTGTTATGCATGATCAAGCCCCTGCACTGATTATTGCCCACTCAACGGTTTATGAGCCAGTGAGCAAAAAAGTGGAGAACTATGTCGTTGATCCATTGGGTAAACATCACTTTGAGAATGTCTCTCTGAAATAATAGCAATACGTAATCGTTGGATAGCCTTAAATACGGTGTCTTTTTTGTGAAAGGCACCGCTATTCCATAATAAAGAATACATCCAGTACACTTGTGGGCGCAGGGGACTTTCCCCTGATTTATCAGCGCTATCTTTTAGCTGATGTTTGAAAAGAGAATTAGGATATGCTGCAATTTATCCTTCAACGTCTGGGACTTGTGATCCCTACGTTTATCGGAATTACATTACTCACGTTTATTTTTGTTCATCTCATTCCCGGTGATCCGGTGATGATTATGGCGGGTGAGCGTGGTCTTTCTCCAGAACGTCATGCCTATTTAATGGCAGAATTAGGGCTGGATAAGCCTTTATGGCAACAATATATCAATTACCTAAATGGCATTCTTCACGGTGATTTAGGCATTTCATTAAAAAGCCGTATTCCTGTATGGGATGAGTTTTTACCTCGCTTTAAAGCAACGTTAGAGCTTGGCGTGTGCGCAATGATTTTTGCAATTTCTGTTGGTATCCCTGTAGGCGTTTTAGCCGCAGTAAAGCGCGGTTCTATTTTTGATCATACGGCGATTAGTGTGTCATTAGCGGGCTATTCCATGCCAATCTTCTGGTGGGGAATTATGCTTATCATGTTGGTGTCTGTGAAATTAGATTTAACCCCAGTATCAGGTCGTCTTGCTGATAGCGTCTTTTTAGATGACAGTTATCCATTAACTGGTTTTATGCTTATCGATACCTTTATTTGGGGAGAAGAAGGTGATTTCTTCGATGCAGTCCATCATATTATTTTGCCCGCTATTGTATTAGGAACCATTCCTTTAGCGGTTATCGTGCGTATGACACGCTCATCTATGCTTGAAGTGTTAGGTGAAGATTATATTCGTACCGCAAGAGCAAAAGGCCTAAGCCGTGCTCGTGTCATCCTTATTCATGCGTTACGCAATGCTATGTTACCTGTTGTTACCGTAATTGGGCTACAAGTGGGTACTATGCTAGCTGGAGCAATCTTAACAGAAACGATTTTCTCATGGCCGGGTTTAGGGCGTTGGTTAATTGATGCCTTACAACGACGTGACTACCCCGTTGTTCAAGGTGGCGTACTTTTAATTGCAACCATGATTATCTTCGTCAATCTGTTGGTTGATGTTCTTTATGGCATTGTGAATCCTCGTATTCGCCATAAAAAATAAGGAATGCATAATGACTGAAAATAAAGTAATACCGGTCATCAATGCACCGGTACCCATGACACCCTTCCAAGAGTTTTGGCACTACTTTAAGCAAAATAAGGGTGCTGTTGTTGGATTGATCTATATCGTAATAATGTTGCTGATTGCATTATTTGCTGGCTTTCTTGCCCCTCATGCTCCTAATGAACAATTTCGTGATTTCTTATTAGCCCCCCCTGTTTGGGAAGACGGCGGAAGTTGGCAATTTATTTTAGGAACAGATGATGTAGGCCGAGATATTCTTTCTCGTTTAATGTTTGGTGCTCGCCTCTCATTATTAGTCGGCTGCATCGTTGTGGTGCTTTCGCTTATCTTAGGCATTATTTTAGGGTTAGCCGCCGGATATTTTGGTGGCCTTGTTGATATCGGCATTATGCGAGTAGTTGATATCATGTTGGCATTACCAAGCCTATTATTAGCATTGGTGTTGGTGGCTATTTTTGGGCCATCGATTGTTAATGCGTCTATTGCATTAACCTTTGTTGCTTTACCTCACTATGTTCGATTAACACGAGCAGCCGTTTTAATTGAAGTAAACCGCGATTATGTGATTGCCTCTCGCGTTGCGGGAGCAGGATCAATGCGTCAAATGTTTATCAATATCTTACCTAACTGTCTCGCACCTTTAATTGTTCAAGCCTCTTTAGGTTTTTCTAACGCCATCTTAGATATGGCAGCATTAGGCTTTTTAGGTATGGGCGCTCAACCACCAACTCCAGAATGGGGAACAATGTTATCTGATGTGTTGCAGTTTACACAGAGTGCATGGTGGGTTGTTACGTTCCCTGGTCTGGCGATTTTGTTTACCGTACTTGCCTTTAACTTAATGGGTGACGGTTTACGTGATGCGCTTGATCCGAAATTAAAGCAGTAACGGAGTAAGAACATGGCATTATTAAATATTAATCAATTATCTGTTCACTTTGGTGATGAAGATACTCCGTTTAAAGCGGTAGACCGAATTAGCTATCAAGTTGAAGAAGGGCAAGTTGTGGGTATCGTTGGAGAGTCGGGCTCAGGTAAATCAGTGAGTTCATTGGCCATTATGGGGCTGATTGATTTTCCGGGACGAGTAACTGCACAAGAGCTCTATTTTGATGGTCGAGATTTAATGAAAATCTCTGAATCAGAGCGCAGAAATTTGGTTGGTGCAGATGTTGCAATGATTTTCCAAGATCCAATGACAAGCTTAAATCCGTGTTTTACGGTTGGTTATCAAATTATGGAAGCGTTAAAAGTCCATCAAGGTGGGAGCCGTAAAACACGTAAACAACGAGCGATTGACCTGTTAACGCTGGTGGGTATTCCTGATCCCGCTTCTCGTTTAGATGTGTATCCACATCAGCTTTCTGGCGGAATGAGCCAGCGAGTGATGATCGCAATGGCGATTGCTTGTCGCCCTAAATTATTAATTGCTGATGAGCCAACGACGGCACTGGATGTCACTATTCAAGCTCAAATCATAGAGCTACTGCTTGATTTACAAAAACAAGAAAATATGGCGTTAGTACTGATCACCCATGATTTAGCGTTAGTTGCCGAAGCTGCGGATACAATTATTGTGATGTATGCGGGGCAAGTTGTGGAATCAGGGAAGGCTTCAGAGATTTTTAAATCACCTCGCCATCCTTATACCCAAGCGTTGTTAAGAGCATTACCTGAGTTTGCTAGCAATAAAGCGCGATTAGCGTCATTACCGGGCGTTGTACCGGGTCGTTATGATAGACCCGTCGGGTGTTTACTCAATCCACGTTGCCCTTATGCGCATGATGAATGTTATAAGACCGAACCTACCTTAAGAGAATTAGGGGCGCATCGCGTGAAATGCCATACACCGTTAGATAATACAGGGAGACCCTCTCATGGCTGAAGTTAATCCAAATATATCAACTCCCTTATTAAAAGCGGTTAATTTAGCAAAATATTACAGTGTCAAAGGGGGGCTATTTTCAAAGGAGAAAACAGTCAAAGCCCTTGATGGTGTCTCTTTTGAGTTAGAACGTGGTAAAACCTTGGCGATTGTCGGTGAATCAGGATGTGGTAAATCCACATTAGGCCGATTATTAACTATGATTGAAATTCCAACGTCAGGAGAGCTTTCCTATCGTGGACAAAATCTATTAATTAAAGATAAATCGGCAGAGAAATTACGTCGTCAAAAGATCCAAATTGTATTTCAGAATCCTTATGGATCATTAAATCCACGTAAAAAAGTGGGGCAAATTCTAGAAGAACCCTTATTGATCAATACAACGCTTACTACTTCTGAACGCAAAGAAAAAGTATTATCAATGATGGCTAAAGTAGGGTTAAAGACAGAGCACTATAGCCGCTATCCACATATGTTTTCTGGCGGTCAACGTCAACGTATAGCTATTGCGCGTGGTTTAATGCTTGAGCCTGATATTGTGGTGGCGGATGAGCCTGTATCTGCACTTGATGTTTCAGTGCGTGCTCAAGTCCTGAATTTAATGATGGATCTTCAACAAGAGATGGGGCTTTCCTATGTCTTTATTTCCCATGATCTTTCAGTTGTTGAACATATTGCTGATGACGTGATTGTCATGTATTTAGGTCGTTGTGTAGAAAAAGGGACAAAGGCTCAAATCTTTGAAAATCCACAACATCCTTATACACAAGCCTTGCTATCAGCAACACCAAGATTAACCCCTGAATTAAGACGTGAACGTATTAAATTAACGGGCGAGCTACCAAGTCCATTAAATCCACCGCCAGGTTGTGCGTTTGCGGCGCGTTGTCGTCGAGCTTTTGGACCATGTAGTCAATTGCAACCCACACTAAAAGACTATCATGGTCAGCTTATTGCTTGTTTTGCGGTTGAGCAGGATAACGCAATACCTTAAATAAAAAGGGTGTACCTAATAAAACAAGAACAATATGTTTATTCGTATTGTTTTTGTTTTTCATTTAATATATTTAATTAATCTTAACTGAATAATCGAATAATGATTCAAAGGGTGTTAATTTTTATGTTTATATAACTATTTTAAAATATAATTTTTTATAATAAAAAATATTTCCTATTATGAAATAGACTAAATTTAATTTTGATTTTTAGTTCTTTGATAAGTGATTAATAGGTTTTAATTTTAGATAATCTCGCATTTTTGAGTGAATTATATTTTTTATTAAATAAAATTTGATTAATTGTAAGTAATGAAGAGGAAGTCAGTTTCTATTTTTATTTTACTATTTTTATCTTATAACTATACTCAAATAATAATAATTATATATTTATCTACTTTTATTTTAATGGATTGGCCTGTTTTATAGCGCTATTTTCTTTATTGATAGTGATACATAATCACAAAAATACAGTATAATCACTCTGTTCAAGTATGTATATTGGAAATAGCAATGATGAAACCTCATCTTAAACATTCATTAACAATAAAACAGATGGCTGCAGTTGCAGGCGTTACGTTGGTGACTATTGCTATTTTTATCAGTATTCAACTTGTTTATTTGATAGATCAACGCCGTGAAGATTATCAAAATCAGCTTTTTAATGCGGGAGTCAGTATCCAGCAACCGCTCGCTGATGCATTGTTACGATCAGATTTAAACGATGCCAAACAACAAATTATTGGGTTAAAAGCGACAGGTATCCTCGGTAAAGCGATTGTCATGCAACCCAAAAACGTTCAAGTCATGAACTTAGATTTTGCACCTAAAAAAGAAGTCTCTCATTTTTCAAGCTGGCTTTTTGGTATCCCCGTGGAAGCGGTTATTCCTTTACAACCCCTCGGTATTACATCAACAGATGATAAATCCTATACAGGGCACCTGATCTTGCAGGCGGATACAAATCGTTTTTATCGCTTTGCCAGTAATACTGTCGCTTTAATGTTAACAACGTATTTGTTGATGGGGCTTATTTTAACCGTTGCCATTAGCTGGTGTATTAACCGCATTGTCGTTAAACCTTTACGTCAAATCGCGGTCACTCTCAATAAAGATAGCCAAGTTTCTGTGTTATCTTGTCCAGAATCACATCGTGATGATGAGATTGGTTTGCTGGTTAAAGGATATAATCATCAAAAATCTGATCAAAAATTGCCGAAGGTCTGAACCTTCTTACGCCATAATGAGTCTAATCACTATAGTGATTCCATTTCATGTTTCTGTGGTGACAAAGAATGATAATACAAAAAATAGACATCCAACATCTAACATGTCTTTTGGCGCTTATTGTTAAACCTCATAAGTGGTTTAATACCAAGGATTAATAAAACAGAGGTTCACATGCAGGGTGTAATGACACGAATTTTATTGGGAAGCGTTATGTTCGGCGCTGTTGTTTGCCAAGTTCAAGCTGAAGCTTTACAGCCTGATCCTGCTTGGCAAGAAGGGCGACTAGCTAATGGTTTTCAGTGGCAAATTTTACAAACACCGCAACGTCCAAACGATAGAATACAGATCCGCTTATTAGTAAATACGGGGTCTTTATCAGAGAAAAGTAGTGAAACGGGTTTTTCATCCTTGGTATCAAAACTAAATGTATTGGAAAATACAGGATTAACACCAGAAAAGCGTGATAATTTATGGAAAAATGCGTTAGATCCTGATTACCCGTTACCCCCGATGATCGTTTCATACGATTTTACTGTTTATAATTTAAGTCTACCGAATAACCAGCCTGAACTATTAAAAGAGGCTTTTGCATTACTTGCCGCTATTGCGAAGCCCGCGCAATACACAGAAGATGCCGTTCGTAATGCGGTTCAATCGCCACTTCCTATTGCAACATTCCCTGTCAATATTGAAGATCCTATCTGGCGCTCACGTCTTGAAGGCTCTAATCTAAAAGGTCATAATCCGGGGAAACCCGTTAATCAATCTGTTAATACCAAAGAGTTGTCAGATTACCAACAGCGTTGGTATACCCCTGATATGATGACACTCTATATTGCAGGTAATGTTGATAATCGAGTATTAACTGAAAATATTAATCAGGCATTTTCCTCTTTATCAGGAAAGCGTGTCACGCCGGTTCCAGTTCCTATTCTTGCAGATATGAAACCTGAAACACTCTATGTGCAAGAACCTATGCGAGCTAAAGACCAAATCTCTTTAATTTGGGATTTAGATTGGTCTCCCGTAAAAGACTCTGACACGTTAAATAAATATTGGTTGAGTGATTTAGCGCGTGAAGTGATTTTTGTTCATTTAGGTCGAAGCCTTGAACAACGCAAAGAAAATGACAGCACTCAAATTAACATTGATTGCCGAGTACAATATCAGCGTGCAAGTTGTGCTTTGAATCTTGATACCGTAACGGCGAATATCCCTACACTTGCAGCATGGGTTGGTGAAGAGCTTGGTCGTTTACGAAATCAAGGTATTAGCGATGAGCTGTATCAAGAGCTTCAGCAAGAGAAACAGCTTCAATTAACGCAGTTATTTGCGCGTTATGCAAAAACCAGCACAGCTATTTTAATTAATCAGCGTTTATTATCACAACAAAGTAATATTATTGATATTCCTCCTGAACAATATCAGCGTTTACGCCAAGCATTTTTAGCAGGCCTAACAAAAGAGACGTTAAATCAGGAGCTTTCAAGAGTATTATCTGAAGACATCACCTTTGTATTAACACAAAGTGGTGAAACGCCGACAGTGAATTTAGGTGAATTACGTATTCAATTTGAAAAACAAGT
Source organism: Proteus sp. FME41 (assembly GCF_014897315.1). Taxonomy (GTDB): domain Bacteria; phylum Pseudomonadota; class Gammaproteobacteria; order Enterobacterales; family Enterobacteriaceae; genus Proteus. Next base: position 48,805 of record NZ_JABUYL010000008.1, on the reverse strand, counting down.
TCACCCAGAAGTGGTGAATACGCCTGCTAATACGGTGCCAAATAAAACGGTGGAAACACCCTCAGTGATAACTCCGGCGAAGAAATAGCCATAAAAAAGTCACTGGGCTAATATAAAAAATTATCGGTTTATACAATTAAAAAAGCCAAAAGTGTTATTAATACATTTTTGGCTTTTTCGTTTTTAATATTAAAGGCGTTTAAACGCATCTTTAATAATCTCAGTTAACGCTTCACGGGTGTTTCTTTGGGTTGTAAATCCTGCAATAGCAATCTGTTTTTCAGGTAAATAATAAGCAGCAGATCCCCAATAACCAAGGTGATAATAAAGTGTACCTAGGCGGGTTTCTTCAGCCATCAATCCTAAGCGATAATTTGCAGCACCTGTATGTGAACCTTCCCATTTCATCTCTTTTAAGGTCGATGGATGTGTATACACCCTATCTTCAAAGAGATCTGCGGTGAATTTGGCTAACTCAAGGGTTGTCATCACAAGTCCTCCACCACCAAAAGTATCCATTGAGGCATCAATGTGAGTACCTTCATGTTCACCAGCAAATTGCCTTGCACGAATTTTCTTGGATATGGGGTGTGGTTCTGGCTCTAGACCTTCCCACCATGTTTGCGGTAAATCTAAGTCTTGAAAATGCAATAATTCACGCACTGCGGTCGCCATATTTTTTCTCATAAATTGAGAAAGGATATCGCCTAATAAGATGTATCCAGTATCTGAATAAATAAAGCGTTTTCCAGCAGGAATAATGGGAAATCCTTGGTGAGTATAATGTGCTATCTGTTCTTCTCGTGTCCATTGATGGGTGGGGTTGTTTATAACCGCCTCAAGGTAAGCTTCATTAGCGTGATCAAATAAACCACTGCTGTGGCTTAATAAATGGCGCAATGTAATAGTGTTAAGATCATACCCAAGTTCTGATAATGTTTGTTGATAATGGGAACTTAGATATTTTATTATCTTATCATCAAGAGACAAGGCATCTTGTTCCCATAAACGTAAAAAAGCGGCTGCGAGAAAGGTTTTTGTGTTGCTTGCGATCCGAAAAGGAGTATCTACAGTTAATTTTTTCTGGGTACTTTCATCGGCAAATCCATGCGCCATACCAAAAGGGTATTGAATGCCTGCACCGGTAATATAGATAGCACTTGCTGAGGGTAAGGCATGAAAAGCATCAGTCATTGATTGAACCATAGTTACTTCCTTATCTGTCAGGAAAATAAATCAGCAAAAAGGGTGTACTTGGCACCCTTTTATTTATATTGCTGAAATGCTTTATTTATTTTTTACCGCTGCTCGTAATTCTGTTACGGTTTTACCGCCTATTCCCCAGTTATCTGTTTCTACTTCATCGATCACAACAACGGTGGTTGCTGGGTTTTTGCCTAAGACATCAACTAAAAGTTGTGTTGCACCCGCAATAAGTTGTTCTTTCTGTTCAGCAGTTGCACCTTCACGTGTGATTTTAATATTAACGTATGGCATTATTATTCCTTATTACGTTATTGATAGGCGGTTAATACAGGGAATTAACCATATAGTTTTACCATAAGATTAAGATGTTGATTGTGTTTCAGCTAACTGTTCTTTACGCATATTTGGGCCATCAGTGGCAATCCATGCGGCACAAAAGAGCGTTAATCGGGCAAAAAAGTAGAAGAAAGCCATTAAGCCTATTACCGAACCAAATGCGGCACCTGAAGGTGAGCTTGCTATTCTTGGCAGCATCCATGTCATTACCGATTTCAAAATTTCAAAACCAATGGCGGCAATAAGGGTGCCTTTAATCAGAGAAATACGTTTAGGCTGATGACGAGGTAAGATCCACAGTATCCATAAAAAGAGCAAGTAGTTTGCAGTGATTGAAATTGTTAAGCCAATTGTTGTCCATGCGGGTGTTAACCATTCAATACCATCTAATCCCAATGTATGGACAATCATTCTTTGAGCTGAACCCGCTACAGAAGTCAGAGTAATGGTGACAATTAATGCGAAAAGTAAGCCAATTAAGGCTAAAAAATCACGAAAATAGCGAAAATAGATTTTTTCTTGTTCTTCTTTATTTCTTTCCCAAACGAGTCGTGATTGCGCCAAAATGGCCTGACGTAAGTTACCAACCCAATTAACACCAGAATAAAGAGCAATTGCTAAACCTGTTAAACCGACGGTTGTACGTTGGCGAACGGCTGTATCAATACTTTGTTGAACGGTTGCAGCCAATGTTGGATCGTCGATACTATTTGCTACACCCGTGATTAATTTAGCAAGTAAATCTGGGTTGGACGCTAAAACAAAACCCGCACAGGCAAAAGAGAGCATTAATACAGGGATTAATGATAAAAAGGAAAAGTAAGTGATGGCGGCACCGAACTGATTCCCCATTCTATCAGTGAAACGTTCTGCGGTACGAATAAGATGCGCAATGAAAGGAATATTGGTAATGAAATTACTGATTTTTATTCCTATACCGATGGCTTTTTTTCCACCATGTAGCCCTTTTTCCAGCCCTTTTTTGAGTGGCTGAGTCAGTTGAGTTTTTTCATCTGCTGTTTTTTGTTGCTGCTCTTCTGACATATATCCTCTTTAATTAGATCAGTCCATTTTTAATAAATTAGTGACATTACTATAGTTTCTACTCAAAAATAGCATAGCTTAATTTCTATTACATACCTTATGCTTATTGTAATTAGCCTCTGATTTAGATGACGTAATTGTTTGTTCTGGTTTAAGTGTAGATGATGCACTATTAAAAGGTGTAATAATAACCTTGTGCTTAATAAAGGGTAAAAAATCGATGTAGACATTCTGACATATAGTTTAAATAAAAAATGGCTACTCACTTATTTTGTATTTCGCAGAAAGGTAAGGAGTAGACATTAGTGTATTGTGATCATTACTTGGTCAGTAAATTTAATTCATCTTCAAGCGCTTTTAATTCTGCTTTTTCTTCAGCTAGTTTTCTTTCTTGTTTGGCGATTTTATCCGTATCACCTTTAAGTTGAGCTTCTTTTAATTCAAGTTCACGCTCTTTGACATCAAGTTGTTTTTCACGTAATTCAAGGCGCGTGCTTTCAACCACTTTTTCTGGAGTACAATAACGCTCAACATTTTGTAATGCGCGCTCTAAGCCTTGTATACGGTATTGATTACCGTGTATTTTTGCGTATTCCATCTGTTTTTGGATATTTTGTTTTTTTATCTCACAACCATTAGTTGATGCATTGGCATAAGCATGACTTGCTAATAGACTTAATGCCATGGCGGTAAAAAGTACTTTTTTCATTTTGCTATCCTTTTTAAACTTAAGTGGAATATTGGGTTATCATAATGATTGAGCATGAAGACACAACGTTTCTTTCGCTTTCAATAAGGAAGTTCAGCTTTTTCTGATACACTGAGAACCATCATGCTTTCAGAGTAAATTTATTACTAAGCTATACTTATTTCTAACGGAAGATAAAGAATGCTGAGCTATCGCCATAGTTTTCATGCTGGCAACCACGCCGATGTTTTAAAACATATTGTTCAAACACTTATCATTGAGTCTTTAAAAGAGAAAGAAAAACCATTTCTTTATCTTGATACTCATGCTGGCGCTGGACGTTATCAATTAACCCATGCTCATGCGACTCGCACTGGTGAATATCTAGAAGGGATCGCCCGCTTATGGCAGCAAGAAGAGGTACCAGAGCTGATTCTGCCTTATCTTGAAGCCGTTAGTGAATTAAACCCAAATGGTGAACTTCGTTACTATCCTGGGTCTCCTTTACTCGCTGGGAAATTATTGAGAGAGTATGATTCACTTGTACTCACAGAATTGCATCCAAGTGATTATCCTTTACTGCGTACAGAATTTTCTCGTGACGAACGCGCACGCGTTTCTCGTGAAGATGGCTTTGGCCAATTAAAATCAAAATTACCCCCAGCAAGTCGCCGTGGATTCGCCTTAATTGATCCTCCTTATGAGCTTAAACAAGATTACACTGCTGTCGTAAAAGGCGTTGTAGAAGGTTATAAACGTTTTGCTACGGGGACTTATGCAATTTGGTATCCAGTAGTTCATCGCCAGCAAATTAAACGAATGTTAAAAGATCTTGAATCAACGGGGATCCGTAGAATTTTACAAATTGAATTAGCCGTAAAACCCGACAATGATCAACTGGGTATGACAGCATCAGGTATGATTGTGATTAATCCGCCGTGGAAATTAGAATCACAAATGAAATCCATATTGCCTTGGTTACATAAAACGTTAGTGCCTGAAGGTATAGGGCATACATCAGTTGAATGGGTTGTGCCAGAATAAATATTTTTTCTTATTGTTTTTGCCTATTACTGTAAAAGCTAAAATCTGACGTGCTATGTTTTAAATTTTGTCATAATAGACATTACGACATGAAAGACTTAGCCTGTGAGTTACCTATTTTTCTACAGATAAATGGATCAGAGAAATGACGAGCAAACATTACGATTATATCGCCATCGGTGGCGGTAGTGGCGGTATCGCATCAATTAATAGAGCCGCAATGTATGGCCAAAAATGTGCATTAATTGAAGCGAAAGCATTAGGTGGCACTTGTGTTAACGTTGGGTGTGTACCTAAAAAAGTGATGTGGCATGCAGCGCAAATTGCCGAAGCTATTCATCAATACGGCCCTGATTATGGTTTTGATACCACGGTTAACCGTTTTGACTGGGATACCCTCATCAGTAGCCGTTCTGCCTATATAGACCGTATTCATCAATCGTATGATCGAGTATTAGGTAATAATAAAGTTGATGTTATTCAAGGTTTTGCTCGTTTTATCGATGCTAACACGATTGAAGTAAATGGTGAAAAAATCACTGCGGATAATATTTTGATTGCAACGGGCGGTCGTCCTGTTCAACCTAATATTCCGGGTGCTGAATATGGTATTAATTCTGATGGCTTTTTTGAATTAAAAGCCTTACCAAAACGCGTTGCCGTTGTTGGTGCCGGTTATATTGCTGTTGAACTTGCAGGTGTGTTAAATGCTCTAGGCAGCGAAACACATCTATTTGTACGTAAACATGCACCACTGCGTAATTTCGACCCATTAATTGTTGAAACACTGTTAGAAGTGATGGAAACCGAAGGGCCTAAGTTACATACACATGCTATTCCTAAAGCTGTGATTAAAAATGCAGATGGAAGTTTAACGCTACAACTAGAAAACGGCACAGAGCAGACAGTTGATACCTTAATCTGGGCAATTGGTCGCGAACCAGCAACAGATAACCTGAATCTGGCAGTAACGGGCGTTGAGTTAAATGAAAAAGGCTATATCAAAGTCGATAAATTCCAAAATACCAATGTAAAAGGAATTTATGCTGTTGGCGATAATACAGGGGCGGTTGAATTAACGCCTGTTGCTGTTGCTGCAGGACGTCGTTTGTCAGAGCGTTTATTTAACAACAAACCTAACGAACACTTAGACTATTCAAATATCCCAACTGTTGTATTTAGCCATCCAGCTATTGGTACTGTGGGTTTAACAGAGCCTCAAGCAATCGAGCAATACGGTGCAGATCAGGTGAAAGTGTATAAATCCTCGTTTACTGCAATGTATAGTGCAGTGACTCGCCATCGTCAGCCTTGTCGTATGAAACTGGTTTGTGTGGGTGCTGATGAAAAAATTGTTGGTATTCATGGTATTGGTTTCGGTATGGATGAAATGCTGCAAGGTTTTGCGGTTGCACTGAAAATGGGCGCAACGAAAAAAGACTTTGATGATACTGTGGCTATTCACCCAACAGCGGCCGAAGAGTTTGTGACAATGAGATAAGCATTAATCTCGCTTATTTCAGCATTACCTCGTAAAAAGCCAGAGTTTATCTCTGGTTTTTTCTTTTTTAAAATAGATTTTATAAAATATTTTTTCTATCCACTATCTGATTTAAATCTTCTCTTTCTACCTCTTTTCACAACAGCATATTCATCTACCTATTGAGTCATATACAAGTTGCTAAGTGAAATAATCTATTTTGTAAAAAATAGGTTGTTTATTAGTCAATACGGATAAGTTTATTTATGTTATTGTGCGATGAAATTTGCTTGTTTTGTAAACAATTATGTACGGTTTTATCCATTTATTTGTATCAAAATGTTAATTAAATAAATAGTTATATTTTTTATTAATAATCTTATCTTTTTAAATAATATCCTTATTTATCATTTAATAGCGATAATCTTTTATGGCGGGATGGTCTTTAAATGATGTTTTTTTATGAGAAAAAGTGGTTGATTTAACCCTATTTTATCTATGGATATTATTGGTTAGGAAAATAATTAACAAATAATAATAATTATTAACAATATAATAAACTATGATAATATTTAATTTTAAAGATACAAATTAATAACATTATAAATATAAATGGTAAATCCATTACTGAGGTAGAAGATGAAAATTTCAAGGAGAAAGCTGCTTTTAGGTGTTGGTGCTGCAGGTGTTTTAGCCGGTGGTGCTGCATTAGTTCCAATGGTTCGCCGTGACGGTAAATTCGTTGAAACTAAATCAAGAGCATCGTTTGTCGAAGGTACAGAAGGTGCTTTGCCTAAAGAGTCTGATGCAGTGATTATTGGTGGTGGTATTCAAGGGATTATGACCGCTATCAACCTTGCAGAGCGTGGCATGAGTGTCACTATTCTCGAAAAAGGTGAGATTGCAGGTGAGCAATCAGGCCGCGCCTACAGCCAAATTATTAGTTATCAAACATCACCAGAAATTTTCCCATTACACCATTACGGGAAAATCTTATGGCGTGGTATGAACGAGAAAATTGGTGCTGACACCAGTTACCGTACACAAGGCCGTGTCGAGGCACTTGCTGATGAAAAAGCGTTTGATAAAGCACAAGAGTGGATCAAAACAGCAAAAGAATCTGCAGGATTTGATACTCCATTAAATACCCGCATAATTAAAGGTGAGGAATTATCAAACCGTCTTGTTGGAGCTCAAACACCGTGGACTGTCGCAGCATTTGAAGAAGATTCAGGTTCTGTGGATCCTGAAACAGGAACACCTGCATTAGCGCGTTATGCAAAACAGATTGGTGTGAAAATCTATACCAACTGCGCGGTAAGAGGCATTGAAACTGCAGCGGGAAAAATTTCTGATGTTGTAACAGAAAAAGGGGCAATTAAAACCTCTCACGTTGTTCTTGCGGGCGGTATTTGGTCTCGTTTGTTCATGGGTAACATGGGCATTGATATTCCAACGCTAAATGTTTACTTATCACAACAACGTGTATCTGGAGTGCCTGGTGCACCGCGTGGTAACGTGCATTTACCTAATGGTATCCACTTCCGTGAACAAGCTGATGGAACTTATGCGGTTGCCCCTCGTATCTTCACAAGCTCCGTTGTGAAAGATAGCTTCTTGTTAGGGCCTAAATTCATGCATCTACTAGGAGGCGGTGAACTGCCATTAGAATTCTCTATCGGTGAAGATTTATTTAACTCATTCAAGATGGCAACATCTTGGAAATTAGATGAGAAAACACCGTTCGAACAATATCGTATTGCAACAGCAACACAAAACACAGAGCATTTAGATGCTGTATTCCAAAGAATGAAAGCGGAATTCCCAGCATTTGAAAAATCACAGGTTGTTGAACGTTGGGGGGCGATTGTTAGCCCAACATTTGATGAACTGCCAATTATTTCTGAAGTCAAAGAATACCCTGGATTGGTTATTAATACCGCAACAGTTTGGGGTATGACTGAAGGTCCTGCCGCGGGGGAAATCACGGCTGATATTGTGACGGGCAAGAAACCTGTTATTGATCCAACAGCATTTAGTATGGATCGCTTTAAAAAATAAATAACCCCTTGTTTTACTGTAATTTAAACATATTAAGGAGTTTTCATGCGCTATAAAAGTCTGCTTATTGCCCTACCTTTTGTCTTTGGTGTAGCAAGTGCGAATGCAGCGGAGAATGTTGTGCATCATAAATTAGACGGTATGCCTATTTCAGAAGCAGTTGAAATTAATGCAGGTAACAATCTGGTTTTCTTAAGTGGTAAAGTCCCTACTAAGAAATCAGCAAATGCGCCAGAAGGTGAATTAGCTTCTTACGGTAATACGGAAGAACAAACTATTAATGTTTTAGAGCAAATCAAAACTAACCTGAATAAACTTGGTCTTGATATGAAAGACGTTGTTAAGATGCAAGTATTCTTAGTTGGTGGTGAAGAAAATAATGGCACTATGGATTTTAAAGGTTTCATGAACGGTTACTCTAAGTTCTATGATGCTTCAAAAACCGATCAACTGCCAGCTCGTTCAGCATTCCAAGTTTATAAACTGGCTAATCCAGCATGGCGTGTAGAAATTGAAGTTATTGCTGTTCGCCCTGCGAAATAAGATCGATTAAATTTTACTCGAATTTGAAGTAAAACATAATTCAATAAGCGCTAGAGAAGGGGAACTTTCTTTGGCGTTTTTTATGGTGTTGATATGTTATAGCAATATGTCGATAAAATACGTTTTTATAAACATATGAGTTGGTCTTCTAGAATACCTTATAACAATCTACCTTTATTACCACCTGATCTATAATTCATTGAAATACGTAAATATTTATAAATTATGTTTTAACTACTTTCACCTTGAATAAATTTCACTGGAATAACCGAGACGTTATCGGTTATTTCTTTATTCTCAATTAATGCACTAATCACTTCTACGCTTTTTTCAGCCAGTTGCTCAAAGGGCTGTTCAATACAAGTCAATTGGCGCAGTGTTTGATTTAGCCAAGGGCTTCCATCATAAGCAACGATTTTTAATTGTTCTGGAATGGCAATATTTCGTCTTGTTGCTTCATTAAATAACGCCATTGCTGGAATATCAGCAGCAAAAATAGCATCAATATCTGAATGCAAAGAAAGTATTTTTGTCGCAAAAGAATGAAAATAATCTTTCTCTTCTTCTTTCCAATTTACTTTGCAAGGAATTGGCGTAATACCTGCTTGAATAAGTGTTTCTTTAAACGCTAAGCAGCTTTGATATGAAGGTGTTGAAGATAAATAACTTGAGTTATCTTCAATATAGAGAATTTTTTGGCAGCCTTTTTGAATAAGATGTTCTGCTGCTAGTCGACCACCAGTATGATGATCAGAACAAACTAATGGAATATCACGAAGATGTCGATCTAGTGTTACCACAGGTTTTTGAATATGCTGATATTCATTGTCATTCAATAACAGATATTCTGCAATAATACCGTCGATTTGACCGCGTTTAAGCATATCAAAAAATATACGCTCACGGATTTTGCTATTTTGGGTTGCACATAACATCATGCTGTAGCCATGTTCAGCAAGCTTATTTTCGATAAAACGCGTCACTGTCGCAAAATAAGGGTATTCAAGGCTATTAATAATAACACCAACAACGGCACTCTTTTGTTGATATAAATTTCTTAGCCAAGTATCTGGAATATAATCTAATTCCTCTACTGCCTTTTTTATTTTTTCTCGTGCAGATTGAGAAACATAACCACTGTTATTTAATGCTCTTGAAACAGTGCTTGCGGCAACATTTGCTTTTTTTGCGACATCACGGATCCCGGCCATTGAATATGCTGTTGCTCCTTTCAATTAGATGATTGCCTAATATATCTTAATCTGATTATGACAATCCTCTCTTTAATGAGGTAATTGTGTTTTTTTAGTATGAGCCAATTCACATTTTAGTATGTTAATTGTCTTATTCACTCTTTTAGTGCCTATAGTATCTTATATTAAATATGGAACAGTTCCATAATGTGTTAATTATCTCGATGAGGTGAATATGTCTAATACTTGGTGGAAAGAAGCGGTGGTCTATCAAATTTATCCCAAAAGTTATTACGACAGTAATGGCGATGGTATTGGGGATTTAGCGGGGATCACAGAGAAATTAGATTATATTCAATCACTAGGCACTAATGTTATTTGGCTATGCCCTATCTTTAAATCGCCGATGAAAGACAATGGTTATGATATAGCAGATTACTCTGTTGTCGATCCTATCTTTGGCGATAATAAAGCGTTGGATAAGCTTATTAGTGAAGCTAAAAAGCGAGATATTAAGATCCTATTAGATTTAGTATTAAATCACTCTTCAGACGAACATCCTTGGTTTAAAGCTGCACTTGACGATCCTAATAGTCCTTATGCCGATTATTATATTTTTAAACAATGGGATAAATCGACCCCCCCTAATAATTTACGCACTTATTTTGATTGTTCAGTTTGGAGTCGTGTTGAAAATACCAACCGTTGGTACTTTAATTCATTTGGCCCAGAACAACCGGATTTAAATTGGGAAAATCCAAAGTTACGTCAAGACATTATCGATATGATCAATGTCTGGATCAAAAAAGGTGTTGCGGGATTTCGTATCGATGCGATTGGTAATTTAAAAAAATCACCAGAAGCTTTATCTGAATATCAATTTGAGCCAGATAAAGACGATGGTTCGGCTTCTTTAGTGCCATGGGTCCTCAATCAGCCGGGGATTGATAAGTTCTTAACTGAATTAGTTGAAAAGACATTTAAGCCTGCAAATAGCATGACCGTGGCTGAAATCGATGTACCGGAAAAAGATTTACGTGCTTATGTTGGGGAAGATGGTTATTTCTCCATGGTGTTTGATTTTAGTATTGCTGATTTAGATATCCGTAATGAAAAGCCATTTACGATTAATCCCATAACAGGTGAAAGGCTAAAACCTGTATTTATTAAAAGCCAATTAGATACTCAACGAGTCGGTTGGGGAGCGCCTTATTTAGAAAATCATGACCAACCTCGTTCATTAAATAAATTTTTACCTAAAGGCGCAATTAATCCAATTAGTGCCAAGATGTTAGCGACGTTTTTATTAACGCAACGAGGTACTCCTTTTATTTATCAAGGGCAAGAAATTGGCATGACAAATTGTCCTATGACATTAGAAGAGCATGATGATTTACATGTATTTAAATTGCATGAGTGGGGCAAGAAATTAGGCTATAGCGATAAGCAAATTATTGAATATTTTAATGAGCGTAGCCGTGATAATTCAAGAACACCTTTTCAATGGAATAGTGAAATACAGGGCGGTTTTAGTACAGGTAAACCGTGGTTAAAAGTTAATCCTAATTATGCACAAATAAATGCTAAGCAAGAAATTGAAGATAAACACTCTCTTTTTGCTTATTACAAACAATTAATTGCATTAAGACGACATTCAGAAATCAGCGAGATTTTGATTTATGGTGATTTTTCACCATTAGACTCACCTAAAAATGTGATTGCCTTTAAGCGTACTTATGAAGGTAAATCAGTTAATATTTACTGCAATTTTAGTGATGATAAAAAGCCACTGGCACTTAATGCAGCACATCTCTATTTGTATAACAGCCCAATAGTCGAAGATGCGCAAGGCAATCTTATTCTTCAGCCTTATCAGGCGATTATTTTTAATGAGTAGTATAAATTAGAGTTTAAAAGATACTGCGCCTTTAAGGCGCGTTATCTTTTGTAATATATTAATTAATATTTTTCAGCCAATCTGCAATAAATTCTGCGATAGCTTCTGGATTGTTGATATCTAGCAATGGAAAATCAATGTTTAAATCACAATCACTGGCGACGGCAATAACGTGTTCATCCAGTAAGTCATTAAAGTTGCGTTCATTGATATGGCGATAGAGTGCAATTTTAGGAATAGTTTCACCTTTAAAGCCCTCAACTAAGATTAAATCCAACTTACTTGCATCAAAACGAGAAGCAAGGTAATACAAATCTAATTCAGGTAATTCGGGGGTTTCAGTCATTAACGCCCAGCGTTGCTGGCTTGCCACCAATGTTTGCTCTGCACCTGCTTTTCGGAGTTCATAACTGTCTTTTCCTGGCTTATCCACATCCATATCATGATGGGTATGTTTAATCATTCCAACCCGAATTTTTCTTTTTCGTAATTGTGGGATAAGTTGTTTTAGTAACGTTGTCTTACCTGTTCCGCTCCATGCGGTGATCCCTAAAAGGGGTAAATCGACGCGTGCCATATTATGCATTCCTATTTTTCTAATTTATTGGCTTTTTCAATATCATCAGGGGTATTTAAGTTAATAAAAGCGCTAGCTTGATCAGCAAATAAAACAGGATGTGCTTTTATCTGCTTCATAAACAACATTAATTTTCGGTCACCCTGTGCTAAATAAGTTTCTAGCATAGGAATAATACGACGATTTAATAGTGCCAGTGTAGGGTGCTCTCTTTCTCCATCATCCACATAAACAGCTAAAGTGTTCTCTTTCTGTTCGTAAAGTGTTTCGACTAAATTGAGTGGAAAATAGGGAACATCACAAGGCACAAAAGCAACCCAAGGCGTTGAGGCTTGCTTTAATAGCGCAAGCATACCCGCCAAAGGTCCTGAAAATCCCTCGATTTCATCAGTGATAACAGGGTACTGACTCTGACGATATTGTTCTAAATTTCGATTAGCACTGATAAGAATGCTATCAACTTGTGGTGCGAGTTTTTTGGCAATATGGAGATACAAAGGCTCTCCATGTAGAATTTGAAGCCCTTTATCTGCGCCTCCCATTCGTGTTGCTTGGCCACCCGCGAGTATGCCACCTGTAATATTCTTTTTTTTCATATTCAATATTTGTGAATAAATTGGCTAAAATTTCCGAACAATTTTTATCAAGTAAAGACGATATACTAATAAAAAGTATCGACTTGTTGGGATTTCATGTAAAGCGACAGCAATTTTTATCAAAAAAGCGTAATCTTTACGCATATTGACAGAGGTTTCCTTTTTCTATCGGATAATAATTGGTACTTTGTTGTTGTCATTAATAATAAGGATTTTTTGTATGAAATGTCACCGTCTTAATGAAGTTATGGAATTATTACACCCAGTTTGGGAAGAAAATTCTGATTTAAACTTAGTTCAATTATTGCAGAAACTGGCTGATGAAGCGGGTTTTAAAGGTCAATTATCTGATCTGACTGATGATATTTTGATTTACCATCTGAAAATGCGAGGTTCGGCGCCTACAGATGCTATTCCAGGGCTGAAAAAAGATTACGAAGAAGATTTTAAAACCGCTATTTTGCGCGCTCGTGGTGTTATTAAAGATTAAGTTCAGGATAGAAAATGGAAATATCTACCTCATTTAATTTTCAGGGACTTTCACCTGATGACATTTGGGACGCACTAGTTAAAATCGGTTTTTACCCAGAATCAGGGTTGACGGAATTAAATAGCTATGAAAATCGTGTTTTCCAATTTATGGATGAACATAAAAAACGTTATGTGGTGAAATTTTATCGCCCTCAACGCTGGTCGTATGAGCAGATAAAAGAAGAGCATGAGTTTGTTTTAGAATTAAAGGACGCTCAAGTATCAGTCGCTGCTCCTTTAATGATTAATAATGAGACGATTCATCTTTCTGATAATGGTTTTTATTTTGCATTATTTCCCAGTATTGGCGGAAGAGCCTATGAAACAGATAATTTATTTCAACTAGAAGAAGTTGGACGCACATTAGGGCGCATTCATCAAATAGGCAGAAAAAAGAATTATCAGTATCGGCCAACGCTTTCTATTGCAGAATATCTGACAGCACCAAAATTAGAATTTGAAAATAGTTCGTTAATTCCAAATAGTCTCAAGCCTCAATTTATTGCGATGATAGATAAACTTATTTATGAAGTGAGCCCTAGAATAGAAGACACTGCATGGCAAATATTACGGCTACATGGGGATTGCCATCCTGGGAATATATTGTGGCGTGATGAAGTTGTAATGGTTGATTTTGATGATTCCCGAATGGGAGCTGCAATACAAGACTTCTGGATGCTATTAAATGGCTCACGGCAAGAGCAAGTTATACAATTAGATACGATCCTTGAGTCTTATTATAAATACCAAGATTTTAATTTACGTGAATTATCATTAATTGAACCACTAAGAGCGATGAGAATGGTGCATTATCTTGCGTGGGTATTAAAACGTTGGAATGATCCTGCCTTTCCAAGAGCTTTTATCTGGTTTCAAGAACAAGATTTCTGGTTTAAACAATTAGCCTTATTCAAGGGACAAGTGGAGCAATTAAATGAGCCTCCTTTACAACTTAGTCCAATGTATTAATTCTTAGGAGACGATGAGAAATGAAAAAGATTTGGCTGGCGTTAGCAAGTATGGTGTTAGCATTCGGTGTATCAGCAGCCGATATTTCTGAAGGAAAACAGTATACTAATCTTTCCAAAACGATCACGGCTGCACCCGACGTTGTTGAGTTTTTCTCTTTTTATTGCCCACATTGTTATCAGTTTTCTGAAGTGTATAAAGTGAATAGTACAGTTGAGAAAAATATCCCAGAAAATACCAATATGGTTCGTTATCATGTTGATTTTCTTGGACCTTTAGGTAAGGATTTAACACGTTCTTGGGCTGTGGCAATTGCGTTAGGCGTGGAAGATCAAGTTTCTCCTGCGTTATTTAAAGGTATTCAAGAGACACAATCTATCCGTTCTGTTGATGATATTCGTAACACCTTTATTAATGCAGGTGTGAAAGGTGAAGATTATGATGCGGCCATGAATAGCTTTGTTGTTAATTCTTTAGTAAGCCAACAACAAAATGCAGTTGCTGATTTTCAAATTAGTGGTGTGCCTGCCATGATAATTGGTGGTAAGTACAAAATGAAGAATGATGGTATTAGCGCAAAATCACCAGAAGAGTATGCCAAAACATACTCTGAGATTGTGAACCAATTATTACTGAAAAAATAGGATAGGTTTAATTCTTTCTTATATGGATTAAGTAAAAATATATAGTTTTTTATATAAAAAATAGCACTCGATAAATAAGGGTGCTATTTTTTCGCCTTCATATATTTGTCATAATATAACTATCCACATTAATAAAAATACTTCTATTAAATTAGAATATCTTTATGAATTCGCTAAGTGGTTGATTTTTTAATTGTGTTAATAAAATGAAAAGAAAGCTAACTCATTAATATAGAGAGGATTACAAAAATACTCACAGAGTTATCCACAGGTTGTTATGGCATTTATTGAAATCTTAAGCGCTTAATAGAAAAATGATGATGCTGATTTGAACATTAATATTAATGATGGATAAAATAAACTATCCTAAATAGTTTCTAAACAAAGTGATACATTTGATTACTCTCTCACTTTTTTAATTAAGATTAAATTAACGTACATAAGTATAGAATCAAAAGATCGTCAATTAATATTGATTTACCATTAGTACATATTCTTTTCTGATAAATTCGGTTAACCATAAATCATGACGTATTTAAGCTGAGTTTCTACATTTAAGAACAGGTAATATTCGTCTATTGAGCTGCAATGTGGCATTCTAGTCATATTAATGAACCTCAGAACAATGATGAACATATTATGGTCCAGATAGCAGAAAACCCCTTTATCCTTGTAGATGGCTCCTCATATCTTTACCGTGCCTATCATGCATTTCCACCGCTAACTAATAGTAAAGGTGAGCCAACGGGTGCGATGTATGGTGTGTTGAACATGCTACGTAGCTTAATAATACAGTATAAGCCAAGCCATGTTGCGGTTGTGTTTGACGCTAAAGGTAAAACCTTCCGTGATGAGTTGTATGAGGAATATAAATCAAATCGTCCTCCAATGCCGGATGATTTGCGTGAACAAATAGCCCCTTTGCATGAGATGGTACAAGCAATGGGTTTACCTTTGTTATCTATTTCTGGCGTAGAAGCGGATGATGTCATTGGAACATTAGCGCTAAAAGCGGCGGCCGATGGTCGTGATGTACTGATAAGTACAGGTGATAAAGATATGGCGCAATTAGTGACGCCAAAGATCACACTTATTAATACCATGACTAATGTTATTTTAGGGCCAGATGAAGTTAAAGATAAATATGGCGTTCCACCTGAACTGATTATTGATTTTCTTGCATTAATGGGTGATTCATCAGATAACATTCCTGGTGTTCCAGGGGTGGGTGAAAAAACAGCATTGGGTCTTTTACAAGGACTTGGTAGTTTAGACGATATTTATCAACAGCTTGATAATATTGCAGCACTAAGCTTCCGTGGGGCTAAAACCCTGGGCGCTAAAATGGCAGAACATGAGAAAGTAGCAAAACTTTCTTATAAGCTAGCAACGATTAAAACGGATGTTGAACTCGATAAAACGTTTGATGATTTAGTGGTTAATGAGCCAAATTTAGAACAGTTGCTTGATATGTTTACGCGTTATGAATTTAAACGCTGGATAAGTGATCTGCAAAATGGCGGTTGGTTAGCACAACGTAGTACACATAAAGTTGCGGTGCCTTACACCTCTGAAGCTGTCAAACCGAAAGAGGTGCCTGCATCAGCAAATTTCCCTGTGATCACACAAGAAAACTACGAAGCAATATTAACGCATGACAGCTTAGCGCGATGGGTTGAGATCCTCAAAAAAGCACCTGCTTTTGCATTTGATACAGAAACTGACAGCTTAAATAATATTGATGCGCGTTTAGTCGGGATGTCATTTGCTGTTGAACCAGGAAAAGCCGCTTATATTCCTTTGCGTCATGAGTATTTAGATGCGCCAGACCAACTTCCTATTGATGAAGTCCTTGCGGCATTAAAACCTATTTTAGAAGATAAAAATATCTTAAAAATTGGTCAAAACTTGAAGTTTGACCGTGGCATTATGGAAAATGAAGGTATCGAATTAAACGGTATTCATTTTGATACGATGTTGGAATCTTATGTATTAAATAGCGTAAGTAATCGACATGATATGGATACCTTAGCGGAAAAGCACCTAAACCATAAAACGACCACATTTGAAGAGATTGCAGGCAAAGGTAAAGGGCAACTTACGTTTAATCAAATTGAAGTTGAACAAGCAACGTTATATGCCGCTGAAGATGCGGATATCACATTATTACTTCATCAAGCACTGTATCCTCAAATAGAGGCTATTGAGCCGCTGAATCATGTTTACCGTGATATTGAGATGCCATTAGTGCCAGTGCTTTCTAGAATGGAGCGAAAAGGTGTATTAATTGATGCGCAAGTATTGGCTGTACAATCTCAAGAAATTACACAACGTTTAGCGGAAATTGAAAAAGAAACTTTTGCTTTAGCAGATCAAGAGTTTAATCTCTCTTCTCCTAAACAATTGCAAGAAATCTTATTTGATAAGCTACAATTACCGGTTATCAAGAAAACGCCGAAAGGGGCACCATCCACGAATGAAGAAGTGCTAGAAGAATTAGCGCATAGTCATGAGCTTCCTCGTTTAATTTTAGAACACCGTGGGTTGGCAAAATTAAAATCAACCTATACTGATAAATTGCCATTAATGGTTAATGGTAAAACAAAGCGTGTGCACACTTCTTATCATCAAGCGGTGACGGCAACAGGACGTTTATCTTCTCGTGATCCTAACCTTCAAAATATTCCAGTCAGAAATGAAGAAGGTCGTCGTATTCGCCAAGCATTTATTGCGCGAGAGGGGTTCAAAATTGTCGCTGCCGACTATTCACAAATTGAATTACGTATCATGGCGCATTTATCGCAAGATAAAGGGTTGTTAGATGCGTTTGCTCAAGGCAAAGATATCCACCGTGCAACGGCGTCTGAAGTGTTTGGTATTCCATTAGATGAAGTAACTTCTGAACAACGTCGTAGTGCAAAAGCAATCAACTTTGGTTTAATTTACGGTATGAGTGCGTTTGGCTTGTCTCAACAAATTGGTGTTGAGCGAAGAGAAGCTCAGCGTTATATGGATCTCTATTTTGAGCGTTATCCTGGCGTATTAGATTATATGGAACGTACTCGCCAACAAGCTTCTGAGCAAGGCTATGTTGAAACGCTAGACGGTCGCCGTCTCTATTTGCCAGAAATTAACTCGAAGAATGCGATTCGTCGTAAAGCTTCAGAGCGTGAGGCAATTAATGCGCCAATGCAAGGTACTGCTGCTGATATCATCAAAAAAGCAATGATTGCAGTAGATAGCTGGATTTGTAATGAATGCCCTGACGATGTGCATATGATCATGCAAGTACACGATGAATTGGTGTTTGAAGTACGAGAGTCTTATTTAGAGAAAGCCAATACTATGATCCACCAACTGATGGAAGGCAGTATGGAATTAGCTATTCCGCTGAAAGTCGAAGTAGGTGTTGGTAATAATTGGGATGAAGCACATTAATTTTTAAATGTGATGGTTAAATAAAGAAAAGCTCGGTTAATTACCGAGCTTTTTTATGTCAAAACTTATCAAAATGTGAAAAAAAGATAAGTGAATAATTAAGCAACTTGTGGGTCAGTTAGTTTACTTAATTTCTTCTGTTTTTTCTCAATGCGTTGACGTTTTAACGGAGATAAATGGTCAATAAAGAGCTTACCATCAAGATGGTCTAGCTCATGTTGAATGCAGCCTGCAAACAAATCAGAGGCTTCAAGTTCAATTTCATTCCCATTTCTGTCTAATGCTTTAACCTTTAAGAAGCGGTAACGCTCTGTTGGGGCAAAAGACTCCGGAATAGACAGACACCCATCCATCATATCCATCACTTCATCTTCAGTGCTGATAATTTCAGGATTGATGAGTGCAAGTGGTTGATCTCGGTTTTCAGAAACATCAATAACAACAATGCGTTTCGATACATTAACCTGAGGTGCCGCTAAGCCAATACCTCGTTCTGCGTACATGGTTTCAATCATGTCGTCGATTAATGTGCGTATTTCGTCATCTACTTTTTCCACAGGTACTGCGACTTTGCGCAGACGTTCATCGGGAAAACGCAGTAGCGTTAATACAGCCATGGATACCTCATTTTATCGCTAATTACATATTTACTACGGTCTCGCGGTAAGCGTATCACAAAATCATCAAGGATAAACCGCACCTTTTGTGTGATTTGGTCTATTTTTAAGCACATTCATGTAAGTGATTAAAGTCTCATAATTATGTAATTAAACTACATTTATTTGTGGTTTGAATACATAAACACACAGCTGAATCGTGTCGGCTTGTGAAAAAAAATTACAAAAGGGCTTTTATTAACCAATAAAATAGAGTACATTATCTCTCGTAGGGTACAGAGGTAAGATGTTCTATCTTTCAGACCTTTTACTTCACGTAATCGGATTTAGCTGAATATTAGCTGCCCCAGTCGACTTTATTTCGACTGGGGCATTTTTTTGCCTAAAATTCGTGAAGTGGTTTGTGCTATAAGTGAGAGGGGAAAGGCGATTTTCCCCTTAGAAATAAAAGATCAAAATGTGTGTAGTAAGAAAGGGAGATAATTATGATTAAGTATTGTCTCGTTATACTTCAATGTATCGTGTTGTTGGCTACGTTTATTCGCACTAGTCACAGACTTTTGTGTGTTCTTAGCCACTCACTTACTTGTCGCGTAGCGGTATCCTGACATATTTAGAGTATAGGGTGTTATTTTGTCCCTGAGAACCATTCATTAAGTGTGTTACGTAGCTGCTCAATACCGATTTTTTTCAATGATGAAAAATATTCCACGCGGATATCACCAATTTTACTTGCCAGTTCCTCTTTTACTTTCATTAACTGCTGTTTACGCGCACCAGACGCTAATTTATCGGCCTTAGTCAGTAAAATAAGCGCTGGAAGTTCTGATTCAACCGCCCAATCAATCATCTGCATATCAAGATCTTTTAATGGATGACGAATATCCATTAAAATGACAATCCCTTTTAAGCATTCTCTTTTGTGCAGGTATTCTCCTAAAGAACGTTGCCATTTACGCTTCATTTCTTCAGGAACTTGAGCATAACCGTAACCCGGTAAATCGACTAAGCGTAAACCTTCTTCAATTTGAAAGAGGTTGATTAATTGAGTTCGGCCTGGAGTTTTACTGGTTCTGGCTAATCCATTTTGTTGGGTTAGCGCATTTAACGCACTGGATTTACCAGCATTAGAGCGACCCGCAAAGGCAATTTCAATCCCGGTATCTGGTGGTAAATGACGGATATCAGGTGCACTAATGATGAAATGTGCTTTTTGGTAATTAAATTGGGTCATTATGGTATAAACCTCTCTGAAATAATGCGGTTTCTCATGCATACTCATTTCAATTTTGCATGAGAATGAATATCTAAAATATCTATTCGCTCTATTTTGGCGCAATTTAACGACTTATAACAGAGCTTAAAAATTAAAATTTACGCTGTTATGACGTAATTAGACTTATTAAGCGTAAATAAAGGTAAATGATTGGCACTATTTACCTCAGCGAATTAGAATCGCTGCATATTAAGTAAGTTGTAGACTATTAAAGTAAAGGATCCCTGCATGTTAAAACGTTTTCTTGTCACCTTCGTTACCGCTTGCACTTTAACAACAGCGACTTTTGCAATGGCAACGGGAGAAACCTTCGTTAAATTAGTCACCTCTGAAGGCAATATTGAAATATCACTGGATAATAAAAAAGCGCCAATTACAACGAAAAATTTTATTCAGTATGTCGAAGATGGATACTATAACGGAACCACTTTTCATCGTGTTATTCCTGGTTTTATGGTTCAAGGTGGTGGCTTCACGGCTGATTTGCAACAAAAGCAAACGGGAGCACCCATTAAGAATGAAGCAGATAATGGGTTACGCAATGTAAAAGGCTCCATTGCTATGGCCCGCACGTCAGATAAAGACAGTGCAACCAGTCAATTTTTTATTAATGTGGCTGACAATGCATTTTTAGACCATGGTCAACGTGATTTTGGCTATGCCGTATTTGGTAAAGTTGTGAAAGGGATGGATGTTGTTGATAAAATTTCACAAGCTCAAACTCGGAATATTGGACCTTATCAAAATGTCCCTGTAAAAACAGTGACTATTTTATCTGCTGAAGTGGTAAAAGAATAACGCATTATTAGGATAGGATATTTACTTATTCTAATAAGATAAAATACACATAAACCGGAATGATCCTCTTCATTCCGGGATTTTTAGTACAAAAAAAATATTTTTTACTGTCTCTTTTTTCGTGTGTTCTCCTGCAATAACTATTCATTACGCTATTAATCACTCTATTCATCATCAATTACCGTCATTCTTGTTATTGCGCAATAAATCAACAGGTTTTCTTGCTTACTATTCATATTTTATACCTGTGCTATGATAATCGGCTTTGTTGTACCCAGGTCGGTTAAACAACGAGCTATTTTGGCAAGTATATACGCGCTTTAAAATAGTAATAAAATAAATAATGATAAGAAAATCAGTCGGATAGGCTAATATGCTGTTACTTATTGATAATTACGACTCGTTTACCTACAACCTCTATCAGTATTTCTGTGAATTGGGTGCTGAGGTTGTTGTTAAGCGGAACGATGAGATCGGACTTAAAGAGATAGAAAAGATGATGCCAGCACATCTCGTTATCTCGCCAGGACCTTGTACCCCTGATGAAGCAGGGATCTCTCTTGAGGCTATACAGCGGTTTGCCGGTGAAATTCCTATTCTTGGGGTCTGTCTTGGACATCAAGCAATAGGACAAGCGTTTGGTGCATCTGTTATCAGAGCACGAGAAGTGATGCATGGTAAAAATTCATTGATACATCATAATCAACAAGGTGTTTTTAAAGGACTTAATCGACCTTTAAGTGTAACGCGATATCACTCTTTGGTGATTGATGCCACAACATTACCAGTACCTTTTGAAGTGACGGCCTGGAGCCAGCATGATGGAAATGTGGATGAAATAATGGGTATTCGTCATCGCACACTCCCCATTGAAGGGGTTCAATTTCACCCAGAAAGTATTTTAAGTGAGCAAGGACATGAGCTATTAAATAATTTCCTTAAATATTAAATGGATAGCATTTAAATGGCAAAATAACGCCTTTTTATACAAAACCACATTTGATTTTTTATTCATATTTAGTGATTATATTTTCACAATGAAGATGAATAACGATCAGGTGGGGTCATGACAAAGCAAAGCATTAACCGGGCAACTTACGATCAAGTAATGTTGCCAATTTATTCACCCGCAGAATTTATCCCTGTCAAAGGATTGGGTAGCCGTGTTTGGGATCAGCAAGGAAAATCGTATATCGATTTTGCTGGTGGTATTGCCGTCTTGGCATTAGGACATGCTCACCCAGCATTAAACCAAGCATTGAAAGCGCAAAGTGAACAACTTTGGCATGTCAGTAATATTTTCACGAATGAGCCTGCACTGCGTTTAGCCCAAAAACTCATTGATAATACATTTGCAGAACGTGTCTTTTTTGCTAATTCAGGTGCTGAAGCAAATGAAGCCGCGTTTAAATTGGCTCGTCATTATGCGATAACCCGCCATAGCCCCTATAAGACTAAAATTATTGCTTTTCACCATGCATTTCATGGGAGGACGTTATTTACAGTATCCGTTGGGGGGCAACCTAAATATGCCGATGGTTTTGGCCCTAAACCTGCGGATATCATACATGTTCCTTTTAATGATTTAGATGCCGTAAAAGCGGTGATAGATGACCATACGTGTGCGGTTGTGTTAGAGCCAGTGCAAGGCGAAGGTGGTGTAACGGCAGCAACACCGGAATTTATGAGAGGATTGCGTGAACTGTGTGATAAGCATCAAGCGCTATTGGTGCTTGATGAAGTACAAACAGGAATGGGACGTACTGGGAAGCTGTTTGCCTATATGAACTATGATGTGATGCCTGACATTATCACAACAGCCAAGGCGCTAGGAAGTGGTTTTCCCTTAAGTGCGATGTTAACGACACAAGAGATAGCTTCTGCAATGGGAGTCGGTACTCATGGCACTACCTATGGGGGGAATCCATTAGCGTGCGCAGTGGGGAATGTCGCATTTGATTTAATTAATACACCAGAGCTACTTGATGGTGTAGAAAAACGCTACCAATGGATTGTAGACGAGCTAACAGCAATAAATCAAACCTACGCCATCTTTTCGCAAATTCGAGGGCAAGGTTTACTGATTGGTGCACAATTAGCACCACAATATGAAGGCAAAGCGAAAGTATTATTAGGCCTTGCCGCTAAGCATGGCTTAATGATGTTAAACGCAGGGGCAGATGTCATGCGTTTTACCCCATCATTAATTATTACACAAGAAGAAGTACAAGAAGGAATGGTGGCACTAAAAGCTGCCATTGCAGAATTTATTGAAGGGTAGTACATATGAAAAACCCCATCAATAAAGATGGGGTTTATGCAGATCTTATTATCAATAGCCTTTTTTAGTGGGCTATAGTTTGTTCGGGTAAGTAAACTTAGCGAGTACCGTAAACGACGATAGTTTTACCGTGTGCTGAGATCAGGTTTTGATCTTCTAGCATTTTAAGAATACGGCCTACAGTTTCGCGTGAACAACCTACAATTTGACCAATTTCCTGACGTGTAATTTTAATTTGCATGCCATCAGGATGCGTCATTGCATCGGGTTGTTTTGCTAAGTTTAGTAAGGTTTGTGCAATACGACCTGTTACATCAAGAAAAGCAAGGTTACCTACTTTTTCTGATGTTGTTTGTAATCTGCTCGCCATTTGAGCTGAAAGGCGCATCAGAATATCAGGGTTAACCTGAATTAATTGGCGGAATTTTTTATAGGAAATTTCTGCTACTTCACAGGCTGTTTTTGCTCTAACCCATGCACTACGTTCTTGATCTTCTTCAAATAATCCAAGTTCACCGATGAAATCTCCTTGATTTAAGTAGGAGAGGATCATTTCTTTTCCTTCTTCATCTTTAATAAGAACTGCCACGGAACCTTTAACAATATAATAAAGTGTTTCCGCTTTCTCACCTTGGTGGATCAGCGTGCTCTTGGATGGATATTTGTGAATATGGCAGTGAGACAAAAACCATTCAAGAGTCGGGTCTGTTTGCGGCTTGCCGAGAACCATTCGCGTTATCCTCTGTACGTTAAATGCAGCTTTTCAAAACGGATAGGTTCCCTTTTGAGACAGCGTGCTTAAAAATCCTATCTTTACCTATTAACTTCCTGAGAACACGGTAAGTTAATAAGGAATAGATTATAATAAATGAGAAAATAATGCATTGATCTTAACCACTATCATCAAGCAGATATTGTTTTTAACACAATTAGTGCATTAAGTCTCGTTTTACGCAGTCAGCATAATAAACCTATTTGCTAATTGCCAGTTGAATTATGAGAATGTACTCTTTTAGTTTCTGTCATCTTTAGGGGGAAAATAAATGGAAGCTCGGGTTAAGTGGGTCGAAGATTTATCTTTTGTTGGCGAGTCTTCATCAGGCCATCAAATTATGATGGATGGAAATTCTGGTGATAAAGCACCAAGTCCAATGGAAATGGTATTAATTGCTGCAGGTGGATGTAGTGCGATTGATGTAGTGAGTATTTTACGTAAAGGTCGTCATCAAGTCACTGATTGTGAAGTGAAATTAACATCAGAGCGTCGTGAGGAAGCGCCACGTTTATTTACTGATATTAATTTACATTTTATTGTTTCAGGGAAAGAATTAACAGATAAAATTGTTGAACGTGCAGTCCAATTATCCGCAGAAAAATATTGTTCGGTCTCTTTAATGCTAGGAAAAGCAGCGAATATTACGCATTCATTTGAAATAAAAGATGCTGATTAATTTTGATATTTTAAAATAAAATTTAATTTCAAAAATAATATCCCTTAATTAATGGGATATTATTTTTATAGAAATAAATTTTCTCTTGGTTAACTAATCTTTTCGCCATTTAATAGTTTTTTGACAAGCGGTGCCATAATTAACTCCATCGCTAATCCTAATTTCCCACCAGGTACTACAATAGTATTTATTGTTGACATAAATGAGCCATGTAACATGGCGAGTAAATAGGGAAAATCAATATCCGTTAAGCCTCGAAAGCGAATAACAATAAAGCTTTCATCCAGTGTAGGAATGGCTTTGGCTGAAAATGGATTTGAGGTATCAACGGTGGGTACACGTTGAAAGTTGATATGAGTGCGTGAAAATTGCGGAATAATGTAGTTAATATAGTCGTCCATTGAACGCACAACAGAATCTCTTACTGCTTCTTGTGAATGGCCTCGCTCTGTCGTGTCTCGGATGAGTTTCTGTATCCATTCAAGGTTGACAATAGGAACAACGCCGACTAATAAATCAACATGTTGTGCGACATTATGTTCACCCGCGACAACGCCCCCATGTAATCCTTCGTAAAAGAGAACATCCGTATTTGCGGGCAAGGGTTCCCATGGCGTAAATGTACCAGGTAATTGATTGTATGGTGTGGCTTCATCATAAGAGTGCAAGTATTTACGTGATTGGCCTTGCCCTGTCTCACTATAGTGGCTAAATGTCGAACTTAGCAGGCTAAAATCATTTGCTTCAGGGCCAAAATAACTAATATGTCGTCCTTGCTCTTTGGCTTTTCTTATCGCCATATCCATTTCAGGGCGGGTATAACGATGAAAGCTATCTCCATCAATTAACGCTGAATTGGCATTAACTTGTTGGAATATTTTACGAAAAGCTTGGCTTGTTGTGGTCGTTCCTGCACCACTTGAGCCTGTAACCGCGATGATAGGGTGCTTGATTGACATAGATTATCCTTTTGCAAAATAAGGTTGGCCCTTATTGGAGGTGGCCCTTATTGATAGCAAGATTTCGCTCTTGGGTGGCTAATCAGAACGAAATTGCGATGTAGGCATAATATTGACGCTCTCATGAAGTTCAGACCACACTAATACGGCCTCACCAGATTTGAGTTGTTTTTTTACATCGATGACTTTTTGTTCAAGTGTTTTTTCTTGAATACCATAATCAGTGCCTTCTCGTAAAACGAAATTTTCAATAAGATTGTCTAGTGTTTCTATGGAAAGCTCATTCCAAGGTATTATCATTTGGCTTTCTCCAAATAGGTGGTTAGCCAGTCAGGGATCCGACTTTCAAGCCACATAACGGGTTTAGAGAGCTTTCCGCTGACAAAACCCACATGGCCACCAAACTCTGTAAGTTGATATTCAATATTATTGGGTAACGTCGCAACATCAGGGATCACATCTGCAGACATAAAAGGATCATCTTTAGCATGAATGATCAGTGTCGTTTTCTTTATTTTATTTAATAAAGGTAACGCACTGCATTGACGATAATAATCAAGCGCATCTTTAAATCCATGAATTTTAGAGGTAATTAAATCGTCAAACTGACGTAATTTTTTAATGGATTTTATCGTCAGTAAACTAATTGGTAATGATTCCGGGTAACGAATAAGTTTTCGTGTCGCATTATTTTTTAGCTCCTTTAACAGATACCATTGATAAAAACGGGAAAAACCATGTTCAATTTTTGTCGAACAAGGTTCTAACATTAATGGTGCAGATACAATAACGGCCGCATCGACTACTGCGCTTTCGCCACTTTCAGCAAGATAATAAGCAAGCATATTTCCACCAAGAGAGTAGCCAACTGCCGCCGTGGGTTGTTCGCCAAATTCCTTTTTTAGCCAGTTTAAAAAGTAGCGAGCATCTTCTGTTTCACCTGAGTGATAGATACGCTTTTGTCTATTGGGTTCACCACTGCATCCTCTAAAATGCATAACTACACTTAACCAGCCTCTCTCTTTTGCTGCGGATAACATGCCGTGAACATAAGGACTGCTAAAGCTTCCTTCTAAGCCATGAAAAATCACTAAACGTGGCTTATTGAGCGCCATTTTCGGATCTTCACTCCATGCTAAATCGACAAAATCATTGTCAGGAAGGTTTAGTCGTTGCCAGTAAGGCGTTAATAGTGGCGTTCTACGCACTATTCTGGGTAAAAGCGTTTGTAAATGTGGATTTTTAGCCCAACGCATTGGATTAAAGTATTGAGACATATTTCCCGTCTATCAAAATGAATTAACACTTGTTTGCTAAATAACATACTGCTATTTTCGGTGAAAATAAAACATCTGTCACATCTTTGAGCCCTCACCATGACAATTAGCCTTATTTTTTCTTTAACTATTTTCCTATTTATTGCTGCAATTACGCCAGGCCCTAATAATTTATTACTCACCTCATCAGGCGCTAATGTAGGTTTTAAAGGCTCCTTGAAGCTGATGGCTGGCATTATACTGGGTATGCAATGTGTTTTATTAAGCTCCGCATTTGGTGTGGCTGCATTATTAATTATTTATCCTGCACTGCATATCGGATTAAAGATGGTGGGGAGCGTATACTTACTTTGGTTAGCTTGGAAAACAGCCACATCATCTTATCAGCGTTTAGATATTCCAGCAAAAACTCCCCAAGCAGTAAGTTGGTTTCAAGGTGGATTATTGCAATTCCTAAACCCCAAAGCATGGATGATGGGATTAGGTGCAGTGGGGAGCTTTAGTTTATCGGGGGATGCTTATTTTAATTCAGTTATCGCCATTAGTATTGTGATGATGATTGTGAATTTTGTTGTGGGTATTGTTTGGATTTTAGGTGGAAGTTTGATTAGCTTATTTCTACAAAGCAGGGGTTCTTGGTTTATATTTAATATTTCGATGGGGATATTAACGGCGCTTTGTGTCCCTTTAATCTGGATTGAGTAAACTAATAAAATAGGTATAAATCAATGGTTAACCTAATTTGTTTGATAAATATGATGTTTTTTTGAGTTTAGTCAAAATGATCTTTCTGGATGAGTGTCAAAAAAAGAGTATTTATCTCCCAAAAGGGAGATCTACGATCGCCTATTATCATTAAATTTTATGTTACAGTTTATCTTCATATAAAATGTTTATTGACGACGTATTTTTATCATCACGATATAACCATTAGTTTGTGAGTCTTTTAATTTATCTATCTTTATGTTTTAAAAATGAAAAATAATTCTTTTCTATGGGAATTATTTATTCCTTTTTACTTGTTGTAATTAAAGGTTTTTTTATTGTGTTAATGTTTTTACGTGTTTTATTTATTGTTATTAAGTTAATAGATATGTTTAAAAACGTAATTTTATTGAATATATATAGACTGATTTTATATCGTGCTATTGACTGGAAAGAATAAATTATTATTTAAAATTGGAAAAAAAATAATTAACTATTATAAAATGCAGGGATTAATGAGTAGAGAAAGAAATTATAGAATTATTATAAGAATAAGTATTTCAATAACAATATAACTATTTTTATAATTTATTGTTACTCATATTTTGTTTCTAATTGATTTTATTATAGATATCTAATTTTTTTAGGCATTAAGCTCTTTATTAAAAATTACTCCATATATCACTATATAGTACTCGAAGTGGATATTGTTATTATGCCAACATTAACGAAAATTGCTTGGATCAAACCGGGCATGGCTACAAACCAGCGTAAAATAGCCGATTATATTTTAGAAAACCCAGAGAAAACGGTGACACTTTCATCACAGCAACTTGCTGAAACAATGGGAGTAAGTCAATCGGCTATTGTGAAATTCAGTCAAAAAATAGGATTTAAAGGTTTTCCATCTTTGAAATTAGCGATAAGTGAAGAGTTAGGCCGAAAAAATGCTAGTCCAGGACAAAATCCGAACATATTACATAATCAAATTGGATCTGATGATAGCTTAGTCGTTATTGCACAAAAATTAGCTCAAGAGAAAAATAATTCAATTAGTGATACAACTCGCCAAATTAATTATCTTCATTTTGAAAAGGTTATTCAGCTTATTGATGAAGCCTTACGGGTTCAAATTATAGGGATTGGTGGTTCAGGATTAGTCGCAAGGGATTTAAGTTATAAATTACAAAAAATAGGGATCACTACATTGATTGAAACCGATCATCATGTACAAATTTCTGTTGCGCAAATGTTAAGTTCAAAAGATTTACAAATTGTGATTTCATATAGTGGAAAAAGAAAAGATATGTTAGTGGCGGCTTCAGTTGCTAAAAAACAAGGGGCAAAAATTATCGCCATAACGGGAGAGAAGCACTCGCCATTAGGCAGAATTGCCGATTATATATTAGAAACAATTGCGGATGAAGGGGAGTGGCGAAGTGCATCAATCTCTTCTCGTACTGCACAAAATACAATAACAGATCTTATTTTTATGGCGTTATTA
Source organism: Proteus sp. FME41 (assembly GCF_014897315.1). Taxonomy (GTDB): domain Bacteria; phylum Pseudomonadota; class Gammaproteobacteria; order Enterobacterales; family Enterobacteriaceae; genus Proteus. The sequence goes on along the minus strand of NZ_JABUYL010000008.1, from coordinate 19,690 downwards.
AAGAAACGTGATGAATGTGCCAAGACATTAGTGTTAAGTTCTCAGGCATTAATTAATAGTCTGGATAATTAAAAATCTTGAACTGATTCAAAAATCTAATATTTAAATGTAGGTATTTTCACTTATTACTAAAGTTATTCTCCCAGAGGCCGAAACGATAGTTATTTAGGCAATCTTTTTTTGTTGAGATGTTTCAATTTCAATGTCGAGGAGAGTAACTAATGCGTAACAATCAACCGGTGACACAGCGAGAATACCCGGTATCTGAAAACGCAACACTGATGTCAACGACAGATCTTAATGGCAATATTATTTATGCCAATGAGGATTTCGTTGAGGCTAGTGGGTTTTCAGTCAAGGAACTTGTGGGGCAACCCCATAATATTGTCCGACACCCAGATATCCCTTCAGCGGTTTTTAAGGATATGTGGAAAACCTTAAAACAAGGAGAGGTTTGGACTGGGATCGTTAAAAACCGACGTAAAAATGGTGATCACTATTGGGTAAGGGCCAATATCACACCGATTATACGTCAAGGTAAAATTCAAAGTTTTATGTCTGTAAGGACTGCTGCACAAAAAGAGGAAATAGCACAAGCCTCGGCACTTTACGACGGATTTAATCAAGGTAAGTACCCATCACATACCTTTTTAAAAGGTGCCTTTGTTTATAAAGGGTGGCAACGCTGGCGTTCATGGAATCAAACCATTTCATTAAAAAAACGCCTTCGCCTTTTTATTTTATTGCCTCTCCCTTTTATGTTGTTAAGCGGGTGGTTTGCAGGCTTATCGGGTTATGCTCTTTTTCTACATGTTGTAATTTTACTGCTATTACTGATGATAAATGAGCGCGTTCTCTATTTTCAAATTGTCAAACCCATCATTCGATTAAATGAACAAGCTAATCGTGTCGCTACAGGAGATGAGCATAACGTTGCTTATCTTAATCGTATTGATGAAATTGGAATGACGCAACGTTCAGTTAATCAGTTAGGGCGCATGTTCCGTTGGTTAGTGAATGATGTAAGCCATCAAATCCATCAGGTGGATATCTCTTGTGATCAATTAGCCGCAGGTAATCGTGATTTATATGTAAGAACGGAACAAACGGCTAGTAATGTTGAAGCGACGGCGTCAACTATGAATGAGCTTACTACGGCGGTGAGTAGTAATAGTGAAACCGCAGGGCAAGCTAATAACCTTTCTAATATTACTTGTGATGCGGCGATAAAAGGCGGTAATGCAATGGATAATATCGCAAATACAATGAATGACATTGCTCAAAGTTCTGATCGTATCGGCAATATTATTGGGGTTATCGATAGTATTGCTTTTCAAACCAACATACTTGCACTCAATGCTTCGGTAGAAGCAGCAAGAGCGGGTGAACAAGGACGCGGTTTCTCTGTGGTTGCCACGGAGGTACGTAATTTAGCACAACGCAGTGCTGAAGCCGCAAAAGAGATCAAAACGTTGATTAGTGCCTCTAGTAGCAATATCAAAGTGGGTTCAAAACAAGTGAATGAAACAGTCAGCACCATGGAAGATATCGTTGTGCATGTTAAAAATGTGACTGATCTTATCGGGGAAATCAGCCTGGCTTCATCAGAGCAAAGTGCAGGTTTAAAAGAGTTAGGTCGAGCTGTTGAAAAATTGGAATCGATTACGCATGAGAATGCGAATTATGTTTCTAAAGCGTCAATGATTTCAGGTGAAATGAAAGTGCAAACTAATTATTTAGTCAGTGCTATTAATGTATTTCATTAAATTGTCATTGTTATCGAGGTAGTAAAAGAAAAAGACACCTACTGAAAAAGTGGTGTCTTTGCGTTTATTTAGAAGCTTGTCCAATCATCGTCTTCATCGTCATTGGCTGCCACTCCTTTGGCTAACTTCTTTTCTTTCACATCCTCTTTTGCAGTACTTTTTGCTTTATCGCTTTTTACGGATTGTAATTTTTCAGTGATGGGTTGTTTTTCAATGCTGTTATGCGGTGTTTTTTTAGCAAAATTTTCACTTTCTTCTGTTTTAAATTGCTCAACAATTTGTTCAAGATTACCGGCTTCTTCAGTTAATAAACTGGCAACGGCAGAAGATTGTTCAACCATAGTCGCATTTTGCTGAGTTGCTTTATCCATTTCTGTAACAGCAAGAGAAACTTGGGTAATGCCACGAGTTTGTTCCTCAGATGCTGATAAAATCTCAGTCATTGAGTCTTCAACGTGTTTTACGGAGGTCAGTATTTCCCCCATAGAAATACTGACCTGTTCAACGAGATCATTACCATGGCGAACACGACTAATTGAAGCATCAATTAACGCTTTAATTTCCTTGGCTGCTTCGGCACTGCGTTGTGCTAAATTACGTACCTCCGTGGCAACCACAGAGAAACCACGTCCTTGTTCACCGGCTCTTGCCGCTTCAACGGCGGCATTTAATGAGAGAATATTGGTTTGAAAAGCAATGCTATTGATAACCGCAGTGATCTCACCAATTTTTTGCGAGCTATCAGCAATATCCGTCATCGTTTTCACCATCCTATTTGTAACATCGCCTCCTTTACTGGCAATATTTGAGGTTTGGTTGATGAGGTGTGAGACTTCACGGGCACTTTCTGTATTATTTCTCACGGTTGCCGTGAGTTGTTCCATACTTGATGCTGTTTCTTCTAATGCGCTGGCTTGTTCTTCCGTACGGCAAGACAAATCTGTATTACCTGCTGATAATTCTTGAACACCAGTATAAATGTGATGACTTGTTCCTCGAATCGCATTCACAATTAATGATAGTTCAGTGCGCATATACTGAATACCTGCAATTAATTGGTCGATTTCATTATTACCCTTTACTGCGATATCTTTATTTTCGAGTAAGTTTCCTTGTGAAATTTCTGACATGTAATCAACAATTTGATTGATACGTAAAACAATATTTCGACGTATCCAAAGTACAACAAGGACAGTAAATAGAATAAAAACAAACATAAAAACAAACGCTAAAATTAACGTCCGTTCGTAATTCCCTTGCGCGGCCTCAATAGCATGGGTTACCACATTCTCGCTGAGATAATCCGTTGCTTCATAGAGAGATTGGGTAAAACGTTCATTAGTATTATGTGCATAAAGAGATTGAAATCCGTAGTAATCACGAATTTCTAAACATGAAACAAGTTGATCAAGATCGTAAAGCACTCGGTTAAAGAGCTTTTTCATGTTTTCTATTTTTTCAGGATCAAAATCGGAATTTTTAGCGGAAGTGAAATAATCTGTAATGATGCGGGTAATTTCTTGTTTTCGCTGGGGGTAAGTAGAGAGGAAATCTGTAATTCTATTTTCTGCAATATCAGGTGTGAGATGGGCTTCAAACATGACATTAAGCATATCTTCACGTAACTTATTTAATTCAGCATAACCATAATCCATCGTTTTTATCTGTTCAAAGCCATTCGCTAATTGTGAGATCCGTTTATTTGTTAAACTCGCATCACGGATACTCATTGCACCAGAAAAAAGCTGAATAGCGCAAAACAGTATTAAGATAAACATTAAGCCATTAGATATTTTTATTCGTTTCAGCATAGCCTTACCTATTAATTGATTTGTAGGACACAGAGCAAGGATCGATAAATATTCATCAATTAAACTTATTCGGCTTAATTTCTAAAAACTTTACCTTTTCTACTCTATTAATGGGTAAAGATGACTTATATTTCTTTTTTTAGCTTTAATAATCAGCTAATAGCTAAAATTCCTTAATGATTAATAGAAGGTGTGGTGAGTATATTATCTTACTCATTTTTTGTGTTTATTTATAAATATTAAGATTTAATAATGTTTTTACTGAATAATGAAGCGATTACAAGCGGTGTTTTATTTTTAGTTGTCGTTTTATTTTATGATAAGCAAAATAAATGTATTATTTTCATAAATACGCTTAAAGTTTCTTAAAATTCCCTTTTTTTCGTATGAAAAATGTTCGTTTTAAATACCCATGTATCGTGAGTTAAAAATACTCCCAGAAAATTACTGGGAGTAGGGTAGGTAGAGGCATTGTTCGATTGAATTGACGGTTTTCTACACTAAGTGCTCATTTTCTATTGTATGAGCGGCTTAATTAGAAATTTTCCCAATTATTATCTGTTTCATGGTTATGGTTTTTTATTGTTGGAGTTTTAATTATTTCTTTTTCTTTGGGTTTTGCAGAGAAGATTGGCAATTTAGTGGAAACAGGCTTTTCGTGTTCAACTTTAAATGTATTCACTATGGTATCTAGCATGCTTGCTTGCTCACTCAATGTGGCAGAAGCTGCTGTTGATTGTTCAACCATCGCTGCATTTTGTTGTGTTGCTTTATCCATCTCATTAACCGCAAGACTGATTTGTGCAATGCCACGAGTTTGTTCTTCTGATGCAGATAAAATCTCTTTCATTGAACCAGAGACATGATTGACGGAGGTAACAATCTCACCCATTGATAAGCTGACTTGTTCAACCAGATCATTACCTTGTCTAACACGTAATATGGTTGATTCAATAAGCTCTTTGATCTCTTTTGCTGCTTCGGCACTGCGCTGTGCCAAATTGCGTACTTCACTGGCAACCACAGAAAAACCACGTCCTTGTTCGCCCGCTCGTGCTGCTTCAACTGCGGCATTAAGGGCTAATATATTGGTTTGGAAAGCAATATCATCAATAACTGCGGTAATTTCACCAATCTTTTGTGAGCGATCGGCAATATCAGTCATTGTCATTACCATCTTATTACTGTGCTCGCCACCTTGAACGGCAATATCCGCAGTACTCATCACAAGCTCTGTCACTTCGCGGGCGCTGTCTGTGTTATTACGAATTGTGGCCGTCATTTGTTCCATGCTTGACGCGGTTTCTTCTAACGCACTAGCTTGTTCTTCTGTTCGACTTGATAAGTCATTATTGCTTGCCGCGATTTCTTGTACACCGGTATAAATAGTTGAACTACTATTTCGAATTGAGCTCACCATCTCTTTTAATTGAGCTCTCATCTGTTGTAAACCTAACATGAGTTGGTCAATCTCATTATTACCTGAAACATCACTATCAATGCGGCCAATTAAATCTCCGCTAGCAATTGCTTTTTGATAAGCAATCATTTGAGTGATACGCACAATAATATGTTTACGGATCCAAAAGAGAACTAATGTGGTGAAAACAAGGAAAATACCCATAAAAATAGACGAGATCCACAACATGCTGTGGTAGTTATTTTCTGCTTCAATAACGGATGGGTTAACGACTTCATCCGTAATAAAATCGGTAGCTTCATATAATGAATTAGTAAAGTTTGTATTTGCTGGGCTTTTTAAGATCAAGCGAACGGCATTGGTATTGCGTTCACTTAAATATTGCGCCAATAAATCAAGGTCAGCTCGGCTTTTTTGATAGAGCTGTTTGATGTGTGCCATACGTTGCTGATCAAAGCCTGTTTGAGCAGATAAATCGATATACTCAGTCATGAGCGCATCAACTTGTGCTTTACGTGCGGGCATAGTTTGCATAAATGCTGTGATATTTGCGTCTTCAGCCTTAGGGTCTGAAATATAACTAAATGCTTGTGCGATAATATCAGTACGTAGTGTATTTAACTCTGCATACGTATTATCCATTGTACGAAGTTGGTCGAAACTGTATGAAATTTGTTTGAGTTTATTCTGAGTCTGATAGGCATCGTGAATGCTTTGTACTCCAGAAATGACCTGAATAATACAAAACAGAGTCAGGACACACATTAAACCTTGAGAGATTTTAATTCGTTTTAACATAACCCTACCTATTAGCTTTGCCTTTTCGTTTGTAAGTGGGAGGTCCACTTAGCAGAATGATTAATTCGGCTGGAATGTTAAAAACTTTAGCGCGAAAGAATTTATTTCCCTTACTTAATATTAATCGTCAGAAAATGAATGTTAGCCTGTTATTTTTGCTGGGTTATTGTTAGATAGGGTGAGATTATATTTTGTGTAAATAGTGCTACTGTAAAATGATATAAATACCGTAAGTGAAATGAATTGTATAAATTTTAAGAATGAATGATTAATTAAAAAGAAAGGAACTATTTCACTTAAAACAGTTCCTTTATTAATGAATTGCGTATTATTACTGAGAATCAAATGCGTTTGTCATTTCTTCCAATGTTTCTTGTAATTCCATCCATTCCATTTCAACATCCTCAAGTGCTGATTTCGTGATACTTTGTCGACTTAAGCAATCAGAAAGCTCACTTTTACGGCTTATATCATAAATACCACTGTCAGACAGCGCCGTTTCAATTAAGGTAAGTTCTTGACTGAACTTGTCCATTTTACTTTCTAACGTCGCTAGCTTTTTACGTAAAGGTTGCGTTTGTTGTCTAAATTCGGCTTCTTTACGCTTTTGCTCTTTCTTATCTTGAGCGCTTAAATTTGTTGTTGCACTGTTGTCTTTGTCTTGCTGATTTTTATTTGCTTGAGTCTCTTGGCGATTTTGATCAACTAGCCATTGTTGGTAATCATCAAGGTCACCATCAAAAGGCTCAACTTGGCCATCATGAACAAGATAGAGATCATCAGTCGTTGAACGGAGTAAATGTCTATCATGCGATACGACAACGATCGCGCCTTCAAAGCTAATTAACGCCTGAGTGAGTGCTTGGCGCATATCTAAGTCAAGGTGGTTGGTCGGTTCATCCATTAACAGTAAGTTAGGGCGCTGCCAGACTAAGAGTGATAAGACTAAACGTGCTTTTTCACCCCCCGAAAACTGACCACATGCATCGGTAACTTTATCGCCATGGAAGCCAAAGCCGCCAAGGTAATCACGTAACTTTTGCTCAGTCTCTTTGGGTGCTAAACGAGTTAAATGCTGTAATGCAGATTCATCAGATCGTAAAAATTCTAATTGATGCTGTGCAAAGTAACCCAGCTTAATACCTTTTGATAGCGCCATTTTCCCTTGTAAGGGCTCAAGTTCGCCAGCAAGTAATTTAATCAGTGTCGATTTACCTGCACCATTACGCCCTAATAACCCAATACGTGAACCTGGAATTAGGTTGAGTTTAATCTCATTAAGAATGATTTTTTCACCATAGCCTGCACTCACTTTTTCCATCGAAAGCAGTGGGTTAGGTAAACTTTCAGGTTGGCGAAAACTAAATTGGAATGGATTATCAGAATGCGCAGGTGCAACACGTTCCATTCGTTCAAGCATTTTTACACGGCTTTGGGCTTGTTTAGCTTTAGTCGCTTTCGCTTTAAATCTGTCGATAAAACTTTGTAAATGTGCAATTTTTGATTGCTGGTTTTCAAACAACGCTTGTTGCTGAGCGAGTTTTGTTGCTCGTTGCATTTCAAACGAAGAGTAGTTACCTGAATATTCAAAGATTTTTTCTTGTTCGATATGCAAGATTTTATCCACGATCGGATCAAGGAAATCACGGTCATGGGAAATCAAAATTAAGGTGCCCGTATAGCTTTTTAGCCATTTTTCAAGCCAAATGACTGCATCTAAATCTAAGTGGTTGGTAGGCTCATCGAGTAAGAGTAAATCAGAGCGACAAATCAGCGCCTGCGCTAAGTTTAACCGCATTCTCCAGCCACCTGAAAATGATTTTACAGGTTCATTAAGTTGTTGTTGGCTAAAACCTAAACCATTGAGCAAGGTTGCTGCCCGAGATTGTATTGTCCATGCATTAATTGCATCTAACTGCCCATGAATAAGCGCAATTGCATGACCATCGTTTGTCTCGTTCGCTTTTTGTAATCGTTGTTCTAACTGGCGATATTCTCTATCACCATCAATAACATAATCAATTGCAGGTACATTAAGTGCAGGGGTTTCTTGGTTAACCCACGCCATTGACCATGTACTAGGATAGGTGACATTGCCGGCTTCAGCTTGAAGTTCACCTTTCAATAAAGAAAGTAAGGTAGTTTTACCACAGCCATTTTTACCGACTAGACCAATCTTTTGCCCTGGGTTAATGGTTGCACTGGCGTTGTCCAGTAACACTCTGATACCACGGCGAATTTGCAAAGAAGAAAAAACAATCATAAATATCGTCTATTAAGAGTATGTAAATTAATATATAGAGTAAGTTGTTCGTAACAGTAGGTCACAATGCGTGCATGGTAACGGAAAAAAGGGTTTCTGACACGTTTTGTAAGGAGGAATGATGTCAAACGCATCAAATGTATTACTGGTGTATGTTCATCCCGAGCCGCGCCAATCCATCGCCAATAAAGCGTTATTAAATGCGGTAAGGGATTTAGAGAATATAACTATTCATGATTTATATGCGACTTATCCTGATTTTTTTATTGATATACACCATGAGCAATCCTTGTTGTGTCAACATCAAGTCATTGTTTTTCAATTTCCATTACAAACATATAGCTGCCCTGCCTTATTAAAAGAATGGCAAGACAGAGTGTTAACTCGCCCTTTTGCCAACAAAAGCGGAAGGTCATATTTAAAAGGGAAAGCATTCCGCTGTGTTGTGACCACAGGTGAACCTGAATATGCTTACCAACATAACGGAAAGAATCACTACACACTCTCTGAATTATTGCGCCCTTTAGAGCTTATGGCAGAAATGTGTGGCATGCGTTGGTTATCCCCCATGATTGTGTATTCAGCAAGACAACAATCTAAAATGACATTGACACATATTGGAGAGGCTTATCGCTATTGGTTAAGTGCGCCACTTGAAGGAGAGCATACCTAATGGAAGATAACTGGATGATTAAAGCTGTGCTCTTTTTCCTGTGTGCTGCCGTGATTATGGTGCCGATTGCTCAACGCCTTAAAATTGGGGCGGTATTAGGGTATTTGATCGCGGGTATTGCCATTGGACCTTGGGGACTCGGATTATTTAAAGATATTGACAATATCTTACATTTTTCTGAATTAGGGGTGGTTTTTCTGATGTTCCTTATTGGCTTAGAGTTAAATCCAGCCAAGTTATGGGAATTAAGGCGCGCCATCTTTGGTGTCGGTTCAATGCAAGTGGTGTTCACCGCGTCTATTTTTTCAGGTCTTATTCTTGTTTTAACGTCTTTTTCATGGCAGGCGGCTGTGATTGGGGGGTTAGGTATTGCAATGTCTTCAACTGCAATGGCATTACAACTAATGAATGAGAAGGGAATGAATCATAATGAAGGTGGGCAGCTAGGATTTGCTGTTCTATTGTTTCAAGATATGGCGGTGATCCCTATTCTTGCCGTTATTCCTTTGTTGGCGGGTGAAACAGCAAGCAGTGATTGGTATCGAATTGGTTTAAAAGTGGTCTCTTTTGCTGCGTTATTGATTTGTGGACGCTATCTATTACGTCCTCTATTTCGTTTAGTTGTGAAATCAGGGGTAAGAGAAGTTTTTACCGCTGCTGCGTTATTAGTTGTGCTAGGTGCCGCTATTTTTATGGAAACATTAGGCTTCTCAATGGCAATGGGAACCTTTATTGCGGGTGTGTTATTAGCAGATTCAGAATATCGACATGAATTAGAGATCTCCATTGAGCCTTTTAAAGGCTTGTTATTGGGACTCTTTTTTATCTCTGTTGGTATGTCTTTAGATATCGGTATTTTATGGCGTTATTTACCTGAAGTTTTACTGGGTGTGCTTATTCTAGTGATTGTTAAGGCACTGATACTTTATGGTATTGCATGGTTAGCAGGATTACGTTTTTCTTCACGTTTACAATTTTCAGCAGTGCTAAGTCAAGGTGGAGAATTTGCTTTTGTTGTTTTCTCAACATCAATGGCAATGGGCGTGCTAGATAGTCAGCAGATGGCGTTATTGCTGGTGGTCGTCACACTTTCAATGATGACAACACCACTTGTGATGCAAATGACAGACGTTGTGTTATCTCACCGTTATAATGAGGCTAAAACAGACGAACAGCCTTTTGTTGAAAATAACCACCCTGAGGTCATTCTTGTTGGTTTTGGTCGAATGGGGCAGGTTGTAGGGCGTTTGTTGATGGCTAACAAGATTAACGTCACCGTATTAGAGCATGATGTGGGAAGCTTAAGCACTATGCGTAAATATGGTTATAAAGTTTATTATGGTGATGCTACTGATCTCAATTTATTACGTGCGGCGGGTGCGGAACACGCAAAAACGATTGTAATTACCAGTAATGAACCTGAAGCTTCAATGGAGATTGTGCATTTATGCCAGCGCCATTTCCCTCACTTGCATATTATCGCAAGAGCGAGAGGACGCGTTGAAGCGCATGAGTTACTAAAAGCAGGTGTAACTGATTTTAGCCGAGAAACGTTCTCTAGTGCTTTAGAATTAGGACGTAAGACGTTAATTGAATTAGGTATGCATCCTCATCAAGCTTATCGAGCACAACAGCATTTTCGTCGTCTAGATATGCAATTACTCAGAAAGCTGGTGGATGAATCACCTGAAGAAGTTTCTAATGTGTCTCGTGTCAAAGAGGCAAGGCGAGAATTAGAAGAGCTCTTTAGTGAAGAAATTCGTCAAGAACATCATCAGCCTGATATTTGGGATGAATCATTGACTGATGACATCCCTCAAACAAGTAAAGAAAAACGATCTATTGATAAACAGGAGAACTGACCCCATGTCTGCAACCCGTAAACGCTTTATCGCAGGCGCAGTGTGTCCACACTGTCAAGCTCAAGACACACTCAAAATGTGGCGTGAAGATAAAGTTGATATTGTGGAATGTGCTCAATGTGGCCATCAACAACGGCAAACAGAGGGGGCGGTTACTTCGCTTGTCCGTGAAAATGAACAGGTCATAGGGATCTTTACACCACAATAATTGTAGGTTTTTTTGATATAACCCGATACAGAAGATTTATTTTTCGTTACAATCGGGAAAATTTTGCCCACGGGTATGTAGGAGATGTCATGAAAGTAGCAAACGACTTGGTAGTTAGTCTGGCTTATCAAGTAAGATCAGAAGACGGTGTTTTAGTTGATGAGTCCACGGTGAGCGCACCGTTAGACTATCTGCATGGCCGTGGTTCTTTAATCAGTGGTTTAGAAAATGCATTAACAGGTCGCGAAGTCGGTGAGAAATTCGACGTAGAAGTTGCTTCTGATGATGCTTATGGCGAATATGACGAAAACTTAGTTCAACGCGTCCCAAAAGATGTTTTTGTTGGCGTTGATGAGTTAGAAGTCGGCATGCGTTTCCTTGCTGATACTGATCAAGGCCCAGTACCTGTAGAAATTACAGGTATTGAAGGTGATGAAGTTATCGTTGATGGTAACCACATGTTAGCAGGTCAAAATCTGAAGTTTCATGTTGAGATTGTTGCCATTCGTGAAGCGACTGAAGAAGAATTAGCACACGGTCACGTGCACGGTGAAGAAGAAGAGCATGAATGCTGCGGTGGTCACGGTCACGGTGAAGAAGGTGGATGCTGTGGCGGTGGTCATGGTCATGGCCATTCTCACGGTGAAGAAGGCGGATGTTGTGGCGGCGAAGGTCATGGCGGTTGTGGTTGCCAGCACTAATCTTTCTTTAAAAGATCAAAAGGAGCGTTTTAGCGCTCCTTTTTTGTTTTTCTGATTTCAATCAATATCAAATCATCACTTAATAGTGAGGAGGTGGTGTTTCATCCTCAGGCCTTGCAAGTATTGAAGATTGTGAGGTTTTTAGACGCTCAGTGACAATCTTTAATGCTTCTTTAAAGCGGCTAATTTCAATTTGTTGCTGTGTGACTACCTGATTTAACTCATCAATAGTCGCATCTTGAAAAGCAACTTTGCTTTCTAATTGAATGAGCAATTGCTCTATTTCCTTAATATCCATTGTATTTTCCCTCCTTTAAACTGTCTTATTACGATGGATGTGACTCACAAACTCGCGAAATTTAATCTTATTTACTGATATATACACAGGAAGACATAAATCTGGTTTGAGATAAAAGACTATTTTGTTAATGTGATAACACTCTGTGCTGACAAAAATCCTAACATTAACTGTTAAGGGTGTCGGCAAATTTTTTAAATTCATATAAAATTGCTACCCGCAGATGAGATCTATACCGCAACGACAGCAAGAAGTGGTGCAAAACGTTTTAGTGAAGATCTATGATGATCGTTTACAAAACGCAGCGACTCACTAACATATACTGGAGAATGGGATGAAATCTTTATTAAAAACGACGTTGCTGGCAACCAGTTTAGCCTTCGCATTCAGTGCACCTCATGCATTGGCTGAAGAAGCGGCTAAAGTGCCAACATTAAATAGCGCATTTAAAACTCAAAATGAGCAAAATGCCTATGCGTTAGGCGCGTCGATGGGTCGCTATATGGAAGCTGCATTACAAGAGCAAAAAAATATTGGTATTACTTTAGATTCTAAACAACTGCTAGCCGGTGTTCAGGATGCATTTAATAGTAAATCAAAATTATCAGACGCTGAAATTGAATTAACCTTAGCGGCTTTTGAAGATCAAGTCCGTACTGCTGCAACAGCAAAAATGGAAAAAGAAGCGACTGAGAACAAAACTGCGGGTGATAAATTCCGTACAGAGTTTGCCGCTGAAAAAGGTGTGGTAAAAACGAAATCAGGTTTACTGTATTTAGTTGAAAATCCAGGTAAAGGTAAAACACCAACAGATGCTGATCGTGTTACTGTAAACTATAAAGGCATGCTGATTGATGGTAAACAATTTGACAGTTCTTATGATCGTAATGAACCTCTGACAATTAGCCTGAAAAGCGTTATTCCAGGCTGGACTGAAGGGATGAAATACATCAAAGAAGGCGGTAAAATCAAGTTAGTTATTCCACCAGAATTAGGCTACGGACAACGTGCTACAAGTGGTATTCCAGCTAACTCAACATTAGTCTTTGAAGTTGAATTACTGAGTGTTGAAAGCGATAAGTAATTCACTTATCCCCCAATATCACTAAAAAAATGCTGACATTAATGTCAGCATTTTTATTTCTAATGTATAACTCATCATTTATTAACGCATAGCGTTAGTCTACGGTCTCTTCAACAATAATAGCTTTGGGCTTTTTAAAAACAAACAGTAAACCTACAATGATGGCTCCCATTCCAGCTAAACTCAGCCAAGACATCTTATTACCTAAGAAGATGTAGTCCATTAGTGCTGTTACACCAGGGACTAAATAAAATAAGCTAGTGACATTCACTAGATTACCGGTTGTGAGTAAGCGGTATAATAGCAATTGAGCAACAACAGAAATAATAATCGCAAGCCAAAGCACGGGAATAATAAAGCCAAAATCTAATGAAGCCTCAAAGGGCTGGAATGGTACAAATAATAAGCACAATATAAGACTGACAACATATTGTAGTGGTAAGGCATCCATGGGTGCTAATTGCAACTTTTTCTGTGAAATAGCCCCAAAACTCATGCAAAACAAGGCCACTAACGCATAGATCATTCCTGTTAGTGAAAGCGCAGTATTAAATAAACTTTGGGCAACCACTAAGACTAACCCAGCTAAAGCGATTAAAAGCCCTAACAATCGTGTCGCAGTAAAATGACGTTCAATGATCCATAACGTGATAATGGGTTGTACCCCCATTATTGTGGCTAACATTCCTGGTGTGATGCTATTAGCGAGTGCTAATAGATAACAAATAGAATAACCACCAATAATCAGTAAACCAACCCATGCAGTTTTTAAACGGCTTCCTTTCGGTGGTAAAAAACGATGACGTTGAAAACATAAAAAAGAAAGAAAGACTAACGCAATAATAAAACGCCAAGTTAAGATAGCAAATGAACTACCATTATCTAATCCCCAACGAGAAAAGATAGCACCGCTACTCCACAATAAAACGAATAGTGTCGTTGGACCAAATTTTGCCCAATATTGACGTAAATACATGACGATGTACCTGTAAAATAAGTAATAAAAATAGCGTGTTTATTTTTAGTCATCATTGGCTATTTGATAAAATATCAATGAATAAAAGCAATTATAGGTATGCGATTAAGCGTTATTAAGCCAAGTAAACAAATCAAGCAACATGAGTTGCAACAACAACCGTTGTATTGACGACAATCACTTTCACTGGCGGAGGTGGTGAAGAGAGAATTTCAATAGGTATAGAAGCAACAGAAATTAATCCCATTATTGATGAAGTTTGCTGAGATTGGCATATCATCAGTATATTCATAGAATTAATTGCTCGTTAAAATAATAATTATTTGAAATATAGGTAATCGCTTCAATAGTGTCAATCTTTATCCCTTCCATCATTAAATGGGAAATTTTCAAAAATAAAGAGAACATTGATACAAAAAGATAAAGAAAAATGAAAAAAGCTGTGACCTATCACAAAGCTCTTATTCTAAGTCACTTGACGTAGATCCTCTGACGATCTAACGTCAGAATCGTTCTTAATTTTGTGTTTATATTTAAATTTTTTTAATATTGAATTGATCCGCAATGACGAATCGTTATAAAAAATAGAACCTCAAGTCATTATCATAATTAAAGCCTTTAAGGATTATATAATCAAATGTCTAGCCCGTTATTTAATGGTGACAGCAGCGAGTTTGAAAAACTAGATAGCCGACCTTTTACTCAAACTGATCACGAAATATTGAAGTCCTATGAAGCTGCCGTTGATGGTTTGGCAATGCTCATTGGCAACCATTGCGAAATCGTATTGCACTCTCTGGAAGATTTGAAATGTTCAGCGGTTAAAATCGCCAATGGAGAACATACTGGTCGTAAGATTGGTTCTCCTATTACCGATTTAGCATTACAGATGTTACATGATATTACAGATGAAGATTCAAGTTTTTCAAAGGCTTACTTTACTAGAGCGAAAAGTGGTGCATTGATGAAATCAATCACGATTGCGATCCGTAATCGTGAACGTCGTGTCATTGGTTTGTTGTGCATCAATATGAACCTTGATGTTCCATTCTCAGAAATAATTAAAACCTTTATACCTGAAGAAACGCATGAAGTGGCTTCCGATGTTAACTTTGCCTCATCAGTTGATGATTTAGTGGCGCAAACATTGGAGTTCACGATTGAAGAAGTAAACAATGATCGTGAAGTTGCCAATAATGCGAAAAATAAACAAGTTGTATTAAATCTCTATGAGAAAGGTATTTTTGATATTAAAGATGCTATCAATCAGGTTGCTGATAGATTAAATATCTCAAAACATACTGTGTATCTCTATATTCGCCAGTTTAAAAATGGAGAATAAAACAACATTATGAGTTCCTTGACATATTGCTTGGTGGTAACAGGGCCTCATTATGGAACTGAACAAGCTTCAAGTGCCTATTTGTTTGCCAATGCTCTTATTGAAAAGGGGCATCAAATTGCACAAATTTTCTTCTATCGGGAAGGTGTGGTGAATGCGAACAAATGGGTTTCACCTGCAAGTGATGAGTTTGACCTTCCTAAAGCGTGGCTCACACTGGCAAAAAAATATCAGATACCTTTGCAAGTGTGTGTAGCGGCTGCGTTGCGTAGAGGAATAATTGATGCTCAACAAGCAAAAGAGCAGGGAATGGATAGCCATAATATGGCAACTGAATTTGAGTTAAGTGGGTTGGGAACACTGGCTCAAGCTATGTTGACGTGCTCTCGTGTGGTGCAATTTTAATGAAAAAAATGAATTCAGTCGCCTTTCTTTTTACGCAAGCACCCCATGGCAATAGTGCAGGGCGAGAAGGTTTGGATGCATTGCTCGCAACGTCAGCATTAACTGAAGATATTGGTGTTTTTTTTATCTCTGATGGGGTGTTTCAATTAATTGAAAATCAACAGCCTGAAGGTGTGCTATCTCGCCATCATGCTGCGACTTTTAAAGTCTTGCCCTTGTATGATGTAACAAACGTCTATATATCACAGACAGACATGGCTCATCGTGGATTATCCTCTCAAACTTCTTTTGTGTTGGATGCTCAAGTGATGTCTCATCAAGATATTGCTCAAAAATTGAGTGAATATGATGTGGTGTTGCGTTTTTAATTCATGAGTTAGTCGGGAAGGATGAACAGTAATGTTGTATACTTATTCTGTCTCTATTTACCAAAGTGATTTAGAGGCTTTTTTATCTTTGCTGACAAAACAAGATGACGTTTTGTTAATACAAGATGGTGTACTGGCAGTTCTTGAAGAGAATCCCTTATTAAAATATTGTCTTCAGCAGCAAATTTCTATTTACGCATTAATTGATGATGTTTTGGCAAGAGGCTTAAAAGATCAAGCATCTCATCATATTAAACTCATCAATTATCATGATTTTGTCGATTTAACGGTAAAACATCCCCAACAAATTCACTGGGGAGCGTAGAATTGCTGTATAATTCTTGACACATGAGCCCGTCAGCAATAAAATTCTGCGTCCTCATGTTTTGTCTTGTTGACAAGACAGAGTTCAAATCCGTGTTTACGAAGCAAAAACCAGGAGCTTTTTTTAAATGGCAACTATTAACCAGCTGGTGCGCAAATCTCGTAGCTCGAAAGTTGTTAAAAGCAACGTTCCAGCTCTGGAAGCTTGCCCGCAAAAACGTGGCGTATGTACTCGTGTATATACTACCACTCCAAAAAAACCAAACTCAGCACTGCGTAAAGTATGTCGTGTGCGTTTGACTAACGGTTTCGAAGTATCATCCTACATCGGTGGTGAAGGCCACAACTTGCAGGAGCACTCCGTAATCTTAATCCGTGGTGGTCGTGTTAAAGACTTACCAGGTGTGCGTTACCACACTGTTCGCGGCGCGCTGGACTGTTCCGGTGTTAAAGACCGTAAACAAGCTCGTTCTAAGTACGGTGTGAAGAAGCCAAAGGCTTAATGGTTCTCCGTTAAGTAAGGCCAAACATTTTTTCACTATTAATGTCAAAATAAACTCATTGAGTTTTGGACAACCCTGAATTTAAACGGAGTATTTCCATGCCACGTCGTCGTGTAATTGGTCAACGTAAAATTCTGCCAGATCCTAAGTTCGGATCAGAACTGCTGGCCAAATTTGTAAACATTCTGATGGTAGACGGTAAAAAATCTACTGCAGAATCTATCGTATATAATGCGCTTGAGACCCTGGCTCAGCGTTCAGGCAAAACTGAACTGGAAGCGTTCGAAATCGCATTAGATAACGTACGTCCTACTGTGGAAGTTAAATCCCGCCGTGTTGGTGGTTCAACTTACCAGGTTCCAGTTGAAGTACGTCCGGTTCGTCGTAATGCATTAGCAATGCGTTGGATTGTTGAAGCTGCTCGTAAACGCGGTGATAAATCCATGGCTCTTCGCCTGGCAAATGAATTATCTGATGCGGCTGAAAACAAAGGCGCTGCTGTTAAGAAACGTGAAGACGTTCACCGTATGGCAGATGCAAACAAGGCGTTCGCACACTACCGTTGGTAATCCAATAAGTATTGTCGCAACTCTTTTCAGGACAGCTATGCTGTCCTTTACCTGAATTGAACGCCCACGAGAGAGGAAAAAATGGCTCGTCAAACCCCCATAGCACGCTACCGTAATATCGGTATCAGTGCGCACATCGATGCCGGTAAAACCACTACAAGTGAACGTATTCTGTTTTATACCGGTGTAAACCATAAAATTGGTGAAACTCACGAAGGTTCAGCAACAATGGACTGGATGGAGCAGGAGCAGGAACGTGGTATTACTATCACATCCGCAGCAACTACTGCATTCTGGTCTGGCATGGCCAAACAGTTTGAGCCTCACCGTGTAAACATCATCGACACCCCAGGTCACGTTGACTTCACAATCGAAGTAGAACGTTCTATGCGTGTTCTTGATGGCGCGGTTATGGTTTACTGTGCAGTTGGTGGTGTTCAGCCTCAGTCAGAGACAGTATGGCGCCAGGCTAACAAATATCATGTACCACGTATCGCGTTCGTTAACAAAATGGACCGTATGGGTGCAAACTACCTGCGTGTTGTTGAACAAATCAAAACACGTCTGGCAGCAACTCCAGTTCCTCTGCAAATTCCAGTAGGCGCTGAAGAGCATTTCACCGGTGTTGTTGATTTAGTTAAAATGAAAGCAATCCGTTGGAGTGAAGAAGACCAAGGTGTTACTTTCGAATACGAAGACATTCCAGCAGATCTGCAAGATTTAGCTGAAGAATGGCACAACAACCTGGTTGAATCAGCAGCTGAAGCATCAGAAGAGCTGATGGACAAATATCTGGGCGGCGAAGAACTGACAGAAGCAGAAATTAAATTTGCACTGCGTAAACGCGTTCTAGAAAATGAAATTATCCTGGTGACCTGTGGTTCTGCATTTAAGAACAAAGGTGTTCAGGCAATGCTGGATGCGGTAATTGAATACCTGCCAGCACCAACAGATGTACCTGCAATTAAAGGTATGTTACCAGATGGTAAAGATACCCCAGCAGAACGTCATTCAAGCGACGAAGAGCCATTCTCTGCACTGGCATTCAAAATCGCAACTGACCCATTTGTTGGTAACTTAACATTCTTCCGTGTCTACTCAGGTGTTGTAAACTCTGGTGACACAGTTCTGAACCCGGTTAAAGACAGAAAAGAACGTTTTGGCCGTATTGTTCAGATGCATGCTAACAAGCGTGAAGAAATTAAAGAAGTTCGTGCGGGCGACATCGCTGCTGCTATCGGTCTGAAAGACGTGACTACAGGTGATACTTTGTGTGCAATTGACGCACCAATCATCTTAGAACGTATGGAATTCCCAGAGCCAGTAATCTCTGTTGCTATCGAACCTAAGACTAAAGTTGACCAAGAAAAAATGGGTATCGCTCTGAACCGTCTGGCTCAGGAAGATCCATCTTTCCGCGTATCAAGCGACGAAGAAACTGGTCAAACTATCATTGCTGGTATGGGCGAACTGCACTTAGACGTGTTAGTTGACCGTATGCGTCGTGAATTTAAAGTTGAAGCGAACGTAGGTAAACCACAGGTTGCTTACCGTGAAACTATTCGTGATACAGTAACTGATATCGAAGGTAAGCACGCAAAACAATCTGGTGGTCGTGGTCAGTATGGTCATGTCATTATTGACCTGTCTCCATTACCAGCAGGTGGTGAGCAAAACTATATATTTATCAACGATATCGTTGGTGGTGTAATTCCTAAAGAATTCATCCCAGCTGTTGATAAAGGTATTCAAGAACAGCTGAAATCTGGTCCATTAGCAGGTTATCCTGTTGTGGATATTCAGGCTCGTTTACATTATGGTTCTTACCATGATGTTGACTCCTCAGAAATCGCGTTTAAAATTGCCGCATCAATGGCATTTAAAGACGGCTTCATGAAAGCTAAGCCAATTCTGCTTGAGCCAGTCATGAAAGTTGAGATTGAAACGCCAGAAGATTACATGGGCGACGTTATCGGTGACTTAAACCGTCGTCGTGGTATGGTTGAAGGTATGGACGATCTGCCTACCGGTAAGATCATCCGTGCTCAAGTACCACTGGCTGAGATGTTCGGTTATGCAACTGACCTGCGTTCACAAACTCAGGGTCGTGCTTCATACTCTATGGAGTTCTTGAAGTACAACGAAGCGCCTAGCAACGTCGCTCAGGCTATTATCGAAGCTCGTAAAGCGAAATAAGATCCTTTCGAGTTCAATTTAGTTTACGCTCCCTCTGCTAGAGGGAGCGATATTAAGGAATATAGTCGTGTCTAAAGAAAAATTTGAACGTTCAAAACCGCACGTTAACGTTGGTACTATCGG
>NZ_JABUYL010000040.1 GCF_014897315.1 Proteus sp. FME41 | reverse complement strand
ATCAACAATCTATTTTTGAAGTACGAGATGAAAATAAAAAAGGTAAGTGGAATTTCAAAATAATTTCTCCTATATCGAGCAGTGAATGGAACGATTACAATGATACTGTGGCTATTAAATTTACAGACGATATCATGCCTTACTTAATTGATCTAAAACGGAATTTTACCCAGTATCTAATTACTGATATCATAGAGTTGAACAGTAAATACAGTATTATTTTATATAAATGGTTTTCCATGAACTTCAATCAATATGAAACATATAAAGATTCAGCAAACCGCACGAAAAAACAGATAGAACAAATGAAAAATCCCTATATTGATATTCAGGAATTACGCAGGATGACAAGTACGTTAAATGACTATAAAAGAATGTTTGATTTTGAAAAAAATGTATTGAAATCATCTTTAGAAGAAATAAACGAGTATACACATTTCGTCATTACTTATAGCAAAATTAAAAAAGGTCGTTCAATTGCTGGAGTTCAATTTCATATAGAAAAGAAAAAAAACAAGTCTCCACTGCCTTATAAGGAGAACGATCCGGAATATCAAAAGGATAAGGCTCAACAAGAGCAAGAACGGCAAAATTTATTTAACAAAGCAGTCCAAAGCAAGTATACGACCTTGTTGGGAGAAAACTTCTTAATTGGATTTAGAGATATGCAAGACGTTTCTAGAATGGCTGATTTACAAAAACAGGTTTATCCCCTGTATGATGAATTAAAAGACTTACGAGGGCTGAACGGAGTGAAAGATCATATCAGTTATGTAGCTGCACATAAAGATGGTGCTAGCATTCAGTTGCGAAATGTTGTGAAGTATCTAAAACGATCAATTGAGCAATATTTACAAACCGTTAAAATACAAGATTTAGATGGGTAGGGATTCCGATGGCGGAAAAAACAATTAAAGAACTTGCTGATGAAATAGGCGTTAGTAAAACCGCCATTCATAAAAAAGTAACTCCTGATATGCGAAAAAGTTTTTTCTCCAAAGTAGGGAATAAATTTGTAATTAGCGAAGAAGGGCAGGAAGTTATAAAATCAACATTTATCATCCCATTTTCAGAAACCGGAAACCGAAAACCAGAAACCGCTAATTTGAAAACTAAAGAAACTACATCAGAAAATACGCAAACTAAACCGATAACTTCAGCAACTAAATCGAAAACTACGACAACCAGCACAGTTCCCGAAAATAATCTATCAGAGACGGCTATAAAAATAATAGAAGGTTATCAAAAACAACTTGAACAGAAAGATTTACAGTTATCCGAATTACATAAACTTTTAAATCAACAACAACAGCTCACTCTGCACTCTAATCAGCAAAATGAACGTTTACAGCTTCAGTTAGAGTCCTACGAAAACATGGAAAGCAATCCCTCTGACTCTGAAATAGAACCCGACCAATCCAAACAAAAGAAGTGGTGGAAATTTTGGAAATAATCAAAGTATCTAAGATATCTATGCTATCTTAGATACTTTTTTCGTGAATTTATCTAGATATCAAAAAACAATGAATTCTTGAAAATATTGTCTTAAAGTTAGAAACCTAAACGGAAGTTCAACAATGTCTCACTGATTTCATCTTCATTGATCCCGATATAGCGTTTGGTGATTTTTTCGCTGCTGTGACCGAATATTTCCATGAGTGTAGCCACGTCTTTGGTTTTCTTGTAATAGTGGTAACCAAATGTCTTGCGCAGCGTGTGCGTGCCAATATCGTCCCGATCTAATAATGCGGCGACCTTTTGAAACATCTGATAGACCGTATTGACTTCTAAATGACCGCCTTTAGTACTGGGAAACAAATAATCTTCTGGCTTCAGGTCTTTCGTGTAGTCCTGGATCAACTCCTGCAGGCTGCTTAAATATAAAATGCGTGTTTTTCCGGTTTTTTGCTCCACAATACGTGGGTTTTTCGAGGAAATCACGTCTTTTTTCTTTAATTTCACGATATCAGACATGCGTAAACCGCTATTAATGCCGATCAAAAACAAGAAAACGTCGCGTTCGGCGTTTTTGTTGCGTCTCAAACAGAATAAAAAGTCGTTGATTTCTTGCTGCGTTCGTAATGGTTGTACATTATAACTCATTGAAATGGTCTCTCCTCTCACAAAAAAGATACATGATTTCATTCATTATACCACGAAATCGTGTATTGGACACCGGTATAAAAAAAGAACCCTATAGATATAGGATTCTCGATACACGATTTTATACAATTTCATGTATTAAGATGATTTAGAAAACCGACAGTACGCCATACATTAAGAAAAACTCAATAAGAGCTCCTACTATCGCCAAGCTAGATTTTTCTAAGTTCATTCTCTTCCTGTTTTGTGTTTTCGGATCATTTCTTACTTCTCTATTGTCCATATAATCTAAGATTTTTTTATAGGTTTTTAGATTTTCTTTATCTTGGATCTTTTGAAGTTTAATAGCAGCATTGACCATGATTACTATAAAAGTAACTGGCAAAATCAAAGAAAAATCGCCCCAGTATTTAAATAAGGATGCAGTAATGAGGGTTAAAACAAATGATCCTATAATAACCAACATTAATTGATTCATCTTAGCAATAGTTACTTCTCTTTTCATCTTATCGTCATCTCCTTTAATCAATTCGTCTAAGGAGATATTAAAATAATTGCTTAAAAGTAACAGACTTTGTAGATTTGGATAACTTTTAGGTGTATACTTAATTTAGATAAAGTAACTTTAAAAGTCACTTTTTAAAGAAGGTGAATAATTTTGAGTGAATTTACGATTGCAGTACATGGGTTGGTCTATTTAGGTCATAACAATTCAATTTTTACCAGTGAAGCATTAGCTGAGAACATTTGTACGAATCCAGTTCGTGTTCGCAGAGTTCTGGCAAAATGCCGAAAAAAGGATTAGTTCAAACAAAAAAAGGTGTGCATGGCGGATACTTTCTAACCGATAATTTAGAAGCTATCACTTTAAAAAATGTTTATGAGGCGATAAAGATCCCAATTATCCAAAATACTTGGCATTCAGGTTATATCAATGAACAATGTATGATTTCGTCTGGTATGTCAGAAGCTATGGATGATCTTTATGATGAGCTGAATAAAGATGCAGTAGCAAAACTAGCAACTATTACATTAAAAGATATGGAAGTAAAATTATATGCAATACAAAATGAGAGGGGCACTAAAATATGAATGAGTACACTACAGACGTAGCCATTATTGGATTTGGTAAAGCAGGAAAAACATTAGCAGGTGCTTTAGCTAAAAAAGGAAAAACCGTCACTGTGATTGAAAAATCAGCTAAAATGTATGGTGGAACTTGTATTAATGTGGGATGCTTACCGACTAAATCGTTGACACATAGTGCAAAAATTATTGATCAATTATCAGAATTTGGCATTGAGCGAAATCCTGAGATTAACAACCAGTTTTTCAAACAAGCCATGGACTATAAAACTGAATTAGTAACCAAATTAAATAAAAAAAACTACCATAAAATTGCTGATTTAGATAACGTAACAGTCTTAGACGGTTTTGCTCACTTCAAAGATGACCATACTTTGTTAGTGGATACAGATACAGAAACGCTACAAGTTACGGCTGCTAATATCATTATTGGAACTGGATCTACGGCTGTTATTCCAGATTTTGAAAACAAGCAAAACAGTCCACACATCCACACAAGTGAAGAAATTTTAGAGCTAACAAATCTGCCAAAAAAACTAGGTATTATCGGAGGTGGTCCAATTGGATTAGAATTCGCTTCTTATTTTGCTGAATTTGGTTCTGAAGTAACCGTTTATGAATTCAATGACTCATTATTGCCACGTGAAGATAAGGATGACGCAGCAGCTATTTTGGAAAGATTAGAAGAATTAGGGGTAACTATTGAATTTAACGCTCAAGCTAAACGTGTTCAAGATACGGATAATGGTGTACGTTTAACATTTGAACAAAACGGCGAAGAAAAATCTGCTGAATTAAATGAAATTTTAGTTGCTACTGGCCGTATTCCTAACACAAATAAATTAGATATTGAAAAGGCTGGCGTGGCGCTCGGCGCTCGTGGAGAAATCAAGGTAAACAAGCACTTGCAATCTTCTGTTGAACACATTTGGGCAGTGGGCGACGTTAAAGGTGGACCACAATTCACTTATATTTCTTTGGATGACTACCGTATTGTTTTGCCTCAATTGCTAGGAGAAGAATCCAACTATAATTTAGAAACGCGTCGTGTTTATCCTACAGCAACATTTGTGGATCCAACATTTGCACGGGTAGGCTTTAATGAAAAAGAAGCAACTGAAGCTGGTAAAAATTATAAAGTTGCTAAGATGCCCGTTGCTGCTGTTCCTAAAGCTCAAGTATTGCGTGAAACAAGCGGCTTTTTGAAAATATTAGTTGATCCAGAGACTGACCTTATATTAGGCGCAAGCTTCTTCAGCTACGAAGCTCACGAAATGATCAACTTAATTGCATTAGCAATTAATGAAAATATTTCATATAAGAGTTTACGAGACGGTATTTATACTCACCCTACAATGAGTGAATCCATGAATGATTTACTTGAAATGATTTAACTTAAATTTAACCACAAAAGAGGCTGGGACAAAATAAAATGGACCTTATAGAGATCTATTTTTCAGAGTCCACTCTATAGGAGTCATTTTACACTATTCACCTCCTATTCATTATTACTTATAACAGATAAGAGGTGAATATCATGCCCTCACTAGACGTTTATGTACCAATTAATAACTCTATTTTAGTACTTGTTGAAGAAATAAAAGAGTGTCTATAAAATCGTATAAACTAATTTATATAAGAGATTCCGGAAAACATCGTGTGCGATATAAAAATAAATTCTATCAAATATAGAACTTACCCAAATCTTTAAGCCCATCATAGCGTAAGTTTCATATCTAAAAAGAGAAGATTGGATTTATTGAGTAAATTAATCATGCAAATATAACATTACCGTTACTATATCGCCACCGCTTTTCCCTATCGCGTCTCTAATTTCCTTATTGATTGAGATGATCTTATCTTCATCTTTCCTTGGAGCCAAATAAATGTTTTTCACTTCAAAATCGTCAATTGTACCAGATACTTTTAAATGTCCCCATCTCCCTTTATTATCAGCTGTTCCTGGTAGTCTAAGGTGATAAGTCCATGATCCAAATCCCTCTTTGTAATGTAATTTGAGTTTCTGATTGTCAATTATTTTTATCATTTAAATAGCCCCATTTCTCATTCACTTTATCTATAGTTATGATACATGAAACTATCTAATATCGTGTATTTTAAAATAATGATCGTCTAAAAAAACACATATTATATTATATTAATTATTCTTTAAGAATACACTTAAAATAAGGATTTCTCTTGATCCATAGTTAGTTTATTGCTTAATATATACTTGTAGGTATTTTAAAATACAAAAGAACGGAGGATCTTTTATGATGACTCATTTTTTTGATTCATTCTGGTGGATGTTTTCAGGAGTTTTTATTACTGCAAGTATTTTAATTACTTTAAATTTAATAAAAGTGATTAGTTTTAGAAAAGAACTTTCCTTAAAGTTTAAAATAGTAGATTTAATCGTTCCAATAAGTTTATTAGTGCTATTGATTTTTGCTAATTTCTTTTCAGGCGTTTTATATGATCAATTTAATCTAGCTACAGATAATATGCTACTTATACTAACTTTTTATTCAGGTATCATATTTTTAATTCAAGTTTATTATACGTTTAAGAAAGAAAAACAAAAAAGTGTTTAGAAACGCAATTTCTAATTAAAGCAACACAACAAGATATTATTGAAGATGCTGTTATTTTCTTAAGTACTCAATATAAATAATAGCAAAAAGGACTCTACCGCTGTTTAAGCGATAGGGTCCTTTTGAGCATTAACTATTAATAGCCTTCATTGCTAAATTTAAATTTTCACTGTCAACATTACTTTATATTTTCATTTTTTTGAAAAATTACTTTTACTTTCACTAATAATTCATCTATCAATTTCTCTGGAACAGTCTCCACATAACTATATTTTCTTGCATTGTAATCAATGGTTACTAATTGATCTAACAAAACTTTTCCTGAAGATTTCGTACCTTGTAATGGCACATATAAAGGATAGTTGCGTTCTGTGTTTGATATTGGAGCAAAGACCGCTATATTAGCATAGTCACTGACACCATGATAGCTTAAACAAATATAGGGTCTGTATCCTTGTTGTTCATGTCCTTGTTTAGGATCTAAATTTATCTTAACAATATCGCCTTGTTTTACCATTTCTCATTTCCTATAGGAGAAAAACTTTGTAGTTCTGTTGTAAATGTTTCTTTGTTGTAGTCTTTGAAAAGTTCTTCAAAAGTTACTTCTTTTTCGGCTTTGGTTAATACAATCGAATGATTAATAACTTCTACATTTAAGTCATCATCTTTTTCTGCTTCCAATGCTTCTAATAGGCTTTTGGGTAAACGGATTGCCTGACTGTTTCCCCACTGTTTAACTGGTAGTTGAATCATTAGAATCCCTTCCTCTCTTTTGTCCATTGTAGCAGAAAGTATCTACTTTGTATATACACGTTATTCAATAAGAGTAAGAAATTAATTCTATTAAATTAAAATTTATATAAGCAGATTTTCATAATAGAAGCTGGCTAATCAATATAAAAAATATAATTGTTAAAAATGTAATAAAGTGAATAATATAATTGTAGCCTATTACACAACAAGGTACAATTATAGGTGTTATAAAAAAGGGATATTGAAAAATTATGATAAAAATAGGCTTTTCGGACCAAGTAAAAAAAGATATTAATGTTAAACCATCTAAAAATAAACATCAGAAGTCAGAGGAAAACATTACTACCGCAGTTAGAATTAGCACACAATATTATGAAGTATTAAGAGAAAGAGCTTTTCTTGAAAAGACCTCTGTCCGTCAATTAGTTGACGATAGACTAGCAGAGAAATTAGATTAAAAAACTGTAACAATAAGATATGTGAGAATGTATTATTTACTTTAAAGCTTGTATAACAAGGAACCGCAATTTTTGTGGTTCCTTGTTATACAAGCTTTTTTTTTCACTTATTTGATAAGAACTATTTCTTTTATACGCCCATTTCCCGGATTAAACACCGGAATAATCAAGCGCAGAAAGAGCGTTGTTTTTTCGACGCCAACGACGAAAAAAGCAGCTTGATTTTGCCAAAAAAAAGACCGAAATGGACACATTTCCAGTCTCTTTTTCTGGCTCAAAACGGACACGTTTTGACCGGGTTTTCCAGGGGGATTGGGGGAGCAGCGCGTCCCCCAACAAGATCGTTTGCGCCACGAAGTGGCTAGCAAACATAGAGCTTGCCAACCCCCTTAAAGAAGCATAACGCTAACAGCCAAGTGCGCATTAGTGTTATGCTTCTTTCTGAACGACAGAGAAGAAAAACAGGGGGTGGGACTAGTGAGCGAACGAGAGATTTTTGAGGCCCCTTTTGCGGAGGCCAAACCGAAGCGAAAAGAGCCGAAACAAATTAGCTTTCGAGTGAGCGAATCCGAATTTGAAAAGTTGAAGCGCTCCGCTGAAACTTTTCAAATGAGTGTGCCGGCTTTTGTAAAAAGCAAGGCACAAGGGGCTAAGCTCGTAACGCCGAAAATTGACCGACCAGGAGCCGTGGAGATTGCCAAGCAATTACGCGCGATTGGAAATAACGTCAATCAGATGGCAAGAGCAACGAACGCTGCCGAACTGGATCCGGATTCAGCCGCCAACCTAACGGCTGAATTGCAAAACGTACAAAAGGAGCTGAATCAGTTATGGCAACAATTAAATTAGCCCGCAGCACCAGTTGTTCTCGCTGCATTAACTACGCTGAACCGCGGGCAACGGTCAAAAGCGGCTTCAATTGTGACGTGAACTACGCCAAAACCCAAATGAAAGCTACTCGCATGATTTATGGCAAAGACGATAAAGTCCAAGCGCATACCTTGATTCAGTCGTTTAAGCCCGGTGAGGTCACTCCGGAGCAAGCCAATGAACTAGGCTATCAATTAGCCGAAAAAGTCGCTGACGGTCACCAAGTAGCCATTTATACGCATACCGATAAAGATCATATTCATAATCATTTAGTGATTAATAGCGTCAATATGGATACTGGTTTAAAATTTCAAGCGCATGGACAAAAAGCCATTCAAGAAGTTAAAGATATGAACGATCAGATTTGTCTTGAGCATGGCTTAACAATTCCCGAAGAACCCGCTAAAGTTCGTTATACTACAGCGGAAAAGTCGTTACTGGAAAAAGGAAAAATCAGCTGGAAAGACGAAATAAGAGAAGCTGTCGATTATTCAGTGAGTCGTACAAGCGATTTTAAGAGCTTTTCAGAGCTTTTAAATAAAAAAGGGGTAGATGTTAAACTGAGAGGAAAAACGATCACCTACACCCATTTAAACGCCAATAAAAAGGTGAGAGCGAGCAAGTTAGGCAGTGATTATGAAAAGGAGACGATTTTTAATGGCTTTGAAAGACACATTGAACCAACAAAAGACAGAGATTTCGCAACCGGACAATCCGGAAACAATGAGCCAAGACCTGCAGCAACTGATTCAAGTTTTGACCGAGATCCGGAACTACAGCGGAGCGACGCTACAACAGAAAAGCTTAGAGAAAGCCAATCTAGAGAACAATTTACAAGAGATTCAACAAGTGACAACGACAGTCCTGAACAACTTCAACAGCAGCTTAAAAAACTTAGAGACCACACAAACCAGCTTCAACGAGACAGCTCAAAAGCAATCAACAGAATCCTTGAAACAACTGAAAACGATCCTAAACGATCTTTTAGACCAAAACAAAGCCGAAATCGCGAAGATTCAACGCGAAATGAACCAGAACAACCAACAATTAAGCGAGATCAATCAGACCATAACCGAGACCATGGACCAAGTCTTTAAGCAGTTAAACGCTGAAATCAAGCGAACCAATCAAAAATTAACCTTTCGAACCGTTTTAACCAATTTATACGCCAGTGTGCCTACCGGTATTGTTGTGGTGGCGCTCATGTGGCTGCTGAATTACTTTAATCTCTGGTAAAAAAGAGGTTTTCGATTACGTAAGGGACGAACTCAATTGAAATGACTTGTTTATATGTGATAGGGATTTAAAATCCATTTAAAACTACTAAAAAAGACCATAGAGACACTTCAATTTGTTTAAGGGTCCTATTCTTATAAGCTTGTACGCTAAAATTGAAAATAGAGCTGGTTATTTAGCTTCCAGCTCATGCAATGGTTCGATCAGTCGAGCGTAAGTCGAGGCACAGACCTTTGCGAACGTTTTTGATTTTTTTTAAATTCTTTATAAGCTTGTGAAGCAAGCTATCCTTATAAATTATTTAATAACTTTTTAGAGGTCTTTTTGTCTGACTAAGGACGACACTTTGTCTGTTGAGAAATCACGAGGAATTTACGTATCGTTTATTTTGTTTTTTAGTGAAATAAAGAAGGGGTATTTATATTTATCTTAAATACTTTGTCTTTTAAACCTTTTGGAAAAAAAAAAAAACAGTAATATCAAGGGATACAGCGATTAAGAGACGAGGAAAAACTGTCCATTAGACGAGGAAAAACTGTCTATTAGACGAGGAAAAACTGTCTATTAGACGAAATATTTTTATTTTTTTCGTCCTTTGGTGTATACTAAAAACATAGAGAAATCTTACTCCCCGTCCGGATACCTTTTCTCTAAAAAAAGAAAGGTGGCTCTCTCTATGCGAAATTTTAATAGCAATATACCACATAAGGTGGTTCGGATGGAAGATTTGTATCAACAGAAGACAGTAGAACACAACGATTTGATTACAAGTGTTGCCAAAATGGATAAAATTCCATTGAAGTTTTTTGAATTGGCAGTTTCATGTTTAGATACCGAAAATTCTCCTGAAGACAACACTGTCCATTTATCAAAAAAAACGCTCTTTTCTTTCTTTAAAGCAACGGACAAGGATAGGCATGCACGTTTCAAAAATGCTCTTACTACTCTCCATCAACAATCTATTTTTGAAGTACGAGATGAAAATAAAAAAGGTAAGTGGAATTT
>NZ_JABUYL010000039.1 GCF_014897315.1 Proteus sp. FME41 | reverse complement strand
CCCCACTACAAGTACTTTCTATCATTGATAACGTCATACCTTCATCATTACCGTCAGTGTTTCAATCACCGATTTTAATCACTCGTTTACGCTTTAGTGGTGGTCGAGAAAAAGCACTACAAGTACGGTTTAATGCCATTCCTTACAGTGAAACACTTTGTTGGCGTCCAGTTGTTAAACCTCGTCCAATTATTACAGGCACACTGACTGCGCGTATTACTAGTGCAAAAGATAACGATATTTACGCCCACCAAAATGAACATGGTTTTTATTGGGTAAAATTTGATGCCGACCGTGATGAAAAACCCATGGGCTATGAAAGTATGCCTGTACGCTTGGCAAAACCTTATGCGGGTGATACCTATGGGATGCATTTTCCGTTAATTCAAGGTACTGAAGTCGCTATCGCCTTTCATGAAGGCGACCCAGACAGACCTTATATCGCCCATGCATTGCATGATTCGCGCCATCCCGATCATGTAACGGATAGAAACAATACACGTAATGTTATTCGTACTCCTGCAAATAATAAGCTGCGAATGGAAGATAAACGCGGTGAAGAGCATATTAAACTCAGTACCGAATATGGAGGTAAATCTCAATTAAATTTAGGTCATATTGTCGATGCCAATCGTGATAAACGTGGTGAAGGTTTTGAGTTACGCACTGATAGTTGGGGAGCAATAAGAGCAGGTAAAGGATTACTTCTTACGGCAGAAGAACAAACTAAGGCTGATGAGCAACAACTTAATATTGTTGAAATAAAACGCCAACTTTCTGATGCATTATCAACAGCAGAATCGCTGTCTACACTATTAGAAAAAGCAGAAGTTGACGCTTTAGATAACGAAACCCAAGCAACCTTTTTAGATAATAGTATTACTGAATTAAAAGAGCCTGTAATAATTGCTGGAGCTCCAGGGGGAATTGTTGTTTCTACACCTAAGCATATTCAGCATAGCAGTAATGGTAATCAAATATATTCAGCGGTAGGAAATACCGAAATATCATCTCTTAAGCGTTTATTTTTAATAGCGAAGAAAAAAATTGTACTCTTTGCTCATGAGTTAGGAATAAAACTAGTAAGTGTAGCAGGTAAAATTGAAATTCAAGCACAAACAGATGCCCTTGATTTAATTGCCCAAAAGGCAATTAATATCACAAGTACAAATGATGAAATTATTATTAGTGCTAATAAGAAAATAACCCTCCAATCTGGGGGATCTTATATCACAATAGAAGCAACTCAGATTGAACATGGAACTGGTGGGGACTTTAATGTAAAAAGCGCTAATCTTCAATATCTTGATGTTGCAACATTAAATACACCTTATCCTAATTTTACTGCTTGTGAAGTAATGGCGAGTGAAGCCGCTCAAAATGGCGACGGAATTATCCCTTTAAGCTAAGGAATGAATATGGAATATTATTTATCACAAGCTAAAAGTTTTAGTGAACATCAATATGCTGTTATAGATAAAGCATTTGCAAATGAGCTGGTTGAACGTTATCCCACGCTAGATATCGTTTCTTCACATCTTAAACCGCAATCACATCTTTATCCCGCACTGATATCACTACATGAACTTTCATCATCTGAATGGCAATCTATAATATCGGAAATAATGCAACAGTCGGTAGAAATTTCATCTTCTGCAAAAATTTGTTTACTCTTAGAAAGTCAGTTATCAGCAAATGAAATAAAAAATGAGCTGGCAAGTATGTTGCTAATTAGCGATGAACAACAAAATTATGTACTACGCTATTATGATCCTAGAGTTTTATTTCATTTATCTTGGATGTTAACACCTTGGCAATTACAATTATTATTAAAAACGCATTTAATTCAATCCTGGACTTACCTATTAGAAAATCAATGGAATACATTATATTTTCCAGAACATATTAATTATCAAAAAGGCTCACCGACTGATTTACCATTAACACAAATTCACCAAATAGGTTTGATTAATCAAATAATAAATAAATTACCAAGAATAACAGTATTATCTGAAAGAATAAAAACCAGTAAGATAATTAATAAATTAATTACTCAAGCAAATAATTTAGGTTTGATAGCTCAAGAAGATATCATTAATTTTTCGTTTTATGGAGTAACATATCAATGTGCATTTTGGCTCCAAAATAATTTTAAAGAACTATTATATTTGTCATCTAAAAATCCTAAATATTTTTCAAGAATGATACTTAAAATAGATATTTTAAAATGGAATGAAATAAAATCTGAGACACCCACTTTAATTAAAATTTATGGAGAATAAAATGGACTCTTCTAGCAAACAAGAAGGCTGTAAATTTTGTACGCGATATGGGTTTCCGATATTACCCGTTAGACCCGCAATTATGTCTCAAAATGATATACTTCCTGTTATACCGAATAATATTGAAGTACCGATTAATAATCAGGGCGAAACTGCATATACTCTTCGTTTATTACGTGCTGGCTATTTGAATATTTGGGATGAATTGGCTCAATCCTGGATAAATTATTATGTCACTAAAGATGGCTTCTATTACCCACTTCCACAAAATGGAGAAGCTCCAGATGATGTTCTTTCTGGTGAAGTAAAACCTTGTATTGATAAACCAGAAGAATTAGCAAGAGCTTCATTTATTACTCTCCCTATTTTCCCTGCACCATTAAAAAATGGAAATTTTTGGTTTTCTTGGTCTGAAGTGAAATGGACTGATGTCGTAAGAAAAAAACATGAAGAACCCAGTTTTTATCAAGAAAATATGCAATTATTTAATATGGATAGATGGCTTAAGACTAATAAAGAAAATCAATCATTACCACTTAATAAACCCGATGAATATATCTCTGAATATTTTCTTAAATCAAGAGAAAGCGAATTAAAACAGTGGTCACCATCTTTTTTATTTACAGCTTCAATTTTAACTAATGCTTTTTATGGTGCAATAGCTTTAAATAAAAAATATCTTGCATCACCAAAAGCATCAGGGAAAGAGATTGAAAAAATAGTTAATAGTAACTTTCATTCAAATGGTGCAATATTAGTATTACAAGATCCTGTTGGAATTTTAAAAGATTTATCCGCACTTATTCAATATGAACTTGATAAAGATGTTTATAAGAAAAAAGATATTGAGCGTGAAACTATGCTTTATACTACCATTTCTAGTTTAAAAGAAGGAATAAAAAATAAGTTTCAGTCTGATTATATAACAAAAACTATTCAAAATAATGATCTCAGTGAAAGTGTTGACGTTGTACGTGTAGATACTAATGGTATAGTTCATAAATATCCCGAAGGTGATAATACATATAAAGTACCGATAGATGCTCCTGATAGCGATATTATAAAGCAACTTCTAGCAAAATCAGTTATAGAACAAAAAACTCAAGCTCATTGGGCTAAATATGAAAAATATTATGATACTAAAAAATTCGATACTTTTGAGGAAGAGTTTAAAAATAGACTATCTGAATATACTCAAAGGATATTAAATCCTAGGATAGAACTCTATATTGATTGGTTTGAATCTCAGAAATTAACAGATTATTTTTTATATAATTTTGATGAAAATGATATTACAAGTGGTATGGAATACACTGCGACCGTTTGCTATGCTGTCGCAAATATGGCAAATAAAGAAAAGGTTAGAGATTTATTTAGTAAAGCTTTATTAAAAGATCTGACAGATAAAAGCAACATTGTCGCTAGAGCGCTTGCTTTTAATCATGAAACATTAATACAAAAAATTAACAAGGCAGTATTTCAATCCCCTAATCTGACATCTGTACCATGGAATGGTTTAATTGATGCTATGCAACAAACAGTGGATAAAGTAAACAATCCTGGTTTTAATGCTGATAGTGTAATGGGGCTATATTTAGCAAATTTTTCATCTGCTATTATAAAAAGTACAAATACTATTTTAGAGTCAAAAAAAGTATTTCCATTTTTAGTCACTCTTGGTGTTATTCAAAAAAAAGCAATTATTCCACTTAGTAAATCAGGTGAGTATAAACATTTTATCAAGTATGTTGTATCCGAATTGATGACGATTAATAATGGCGGGGTAACGCCTAATAAAGATTTATTAGAATTTCATGTCAGAGCAGAAATAAAACGTAAACAGTGTTTAGGTCTTGATGTTTATAATATAAAAAACCAAAATTATTTAATAGATATAGATATTACTGAATGGGAGAATATTAAAAATCTTCCTAAAAAAGCAAAAGAAGAAGCAATGGCAGGAATGTTATTTACCACTTCAGAATCAAAGGAAAAACTTCATATTCAGTGGAAAACTCAGCTCACAACAGGCTCAGGGAAAGCACTGACTTTAATGGGGGCTGGTGTATTATCTGGAATATTACAAACAGTAGCAGTGCTTTCCTCCGCCGATTTTGGAAATAAAAAAACATTAACTAAAGATCAATTAGAAGAGAATAGTCGATTTTATGCCGGAGCGGCGGCTGTTCTTGGTACTGGTTTTGGCGTAATAGAAACAGGTATTCAAGAATATGTTCGAGTTCATAGTCTGTTAACAACTCGCACTTTCAATGGGTTAAAATCTTTAGAAACTGCATCCAAAATTATGGGACGATTTTTAGGATTAGCGGCGGGCGTTGTAACTGTTGCTTTTGATATTTATCATGCAAATGAAGCATATAATAAAGGCAAAGATTATGAAGGAATGACAGCTGCTTATGCTTTATCAGCTCTTGCTGGAGGTTGGTTTATTTTTCTTATTTTTGCCTCAAGTTTAACCCCAATCGGATTGGTTATTACTTTAGTGGCTGTTATTCTTATGTTAGGAACAGCTATTTATATCGCCATTGAAGGACAGGATAATATCCAAAAATGGCTGGAACAGTGTTTATGGCAAAAAATACCTAATGATAATCCTAAATATAAATTACCTCCTATTTATCCCACCATGGAAATGGAAATGTATGAATTTAAACAAGCACTAGGACAAGACTAAAATGGATAGTTACGGATTACTACAAAAATTTAAGCTTAATCGCCCATTAAATAACGAAGAAATAGCCGGTAGACTTGATCAAAATAGCCGTATTGATATAACCAATGAAGAATTAATCCCCGACATTAAAGTCATAGCAATAAACTCTCATTATCTTGAAATGGTGGATAAATATTATTCTTCAAAAGGGTTTGTGAGTCTTTTTTCTTCTTTAGGTACTATTGCATTCTTGGGAGGTGTAATATGGATCATTATACACTTTATTTTTTTTAGCCCACTATCTAAAGGAATCATATTATATATTATTACTATGGGATCTCTATTTCTTGCTATGGGGCTTTTTATGTTCTCTTTACTGAAAACAGAGTGGTTTGCATGGACACATTACCCATTACGTTTTGATCGTAAAAATCAGATGATTTACGCCTTTCGCACTGATGGCTCTATTATTTCAGTACCTTGGAAGAAGGTATTTTTCACCACGGGACTTGATTACGCTAAAAGTATGAAAAACGACTATTATATTAGTGGGCATGTTCTTGCTGATGATAATAAAACTATTGTTGATACCTTTTGCCTTCCTGCCTCCACCGGTAATTTTGAATTACTAAAATATCATTGGGAATTTATTCGACGTTATATGGAAGAAGGGCCTGAGAATATTATTCAACAAGTTGAATTTTGTTTACCTATAGCCAATAAAAAAGAAAGTTATGGATTCACGTTCTTTTATGTCAGCACGTTATTTAAAGGTATGTTGAAAATTTTAATGCCATTGATGTCTCCAATTATTTTTATTATTAGTATTCCTCGCTATATTGCAATCTTAACCAGTCGCCGTCCTATTTGGCCACAGAAAATAGAAGAGCAGTGCAAAATAGACCCTAATGATCCTTATATCTTAAATG
Source organism: Proteus sp. FME41 (assembly GCF_014897315.1). Classification (GTDB taxonomy): domain Bacteria; phylum Pseudomonadota; class Gammaproteobacteria; order Enterobacterales; family Enterobacteriaceae; genus Proteus. The sequence goes on along the minus strand of NZ_JABUYL010000039.1, from coordinate 4,392 downwards.
AAAAAACGAATCCTAAAGATCTCTGGAAAGCATTTTATTAAAAGCCATTTTAAATTATTTAATCCCTCATTGTTATGACAGTTGTTTTATTGTTGTTATAGGCACTTATTCATATTTTATTGAAAAATATGATATTATTCGTAAACGGTCTAAACTATATTTATCATAAAAAATACTTAACGATACCCCATATATCAATTACCTCCTATTTATCCCACCATGGAAATGGAGATGTATGAATTTAAACAAGCACTAGGGCAAGACTAAAATGGATAGTTACGGATTACTACAAAAGTTTAAGCTTAATCGCCCATTAAATAATGAAGAAATTGCAGGCAAACTTGATCAAAATAGCCGTATTGATATAACCAATGAAGAATTAATTCCTGATATAAAAGTGATCGCAATAAATTCTCATTATCTAGAAATGGTGGATAAATATTATTCTTCAAAAGGGTTTGTGAGTCTTTTTTCTTCTATACTTACTACTTTATTCTCAATTTTTGCATTAAAGCTTGTATTGACAGTTATATTTTTTGATCATAGTTCAGGTAAAATATTGTTGGCATCAGTTTTAGCCCCCCTATTCCTTGCAATGGGACTCTTTATGTTCTCTTTACTGAAAACAGAGTGGTTTGCATGGACACACTACCCATTACGTTTTGATCGTAAAAATCAAATGGTTTACGCCTTTCGCACTGATGGTTCTATTATTTCAGTACCTTGGAAGAAAGTATTTTTCACCACGGGACTTGATTACGCTAAAAGCATGAAAAACGACTATTATATTAGTGGGCATGTTCTTGCTGATGATAATAAAACCATTATTGATACCTTTTGCCTTCCTGCCTCCACCGGTAATTTTGAATTACTGAAATATCATTGGGAATTTATTCGACGTTATATGGAAGAAGGGCCTGAGAATATTATTCAACAAGTTGAATTTTGTTTACCTATAGCCAATAAAAAAGAAAGTTATGGATTCACGTTCTTTTATGTCAGCACGTTATTTAAAGGTATGTTGAAAATTTTAATGCCATTGATGTCTCCAATTATTTTTATTATTAGTATTCCTCGCTATATTGCAATCTTAACCAGTCGCCGTCCTATTTGGCCACAGGAAATAGAAGAGCAGTGCAAAATAGACCCTAATGATCCTTATATCTTAAATGAAAAAACGAATCCTAAAGATCTCTGGAAAGCATTTTATTAAAAGTCACTTTAAGGTATTAAATAATGAAAGGAATTATTCGCATCGGTGATAAGAATAGTAGCGGAGGCTATGTATTATCAGGATCATCTTCTATGATATTTAATGGTATTGGTGTTGCACGTTTAGGTGATGCTGTTTACTGCCCTAAAAAAGGGCATGATAATGTTGTAATAGCTCAAGGTCATCCCACATTTTTAGATGATGGTATTCCTGTTGCTTTCGATGGATATAAATGTAGCTGTGGTTGTACATTAATTTCTTCTCTTTCTAAAGCTAAAGTGAGTCAATAAACTTATGCCTGTTGATTTATCATCTTTACCACCAAAAGCAAAACGCCATTCACTGCCCTCCATAAAAACATGGGGAAAGTTTTTTGTTTTTTTATTATGTTTTATTAATTTTATTAATTACTTTATCTTTCCTTTTCTTAATATAAAAAAGATATCAGTTTTACAGATATCTTTTTTAACCTTTTTAGTGTGGGTTGGCCTCTGTTTTTTCAGATATTTATTTTATATATTGCATCAAGTTATAGCTGATGAGTGGGATAAAAAAAGAGAAGAAGATAGAGATAATCTGATTATTATTGGACAAAGATATATAACCTTATTAAGTCAAGCAATGATATTGCCTTATCTCGAAAATTGTAAAGATTTATCGACTCAAATAGTGGTTGGTAAATCATCATTATTACCTTCATATCAATTAGATGACAATGTTATTTATTGCTCTCAATTTTCTGATATTAAGGAGAATAATGTTACTAGAATAATAAATAGGTTAAATAAATTATTAATAGAACCATCATTAATATCTAAAATATATCAAATTCCTGATAATGCTAAATTTAAGATAATAATATCATCTAACTATTCTAATTTTTCAGATGATGAAAAAATAGAGATTGATGAGATATTAGCTCAAAGAATAGAAAGAGCCTATAATGTTAGCTATACAGAAGAGGTAAAAATAGATTTAATTGATCATTGGTTAGATAGCCCTAAATTATTTGATTTTTTACTTATAATTAATATTTATTCTTTTGATACTCCTATTAATTATCATAGTGAAGTAGCTACTGCACAATTGTTTTCTTTTTCTAACTACCATTTAATTAAGGGGATAGCAAAAATTCATCGTCCAGAATTGGTTGAAAATAAAAATATTTTCGACCTATTTAATGAAAAAATTAATACTGTAGCGATATGGAGCGATCTTGATAAAAATAAATTAAAAGATATATGGATAACAAATTTACAAGATAATCATGAGAATGAAATAAAAATAAAAATTTTATCATCAGATATTAGTCGTCACACTGTATTATACGATATTAATCGTAGTATCGGATATACACATAATGCATCTCCTTGGGTAAATGTTTATATCACTACAACTCAATTAATTAAAGAAAAATCTCCACAACTATTAATTGATAAAGACAATATTTTAATTGTTAATCCATTAAACTAAGCTTTCTTAAAGCTTATTAATATTATAGCGGAGCAAAGGCATGGATATGAGGTTTTTCTATTTTAGAAATATTTTAAAAAAAACATGGGTAATTATACTGCTACTGTTTATTGCTGTAATTTGTTTTTTATTTATCCTTCTATGCTCACTAAATGCTATTGACACAATAAAATATTCTATTCAAGAAAATATTTTTTTAAAAAAAACTTTAATTACAATGGTTATTGTATTTTTTATTATTGCATTTTTATTTATAATTGCTCGATATATTGGGAAGTTTAACTATAGTAATGCTAGAGGGGAAAATAAAAATATCAAGTCACAGGTTCAGATGGATTATGCTAATACCAGCTTTATAAATATTATTATTGACTATAGTAAAAATTACTACAGCACTTTCTGGCGCAGAAAAATAACAATCCAACTCCTTATCGGCACCTCGACTTCTATCGAAAAACTGACTCCCAATCTAACAACGGACATCTGGCAAGAAAACAATGGAACGTTGCTTATCTATGGTGGTGATATCCATCAGAGTATTGATGAAAATTTAATTCAAGATTTAAAACAACTGCGCCGTCGTCGTCCGCTCGATGCGGTTATTTGGGTGTCAGAAAATAACTTATCGCAACAACCGCTGGGTCATTCCTTATTTAATCACTTAAATCCGACCAATACAGATACCGCTAGCCGTTATTTCCACCAGCTCTTTCGTCAATTACGCTGGCAAGCCCCCATTTGGCTTTGGAATGTCAGCAACACCGGTGATATAACATCTGAAGAAACACCCGCAATACTCTATTCAGCCCCCTTAAAAGCCACCTCTGAAATGCTTTCCAATGACTTAAAAATGCTTTTACCCGCGTTAGTGGAACAAGGCACACTAGCGGTCTTACACAATCAAACACACACCTATTTACTTGCTTTAGCCCGCTTTTTACAGCATGAAGGATGTGAAAAAATCGCCAATACTTTGGCACCGCTTTTATCAGGTTATCGCTCCTTGCCGTTCGCTGGTGTGCTCTTTAGTACGGCTGTTAACAATAATGTGTCTGCAACTTCATCACAAAATAATCAATGGGTATCCAATTCCCATTGGAAAGCACTAATGGCAGCAAATTCACAATTACCCTATCAGTTAAAAGCCTCGCCTTTAGGTTTAAATTCCAAACGTATTTTGCAATATACCGTTGCAACCGCCATGACACTGTGGGGGATTGGTATGGTGGTTTCTTATTTTATGAATCGCCAATTAATTACCCAAAGCCAACAACAAGCGCAGTTAGCAACAGACAATCATCAATCTGAATTTGCCCGCTTACAGGCACAATATGGCTTACAACAAACCTTAGGTTTATTAAGCCATCGAGAAAAAACCTCTGTTCCATTTTGGCTACGCTTTGGGTTAAGCAGTAATAACGCATTGCTTAGTCATTTATGGCCTGTTTATAGCCAATCCATGTTGCCGTTATTACGCGATTCAACCCAACAACATCTTGAAAATTATCTTCACGCGTTTATGCAGTTCCCGCCTGAAAGTGCAGAACGAATTGAAGGTGCTCAATCCGCTTATCAAGCATTAAAAGCCTATTTAATGATGAGCGATCCGTCCCGTATTGATCCCGCTTTTTTCACTGAAAGTGCATTACGCATTTGGCCTGAATATACCGAATTAAAAGACGGAGAATGGCAAACGTTAGGCACCG
>NZ_JABUYL010000038.1 GCF_014897315.1 Proteus sp. FME41 | reverse complement strand
AGATCACAGGAGTCCATATCGACTCCTTTTTATTGATTTTAAATCAATTAATAAACTAAAAAATACAATCTATACACATTTCTACTCACATCTTTTATTCTAAGCCCTAGATATCGCCACAGGTTTGTGCAACTCATTTAGAGGTATGATCAAAATGATAGCTCCTGTTTCGCCAGACTGATTGCTTAATGTGAAAAGAAAGAGATAGATAAACTACAAAACTTTCGTAGTTTAAATTATGTACAAATAAACTCTATTATCCTGCGATTTGTTCACTACCCCCCTATAAATCTTTTTGAAGCCCTCAACTGTGCACCCTATGCACCATTAGCTTAATCCATTGATATTAAATAATAAATTAGGGTGAACACGGTGTGCACCAACTGTGCATACTGTGCACCTTTTTGCTGATAATTTACTCTTTTGGCGATTTACACTAGGTGGGCGACTCCTTGATATTAAGGTGTCCTATTCGAGGTGAGTGTGTTTAACGTTCTAACCTATTGATAATTTCACAAATATGTTTTTCTCAATAACTCGGGGACAATTTTGTCCTCTGGAAGACCAAAGCACTAATAAATGCTTTGGCTCAGATTTAAGCTGTGGTGTGACTGTAAAGGTATTGCGATTTCCACCATACCTATACTGTGGTGATTTCCACCATGGTTGATAACGAAAATTTGCAACTAACAATAAGTCAGCTACACCCCATCAAATGAGGCTAAACGTTCTTTTTGCTCCCCCGTTAAGTTGAAAGCAAAGTCTTCATGCTCAATTTGCCATGTACCAAAGCTCATAAGGAAAGCAATAGCAGGGTCAATCTTGTTGGCTGATTTCTTTTTATTGGGCTTGATATTCGCGTTTGCGTCCGTTTCCATGACGACATTAGCCATCGCCCACGCAAGCACCGGATCGCCATTGTGACGAATGATTTTACGATTAACAAATACCTCGGCTGATTTCGCCACAGGGCTAAACTTCATGTAAGTTTGAGGAAATGGCTCAACATCTAACCCCGCACCTTGTAGCTGTGTCCTTAGGTGAGTTGCATTCCATGTATCAAAGCCTGTCAACTTGATATTGAATTGTTGGCTATCTCTAAGCACATCATCACGAATGCGATCATAATCAATACAATCACCAGGAGTGGTACGAAGCCAACCTGATTTAACCCATTGACGGTAAATCGCCCTGTTCTTATTGGCGGGGTTCTGTAACTGCGCTTCGGGGATATAGTGGCGAGTCAATAACAACAATTCATTATCAACGGGAAAGGTATAGCAGACACTGGTAATATCCCCCGTAGAAGATAAATCCATTCCTGCATAACACGCTAAGCCTTTAAGGTCAGTCTCGGTATAGTCCATTTCACACGCTAACCATGCGCCCTCACCCATCCAAGGCGTTTCCCCCTGACACCAGATATTAAAACGCTTAGTTAACATTTCTGTCCATTGTGAGGGAATACCTCGCGCCTTTTGTATCGTGTCATACAAAGCATCACCATCAACCGACACATTAAGATTGGGGTTCGCCTTTATCCACAGGCGTTCATCGTCAATTTCTTTTTCGTCATCAAGTTCATAAATCAAAGCAAATAACGATTCATTTTGTTCTTCACCAGCGAGAATTTGACAACAATAATCATAATGTTGCTTACAGGCTGAAATAACGTTACTCCCTGACGTTGTGATCGCAAATAAAATCCCCTCAGGACGTGCCCCCATCCCTAACTCAAGAGCAGAATAAACCGCATTATCAGGGTGTAAGTGATATTCATCAACAATCGCTAAACTGGGATTGGTTCCCTCAATAGTGGCGGCTTTAGCGGCAAGAGGTTTCAATAAGCTATTACTTTTCGGATTAATGACTTTATGTTGCTGTATGGCCACCCGTTTTTTAAGCGGTTTAGACAGCACACACATTTGACGGGCATCATCAAAAACAATACGCGCCTGATCTCGACTAACTGCAGCGGTATAAATATCTTGTTGCCCGTTTTCCATCACCAAGAACCAATTAGCCAGTATTGCCGCAACGGTGGATTTTGCATTTTTGCGGGGAACCTGAATATAAGCACTGCGGTATTTTCTTCGCCCCGTTGAGATCACCTTGAAACCAAGGAGATTCGCAAAGGCAAATTGTTGCCACGGCTCAAGCTCTATCGGCTTACCTCGCAAGTGCCCTTTAACATGTGGGCAAACACGGGAGAACCCGATAAAACGCTCTACAATCTCATTATCAAAGGTGTAAAGCGGATTATTTAAGTCATTATAGTAACGTTCAACAGCTTGTTTTAACCGCTGACAGGCGGGGATTTTGCCTGTTTTGATGTCACTTGCGTACTGCTCCCATGCGTTCATAGGCGATCTAATTCGTCCTCTTCCTCGGTTTCAATTGGATTTTTACGACGAGAAACAGGATCGAACCCCAGTAAGGAAGACATTTTAATCATGATTTTTTCAGCATCAGCCTTGGCACTCAATGAGGGATTACGGCTCTCACTGCCTTGACTATTGATAATGCTAAACCCTCGATTATCTAAGTCTTCAACCGCTTTACGGTACATCGCATAATTGACGCAATACAATTCTAAATTGTTCCAATCGGCTAACGTCAGATCGTCACGTTCTGCCAATATTTTGGCTTTTGTTTTCCACTCTTTCGTCGCTATCTCATTAAGATAAACGGGGGGTTTAGGTGCTCTTGCCATAACTATTTCTATTTCCTAGTAAATTATTTTCAAAAAAATTACCGTGCGTAAAAATTCGAGGAGGGGGGCGGTTCCTGAGACGAGGCCGTTTGTCATTTTTGATACCCCTACCCTTTCTATATGTTTCTCTAACGATTTCTGAAACATTCCATTAGCTCCCTATCACGTTGAGTATTGCGCCCTGTAATGGGCTTTGTAGGCGTTTTTAATTGTCGTTGTCTATACGGTTCACTGTGCTTTAAGAGTCCTTTAACCAACTGATTTATTTCATTTTCACGCATTACGGTTATACTCATCTCGCCAATCATTATTCCGTGTTGCTTTTGCCTCTAACTCTCGATACTCCCCATTTTTACGCTTTTGCTTAGTGAGTGGATCATGCTTAAAGGTTTTGGTGTTATGACAACTGTGACATAACGCTTGATGGTTAAAATCCACCCAAAACAATACGTCACTATCACCGTTAATAGGAATAATGTGGTCAACAATGGTTGCAGGGGTGTATATCCCTTTATTGAGGCAATGCACACATAACGGATTTAACTTGAGATACTGTAAACGGTACTTGCCCCACTGATTGCTATAACCTCGTTCGGTTCGTGTCCCTCGCTGGCTATCCTGTTGTCGTCTGGCTTCTTGTTTATGTTCTTCACACCGTCCAGACTTCACCCGCTTATTACAGCCTTGATAACTACAACGCTTTAGGGGTTGCCATGGCATCTAGTACACTCCCACATCTCGATAGGTTGACCACAGAGAATGAATAGTCAGCGGAACTTCTTTTAATCCATCACTGCCTATCATCTCTCGGTTCTCATAAAGCAAACTGATATACATTAAACAGCCCACCTTGATCGCAGGAGTGAACGACAACCCATCATCAAATCGTTTACCGATATGTTGTTGGCAAACTTCTAATGCGGCATCAATATAGATAGCTAATATGGCATCGTCATAATCATCATCAATACGGCAATGCAACTTCACTTCATCAAGACTGATATTAGGTTTAGTCACGCTCTACGCCCTCACAAATAATTTCCATTCTGCCCTTGGCTTTATCCGCCACAATACTTTTAATATCCCAATGATTGCCGTCCGTGCCGGCGTAGCTAAACATCAATCGATCTGCCGTGGTGATATCAGGAAAATAACGTAACCAAACTCTCACTGTGGTTTCACTCTGTGTTTGCTGACTGCTAAAATACTCGCGCCCTCGGATCCCTTTTACCTCAGCCCAAACTTTCGCAATATCGAACCACATCACCTCATTACCACTAAGCGCATCCGGTTTAAGCTTTGAGCGCTGAATAGTTACCCGTTGATTCATGCGCCCCGCTTTCATTCATCCACCTTGTCAGACTCTTTTTTAACTTCAACGGTCTGTTTCCATGCCTGACTAAATTCATCACCACCTTCACGAGGAGGCAATCCCTCACGCTCACGGGCTTCATTCGGACACATGACTCCCGACTTAATCGCGGTTTCATAACTGCGGAAACGCTCCGTAGGATTAGCGCGGAGTAAATCTGCCGTATCAAATTCCACTTGATAGCGAATATTCGGTGTAGGTGAAGTCAATAACAGCGCTGATTTAATTTGTTGCTCAAAGTTGGCTAACCATGGGCGCATAGTGATGGTCAGTAAGGCACGACTTGCCTCACTAAAGTTGCTGTAAGTACTGTTGGAATATTCTTGTAAAAAGATAGGGCTAATGTTGAACATACGGGCAATATCTTCAATGGTAAAACGCCTTGAGGCTAACCACTCCGCATCTTGGTTACTCATGCCTAATTGTTCATATTCCATGCCCCCCTCAAGAATGGGGGTTTTCCCTGCATTACGTGCCCCTTTGTAGCGTTCTAGGGCTTCTAATGCCTTAGTTCCTTTGAGGCTATCGAGCCATTCACCCGATTTAATAATGCCAGATGCCATCATGCCGTCTTTCATGATACTCGCGCCGTGTCGTTGTTGAGCTAATCCTAAGCCCAATGTTTCACGGCAAATCGTGACGGGTGAGCGACCTAAAAAACCGTCATCGGTCGCATAACGTAAATGCAAGATTTCTTCTTGTAGGTAGGTTTTCACCTTACCGCTATACGGTTCAGTCACGGTATAACTGTATCGGTGATCCCCAAGTCGATTAATCACCACCGCACTAGGGGGATAAGGATGTATTGATTTAGGCTGTCCATCTTTGCCCCACGTAATCACCGCATAGGCGTTACCATTGAGCAAACAATGACGCATTAAAGTGCGCTTAAATTGAAAAGCGGTCTGACAGTCATTCGGTTTTTCATTGAGAAGATAATCAACAGGATGATCACTTAACCACTCTCTTGATTCTCGCCCTTTATCATTGTGTACCCGATACAGAAAACAGGGCATGGAGGCAATAGCTTCACTAATGACCGTCACCGCATTCATCACGGCAGGTAAGCCCTCCGCTGTTGATGAGCTAACGTGTTCCCCTGAGTTTGTGTTAGATATCCCCGCCAGAGAAAGAAACTCATCAATACTTAGACTGCGGGATTCGGAGGCTTTACGTTTGAATGGCCACATTATTCCACCTCAACCAATTGTAACCAGCGGTCAAAATCTTTTACCGCTTGTGGTTTACTGAGTGTTAAGGAGCGTTTGGCAATTTCTACGCCACTATCAGGATAAGCGGGTAAACTGGTGATGGTGATTTCATGGAGTTCGGCTTCTAATACAGTTCTGACATACGGCTCTTGACCAATATCCCACTGATCTTTAATCGCTCGGAAACCAAAACTCATACCGTCAATATCACCTCGTTCAACCAAGGTGAGAACATCACGCCCTAGTTGCGTATCAGGCGGAGTGAGTTCAAAACGTAACCCTGTTTCATCTTCGGTGAGTTGTAATGTGCCAGAAGTCGTGCGCCCCAATAGGTTAGTGTAATCATGTTCATAAAGCGCCCTAACATCGGCACCACTTGATAAGCTGTTACTAAACGCATTTTGGGCAAATTGTTCGACAAATTCATCCCAAAGCACATGAGAGCGTAAGCCCCATTTAATGACATAACCCACCAGCTTTTTATCACTGGCAGAAAGTGTTGCAGTACGGATTTCTAACTCGGTATTTTTCATAGCCTATTCCTGACAAAAAAGAGCGCTCCTGAGATCACAGGAACGCCCCTTGAGTTATTTACCCGCGACTTTAACTTCCAACACTTTAATGGCGTTAGAATCCACCAGCCCACCGCCTAAATATTTATCGGTGTGAACTTTGATAAAGCCGGGTTCAGTAATGTTGTCAGGGCGAGTACGTGTACCCGTTTCATGATCCACAATGAAGTAACCGCGTTTAAAGTCACCTAATGCAATCACATCATCAGCCATGTTTTCGAGATAATGAACCGGTAAGCCTAATAAGGTATCAGGATCGCCAGACTGTAAACGGTCACGCCAGATATAATCCCCATTGCCATTTTTCAGCTTCTGTACTTTAGCAGCAGTATTGGAATTCATCACCCAAACGGCATTTTTGCGATATTTCGCACGTAATTTGAATTTCAGGTCAATCAGGCTATCGGCTTCAATGCTGGCAACGTCAAGTTTTTCTAATGTACCAAACGCGCGCACTTTATCGGCTTTGGCTTCACGAGGATAAGCCAAGAAACCTTTTGCTTTTTTCGTACCATCACCCGTAACAAGATCGGTTTCTTCAGTATCAACAAACGTGTCGCCAATTTCAGTGGTTAACCAGCTCAGAATATCCACATCACTAAAATCAATAATTTCTTGGGTGGTTTTGGGATAGGCATAGATAGGGAATAATTTGATACTGACTTCTTCTAATTTTGGTGTGCCAGTTTCGGTGCGGGCTTGCCCCTCTTCACCGTGATTGACTTTTGCCCCACCCACAGAAACCAGTTGTTTATATTCGTTGCTGTGCGTGGTTTTGATGGTACAGATTTTACGCATCACCGAATCATCGGTTAATTGCTGCATAATCTGCTTATTCAGTTCAGGAATAACGGTATAGCTACCATCAGCCGGAACCCCTGTCGATAAAGTACGGGTTTCCCCTGTCAGGATATAATGACGTAATTCATCATTACTGACAGCTTTATCACCTAATACGTGTTTACCTGTTTGAGTGCGTTCTTCCTCTGCAATCGCTTCGTAACGGGCAATTTCAGTATTCAGAGACTCCGACTGACTACGCAATTCATCAAAGTTTTTCGCTTCATCTTCGGTGAGTGAGCGTTTTTCAGTTTCAGCTTTAGTGAGCAGTGAGCGCATTTGCTCGGTGAGAGTTGCCTTTTGTTGGCGTAATTCGAGTAGTTTTTTCATGAAGTGGTTTCCGTAAACAATAAAATGTTAAGACGTGAAACCAGCTCGGAAAGGGGATGGTCGAATAACCTTTTTCTGCATCACGCAGGCTACTTCTCGCAACTTGATTAGACGACCTAGTGGCGGCTCACGTCTGAGTGCCACTTATCAATATATACATCAAAAATCTAATAAAAAGCCCTAAAAATCATACAATAAACACAAGAAAGCATCAGAACAATTAATTTACAATTCTTTATGCTAATATTTTGATGTTGTGGTCTGAGGGCATTCATTTTAACAATGGAGGTAGTATGGATTTCGATCAGCTTGCATATCCAGAATTAATTATTATTAATGGGGATGAATACAAAGGTAGCCGAGACAGCAGTTCTGTACGAATACCCTACACCGATGAACCCGATGTTGGAATTGGTGATGTTATTACACAAAAATCAGGAAAAAGATTTATTGAATTAAAAGTATTAGATGCTTCATTCCTTGCTGGGGGTTCCTTGAATATAGGTACTCACCACCCACACATATTAACTCTACAAGTTGAAAATATGACTGCTGGTGAGCATAAAACGAAAGATCTTAATTCTGTCGTTAATATAGGTAATATTTCTGGACATCAAATACAAGTTGGGAATAATAACACCCAAATTACAAATATAACTATTCAGGAATTAGTTGAAAAGATTGCAAAATCTAATGATGTTGAGGCAAAAAGATCTCTCATTAAATTACTAGAAAACAGTACCGTTGCAAGTGTAATAGGGGCAGGTATTTCTGGGCTAATAAGTTTATTATAATATCTTACCTGAAGCCGAGCATATTTATTCTCTCGGCTCCTTATCAGATTTATTTATCACTCAACCATTCGGGTACATCATTCATTATATTTTTGAACTCTTGCAGTTGTTCAATTAACACATCTAATTGTTCTTTATTCGTTGCTAAGATCTCCTCTGATAATGTGTGTCTTAAATTTCCGCTAGTATCTTGAAAGAAAAAAGCATGTCCGCTAACCAACTCACGATAATCAGCCGTATGTAAATCATCGAGTTGTGTAATGTTGTGATAATCATAATGTGCCTGTATATCTTCTCGCGTAATCGGCATATCGCCTCCTAATTTAAATATAATATCACCTGCCAAAAGAAGCCTTTTTAAAACCTATTTGCCTATTTTAACAGCACTTAAACTAAAAATATAAAAGGTGCACAGGGTGAACAGTTGGTGCACAGTTGAGAAGTAACTATGCACCCTATTTTTATATTATAAATCAATCAAATATAAAGACTGGTGAACAGGGTGCACAGTTGAACATAAAACTTTATAACTAGGGGGGCTAACTTTTTCTTAATTCAGGTACTGCAGGAAGCCACTCATTAGCTTCATCAGTTAAATCAACGTTATAGTAATAACCCCGTTTCGTTTTAAACTTTCGATAATCCTTTTTATACTCTTGCATCACCTTAGGTAATGAGTCCCCAAACTTGGTTAATGTTAACGGTCTATCAAACCCGTAGGCTTCCATAAATGATAAATAAGCATGGTAGAGATAGATCCTCGGCGCACGAGGATAAATATTCTTATTCCCCATCTTCATCCCTAACTCTTCGCCCAATGAAACCAAATAAGCACAAAAGCTATACAAGGGATCTGAGTTACTTTTGACGGCTAAAGCTTCGCCTGAATCTCTCTGTTCTTGCAGTAATAATTTAGCCTTATCTTGGCAGGTAAATAATTTCAATAAATGGCGAATAATAACGGGTAATTCTTTGCTTATCTTCTCAGGTAACAAGGGATCTTTATCACTCTCTTTAACGGGAGTATTAAAAGAGAAAATAACCCGTCTACGTGCTATCCCTCCGTTACGTTCAGTAAAGCTCATTGGTTCATTATTCGTCGCTAAAACAACTGCCTTAATAATGGTTGAGAATTGTTTCTCATACTTACCGTCAACCTCGATTAAATCACCGCCTGTAATGGCTTTAATGCCCGCCCCCTCTCCAACGTATTTTACTTGGTCAGGTAAGGTAATGAGACTTTTACCCACAAATTGATAACGCCCTCTCGCCTCATCTAACGCTTTCATATTGCCACTGGCAGTATTGTGTGCCCCTGCAAGTAAAGTCGCGATAGAGGTAAAAACACTTTTACCACTCCCTCCCTCACCCGTCACCTCGATAAATAATTGCCAATCATACCGATTAGCTAAAATCATAAATAAGCCCGCATTAATACGGTTCATCTTTTCTTCATCGTTGCCAGCCGAATGAGATAACCACTTATAAAAACTAGGGGCATGTTGTTTTAAATTCTCATTAGATTCAGGCGCAGTGAATACGATCCCATTATGATTAAGTAACCAGTTTTCTGGTGCATGAGGCTTAAATTGTTGAGTCGATAAATCATACACACCATTACTAAAACCAATTAACTCTCGCTTTTGCTCACCTAAAACTGGAATTTGTAATTTCAACGCACCAATCGCATTTTTAACCCCCGTTGGGCTATAAGGTGTTTTATATTCATCAAAAATCGCCACCATTGCCCGTTGTAAATCACTATCAGATACTTTATTCCATACCCCATCGACATAGTGATAAACCATCTCACTATCTGGAATAATAGCGAGTTTTCCGTAACGTTCTGCGAGTAATGCGCCTCGTTGACTGGCCGCCATTTGTGAGAGATTGGTGTTCGCCCCTTTTTTATCCGCATGAATAACGGTCACTGTGGCTAAATTATCCATTTGGTACATTCCCTCATTAAATGCCTGTTTTGCTTTCTCAATCCCAAATTGCTGACGGTAATCATCCCAATCGGCTTTATCCTCTGTGGGCGGTAAAGTTACCCACCCATTAACCGTTTTAGTGGCTTTTTCTGCTGAAATTTTACCCACATTCGGCTGACCGATCTTAATATCATTATCCGCAGCTATAATTATCTTTGCCTCGGAATAATGCTTTCTAGCCCATTCAGCAACAGGTAATAAGTTGCCCTCATCAATCGCAGTCAACACCAAACCACTATGTAGTTGACTCACTGTTAAGGCGGTGGCATACCCCTCGGCAATCAATACTATCTCAGTCGTTTTTGGTAATTCAGATAAGGGCATAAAACTGCCCTTTTTCTTTGTCCCTGATATCAGACGCTTTTCACCATTAGGCTTGATAACCTGCGCCCCTGTAACCTCGTTACCGCGCTGAATAATTAACAACATCGAACCATCAGCAAGTAATTTTACGGGGCAATCGTGCCCCTTTTGAGTCAGGTACGCTGATTTGCCTACTATAGTTTGAGCCACCAGCTTTTGTACCTTTTCTGCGATAGGTTGAGACTCTGATTTTGGAGTCTCCTTTCTGGCAGGTTCAGGTAAAGGCAATGACAAAGCTTGTGAGACTTCTTTAGCTGCCTCATAGATAGAGATGCCTTTTACTTTG
>NZ_JABUYL010000037.1 GCF_014897315.1 Proteus sp. FME41 | reverse complement strand
TTTCATCAATAAAAACTTAATTTAGTACTAGATAATTACAGCGCTTTTAATACTTCATAAGAAGGTGCGAAATAATAACTACCTGTAACAGGTTTACTCATACGCAATAAATCATCATGCTTGCCATCTAACTCACCAAACATACTCAGTAATTGCTGTTCGATATTATATAAACGACCACAGTAAGCTAAGAAATATAAACCATGTTTACCACTCACTGTACCGTAAGGCAGGCTGTGACGTAAAATAGCTAACTCTTCACCCTCTTCTTCAATCACAACACGAGAAACGTGAGAAGTCGTATTACGTTCAGATTCATCAAGTTCAACACTGTCTTTTTTAGTGCGACCGATCATTTTTTCTTGGTCTGATTCACTAAAACGTGCCCATTTTTTCAGGTTATGTTCATAACGCTGAACTAAAACATAACTACCACCAGCATCAACACCGTCATTAATCAGTGCAACACCATAACGCTCATCATCTTGTGGGTTTTCTGTACCATCGATAAAACCACTTAAATCACGTTCTTCTATCCAACGAAAACCATGGATTTCTTCTTCCACTTTAATGGCATCACCAAAAGCAGCCATCGCCGCTTGTGCTAATGAGAAATTCACATCATGGCGCATAGATTGAATATGAATAAGTAAATCACGTTGTGTTGCAGGTGCTAATCCTTTGCCTAACGGACGAAAAGGTTTTAGCTCTGGTGCACTATTTTCATCTGATAGTTTTTTCCAAAGATCAGAACCAAATGCAACAACAGCGCCGAGTGATGCATCAGGAAATTGCTTTTGTAAATCAGATAATGATTGCATAAATTTCTGACATCCTTGACGCAGAAATTCTAATTCACCCACGACCATTGCTTCAATAAAAAGACCAAATTTACTATGTGCGACTAAAATGCCACTTTGTGCATGAGACATATTGCTTCCCTAATCAATAATCAAAACGCTCGGAATAATATCAATTATATCGAATATTTTTTCTCGAAGATTTGCCTTTCAACAAATATCAGACAGTCTGATTATAAAATCTTCCTTATTTTATAGGGAATAGCGAGAAGACGATTTATTCTGCCAAATAATTTGCGTTAATGTCCAATGAGATAAAACTTCATCTGGTGGCATTAATCCATCAGGGCCATCCCATTGTCCACTAAAAACATAGCTCACTGATTTAGCTTGTTCTGATTGGCATAATACCGTTCTTTGACTTTCATCTTTAGGGCCTCTACTGCATGCACCAAACGCTTTTTTATAGATATCTTTAAACGGTGTGCCGATTGTGGTGCCCCACTCTGTTGTAGCTTTTGTGTCAAAAACCTCTATTTTTTCAACAGTGCCTTTTTCTTTACCGTAGAAAGCAACCTGAATTTTGTTATCTTCTAAACCTTGAACAACAACGATAATATCACTGCCTTGCATTTCCATGCCTTCACGATAATGGAAACGGCTCCCCAGCTCATTTTTAATGTCATTTTCTGTTATTTTTGTTGAACCCGTAATATTGCCTAATCCATCAGCAGAAACAGTGAGCGTATCATTTGAAAACCAATTCATCGGATTTAATGCGGAAAAAGACATTCCTCCCATGGATGAACAGCCACTTAATAGCAGAACACTTGTGCTTAAACACAAGGGTAACCAAAACTTAGGCATCATTTGTTTCTCCGTTAAACTTTTTCATTGCACATTAAAATAAATATTGATGTTATCAGCACACCTTATCTTACTCGTTGTATCACCTCAATTATCAGGCTAAAACATACCGCGACAAATCAGCATAACAAAATATAGACTGAATTAACGTCAGATAACCACCTGAAAAGAAAGCCTAGTTACGACCTTCTACATCACCTTTTGTTCCATAGAAAAAGTAATATCAGATT
Organism: Proteus sp. FME41; assembly: GCF_014897315.1. GTDB lineage: Bacteria > Pseudomonadota > Gammaproteobacteria > Enterobacterales > Enterobacteriaceae > Proteus. Next base: position 9,828 of record NZ_JABUYL010000037.1, on the reverse strand, counting down.
TTACGTATAAAATAAGCGGTATAAGCGTAGAAAGAAGAATAAAAAAAGAGATGAAAGTCAAAGTACAACCCCCAAAATATCAGGGGTTTTAATAGAGGATTAGAGATCAAAATCCTGATCAACAATTAATCGCTTAGTATAAGTTGTGCTTTCTTGGTTTTGATCTTCATACAACAGTTTTTCAAACATAAAAATTGTTGCATCATTTTCTTCTGGAATAACTAATGTCACTTGTGGACACCCTTTAGCTATTAGCTTTTTCTCTAGTCGAGAGATCAATGCATTGGCAATCCCTCTCCCTCGAAACTCAGGATGAACCCCTAAATAATATAAAGATCCTCGGTGGCCATCGTAGCCTCCCATCACACTCCCCACAAGTTCACCAGCAACTTCTGCAATTAAAAATAAATCAGGTGAATGGTTTATTTTTCTTTCAATATCAATTTCAGGATCGTTCTCTGGCGAGATTAAATCACAACGCTCCCAAAGGGTAATAATTGCCTCAAAATCATCTTGGCGAAATACACGTATTTCCATGGTTTTGCCTATTATTGGTCATATAAATCTGAATTTATTATCGCTTGTTTGGTTTATGAATCAACTTGAAAATGAGAACATAGACAATATGGCGTTCTATTTTTAATAAATATGATAAAAATTGTAGGTTATTATGAATTTACCTGATATTCATCGTGTTAAAGAATTTTTCTTATCGCTACAAGATTCAATTTGTCACGCTCTTGAAAACATAGACCAAAAAGCCACTTTTCAGCAAGATAACTGGGAAAGAAAAGAAGGCGGTGGGGGACGTACTCGTGTATTAACCCATGGCGCGCTGTTTGAACAAGCTGGCGTTAATTTTTCACATGTCTATGGTGAGTCATTACCTAAATCTGCTACTGCACATCGCCCTGAATTAAGCGGCCGCCGTTTTCAAGCAATGGGTGTTTCATTAGTTATTCATCCACTTAACCCTTATATTCCAACCTCTCATGCTAATGTGCGCTTTTTTATTGCAGAAAAAGAGGGAGAAGATCCTATTTGGTGGTTTGGTGGTGGGTTTGACTTAACGCCTTATTACGGCTTTGAAGACGATGTTATTCATTGGCATAAGGTTGCTCAATCGGTTTGTGCGCCTTTTAGTGAAGATTATTACCCGCGTTATAAAAAATGGTGTGATGATTATTTTTATATTAAACACCGCAATGAACCGCGTGGTGTAGGTGGTCTTTTCTTTGATGACTTAAATACACTAGATTTTGAACACTGTTTTGAATTTGTTCAACACGTTGGCCTTGGTTACCTTGATGCATACATGCCTATTGTTGAAAAACGTAAATCAATACCGTGGGGAGAGCGTGAGCGCCAATTCCAGCTCTATCGCCGTGGTCGCTATGTTGAATTTAATTTAGTGTGGGACAGAGGCACATTATTTGGTCTACAAAGTGGTGGAAGAACAGAGTCAATTTTAATGTCAATGCCACCTTTAGTTCGCTTTGAGTATGATTACTCACCAGAACCAGATTCACCTGAAGCAAAACTCTACACGGACTTTTTAATTCAAAAAGAGTGGGTATAACGTACTTAATTTATTGATAATAAAGCCACATTAGAAAGGTGGCTTTACTGAAATAGTACAGGTAGTTTAATAACAAATATTTTCTAATATCAATTAAACAAAAATGCCAGTAATCCTGTGACTTTATTTTTATTTTCCCATCCTTCAGCTCTCATACAAGTATTGAAATAGTCTTTGCGTTCCCATTCATTCGCATCAGAAGGAAAAGAGGCGCCAGAATTAGGGATATCTTTGCCATTGACACGCATTGGTGCAAATGATGGCTGATTTGAAGTGACATAGTGGGCAGGATATCGTTCCGTTGCCTGTTGCATACACATCGTTTTAGCGATATCTAACGGTGAGGGTTCCACCGTCTTAGCTTCCCACTTTTCGGGTGTTGTACAAGCAGAAAGTATAAAAACCGAGGTAATAATAATCTTTTTTTTCAACGTAATAACTCTTTAAAGCGAATAAGAATTAATTGCATTTTAAACTATTATTTGAAGAATTAAATTAATTTTTTATGAAATACAAAAAGCCACTGACCTCAGTGGCTTTAAAATTTGTCACTCTATGTACTATGATTATTGAGTTTAACGCATAAAAACGAATCTAGTTTAATTACGCTTCACTGGTAATAACACAACCTTTATGGCCTTTAGATTGATATGCATTCCAAAAAATAAAAAAGGTAATCAATGAAAAAATTACGTATCGGTATGGTGGGTTTAGGCGCCATTGCACAAAAAGTTTATCTTCCTATTTTAACTAAGGCCACTTATTGGGAATTTATCGGCGCATTTTCACCTAATGAAGAAAAAGGAAAAAAAATTTGCGAGGCTTATCGTATTCCTTTCTTTAACAACTTAGATGTTCTGGCTAAACAATGCGATGCCATATTTGTACATAGTGCGACTTCAAGCCATTTTGACGTCATAAAATTTTTATTAAATACGGGTGTACATGTTTATGTTGATAAACCCTTAACAGAACATATTCATCAATCAGAGGAACTGATTACGCTTGCGACTAAAAAAAATAAAAAGTTAATGGTTGGTTTTAATCGTCGCTTCGCACCTTTTTATCATCAGTTGAAACAAAGCATGACTCACCTCTCTTCTTTACGGATAGATAAGCATCGATGTAATAATATAGGCCCTAACGATACACGCTTTACTGTATTAGATGATTATTTACATGTTGTTGATACAGCACTTTGGTTTGCTGGATCAAACGCGACGTTATTAAGTGGTAGCATTATTCAAACAGAAGAAAATTCACTGTTTTATGCTGAACATCATTTAAAAATCAAAGATTGTTGGATAACGACATCTATGCATCGAAAAGCAGGGAGTCAACAAGAGCAACTTATTGCTATTAGTGAAGATGCCATTCATCAAATTACAAATATGAATTTATGGCGCAGCGAAATTAATAATACAATAACTGAAAAACACCCTGAAAATTGGGATCCCATTTTATTGCAACGGGGATTTATTGGTGCTGTAGAGCATTTTATTCAATGCGTTATCAATGATACCGAACCGATGACAAGTGGCGAACAAGCCATTATTGCTCAATTTATGATAGAGAAAATGCTAGCTAATCAATGAATTTCAGATATAAAAAAACTGAGTTCATTATAAGTTGAACTCAGTTTTTTATTTTTGAAACCTAATTAACTTATTTCGATTTTTTCAAATGTGACATTAAACGCTTACGCTTACGCATTTGAGAAACGGTTAATTTATTTTTCTTATCCGCATAAGGGTTTTCACCCTCTTTAAATTGAATGCGAATTGGCGTACCCATGACTTCCAGAGTACGGCGGAAATAGTTCATTAAATAGCGTTTATAGCTATCGGGTAAATCAGTAACCTGATTACCATGAATAACCACTACCGGTGGGTTATAACCGCCGGCATGTGCATATTTCATTTTCACACGACGTCCGCGAACAATAGGTGGCTGGTGGTCATCTTCTGCCATCTTCATGATGCGCGTTAACATTGATGTACCTACACGGCGTGTCGCACAGACATAAGACTCTTGAATAGATTCAAAAAGGTTACCTACACCACTGCCATGTAATGCAGAAATAAAGTGAACACGCGCAAAATCAACAAAACCCAGCTTAAGATCAAGCATGGCTTTCACTTGTTCACGATCGTCTTGAGTCATGCCATCCCATTTATTAACAGCAATAACTAACGAACGCCCCGCATTCAGAATATAACCTAATAATGAAAGATCTTGGTCTGAAATACCTTCACGGGCATCAATAACTAACAAAGCAACGTTAGAATCTTCAATTGCTTGCAATGTTTTGATAACAGAGAATTTCTCGACGGTTTCTTTTACTTTACCGCGCTTACGAACACCTGCGGTATCGATGATAATGTATTCTTTACCATCACGTTCCATTGGGATATAAATACTGTCGCGTGTTGTCCCTGGCATATCGTAAACAACCACACGATCTTCACCCAGCATACGGTTTGTCAGTGTTGATTTACCGACATTAGGACGACCCACGATCGCTAATTTTACAGGTAATGTAGAAGGATCGAAGTCATCTTCTTCCTCTTCTAGTGCCTGTGCTTCTTGTTCAGCTTCTAATGCCGCCCAATAAGCTGCGTTTTCTTCTTCTTCTGTTAATTCTTTCTCTTCTTCAACCACTTTACCCGTGACTGGCAATAATGCTTGCTCAATCAGTTGAGCAACACCTCGCCCATGAGAAGCGGCAATAGGGAAGATCTCACCTAACCCTAAAGAGTAGAAATCAGCAAGTGCGGTATCAACATCTATACCGTCAGTTTTATTCGCCACTAAATATGTTTTTTTCTCGACGCCACGAAGGTGTTTTGCAATACCTTGATCTGCTGGCATCAACCCAGCTCGTGCATCAACTAAAAAAAGAACAATATCTGCTTCTTGAATAGCCTGTAGTGATTGTGATGCCATATGGGTTTCAACACCCTCTTCAGCACCATCAATACCACCTGTATCAATAATAATAAATTCTTCGCCTTCTAACTCTGCACGACCGTATTTACGGTCACGAGTGAGGCCAGGAAAATCAGCAACTAATGCGTCTCTTGTGCGTGTTAGTCGATTAAATAACGTGGATTTACCCACGTTAGGGCGCCCTACTAAGGCAATAACGGGTATCATTTTTTGATGCCTCATAAAAATACAATCATAATTCTGATTGTATTTTACATGTAATTACTAAAAAGACGAAACGGCTCCTTTATAGGAGCCGTAAAATAAATAGATTCGCCAGCAATAAATTACCGACTATAAAGATAAAGTTTACCGTCACGAGCTTGGATCATCAGCTTATCTTTTGCCGCTTGTGGGCGACTTAATAAACCAGAGCTATTCACTTCGTTTTGTGCAATGAATTTACCAGTGCTGGTATCAATCCAATGGAGATAACCTTCTGCATCACCAACCACTAAATAGCCATCAAAAATAGCCGGCGCAGTTAAATTACGATGCAGTAAATCTTCTTGTGTCCATAATGTCACACCATCAGATTTACGAACAGATAAAACTCGGTCATTTTGGTCAACAAGGTAAAGATTATCACCTGACAACACCATATCATTGACTGAACCTAAATCGCGTTTCCAAAGAATTTGTCCAGAACGCATATCAAGGCTGACTAAATTACCGTTATATGCCATTGCATAAACAGTATTTTCATCAATAACAGGGGTGATATCCACATCGTTTAATCGGCTGATTTCGGTGGAGCCTTTGATCTGAGAAATGTTTTGCTGCCAAATTAATTGTCCTTGAGAAAGAACAACGGCACTGACACGACCGTTATCTGCACCAATAATAGCAGCACCATACGCGACTGCTGGTGCAGACTCACCACGAAGTGATAATGATGGTGTGTCTAAGTTAACGGTCCATGTGATTTCGCCAGTTAATAAATCCAGCCCTTGCAATAAGCCATTGCTAGTATGGATAAGTACTAATCCATCACTGACAACCGGTTTTGAAATGGCTTCACCCGCCACATCAGTTTCCCAATCAATGGAACCATCGTCTGTATTCAGTGCATACACTTTTGCTTTTTCAGTTCCAACAAAAACGCGAGAACCTGAAACGGTCAATCCACCTGAAAGTAATGCAGATTCATTAGAAGAAAGAAAACCAGTTTTAATAGAGAGATCTTGTGACCAAATCTCTTTACCTGTGTCCAGATCTAATGCTTTAACTAAACCATGGCGATCAGCGACATACACAACTGAACCATCCCATGTTGGTGACAAGTGAGAATAGTATTTACCAATACCATTTCCAACTGATTTGTCCCAAACAGCTCTAGGTGTAAATTGGCTCTGCACCTCAGGTAATGGAGACATTGTCACATTATCCTGTTCACTAGAACACCCTGCCAATAAAGCAGATGCTAGTAGACCAACCAGGAGAGTTTTACGCAGTTGCATGTCTGAAGATCCCTTTAATTGGATAAATTATTGAGTTTAAGTTCAACCAGTGAGCGAATAGCACCCGCATTTTCATCTGTTAATGCGCTACGATAAGCCGCTGTTGCGCCTGTATTATCGCCTTTTTTCGCTAATACATCACCACGGATATAATTTTTCATTCCATTCCATGCTTTGCCTTTCACCTGCTCTAATGAAACCAATGCAGCATCAGTTTTATCTAATGCTAATTGTACGCGAGCTAAGCGAAGATTCAGCATATCTGCAAAAGCATCATTTTTTACTTTTGATACAGCAGCAACTAAGTGGCGCTCACCATTGACGAGATCATTAGTATCGATAGCAATTTGCGCAAGTTCTAATGACGCTAAAGCGCCATAAATATCATTGGTATCAGTAACAAACTTTTCCGCTAATGCGATATTTTCAGGCGTAGGTTTAGCAAGTGCTTCACTCACAGTTCCAAAAGCATCTGCGCTTTCTTGTAAGCGATTAGTTTGCTGTGATTGCCAATATTTCCAACCAAATACGCCACCAAAACCAATAACCGCGGCTAAAACAATGGTTAAACCGTAATTTTTTACAAACTGTTTAATTGCATCAACTTGTTCGTTTTCGGTGTTATAAACTTCCACAAGTCTCTCCTTAACCTAATAACAGAGTCAATTGCTGAGCGAGCTCATTACGAGCAACGATTGTTTGCTCCCCTGAACGCAAATCTTTCACTGCAACAGTACCAGCATTAATTTCATCTTCGCCTAAAATGAGTGCAATCTTAGCACCTTGTTTATCAGCACGTCCTAATTGCTTTTTAAAGTTACCATTACCATGATTCGTCATTAAGCGTAATGTAGGCAATTGGTCACGAATTTCTTCAGCCAGTATTAATGCTGCGCTTTGGCTTTTTTCACCAAAGGACGCAAGGTAAACATCAGCCACATTGGTATCTGCAACAAATTCAGGGTTAACCGCTTGAACTAATAAAATCATGCGTTCCATCCCCATTGCAAAACCTACTGCTGGCGTTGGGTGCCCACCGAGTTGTTTTACAAGACCATCATATCGACCACCAGCACATACAGTTCCTTGTGAACCTAATGCGCTAGTTACCCATTCGAAAACGGTACGGTTATAGTAATCTAAACCGCGGACTAAACGCTGGTTAACTCGGTATGTAATTCCTACTGCATCTAATAATGCACAAAGACCATCAAAGTGTGCTTTTGATTCGTCATCAAGATAATCGAAAAGTTCAGGCGCATCATTCAATAAAGTCTGAATTTCTGGATTTTTTGAGTCTAAAACGCGCAATGGGTTAGAATACATACGACGTTTACAGTCTTCATCTAACTTATCAACATGTTGTTCTAAGAAGGAAACTAACGCTTCACGGTAGTGAGCTCGTGCTTCTAACGAACCAATTGAATTAAGTTCTAAGGTGACATGCTCTGAAATACCTAACGCTTTCCACCAGCGTGCTGTTAGCATAATTAATTCAGCATCAATATCTGGGCCTTGTAGGCCAAAGACTTCAGCACCTAATTGGTGGAATTGGCGATAACGCCCTTTTTGAGGACGTTCGTAGCGGAACATTGGCCCTAAATACCATAGACGCTGTTCTTGGTTATAAAGTAAACCATGCTCGATACCTGCACGCACACAGCCAGCCGTATTTTCTGGGCGTAATGTCAAGCTTTGTGCATCTTCACCGCGATCGGTAAAAGTATACATTTCTTTTTCAACAACATCGGTGACTTCACCAATTGCTCGCTGAAATAGAGGGGTATGCTCTACGATAGGTGTTCTGATTTCACTAAAACCATAACCCGCTAAAATCTGTTTTAGCGTATTTTCAATTTTCTGCCATACACGCGTGTCAGCAGGTAGATAGTCGTTCATACCACGAATGGCTTGGATTTTTTGTGCCACTTTTCTTCTCTAATAGTTATTAATTGATTGTTAGGCTGATTATAGAAGCGAAATCAATCAGTATTCAATGTGAAATCAAGACTAAAACAGGCTCATTGTTCAATGAGCCTGTTTTTTGAGTGTTATTTATCCAGTTGATTTATATTTATGCGCATACTGTCATCAAGCATTGATGCTTTAGCACGAATTTTGGCTTCTAATAAATCAATCATATTACCGTTATCAAGACGCTCTTTTTGTCTTACGCCATCTTCATAGAAGCCACTGCGTGTTTTAGCACCCGTAACACCGAGTGTAGACACTTCAGCTTCACCGGGGCCATTAACAACACAACCAATAATAGAAACATCCATTGGAGTGATAATATCTTCTAGACGTTGCTCTAATTCATTAACCGTTCCGATAACATCAAATTCTTGACGTGAACACGTTGGGCAAGCAATAAAGTTAATACCACGAGAGCGAATACGTAAAGATTTTAGAATATCAAAACCGACTTTAACTTCTTCGATAGGATCAGCCGCTAACGAAATTCTTAATGTGTCACCGATACCTTCTGATAATAAGATCCCAAGACCGATGGCCGACTTAACAGATCCTGCTCTTGCCCCACCCGCTTCGGTGATCCCGAGATGTAACGGCTGATCAATTTTCTTCGCTAATAAACGGTAGGAATCGACTGCAAGGAATACATCAGAAGCCTTTACACTAATTTTGAATTGTTCAAAATTCAGTCTATCGAGAATATCAACATGACGCATCGCTGATTCAACTAGCGCTTCAGGTGTCGGTTCGCCATATTTTTCTTGAATATCTTTCTCAAGTGAACCGCCATTTACACCAATACGAATGGGAATATTATAATGACGAGCACAATCAACAACCTGACGAATACGTTCTTCACTACCAATATTACCTGGATTGATACGTAAACAATCAACGCCATATTCAGCGACTTTTAATGCAATACGATAGTCAAAATGGATATCAGCGACTAAAGGCACATTGACTTGTTGTTTTATTAACTTAAATGCTTCAGCGGCATCCATTGTGGGTACCGAAACACGAACAATATCCACCCCAACACGTTCCAGAGATTTTATCTGGCGAACAGTCGCTTCTACGTCTGTCGTTCGTGTATTCGTCATCGACTGTACTGCGATAGGTGCTCCATCGCCAACGGGGACATTACCCACATAAATGCGAGTCGATTTACGACGAATGATAGGTGATTCTTTATGCATTGATTAATTCTCCCATGCTTCCATGCTTGCTCAAATGTGTAGTCAGATTAAGCGCTCGGTACTGTTATTTTTGCTATTTTTCCAGTAAAACGGCTTAAATCAATTGATTCACCATTAAACTGCAAGCGAGTAACAGAAGGTGCGCCTATTTTTAATTTATAAGGTTGCTCACCATCAAACTCCAAACGATCGCCCGCTTTCTTAATACCATTAAATAAGACTTTATTTTGAGCATTACGAATTTCTAACCAACATTCACCATCAAACATTAAGACCAATTGATTTGCAACGGCTAGTGTTTCTGACGATGTGGATTCTTGTGTTGAATTTGCACGAGAAGTTGTTGATGTTGTAAGAGGTGATACAGGTAATGGAACCGTTCTCACTTCTACGGGTGATGTCGTCTCAGTTGTTGGTGATGTAGCGACATTATTCGCCTGATTATCTACCAATGGAGATGCAGGTACTTGTAAGTTTTCACCCTCAGATACCGATGGGTTATCTAAGGTTGCAGCTAAAGGGGAGTTTATCGTATTTATATTTTCATTCTGCCCTATGTCTTGTGATGCCATAGAGACTAATTCTTGTTGATCTGCTTGATGCCCTTGCCACCACCAAACCCCCACTA
>NZ_JABUYL010000036.1 GCF_014897315.1 Proteus sp. FME41 | reverse complement strand
TGACTGTTCCATCAAGATTAAAGACATCTGTTTTCTTTAATTTCATGACATCACTCACACGTAGCAAGGTCGCTTTCCCAACTTGGAAAATTGTATAGTTACGACGACCAGCACGAAAACTATCAAGTAAGGTGTCTTGAACCATTTTTAAGATATTTGAATCTTTGATGGGTAGAACGATTTGTTGAACCATATTATTACTCCTTTTTTAACTTAATATATGACTAATCCAATCCGCAACATAAGTTTCAGTAAAAGCTGCGATAACAATTAATGGGATAACGTACTTAACATATGAGATTAATATTAACTTGAATTCATAAAATAACTTAGTATTTGTTTGTTTTTTCCTAGATATTTTGTATTGGACTAATGTCAAATAATTAGACACAAAATGAGCTATATTTTCTTAAAATAGTTTTCTTCTTTCTGATTTGGAGTTAAACTATTGTTTGCCGAATGAGGATTATAATTGTTATAAAATTGTTCGATGTATTTAAAACAATATATGCTATAATGCAGTAAGGTGAAAACGATCGTTATGTTATAGAAAATAAGAGAAAAATCAAAAAAAACAAAAGTTTCTTTTACACTTGTTTCTATACTCGTTACAATGGTTATGGGAAGTTTTTCAAAAGGTTAAGAAAAGCTTACGGGGGCTTTTGAAATCAAAAAGTAGTAGGGGACGATAAAATGAAACATACACACAAAATCATATTGGCTGTCACTTCTGTATGCACTGTTATTATTCTAGGTGTAAGTATCTTTTTTGTTACACAAGCAGTAACAAACAATAAATTAGAAAACACTAGTCAAACAACTCAACACTCAAGCAGCAGCTCAAAACCTGTTGAAGATAAACAAACGACGAAACAGCTTGATCAAGCAAAACAGCTTGCTGCAAGTTATCATTATGATGAAGCCATCGCCTTACTTGAAAAAGACGACGCCAAAGAAGCGCAACAATTGTTAGCAACTTTGAAAAAAGAAAAAGAATCCTTGGTAAAATGGGAAGACCCGACCAAAATCTCACACGTCTTCTTTCATAGTCTGATTGTTGATCCAGCTAAGGCTTTTCATACCCAGCAAGCACAAGGGTATAAAGATTATATGGTCACTATTTCCGAATTCAATAAAACCATTGATCAGTTATATAAAAATAACTATGTTCTTGTTAATCTAAATGGATTAGTCAAAAAAGGAACAGATGGAAAACTGACCTTTACAGGTGTTTCTCTTCCAGAAGGAAAGAAACCGTTAATTCTTTCGCAAGACGATGTCAGCTATTATGAATACATGGACAATTCAGGATTTCCAAGTAAGTTGATTGTCGATAAACAGAACCAAATCAAGAATATTTATATCGACAATAAGAAGGAAACTGTTGGTGACTATGATATGGTTCCATTGATCGATTCATTCATTAAAAAACATCCCGATTTTTCTTATCAAGGCGCCAAAGGAACATTAGCTTTAACAGGCTATAATGGTGTATTAGGTTACCGTACATCAAAATCAGAATATGGTGATAACGAAAAAACAAACAAAGAAATCGAAGCAGCCAAAAAAGTTGCTGATCAATTAAAGAAAGATGGTTGGAGTTTTGCTTCTCATACTTGGGGACACTTGAATATGACACAAGCTTCTTTAGCCGATATCCAACAAGATAATGAACGTTGGCAAAATGAAGTTGCACCTATTTTAGGCAAAACAAATATTTTGATCTACCCATTTGGCGCTGACATCAGCGATTGGCAACCTTATTCTGAAGCAAATCAAAAATTTGCTTACTTGAAACAACAAGGATTTGATATCTTCTGCAATGTCGATGCCTCAACTCCTGCATGGGGACAACTAGGAACTGACTACTACCGTAACGCCAGAATCAATATTGACGGTATCCGTTTCGAAGCTGACCTAAAAGGAGAAAATCCAATACTTGATCAATTTATCAACGTCAAAGAAGTGTATGACCAAAAAGATCGAGGATAGAGGTTGTGAAAGAAGCGTCCAGCTCCGAGCAAATAAGAACTAGATTTCTAAAATAGTTTCTCATATTTTGGAAATCTAGCGCTTATTGCTGAGGAGTTGCTTCTTGAACACCGTGGATAAGGTTATAACGAAGATAGTAGCCCACGGCTACAATAATCACATCCTGCTGAAATTGCTTTCCTTTAAAATGATTCATCGTCATTCCTCCTGCTATCTTTTTCTATTATTCTACCTTATTTGATAGTAGATTTAAAACTTTGCAACAGAACCGAAATAACAATAACAACCGTCAAGATCCCTAAATATTTAATGGGTTTAAAAAATCTATTCATTAGTCTACTCCTTTTAGGGTTATTATATCATTAAAATAAAAAACAGCCCCTATAATCTAGAATTTGGATTATAGGGTCTGTTTTTATTTGATTTCTTAGGGGCTATTATATAATTATAGACCCTAAACAAACATCTTTTGTAAAAAGCCTTTTTTCTGTTCTTTCAACAAATCTAACTTACGTTGATGAAGAGCGATAGTCTTATCTAAAAGACTAAATAATGAACCGATTTTTTCTTGTTCGACAAAAGTTGGTAACAGAATATTTAATTTCATCATGACATCTGCATTAAGTTTTGCACGTCCACCACCAACTAAGAATGGCTCTATGTTGAAATTCTTAATAGCATTCATCAAGAACTTATTATCTGTAATTGTCTTTTTACCCTGAAGAACATGTGCATGATTATTAACCCAAACCTTGCCATTAACGTATTGTACGGGATAATTTTTTAGATCATTTGCTCCATCTTCTGCTACTAAAATGAATTCACCATTATGCGTAAATCCTTCAACATAATCTTGAATACCATTAGCTCCGTAATATGGGGTATCTCCAGGTTTTCGATCGGATGCTGTTATAGGTACACGTAAGTTATCAAATCTATCGGCAATGTCTGATAACTTACGATCTTTCCAATCGTCAGCAAACCCCGCAAATCGCAATTCAGGAACTTTGGCACCATTTTTAGGGAACATTTTTTGCAAGTAGCCTTTTTTCTGTTCTTTCAACAAATCTAACTTACGCTGATGAAGAGCGATAGTGTTGTCTAACTGTTTAAAGAATGAACCGATCTTTTGTTGTTCTTCTAAAATAGGCGCAGTAATAATTATGTCATAAATAATTTTCTTATTTAAACCCCCTCTTGTACCGTCTCCTGATGACATCATCCGAAGTTCGTCATACCGTTTGGATAAATTTTGAAAAATAAATTCAAAGTTAAGAGTTTCATAAGGTTCAATCGCCGCAATCGATTGATTAGTTGTCAACGGAATGTTATTAACGGCAACCGTTCCACGTGTTTTCCCTTGTCCGGCTAATGCAATTACAATTGAATTTTCTTTTACCCAACGAGCACTAGAATTTTCTAATCCTTCTTTAGAAATCATATTATCAGTTTCATTAAGCCGTCTTTTATTAACCTCTCCTGATGACATCCAAGGGATTTCCTTTGGATTCCAATAATTACTCATAGAAGTTTTTGGAGTTCCACCCGTTAAAATATTTGAGTGCTCTCCTAACTTACGCTCTTCCCAATCATCCGTAAAACCTTCAAACCTTAATTGTGGACTCTTTTTACTCATCATGCCCACCTCTCAAAAGAAGACGCATCGAATCAATCAAGGCTTGATTCTCTTCACTTTCTGAAAAATCGTTAATCAAAGATAAGAGCGTTTGATCTTGTTGAACTAATTCTTCATTGATCTTAAGGAGATTGGTATTCACTGCAACCAAATCAACCGGTTCTTCTTCCTCAAAGGTATCGACATAACGAGGGATATTTAAGTTAAAGTCATTTTCTTGAATTTCTTCAAAGCGAGCCACATGAGCATATCTTTCAATATCTTCTCGCTTTTTGTAGGTAGAAACAATTTTATCAATATGTTCATCCAACAGGACATTTTGATTTTTTTGTTTTTCAAAGTCTTGAGAAGCATCGATAAACAAGACATCACGCCGAGAACGGTTTTTCTTCAAAATAATAACCGTTGTCGGAATACTCGTTCCAAAAAAGATATTGGCCGGCAAGCCAATAACCGCATCAATGGCTCCCATTTCTAAAAGGGCCTGACGAATGGTTCCTTCTGCGGCTCCTCTAAAGAGAACGCCATGAGGCAGGACAATCCCCATTGTTCCTGATTCTTTCAAATGGTAAAAACCGTGAAGGAGAAAGGCAAAGTCCGCTTTAGATTTAGGCGCTAATTTTCCAAAACGCTCAAAACGAGGGTCAGAGAGAAACTTATCTGCCGCTGACCATTTCGCAGAGTAAGGAGGGTTCATGACCACAGAATCAAACTGATAAGGCTCTTCTGACGGCCAATCGGCGTCTAAAGTGTCCCCGTTATTCAGGTTCATGCGTTCTTTATCTACTCCATGAAGGATTAAGTTCATACGTGCTAAGTTAAAGGTCGTCGTATTTAGCTCTTGGCCATGATAATGGACTTGATTTGGATTGATGAGATAGCGACGGATATTAAGCATCAAAGAACCTGATCCCATCGCAGGATCGTAAATATGAAAAGGCGCTCGAGATTCTTGTCCGATCGACGTAATTTCTGACATGATGCGTGAAACAGCTTGAGGGGTATAAAACTCTCCTGCTTTTTTACCTGCACCTGCCGCAAACATCCCGATTAAATACTCATAAGCGTCCCCAATCACATCGCCATTGTGTTCAAATAAATCAATCTCATCTAAGGCACGTAAAACCTCAGTAATCGTCACATTACGTTGTTGTGCATTTGAGCCTAATTTTGTGGAGTTTAAATCAATATCCGCAAACAATCCACTAAATTCTTCTCCTTGACGTTCCAACTCATTAAAACCTGCTTGTAAGTCGGTCAAGTTAAATTCATAGTTATCAGCTTTAATGCGGTAGTGATAAAACAATTGATCGGGTTGGATAAAGTAACCTTGTTTGGGTTGGATATTTTCGATTAAATCGTCTTTGTCTTCTTCGTACCACTCCATGAATCCTGCATACTGAGTGGAACGTTCTGGGAAGGTATCTGTTTTTCCATTTTCTTGTTCATAAACTTCTCTAAGCTGCGCATCAGACAAGTACTTATAGAAAATTAATCCCAGTAAGTAGTTTTTGTACTCACTTGCATCCATCTTCCCACGTAAGATATCCGCAGAAGCCCATAGTTGTTGATTTAAACCTGTCGCCATTATAATTCTTCCTTCCATTTTTGAAGATGTTCAAAATTTTGTTGTAGTCGTTCTTCTAAAACTTTTGTTCTTCTTCTGTATTTTTCACCCGTTTTGGCTTCGAACTCTTCTTTACTGAGGGTCATCGAATCCAGTAAATGGGTTAAATAAGGGATTGTTTTCTTATCGCCTTGATATTCATTCATTGCAGACTGTAAAAAGTCGAAGGATAATCCAAATTCTTCAGCTTCTTTTTGAAGTTGTCTTTGAATTTCATTTTGAATCGAAGTCTCTTTTAATTGAGCCACATCGATCTCTTCAGTAGTATTGACGAGTTGATCTTTCAAGGTGTGATACATCTGTTGGATTCGAGGATCCTTTTGTTGGATTTCTTTTTCAAATTTTTCAACGGCCCCTGCTTCGTTTAATTGGATCGCTTTCAAAAGTTGATTAATATAAAAACTATCCACGACGTCTTTATGTGTCGCATTGAGCTGCGAAGAAAAAGCAATCTCTTGTAAAAGCTTCTCGAAGTCTTCCTCAGGATGCCCCTCATCCTCGATCATTTCTTTAATCTTTGTTTTAATATTTTCCGTTTTTCCTTGATATTGTGGCAACTGCTCCACTACTTCTGCAAATGCTTCAAAGTCCTCTTCGTATTGATCATAGCTTCGGAGCGCTTTATAACTCTTTTCTAGCTTTTGATAAGCACTTACTTGCGCAATCATCGTTTTAAGATCATTGGGATTATCCCATAGGTCGGCTTCGCTTTGTTTATAAAGTGTTGAACATTCGATAAATTCTTTTTTGACTTCTTCATATTCTTTTGGAATCAGTTGATCAAAGTTTTGATTTTCATTTGAGAATAGACGAAACGTGTTTTGCACATTCTCTTTCATGGTGAAGGGTTTTCTAAAAGAGACAATCAACCCAGAATCTTTTCCTGTATAAATACGGTTGGTTCTTGAGAACGCTTGAAGGAGCTTTTGATAGTTCAATTCTCTATCTACATATAGGGTTTGGATGGTGGGAGAATCAAAGCCTGTCAATAAACGATCGACAACAATAACAAAATCTAGCCACTGACCATCCGATTGATATTGCTTTTCCTTACGGGCCAACCGTTTATTAATATTTTGATTGTAGAGTTTCTCATCTTGATAAGGAGATGCATCAAACTGTTTCGCATACTCTTTCATGATCTCTACTAATTCATCGTCTTGTTCATTTTTTTCTAATTGATCCGGATTGGTTGAGAAGGTAATAGCTACTCTTGGGAAATCTTTATCAATCAGTTGATGACGTTCATCAAATTGTCGCCCATTCAAGAGTGTCCCATTATCTTTCATTTCCTTTAAAATGCGGTAAATATGTTTGGCTTGAGCAATCGAGTGAGTGGTAAGAATGGCTGACATCGTAGGAAAACCATTCTTTACCTTGAACTTTTTGACCACACTCCTCCGATTAAAGATTTTTTGTAACATGGTACGAATATGTTCATCTTTTTCATAAAGTTCCGTAGGCAATAATTTTTCTTGTTGGAGGGCATCGTCTGGCAACTTTCCTTTATTGAGTTGGGTGACAATCACCTCTTGATCCTCTTCTGAAATCAGTGAATGATACTCGACTTGAAAGCCTAACACAGCCCCATCATCCATGGCATTTTTGGTTGTATAGGAGTGAAGGAGTGGCCCGTATTGCTGGCTCGTCGTTCTGGCAAAGGTTCCATTTTCTTGCTTTTTATTTTCTTCAAAAATAGGCGTCCCCGTTAATCCAAACCAGGTTGAATTGGGTAATATTTTCTTAATTCGCTTCATTTCCTCATCACTAACCGCACGATGAGCCTCATCAACAATAAAAACAATATGTTCTTGCCGTAGCTTCTCAAATTGATTCGAGCCTTTTTCTTCACTCTCTTGTTGGGCACTTCGCATAGCCGCAGAGAGTTTTTGAATCGTGGTCACTAAAATCGTATTATTATTTTTTGATGATAGGAGGTTTCGAGCCAACTGTTTTTGATTTTTGATCCCAACAATCAAAGTATTGGCTACCGAATTTCCGGTCGTTTGTCCGGTATGGTATTCCGAGGCAAACTTCGTAAACTCATCCTGCGTTTGAGCATCTAAGTCTGTTCTATCAACAACCATCACCGTACGATCAACACCGATCGCATTTTGTGCTAATAATTTCGTTGCGACAAAACTGGTAATGGTCTTTCCTGAACCTGTCGCATGCCAAATAAATCCTCCTTCATGCTGTGCTGCTTTTTGACGAATCTTACGAATAGCATGAATTTGGTAAGGTCTTAAAGCCATGAGGAATTTTTGATTTTTTTGATCATCGACGAGAATGGTATATTGGCTAATCAATTCATGGGCATCGGGAATCCGCAAAACTGTACGAGTAAAATCAAACAAATCGGAAACCGTTTGATTGTCTTCAGTCCGCCAATTAAATAAAAACTTCTTCATCCGAGCATAGGCTTCAGCGGTATCTTCACTAGGTCTTGCAAAGTATCGGGTATCGACTTTATTTGAAATCACCATGATTTGAGTAGTTGCGTAAATCCCTTTAAAAAATCCATCTTCTGCATAACGCTGAATTTGATAATAAGCTTGCATGAAACCGTCTTTAGCGGACTCTTTTTTGAGCTCAATATGAATGATTGGGAGCCCATTAATCAGCAAACTCACATCTCCACGATCTACTCTAGAGGAATCTGGGACCACTTGGTGAACCACCTCATAAGAAGAAGTTCCTCCTGAGATATCCTTATTTCTAAAGGCTTCTAAAGTCACTTTTTTCCCATCTTCTCGCTCTAATAAAACTTGAGCCACCCCGTTTTCTCCTCTAAGCCATTGAGAAGCTAAAAAAGGTGTTCCGGTCAAACGTGAAAACTCGACTTTGACTTGCTTAAATTCTTTGTCCGTTAATAGTTGTTCTTCCAATACTGCTAAATTTATTCGGTTCAAATGGCTTCTAAAGTTTTGCCAAAGTGCTTCTTCCGACTTCAAGTCCGGACGATAAGTCCACTGATTTTCTTTCTCACTTAAGATTTGTATGAACTGGTTTTCAATCATTTGTTCCGAATGACTCATTTGATCCCCCTCATTTCCATAGTTGCCACCATTTTTTAGATTCTGTTTTTACCGGCTCTTTTTCTTTTGCCTTGTTTCGTTCTTCTTCTGATAACTTCAATTGAGCTTTCAGTCGTTCAATTTCTTCCTGCGCCTCACCCCTTATCGACGAGCCATCTTTCATATCCTCCTGAGGCATTTTAAGAGCTTTCAATTCATTGATTTCTGATTTATACTCTTCTAGTAATTTTTTATCCTGTAAGGCTAGACGTTGTTGTTGATCTAAAAGATTTTGTGTTTGCTTCTGTACTTCGATTAAATTATTTGCTTGGTTTTCATAATTCTTTATCTGTTGTTTTAAATAGTCTATCTGATTATCTTTTAATAAATTCTTTTCTTCTAAAAAACTTATTTCTTGCTTATATCTTACTGCTGTGTCTGACTTACCACTTACCGCTGTGTCTGACTTACCACTTACTGCTGTGTCTGACTTATCACTTACTGCTGTGTCTGACTTACCACTTACCACTGTGTCTGACTTACCACTTACCGCTGTGTCTGACTTACCACTTACCACTGTGTCTGACTTACCACTTACCGCTGTGTCTGACTTAGCTTTTCTTTTTATAAAGTTTTGTTGTTCAATATTTAAAACAACTATTCCTTTATTATTTTTTTTGAGTTCTTCCTGTGGTATAGACTTCATATGGTAACGAACACCCTGTTTAGAAACACCCAACTCGTCAGCAAGCTCTTTGATTGTCTTTAACTTTTCACTCATCATAATTCCTGCCTTTTAACCGTAGGTAGATATTGCTCGATTGCTTTTTTCAGATACTTCGCTACATTGCGTTTAGAATAGGCTTCTTGTTTGCTAGATACATAAGACAAGTGGTCTTTGACCCCATTCAATCCTCTTAATTCCTTTAACTCGTCATAAAGCGGATAGACGTTCTTTTGCAAACCTGCCATAAGTGCCGTGTCCGTCATTTCAAGAGGGGATAAGAGAAAGTTTTCAATCAATAATCGTGTGTACTTACTTTCCATTGCCTGTTTTAATAAGTCAGCTTCATTTCTTGATTTTTCCTCTTTGTCGGATTGATAATCTTTATCTTCTAACTTATAGCTGTTATCGTCTGCTCGGCGTTTCTTTTCAATATGAAACTGTATGCTGTCAATCGAACGCCCTGCTTTGATTTTGTCATAGGTCACATTAAAGGACGTATGGGCGCTGATTTCTTCTAAAGGTTCTTTTAAAACTCGTCTATTGAAGTCTGTAAAATTCTTATATTCGTTCATTGTGTCAGTAAGTATACGTAACTCACTAACTTTAATTGACGGATTGCGGTAGCTTTCCACTTGCTCCGTTCTCCGCCCCCCTTTGACACTGTAATGCTCGTACTGGTTGTAATTCATTGATAACCATTTATAAAGAATAATGCTGTACTTACTGTTTAACTCCATGACATCAGATAAGGCATATTGCGTAAAATTCTTTTTCAAATCAATCAAGTAAGGCATAATTTGCGGTTGAAATTGTAAAGTAACCATATCATTGTAGCTATTCCATTCCACATAAGGGATAGGAACGATATTTTTTACGTTGTATCCTTTGCCCTTAACTTCTTTAATTTCAAAAAAAGCTTGTTTTTGCATTTTTTCAATGGCTTCTTTAAAACGTGTATGTTTCCCATTATCTGATACATCAAAAAAAGTAAACAATTCAGCCTTTGATAAATAAATAATATTGTCTTTGGGTAAGTTTTCCGTATCAATACAAGATACTGCCAACTCAAAAATCTTTAAAGGGACTTTATCCATTTTGGCAACACTTGTGATGAGGTCGTTATGCTCAACAATTTTTCTTTTCTCTATTTCTTTCAAAGAACACACTGTCCTTTCATTGTTGTTTCGTTCATTTTTTGATATAATTTCCATGAGAAGTTGCTCCTTATGAGTAATTTTGGTTAAGCATAGAGAAACTGATTTTGCCGTCTGATTTCTCTATGCTTTTATTATATCACATACCAAGACGTTTTTTAATAAATTGTCTTGGTATACATTGTTTTTTGTCTTGGTATACATTGTTTTTTGTCTTGGTATACATTGTTTTTTGTCTTGGTATAATTTATATAATTGGCGGAAACATTGACTTTTTCACCACGCAAAAGAACAAAAGATTAAAATATATATGATAAATTAATATAGGCTTCGCCTTTTTTTATTTTTTTCAAAAATTTAAAATCAAAAGTCAAAATCATCCCGTAAGCAAACAGACTAATCAATATAGAATTTGATCAGTCTGTTTGTATCGGTTATTTATAAATCTTCTGTTTTTATTTCATAATATCCCTCGTAATAATAACTCGCATCAATTCCTTTAAAGAATTGTTCTTTTCCTAAATCATCGGTTAAAGCCTTTTGAATCAAATATTTTAATTCATTGGTGCTGACTGTACTACGGATCATGGCATTTAAGTATTCATCCTTATCAATTTGATTCCAATCGACGATTTTGTGTAGTTTATTTTTAAGAATTAAATCCAACCAGATACGAGTGGCTCGTCCATTGCCTTCCCTAAAAGGATGCGCCACATTCATATCCGAATACTTATCAATAATTTCATCAAATGTTTCTTGAGGTAATTTATCAATATATTCAAGTGTTTGCGCTAAAAAAATACGTGGCGCAAATTGAAAGTTTCCTTTCGCAATATTCACTTCTCGAATTTTTCCTGCAAAGTCGTAAATATCTTGGAATAAAAACTGATGAATATCAGATAAGCCTTGAAACGTCCCAATTTCCAGATCCTCTATTTTGCCAGACTCAAACAATTCTTTGGCTCTTTTTTTCGTTAATAACTCTTCTTGTTTAGCTAATTCTGCTGAATTTGTTAATCCTAATTTATTATCTAAAACCAAAATATCCCCTCACTCTCTATTTTTTCGGAAAGATTCTTTTGAAAATTTTTGGACGTTGATCAAACCATGTTGAAGCGGTATACATTAATCGAAAACTGCCATAAATTCCAGCACCGATTAAACCAAAACCACCTAATCCAAGAACGACTGCCCCATAAGGATGTTTAGGCTGTATTTCCATCACTGTGTCATACAAAATATGCAAACCCCAACCATCCCAGATACCTTTATAAATCCATCGTCCGATGAGAATACCGACAACTAAGAAACAGAACAGGCAGATAATATTCACAATCAAAATACTGTAATGTTCGACAATCGCACGTTTTCGATCTACCTTTATCTGCTCTTTTTGTTCATTCAGTTCTTTTTTCAAAGCGAGTAATGCTTGTTTTTCATCTTGAATGTCTTTCAGTATGGTCGCTTTTAAGTTTTCTGCCTCTAAACGATGGAGTTGTTCTTGAATGGCAGACTCCATTTTTTGATTCGCAACAGCTTCTATTTTTTCTTGGTAGTCCCGAAACTCTTTATTGACCTCTTGACGGACTAAGCGGTCTAGTTCTGGAACGTTACTGAAATCAATTTTGCCATTTTTATAAGCATTTAATACTTGAACAACGAGTTGTTCATCTTTATTCATCGACTCATCCCCCGATCATGATCTTTTGTTGGTTTCTTTTCGGACTGTACGTCTCTATTCGCTTGTTTTTCTAGGCTTTTCTGTTGTTCTTGCTCGTAATTTTTCATGTCCTTTGAAAAGCGACGTTCAAAATCCTCGAGGATTTTCTCTTTTGTTTGCTTTAATTTTCTTGTAACGCGTTGAGTAAGTTCTGGTACTCGTCCTGCAAGCTGTTTGATTGTGTCAATAAAT
>NZ_JABUYL010000035.1 GCF_014897315.1 Proteus sp. FME41 | reverse complement strand
TAAGAGAAGCCCGTATTTTAGAAAAACAAGCTCGTCAATTAAGAGAACCTCAAAAAATTGAGCTTTATGCTGGATTTGGATTGTCATCATTAAGCTTTATCACACCTTTATTGGCGAAGTTTAAGCAGATTAACCCTGATATTACCGTTCATATTGATGATATGCCGTCTAACACAATGGAAGATAAGCTGCTTCTTGGTGAATTGGATTTAGCATTTTCACGCTTACCTATTCAAGCGCCATTAAAAGGGCTTCAATTGGCGCAAGAGCGATTGATGTTAGCTATCCCTATACAAAATATTACGGTATTAGAGATAGATGATAATCCGTTACGTTATTTTGATACTCTTGGGCTGATCCAACTTGTTCCTGAAAAAGGAAGAAAATTGTATCAGCAAATTCAGGATTTTTTAAAACAACATCAAATAAACCCTCGTGTATTACAGCAATCACAAGATATTCAAACGCAATTGGCGTTAGTGGCGGCGGGATTAGGAATGGCCTTTGTCCCTAAAAGTGCAGAGCTTATCTGTGATAAACAGAAAGTAACGTTATTACCCCTTTCTGGTTTATATACGCAGTGGGAAATAGGTGTTATTTGGAATGATAATATTAAAAATAAAGATCGTGATCTGTTTATCAAGATAATTTCTGAAGAAATAGATACATTATAATTAATAATTAAGTCGTTTTTATATTGTAAATAATTAATTTTCTATTCTTACATTATAATAGTATTGGAATACTTATTAAATATTAATTAGTTTTAAAAGAAATGGAAATAAATAAATGCGAGTCTCCTCACAAAAAATAATCTAAAATAATACGTGCTTTTTAATGTGTTTAAGTAAAAAATCAAATTAAAACATTATATTAATTTAATCAGCCTAACATAAGTAGGGTTAATTAAAATTGTTGTTATTAAAATAAGTTATTTACAATAAATGAAATTTATTTAATATTAGCAACGCACACAGCAGCAAAGTCTATTATCTGTAAATCAAGCTAGAAAGATAAAATAACATTACCTCTGTTAGTGGCAACTTATTATTTATAATGGGTTGCCACACCCCAAGTTAATAATAAGGAAGTTATTATGAAAAAATATAATAAGTTAACCTGCGCATTATTTATATTAATGGGCACTCATGCAGCACATGCTGAAATTCATTCTAATCAAAGCGGGCCTTTAACGACCATGAAAGTGGGAGCGAGTGATCCTGTTCAATACGGCTCTCATCAAATGCCAGGTGGAGAACCGGGAGTTGGTATTAGTACAGTAGGAGGCGGGAAAAAAATTGGTTTTGCTTCGTTAACATCAGCAAGAATGAGTGGTGGGGCAGATAGTAATGGAATTTACACTATTCAGCCTAATGAACATACACCGGCTAGCCATAGTGATATGGGTGTCTTTCATTTTGCCAAAATCACGGATGCCAATGTCTATTTTGGTGACTGGGCAAAAACAACATCAGCAACAGATGCGACACACCAAACTTATTATGTGGGTAAAGATGTGACCACCACATTACCGACAGACAGTGCAACTTATACCGTAACGGGGATTAGCCAATACAGTGGCAGTAACTTGCTTTCGGGTACGTTTGATGTCGATTTTTCACAAAAGAAAATTGAAGGTTCATTGGCGAATAGCCAACGTACAGTTGAGTTAGAAGGTGGAAATCTTTACACCGCGAATAACCAAGTCACATTTTCTGCAGATGCAAAAGAAGGCACAACATCAGGGATTGTTGAAGGTGCCTTCTTTGGCGAAAGTGCAGATGCACTAGCGGGTATTGTGGTGTTCAGCGCTGACCACACAAAAGATATTGGTTTTGGTGGTATTAAAGATAGCAGTGAAAATGGATCATCGACTGAAAGTGCAGATGCATCCTAATTTTTTAGACATAAAGTTATAAGTTTATTAGGTAAAACAATCGGTTAATTCTTTTAAAGTGGTATTAGTGGTCATTACGCTAAATGTTAGCAACAGATAATCTGGTATAGGGTTATCTGTTTTTTTTTATCTAAAATAAGCAGATTTAAAGGAATTGTTTTTTTGTTCTCATAAGGATATGCCATGCATTATTATCAACCTTTAATAAGGTGGGGGTTTGCTTTACTGTTCGTTTTATTTTCATTGAGTGGGATGGCAAAAGAAAACAGCGACACATTATCGCTGTATCACCTTGATAAAGAAAAAGCGGTTGATGTAGGTCAGTCGCTTTATCACTCTTTGCAACAACAGCAATGGCAACACGCAGAAAGATTATTGTCTTATTATCAACAACAACTTCACTATGAAGTATTGCTCGTTAATTATGCAAAAGCATTATTGGCACAAGCTAAAGGAGATTTTTTAAACGCTGAATTTTATTATCAACAACAACTTAATCAAAAAGCCGATTTTATTCCCGCACAAACGGGATTAATTCAGCTTTATTTTCATTTGCGAGAATATAAAAAAGCGCAACAACAGCTTGATAAGCTGAGTCAGAATGTTGATTTAAATGAAAACATTGATCAATCTATTGGCTTTTATAAGGCTAAATTAGCCTCTTACTTTCAGGGCCAACGTTTTTATCAACTGGGTTTTTTTTATGATGACAATATTAACCATGCTTCTTATCTGACAGAACAAATTGTATCTCTATCAACGCAAAGAAAAATCACGAGAAAGGGAGCTAAACCCATAGCATCAACGGGGATTGCTCATTTTTTTTCTTTTTATCAGCCTTATATTATTTATTCTAACCATACCCTTTCGGCTTATACTTACGCTCGGTATATTGATTATCTTTCTTATCGTTCTGTAAATTTTCTGGCGTTGTATGTACAACTAGGTTATCTCTATCAAAAACCGCAATATCAATGGTCAATTTCACCTTATTACGAAATAAAAGCACAGCATACTCAATATGAATATCAAGCATGGGGCATTGATACACAATTTTATTTCTCTATTAATAAAAACCAGACTATTAATTTAAATGCTAATTATAAAATAAAGGAATATCAAAAAGAATTAAATAATTTAAATAATGTTCAATTTAGTTATGGTGTTAACTATAACTACTATTTCAATAATAAATTGAAATTACTTAATCAATTAATTTATCAAAATAATCGTAAAGAAAATACTTTATTAAATTGTCAGCAATATGGTATAAAAACTGGCGTTTATTATCCCTTATCAGTGAATTGGCAATTCTCTCTTTTTTTACAATACCAATTTAAATACTTTAATAATTACAATCCATTATTAAAGCAAAGAAGAAAAGATAATAGCGTTATTTTAACGACAAATATTAAAAATAAAACACCTTTTGTTTTTGGGTTTTACCCAGTAATAGAGTTACGTTATACCCGAAGATTAAGCAATGTGGATTGGTTATATCAATATCAGCAACATGAAGTGTTATTTAAATTAGAAAAGCAGTTCTAATTAAACCAATCACTTCCTTTATTAATTGAATAGGTAAAACAATGCATGTAATGCTTTTTCGGAAACGGAAAATAGTGTCAATCTTCGTTTCTCTATCACTGTTTTCTCCTTGCTTTTATCTGCAAGCGAAAGAAGATAAAACCGATCTTGGCCATATTCAGGTTTCCGATAATAAAGAAAAAGATAAACAGGGTTATGCACAAGTTTATGAAAAAGATGTCTCTAATGTTTATTTAGGAAAAGAGTTGTTAGAGCGATATCACGGTGTCTCTCCCGCGGATTTACTGAAAAGTGCCATTGGTGTTTATAGTGGTGAAGCGCGTAATGGTGGGGCACTTGATCCGAATGTTCGAGGCATTCAAGGGCAAGGTAGAATACCTGTCACAGTAGATGGTACAGAGCAGGCAATAACCGTTTATCGAGGTTACAGTGGTGCTTCTAACCGTAACTATATCGATTCCAATCTGATTAGCAGTATCTATATTGAAAAAGGGCCTTCATTAACCCCTGATATGAAAACCGGTATTGGTGGTGGTATTGCGATAAAAACCTTAGATATTCGAGATATTGTGCCTGTAGGTGATTCTTTTGGTATTAATTTTAAAGGGGATATTAGTAATAACGCTACACGGTATAAAGAAGTTTATACCAATATGATTGAAGATTACCGCTATTATCCAAAATTCTATCAGCAAAGTGCTTATATTATTGATCCTGCTTTAGAAATAACACCTAAAAAAGGTAAAATACAAAATTTTCAAGATTATTCATTTCGCCTTGGGGTAGGTTTTGAAGAGGAGGGATTTGACTTATTGTTTGCTTATGCACTGCGAGAGAAAGGAAATTATTTTGCAGGAAAAAGAAATGCTAAAAATTACAGTGAGAATGATAAAAAGTTATTGGAATCAGTTCATGTAAAGGATGGCGCAAGAAATTTTGAACCTTATTTGCCCTTTATTGCTCATATTTATCGCCCAAATAATGAAGTACCTAATACCTCTAACCGTAGTCGTTCTCTTTTAGTAAAAGGAACATTATTTCCTCAGCAAACTCATCGTTTTTCCATTAATTACCGATACACTGATTTATTATTTGGCGATATTATGCCATCACGTTTAAGTTGGGTTCGTTATGATAAAAACCTGGTAAATCAATGGCCTCTTGGAAATATCACACAACAAGCTGGAATATTAACCTATCAATATAAACCCGAAGATAAAAAAACAGATTTACTATTAAGGTTATGGGGAAATTTAACTACGGGTCATACTAATACTCGTGGGGGAAAGCCTAGAGAGCCAAAACAAGTCGATCCATTTGCTAATAGAAATACAGAATGGGATCTCAGTTATGAGACTGGATTTATTGATACCTCTTCTCTTTATCAAGAGAATAATCGTTACGGTATTGATTTATCTTCTATATTTAAATTATCACCTCAATTTTCTATTTCATTTTCCAGTAATTATCAATTTGAAAAATTGGATAGTGATGAATTGGAAGTACCTGCAGGTTTTGATTTTGTTACAGCAGGGCGAGCAGGACAACGTCATGAAATTAATTTAGCCCTTTCCACAGATTGGAAGCCACTTTCTTGGTTAGCCATTACTGCAGGTGGCAAATACCATTATTATCATTTAACAGATACTTTTTTAAATAATAAGCGACGTAATAACGTAAAAGGCTATGAGAAACCCCGCTCAATAAGAGGCTTTATTCTTCCTTATCGACGAACTTTAACCGCTGAAGAATATTTATTATATAGAGCAATTCATAAGATTGATGTAGAGACGTTACCTGAAGAGCTTAAAAATTATCGACGTTATCCTGAAATAGATAAAAAGGTACGTGAGTTTGTACAATCTAAATTTGTTTATCCTGAATATGAAAAACTTTCTCCAGAAATAAAAGAAAAGATTATTAATAGTAGTGAAGTGAAAAGAGTTCAAGTTAATATGACGCACGATGATTTTCTTCATGATAAACAAGGAAATCTCAATATAAAATCTTCTCAAAAACGTCTTATGGTCACTGAACATACAGTCTGGCTTTATGACGAAAATAGCGAATTACCTAAAAGTAAAAACATCTTTTTAAGTGGTTATGTTGATATCAATGAAAAAGTACCTGATCCAATTATAGGTGAAGCCGTTAATAAATATGAAATGGGTGTGACAAACCCGATACCCATTTATTTAGAAGATAGCCAAGATGCCTTTGCATCAGAACCCAGCTATCAACATGGCGCATTTTCACCGTTAGTGTCTGCCACAGTTTATGCCACTGATATATTGCGTTTTTATGGGCGTTATACCGAGCAACTGCGTTTACCTAATTTATTTGAAGACACCAGTGGTTTTTCGGGTTCCAAAGCCCGTTATTATGGCTTTAAATTAAAACCCGAACGTGCAAAAAGTACTGAGTTAGGTGTTGTGTTTGATTTGACAGATTGGCTCAATGTCGAGCGCCATGCTGATATTAAAATTAATTATTTTCATACCAATATCGAAAATGTGTTTGATAGAGATGCGAATTGGCAAATTAGGCAATTTGAAAAGCAAGTCTTAGAGGGGCTGGAAGTTCAAGCACGTTTTGATAACGGTTTTATTTTTATGGATACGGCTTTAGTTTATAGCCATAAAAATAAGGTATGTGATAAAAATGCCTTTAGTAACTATGATCCATTTGGCTTTTTGGGTATTAAAGAGTGTATGACGGGCGGTTACCCGGGGGGATTTTTACGGACGTCTATTCAACCCAAGTATTCTGTTAATTTACATTTAGGCACACGTTGGTTAGAGAATAAATTAGAAATAGGAAGCCGCTGGCTTTATTCATCAGAAGTGGAAAATAAAGATGAAAAGTGGCTAAAAGAAAAATTACCGAGAGAGATATACGGTCAAAATAATAACCCGATGCGTTGGGCAAAAGTCTTTACCGTTGATGCTTACATTAACTATCAATATAGCCCTAATTTATCTTTTGAAATGACTGGCAGTAATTTATTAAACGAATATTACATTGATCCTTTAACGCGATCAGGTATGCCTGCACCTGGAAGAACATTCCGATTGGGTGTGACTGCACAATTTTAATCAAAAGAGAATTAAGGAGCTTTTGTTATGTTGGCACTTTCTGTCAGACAACCGCTTAATATTTATTATTGGCTAATTGGCATATCGTTAATTTATATCGCCGTATTAAGCTGGGTGTTACGTTCATTTTCTATGACAGAAAGTGCGCACCATATTCATCAGCAACAAGAAAATACATTATCGGTTTACCAAGTGATGTTTTCACCGCTCCAACAATCGACTGTCGTGCCTGAGCCTATGGATGAAATTAGACCTCAAGATACCGCTATTGTTTTACCCAGTGCTCCAAAGGGTGAATTTGTTGAGATACAAAAGACATTACCTGAAAAAATAAAAGAAAAACCGATCCCGATTAAAATAAAGCCAATAACACCGGTGAAAAAACAGCTAGTACAAGAATACACCGAGCCAGTAAAACCCGTTGATTTAGAAAGCCAAATAGCGCAAAACGCATCAACACAATCGCAAGAAAGTTTAACGCAATATACGGCAAGCTCGTTAGCAGGAAGCAGTCGTGCATTAAGTCAACAAGATATAGGGCAAGGCGAATCTAATAACCATTATATAAGCTCGTTGCGTCGAGAAATAGAGCGACATAAGCGTTATCCATCACAAGCCCGCCGTATGCAATATGAAGGTCAGGTGGTGGTGCGTTTTTCATTGACACCAGAAGGTGCCGTTTCAACCGTATTGATAGAGAACACGTCGGGCATCTCTTCCCTTGATAACGCAGCTATTGCCGCCGTAAAGCGGGTAAAAACAATCGGGCCTAAACCTGAAAACCTGTTAAATCCGTTGATTATCTCGTTAGATTTCCAATTAAATTAAGGGCTATTGAAAACACCTAAGGACCATTTCAACTTAGGTGTTTTTTTTATCAGGAGCGCCTTATATCCCCGCCTTTCAGTGAACTGCCCCCAAGAGAGAGCACTTTAGCCACGACATGACCAACAACTCACTAAACTTGAGAA
The DNA here is from genome assembly GCF_014897315.1 of Proteus sp. FME41. GTDB lineage: Bacteria > Pseudomonadota > Gammaproteobacteria > Enterobacterales > Enterobacteriaceae > Proteus. The sequence goes on along the minus strand of NZ_JABUYL010000035.1, from coordinate 7,089 downwards.
AAAAGCGATATGGGTGACGAAGATAAACCCACACAAACTGTTTTTTGTGCGCTCATTCTCACTTTTCTTATCACAAGCCTATAAATCTGCATTGTTAATGATATTGATTATGATTAACATTAATAATTACGTTTATTATTTAAAGTAAAGCTTGTTTACTTGGAAATTGGTTATGTTTAAATCCGTTGTCTCTATCACTTGTCTTTTTCTTTTTTCTCTCTTTGTTAATACGGCAAATGCTTTTGATGTGGGCGCAGACAGTCAGTCTTGGCCTCGCACATTTACTAATGTGGATGGCACAAAGGTCGAAATCAAAGAAAAACCACAACGCATTTTATCGGCGTCAGTCTCTATCACCGGAACATTACTCGCGATGCAAGCACCTGTAGTGGCAAGCTCAACAGCAGCCAATGGGCAATACTTTGCTCAGTGGGATCTGGTGGCAAAAGAAAAAAAGGTTGAAAAACTGTGGTCTGCAGGCAGCGTTTCATTAGAGATGGCATACCTTTATATGCCTGATTTAATTGTTGTTTCTATTAATGGTGGTGATACTGTCTATCCGCAGGTTGCGCAGTTTCAACAAATAGCCCCAACGATCGTTTTAGATTATGGCAAACAGAGCTGGGAAAGTTTGGCTTTACAATTGGCGCAAGCCACAGGGCAAGAAAAAGAAACCAACGTACTGTTACAGCATTTTTCCGGCTTAGTGAAAGATGGCAAAGAGGCACTTCAACGTCCTGAAGGTAAGGTCAATATTATTTCTTATTTTGGCGCAGGTACTGTGAATCCTGTTTCATTACCTGGAAGTCCTCACGCCGTATTATTACAGCAACTCGGGTTTACGATTGAAAGTGCCGATCTTGCGTGGCAACCAAAAGATAAGCCTGTTTCTGATTTTGTTTGGGCACAGTATGAGCATTTAACGCAACTGACTGCACCAACAACCTTTCTTTTAAGTGGTACAGCGAAAGACGCGGATGTTTTTATGGCTGATCCCATTCTTGCCAATCTGCCGTCTGTGAAAAACAAGCAAGTCTATGGCTTAGGGGCGAACTCCTTTCGGATTGATTACTATAGCGCGCAAGAGATTATCAACGAGATGGTTGCACGTTTTAATTCACGTAAGCAATAACGCATGTTGACATCACACCACACGATAAAGTGGGGAATAAGAGGCGCTGTTCTCTTATTGATCCTTTTTGCTCTGTTAAGTTTATTTGTGGGAAGCCGTCAGGTTTCTATGCAAACCACATGGCAGGCTTTTATTGCTTTTGATACCACAAATAGCGAACACTTATTAGTGCGCTATTTACGATTTCCTCGCACTCTATTGGCGATAGTGATTGGTATTGCGCTAGGAGGGGCAGGAACATTAATGCAAGCATTAACGCGTAATCCATTAGCCGATCCTGGGTTATTTGGAATTAATGCAGGGGCGATGGTCGCGATTGTTTCTGTTATTGCGTTAACGGGGATCACGGATGTTACTATTTATATGTGGTTTGGCTTATTAGGGGCATTTTTAGCGGGTATTGGTGTGTATCTTCTTGGTGGTATAAGGCACGGACTTAATCCCGTCAGAATGGTTCTTGCTGGGGTTGCTCTCTCCGTGGTCTTACTCGCCATCACTCAACTTGTTACGGTCAATAGTGATGAACGTGTTTTTGATCAGTTTCGACATTGGGTTGTCGGATCATTACAAGGGCGCAGTTTTGATGTGCTGTATCCCATTACACTGCTTGTCGCGATAGGCAGTGTGATTGCTTATTCACTGACACGTTCGTTAGATATCGTGACATTAGGTGATGATATTAGTCATGCATTGGGTGCAAACCAAAAACAGGTTTGGTTGCTATCAGCATTTGCGATTGTTCTTCTTGCAGGAAGTGCAACAGCCGCCGTTGGTCCTATTAGCTTTTTAGGATTAACTGCGCCTCATTTTGCCCGTCGTTTAGTCGGCGCTGAATATCGACGCATTTTACCAATGTCGATGTTAATTGGTGCATTAGTGATGCTGATGGCGGATTGCGTCGGGCGATTAATTGGTACGCCGGGGGAAATTAGCGTCGGTATTATGATCTCACTGATTGGTGGGCCTTTCTTTATTTATCTCGTTAAACGTTGGCGGATCATAACATTATGAAACCTAAAAATAATGAAATTATCTGCCAGTTAGGGACATGCTCTTGGGTTTTCTCGTTAAAAGATATCTTTGTTGCTTTGATCTTGTTTTTATTGGTGATATTCCTCGCTTTCTTCGCATTGACAACGGGTAAGTTTCCTATCGAAATATCAACATTAATGGATATTGTGGTTGGGCAATCAGAAGGCGGTATCAAAGAAAAAATTGTAATGGATATTCGTTTACCACGCTTGCTTACTGCAATGGGAGTTGGCGCAGCATTAGGTCTTTCAGGCGCTATTTTTCAATCGATTTCTCGTAATGTTTTAGGCTCACCTGATGTGATTGGTTTTACGACAGGGGCGGCATCAGGAGCATTACTCCAAATTATTCTTTTTAATGGTACGGTTGTTGATATCGCGATTTTTACATTAATCGGGGGAATGGCGACGGCGTTAATTGTTTATCTGTTGTCATTAAAAAATGGAGTGATGTCAGGTTACACCATGATTTTAATTGGTATTGGTGTCGGTGCTATTTTACATGCCTTTAATGGATTACTGTTAGTAAAGGGAAATATTGATAATGCCATTATGGCTAACCTTTGGCTTGCGGGCTCGTTAAATGCCCGAACGTGGCAACATGTTTATCCTACCTTTATCGGCTTGCTTATCCTTGTCCCGTTGATCTCCTTTTATGCTAAATCACTTACGTTGATGGAAATGGGTGATGACATGGCACAACAGTTAGGTGTCAATGTTGGCAGAGTAAGATGGGTGATGATTTTTAGTGCGGTCTTGCTGGCATCATTAGCCACTGCAAGTGCAGGGCCTATCGCTTTTGTTGCATTAGCCGCTCCTCAGTTAGTGATCCGATTAAGCCATTCTGGAAAGTTACCTATTATTGGTTCGGCATTAATGGGAGCACTGCTTTTACTTTCTGCTGATGTGCTATCTCAAAGCTTGCCTATTAATGTCACGATGCCGGTTGGTTTAATGACAGGCGTTATTGGTGGGCTTTATCTGCTATGGCTATTAACAAGAAAGCACAAAGTTTAATTTGAGAATGATTTTTATTACGTATTAATAATGATAAGCATTAGATATAATGCGATGAATAATAATAAATGAAGTAAATATTTATCAACTTAAGGATGAGTGATGGGATGGTCACCAGAAAGACTAACTGAATATTTGGGATGTAATGAGAGTATTTTATAAATCGTCTAATGGCATGCTATATAGCATGAAAGGTATAGACTTATGTCTGGTGTTCTTACTCTACGCACTAAAAAAGCCACAATAACAACATTAGTGCAAACCGCGTTATTGGGAACATTATGTTTTACTGCTCCTAATGTGAATGCACAAGAAATAGCAAAACCATCAACGTCACAAGATAATAAGAAACAGGATGAAAAAGTTGATGTATTAATTGTGACGGGTGAAAAACTGAATAAATCTATCTATGACACGGGTTCAAGTGTCACAGTGTATGACGCTAAAAAGATAGAAGCAGTCCCTAATGCGGATGTGAATACACTGCTGCAAATGACACCAAACATTGTTGATAATGGGAATAGTAATGCTTTACCCGCTATTCGTGGTGTTGATGGCTCTGGGCCTGCACAGGGGGCGATTGCCTTTTTAGGGGGAACGCGTCCCCGAGTTAACTTCTCTGTTGATGGTCGTTCATTTACCTATAACGAATTTGGCTATGGCGCACAATCGTTATGGGATGTGAATACGGTTGAAATTTTCCGTGATCCGCAAAGCTATGTACAAGGCCGAAATGCTATTGCGGGGGCTATTCTCGTTAAAACGCAAGATCCCACCTTTTATTGGGAAAATGCAGTAAAACTGGGTGCAGGTCAGCAAGATCTTCGTGAGTATGCGGTGATGACTTCAGGGCCATTAATTGAAGATAAATTAGCATTTCGTTTTACCGCAGAAAGACAAGAGCGTGAAAGTTTTGTTCATATGGATAAATACTCGCCTACAGGTGATCCACGCGATATCCATTCCAATACATTCCGCGGAAAACTACTTTACGACTCTTTAGATAATCCTGACTTTAAAGCCAAGTTAACCGTCAGTCATCTTGATAGCCGATCACCGCAAAATGAAGCCAATATGGCGAGTAATTTAACACCCAATGCCCCCGCACGTTTCCGTCCTGTAATTAAACGTAAAACCACCAGCGGTATTTTAAATACATCATGGGAAGCAAATGATAATTTAAGTGTTGAAAATACATTAATTTATACCGATTTCTCAACGCGTCGCTTAACGGAAGCACAAAGTCCGCGTGCGGATATTGATGCTAAAGAATTTGAATTTGAACCGATGTTGCGGTTTAAAACAGACAGTGAAGCGTTAAGCGGGATTTTCGGCCTGCGTTATTTCCATGCTAAACAAGATGAGTTTGTGAATATCTTTGGGGGCAGTTATTTTGATGATAAAACAGAAACAGCTTCAGCCTATGGCTCATTAACTTACGCGCTATTCCCTGAAATTGATGTCACTTTATCTGGGCGTTTTGAACGTGAGCATCATACACGTAATGGCGGTAGTGCTTCTGTTGCTATTGATTTTGATGAAACCTATAACACGTTTTTACCTAAAGCTGACATTGCATGGAAACCGGGTGTGAATCAAACGGTAGGGGTGGCTGTAGGCCGGGGTTATAACGGTGGCGGTGCGGGTGTAACAATTGGAAAGCCAATTGTTACTTATGTCTATTCACCTGAGTATGTCTGGAACTATAGCCTTTATACCCGTAATAGCCTGTTAGATAACAAGTTAAGTATTATGACGAACCTGTTTTATAACGACTACAAAGATATGCAACTGCCTTTCTATTTAGGACCAAATTCGTCCACTATTCGGAATGCGAAAAAGGTTGAAACCTATGGTGCTGAATTAACCGTTGCTTATCAGCCTATTGATTCTCTTGAGTTAAATACAGGCGTGGGTTTATTAAAAACCAAAATCAAAGACTTTGGTAATAGTGGTATTGAAGGTAAAGAATTGGCGCGTGCGCCAAGTTATACCGCAAATGTTGGTGCTAAATATCAATTAACGCAAGCAATGGATATTAGCGGTAACGTTCAATTCTCGGGTGATTATTTCTCTAGTGCAAATAATGCCGACAGTGGCAAAGTTGATAGTTTTTGGTTAGCCAATTTACAGCTTGGATATAACTTTAAATGGGGTAGAACGACGTTATTTGCTCAGAACTTATTTGATTCTGATAAGCGAATTCTTATTCCTGATAACAATAAAGACACCGCCATTTACCAGCGTCCTCGTATGTTAGGTGCCTCGGTAGAAGTTCGTTTCTAAATACACGATACCGTAAAGGGGATGTGAAATGCATCCCCAGCTTAGTGTGATGTCGTGATTACATAAAAAGATAATGTTATGCACAATAGCCGATTACAGACGCACTCTTTAACGTTGGGATATCAACAAACAACGATTTGCCAAGATATTTCTCTTTCTATTCCTGATAAAAAAGTCACCGTCATTATTGGCCCCAACGGATGTGGCAAATCAACACTATTACGTAGTTTGTGTTGCCTATTAAAACCGTTATCAGGCTATGTTTCATTAGATGGGCAGTGCGTAACAACATTACCCACTAAAATGTTGGCACGCCAAATTGCGTTATTGCCACAAACCATGCAAGCACCTGCTGGGATCACGGTGGCTAATTTAGTGGCAAGAGGACGGTTTCCTCATCAAAGCTTTATGCATCAATGGAGCCGAGAAGATAAATTAGCCGTAGAAACGGCAATGAAAGAGACGGGTATTGTGGAATTTGCAGATAAAACGGTAGATTCATTATCAGGGGGACAAAAACAACGTGTCTGGGTGGCAATGATATTGGCGCAACAAACGGAGATTTTACTGTTAGACGAGCCCACAACGTACCTCGATATTGCTTATCAAATAGAGTTACTTAATATATTTCGGAAGCTTAACCAACAACAAGGACGTACCGTTGTTGCTGTTTTACATGACTTAAACCAAGCCTGCCGTTACGCGGATAATTTAGTGGTGATGGTGAAAGGGAACATCATTGCACAAGGTCAGCCACAATCTATCGTCAATGAAGCACTAATTAAGCAAGTTTTTGATTTAGAATGCCAAATTATTCCTGATCCTGTTGTAGGAACACCAATGGTCGTGCCTTGTTAACGCTGTTTTGTAAAATGTAAAAGCGGCTTTAGTTTGGCTAAATACCGCTTTTAAACGTGTAATTCGGTCATTTATGCGGTTTTGGTCCATTTATTGGCAACCCAAAGCCCACTCATTTTCATTGAGTAACCAAATAACACCCCCACAATTAACGACGGTATGGTCTGTACTAAATCGCCTTGTGCGGCAAAGAGGGTGCATGCCCCAATAAACGTTCCTGGGATATAAGCAAGTAGGGCACTTTTAGCCTGAATACACATCACAAAGGCAATCACACCTGTGACAGCATAGCCAAAAATGGAAATATCACTAAAGACTTGGCTACCATAAATAATCGCCAATGCCCAAATTACGCCACTCATAATGGTAGCCATAGTGACGGCTAATCCTTTAATGCCTTCTTTAGGATAAGCAAAGTAGGCAGTACAGCCTAAAAAGCCTGCCCAGCTTAATAGATCAAATTGGTTGGCAACAAATGCCCAAATACCAGAAAGAATGCCTGTTGTCAGTGCAGTAAAATAAAGCGTTCTCACGATAGACTCTTAATCATTAGGGGGATATTTATCCAGTTAACTAAAGGCGAAGTTTAGCATTGTCATTGACCAATTTTCTATATTTAGATCATTAAACATCATAATTTAAATACGTGTTTTTTCTCTATGTAAAATCTATTTTTCTTTTTAAAAAGGGGAAAGATAAAGTAAACGATTGCGTTATTTAATCTATAATTAAATAAAAATAATTAGATACATCATTTGATATTTA
>NZ_JABUYL010000007.1 GCF_014897315.1 Proteus sp. FME41 | reverse complement strand
TCTCTGCGAGTGCCCACACAGATTGTCTGATAATTTGTTAAAGAGCAGTGCAACAATTGCTGCCGTTTCCGGTCTTCTGCGTTGTTGCGAGGAGGCGTATATTACGTTATTCCTCTGAAGAGTCAAGAGTTTTTTCAAACTTTTTTCTTTTCTCTTCACTGTCCTTCGTGGCTGTTGTCAGCTCATCGTCGGTCAGTGGATGCGCATTATAGGGAGATCTCGGATTAGCGCAAGTGTTTTTTTAAAATAATTTTCTGTTCGTTCAAAACTCCAACAAGACGTATAAAAACCCCACAACAAAGGCGAAATATCACTCAATTTTAGCAAAATCAGCAGCAAACTCGCTCACTTTATTCCAATCCGTGTACTCTATTTCTTTTGTTCGGTCTGTTTCACCGTTTGTCATCTTCATAATTAACTGGATCATGACTCTATCAATCCATTTATAACGAGGATAAGAAAGCGCACCAGCAAATACGCCGGTCAAGGTTGGCTTCCAAGGTGTCTTCTCTAAAAACTTACGTATATAAGAATTAGTCTCTGGCGTGTTCTTTTCAGCTTTTCTTGCGGTAAGGTTAACGCCGAAGAATGCAGATGGCATGTTATTTAACTGTGAAAGGTGACGAGTAATAAATTTATCGAGAGCTTTATTAAAGTAACCATAACGAATAGAGGCCCCGACTAACACTTTATTATAAGCAGACAAATTTAAATTTTGCTGAACTGCCGTTAAATCTCTTACATCACATTCATAACCATGTTGTCGTAATTCATTCGCAATTTGCGTCATTATTTTTTTTGTTTGACCATCAGTACTACAATACAGCAATAGCGCACTCATACATTACTCCTTGTATTAGGTTAATCACGCCAGAATGTTGGGGTAAATAAAACCAATAGTGTGAAAACTTCAAGTCGTCCAAATAGCATTGTTACGACAAGTATCCATTTTGCGGCTGGATTCATTGTCGTAAAGTTATCCGCGACAATACCTAATCCAGGGCCAAGGTTATTTAACGTTGTTGCAATAGCTGAAAAGGCAGAAAATTCATCGACACCTGTTGCTATCAACAGCATTAAACTAATAATAAAGACCAAAGCATAAGCGGAAAAGAATCCCCATACTGCTTCAATAATACGTTCAGGTAATGCTCTATGACCCAGTTTGATGGTATAAACCGCATTAGGGTGAACAAGACGTTTTAATTCACGATTTCCTTGTAGGAATAAAAGTAAGATACGGATCACTTTTAATCCACCGCCTGTTGATCCCGCACATCCACCTATAAAAGCAGAGCATAGTAATAGAAGAGGCAAAAATGCAGGCCATTGAGCAAAACTGTCTGTTGCAAATCCGGCGGTTGTCGCCATAGAGACAACTTGAAAGAATGCCTGATTGATGGTTATCCACCCTGAGTCGTATACAGAATAAAGCCAAAGAATACCGCTACAGATAATGACTAATCCCAATTGAATGGAGATAAACATACGAAACTCAGGATCTCGCCAATAAATATTAAGACTTCTTCCTGTTAATACTGCAAAGTGCAAACCAAAGTTACAGCCTGAAATTAAAAGAAACACACCAATAATGATGTTAATCGTTGGGCTATTAAAATAGCCAATACTGGCATCGTGAGTAGAAAATCCACCAATTGCAATTGTTGAAAAGCTATGAGAAATAGCATCAAATACATCCATGCCAGCAATCCATAATGCTAAGGCACAAATAATAGTAAGTAAGACATAGATAAGCCAAAGTGCTTTTGCTGTTTCAGCTATTCGTGGTCGCATCTTATTATCTTTCAATGGACCCGGCATTTCTGCACGATATAACTGCATTCCCCCAACACCTAAAAGTGGAAGGATAGCCACAGCTAATACGATAATCCCCATCCCCCCTAACCACTGAAGCATCTGGCGATAAAATAAAATAGCTTTAGGTAGAGAATCAAGCCCGACTAAAGTCGTGGCACCTGTTGTCGTAAGCCCAGAGAACGATTCAAAAAATGCATCGGTAATAGAGAGGTGAGGTTGCTCAGAAAAAATAAACGGTAATGCCCCTACACTGCCCAACACAGTCCAAAATAAAACCACAATAAGAAAGCCTTCTTTAGGTTTAAGATCACTCTTCTTATTTCGGTTAGGGATCCACAGCATTAATCCAATAATCAATGCAACAATAAATGTTTGGCTAAATGCACGCCCTGCGCCATCACGGTATATCAATGCAACAATACCAGGAATGATCATTGTCACAGAGAATAAGATGACAAGCAGTCCGACAATACGGGTTATTGAACGAAAATGCATTTAGCGATTTCCTTGGTAGCAAAGATTATTCATTTTTATCTAATGGGGTTAGTTGCATGCTGCCACGACTTATATCACGTAACTTAACTTCCACTTCACCACTATGCACGGCAGGCAATGAAAGGATAAAAGTAACTTTATCAGTATATTCACTTGAGAGTATTTGCCCTTGATATTGTTCAACGACTTGCTCAAGTAATGAAATCAGTGAATATTCACATTCCACGATAAAGTGTAATTGTGGCACTTTTGTTTTTGTGGGCAACATTTTTAATGCTTGTTGAACACCACTTCCATATGCACGAACTAACCCGCCAGTTCCTAATTTGATCCCGCCGAAATAACGAACAACGACAGCGGTAACTTCCCCCATTCCACTTCCTAAAAGAGGGGCAAGAATAGGCTTTCCCGCAGTACCCGTTGGCTCGCCATCATCAGAAAAACCTAATTGTTGTGAATCATCAGGTCTTCCCGCAACAAATGCCCAACAGTGATGTCGGGCATCAGGAAATTGCGCTTTGATAGATTGAATATAAGCTTTTGCTGCATCAATGCCTTCAGTGTGAGCAATAAATGTAATAAAACGGCTCTTTTTTATTTCTTCACTGAACTCTACCGTTTCAGCGGGGATCAAATACGCTTTCATCAGGCTAAATGTAAGTCTCTAGTCATATTTTCAATTTTGCTGTCATGGATAATAATATTATCTTCAATACGAATGCCACCAAAGGGTTTGAAATGTTCAATCAGTTTCCAATTAAAATGGGTACTGTATTTTCCTTCTTTCCAAGGCGCTAACAGAGAATCAATAAAGTAGAATCCAGGCTCAATGGTTAACACCATTCTAGGTTCAACAATACGTGTACAGCGTAAGAATGGGTACATTGCAGGAGCCGCTAAATGAGTACCTTTATCATCCTGCATAAATCCAGCTGCGTCATGGACTTGTAAACCTAAAGCATGACCTAAACCATGAGGTAAAAATGGGGTAGTTAACCCTGCGCTTACCATCTCTTCTTCAGTAACACCTTTTATAATGCCATATTTATTGAGTAATCCAGCAATACGTTGGTGCATTTGAACATGATATTCAGTGTAACGCACACCCGCTTTCATGGAAGCAATTAACGCTTGTTGTGCATCATTCATATCTTTAACTAAAGAGGTAAATTCATGATTCTCTTTAGCACTATAAGTCCGAGTAATATCAGCTGCATAGCCATTATATGCTGCACCTGCATCAATCAGAAAACTACGGTATTCGTCAGGTGATTCGTGGTCTAACTTGGTGTAATGCAATACAGCAGCATGCTCATTTAATGCGACGATATTGCCATAAGGAACATCGGTATCACGATGGCCTGTCGCCATTAAATACGCCATATTTATATCAAACTCACTTAATCCTGCTTGGAAAGCTTCGCGAGCCGCGATATGTCCATTTACTGCCATCTTTTGAGCTTCACGCATACAAGCTAATTCATAGTCTGTTTTATAGGCACGATAGTAATGATAATAATTAAGTAGAGATTGATTATTAACATTATCAATACTCACACCTAATGATTCAGCTCGTTGCGTATTCGGGCCTATATAGGCTGTATTTTTATTAATATAAGGGGCAAGTTCTTTTTGAATATCTTCAGCATTTTTGAGATGAATAAGCTCAATTTCATGCGTCCAATAACTATTTGGCAACGCTTCAACACTATGCCAATAGTCAACTGGAGAATAAAACCATAGTTTTGGTTTATTAACACCATCAACATATAACCAGCAATGAGGTACGTCCGTTACAGGTACCCAAGCTTTAAAGTGTGCGTTCACTTTAAACGGATAATCGCAATCATCAAGAAAAACGCGAATCGGCTCTCCAGAATGAATTAATATGGAATCAAGATGGTGTTTGGATAAAGCATCACGAGTACGATTTTGTAGAGTTTTGATATGTTCTTGGTACAGAGAGAGCAATTTTTCCATTATTAATGACCTTATCTTATTCATTGTTAATAATTCAGCTTAACACGCCAACTCTTTTACTGGCTAACATCATAACAAAAATAGATTATTACCGATTTATTTCGCTCTTTTTTATCAAACAAAGCAACAGGATAAAATTCAATAAGTTGAATAATTTTCGTGTGATCACCTTAGCAATTTTTTAATCAAGTATTTGCATTTATTTAACATAGTATTCACACTCTTAATATCTGGTCATACCAGTCTATACTTTTAGGGAGAATACAAATGCTCTATCAAAGCGAAAATATTCAAGTCGATTGGGTAAAACAAGGCATTGTTGAACTCGTTTTTAACGCCAAAGGTTCTATTAATAAATTAGATACCAAAACCGTTGCAATGCTAAGCGAAGCGTTAGCCGTATTAGAAGCAACACAAGATCTAAAAGGTGTTATTTTACGTTCTGAAAAACCTGCCTTTATTGTCGGCGCTGACATCACTGAATTTTTATCCCTATTTGATGCCCCTGAAGAAGAATTGACTCAGTGGCTACATTTTTCTAATCAAATCTTTAATCGACTCGAAGATTTACCCGTTCCCACCGTCTCTGCTATCAATGGTTATGCTCTTGGTGGGGGCTGTGAATGCGTACTTGCTACGGATTTCCGTATTGCATCCTCTGATTTACGTATCGGTCTTCCTGAAACAAAACTTGGGATCATGCCGGGATTTGGTGGCTCGGTACGTCTTCCTCGGTTGATTGGTGTTGATAATGCATTAGAAATTATTACCGCAGGTAAAGATATTGATGCCCAAACAGCACTTAAAAATGGATTAATTCAAGCCGTTGTACCACTAGAAAATTTAAAAGAGAGCGCGGTCTTACTTATAGAACAAGCGATTGATGGCAAGATTGATTGGAAAGCGGCACGCCATCCAAAAACAGCACCATTAAGGCTAACAGAGCTTGAACATAAAATGTCTTTTAGTGTCGCTAAAGGCATGGTAATGAAAGTGGCAGGACCCCATTATCCTGCACCTATTACTGCAGTTAAGACCATAGAAAAAGCCGCATTCCTAAATAGAGATGAGGCACTGGCTCTTGAAACTGAAAACTTTATCAAGCTCACACGTACTGATGTTGCAAAAGCCCTCGTAGGCATTTTCCTCAATGATCAGTATGTCAAAAGTATTACAAAAAAACGTCAAGCAGAATTACCAAAACAAGCCGCTGTCTTAGGGGCTGGCATTATGGGCGGTGGGATTTCCTATCAGTCTGCCTTAAAAGGTATTCCGGTTATTATGAAAGATATTAACCAAAAATCCCTTGAGCTTGGCATGAATGAAGCGCTAGGTTTGTTGCAAAAACGCCAAGAAAAAGGTCGAATGAGTGCCGTTGATATGGCAAAAACGCTCGCCTCAATTCAACCAACATTGAATTATGCCTCGGTCAGTGATGCAGATGTTGTGGTTGAAGCTGTGGTCGAAAATCCTAAAGTAAAAGCTGCGGTACTGGCTGAAACAGAAGCACTATTAGCTGATAACGCGGTTCTTGCTTCAAATACTTCCACTATTCCTATTTCGCTGCTCGCAAAAACCTTAAAACGTCCTGAAAATTTCTGTGGTATGCATTTCTTTAACCCCGTTCATCGCATGCCCCTGGTTGAAATTATTAAAGGTGAAAAAACCAGTGAAGAGACAATTAACCGCATTGTGAGTTATGCCAGCCGAATGGGTAAAACACCTATTATTGTGAATGATTGCCCTGGTTTCTTTGTCAATCGTGTCCTGTTTCCTTATTTCGCAGGGTTCTCTTTATTATTAAGAGATGGTGCTGATTTTATTGCCATTGATAAAGTGATGGAAAAGGTATTTGGCTGGCCTATGGGCCCAGCTTATTTACTTGATGTTGTTGGTATTGATACCGCAAATCACGCACAAGCCGTCATGGCTAAAGGCTTTCCTGACAGAATGGGAACTATTGAGCGAGATGCTATCGCGCTGTTATATGAACAACAGCGATATGGGCAGAAGAATAATCATGGTTTCTATAATTACGCTGTTGATAAACGAGGTAAAAAACAGAAATCAGTTGATAGTCAAATTCAAACACTTATCCAACAAAATGTGGGAAAAGCACAAGAATTTAGCCAAGATGCGATTATTGCTCGCATGATGATCCCCATGATCTATGAAGTTGTTCGTTGCTTAGATGAAGGTATTATTGCCTCACCTGCTGAGGCCGATATTGCATTAGTCTATGGCTTAGGCTTTCCTCCTTTCCGAGGTGGCGTATTCCGTTATCTTGATACCATCGGATTAACAAAATTTGTTGCAGATGCTCAGCAATACGCATCATTAGGGCCACTCTATCAACTCCCTGAAAGTTTAAAACAGAAAGCACAACGCAACGAAACCTATTATCCAAAGCCCGCAAAAGTAGATGTTAACATCAGAGAACTCGCTTAAGGAGAGATGAAATGGAAAAGGTTGTCATAATTGATGGTATTCGTACTCCAATGGGACGCTCAAAAGGCGGAGCCTTCCGCCATGTCAGAGCGGAAAATCTCTCTGCTCACCTGATGCAAGCGCTACTAAAACGTAACCCGAATATTAATCCTAATGATATCGGTGATGTTATTTGGGGTTGTGTACAGCAAACTTTAGAGCAAGGTTTCAATATTGCACGTAACGCGGCGTTATTAGCTGAACTTCCACACAAAGTTCCCGCTGTCACCGTTAACCGGTTATGTGGTTCATCAATGCAAGCATTACATGATGGCGCACGACAAATTATGCTAGGTGATAGCCAAGTCGCATTAATTGGTGGCGTTGAGCATATGGGGCATGTGCCGATGACTTACAATGCAGACTTTAATCCATCACTTAACCTTTCTGTTGCTAAAGCCTCATTTTCAATGGGTTTAACGGCAGAAATGCTAGCAAAATCATTCCAAATTTCACGTGAAGAACAAGATAAATTTGCTTTTCGTTCTCACCATTTAGCCGCTCTTGCAACACAGCAAGGTTATTTTGATAACGAGATCATGCCTATTAATGGCCATGATGCTACGGGAAATTTTATCAATATAAAAAATGATGAAGTGATTCGTTATAATCCAAGTCTTGATGAATTAGCCCAGCTTAAACCCGTATTTGACCCAATCACGGGTTCTGTTACCGCAGGTAACTCATCTGCAGTTTCTGATGGTGCATCAGCCATGTTTATTACTAGTGAACGTTATGCTAAAGAGCACAATCTAAAACCTCGCGCGGTTATTCGTGCTATGGCGGTCACTGGGTGTGACCCTGCAATTATGGGTTATGGCCCCGTACCTGCCACTGAAATTGCATTAAAAAAAGCAGGATTAACATTAGGGGATATTGATATTTTCGAGCTAAATGAGGCTTTTGCAGCACAATCATTGGCTTGCATGAAGAAAATGAACTTACTTGATAACATAGATAACAAGATTAATTTAAACGGGGGTGCCATTGCGTTAGGACATCCTTTAGGTTGCTCCGGTTCACGAATAACCACATCGCTACTAAATATTATGGAACGAAAAGACGCACAATTTGGCTTAGCGACAATGTGTATTGGATTAGGACAAGGGATCGCAACGATAATAGAACGAGTTTAATGCATTACTCTTTTTGATTGCATGGTTAGAAACCATTTTCCCGCCGTCAGGGGCGGGTTTTTTTATGGCGTTAACAACAAAAGTCATAACAAGCGACTAAGGCGTTATCAGATAAATTCAAAGGCATCACTAAATAAACGGGTTTTATCTGCATTACGTTCATGACAAAAACGGTCTCTAGCTATTTTCGCCATTTCAAAACGTCCTGCGATATAAATATCGTATTCTGATAAATCACCAAAATCTTCGCTTATTGCTGTTAATACTGTTCCTTTTCTTCCTCGCCACGCCTCATCAGGTTGCTCAACAACAGGAATAACTGATAAGGATGGATACAATTCTGATAACTCTTGTAATTCATTGAGGTCATAAAGATGAACACTTTCTCTTCCCCCCCAATAAAGAGTAATCGGTCGCTCTGGGTTTTCTGCTAATGCAGCTAATAAAATAGAATGAGTATAAGAAAACCCTGTACCGCCAGCAATTAACAGTAATGGGCGTTGACTCTCTTTTCTAAACCACGCGTTTCCATGAGGAACATCAATGGTGAGTTGCTGTTTTTCTAGGATAAGATCAAGCACCGCCATCGCGTAAAGATTGAGTTCAGACGCACCAATATGAAGTTCAATAAAGTCTTTATTTTCAGGGGTAGACGCGATAGAAAAGGGACGTTTATCACGCTCATCCATAACGGCTAAAAGATATTGCCCAGCCTGAAAATTAAATTCACCATCAGGTAACAATCTTACCCGATAAACCGTATCTGTCATCGGCTCAACAAGTGAGACTTTACAGTTCAGTATTGCCATGTTCTTCCTCTATTATTATTTAAGAATATCAAGCTGTTCCCAAATAGTATCAACGCGTTGCTTGACTTCATCAGACATCACAATAGGCCTACCCCATTCTCTATCTGTTTCGCCCGGCCATTTATTGGTTGCATCAAGACCCATTTTTGAGCCTAATCCAGAAACAGGTGATGCGAAGTCGAGATAATCAATAGGGGTATTTTCCATCATAATGGTATCTCTTGCGGGATCCATTCTGGTTGTTATAGCCCAAATCACATCTTTCCAATCCCTTGCATTAATATCATCATCGCAAACAATCACAAATTTGGTGTACATAAACTGCCGTAAATAGGACCAAACGCCCATCATTACCCGCTTAGCATGACCTGCATACTGTTTTTTCATGGTCACAACGGCTAAACGATAAGAACACCCTTCTGGAGGAAGATAAAAATCGACAATTTCAGGAAATTGTTTTTGCAATATCGGAACAAGGACTTCATTCAGTGCAACACCTAATACTGCAGGTTCATCAGGTGGGCGTCCTGTATACGTTGAATGATAAATCGCATCTTTACGGCGTGTTAAATGGGTAATGGTAAACACAGGAAAAGAATCGATTTCATTATAATAGCCTGTGTGATCACCGTATGGCCCTTCTGGTGCTAACTCACCGGGTTCAATATACCCTTCAAGAATAATTTCAGCACTTGCAGGTACTTCAAGATCATTAGAAAGACATTTTACAACTTCCGATTTATTACCACGAAGTAAACCGGCAAAAGCATATTCAGACAGTGTGTCTGGTACAGGTGTTACTGCACCTAAAATTGTCGCAGGATCTGCACCTAATGCGACTGAGACAGGGAAACGTTCGCCGGGATGTTTTTGACACCACTCTTGAAAATCTAAAGCACCACCACGATGAGATAACCAACGCATGATAACTTTATTTTTACCTAGCACTTGCTGGCGATAAATACCTAAATTTTGACGCTCTTTTAGTGGGCCACGAGTCACCGTTAATCCCCACGTAATCAAAGGAGCCGCATCCTCAGGCCAACAATGCATAACGGGAAGTTGGGTTAAATCGACCTCATCCCCCGTTAAAACCACCTCTTGGCAAGGGGCTTTACTCAAGCGCTTCGTTGGCATATTTAAAACTTGCTTAAACTTGGGCAGTTTATCAAAAAGATCACGAAAGCCTTTCGGTGGATCGGGTTCTTTTAGAAATGCTAATAATTTGCCGACTTCATGCAAAGCTTTAACATCATCTTGTCCCATTCCCATTGCCACACGCTCGGGTGTACCAAATAAATTGCAAAGCACTGGCATATCAAACCCTTTAGGATTTTCAAATAACAGTGCAGGCCCTCCGGCGCGTAAAGTTCTGTCCGCTATTTCGGTCATTTCAAGGTAGGGATCTATTTCAAAGGTGATACGTTTTAGTTCGCCTTTTTCTTCTAGTAATGAAAGGAAATCTCTTAAATCGCGGTATTTCATCATAATCTTACGAGCCAGTGAGTGAAAGAAAAGAGGGCTATGCCCTCTTTGATACACTATAAGCTAAACGCATAACTCACTAAAATGCAATGCTTTTTATTTGATAGCGTTCACTATACTTATAAACAACGGAATGGAACCCATTCTGAAAGTAATTTAGTATCAAATTGTTCAGGGAAAGTTTTTCCATGTTGAAAGATTTTAAAACCTTCCTTTTTAGCGCTGTAATAATGTAACTCTTCGCCTTGAATATAGAAGTAGCTCCCTTCACGAATAGCCACAACAATCTCTTCAGGATTGATGGCACAAAACTCAGCAATACGCTCATCACGTGTTTCACCCATATGACCACTAATAGAGGCATCAATATAGTGTGGGTTAATTTGTACAGGGAATAAACCTAATGAAGGCATGATAACAGAAGAACGTACTGGCATATCATTAGTCGTACGAATGGTCGGTGTTGCAACGTTACAACCTGCACTCCAACCAATATAAGGAATATTGCGCTCACGAACGGCACGTTGAATTGGAACGACTAATCCTTTTTCATGTAACATTTGGTTTAATAGCCAAGTGTTACCGCCACTCACTAAAATACATTCTGCATTATTAATTGCATCAACTTCTGAATCAAAATGTTCAATACAAGTAACTTCAATACCTAACACTTCAGATAAATCACGCGCACGTTGATCATGATCGGAACGAATAACAGCATAGGCAATTAATACAGCAGAACGAATACCGCGTTTTTTGATCATGCTATCGATATTGTCTTTCGCATAGCTTAACCATCGTGGATCCCCAGCAATTTTTCCGTTACTTAATAAAAAAACTTCCATTACAGAACCTCTTTATAATTATGAACAAAATTCTAAGATAATTATCTTGAAAGCTTTTTCTTATTTTTACCATCACTTTTTTATCAACTTGTTACCTCTATCCGAGATCCAATTGAAACTGATAAAAACAACACCTTTTATTGCGTATAAACACAACTTTCCTTTTCTTTTTCTAGTATAAAATAGCGTTATGCTGTTTTTATTTAATCCCGACAGATGACTGTTACCTTAATTATAAATTTGCTATCATCTTATAAATTAAAATTAACTAACTTATTGTCTCTATTATGAAAAACTGGCACTTGCTGTATTGTAAGCGAGGACAAATCTCTCGCGCTATCGAACACTTAGAACGTCAGCAAGTGGGCTGTTTCACACCTATGGTCACCATAGAAAAAATAATAAGAGGAAAAAGAACAACTGTAACTGAACCGCTTTTTCCTAATTACCTTTTTATTGAGTTTGATCCCGAAATTATTCACACTACAACGATTAATTCAACGCGAGGAGTGAACTCTTTTGTTCGTTTTGGGCGATATCCCGTCACAGTTCCGCAAGATGTTATTGATACACTGCAAATACCACAATCCTCTTCTATTATTTATAGTGAAGAAAATGTACCTCATAGTGGCGACAGTGTGTTAATCACAGAAGGTATTTTTCAAGGGATACAAGCGATATATCAAGAACCTGATGGTGATGCTCGTTCAATTTTGCTTTTGAATATATTAAACAGCGAAGTGAAAAAATCGGTAGGGAATAAAGAATTTAAAAAAGAGACACTCTAGAAAAAGTTAACCCAGCAATTGCTGGGCTAATATCATATTATTTTAGAAAATCGTTCCTAAAATTATTTTTGCTGTTCTGCTTCAGCTTCTGCCTCTGCTTCTTCAGGTTCTTCTTCAGATGCCCTTCTTCCTTTGCCTACATAAAACCGCGATACCATGACACCGATTTCAAACAGTAAGTACATCGGTATTGCTAGTAAGGTTTGAGAGAATACATCTGGTGGTGTCAATATCATACCAACAACAAAGGCACCGACAAGAATATAAGGGCGTTTTTTCTTTAACGCTTCTGGCGTTGTTACACCACTCCAGCACAGTAAAATAATCGCAATAGGCACTTCAAAAGCCGCACCAAACGCCATAAATAGCGTCATAACGAAACTTAAATATTTACTAATGTCTGGAATGAAGTTAACCCCTTCAGGGGTTGTATTAACAAAGAAACCAAATGCAAGAGGGAACACAACAAAATAAGCAAACGCCATACCGAGATAGAATAATACTGTACTTGAAACAAGTAATGGCAGCATTAAGCGGCGTTCGTGTTTATACAATGCTGGTGCGATAAAAGCCCATACCTGATAAAGAATAACAGGCACAGAAGCAAAAACGGATACCATAATAGTCAATTTAATCGGTGTCAAAAAAGTAGAGGCAACATCAGTCGCACTCATATTTGACCCTTTTGGCAACTTATCGATTAATGGAGCCGAGACTAATTGATAGATATCGTTAGAAAAATAAACCAGCGCTAAAAAAACCACTAGAACTGAAACCAAGCTATACATCAAACGCTTGCGTAGTTCTATCAAATGGCTGATCAGCGGTTGGGTATCATTTACTGCCATGTTTTAATGCTCACCATTGACCTGATCAGTTGTTTTTTTCTCTATTGTTACTGTTTTAGTAACAGGAACTTCTGTCTTTGTAACACTTTCTGCCACAGGTTTATGGCTATTAGCATCATCATTAACTTCATCAGCTTCAGCAAGTGCGGCTAAATCAGAAGGTGAAGGTTCCGTAGAGTCGGTTTTTACAGACTGCTCTGTTGTAGAGTCTGGCGTTAATGGTGCCTGATAGGTTTGTTTTAAAGATTGTGCTGCCTCTTTTAACTCATCCATCGATGCTTTCAGCTCTGGCGATAGTGTTTGTAAATTTGCTTTCTCTTCAACTTTCTTCAAGCTCTCTTGGAGTTCTTGAAGTTTTAGCTCTTGAGTTAGTTCATTTTGCACATTCGCAGCCAAAGAGCGTAGCGCCCTTACCCAGCCAGCAATTGTTTTTACTGCTACGGGCAAGCGTTCCGGCCCCAGAAAAACAAGACCGATCACCATGACCAATAGCAGCTGACTAAAACCAATGTCAAACACGGTTTACACCTGCTCTTTGTTTTTGCTCTCAGTTGTAGACTTCTCTTCTGTTGAAGTCTTCTGCGCTAAATTTTTAGTATCAAAATCTGCGTCGTTAGTTGTTTTTTCAGCGTTGTTGGTGTCTTTATCTGCAGCTTCATCACCAATCGCTTTTTTGAAGCCTTTTACTGAAGCACCTAAATCTGAGCCCAATGTGCGCAGTTTATTAGTACCAAATAATAAGACAACGATGACAGCGATGATGAGTAATTGCCAAATGCTAATACCGCCCATTTTATGTTCCTCAACTATTTTCGGGGTTATACTTAATAACAGTGCCCATTATATACAACGAATTCAATATTCGGGAATCTCGAATTCATCTTTTAACTTGCTCAAAGACAAACTTTGATGTGTTTTTATTGTGCATTACCAGATTTAAACCAACCCAAAATCCATGCAAGAAGACCTAAACTGATAAAAACACTGAATAATGTTTTAAAACCAGAAACGAAAAACAGGCTACCGCATAAAAACAGTGTCGTACCTATACCCAATAAAAATAGCGACTGTCTCTGTTTGACTCTTTGCGAACTTATTTGTTCCGTCAATTTGTCTAGTGTTAACTTCATATTTTTATGTTGCTTCAGACTATCATAAACCAATTCAGGTATCTCTGGCATTTTTTCAATCCAGTAAGGTGCCTTACTCTTTATGCCATTGATTAAAGCCGTAATACCAATTTGACTGTGTAACCACTCTTCTAAGAACGGTTTGGCCGTTTTCCATAAATCCAGCTGTGGATATAACTGCCGACCAAGTCCTTCAACATATAGTAAGGTTTTCTGAAGTAGAACTAATTGTGGCTGCACTTCCATATTAAAGCGACGAGCGGTATTGAACAGATTAAGCAACACATGACCAAATGAGATCTCAGAAAGTGGTTTTTCAAAAATAGGCTCACACACTGTCCGAATAGCAAACTCAAAATCTTCAACATTGGTGTCTGCGGGTACCCAGCCTGAATCAACATGCAACTCAGCCACTTTGCGATAATCACGATTAAAGAAAGCTAAGAAATTTTCAGCTAAATAGCGTTTATCTTCTTTATTTAATGAACCAACGATACCGCAATCAATACCAATATAATATGGATTTTCAGGGTGATCATAACTAATAAATACATTACCGGGGTGCATATCAGCATGGAAGAAGCTATCTCTAAACACCTGAGTAAAAAAGACTTTCACACCACGCTCAGCAAGCAACTTCATATTTGTTTTTTGTGCATTCAAAGCATCGATATCTGAAACCGGAATACCATAAATACGTTCCATCACCATCACATTTTCATGGCAATAATCTGAATACACTTCAGGAATATAAAGCATTGAGCTATTTTCAAAATTACGGCGTAATTGAATAGCATTAGCGGCTTCACGAAGTAAATTTAGCTCATCAAGTAATGTTTTTTCGTATTCACGGATCACTTCTTTAGGCCGTAAACGGCGACCGTCAGGTAAAAAAGGTAAGAAATTGGCTAGGCGATACATCAAACGGATATCCGCTTTAATTACAGGCAAAATATCAGGACGGATCACTTTCAATACCACTTCTTTACCATTTTCTTTTAATTTTGCAGTATGAACTTGCGCAATTGATGCTGATGCCAGTGGCGTTTCATCAAAATCATCAAACCATTGGTCAATAGGGCAACCAAATGAGTTTTCAATATATTGTCGTGCTTGTTTACCGTCAAAAGGCGCAACTTTATCTTGTAATAGCGCAAGTTGGTCAGCAATTTGAGGCGGAAAAAGATCACGTCGAGTTGATAACATTTGACCTAGTTTAATCCAAACGGGTCCTAATGTTTGCAATGCGAGTCGTAAGCGTTCACCTAATGGTTTTTCTGAATGGGTATTTTTAATCCAAAAAAATGCTCGGCATCCTAATCTTGCAGGTAAAGTAATTCGATGTTTAGGAATTAATTCATCAAGTCCATAAGATAAAAATACCTGAATAATATAATAGAGGCGCTTTAACTCACTAAGGAGCATTATTTTTTCTCCAATGTGCCTAACCGTTTTTCTAGTTCGGCTGTTTGCTGTGCAAGTTGTTCTATTTCATCATAAAAATGGACTGTTTCTAATGCACTAGGTGCGGTTTTCCACTCTTCAATTAATGTGTCACGTAAATAGTCTTTTTGGTGACTCAAAAGTGAGGAAAATAGTTGAATGCCCTTTCCTGCAACCACAGTCAAACTTTGCGCCGCAATATCACCCATATAAGGTGCTAAATATTGCGCCGGATCCCACTGCGCCATGTCTAATAATGCAGACCAGTTTTGAACAACCTGCATATCACCATCAATAGTAATATCACCACGGTTGATAAGCTCTGACATTTTTTGGCGATCACGTAGTTTAATCAGAGTGAGTAATTTTGTTTTTATCAAACAATCAGTTTCATCATCCCACTGACTTAATACATCAACTTGTTGTTCACTAAAAACTAAGTAGATGGAACGAGGAAACTCATTGATAGAAAGCGCCAAGACTTTGCCCGCAAGACGATTGCGGGCAGGTTTAAGTACATTTTCCTGATATAAAACATGATTCAGCGCCGTTTCCATTGATGCTGTTAGCAGCGGATATAGCACTTGAGAAGCAATATCATGAGAAAAAGTGACTTTTTCCATATCAGAATTTAAATCCTTTGTGTAAAGCAACTACACCACCCGTCATATTGGTATAGGTCACTTGGTCAAATCCAGCATCTTCCATCATACCTTTTAACGTTTCTTGGTCAGGATGCATACGAATAGATTCTGTTAAATAACGATAACTATCAGCATCATTCACAATCACTTGGCCAATCTTCGGTAAGATATGGAAAGAATACGCGTCATAAATCTTGCTTAAAGGTGCCAGTACCGGTTTAGAAAATTCAAGAACTAATAAACGTCCACCTGGTTTTAATACACGGAACATTGAGCGTAGTGCTTTGTTTTTATCCGTTACATTACGTAAGCCAAAAGAGATAGTAATACAATCAAAATGGTTATCAGGAAAAGGTAATTCTTCGGCATTTGCTTGTACATAATTAACATTACCAACAATGCCATGGTCACGTAGTTTTTCACGCCCCATTTTCAGCATAGAGTCGTTAATATCTGCCAGAACAACCTCACCATTTTCACCAACAAGGCGAGAGAACTTAGCCGTTAAATCACCCGTTCCTCCTGCAAGGTCAAGAACACGTTGATTGCGTCTTACACCACTTGCTTCAATGGTATAGCGTTTCCAGATACGGTGAACACCAAAAGACATCAAGTCATTCATTAAATCATATTTAGACGCGACAGAGTGAAAAACCCTTGCAACCATGGTTTGTTTATCATCTTTGTCAACGGTTTGGAAACCAAAATCTGTTGTTTCCTTAGTTTGTTGAGTCATATTATTTGCCCGCTAATTAATCAAAATTTAGTAAATTCAGTACTGGTCTTATTTTAGAAATCGTTATCTCTTTATTTTTAAAATCAATCAGATGACGATTTTTCAATGAGATCATTATCAATCGTTTTTTTTATCTCAACCCCTAAGGATTTGAAGCCTTCCGCTTGACTGATAAGATTTCCGCGACCTTCAGAGAGTTTTTTCATCGCTAATAGATAGCCGGACTGCGCTTTTTGAATACTGTTTCCTAGTCCTTGCATATCATCAACGAAAAGTCTTAATTTGTCATACATTTTAGCCGCCCTGTCCGCAATTTCTTGCGCATTTTGGCTTTGATATTCATAACGCCACAATGCAGCTATTGTACGCAAAGCAACAAGTAAAGTAGATGGCCCGACTAACATAATATTATTCTTCAATGCTTCTTCTAGTAACTCAGGCGAATGGCCTATTGCAACAAGGTAAGCGGGCTCTATCGGTATAAACATTAAAACATAGTCTAAAGACGTCACACCCGGTAGTTTATGATAATCTTTGACACTCAATCCTTTAATATGTGCTTTAATTGAGTTCACATGCGCACAAAGCGCCTGCTTACGTTCATTATCATCATGACTACTAAAATACTTTTCATACGCCACCAGCGACATTTTAGCGTCAATAATAACATCTCGACCATGAGGTAAATGCACGATTACATCAGGTTGATAACGTCCACCATTTTCATGGCGAATACTTACCTGTGTTTCAAACTCATGGCCTTCACGTAATCCTGAAGACTCTAATATACGCGCTAATACAGTTTCGCCCCAGTTACCTTGAACTTTATTATCCCCTTTTAGGGCATTTGTTAAGTTAACGGCATCTTGCGCCATTTTTATATTTAATTGTTGGAGTTGGCGTATTTCATGAACTAAAGTGTGCCGTTCTCTTGCTTCTTGTCCAAAGCCGTCTTGAACTTGTCGTCGAAAACTTTCGAGTTGCTCGCGAAAAGGGGACAATAAATGTGTTAAACCTTGCCGATTCAATTCTTCGGCTTTACGTCCACTTTGCTCAAAAATTCGATTGGCTAAATTTTCAAATTGTGTTGCCAGCCGTTGCTCACTGTTGACTAATAATCGTTGTTTTTCTTCAGCAGATAAACGGCTTTCTTCCCAACGTGTTGTCACTTCTCTTAATTCTGCTTCTTGAGAGGTAATCACTTCTCGTTGAGCGCGTAATTCTTGCTCTAGTTGCTCTATTTGTTGCTGTAAAGAAGGAATAATCACTGTTTTTTCTTGGGCGACAGCAAGTTGAGTGTAATTTTCACGTAGCATAGCGTCTTTATCCGCTAATCGTTGTTGGATAGACCACCAAACAAGTGCGCCACCGACCAGTACACCGCCTAATAAACCAATGATCCCATATAACAACTGAATATCCACTAAAGTGACCTTTTTACTTTCCAGCGGGCTACGTTAAAACGCATAGGTAATATTGTCTAGCAACAATTTATATCGTGACTTGATTTGCGATAAAGGACGCAGTTATCCCACCCATTTCGCAAGCCATTGCAAACCAAAAGCACCAGGTGCCAGAATACCAAATGCCCAAATCATAGCTGATGTTAAATTAGCAATTTGAAAATAACGCTGTGGCATTGCACAAATACCCGCAACTAACGGTACTATGGCTCGAAAAGGCCCAAAAAATCGTCCAATAAATACCCCCCAAATTCCCCAACGATTAAAGAATTGATGGCCTCTAACAAGCGTTTGTGGTGATCGCGAAATTGGCCATAAATTTCTCACGCCATCTTTGTAGTGGAAGCCTATCCAGTACGAAACCCAATCGCCGAAAAAAGCACCTAATGCAGCGGCAAGCCAAATTGGCCAAAAAAACAAGCCACTTTCACCAATTAAAGCGCCTAATCCTAATAGAATGACGGTAGCAGGGATCAACAAAGAAATAAAAGCAAGGGATTCGCCAAAGGCAAGAAAGAACACGATTGGGATAGCCCATATTTCGTGCTCTTTAACAAAGAGTGTAATGGTATGAATGATATCTTGTACTGTCAAAATAGAGGCCTTAAATTCGATTAACTTAAGTAAAATAAAAAGAGACTGATTAACCGAATATAAATCACTTTATTATTCTAGAAAATAGTTTTGTAAGGTATCTCGACTTGCAGCATCTAAACCAATGTCTTTTTCTAACCATGCATCCACACTACCATAATGCTGATGAATGCTGGTTAATGCGGTTTGTAGAAACTCTTCTTGCACAGAATAAACATAAGCAAATTTATCAACAATACTCTTACTCATGGTTTTGGCATGTTCTTCTAAAAGGTAAGCACGATAAGGCGCTAATGTTTCATTAGTCAGTAAATAATCTTCCATTACCACCTCTAAAGAAGCCCCTAATGCAAATAAAACTAAAGCAGAACCAACACCCGTTCTGTCTTTACCCACAGCACAGTGTTGTACTATCCCCCCTTTTTCTGGTTGCTTTAATAATGTAGCCAGTTGTTTATATGCAGGATTGTTAATAGGTAATAATTTATATAGCTGGAACATAAATGCTTTAGCATCAAATTGCTCTAGTATTTCAGGTGTCAGCTTTTCAAGGTTAGCAGAAACTTCTTTCGATAATGGATTCGCAGGTGCATGGTAATATTGCGCACCATCCCAAACACGGTCTGGTTTATCAACTATTTCACCAGTATCGCGATAATCAATGATTTGAAAAAGATTTTTATCAATAAGAAGAGATTGGTCTGTATGGGTTAATCTATCTAATGAGCCCGAACGAAAGAGCACACCGGGTTTAATAATACCGCCATTACTCAGTTTTTTACCGCCTAAATCACGAAAGTTAATTCCGCCAACTAAAGGCAATACCGAAGGATGTGTTTGTAAGATATCAGTCATAAGGCCTCTTCTCATTGTTGTATTGTTAAGACCTCCAAGACCTTAACAGAAATCAGCGTCTGTTAATACATTAACATGATGAATTACCATACAAAAAAAGCCCTCAATACTTATGTATTAAGGGCTTTCATATTTGATTAAAAAAAACTTATTTCATTAAAATGCGAGCAGCTTCGATAACGATGCCCAATGCATTATTTTCAGTTTTCTTCAGTAATTCCGCATCTGGAATTTCTTGCTGAGTACGGTTTACGATAACCCCCGCAACCATACCTGCACGTAAACCTTGGCTTGCACACATTGTCAATAATGTTGCAGATTCCATTTCATAGTTCATAACGCCCATTTCTTGCCACTCTTTCATAGAGCCTTTGAAACGGCGAATAACACGACCAGTATAAGTATCGTAACGTTCTTGGCCTGGGTAGAAGGTATCAGACGATGCAGTAACACCTACGTGTACTGTTGAGCCATTGTCTTTAGCCGCTTTGTACAGCGCATTCATACATTCAAAGTCAGAGACGGCTGGGTATTCCATTGGAGCAAAGTGTAAACTTGCGCCATCTAAACGCACTGCCGCAGTGGTAACAAGAATATCACCAACATTGATGTGTTCTTGAATAGCACCTGTTGTACCAATACGTAAGAAGGTACGAATACCTAACTGTGCTAATTCTTCAACAGCAATAGACGTTGATGGACCACCAATACCTGTCGAGCAAACAATGACAGCTTTACCATCAATTTCGCCACGCCATGACGTGTATTCACGTAAAGAGGCCAGATGAACGGGGTTATCCATTAATTTTGCAATTTTTTCAACACGCTTAGGATCACCTGGAACAATTGCTAAAGTGGCACCCTGTAGGTCATTTTTGGTTAAACCTAAGTGAAATACATCAGACATATCGGACTC
This sequence comes from Proteus sp. FME41, assembly GCF_014897315.1. Lineage (GTDB taxonomy): Bacteria > Pseudomonadota > Gammaproteobacteria > Enterobacterales > Enterobacteriaceae > Proteus. The sequence continues at coordinate 167,390 of NZ_JABUYL010000007.1, read as the reverse complement.
CTCAATGGGACAAAACCAATGATCATTAAATTAAAAGTTACTGTATCAGTTTTACAGACCTTTTTAGTGACAAACATCACTTAAAAGGCACCAAACAAAGCAACAATTTCATAAAATTGTGACCATAATCACGAAAAATGGCATTCGAAATACATTTTCAGCGAATACATCACCCATATTCGCTTACTTCAATCATTCACGATACTCATACATCCAACCTAATTACTAGTATAGATGCAATAAAAACCCTAGCGAATATAAATACCCAAATACATACTCTAAATAATTCAAGATGTAGCTAGGCGACAAAAGAACGAGTCGCTAGGAGCATACAAGAGTATGTGACTAGCGCGAGAGAATGAAGTCAACAACGCTACGGCTTGAAGTATAACGAGTAAATACTCTAAATAATTCAAGATGTAGCTAAGCGACAAAAGAACGAGTCGCTAGGAGCATACAAGAGTATGTGACTAGTGCGAGAGAATGAAGTCAACAACGCTACGGCTTGAAGTATAACGAGTAAATACTCTAAATAATTCAAGATGTAGCTAGGCGACAAAAGAACGAGTCGTTAGGAGCATACAAGAGTATGTGACTAGTGCGAGAGAATGAAGTCAACAACGCTACGGCTTGAAGTATAACGAGTAGCTTGAAGTATGACGAACATAGCGAGTACACTACCGCCCTTAAAATTAACATCTAAATATGTGGCGAATACATTGTCACTGGAGTGTGCATGAGCTTATTTAACCAAATTGCGAGCCTACTGGGTGGCGAAAAAATCAATCAATATAAAACCGTCCTTGACTGGGTTGAGTCTCAAGGTGGTATTGAAGGCTTAATAAAACAATTTAATACCGCAGGTTTAAGCGAACTGATTCAATCATGGATAAGTACCAATACCAATTTACCGATTAGTGCTGAGCAAATTACTGCTGTTTTTTCATCTCCAGTCATTAATGATCTTGCTGCAAAAATTAATTTGAGTGCAGCAGAAGCCTCGGAAATGGCTGCACAATACTTACCTAAATTAATCGATAAAGTGACACCCGATGGCGTTGTGCCACAAGATTTAGATTTAGTTAGCGCTGGAATGGATATTTTAAAAGCGAAGATTTTTGGTGGCTAAATACATAGCTTTGATAGCATGTATTTAATGAGTTTTCTCTTACATCCCATAAGAGAGAACTCATTACGTTCTTAATAAGAGCTGTTAATAACAATATTTAATTACAATAAACCTTCTTCAATTAACACGTCATGAAAACGTTGTTTCTCTTCTTGTGTTGCTTGAATACGCGCTAAAGGCACATCTAATGCGTAAGGAATATTTTGTTGTGGTGAATAAACAGCTAATACATAAGTATTACCATTTTGCTCAATCACAATAGGCGGTGTTTTCTTGTTTCCTGAATAAGCGATACGAATATCTTTACCTTCCAAATTAATATGATAAGTCGCAATGAATTGTTTATTACTCACCACCATTTTTGCTGGAATTGCGATTAATTTTAGAGGCTGAGCGTCTACTGATAAGAGTGCTTTTCTTACTTTACTCGTCAATATTTGACGATAAATAAAAAAGAACACACTAAAGCCAAATAAGCCGATAAAAATAATAGTGCTAATTAAACGAAGCCAAATATTATCTATCGCCACATCAACGGTCATTTTACTGAGATCATTCCCATCAGCGACAGGTTCAACAAGTACATCTTTTGAACCGATATCTAAGAACGTAAAATTACGCGAAACTTCATTGCCTTTATAACGTAAATCAACACTACAGTTAGTCAAAACAAAGAGTTGAGAGCGACAAGAGCCCTTCACCGTAGCATCAACAGGCACTGCATTCTCACTGATTTTATAATCATAAAGAATATTAGGAATTTGATAAGCACTAAATACGGTCAACGCTAACATAACAATTACTAAAAATAAGGTGCGAAATAGCCCGCCATCTCCTTTTAGTGGAACTAATTTTAACGCTCGTGTTGGAAAAGCATCTAATACTTTATCCGAAAGTTTAATGCTACTTTGCACAATAATAATATCCATACAATTAGAGAGTTTTCGCAGTATAGCAACTCTCAAGAATATCAATAATAAGATTTGCTCTGAGTTTTAAATAATACTTTTATTTTTTATTTTAAATAAAATTAGCCTACTATTTTGATAGTGCACTTATTAAAAGTTACTGGTCAAAAAAAGTAGGCTAATAAGCGAGGTTAATTATTTTATTACACGTTTTGACGTAAATATTTAGCAGCTTCAACCATATTTGCTAATGCTGCGCGGGTTTCAGGCCAACCGCGTGTTTTTAATCCGCAGTCTGGATTTACCCATAAACGCTCAGCTGGAATGCGTGATTGTGCTTTTCTTAATAATCCAACAATCCATTCTACATTTGGCACATTTGGTGAGTGAATATCATAAACACCCGGCCCAATTTCATTCGGATAATCAAAGTGTTCAAAGGCCTCTAAAAGCTCCATATCTGAACGTGATGTTTCAATAGTAATCACGTCTGCATCCAGCGCTGCAATAGAATCCATGATGTCATTAAATTCGCAATAACACATATGCGTGTGGATCTGTGTTTCATCATCAGCAATAGCAGCACTTAATTTAAAAGCATCCACCGCCCAATCAAGGTAAGCCTGCCATTCATCACGGCGTAGTGGTAACCCTTCACGTAATGCTGGCTCATCAATTTGAATAATGCCAATACCCGCTTTTTGTAAATCGTCTACTTCATCACGCAGTGCTAACGCAATTTGTTTTGCAATAGTTTCACGAGTGACATCTTCACGAGGGAAAGACCAACATAAGATAGTCACCGGCCCTGTTAACATGCCCTTGACGGGTTTTTCAGTTAATGATTGTGCGTAAGTAGCCCAATCCACCGTAATGGCTTCAGGACGGCTAATATCACCAATAATCACGGGGGGTTTTACACAACGTGAACCATAACTTTGTACCCAACCATTTTGTGTAAACACATAGCCATCAAAGTGCTCACCAAAATATTCCACCATGTCATTTCGTTCAGCTTCGCCATGCACTAATACATCAAGACCTAGAGTTTCCTGCTCTGATATTGCTTGCTTAATATGTTCACTAATATTTGTACGATAAGCCGCAGTATCAATATTTCCTTTTTTAAAATCGAGGCGCACAGTACGAATTTCTGTTGTTTGTGGGAAGGACCCAATCGTCGTGGTGGGCCATAATGGCAGATTAAATCGTGTACGTTGTACTTCTGCTCGTTGGGTATAAGGTGAATGTCTCTCACTGTCTTGTGCTTTAATGGCGTGTAGACGAGCCGCCACTTTTGCATTATGTACACGAGTAGAATGCTCACGCTGACGAATGGGGGCACTGTATTGTGCTAGTTGATCATCATACTCGCCTTGTGGTGCATTCAACGCTTTCGTTAACAAAGCCACTTCTTCACATTTTTGAACTGCAAAGGCAAACCAGCTTTTTACCTCATCATCAAGTTTAGTTTCTGCCTTTAAATCAATTGGGCTATGCAGTAATGAACATGAAGTCCCAATCCACAATGGCCGTTCACCTTTTAGTGCAACAACTTGCTGATAACGTGTGCTTAAATCTGCTTTCCAAACATTTCGACCATTAATCACACCTAATGACAGCACCCACTCTTTCGGTAAGGTTTGGTGTAAATGTTGCAAATTATCTTGCCCTGCAGAAATATCCACATGAAGTCCATCAACAGGGAGGTTTTTAATCACATCAAGATGATGAGAAATACCATCAAAATAGGTTGTCAGCAATAATTTAGCTTGCCCAGTCAATGCTTGGTAAGCCACTTGGTATGCATTTTGCCATTCAATAGGTAAATCCAGCACCAAAGCAGGTTCATCAATTTGTACCCACTCAATCCCTTTCTCTTTTAAAGAAGAAATAACTTCCTGATAAATAGGTAGAATATCTTTCAGTAGCGTTAATCGATCAAATTCAGGGCCTTTCACTTTGCCTAACCATAAGTAAGTCACAGGGCCAAGTAAAACAGGTTTTACTTTATGGCCTAATGCTAATGCTTCATCGACTTCTTCTAATAATTCTTTCCAAGCGAAAGAAAATGATTGGCCTTGTTGGAACTCGGGTACGATATAGTGATAGTTAGTATTAAACCATTTCGTCATTTCAGACGCAGCCGCAGGTTTACCCGTCGGCGCTCTACCCCGAGCAACCCTAAATAAGGTATCGAGATCTAATGAGCCCTCTTCATTACGATGACGAGGCGGTACGTTACCTAACAGTAAACTTGTGCCCAATACTTGGTCATACCAAGCAAAATCACCAACAGGCAATAATTCAACACCCGCATCAGCTTGCTGCTGCCAGTGACGAGCACGAAGCGCTTTGCCTACTGCAATAAGTTCTTCTTGTGAAATCTTACCTGCCCAATAATTTTCTTGCGCCTTTTTTAGCTCTCTATCCAAGCCAATACGAGGGAAACCCAGTGTGTGATTGCGAATTGTCATTATTAAAATCCTATATTTAGCCGTCTAGATGTTTACACATCCATAATCTACAGGTAGTGTATAAATCACAAGCGCAAATTTTTCATCCACAACCTGAAGGTTTCTCATGATAGAAATAAAACATTTAAAAACGATCTTGGCACTTAAGCACTCTGGCTCTCTTGCCAACGCTGCCAATCAACTACATCAAACGCAATCGGCTCTTTCACATCAATTTAGTGAGTTAGAACATCGCCTAGGTTATCGAATTTTTGTACGCAAAAGCCAGCCACTGCGGTTTACCTCACAAGGCGAAGTGTTATTAAAATTAGCGGAAGAGGTTCTGCCTATCGTGCGTAGAGCCATTGAAGCGTGTAATGAACCGGGGAGTGCAAATTTAAATATTGCTATCGAATGTCATAGTTGTATTCAATGGTTAACACCCGCATTACAGCAATATCGTCAAACTTGGCCTGAGGTAAATGTCGATTTTCATTCGGGTGTTACGTTTGATCCGCAACCCGCATTATTACAACGTGAACTCGATGTCGTGTTAACCTCTGATATTTTGGATGATGCACGTTTACACTACACCCCAATGTTTGACTATGAAGTTAAACTGATTTTATCGCCCGACCACCCTCTTGCTAATCGCTTACATATTCAGCCACAAGATTTGATCGCAGAAACCTTATTTATTTACCCGGTGCAAAGAGAACGTTTTGATGTGTGGCGACATTTTTTACAACCGGCAGGCATTACCCCACACTTTAAACATGTTGATAATACATTACTGTTAATTCAAATGGTTGCAGCAGGTATGGGAATTGCAGCATTACCCCATTGGGCGGTTGAAAATTTTGAAAAACAAGGGTTAGTGGTAACAAAAACATTAGGCGAGGGATTATGGAGCCGGTTATATGCGGCTAACCGCAGTGGAGAGCAACATCAACCGGCAATTCGTGAATTTATACGTTTATCAGGCCAGCACGCAGTTAATAATCTTCCTTTTGTAAAGCAGGTCGGCGTATCCAGCGTCGATGGATCCAAAGTGATGCAACAATCAGGCCCGCGCCTATGATGAAACTTGGCCAATTTGGATGTTGTTGCCAAATAGAAAAATTCACTAATAATCCTGCTGGAACCATCATATTATTCATAATTGCTAAGGTTCCAGCATCCACTTGTGTGGCACCATAATTCCACATGAAATACCCTATTCCAGAAGCGCCAATTCCTAGCCAGAGTAAAACACCCCATTGTAGTGATGTCGTTGGTATTTTCTGCCAATCAGCGAAACACAGTGCGCCTATCAGTGCAACGACAACCGCACCAAGATAAAACCAAGAAAACGCATGGTGTTGTGGGATAGGATGAACTTCCATTAATCGCTTATATCCCACTTGACCAATAGCAAAGAAAATATTTGCTAATTGCACTAATAACAATCCATACCAAAAATCATCACTGAGATGGTCATAACGGATAATAGCGGCACCTAATACTGCTAATAATGAGCTAAAAACATAACCCCAACGTAATCGTTGACGTTCTAATAAATCATAAATCAGAGTGACATAAAGCGGTGTCAATACAGTAAACAGTAAAAATTCTGCCACCGTTAAATAGTTATAAGCGTGGAAAACAAACAGATACATCACACCTAATTGGCAAGCCCCCACACTCATATAAAGCAAAATCACCTTAAAACGAACTCCCTTCCAACGTAAGAAAGGTAAAAAAACTAATGCCGCTAAAGAAACGCGAATAAGAACAGAAAGCCAACTATCAACCTGACCCGCGAGATACTCGCCAATCAGGCTAAAAGAGGCTGCCCATAACAGTGTTGTAATAACGAGCAACCACATAATTAACTGTCTTTCTCAACAAGTAACGCTTCCATTAAATCCAATTCATGCAGCAATAATTGAAGTGTTTCATTACTGATTTTTCGCGTTGCACGTAAATGGTAAAGCTCACCACGTTCAGCACGCAATGCCGTTAGACGAAAACGTCTTTCGAGATCTTCTTCTAACATGTTATGAACCATCTCATCTTGCGTTGCTGTTTGTCGTCTTAAATAACCCGTAACACGAGAAGCAACTTCATTAATTTCTTCAGCATCAAGTTGCTCTTCAGTGCTTGCGGCTAAACGTTCTTCCATTTTATTCAGGCTGACAATCGCTACTTCTGCCATGACCTTACGCGCATAACGAACTTCGTTTTTATCTGCTTCTTTATCGGTAATTTTTACACCTTTCAACAAGAAAGGAAGCGAAATAATCCCCACGAGGATCGACAGCAAAATAACCCCCGCAGCAATAAAAATAATTTGATAACGCCCAGGAAAGGTACTGCCATCGGTTAAAAAGAGAGGAATAGAAAGTGCACCCGCTAGCGTAATTGCACCACGAACACCAGCAAATGACGAAAGCCACAGTTCACGTGTTGTATAGTTAGCGAAATCAAGTGGATGTTTTTTCATAAAGATCTGACTAATTTTTTTCATTAGCCATAACCACGTAAAGCGCAAAATCAGCAGTGCGAAATAGATAATGAAAACAGCAGCAAATAGCATCCAAACTTCAACTTCAGGATCAAGATCCGCTTGAATAACAGAGCTTGTCCAGATAATAGGAAGTTGTAAGCCAAGCATAATAAAGACAAGGCCATTAAAGACAAATTCAAGCATTGACCATACGCTATCAGCACGTAAGCGCATCGCAAGAGGTGCATTACGGATAACGCCTGATTTACTGATAGTCATACCCGCAGCAACCGCGGCCAAAATGCCCGAGAAACCAATATGTTCTGCAATTAAATAAGAAGCAAAAGGCAACAACAACATAAAGACAATTTGTGTGGCAGGATCGTCACCGCTCCAGCGGCTCATTAATCGCAGTGATTTACTGTAAATTAAAGTGACACCAATACCAGCCAGCAATCCTCCGCCCGCGACTTTAAAGAATTCCAGTGTGGCACCGCCAACAGTAAACACCATCGTTCCCATCGCCACGGCGACTGCAAATTTTAAGGCAACCAGACCCGAAGCATCATTCATTAATGCTTCACCTTCTAAAATACCCATTATTCGCTTAGGTATTCGCCCTTTTCCCACAATAGAGGAAAGTGCTACCGCATCCGTCGGCGAAAGCACCGCCGCTAATGCAAACGCAGAAATTAGAGGGATGCTTGGCATCATCCAATAAATTAAATAGCCAATACCAACAACGGTGACCATCACCAAAACCAGTACAAGAATAAAAATCTCGCGCCCATTTTGAATAAATTCTCGTGTCGGTGTTTTCCAACCATCAACAAACAGTAAAGGCGGGATCAGTAAAACGAGGAATAATTCAGGATCAAAGGTGACATGCAAACCAAACTGAGGCCATGCCAACAAAGCCCCGATAACAATCTGTATTAATGGTAACGGAATACGAAAGGGAATTAATTTTGTGATAACTCCCGACACTGAAACCACCAGTATTAAAATCAAAATAGTAAAGAAAATTTCCATGTTACCCTTACATGCTTATTTTTTATCCTGAAAATCTGTCATCTTTTCCTTAGAGAAGAAAACCCTGCCGAATGATAAAGAAACACATCATGTAAAGTTTGTGCATCATGCCTATCTTTACCTTTTCTTATTTTAAACAGATCCTACTCAGACTCCTGAGTGATTATTTAAAATTAAGATTAATCGTATCTCACATAGCAAATTGCATTCTCAATATATGCCTTTTATTTATTAACGGCATTAAACATAGAAAGCATACGTTTTTATTTCTCTTTTTCAGTCTAAGCGATGTAATAGACCGTATAAAAACGTAAAATACCGTATTACTAAATAAAAACGGGCAAATAAAGTGAAGTTCTTATTATTTTTGAGAGCAATGCCGTAATACAAACCTGTTATTCAATTGTTCTTAACATAGACATCATGACAACATCACAATATTTACCCTCTCTAAAGGCGGCTTTACGACGTACACCTTCAACTTCAAAACCTAATTTTTTATAGAGATGTAAGCCTCTTTCGTTATCTGAATACACTTCCAATTCTAATCGTGTAGCTGCTAACCAATTGAAAGCATAATCAATTGCTGTATTGATAAGTAACTTACCCACGCCTTTTCCTGAATATTCAGCACCAACACCAATACCAAAACTCACAATGTGGCGACGACGAGGATGATTATCAATTATCAGTGCTAAATGCCCAGCGACTTGGCCTTCAATGGTTGCCACAAAATGAGGAATATTTTGTTCTGCAAACTCAAGTAGTCTTTTTTTCCACATCGTCACAGAAGGGTAAGGAAATTGGCAAGTACAAAGATATAAATCAGGATGAGTATATAACTGTTGAATTGCGGCTGCGTCGTCTGGTTCACCGTGCCGTATTTTTATTTCTTGCATATATTCTACCAAATGTTTAACCACTAGACTTAATTTCGACAATAGCGAATTAAAGTAGATAAATAAATAGCAAAAAGGCGGAATATAGATATATTCCGCCTTTTGTCTTTAAAGCCGATTATTTTAATTAAATTGCCCACTCACCCGCATAAAATGCCACTAGAGCAACCGTAATTAAGACGGTACCAATATTGAGTTTACGCCATTCGCCTGCAAATACACGGCCAATCACTAAACAACCAAAACCAAGCATAATACCCGTGACGATATTACAGGTTAAAACAATAAAGACGGCACACACCATACCTGACATAGCATCAACAAAATCACTAAAATCTAATTTTGTCACATTACCTAACATCAATAATCCGACATACATTAATGCAGGCGCAGTCGCGTAAGCTGGAACTAAATAAGAAAGAGGTGATAAGAACAGGATCAGTAAAAATAAAATACCGACTACGGTCGCCGTTAATCCTGTTTTACCACCAGCAGCAGTACCCGCGGCTGATTCAACATAAACGGCGGCCGGTGCCGCGCCAATCACACCCGCAAAAATACTGCTCACGGAGTCGGAGGTAAGTGCCTTGCCTCCATTGATAATTTGCCCACGCTTATCTAATAAATTAGCTTGCCCTGCTACAGCGCGAATCGTCCCTGTTGCATCAAAAATAGCAGTCATTACTAATGCTAATACGCTAGGTAAAACTAACGGTTGTAATGCTCCTTTAATATCCATTGCGAATAATAAAGAAAGCCCTTCTTCACCTAATTGAGGCATTTTAAAAACACCCTGATATTTCACATTGGGATCAAAAATCAGTCCTAAAATAGAAATAGCAACAATTACCAATAACACGCCACCGGGTACTTTACGTTTTTCTAATCCGAAAATAGCAGCTAAACCTGCCAATGACATTAATACAGAAAAAGATGTGAATTTACCCATTGCCACAGGTAAACCATCAAATGGGTTTTTAACGACAAGCCCAACACTATTGGCGGCAATTAAAAGTAAAAATAAACCTATCCCTATTCCTGCACCATGAGCAATACCTGTCGGAATATTTTTTAAGATCCAAGTACGAATGCCGGTTAATGAAAATACGGTGAATAAACACCCCATTAAAAACACGGCACCTAAAGCAACAGGCACAGAGATGTTTTGTCCTAAGACCAAGCTAAAAGCGGTAAATGCCGTTAATGAGATGGCACACCCAATCGCCATAGGAAGATTCGCCCACAATCCCATTAGAAGAGAGCCTAATCCCGCGACTAAACAGGTTGCGATAAAAACCGCGGTATGTGGAAAACCGGCTTGTCCTAACATGCTAGGAACAACAACCACGGAATACACCATCGCCAAAAATGTCGTCAAACCGGCGATCATTTCTTTGCGAACAGTGGTACCGCGAGCTGTAAGTTTAAAATAGCTATCCAGTTTACCTGTGGTTGCTGATTGATTAGCAGACATTACATTCCTCTGACATAAAAACGGTTCACTCTCCAAAAAACGAAAACGATTACGTATCAATTAAAATGACCTCTTATCGATGAAAAATCTTAAGAGGGAGTCAAAAGCAAACGTTTGGTTTTTTATGTGGATTAAGTGAGAGAATTCGACGCAAACGATTATCTGGTGCTTTTAGGGTAAGAATCAAGCGAAAAAACACATTTTTAATAAAAATGTCATAAAAAGATAATTTAAAGTCATAAAAAAAGAAAAAGAGGAAAGCAACTATTTACTTTCCTCATCATTCTACTTTTGTACAATCATCCAATATCATGCTTATCTCACAGTAGAAAAACAAAATAATTAATTGTTTTTATTTAACTTATTTTAAATAAGATAATAACTAGGTATATTTATCTATTATTAGTCACTTTAATCAGTTGCCTAGATAAATAATACCTCCCATTCCCAATGTGTGGCGATTAGTGGTTTGCAGTATTCGTTATTTTTATCTGAAGATAGTGTTATCTTCTACTTCTAACATTAGATGAATAAACCTTGTTTTAGCAAATGACCTTCTGTTCAATATAAGCATTTCTAGATTATTCTTAATAAATTTCAAAATAAGTATAATTACGAAATATAATTATAATCATTTATAAAAAACAATAAGATAAAATTTGAACATTTGGAAATCGGGAAAAGAGAGCGTTCCTCTATCGTATTCCTATCACCCTAAATGAAATACGATAGAGAAGAAATGATATTAAGATGAGCTACTATTGAGTGCTTCAACGCCTATATTCCAACGTTCCATTGTTGATACTAAGAATAAACCTGTCATGGCAACCAATAAAAATGGTAGTGAAGATGAAGAAATTTCTGACATCGCGCCAGCCAGCAAAGGCCCAGCTAGATTACCAATTCCCCATAACATCGCCGCAGACGCATTAGCAACCATCAGATCATTACCTGAGAAATATTGCCCTATTTGTACTAACGCAATAGTGTATATCGCACCTGCTGTAGCACCCAGCACCAACAATAGAGGCCAAATCAACAGTGTATGAGACATTGTAATGGGTAATAATAAGCTTGCGAGTAATGTCACCACACCGCAAATTCGATATAACCGTGTTCTGTTCATATGATCAGCAAGCCAACCAAAAGGCATCTGCATAATCGCATCACCCGCAAGAATAGCGCTTATCATCATTGCCGCAATCGCTTCAGTATGACCTAAGCTTAGGCCATAAATAGGAAACATTGACAGCACAGTACCATCAAAAAAAGCAAAGAATACAATACCGCCACAAATCGCAGGGGCAACTTTAATAAATCGTATAATTGAAAAATTAGGCTCTTGTGTATCTTTTGGTAATTTATCTCCTGTTTTCTGATCCATCATTAAAAACAGGACAATAGAAATAATATGAATAAAGACACTAATTAAAATAGGTGTCTTATCTGCGACGCCATAAAGCGCAATAATTGAAGGCCCTAATAACTGGCTAATAGTAAATACTGTGGTATATACCGCTAAAATCCGGCCTCGTTTATTATCAGGTGAAAGCTCGTTAATCCAGGTTTCACCTAAACAAATCATTACACCACTAGCAATACCCGTTATAAGTCGCAGAGGAAACAAAAGCTCTAAAGACAAACTTCCCATTAAGGGCAATAAACTTATCGCCGACAAAATCGTTGCCAATAGCATGGCAAAGCGTTTACCAATCCATTGCACAATTCGCCGAGCAAACGGTGAAATAATTAACATCCCAATAGCAGGAGCTGCAGAAATAAGTCCAATAATAGATTCACTAATACCGGCCAAGTTAAGGCGCAGTGCAACCATAGGGATCGTTAATCCAATAACAATCCCGATAACACCAATGCTTACCGTGATGGTTGTTATCGCAAAAACGTCAGACTGGCGATAGTTTTGATATGACATGTTATTTTGTTTCTGCGGATAACAGAAACCTCAGTTATAGAAGAAAGGGGGTTAAATAAAATATTGTTGTATTATAGGGGATAAGAAATAGATAAACATGCTTAAAAAGTAATGTTAATCAGAGAAAGATCTCCGTTTGACTCACGAAGATCTTTGCCTTTCACAATATTCTCACTTCACCGTCATTTGTCCTACAACGCTTAAGAAAAATAACGGTAGATAAGCACAGTACCCGATGCCAATACAATGGTATAAATCACACTCATAAATCGTGCTTTCGACATCCGTAATGTTAAATTTCGCCCTAACCACACACCAGCAAACATAGCAGGTAAGAAAATAACCGCTAACTTAAGAATATCCAATTGCCAATAAATACCTGCAAATAAGAAAATTACCACTCGCGTTAATGTACTAAAGCCAATCAATGTCGTTTGTGTGATGCGAAACTTATTTTTGTCTGCAATTCTGCCTGATAAATAAATCGCATATAAAAAACCACCACTACCAAACAATGCGCTAAATACCCCACCAATTAACCCAAAAGGATAAACCAAGCGTTGAGAAAATTGGCTTTCTTGTTTTTTCCAAAATAGTGCATAGATTGCATAGCAAGCAGCGAAGATACCTAAAAGAAGAGAGAGTAAATCAGGTCGTGTGGTTAATAAAATTGTCGCACCGACAAGACTACCAATAATAATAAGCGGAATAAGATAGCGTATCTCTTTAAAATCAGCCTGTTTCCCATCTCTTAATACATTCACTATGGCAGCACTTAAATCAATTAATGCCAATAAAGGCACTATCATCGAAAGAGGCAAATAAAGCGCTAATACGGGGCCCGCAATTAACGCAGATCCAAATCCTGCCATACCGAAAATAACGTAAGCAAAAAATAAGGTCAGTAGGCAAATAAAAATATCAGACCAACTCAGTAAGTCCACCATAAAAAGCCTTGAATAGTTATCATTTATAGAGAGATATTAGCGTAATAAGTAAAAATCGAATAGCTATCGTAAGACTATTCACAAAATACAGCAGAAACAGGATCTCATTTTTCCGAATACGATTAATTAGTGTTATTATCTAATCGGAATGACACTTTTAAACTAACACTATTTTGAATTGGCAATGAACCCACAACCTCCTAAAAAAACAAATGAATACCTTGGTAATAAAGTCAAACAATTAAGACAATCTCGAAACTTGTCACTTAATGAGTTATCAAGAAAATCGGGAATATCCAAGGCCGCATTGTCAAAATTAGAATCTGGTGATTCTAATCCTAGAATCGATACCCTAGAGGCTATCGCGATAGCACTTGGCTTTCCTTTAGGCGATTTATTTAGTTTTACACGCGAAGAATACCCTCGTTTAGAACGACATAAACCTATCGTGGGTGATTATGCCCAAGAATTTAAATTTCGCATCGGTATCGGTAATATTACTGAAATTTGGCATATTGAGATGAAGCATGGCGCAATTATCAATAGCCCTGCTCATGCTGATGGTACTCAAGAACATATCATGATCTATTCTGGCAAATTAATGATGCGTTTTGATAATGATGAAACGGTCTTGTTAGAAACGGGTGACTTTTACGCTTTTCATGGTAATGCGCCCCACTCTTACATTTGTGTTGAAGGGCATTTACGCGCCTCTGTAATTATGTCGAGCCCAAATCAACAGCACTACCACCATCGCCCTTAAGCGCTATATTGGCTCGCTCTTAATCACAAAGAGAGAGCCAATCTGCATTAATTAATTTAAATAACTTTCCATTTGTTCAAAAACACGTAAGTCATCGCTGAATCTCACCTCTTTTACATCTTCAAGCTTTTCTACCTGACTCACCATCTGCATTAGACGATCATCTTTTTGAACTAATAGCCAAATACGGCTTTTATCGCTATTTTTCATTGGCAAACACAAAATGCCATCAACGTTAAATGCGCGACGAGCAAATAACCCACAAATATGGGTCATAACACCAGGATGATTACGAACAATCAATTCCAGCGCGATAGGTTGTGATTGTAGTGTCATAACATTATGCTCCTATCATCTCGATATTTGCCGCCCCTGGCGGAACCATTGGAAATACTTTTTCATGAATATCAATCATGACATGAATTAAACACGGGCCCGGCTTATCAATTGCGGCTTGTAGTGCTGCCGCGGGATCAGCTTCTTGATTTAAGTCACAGGTATCTAAACCAAAACCTTGTGCGATTCGAATAAAATCAGTTTGATAAGGATAAGCTGCAGCATAAATACGCTTATCAAAAAAGAGCGTTTGTTGTTGATGAACTAATCCCAACGCCTGATTATTGATCACAATAATCTTAATATCTAATTGGTGTTCAGCCGCAGTAGCAAGCTCTTGAATATTCATCATAATACTGCCATCCCCTGAAAAGCAGAGGATTTTCTTATCTGGTTCAGCTAATGCGGCACCAATTGCTGCTGGTAAACCGAATCCCATCGTGCCTAAGCCGCCAGACGTTAACCATTGTCGAGGTCGATTTAACGGATAAGCTTGCGCCACCCACATCTGGTGTTGTCCTACATCAGTCGTAATAATTGCATCATCATCCACACAATTTGCAGCCGCTAATACAATGCCATAACCACTAAGAATATTGTCTGAATTCTTCATTTCCAATGGAAATTCTTGTTTTAATGTTGTCGTTTTCTCAATCCAGTCATTGCGCTTATTTGTATTGATTAATGGCAATAATAGTGACAACACCGATTTTGCATCCGCGTGGATCGCAATATCAGGGCGTTTGATCTTACTAATTTCAGCTCGATCAATATCAACATGGATAATTTTGGCATTAGGACAAAATTTTTCTGCTTTACCAATTGCTCGGTCGTCAAATCGAGCTCCTAACACAATTAACAGATCCGCTTCTTCTAAAATAAAATTGGTACTACGAGTTGCATGCATACCCAACATCCCCAAATACAGAGGATGCGAAGGTGGCATTAATCCTAATCCCATTAAGGTCATTGTGGTAGGTAGGTTATTTTTTTCTGCTAATTCAATCGCTTCTTTACATGCCTCAGAGCTAATGATCCCTCCCCCTAAGTATAAAACGGGTTTTTTAGCCTGATTAATCATTTGCGCCGCTTGTATCACTAAATCAGTATTAAATGCGGGAACAGGATCTTTTTGTGGAATAGGGGGTAATGCGTCTAACGTAATTGTAGCTTGTTGAATATCTTTTGGCACGTCAACCCAAACAGGGCCTGGTCTACCCGACATTGCTAAACGAAACGCATCACAAATAATGTCAGGTAACTCAGCAATATCACGCACTAAATAATTATGCTTAGTGATAGGAATGGACATGCCATAGGTATCAACTTCTTGGAAAGCATCCGTTCCGATCATCGCTGAAGAGACTTGCCCTGTAATACAAACTAAAGGAATGGAATCCAGTTTAGCATCCGCAATGGCCGTCACTAAGTTCGTTGCACCAGGACCACTTGAGGCGATACACACTGCAGGTTTACCATTTGTTCTTGCCATTCCTTGTGCAATAAAACCGGCCCCTTGCTCATGGCGGGTTAAAATATGGCGAATAGATTGGCTTTGACTTAAAGCATCATACAGAGGAAGTGCAGCGCCTCCGGGAAGCCCAGCAATTGTGGTAATCCCTTGCCGTTCCAATAAATAAACAATTAATTGTGCGCCTGTAAACGTTCTGCTTGTGGCGTTTTCTTGTTGATCACCCATTTTTATCTGTCCTTTGTTTTAAGCCGGACTTGATGGGCGGGTAGAAAAGAAAAACCCCGCCCGGTTAGTGCGCCGGCGGGGTTTCGAAACTGTGTTGATTCGGACCCGTTACGGCGCTTTGCCGACGACCACCACCACACGCACGACAACCACAGCCGCAAGGTGCGCTGTTAGTCGTAGGCTTTGTAGTAGAGTAGTGATGATCATGGGTTACCTATCAAGTAATTTAATGATGTGTTTACGTGTTATCTGTATTTAAAAAAACATAACTTCTACAAATTAACAACCTTTTTTTCAGTTTATTTTTTATCGCCACTAAAAATGAGAGCTAGATCACCTCTCTAGAAGTTTAAAAAACAACCTCGATAACAGCATAAAAAACTAGATTAATATCATTATACAGAATAACTAAAATAATTTAGCTAACATCATTACAGCACTACAAATAATCAAAATCAAAGTCGCATACTGAAACACTCTGTCAGGCATTCTGATCAACAACCACTTAGACAGCGGAATAGTGATCAGCGATCCTAAAAATAACAACAAGGCCAAATGAATATCGGTATGCCCATCTTGCATATAAGCCAGTGCAGAAGATCCTGATAACAATGTTGTGGTAAATATAGAAGTACCAATAGCTTGCTTAATAGAAAGGTTCGCATAACGTAGCAATAACGGTAATACAACTACACCACCACCCACCCCTGTCGCACCTAAAATAACCCCCGCAGCAAT
Organism: Proteus sp. FME41; assembly: GCF_014897315.1. GTDB lineage: Bacteria > Pseudomonadota > Gammaproteobacteria > Enterobacterales > Enterobacteriaceae > Proteus. Next base: position 150,588 of record NZ_JABUYL010000007.1, on the reverse strand, counting down.
TGCTGGAAGTAATAGTGCTTTTATATTTAAAGGCGCTAATGCTGTATTTTCAACCACAACGGGAGGTAATGAGAAAAACATCCTCTGAATAAAGAGAAACAGAGAAAAAACTATGGCAGCAACCACAAGCGCATTAATTCCCCATTCAACTTGTTGCTGATACTGCTCTAATGAACCTAAATAATTAACCAAAATACTGGCTAAAAAGGTACTTGGTAGCATTATTCCTAATACAATTAGCGCTCTTTTAAAGGGAATATTGCCAAGACGAAAATGCATATAAGATGAGGTGATTTTCATCAACATGGATAATAAATTGGCGGTTGCCACTGCCATTAATGCATTCATGCCAAAGAAATACGTCAACACAGGTAAAACAATAACACCACCACCCACGCCTGTTGTGCTAATAATTAAACCAATAACCGCCCCCACCGCTAATGTGGTGATAAGTAACATTATTGATTTCCTTGCATAACAGCTTCACGCCCTTTTAATAAAGCTTTTTCTGCTGACTCATTGGCTAATGTCATATATTTAAAAAACAGAACATCAAAAGCCACCATTTGCAGAACCTGTGGTGTAATCACGCCTAATTGTGAATGTTGCTCATCATAAAAATAAGGCAATGTATAATCGGATAATCGAGTTGCTTCATCTTGTCCAAAACGCGTTAATGCCATTGTTAAACAACCTTCATTTTTTGCTGATTTCAACATCCGATTAATATCAGCAGTATTGCCACGCGCAGTGACTGCAATTGCAAAATCATCTGCCGATACGTTTGCAGAATAAGCCAGTTGAGCATGAAGGTCTGAGCTGAATAATGCGTTCTTATTGACTCGAATGAGTTTATGAAAAATATCACTCGCAACAACCGCAGAGGCACCAATACCAAATAATACGATACGCTTTGCAGATACCATTTTTTCAGCCAGTAGATCAATACTCTTGGGATCTAGTAAAGCCAATGAATCCTGAATAGCGCTAGTAAATAGATGCCCTGTTTTTGAAATAATTAGTTCCGTCGGGTCTGTTTTCGCTAAATTACCGTAAAGAATATCGCCACTGCTTTTTTGTTGCTTTTCTTCTGAAAGATAATCAATTTTAAATTCGGGGTAACCGCGATATCCCATTTGACGAGAAAAACGGATAACAGAAGCACTGCTTACACCTGCTTTAAGTGCCAGATCAGCCGCATTCATACTGGCAATATTCTCACTATTCTCTAATAGATAATGAGCAATACGTTGTTCTGTACCTTTGCCTTGTATTAGCAAACTTTCCAACTTTTTGGTCAGCGTAGACATTTTGTTATCCTTTTGATTTCTTATTTATTTCTCTGGATCGGTAAAACCCATCAGCATACTGGCAATAAAACCGACAATCCATGCACCTAATACCGCGATCAAGAACTTAATAATTTGCCCATCACCCACTAATGGAATTAATGATAACCCAGCAGTACCAAATGGAATAATGATCCCAACTTGGAAATAGGCCATTAATGCACCACCAGCAGCACCACCAATACATCCCGCCACAAAAGGTTTTCCTAATGGAAGAGAAACACCAAATAGTAACGGCTCACCAACACCGAAAATACCCACAGGCAATGCGCCCATTAATGTTTTCTTTAAACGTTGGTTTTTAGTACGTAAGTAAACCCAAAAACAAGAGCCTACTTGCCCCATTCCGCCCATGGCTAAAATAGGGAACAGATAATTTAAACCAAAAGTATTTAAGATTTCGGTATGAATAGGAATTAACCCTTGATGTAATCCCGTTAAGAGTAAAAATAAGAAACTTCCCCCTAACGCCGCACCTGTTACAACTGCGCCACCCCCTTGGTTTAAAAGTGATAATGATACGCCTTGCGCTAATAACTGATTAAGGTAATGACCAATTGGTTGGAATATCATAATCGCCACAAGTGAAGAGACTAAAATCGTTACAAACGGCGTTAAGATAAGATCGAGGCTCTCTTTAACGATACTACGAAACCATAATTCTAATTTTGAAGAGAACACCACCACCATTAATACAGCAAAGATCCCGCCACTATTTGGCTGTAATTTCTCACCCAATAAAGTGATATCGGCAAGCCCTGGCATGGCTAATAATCCTGCCATTACTGCACCAATCGAGGTTGAAGCACCTAACTCTTTCGCGGTATTTATCCCTATCATAATAGAAAGATACACAAACACCGTACTCCCCATTAATTTTAATAACTTAAATAATTCAGGGAATTGCTCAACCAAGCCCGGCGCTATTAAACGAATAATATTAATCAGCCCCATGATCAAACCACAACCAATTAATGCAGGGATCGTAGGAACAAAAATAGCCGCTAATGTATTGAGCATGCGACGAATAGAAAACCCTTTTTTCACTGGTGTTGACGCTGGGGTTTCTTCGTTATTTTCTGAGCCTGCTTGCATACGCTTATTCATAATGGAATACACTTTTGCGGCTGTTCCCATTCCTACAATCACTTGATGCTGCTCACCATTAAATACAACACCTTTAACGCCTTCGACTTGCTTTAAAGCGTCTGTATTAAATAATGAACTGTCTTTTAAAATCAAACGAATACGGGTCATACAATGTGTTAGGGTAACCACATTTTGAAACCCGCCCACGTGTTTTTCTATTTCTAGCGCTAACGTATCGAGATGTTCTATTTTATTAGCCATAAATGTGCCTGCTAGCGTTCAAGATGCTTACGCATATTGTTATGAGTTAAATAGGGCAAGTTGCTGCTGTAGTGAGTAATAAGGGTGTTGCTGTGTAATTTGATCGACACTTTCCACACTAAGGTGAAGTTCATACATCAAAATCGCTTTTCTAGGATGATAGTTGACCATGTCTAACAATGTTCTCGCTTTTTCAACAGAGATACCACATACGTCACTGACAATACCCTCAGCACGACGTTGCAGTTTTTCATTACTTGCAATCACATCGACCATTAAGTTTTTATGCACTTTTCCCAGTTTGGTCATAACACTGGTACTTAACATACCTAAAATCATTTTTTGAGCAGTACCACTTTTCATTCTTGTAGAGCCTGTTAACACCTCTGCGCCCACATCTGGCGCAATAGAGAGATCAGCAATCTCGCTCATTATGCTTTGACCTCGTGTGGTAATAGATACCGTTAATGCGTTGATCTTTTTACCATATTGCAAAGCTGCGACGGTAAAGGGAGTACGACCACTCGCCGCAATACCAATAACCACATCTTTGGCACTAACATGACGGCGCTGAAGCTCTTCAATCGCTGCTTCTTGGCTATCTTCAATATTTTCAACCGCCTTTAGCATTGCATCATGCCCGCCCGCAATAATGGCCTGCACTAGTGTGGGGGAGACTCCAAAAGTAGGAGGACATTCCGCACTGTCTAACACCGCTAATCGACCACTTGTTCCTGCGCCCACATAAAAAATACGACCGCCTTTTTGTAAGCGTTCAGTTATTTTCTCCACAGTTTTAGCAATCGCAGGTAACTCTTTTTGTACCGCATAAGCAACGGTCATGTCGGCATTATTGATAAGTGTGACCAATTCCAATGCACTCAACTCAGAAAACTGGGTTGTTTCTTGGTTACTTTCATTTTTAAGACATTCACTCAATGCATCTTCTTTCATCACAACAACCTCAGTGAAACTAAATTTCATATAAAACTACATCTAATGAAATTTTATTTCAATTCTATTTATCATGAAATTGTGAAATTAATCACATTATGTTCCCTATTTTCTCTATGGAAACATCAACACAATAATATTTATAGAATAATTAATTGATTTTAAAGGTATTCTCCCAATTATATTGTTATTAAAATAATTAGGAGAATATAAAAGACAGGGTAGTCGCGATGTGTATTACTTGGTTTGACCTAAAAACTGCCCAAATTCTTCAATACTTGGGTAAGAAGATTGTGTGCCTTTGCCGGCAACGCTTAAGCCTGAAAACATCACCGCTTTATTTAAGGCTTCTTCAATATTATTAGTATGAACATAATAATGAGAGAAACAGCCAATAAAGGCATCCCCCGCACCACTGGTATCTATTGCGTCTACTTCAATGGCGGGAATATATTTTTCAATTTCACCATTCATCCATAGCGCGCCTTTTTCACCTAATGTGACGATGACGTTTTTAAAACCTTTTTGCAGCAAAGAACAAGCGGCTTCACGAATTTCATCCATCGTAGTAATTGGCATACCGGTTAAAATTTCCAGTTCTGTCTCGTTAGGAACAAAAAAATCACAACGCGCTGCAATATTAAGATCTAACATTTTTGAAGCAGGTGCAGGGTTAAATAATACGGGAATATGGTGTTTGTTACCAAACTCAATCGCGTGATACACCGTTTCAAGCGGAATTTCTAATTGCAGTACAATTATTTTGCATTTTTTCAGGCTTTCTGCCGCTCTATCAATATCTTCTGGCGATAAATGCTGATTAGCCCCCTTAACAATCAAAATACTATTTGATGATTGAGAAGTCACAAAAATGGGCGCAACACCACTTGTTGTACCCGGTACTTTTTCAACATAACGTGTATTAATGCCATAAGATTCTAAATTCATGATGGTGTTATCAGCAAAAATATCGTCGCCGACTTTGGTTAGCATCATCACTTTTGAATTTAATTTAGCCGCAGCAACCGCTTGATTTGCGCCTTTGCCACCACAACCAATCTTAAATGCCGGCGCCTCAAGGGTTTCTCCCTCTTTTGGCATCCTATCTATATAGGTGATCAAATCCACCATATTTGAACCAATCACTGCGATATCCATAGCGCCTCTTACTCTTATGTGAAATTTATAAATGTGAAAATAGTGACATTATGATAGATGTATAACAGTATCATGTTATTTAAATATCATTTGTGATTGTTATCTTGTTAAAACGGCACTAATATGTTGCCAAACTAACATGAGTGATAAATAACAATCTTCTTATTAAGGAATATACAATGCGTCCATTAGCTAATTATATCGATCATACCCTTCTTGCTGCAGATACAACTGAAGCACAAATCAAGAAATTGTGTTCTGAAGCAGTAGAACATGGTTTCTTCTCTGTTTGTATTAACACTTCTTATATCCCTTTAGCAAGAACTTGCCTTGATGGAAGTGATGTAAAAGTATGTTGTGTTATCGACTTCCCATTTGGCGCAGGTTTAACTGCAACTAAAGCCTTTGAAGCTGCAGAAGCTATTCGCCAAGGCGCACAAGAAGTCGATATGGTTATCAACATCGGTATGTTAAAAAGCGATCGTTTAGACTTTGTGAAACAAGATATCGAAGCAGTAAAAGCGGCTTGTGGAAACACAACACTGAAAGTTATCCTTGAAGCTTGCTTATTAACTGATGACGAAGTACGTTTAGTTTGTGAAATGTGTCGTGAGATCCGCGTTGATTTTGTGAAAACATCAACAGGATACAGTACAATGGGCGCAACAGAACATCATGTTGCTTTAATGCGTAAAACAGTCGGTGACGAAGTTGGTGTGAAAGCGTCAGGTGGTGTTCGTGATCGTCAAACTGCATTAAACATGATCAAAGCAGGTGCAACTCGTATCGGTGCTAGCGCAAGTGTTGCAATTGCAACAGATTCAGATGCACCTGAATCAAACTACTAATTATTTAGCGTATATTTTTTTGGAGTACGCTATTCGATAACACAAGGATCCTTCGGTGATAGAGACCAAACAGCACGAACGTTTGCGCCGCCTCAGTGAATGTATTAAACGCTCAGGTCGCATACATCTTAAAGACGCCGCAAGGATCCTTGAAGTTTCAGAAATGACTATCAGACGAGACCTCAGTTCTGATGTAGAAAACCCGTTTCCAATGTCATTACTCGGGGGTTATGTTGTTGCCTTAGCCCAACCACATTCTGGGTTAATCTCAACATCCTCTGACATTATTACACCCGACCAAACCGAAGAACTTCATATACCCAACCTTGCTGCAGGAATGGTATCTGACGGTGATGTGCTCTTTTTCGATAATGGGCAATTTATTCCCACACTGATTGAGCTTATTCCTGATAACTTACATTTCACGGGTATTTGTTATTCTCACCGTGTATTTCTTGCATTAAGCCAGAAAAAAAATGCCACTGTTTTACTCTGTGGCGGAGAATATCGCCCTAAAAGCGACTCTTTTTATAACCCTACTCAATCTTCTTATCTTGATAGCATTAATCCCAAAAAAGCCTTTATTTCTGCTGAAGGCGTTCATCTTGATTTTGGTGTTACCTGTTATAACATCGACGACCTTCATATGAAGAAAAAAGCGATGGATAAATCTATTCGTAAAATTTTATTAACGAAATATCACTATTTTGATGAAACAGCGACAGGCAATATGGGCGATTTAGCGCAATTCGATGTTGTTATCACTGATAGAAAATTAACAGATGACTACGAAAATTACTGTCGAAGAAACTCAGTAAAAGTCATTTATTAATTAAGAATAGCTCGTTAAGTAAAATAAAAACGTTATAACGATAAGTTTTAAATTAAATAAATTATTTTTATTCTCTTTTTTAAAATAAAGAAAAAGCACACCACTTTTTAATTGCTAAAGCAAAAAAAAGTGGTTACTATGCCCGCGATTTATTATTTCTTATCCATTTCACTTAACTGCAAGGAGGTATCCCATGACAACTACAAATATGAATACTCTTTGCGGACAATCTCAGAAGTAATCCTTTTTTCCTTCTTTTTGCTGTCCGCCAATCAATTTATTTTTTTATCCTTTATATTATATGGATTGGTATATGGACAAATGTGTTCATTATTTATCTGATAGCGTTTGTTATATCGCATCGGATAATACCTGGATTGAAAGCAAAGCAATCCAACAATTAGAAACAACCGCTCAACTTCCTGATATGGCTTATGTGGCAGGTATGCCAGACCTACACCCTGGTCGTGGTTATCCTATTGGAGCTGCTTTTTTTTCGGTTAATCGTTTTTACCCTGCTCTGGTCGGTAATGATATTGGCTGTGGCATGACACTTTTTCAAACTGAGTTTAAAAACAGCAAACTCAACTTAGATAAAGCAGAGAAACAATTGAGCGAAATGAGTGATATCGCGCCGTCAGAATGGCTAGAAGCACATCTACCGACTGAGATGCAAAATCATCCTTTTGCCGGCTCTTTGGGCTCTATTGGGGGCGGTAATCACTTTGCTGAATTCCAGCAAATTGACCAAGTGATTAATGAAACGCTTTTCGCTGAAAGTGGCATTAATCAAAAACAATTATTGCTATTAGTTCACAGCGGTTCTCGGGGTTTAGGGCAATCTATTTTACGTGCCCACACTGAACAATTTGGTCACAAAGGGTTGATTGAAAATACCGAAGAGGCAAATGAATATTTGCAAGCTCACAATAAAGCACTTGATTATGCAAAGATTAATCGTCGCCTTATTGGTGAAAGAATGATGCGCCAAATTCGCACTCAAGGTGAAGTTATTTCTGATGTAAATCATAACATTGTAGAGCCTTGTAAATTGCATGGTCAACAAGGCTGGTTACATCGTAAAGGGGCAACACCCGCTCATCACGAGATGGTCGTTATTCCGGGATCACGCGGTGATTACAGCTATATTGTTAAACCCATTGTGTCTGAATTAAGCCTGCATTCATTACCTCATGGTGCGGGTAGAAAATGGATGCGTACAGAGTGTAAAGGTCGTTTATCACACCGTTTTACCCCCTTACAACTTTCACGAACTGCATTAGGTAGCCGTATTATTTGTGCCAATAAACAACTGATTTATGAAGAAGCACCTCAATCTTATAAATCAATTGAGACTGTCATTGAAAGTATGGTCAGCATTGGATTAATCGACGTTATCGCACGTTTAAAACCCGTGATCACCTACAAAACAAGTGGAGAGATGGCGTAATGTTATTACAATTCACCTCCGCACAAGGCCCTGAAGAGTGCTGTTTAGCCGTTGAAAAAGCCTTAAATTATTTTTTAAAATCAACGATAAAACAGCAAGTTAATATTACTGTTCTTGAAAAAGAGCCTTCGCGTCATGGCTTAAAATCAGCATTAGTATCTCTTGAAGGTGCTGATGCACACGCTATCGCACAACAGTGGGCAGGCTCTGTACAATGGCAGTGTGCAAGCACGTTACGACCACGACATAAGCGTAAAAACTGGTTTATAGGTATCGCTTGTTTTGAACAACCGAATGAAATAAATGACACCGAAATTGTCTTTGAAACCATGCGTTCCAATGGCCCCGGTGGTCAGCATGTTAACAAAACAGAATCTGCGGTCAGAGCAACACACATTGCCACGGGCATTAGTGTAAAAGTACAGTCAGAACGTAGCCAGCACGCCAATAAAAGGCTCGCTAAGCAACTTATTGCATGGCATTTAGAAACTTATATGATGAAGCAACACGCCTCATTAAATAGCCAACGCCATATTGCTCACCACCGTGTTATTCGCGGTGATGCCACACTCTGTTTTAGTGGTAATGACTTTGTTCTGGTAAGCAAATAATGTTATTAATCTAACAAAAGCAAAGCCACGATTTTTTAATCGTGGCTTTTTTAAGACAAAAATACCCTGCAATAAGACACTTTAAATTAAAACACAAATAAAGCATATAATGAGTTTTAATAAATTAATCTTACCGTTAATACATCTATTTTATTGAGTGAATCTTAATTCTTTTAATAGCATCACATTTATTTAAATATAAATGTTATTAATGCTGATTAATTAAATTTCTGCAGGTGTATTTCGCATTTTAACTGTGAATGTCACCACAGCAGATGCCACTAATGCAATTATCATAAACATAAATGCACTGTCATAACTGCCACCACTGGCTTTAATTAAGAAACCCATCACTGGTGCGGAAACAACACCCGCCATTTGTCCGCCGAAATTAACAATACCTGAAGCACGTCCCATGATTTTATTTGGGATAGTATCCATCAAAATCCCCCAGAACATTGCCATAGCAAAGAACATAAATAATGCAGAAATACACTGATAAACTACCGCCATATCGGCACTCTCAACTGTGTATGTCATATATAAAAAACCTGCGGCAATAACGGCTGTCAGCATATAAAGCCATTTACGCTGAGCTTTACATTTATCAGAAACATAACCCCCTAATAATGTCCCACCCGCACCAAATAAGAATGGAATAGCCGCCATTACCCCAGTTTTCGCTAAAGAGAATTCACGTACAGTAATTAAATAACTGGGTAACCATGTTGAAAATCCCCAAAAGGTAATATCAAACAGAAACCAAATCGCAGCCATTTGCCATAACACTGGCATTTTTAAGACATCTTTAAAAGGAACAGCGTCAACCGGTTTGTCCGTTAATGTGCCATCGGCTGCCAGCTCATCGAGATCTTCTTGAGTAATACTGGGGTGATCTTTCGGGTTATCACGAGTAAAAAAGTAAATACCTGCGGCAATTAATAAACCCGGAATACCTAAAACAATAAACACCATATGCCAGCCAAACGCACCAATAATACTGGCAGCGACAATCACCGCTAATGCTGGCCCTAAGGTATTTACTGTTGATTGAATGGCGGTTGCACGACCCCGCTCTTTAGAAGGAAAGTAAGTGGAGATCATTTTCCAAGAGGCAGAGGGAAAACAGCCTTCACCAATACCAAATAAAAATCGCACAGCAAGTAGCAACGGTAACGTAAATACCATACCCGTTAAGCTGGTAAAAACAGACCACCATGCAATCCCTATAGCCATAATTTTTCGAGCACCAAAGCGGTCAGCTAAGAAACCACCGGGTATTTGGAATGCCGCATAACCAACAAAGAATGCACTGATAATTAAGCCTTGCTGGGTGGTATCAAGATTAAGATCACGCCCAATAAAGGGTAATGAAACACTCATCACCATTCTATCTAAAAATGAAAGTAACCATGCTAACCAAATCAAGGATAAAACGGTGTAACGCGCTTTCCATGTTTTTTTCTGATGAATGTCTGGAATAATATTTGAACTCATTTTCCTGTTCCTCAGGTAAGGGGAAACCATCACGGTTGAAAAACAACCGTGATAAACAGAGATAATATTTGACGTTTAAGAGCGTTATTGTGTTGTTATGCTCTTAGAACATGACCACTACAGGCGTAACTTTCGACACCATTAATTAAAGCGATACGCCCATTGACCATCACCAACTCGATCCCTTCTGGGTATTGGTTTGGTTCAACAAACGTGCCTTTATCAATAATGGTTTCGGGGTTGAACATCACAATATCTGCGGCGTAGCCTTCTTTAATTAATCCTCTATCGGTTAATCGAAGCACTTCGGCAGGTTTGCCTGTCATTTTGCGAATAGCCTGTTCCCAAGTGAGGCATTTTTCTTCTCTGACGTATTTCCCCAAAACGCGCGGGAATGCACCAAATACACGAGGATGCGGTTTACCTGCTCCCATTAATCCGTCGGTACAGACATTTTGTTCAGGACGACATAAGAATTTGATAACGTGTTCTTCTGTGCCGTAAAAATCCACCATCCCTACTGCATTTTCTTCTTCATATAGCAGATCGAAGGTCGCGTTATACGGATCTTTTCCTCTTAATTTGCCTAACTCTACAAGGCTAAGTCCAACGGCATCTTGGTTTTTTTCTGTTTTAGAACTGGTGACATAAATATTTTCTAACCCTGCGAAATCAATGAAATTATCCCAACCCGGAATGCCTTTTTCGATATCTTCAATCATCTTTTTACGCAGTTCAGGAGACGCTAAGCGCTCTAATAATTTCTCTGTTCCTCCCGCATGTACCCAAGGCGGTAAAATCACCCCAAGCATGGTACTGCCTGCCACATACGGATATTGGTCAAAAGAGATACGGATGCCCTCTTTTTGTGCTTGCTCTAACATACCGAGCATTTCGTCGATTAATCCCCAGTTTTTCTTACCACAAACCTTCATATGGGAAATATGCAACCAAACACCCGATGCTTTAGCAATATCAATAAGCTCTTGAGTTGATTGAATAATATCGTCAGCTTCACTGCGCTGGTGAACGACAAAAATACCATTGTGTTTTGCTGTAACCTTACAAAGCTCAATCATTTCAGCGGTATCACCAAAGGCACAAGGCATATAAATCAATCCTGTTGATAAACCAAATGCCCCTGCTTTTAATTCACGTTCTAAGATCTCACACATCTTGGCGACATCTTCACGCGTAGAAGGATTACCTTCTAATCCCATTGCTTCCATTCGGATATTGCCATGCGGTACAAGGTAAGCAAGATTGGTAGCAGAGCCTCTGGCTTCCAACATCCCCAAGTAACCTTCGGTATTTTTAAAATGCCAATCAATGCTGTCAGAATCACCATCTAAACCTGCAATATTCTTGCGCCATGCTGAAATATATTGCTCTGGTAAGGGTGCTAACGCGACACCATCTTGTCCTAGCAATTCCGTAGTGATCCCTTGGCGAATTTTGGCAGATAAGGCAGGATTAAGCAGTGCTGAAAGATCAGAGTGAGTGTGAGTATCAATAAAACCGGGACAGACTATTTTCCCTGTTGCATCAATAATCTGATCATTAATATTGGCTTCAAACTGACCGATTTTTGTTATTTTTCCTTCATTAACGACAACATCAGCTTGAAATGCACTAGCCCCTGTTCCATCAATAACAGTGGCATTTTTAAATATTGTTTTCATTCTGTTATTTCTCCAAAAAGTATCTAACAAGCCATGTTGTCAGATACTCTTTTAGTAAGGATTTATTGAGTAAGTATTAATCGTGATAAATACTGTTCATCATGCTGTAATAACCACTTGCAGCACCTTTTAGTTGCTCAATTTCGATATATTCATCAATGGTGTGCGCTAAGTTTTCACGAGATGGGCCAAAGCCAATGGTTTTAATACCTGCTTCGCCAGCATAATGGCTGCCGTTAGTACAGAAAGAGTATTGTGTGACAGTAGGTTTAAAGCCTGACTCACGCAGTCCTTTTAAAACGCGTTGAACATAAGGATCACTCTCTTCTAATACCCAACCTGGGAAGAAGCGTTCACCTTCAATAGTGGCGCCGGTGTAACATTTTTCAGTGCCATACGCGTACGAAACTTTAGCTTTAAAATCATTGTCTTGTGCAGAGAGTTCATCAATCGCTTTTTGTAATGGAGCCAGTACAGCCTCTTTAGTTTCCCCCACTAACAAACGGCGGTCGTAAGTGGCCCGGCAATATTCAGGGACGACAGAAGCTCCCGGATAAGGTGATGACTTAATATCAGTAAGCTCTAAGATCCCTTTTCCTAATACAGGGTGAACGGATGGCGTTAACGTTCTGATCTTCTCGATCAGTTTTGCCATTTTATAAACAGAGTTGATCCCCGCATCAGGATTAGCAGAGTGAGCAGGCTTACCAAAGGTTTCAACCACAATTTCAGCTCGACCACGTTGCCCAATTTTGAGGTTTAATTCCGAAGCTTCGCCAATTACCACATAATCAGGTTTATAGCGTTCTGAAACGAGCCTTGCAGCAACACCTTCAAAACACTCTTCATGCACAATACAAGAGACATAAATACGACCCGCAAAATTACGCTGATTATCTTGACCATAAAAACCAATGGCCGAAATCATCGCAGCCACAGCACCTTTCATATCACTGGTGCCACGACCATAAATCTTGCCGTCTTTTATTTCTGCGCCATAAGGTTTTTCTTTCCAATCACGCTCACTGACAGGTACGGTGTCGATATGACCATCAAAAACAAGCGTTTTCCCTGGGTGTTGACCTATTATTCCACCAATAATATTGCCGTATTTATCAATATGAATGTCATCAAAATCATAGTTTTTCATCATTTCTTCTATGACTTTAACAACGTTACCTTCTTCACCTGAATAGCTTTTTTGTTGGATTAATAATTGGCAATTCTTAATAACTTCATCAAATCGGTTTGCTGATAACATTTTTTCACTCCAAAAGACTTATTTGTTTTTTAAAATTGTTTGAAGCTAGGCAACTCACCATCCCACACAATATCGCGATAGCGCTCAGGATCAGTGTCACCTTCCGTGCTTATCACAAGCACTCTTGCATTTTCATTTAATTCCAGCGCTTCTCTCACGCTCTGATAAACAGGTGATTGCATCAAAATAGAAAGCAACCCGGTTGTCACGGCGCCAGATTCACCAGAAATAATGTGCGGATCACCAGGTAAAGGGTTCCCTAAAATCCGCATTCCCCTCGTCGCAACAGCATCAGGGCAAGAGAAAAATGCCGCTGAATAATCACGTAATAAATTCCAACCAATACTGTTCGCTTCACCACAAGCAAGCCCCGCCATCACTGTTTGTAAATCACCGCCAACAGGAATAGCATCCGCTTTTCCTGATACAGCAGATTGATATAAACAGTCGGCAATACGTGCTTCTGCCACAATCACTTTTGGGGCTTGTTTACCATAAGCAGCGGTTACCATGCCTTGCACCATACCCGCAAAAGAGCCCACACCGGCTTGCACAAAAATATGCGTCGGGGGGACTTCGTGTAATTGTGCGAGTGATTCCAGCATCAAGGTGCCATAGCCTTGCATGATCCAAAGCGGGATCTCTTCATAGCCATCCCATGCAGTATCTTGAACCACGATCCAGCCATATTTTTCAGCCATTTCAGCGGTCATTCTTACCGCATCGTCGTAATTCATATCCACAATTTCAGCCACGGCACCTTCACGCAAAATAGCATCCAAACGTTCTTGTGAAGATCCTTTTGGCATATAGACCACCGCTTTTTGCTTTAACTGTCTTGCCATCCAAGCAACGCCACGTCCATGATTCCCGTCAGTGGTTGTCGCAAAAGTGACACCATTTAACTTTTTCCTGATCTCATCACTGTGAATTACCTCATAAGGTAATTCACTTATGTCCATTTCGAGGAAATCAGCAATATGGCGCGCCATCGCATAAGCTCCACCTAACGCTTTAAATGCTTTTAAACCAAAACGGAAAGACTCATCTTTGAGATATAACTCGCCAACCCCTAACGTTTTAGCCAGTTGGGATAAATGGAATAACGGTGTAGGTGCGTATCCTGGAATAGTTCGGTGAAAATCTAACGCTTTGGCTAACTCTTCATAACGAAAAGGAGCCAGCGACGCGGTTGGTTTTCGTGTAAATGAACTTTGGTTAATCAGATACTGCAATTGCTCCTGCATGGAATTACCTCTTAATCACACTTTAAAATTCGCGATAACCCAATATCGCGATGAATCGGAACACATAGGGTTATCCCCTATAGGGCAATATGTATGCCAACTCCCAAAAAAATGAATTAAAAGACACATAACAAACTGATTTTAAATCTATTTATTTTAATGAAAACGAAAAGAAGAAATGAATCATGTAGAAAAGCTGTGATCACGTCGGTTTTATTTAAGTGATAAATTATCAATAATAAGAAACTGTGTGAGCTTTATACAAAAAACAAATAACTAACTAATAAATAACAATTAAATATTTAATTAAAAATAGATAATGATAATTTATTATCAATATTGATAATTCCAAGGTGAGAATGTGATGCACTCGTTACTTAGTACGCTACAAGATGAAATAAGCAAATACACTGACGCTATTGCAGGCATCACAGGTACCGATGTTGAAATTATTGATAACAACTTAATTCGTATTGCGGGTACGGGCCGTTACCGTTATATGCTTAATCAAGATGTCTCTAATAATGGGCATATTTATCGCCATGTACTGCAAGTACAAAAAACGATTTTGATTGAAGATCCGAAAGAAAATAGCCTCTGCCAACTCTGTCAAAATCGCTTAACTTGTACGGAAGAGCTTGATCTTAATGCCCCTATTTTTCTGAATAACCAAGTTATTGGTGTCATTGGAATTATCTGTTCTAACCGAGAGCAAAAAATGTTTTTGATGAAACAAAAACAAGCTTTTATCACCTTTATCGAACAATTTTCAGAGATGATTTCAAGTCGTATTTTTGAGTGCCTTGAAAGGCTTAAAGAACAAGAGCGATTTGGTACTTTTCGAAATTTAATTGATGTGATGGACAGAGGTGTTATTGCGGTTGATCGCCAAGGTAAGATTTGGCACGCCAATCTTTCTGCTTTGCGCTTTTTTGATTGTGAATTGATTGGGCAATCTCTCGATATCGATATGACGGGGGATATTCTTTATGGTGATGAAGAAGCATGGTTAATACTAAATCAACAACGCTATCATGTGTTATGTAAAAAAATTACTTTTTCATCGGTTGATAATGATCAACTGACAATGGTTATTTTTCATGATGCCCGCGATTATATGACACAGGTAAATACCTTATCTGTTGATGAAAATCCTCACTCACCTTTAATTGGTAATTCACAAAATATGCTTCAATTAAAAAGCATGTTAAGTAAAGTGGCTGTTAGCCATGCCAGTGTTCTCATTACAGGAGAAAGTGGTTCAGGTAAAGAGGTGGTTGCTTACACTATTCACCAACAAAGCCTACGAGCAAAACAGCCTTTTATTACCATTAACTGCGCAGCTATTCCTGAGCAACTACTAGAAAGCGAGCTTTTTGGTTATGTTCGCGGTGCCTTTAGTGGCGCGGATCCTAAAGGGCGTATTGGTAAATTTGAATTAGCACATAGTGGTAGCTTATTTCTTGATGAGATTGGTGATATGCCATTACATTTACAAGCCAAGCTTTTACGTGTACTTCAAGAAAAAAGCATTACCCGTGTTGGCTCTAATAACATAATTAATATTGATGTACGCATTATTGCCGCCACAAATAAAGATCTGCGCGAAATGGTGAATAAAGGGCTGTTTCGAGAAGATCTTTTTTATCGCCTTAATGTGGTGCCTATTCATGCCCCCGCTTTGCGTGATCACCGAGAAGATATTGCAGAGCTTGCACAATTCTTTGCTGATGATCTGGCTTTAACCTATCAAAGACCTTCCACAAAGATCCCCAACGTTATTATTAATTACTTATATTCTTATGATTGGCCCGGCAATATCAGAGAGTTACGCAATGTGATTGAATATATGTATGTTATGCAAGGCGATACCGTCGATTTAAACCTTAGCCACCTTCCACCCTATCTGTTAGAAGCGCCGCATTATGAACTGTTAGAAAAAGAAAATTTCAATAGTCTCTATGTAGAAACCAAAATAAATAATGAGCATCAAACTCAATCCTTAGGCACACGAGAGCGATTAAAAACTCTGAGCCTAACATCCGAATATCAAACCATTATCGGTGTATTAGAAAAAACAGGAACAACATTAGAAGGAAAGAAAAAAGCGGCAGAAATTTTAGGGATAAGTATCGCTACCTTATATAGAAAAATGAAAGCACAATAAAGAGTATTTAAGATGTATTTTTAAATATTAATAATTTAATCAATAGATTTAAATTGATACAAAAACTTTAATAAGAATTATTTCTACTCATTATTTTATCTAGATTATTAGAAACGCTTCTTTTAATGATGGTTTTTTATAAAGTATTGTCATTATGATATTTTAAATTTAATGCTATTTGTAACAAAATATATTTTCCATAAAGTAAATTTAAACTATCTCTTCTTCTTCCTTATACCACACCAGAAATTAACCAATTGAAAAGAAAGAATAAATTATTTAATTTTCATTATCTTATTAATGAAATTATTATATTTCATAAGGAAATTTTGTAACACAGTACATAGGACACAAAGAAATAAACTGCATAAAATCCATTCACGCAAAAGTAAAACCAATTGCTATGTGAAAATTAGCATTAATCATAAAAAATAGAATAGTACAAAGTGACTACCTATTTTTATGATTAATACTAACGAGCTATTTTATCTAAGATTTATTTTGTTATTTGGTTTATCTATTTTAAGTGCTGATAGAGGTTAATCATTTAAACTAATTTTCCGATAGGAATAACAAACATATACCAAAGTAAATAGCCTTAATTCTTTCTCATTAAAAAATTATTTATATCAATATCTAGGGGTCAACATGCCTACTTTAACAAAAAAATTACTTCCATTAGCTTTCGTTATTTCTGCAATAACGGCAAGTACCACTGTTTCAGCTGAAGAACAAACAGGACAAATTTCTTTTACAGGTTTAATTTATTCATCAACATGCACTATTGATATTAATGGTACCGGCTCTGACGGTAACGTTAATATGGGACGCTATGCAACCAGTGAATTTAGTGGTTCAGGTAGTGAAGTCGGTGGTAGTAGCGGTAATGGAAAGTTAGATATCTCTTTAATTAATTGCCCACCTCAAGGTAAAGTTAAATTAAAATTAGAAGGCAAAACAGACAGTAGTTCTAATCAAATTTTAGCGCTAGATAATCCTAATGATTCAAATACGGCAAAAAATGTCGGTATCCATATTTATGATGAGTATGATTTAGAAACACCTTATACAATAAATTTTACTGAAGAATATGAAATTAAAGATACTGGTGATATCAAATCAAAAACACTTTCTTTTATTGCTAAGTATGTCAGTACTGATGATGAAGTTGAAGCAGGTCGTGCTGATGCAACACTGAATTATACTCTGACTTATCAATAATAAAAAATGCAGGTTAATATTTATTTAACCTGCATCTATTAACAAGGTGATTTCTGATGATTTTAAAAAAAACACTTTTAGGATTAGGCTTAATAATTAGCTCAATCACATCAAGCTTTGCTGGATTTGGTTTAGAAACAACGCGTGTTATATATAATGAAACAAATAATAATGAAGGTTTTGTTGCATTTAATAGTGATAAAAACACCAATTACTTATTACAATCTTGGGTTGAAGATCTCAATGGAAAACTGACCCAAGATTTTGTTATTACGCCTCCATTAATTAAATTAATTGCACAACAAAAAAATACCTTACAAGTGACTAAAAACACAACTTTGCCCAATGATATCGAATCTATGTATTGGGTCAACGTTAAGTTTGTCTCACCAAGTAATGAAAATTTAGAAAATGTTCTTCGCTATTCCATGACTAATAGAATCAAACTTATTTACAGACCACAATCTTTAAATAACACCAACATTGAAGATAAAATCAAAGAGTTAAAGTGGAATGTAAAAAACAATAGCCTTATGGTATCAAATAACTCACCTTATTTTATTAACATTGGAAAACTGATTATTGATGAAAAAGAGATTGAAAAAGTACCTAGTTTTCTTTCACCAAAATCAGAAACAACCATCAATATAAATAAAACGTTTTCTGGTAAAGAAAAGATAAAATTATTTTATATCGACGACTTTGGTAAAAGCCTTCCAATTGAATTCTCATTATAATAAGCGTTGTTATTCAATATGAAAAAGAAAATGGATAATTACTTCAATAAATCGCCACTTTATTTATTTATTGCTGGCGCTTTATTTACTTCATTCAATATATCAGCAAATGATTATTATCCTGCTAATTTATTAACTATTGAAGGAAGCTCTCAGCAAGTCACTAATGAAGATCTTAATGTCTTTAGAGAAAATACTATTGCACCCGGCATCTATACAGTTGCACTTTTTATCAACGACAATCGAGTATTGACTCGTGAATTCGACTTTATTTTAATGAAAGATGGGGATAATAATAATATATTAGCGCCTCGTCTTTCGCCTGAAGAGTGGTATAACGCAGGAGTTGATCTTCCTTATGATGTGATTAATAAAAACAAAAATAATGATTTTATTAATCTCAACGATATCGATAATGCGAGTGGTTATTTAGATTTAAATAGAAAGCAGTATGTTTTAACCTTACCACAGTTATATGTAAATGAAGACCGACTTAAAGAAAATGAAATAAAAAACTGGGATTCAGGTATTCCAGCATTACTCGTTAATTACGCATTATCTTCATTTAATAGTCGTAGTCACGGTAATACGACTGATAGTTATTATGGCAACATTCAAACCCAAGTTAATTTAGGACCTTGGCGTTTCAATAACTATTCAACATGGTCTAAAAATGAAAATGGTGATAAAAAATGGAACACATTAAGCAATGTGCTTTCCAGAGCAATAACTCAAATTAATAGTGAATTAATGATTGGTGATCTCTATTCTTCTTCACAACTCTTTGATTCAGTAAAGTTTAGAGGTATTAAATTAGTTACTGATAGACTAATGACACCAACACAAAATAGAACGTATGCCCCAAGCGTTTCGGGTATCGCAAACTCAGAATCTATTGTTACGATTACCCAAAATGGACAAGTCATTTATAAGCGCAGTGTACCTGCGGGGCCTTTTAATATCACCGATTATTACCCAATGAACAGTGGCGGTAACTTATATGTCACTGTGACGGAAGCCGATGGCTCTGAAAAGAATTTCATTGTGCCTTTTTCTTCTATTGCCAACCTAGAAAGAAAAGGTGAAATAAAATATAGCGTTTCAACTGGTAAATATGACAGTAACAACAATGCTGATGGTAACTACGTCGTTCAAGCTGAAGCTTTCTATGGTTTAACCGATTATGTAACACTTTATGGTGGCGTGCTTGCAGGTGAAAAATACCAGTCTGTCGGTATTGGTACTGGCGTAAATTTAGGTAGCTATGGTGCCATCACAACCGATTTACTGTATGCAAACTCTTCGACTAATAATGGCAATGACGCATTACATGGCAATGCATTTAGAGTCAACTATTCTAAAAATATTTCAGTCACAGATACCAGCCTTTCGTTGGTTGGTTATCGTCATTTTGATGCTAATTTTCTTAATTTTAATCAGGCAATGGAGCATAAAGATAAAAAATACAATCCTGCCAACGGATTAAAAAATGAATATACACTCTCGATAAATCAACCTTTATTTTCTAACGCCGCATCAATAAACGTTAACTCTATTATCTATAAATATGTCGATGGTAAAACGGTTCATTCCTATAATGCAGGTTTTAATAGCGCAATAAATAAAGTTAACTACAGCGTTTATTATACTTATTACGATGGTAGTCGTTATAACGATAAAAATAAAAACAGTCATGATGTCAGTATGAATATCAGCATTCCATTTTCATGGAATGAAAATTACGTTTGGGCTAATTACGGTATATCAACAAACAATGATAACCAAGTATTACAAACTGCACGTCTAAGTGGAACCTATGGTGATAAAAACCAAGCTAATTGGGATATTTACCAAGGATATGGCAACAAAGGTGTAAATTACAATGGTGGTTTAAATGGCTCTTATAAAGCACAAAGTGCCATTATTAATGCGGGTTATTCGTATACTCAAGATAAGCAAAATGTTAACTACGGTGTAAGTGGTGCATTAGTTGCAACACAATACGGTGCTGTGTTTACCCCTTCATTGCAACAAACCAATGCATTAATACTGACAAAAGATACCTCAGGTGTAGAAGTGATTAATGGTCAGTCTATTAAAACCAATCATAGTGGATTAGCCGTTGTTTCTGGCATGTCACCTTACCAGAAAAACAATATCCGTATTGATACTCGCTCTATTCCAGATAACACTGAAATTTCGAATAATATTATTAGTAATATTATTCCGACAAAAGGTGCATTAGTACTTGCTGATTTCGAGGCTAAAAAAGGATTCAAATTTTTGCTGACATTACAAACACCTGATAAAAGCACCATTCCGATGGGCGCTAAAGCCGTGATTAATAATGATGAAACTCAATTAATTGCCAGTTTTCATCAACTCTATTTCGTTGCCAATAAACCTCAAGGTCACATTCAAGTTTCGTGGATAATAAATGGAGAGCACAAATCCTGTTATGCAACTTATGACAGTGACAATAAAGCACCGGTTAATGGCTTATATATTTTAGATACTGAGTGTAAATAAGGAAATAAAATGGCTAATTTAAAAAATAAAATGAATAAATTATTATTTCTAATTTTTATTCTTAGTTTATCCTCTCTCTCTTTTTATAGCCAAGCCGCACCTGATTGCGTAAATAACGGCGGTATTAAGCATGGAACGATGGATGCCAGAGGTGGCACAATTGAATTAAAAGGCATGATTACAAAGAATCAAGAAGTTGCACGTTTTAGCTTTAAACGTGATGGCTCTGATGTTGCAGTTGCTGATTGCCCTGATGGTGCAGAGTTCTACGCTTATGCAACATATAGCGAAGGTAGTGGTGTAATGCCAACATATTATGGAGATATTGATGGTAGACCTGCATATTATGTTGTACGCAATGGTCCTACGGTAGGCTTAGACGATTATGCTTATGTTCTTATCGAGAATCAGTCTGGCCTTTCATTTAGAAGTCAGCCAGGACAAGAGGTGCCTGTCAATGCTCCCAAGCTTAATACTAGAGACGCTACTGTTATTGTTTACGCCACTAAAGATAACCCTAAATCACACCGTTTTACGACTCAATACATTGGCTCAATATTAATTAATCGCTTTAATCCTAGTGGTGGAACAACAGCCGTTGGCTTTAGTTATCGCCTATCTGTGAATATTATCAGTGCGCCAACATCGTGTAGTGCAGAAAATACGGATCTTGAAATGAACTTACCTAAGATGCCTATTACTGCATTTTCTAGCATCGGATTTCCACGTGATAACCCATATGCTGAAGATAATCTTAGAATAAACTGTACAGGTAATGCCTCCGCTAAAATTAAGCTAATAGCACATAACACCACGAGTTACGATGGGCAAAAAACAATTATCAAACCTGATAACGAAGGTGATAATAATAATGCCAAAGGGGTGGGATTTGTCGTCTCAGCCCCTGCAAGCAACGATACTGTGTTAATTAATAATGAATTTGTAAAAATTGCAGATTTAGCCAGCGGTATCAATAACGTTCCGTTAAAAGCTGAATATTATCGTTATGGCGATGAGGTAAAACCCGGCAAGCTCAGTGCTTCTGCAAACTTTGTGTTGGAGTTTAATTAAACAAATACACGATAAGCAAGCCAAGTTAAAAATTAAACTCACAGATTAATAACGCCATTAAATTAGATTTAATGGCGTTATTTTATTAGCAACACAGTAAGCAAGTTATTAATTAGATATAATCTTCTAATTGATGCTTATAATTATAAAAATAAAATCAATCCCAAAAACAGATAACAACATAATTTAAAAGGAAGTTAATTGATATGAAGAAACTTATTCTACTTTTTAGTCTCTTTTTCTCTGGATCTTTAAACGCCTCTTCTATCGATAATAGCCCTATAATAAATTTTGTAGAAAAAACCCAAAAATCAGTTAGTGCTAATTTTCATGGTTCAGAAAGCTATAAAGGTAAAGAGTGCATGATTAAGGTGACACTATCTAATGATGGGGAGTTAATTTCAGCTGTTGTAGATGATAGAAATGAAAAAAATGATCAAGCACTTTGTGATGCTGGCATTGAAATTATTAAAGAAACAATATTTACTGCACCTCCAGAAGATAAGAAGATCAGCAATAAAAATACGTTTTATATAGATTTTAGGCCGTAGATTATGAGTAATAATGGTTGATGCAGCGATAATAATATTGTTGACATATCAAATAGTTATAGTGAATCAACATTTCTTATTAAAAATGGAGAGATGAAGTTTAAAAAATAACGATTTTCATGATATTACAGTCTATAAAAAGATGTTATTACGATCTCTGTATTTAGCTCATCCTTAGAGATTATGTATTTAGGTAAAAAATCGACAAGGTTTATAATGTCACGATATATTAATCAATAACTTACTTATTTTTCTTCATAGCTATGATTATTAGACGATTATTTTTTATATTAATTTTTCCCTTACTGACCTCATGCCGTTTATCAGGCAATAAAATAACTTATCTTCCTGATAATGAGATATTAAATGACGCCATGGTTGGAGTACCTTATTATCAAAAGATTACTATATTAGGAGGACCAGTTATTGGTGGTGTGCACAGAAATATTGGCTTTATCTCCCCCAATAATTCAGGCCTTTTCCTTCGTAATTGTGAACGCCCGAGATCTTCTACCGCAGGTAATACTGACACTATAACTCGTGATTATAATTGCGTGGAACTATATGGAACCCCGACAAATACTGGAACGATAAAAATAACTATTGGTGGTGCTACATATCCAAGCATGATTGTTGCCTCAAAAGAATTTAGTAGGGATTATATTGTTAATGTGGGTTTATCCGAATAAGAAATTGTTGAAATGTAGAAGTAGAATTATCGTAACATGTTGTGCCTTATGGGTATGAATAGCTCCTGTCCACTCCCCATTAATTAAGACAAACCAAATTAGAGTTTTCTAACTGTTTTCGATAGTCCTCAGGTGGGAGATTATTTAAACTTTCGTGCGTTCGGTTTTGGTTATAATCTTGCTGCCAAAACCACACCATTTCTCTGACCTGACTGAGTGATTTAAATAAATAAGCATTTAAAAACTCTCGGCGAAAAGCCCCATTAAAGCGTTCGATAAATCCGTTTTGTTGTGGCTTACCAGGCTGAATATGGCATAATTTAATGTCATTATTTTCACAGTAATTCAATAAATTAACTGATATTAGCTCCAGTCCATTATCCACCCGTATTTGTTTTGGTAATCCTCTGTCTATTTTTAAACGTTCTAGCACTCTAATCACGCGCTCTGCTGGCAACGATGTATCGACTTCAATAGCCAGACATTCGTGTGTACCTTCATCAATTATATTCAATGTTCTAAATTGCTTACCGCAATATAAACTGTCATGCACAAAATCTAATGCCCATTGAATCTTCGGCATTTTCTCAACGTCTAATGGCCTTTTTTCACGCATTGGAAGTCTTTTCTTAACTCGATGCTTTAAATTTAACCCTAAGCGACAATAAACACGATAAACTCGTTTTTAATTAAATAGATAGCCTTGATATTGTAGTCGAAAATAACATTTCCAGAAGTCCGATTGAGGCGATTTAGCGAGCACCGCTTGAATAGCATCGATGACGATTTTGTCCTTCTCACGCCAATTTTGCGTTTTTCGATAAAAAGTAGCTCGAGATAACGAGGTTAATCTGCACGCTTTTATGACCGACAATCCCGCTTGAATAAGCGATAGTGCACTTGATTTTTTCTCGGTCATCACCAACCCTTTTTTGCGAAAAGCGCCTTCATGGCATGGTTTTCAAGACTCACTTCCGCAAACATCTTTTTAAGTTTTGTATTTTCTTGTTCTAACTCTTTTAATCGTTTAACATCATTGGCTTCCATACCACTCTATTTAGATTTCCAATTATAATAAGTGGCATTACTGATCCCATTTTGACGACAAATATCTTATACTTTCATACCAGAATCGGCGAGCTTTAAAATATTAACGATTTGAGTTTCAGTAAAACGCGCTTTTTTCATGATGACCTCTGCAATTTTAGGGGCAGAAAATCTAATTATAGCTGTCTTATTTTAGGGGAAGTGGACACTATCCAACATATTGTCTCAATAGGTGAAAAACCGCCTAAATTAATTCAATTTCGAGGGGCTATTGGAAAAGCCTATCATCAACTATACGAGCCTCTAATGCCATATAAAGATGAACTTAGCTATCTAGAATAATCCAAAGCACTAATGTAAGCATTAGCATATGCTAATGCTTACATTACGAAAGTTATAAAATTTCTAACACTCCTAAAAATACATTCAAACTAAACTAAACATTATAACCATAATGTTCATTCATGGTTTTCTTATATTGAGAGACGTTATAACCACAGTTACTCAGTAACTCCATCATTTCATTTGCATATTTATCAAGCTCTTCAGGCCTCGAATCTAAGTATGCATCAACGTCAAGAGTACCACTAAGTTTGTCAATTGCAGATAAAGCTAAATTATCGTAATTAATATCAATATTTTTTGTTTTTTCTATAGAAACAATACCGGTACAATCAGGAATTAACACTTCAGGCTTTTCGAAAAAAAATACAAATGAATGCATATCAGCATCTCTATTAAAGAGATCTACTGAATACTTGAAACTACTTTTCAATTCAATTTTATTATTCAGAGAAACTGCTGATTTTAAAACCCATAAAACTAAACAAATTTGCAATATTTGGTTCACTAGCAGTTTATCATCTGAGTTATTCAAATCATCTAAAGTACACATACATTCATATGCTTCGTTAAAACAAGCTTTAATTTTCTCACTAAGCTCACCTCCCTGAACAATCTCTTCAATGACGCTTTGAAACTTTCCAATGATATCTGCATTCGCACTATCTTTATTCAATCTTGTTGTGATACAAAGCAGCCAAGGTACTCCTATTGCCTTTTGCATTTGATATTGTAGAAGATAGAGCAACGAAGGTAGAGTTTTGTTTGTTAGAACATTATTACAAAAATCTAAATTAATAAAATGATAAGTTCCAAAATTTTTTATCCTCGCCCATGCTACAGAGTCCAGTTTATTAAGGTCTTCAAAATTAAAATTATCTAACCGAGACTCGTTAGATATATCATCCATATCTAAAAGTTTCGTAAATTCACCTTGAGCTTTATTATAATCATCAACACTATCTATAATCCCATGAAAACCTAATTTTTTTCCGATATACTTAGAAGTACGATGCAATCCTTTATGTATAAAATTGATATCTAGTAGATCCCCACCGGGTAAACCAAAATAATTAATTGTATCAACATGACGAAATTGATTGCAACGAATAAGGCGAATTAAGTGTTCAAGCCATTGCTTATCTCGAATATATTGTTTTCTCGGTTTGTGCCAAGGCATAAACTCATTCTTCGTGGAGTGAGAAACTTTACCAGTAATATCCTCTACATCAAATAATGAATCATCAGAATCAAAGAGGTTCATATTATATCTCCACACTAAGGACTTCTATCAAATCTAAAACTAAACGCTCTTGTTTTTCAACTGTTAAGTTCTCTAATAAATTATAAGACTCAAGAATTTGCAGTATTGCCTGAGATCTAGAAATAAGATTTCTTTTTTTACTTTTTTGCTTTTTTATAGGAAATAACACTTCATCTAATTTTGATTTAGTCACAATAAAACTATCATAGACTTCATCTAAAGACTGAGTAAATTGCTCATCCACTATATTTTCATTATTCAAAATTTCAATATTATTACTATCATCTATTATATTATTATCATCATCGATCAATACTAAGTTTGATCTCTCTAGCGGGTCCTTAAGATTACTTTTATAAGAGCGTTCAACAATCTTATTTAGCGAAGAGGTAAAAGCATCTTCTATATCTATATTTATATTTGACTGAGTGTTTTTTTTAATTTGTTTATACTTATTAACTACTTGTCTTATGGCACCATGGAGCCATCTCATTACTATTTGGTAATGTGGATGGGCTATATTAAAAGATTCCCTATCAATATTTAAAGCTGACTCCAAACCTCTACTAACAAATATTTCAGCTATTAATTGACTTTTTATAGTATATTCTGCAACTTGATGTTTCATAAATGTTTCATCAAAGAGAATACCTGACGCATTGTGTATTCTTATTAGAGAGCCATTGTGATCTCTAGGACTAACTTTAGGTGTCCAAAAAACATATGCTTCAAATTCTAAGTCTCCTCCCGAGTCTGTTACATCAACTCCACCCAAATTTGGTCTATACTTACCAACAAACATAATTGGTTTTTTCACCATCGCTTTTGATTGTGGGAGGTCAGTATACTTAATTGGTCTAAATAATTTCAGACCATCAATATAAACATTAAAATCATATTTTATTTTATGTGTTTTAAATTCTAGTGCGTCACCTATAGATATATTACCTTCTATTTTATCGAATAAATCTTCTGCCTGACCTCTATTTTTGTTACTCAAAGCATAGATGTCAGAAATTTCATTTTTATTTAATTCAAATGGATGTTTCTCAATATATTCTAGAGGAATAGATAATCCAAGAGTCCATATCATATTTAGATAATTATCTAAAATAAAATTTAATTTTGGACTGACGGCATTTTTTGTCTTATTTAAAATCCCTTCATATAGATTTAAAAATTTTGTATCTGGGTGTGTTGATTCATCCCAAGGAAGTGAAGGTTTTCTATCTGAATTACTGGTATAAGTTGCAGTGCCATCTTTGTCATTGGAAAGATATCCGACATGAAAATCTGGTAATATAGCCTTTGATGAATCAAGAACATCATCTTGATGCTCATCAGCTATGGTTTCATTTTCCGTTTGGCCCCAAATATCTACGCTTCTTAATTGATCCCGTGCACTCTTTTTTATATTATGTAGTAAAATATCTGTACCGTGAGCATCAATATTTTCAGTTTTTTCAGTCCATATATCTACATTACCAGTTTGAAAACTTTTCCCTCTTTCTCCATCTAATTTTTCTTGTGTTGGTATTTCATCTGAGTAGTTAAAGAGTTGGACTTTAGCCCTAAGATAGAAATCGTTACCTTTCTGCTTGGTAATGATTTCAAAATCTCTAGTCAATTGAGCAACACTGAATAGCCCAATACCAATTTTGCCTATCAATTTTCTTTTTTTAATAGCGCTTATAGATGTATCAACACTATCAGTTACCTTAAGCGTAATACCCCTATTAGTTCTTTTTGCACTTCCCCCAATATGTCGTAACATGTTAACCAAGGTATCAATAGACATTCCGCTTCCATCATCTCTGATAGTCATAGAATTAAATCGAGGAACATCAGTTTCAACATAAACATTCTCCGCATCAGCATCATAAGCATTTGAGATTAATTCTCTTATTGCTGAACCTGGAAGCCTATAAATACCATCTGTAACTCTTGCCAGAACTTTATCATCAGTTTCTAATTTTGTAGACTGATGCAGTCCCTCACTAATATTCTTTATGAGCTCCTGCTCAATCGTATTATCAGGTCCTATCATAATTAGCCCTTAATTGTGGAATCTATTTTTTTTATTAGATATCCAAGAGCTTCACCAAGTAAAGGAGGAACTGCATTTCCAACCTGAGTATATCTTGGACATTCCTGTGTTCGTCTAGTTCCACCCGTAGTATATTTACCTAAAATATCAAAACTATCTGGAAATGATTGTATCCTAGCCATTTCTCTAACAGTTAATATTCGTGGTTCACTATAATGCAATAGATCATCAGGTAAAGTAGTTAATGTTTTCGAAGGTTCATTCGCATTCAAAACAGTAATAGCCTGTTTCTTTGTACCAACTAAAAGTCTCATTTCATCGTCCAAACTTATTCCTGGCTTACAAATACTCTGTATAAGCTTGAATTTTTCGATAGTCTTAGCTTTATGCCTCGCAAGCCTGAGACTATTCGGTTTTTTTCTCTCATCGCCTTTTCTAAGGTACTTCAAATATAAGCTTTGTTCATCTGGTATAGCATAATCAATTTTCTTAAATCCTTTTTCTTTTGTACCTGAATGATAAATGATGTTATTTTTACTAAGCAGAAGATCATCAATGGCATCACTCACTTTAATAGGTTCTAAAGGTAGCTTGTTTTCCCTTAAAAAATCTACCCGTAAATTTGCAAGTAATTCAAATGGGTTATTCATCTCTTTATTGATTTTATTTTTTTTTATCCCAATCATAATGAATCGAGTTCTATTTTGTGGGACCCCAAATTTAGCACTACATACAAAATCAAAATAAACAATATATCCTAGCTTCTGTAACTTTTTTTTGACTATCATTGAGTAAGGTTGCCTAGCCTTTTCGCCATGACTGGGTTTAAAAGACGAATTAAAGCCTCTAACATTTTCAAGAAGTACGTATTTAGGCTCGATGATCTTTACCATCTTAAGATATTCATTAAACAGCATATTACGAGGATCTTTTACATTACGACGCCCCGCTAATGAAAATCCTTGGCATGGAGGGCCACCTGCAATTAAATCAACTCTACCTTTCAACTGCAAAAGCTCTTTTGAATAATTAGAAATCAAATCTTGTATTGTAGTTGCTTCTTTCGGTAACCACTTTGGCCAATTGAAGTGTGACGTTTCATTTTCAATGAGATTATGCGCAAAGGTTTTGAAAGCCATCTCATCTTTTTCGGCAGCAAAAACGCCCTCCCAGCCGGCTTTCCCTAATCCCAAGGAAAGCCCTCCACATCCAGAAAAGAGATCTATGTATGATTTTTTATTATTTTTAAGATTACATAACATTTACAATAACTCTCTCACTATAGATTTTGGCATTCATTAAAAACCTAGTTAAGACAGGCGCAGTTGACTAATTTTTAATTAAAAAATAGCACCTGAACCATTTATTTTCTATCTATGGTTACATTTTTCAGATGAGTTTAATGCTATAAATTAACTTAACAAGCTTATAAATAAGTTATTTCATAACTACCAAAAAATAGCCTCTCGATAGCTGACCAACATTCTATTAAAATAAACTTTTATTTACTGGTCATGTACAGCTACAACATAAAAAATAAAAGGCAGTCCTTAGCCTAATACAACCCAATAAAACAGAATGATAGGTTAGATGACTTTTTGATTATAAAACAATAATATCATTAATTCCATAATGGTTATTTTTTATACAAAAAACCTCGTCTAAAGAAACGCAGGGCCTAATCAAAGCCAATTCAGTAAAAGAGACTAAAGTGGTCTTTCTCAATTATTTAATTTTGCAAAACTAAAAGGCGAAATCTCTTTCGCCCTATTCACATCCAAATAATCCGCCCACCACTGCACCATTAATCTTCTTTCCTCAATATGCTCTGCCTTATGAATATAAGCCGCCCGCACTGAGTTACGTTCTTGGTGGCCCATCTGCCTTTCTACAGTATCCTTCGACCACAAGCCTGACTCAATCAGCGAACTACACGCCATTGTTCTAAAACCATGCCCACAAACTTCCGTCTTAGTATCATAGCCCATCACACGTAATGCGTTGTTTACCGTGTTTTCACTCATTGGTTTTCTTGAATTATGATCGCCTATAAAGATCAGATCGTGATTACCGCTGAATTGATAGACCTGTTTTAAGATCTTAATGGTTTATCGGCTTAAAGGCACTAAATGAAGGGGGAACACATTTTTGATCTGCAATGAGAATATTTAAATCCCCTATATCACTTTACGTTCAAATGGAGGTAATTTGAATAACTGGAAGGTAGGTAACACCCCACAAACCATAAATTTCAGGCATAAAAAAAGACGCTTTTAACGTCTGATTTTTGGGGCGAAGGCCGGACTCGCACATAACACTTAACCTAATGATCTAAATTAAAATATAAAAGTATAAATTTATTTATACCAACATATGTACCAACAAATGAAATTCTGTTCAATTTACTTTAAGCTATTCATTCAAGATAAGACACTAATGTTATCATTTATCAATTTCATCTTTAAGACGTGCCCATAATGGCTTTAACTGCTTTTTTATACTCTTCGAGTTCATTATTGTTGCAGCCCTATAACCATAGGATAAAAAATTACGCTTTCCTCTATAAGAATAAAGCCGATGTAGCTTACGCTTATATAGTATAGTTTGTTCTAATTCGCCATTTTTTGCTCTTATTTTATTTTTTCTATTCATAGTGCTTTTAGCTAATTTCACACCACCTTTCATTTTTTCTGAATATCTGGCAAGGGCAGCAGACCTTAAATAAATAGAATTTCCATCAAATAAAAAACCTAAGTATTGAAGTGGTTTAATCTTTCCATCTTCATATGAGCAGAGTTTTCCATTTTGATATTTGAAATCACGGATTTCTGTCTTTTCATTATTAATTTTAACAACCAAAGATCCTATTTCTTTAATTGCATACATTTCAACATTATTTCGTTCAGAGCTTGGAACAATAAATAACATATCATCGCAGTAGCGAAAATATATACCATTAATAGAATCAACATAATTTTTCATTTTTTCATCAAATGAAAGCATATAGATATTTGAAAGCAAAGCACTAATTGGAGATCCTTGTGGTATACCTGCTTTACCATTCGGATTTGATTGAATAAAACCTTTCTTTCTTACTATTGTTCTAAAATCTTGAGATGAGCATACTCGACATCTTCCATTAGCTTTTGGTGTATATGGAGATATACTGAACTCCTGAAATAATAATCCTCTATCTACTTTTGTGAACTTGGTTAATGATTTAAATACATTATAATGATCATTAGGAAGGAACTTTTCTTCTAATAAATTACACCATTCTTGTTTAAGAATTTCATGATCTAAAGTATCAAAGAATTTTGAGAAGTCTAACGCAACAGCAGTGCATTCACCTTTAGATCTAATATAATTAAATGCATCATTAGAAAAATGGATATTACTTTTTCCATCAAGTTTTCTAAAAGCAAGTATTGATTTATCTAACCCTTTTTTAACTAACTTTTCTTCATATAATTCAGATAACTTTTCTGAATAATATGCATAAATATGGCTATCAATGTGGGATGAATAAGCAACTTCTCGTTGCTTCGGTTTTCTATACAAACATCCGGTAGCTAAATCTCTATCCAATTTATTAAGGCTAAATTCGTATGATATAAAAGGGAAAAAAGCATGTGATGCTACAATTTTTTTGTTAGTTACTATGCTGCTAGCTTTTTTAGCACTAATTGCTTCATCAAAATGAAGATAATTTCTTTTTTTGTACCATGATGGTAGTTCTGATTTTTTCATCATAACTCTAGCAAAACCCAAGAGAAGTGGATATGCGGCCATTCCGTAGTTTTCTCTTGGGCTTTAACTAACTGGCCTAACCAATCATCTGGCTCTTAAAGAGCACTCACCGCGTACTATTAGAAATGATTTATAATATAATCTGCGAGGAGAATTATATGATTATGATAACCTTATTAATCTTACGCTTCATGACGATGTGCGTGTTCTTCCGACGGAAGAACAAATACATTGACAATCTGTTATAAACCTTTATGACTACACATAAAGCCCTGTAATGATACGTTCAGACAAAATAAAGTGCAACATCATAACAAGACCATAAATTATAAGGATTTCAAAAAGTAAAAGGATTCCATATTTAATAGTATACACTACTATTAAATTTAGATTTTTCTTTATAAATTGGTATTTTAGTAGGCTATTTTACGATAAATCACTACTTACTTTTATGTACCGACATCTTCGCCAACTCTGGATTATTGGCTTGAAAGATAGATAGCGGCAATTCAACCTTACGCCCGTTCTGATCTTCCGCTGCTTTAACGACTTCAAACTCAGCGACATCCTCACACGGAATTTCCAATCCTGCAAAAGTGGCACGAGTTGCGCTAGAATCGCCAAAAGGTTCCACTTCCAGTACCGTATCTCTTAATACTTTTCCTTGCCCATCTTTCATTCGCAGCGTGAGTTCAAGCGCACCAAACTCCGCGTGGTCTAGAACCATATGGTTACCGCCATTATCGAGGGTAAATGAATAACCACAGTAGCCTTGATTAATAAAATTTGAGCTAGTATGTGTGATGCTTGCATAACGCTGTTGTTCTTCAGCCAAGCTAAATGCACTGAATGCCAATAATCCTATCGCAAATACACTTTTTATCTCATTCATTACATTTCCTTTTGTTATCTTGTATCGTCCTCGCTACCACAAGTAACGGTAGCGAGAATGTTTTTTATTGTTGGTTGGTTTGCAATCCGCCTTTAGTACGGTCTTTTTCTTTCCAGCGTGGTCGGTTCTTGCCTGAGAACTCTTTTTGCATACTCCAATACCCAATGGGGTAACGAGCTACAATCGTCCCGCCAACACCAACATCGACCGAAGAGTACTGACCATTATTAATCGTCCCTTTTTGGATATAGGCGTTAGGGCTACAAGTGCCCGTATCGCGTTGTTGCCAGTTTCCGTCAGTTTTTGCCACGATATAAAAATCACCAAATGCACAACCTGACGCGGATTTATGATTCAGTACAGCAACATAATGCTTGGTTGAGCCTACAATCCTACAGCTGCTGTTTTGGCTCCCACATACTTGCCATAAAGTTTTATCACCATCGCCTTTATATTCCCAAATAGTATTTTTAGGGGGCTGGCTGGTGGCAGAGGCGGGTGATGTCATCAACCACAGTGAGGCTAATACAGCTACAAATACATATTTTTTCATTATAAATTCCTATCAACATAAATAGAAACGTCAGATTGACGCTTGATGAACACCGTCTAATGGGTGCTTGGTTTTCCCTGATATGGCGTATTCGGTGGTTATCTGGTGAATGGTGAATAAGGTATCCACAACAAGAATTGCTGATCATGTTTAATGTAATGGTTGACGGTTTAGTCGCATTGAAAGCCAGTGACGAATTCGTCGATGAAGATAAAAGGCAATACCAGTGGCGATCAGCAAATCAACTAGCAATATCGTGGTGGCGATACCTTCAGTAAAACCGTATAGCCAACTGGATGACATGATAATCAGTAGACTAGAGAGGGCTAATCCGATAATGATGGACGAGATAATGACAATTAATTTGGGGTTGAAATGGATTTTATAATCAATCCCCTTAAAGGCACTCAAAACCCATAAGCCCAATTGCGCCAAGAGTTGTGGGATAACCAAAGCCAAAAGATATAAAACGAAGTACATCAATGTGATCCCATATGGGTTCATGATGAGGGCGATAAGCTGGAAATGTGTTAGTAATACCCCTGTGATCCAAAGGCATAACAAGATACTGATAACGATAGCGATGCGTTCTAAACCCAGTTGTAAGTGTGAAACGGTGTTCATATTTTTAAGCTTCCTTATGTGATGATGAATTCACGGTATGAGGGTGATTTTGAATAGGCATGATCCATTCGTGACCGCAATCGCGGCACATCCACCCCGCGCCCCATGCAATGATGTCTTGCTCAGAAGAACAGTGAGGGCAATGTGTTGGATGCGATGCTAGTGGGGTTAATAACGTCATGGTCGGCTCCTTTCTTTGTGTGATGGAAGAGAGGTAAGTAATTGTGATATCAATCGAAAATGAGGTAATGCTGCGATAAAACTGTTTTGTTGTGACAGTTGCGTTACTGCGTGTTTCGGTGTGAAGGGGGTATTGAGCGGTTGAACTTGCTGGATATCCTCTAACAACAAGACATGCACTTGCTGGTGGTATTCAGCCAGTAAATACCACTGACCCTCACAGTAAATCAGTTGATAAGGTTGTAGTGGATTAAAGCGACGCTCAGGCGTAAGTAAGCTAATAGATTGCTTACTGGTAATGGCATACACCAATTGATAGAAATGGTCGGCATGTAAAGCCGAAATCTTATGGGCGTGGTGCCAAATCAAACAAGGCGCATGGGGTTGTTGGGTTAACAGTAATCCCAGTAAGCGGCTGTCTAGCCCCGGAAACAATCGCGTCATTCCAATCTGTTTCACAAAGGTAAGAACATCTTTGTCTCTGTAAGCTTTTAGCGTATTGATGGGCAAGCGATAACAACCTTGCCGACCTTCTACACCCAAATAAGCCAAGCGTTCACGTAAATCCCGTTGTAACGTGCGTTCAGAAACATTGAACTCTTGGGCTAAACATGAGAGCACAAGGCTTTCTCCTGCCATTAAGCGGGCAATCAGCGCAGAGAGTCGCACAGCCATGCGGTCATATTTTCGGTTGGTCTGAAACATAACGTATTGCTCTCAATAACAGACGTTAGGAAATTAAGAAGTGAGGGAGTTTAACTTAGGGAATTGACAGGTTATGTCTGTTGGGAAAAATTCTCATTAGGCATTTTAATGAAAAATAACTATAAGTAATTAATTGATAAATAACGTTATGCTTTTTATTTGAACAATAAGAAAGTAAGGCGTAATGACACAACCTGTCAGGGCGGGAAAATTAGTTGGGTTGGCGGGGGGCAAGTTGGTTAAATAAAGTATCCGCCATCACCCACAGGGCTTTATTGAGTTTGATATCGCCATCAATCCCATTCACCGAACGAGTGCGGGCATGTTTTCCTTTTGCGGTTCTGCCTGATAATCCTCCTTTAATCAGGTTTTCTTGTAAACGCTGGTATACCGTCCAAAGGTCTTCTTTCTTATCTTCAAAGCGTCGAGGCTGTAGAATTTAGTCTCGCGTGACGGGCTGGAATTCTTCACCAAAGCGGTAGGTCAAAGCCGCTTCAGCAAAGGCTTGCTGGGCGGGTGGAGGTAGCAATAAAGACTGCATCCTTTCGCGTTTTTCAGCGACCTGCTCAAACGTATCGAGTACCTCATACGCTCCTTCAATCACTTTACCCACCACATCCCCTTTATGGGACACACGCACTTCACCTAATACATCACCACACACCAAACCGTTGGAGCATACAGCTCTAAAGAGTCCCGGCAACATCTGGTAGCTACTCGAACCGTCATGGCTATTGAGCAGAATAATTTCAGGGACTTGTACGTCCGTGATTTGGTCATGACGACGCAGGCGTAACATATGTTTTGTGTGCTCTCGACGGCTCACATCACGTACTCGAGTCTGGCAGGCAAAGAACGGGTAGAAGCCTTCTTTTTGCAGGCTATCGAGTAAGGTAATGGTAGGAATATAAGTATATCGTTCACTGCGTGAATCGTGTTTTTCTTCAGAAAACACACTCGGTACAGTACGGAATAACTCTTCGATGGTCAGTGGGCGCTCACGACGAATACTGTTAGCAGAACCAAAACGCGAAGCTAATAAACTCATGATAGACTCCTGATTAATCAATTAAGTGGAAAATAGCAGCGGATTCGGGATGTTGTGAAGCGTAGTCACGCAACTGATAAAAGCGGTCGCACATCACTTCGCTTTCCGTTTGGAACGACCAGATGCTGTACAGGATCAGACACACCGCAATTCCTGCCGCCTCTTGGCTCACGGTGACTTCATTGCCGTTGTGCATGTTGAATAGGGCTAAGGTGTCTGCGTTGATATCGGGATAGATAAAGGCACCGCCATTATTGAGCGAGCCGTACTCCCAGTAACCTCCATGATACTCATCGCAGAATTGGCCCATCGTGGTGAAGATCACCACTTCAAAGGTAGCCCAGCCTTTCACTGCACCAAAATGGTTGAACCAAAAATCAAGGCGTTGTTCATCAGGGACTAATTCCATTGTGATAGCAGATTCGGTTGAATGATTCATTAGTTGATACTCCAATAAAAAGAAATAAAAAAGCGCCAATCCCGTTAAGGACTGGCGCTTGATGTCATCAATGTTGCGTTAATTTAAGAAGTTAAAAGAAAAAACTCCACAGGGATTTAGCGACGGATACGATGCTGTTTTTGACAGTGCTGATCGTATGTTTTATCAATATGGGTAATGGAATAATATCGATTATGGTATCGACGATATCACTGACACATTGCCCAAAATCGTTACGTGCAGAATTTTCCACAGATTGCGTCCGGTAAGTGCTGTTCAGTTGCCTAGCGACACCGCTACTGGCTTGCGCTGGTAACGCCTGTATTAATTGCTCTGCTAATTCAGTGAGTTGAAAGCCTTCTGCCGCAGAAACGGTCATCACAGGATGATGCGGCTTAAATACTGTTATCACTGCTTGTTGCTTTAATTCCAAGTTAGCCGCTTGCTCATGGGATGGCTGGTGGTACTGTTCATCCCACTGTCGGCAGGGCTCTATTTTGTCAGCTTGGTTCAGCACAAATAGAAAGCGGTTTGGTTGATAACCACATTGCTCAGTGAGAAAGCGATAACACTGTTCATCTGAAGACCATGCACGATCATCTGCCTTGAGTACCCAAATGATTAAATCCAGTTCTGGCAATAAGTTACGATAGAGCTGGTGGTATTCTCTATCTCGCTCAAGGCTTTCACCTACACCCGGTAAATCAACAAAGGTGAGTGTATGGCTGTTCATCGTCATACTGAAGCGCTGTGCTTGGCGTGTGCAGCCGGAAACATTACTCACAGGCGATAGTTGGGATTGAAACAGAGCATTAATCAGACTGGATTTTCCAGCACCTGTTTTACCCATTAGGCCGATGGTTGGGGAATAGTTGATTAGGTGATTGAGTTGGTTGAAAAACAGATTTTTAAATGAAATAGGAAAGGCAGATATCACCCTTCCTAATTCAGGATGTTCGTTCATATTACTTCCTTGAAAAATCATTGTGGCTATTCAAGTTAATAATATATATCTGTAATTTTTTTAATTTTCCTTTTTAGCTGCCAATATTAACTTTTCTAATGGTTCCTCTGGTAAGTCAATTTGATCAATCATAGCCTCAATAATTTCATTAATATTTTTATTATGATGCTTTGCTATTTTTTTTAATTTTAACTTTGACTCTTTAGATATATAGGTATTCAATACCTCTTTACCTTTAACTCCATCACGGAATTTCTTTTGACTCCATGCCTTTCTTGTTCGCAATAAAAAAAGCTTAACATCAGATATTTTTGAGTCACTTATGCGGAGAAATAAAAAAACATCAAAACATGAAAGAACACATTTCCATCCATCATTTCTAATTAAAACATTAACATCATTATCACGCCAAATATTTATTTGGCTATCTTTCATTCTAGACACTATCCAATCTAATGCATCTCTATTTTTAGGTAAAAAAGAAAAAGGGTTTTGATATTCCTGAAAATATGAAAGATATGTTTCTTTCATTTCTTCTATATCTGTAATGGTTTTTTTGTAATCAATAAAAATAGTGATAAAATCAAGTAATGCCATCATACAATGAAAAGGCATATCTTCGCCATTTAATGAGTATATATCTATAGGCGAGAAATTTTCAGTGGTAATAATAGAAGGAGGAAAAGCCCCATTTTTTAAATTATAATTGTATATTTTCATTAGATAATTAATAACCAAAAATGAAAAGCGTTTATCCATTAAATAATCCTTTCCATTTAGTTCATTCACATGAAGAAAAAAATCAACCCTATTAAAAAGTCTATCATCATGAAATTCATTTCTTTTTAAAAAATCACTTATTAAAGAAATTATTTCCCCTTCATCATTATTAAATTGTTTATTGAAAAAAAGACCAAGAGGGAAATTTTTATTTTCCTTATATAGCAGATATTCAGCAATATAAATTCTTCTATATTTTAGATAATTAGAATTAACTTGGATTTTTATACTCGCTTCCATTTTTATCACCTTATCCCATTCAATTTAGTAAGCAACTATAGCACAGACTAACACTGTATTTTACGTAGCATTGATGGCGTCATCATAGGTCATTTATAGCTTGTATATCGTGACATGAAGCAAGAAAATAATATCAAGTATAGCTAAAAGCCAAAGAAACTAATATCAGAGTAGATAAAATGAGCGAGGCTGTGCGTATAGCCATTAATGACGGCTACACAGAGTGTGTGAGTAAAGATTTGCGTGTTGGTATAGTATTATTATTAATATAGTCACTCATTGATTATTAGAAATCACCCTGTCACTTATCACGTAATTTAGATAAGCCACCATTTATGAATGATGAACCATATTTTTAACAAGATCGATTCTAGATATGAATTAAAAACCAACCAAAGGTATCAATCATGTCTAGTTACACCTACAATAAGCATTACATTCAGAAAATAAACCACACGATCCGTAAATCCCTCCTAACACACAATCGTGTTGCTGCTATTCGAGTGGACTTGCGCTTTCCTTCATCAAATATATTTAACTTTAATGATTCCAGCGTTATTACTCGATTTTTTGAATCATTAAAAGCTAAAATAGAAGCTGACCTAAAACGTAAAAATAAAGCATGGAAGCGAAACCATTCATGCTCATTGTTTTATGTATGGGTTAGAGAATTCGGTGAGATAAAGAATAGAAAGCACTACCATGTGCTTTTACTATTGAACAAAGACGTTTATAAAGGTTTAGGGGATTTTAAGAAAACGGAAGGAACGTTATACGCATTAATACAGCAAGCATGGTGCTGCGCTATTGGTATTGATTACCCTACTGATCGTTATTCAGTTCAAATTCCAGATAAAGCTGTTACTTGGCTAGATAATAGTAATACCTACAATGAAAACTCTATTTTTGAATTAAACCAGCGCTGTCGTTACTTAGCCAAAGAACATACAAAATATTATGGTGATGGCGAGCGTTCATTTGGATGTAGCCGTTAACTTACCAATAAAAAACATGAAGGGGATATCTTTTGGAAGAGAGATATCCCTAAATATTCATAGATATCCCTTCTGCCTTTTAACTTTAAAGACAGGAGTTCAATAATGAGCACTCAAGCGATTCTCTTATTAGATGACCAATGCGTTGATATGAAATTTATAACCCGTTTAACTGGGCTAACTGACAAATGGTTTTATAAATTGATCCAAGATGGGGAGTTTCCAAAACCGATAAAACTGGGGCGTAGCTCTCGCTGGTTAAAGAGCGAGGTCGAGAATTGGCTACAGGAACGTATCGCTGAATCCAGAGCTTAACCCATCACACCGCCCCTCTCATTCCATACCAATAGCATTAGCTTTTAAATCACCTCGGAAATTCAATGATGAAAAAGCATCATTCACGCCATGAAGCATTACTACACCATTATCAACAATAGCCAAAGCTACGCTCTATAGCTGGCGGAGCCAGGCTTAATCAGAAGGAAAATCCGTGCCCGGTGCAGATAAAAATACAGAACAGTAGCCGGCGGCAGCCCGCTTTGCGGCTATCGTGGAAACCGCGACGCTCAGTGAAGCCGAAGTCGAAGTCGCCGAATACGGCCGTAAAAAAGGGCTCTATCCGGAACAACTGGTGCAGTGGAAACAAGGGTTCCTGCAGGTCTCCCCTCCCGGAGATAAGGCTGCACTGAAACAGAGCCTCAAAGAAAACAAACCGTTAATGCGTGAACTGCTCCGCAAGGAGAAAGCTCTTGTGGCGACGGCGATACTGGTGCTTCGAGAAACTCAGCGATTATTAAGGGAAAACGGGCGGTTGCCAGCCGTGAAGTGGAACTACGCCTGCCACCATCCCAAATCGTACCGAAACTGACGGATAAGGGGATATATCTGGCGAGTGAATCGCCCCTTTTACCACCTGCTGCACCGGAATCATGAAGTGTATCACCGAGGTCGTCAGCAACTGCTGAAACGGACTCCGCCTCTGACCTATATCGTCGACAACCCCTGTCAGGTCTGGATATGGGACATCACCTGGCTGCCCTCCATGGTGCGTGGACGCTAGTTTTATCTGTATCGTATTATTGATATTTACATCCGGAAAATCATCGGCTATGAAGTGTATTACACCGTCCCACAGTCGGCCGCTTGTGATCCATGATAATGTGTATACTTAATCGGTGTTCCGGACGCTGAAATACGTGTTGCAGTGGTCGTCATCAGGCTTTAGGACACTAACAGAAGCCCGTGAATGAGTGGAAAAATTTACCCGATGGTACAACGACAGTCATCTGCACAGCGGTATCGGCTATGTCACACCGTCACAACGCTGTACAGAGGGAATGATATCGCACTGCTGACATAGCGTGATGCGGTATTTAAAGCGACAAGAGCCGGCTAGTCGGAGTCTGAACTGGCAGAGGAAAGAGATCGTTACCCTGAATCTGGAGCGGGAAAAACAGGCTTCTTAAATTAACAAAGGGTGTCAACTATCTTGACACTTACCGATCAACCGCCAGACTTTTTTAACACTACATTGTTGCCCGGCATCCCGAAAGTCCATATAGATCTTGTGATACCCATAAACGCAGCCCGACTCCAGCCAGAACTGTTTGCTCTTCCCCATCAGTTTCAGATCTGTATGATGTCATCGTGAATGCGGCCGCTGAAGCCAGGCATACAAACCACTTAGGTGCACATCCAACACCCGACAGAACAGACGGACAGACCAGTAATGGTTGTTATCACGGATAAAGTCGTACCTCAGCTGGACAGCTTTACGAAGTTCGCTGCGGCTTTTTTAATATGTTCCGTTCGTCCGTAACCCACTTCAGCTATTTCTGGAGCCGTCGAATCTCAGCCTGAGTATCTGACTGGGCCTTATGGAGGATGAGTCCGGGCCATATGTTTTTATCCAGGTATAGAGGCTGTGGATAGTGGTACCAAGACGTATTGCTACGCTGGAAACAGAATGACCGCGATCAACAACCTGTTTGACCGTTTCAATTTAAATTCTTCGGGATAACGTTTGCCGCTCATGAGTACGTTCTTTTAAGCCATTCTAGATGACTCTGATGTGTCTGTTAAACCTGGGACGATTCACTGTCCCAAAAAAACATGCCTTGCCCAATATACTCAAAATGAGTTGGATCACTATACAGCTCAGCTAAATAACAGACCCAGAAAGACACTGAAATTCAAAACACCGAAAGAGATATTTTAAAAGGGTATTGCGTTGATAGATTGAATTTACATATAAATTATTGATATATAATTCTCATCACGGAAATCACGAGCTCATGTTGCTACTGTATCTGAACTTAATAATATAGGGTAGACATTATGAAGTTATCTTTTGGCTCTCGTAGCCCCTATTTGATGTTTTCGGACGAGCAACACTTCTATTATGCTTTAGGCTTCTTAGTTCGTGCAATTGAAACTCAAGCTTGCAAGTTAGTTTTGGAAAACAACCAAAACCAAGGTGCTTGGGGGTATGAGTGCCGTATTCAAGTTTTTGATCGCCTCGCTGAGTTTAGCAGTTTATATACTGATCGAGTAAGTGCTGGTATCGGTAACATTTTAGGTCGCATCAATTGCAACCAATACCTAGAGTATTTGACTGAACATCATAACTTTAGCTTTCAGTCTGCTCCTGATTATCATTCGGTAAAAGCTACTGTGCCAGTTGAGCTTCAACAAGATTTCGATGACGGGTATAGTGCATGATACAAATTTAGACACTTGAACTGAAGTTGAAAGCTTTTCCATGTACTCCATCTAAATATTTCTTTATTATGTGAGTACATTTTCGAGGGGGCTGAATGGCCTAAGAGAACGGACTTTAAATCTGTTAGCAAAGCTTTAGGTGGTTCAATTTCACCCATTCCCACCTTATTCTAAAAGCCAGTAATATGCTGGCTTTTTAATTCCTTCTTACAATGGAAAACCCACGATAAAAAATAAATAATTTTAAATCAATTACTTATAAAATAAATATTTATAACCCCTTCAAATTAAAGTAGGATGTGTTAGATTGTGCCAGTCAATGAATGAGGGTATATCATGCTTACGTACGTCAGCCTATTCAGTTCTGCGGGAATTGGGTGCTTCGGTTTAAAAGAACTCGGATTTAAATGTATCGCTACTGCTGAACTGCTAGAAAAGCGTTTAAACATCCAAAAATACAACAATAAATGTGAGTATGACTCCGGATACATCTGTGGTGATCTTACTCAAAAAGACACGCATGATAGGCTTTATGGTGAAATAGATGCCTACAAGCAGCGTAAAAAGCTCAAAGATATTGACCTCGTTGTGGCGACGCCCCCGTGCCAAGGTATGAGTGTGGCCAACCATAAGAAAAATGAGGAGCTTGGGCGTAATTCATTAGTTGTTGAGTCTTTGAAGATAGTTAAAGAGCTGCAACCAAGGTTCTTTATCTTTGAAAACGTACGCGCATTTCTTAAATCTGTGTGTACGGATCTCGATGGTGTCGATAAGCCAATCAAAGAGGCAATCTATACCAACTTGGGCCCGGACTACCAGATCGAAAGCAAAGTTCTTAACCTCAAGAATTACGGCGCGAACTCAAGTCGCACCCGTACTCTTGTTATCGGCGTTAGAAGAGATCAAAAAGGCGTGACACCACTCGATCTCTATCCAGATTTCCGCCCCGAAAAAACACTGCAAGACGTTATTGGTCACTTACCATCTCTAAAAGAGATGGGTGAATTTTCGGAAGATGATTTCTTCCACTCATTTAGGCCGTATAGAGAAGAAATGTTGCCATGGATTAAGGCTACTCCATACGGCAAGAGTGCATTTGATAATGCCGACGATAAGCTAAAGCCGCACAAAATTGTCGATGGACAAATTGTGGTGAACCAAAGCAAAAATGGCGATAAGTATCAGCGTCAGCTTTGGGATAAGGTAGCACCTTGTATTCACACACGTAACGACTGTTTACCAAGCCAAAACACGGTCCATCCAGTGGATGACCGCGTCTTCAGTATCCGTGAATTGATGCTGATGATGTCGATCCCTGAGTCTTTTAAATGGTTCCCAAGTGGTACTGTACCTGCCAATACTGCTAGTTATGATGTGAAAAATCAGTTTAGAAAGAAGACTGATATCAATATTCGTCAATGCTTAGGTGAAGCAGTACCTAGTGAAGTGTTCTGTGAAATAGGACGTAAGATCATGGGGTTGACACCTCCTCGTTTATCTAAAAAACAGATCGTTGATACAATCCACGAACATCACTTGGAAGACGTGACGAAACTTTACAATTTCGTTGAGCAGAACTGGCAAAATTTCACGCCACAAGATATGTTTAAAATCTGCGAGCTAGCTAATGCAGAAAGGCTTGATACTGCCGCATATTACACCGATCAAGAGATTTGTTTTTCCGCCATAGCGCCGTTGCCAGAGATTAGTTCTGATACATTGCACGTACTAGAGCCTGCAGTTGGTGTGGGTAACTTCCTGCATCAAATTATCAAAAAGTATCAAGGTAAAAAGCTGATCATTGATTGCGTGGACATCAATAAAGATTCGATTGAGCTTTGTAAGTTACTGATAAAAAAATATATCTCGCTCGATAATGTAGAAATCAATTTCTTTAATGAAGACTTCTTACTGCTAGAAACCAACAAAACCTACGATGTGGTTGTTGGTAATCCACCGTATATGAAAATTAAAGATAACAGTCTACTTAGTAAGTATCGTCGTGGTTTAGCGAACCAAGTTACTAATAACATTTTCTCATTTTTTATCGAGAAATGTAGCAAGTTGGGCAAACATGTTTCATTGATTGTACCGAAAGCGCTACTAAATGCGCCGGAATATATGAAAACGCGAAAGTTGCTAGAAACGCATACATTGCTACATGTCAATGATTACAATGAAAAAGCGTTTGATGTGAAAATTGAAACCATTTCAGTCACTTATACAACTTCCAAGTCTCAAGGATACAATCAGGTGAGCGTTTACTCTTACCTTAACAAGTCTTACTTTGAACTTGAACAAGATTACATCACCCACAACTACTTCAACAGTTGGTTGCTGTATCGCAATGAGTGGTTTGATGAGATCTTCCAGACTCTAGAGTTTGGTAAGTTTAAAGTATTTCGCGACCGCCAAATTACTAAGAAGCACACCAA
This sequence comes from Proteus sp. FME41, assembly GCF_014897315.1. Classification (GTDB taxonomy): domain Bacteria; phylum Pseudomonadota; class Gammaproteobacteria; order Enterobacterales; family Enterobacteriaceae; genus Proteus. The sequence continues at coordinate 106,358 of NZ_JABUYL010000007.1, read as the reverse complement.
AGAGCAGGGTAAATATCGCGTGATCAAGTCGCGTAATATTGGCCATGGATATATCAAAGATATAGAAAATTACGATTGTTATGTGGATGACATATCTGAGTTAGCTGTGAAAAAATATCTAGATACAAATGTGATACTTGTTCCGAACCTGACCTATAACCCACGCGCAACACGCCTACCCAAAGGCTGCGTTACTGACGGCTCTGCGGCGATCTTATACACTGATGATGTGATCACCGATTATGATATTGATTACTTCTCAAGCTCGGAGTTTAATAAGTTTTATCGCATTGCCAGAAACTACGGCACTCGTTCAATGAATATCGATAGTATTTCGGTGAATTACTTTGGGGTGAAGCGTTAGTAACGTCTCAACTATCAGTTCACAAAATCGTATGGTGAGCTGATAGTTGAACATTAATAAAAGGTGTATATGTTTCTGTGTTAACAGTGGGTCTCTTTATGTTTGGTATATCTTTGCTTTAGACTATCAATTGATAGTAAATCAGAGCTCTTAATTGCCATTACAGGAGTTCGATATCTGGGATTTTTAGCTGGAAACAGTTTACCCTCAATGATTGGATACTTCATTGCGTTATTAACTGTAATGTAACCAAAAGGAAGCCAACCGCTTAAGCCTCTTAAAAATGTACTATTTTCATGCTCAATTATGCTATCTCTATTTACAGCACCAAATAACACGACATACTTCTTCTCTAATTCTACTCTTTGTCCTGTATTAATCAGCCGTCTTCTAAGCCGTCTGCTATAAGGTTGGTCATCGAAAATTGACTCATGTTGAAAGTAAGGTCTTTTTCTCCATTGAAGAGAATGTTTCTCTATTTGGTTACATGACTTAGTAAATTGAGTTTGTAATTGTTCGAATATTATCTAGCCAATTTAGCCCGAAGTAATCGCAGGCGGCAAACTCACCTAAAAAACCAATTTGATGACCTTCTTCTTTAGGCATGTTTATGTTTTCAAAATGCGGTTTTAAATCAGGATTGCGCTTCTTTGTTTGAATAATTGATTGCTCAATCATTTCATTAGTAAATTCTATGATTATTTGCCTTTGTATAGTAGCCTTTACCCAATTTTAGCTTCGTCTAAATATACGCTGTTGCAATCTTATATCTGATCTCTTCTACACCCATTCCCTCTGTTAGGAGATCTGAATCTAATCCAATGTTGACCATATTGATAAAATCACTCAAGCTATAAAACTCGTCAAATAGAGAGAAAACGGAACGTTCAATACTGTCTAGTTTGGCTAGTAGAGCAACAAGCTGATAAGACTTCGATACGATTTGAGTATTACCATTTGGGTGCGCGTACGCAAGGTGCTGACCTGGCGTTAGTAAGATCAGGTTTTCAAACGTATCAGAAAGTTCAGGGAACTCTGACTGAGGAAAAATGTGATGAACATGGCTAGCTTCCAACTCCTTGAAACGATTCACCTCACTTTTACCCTCGTGGTAGCGACGTATACTCTTCTTCGCTTTGTTGACGAGGTAGATCTCAGTGGTCGTTTCCTCTGGAATTTGCTCTAGGAATGTGCTCCTTGGCATGCCTTTCGGCTTGTTAAGATCTCTAAAATTAGGACGATTGTAGAACAAATCTTGGTATTGGATTGGTTCAGGCGATGGACGCCCATCAATGGTTCCATGAGAGGACTTTGAAAAAGCGATTGGATTAAGAACCTTGGCGAAGATTCGACGACATTCCGTAACCCCATTAATATTAGTGTTATCGATGATAAAATTACAGTAGGTGTCTCTGAGGTCGATATAGTTAGACTTGGTTGGGCTAGCAAAATATTGCTCGAACTTAGGATAAAGTCCGCTATCTTGCATCGTTTTTGTTAGATAGATGGTCAAAAACTTCAGAGCATTACGCTCGCTGGTTGCTATGAAGCGAAGAAAGCCCTCATTGGCGACGCTGTATAGTTTTGAGTTTCCTAACTTGCCGGCTTCTTGTAAAACGCCTGCTTGTGTGAGTGCTTTGATTTGTTGCGAGGCAACTTTATCATATTCTTTAGCTGCTCCTGGATGAGCAATAGGCGGTTTCTTAAACTGTTCCACCATTACTTCGTTGAGTTCATCTGAGTCCATAACATCACGCACTGTGAACGATTTTTGACCATTTTCATACATTTCCAAAATCACATCGCTCACAGATGAAAACATGTCTGGTGTACATTTTTGGTCGATGTAGCGTCCATTACGATTAAGACGAAGATCGAGATTTAGTAAATCGAAATGCAACTTAATACTTTCTTTAATTTTTCTCACGGGTTGATTAGCCTTAAGAGTTACTGTATATATCTTGCTGAATTTATAAGATTATTTATAAGCATGCAATATTTTTGTACTTTTCTGGGCTTTGTCGACCACTTCAAAAGCCGCTTACGGAGCTCATTATGTTATAACAGAAATCAGGATAGTCTCTATATTTCCCTCTATTCCAGAGGATTTTGATCTTACCCACCAATAGTGGACACGGGACTAAGTGAGTAAACTCTCATCCAGAAGTGATTACACATGACAAACACAGGATCAACAAGCAAAATGCTCCGTAAACAATACACACCTAAATTCCAAAATGAAGCCCTGAAACTCGCTGAACGCATCAGTATTCCTGCCGCAGTAGGTGCTTAGTCTGTATGAGCCACATCTTTATACCTAACGCAGCAAACTAAAGAATGTCTATTCATCTTCCGCAGCTGAGTAGGAAATGTCTGTTAGAATCAACTGTCTTAAGCGACGACTGGCCGAACGGGATGAAGTGTAAGTATCCCGGAAAAGTACCATTCACTTTCAGAGTTATTCATCAATGCAGCTTAAATACCTTACCTATTTTATAGGTATAAAAAAATAAAGACACTACAACAACCATCTTTACGCTTGAACGTAAAGATGGTTGTTAAATATTACTTAAAATTCACATTAACAGCATTATCCAAACTCTCCTCCAACCCATCCATGTAGTCTGCATACTACTACATCATTTCTCTTCTCCCATCCATATACTGTGTATGATTATATGTACCACAGATCGCATTCTTGTCGATATGAGCAAGCTGAGTCTCAATCCAGGCAGAGTTATAGCTATTTTCATGCAAAATTATACTCATCATGTAGCAGAAATCATATCCTGTTAGCTTCCCTAATACCCAATCAATTAAATAGCCTGATTTAAATTGGCTTTAATGGATTACCCAACTTAGCAAAACTAAACGGTGAAATCTCCCTCTCCCTGTTCGCATCCAGATAATCCGCCCACCATTGCACCATCAATCGCCTTTCCTCTATATGCTCCGCCTTATGGATATAAGCCGCGCGCACTGAGTTGCGTTCTTGGTGGCTCATCTGCCTTTCTACTGCATCCTTCGACCACAATCCTGACTCAATCAACGAGCTACATGCCATCGTTCTAAAACCATGTCCACAGACTTCCGTCTTAGTATCATAGCCCATCACACGTAATGCGTTGTTTACTGTGTTTTCACTCATGGGTTTTCTAGGATTATGATCACCGATAAAGATCAGGTCGTGATTACCACTGAACTGATAAATCTGTTTTAAGATCTCAATGGCTTGTCTACTTAAAGGAACTAAATGGGTAGTGCGCATTTTTGATCCGCGATGGGAGTGTTTAACGCCTTCTATCGCTTCGCGTTCAGCAGGGATCGTCCACATGGCATTTTCAAAATCAATTTCGTCCCAACGAGCAAAGCGCAATTCACTGGAACGAATAAAGACTAACAAGGTAAGTTTGACTGCAAGTTTAGTTAAAGGTCTTCCCTTATAAGCATCGATGCGTTGTAAGAACTTTGGTAGGCGTTTCAGTTCTAAAGCTGCCCGATGGACTCGTTTACCTGTCGCAACTGCGCCAGCCATATCTTGTGCAGGGTTATAGTCAATTAAACCGCTTTGTACGGCATAACGCATAATAGCTGTCACACGTTGTTGTAAACGTGCAGCAACCTCAAGACGTCCAGACATCTCCACGGCTTTAATCGGTTCGAGTAGATCGCGAGTTTTCAATTCGGCTATATTGCGTTTACCAATAGCAGCAAAGATATTGTCCTCAAGGCTTTTGAGGACTCGATGGCTATGCCCTTCTGACCACTTCTTATTTGTTGCATGCCAATCACGAGCAACCTTCTCAAAGGTATTAAATTCCTTTTGTTGCTCTTCTTTCACTTCTTTGCGTTTTTCGCTGGGATCAAATCCATTAGCAATTAACTTTCTGGCAGCATCTCTTTTCTCTCTGGCTTCTGCGAGTGAAATATCAGGGTAAACACCCAGAGCCAACATTTTTTGCTTACCGCCAAAGCGATACTGTAAACGCCAATATTTTGAGCCGTTGGTATGTACCATCAAGTGCATACCATCACCATCGGTCAATTTATACGATTTATCCAAAGGCTTGGCAGCCCTGACTTTAGCATCAGTAAGAGCCATGATTTATCTCCTTCTGTTGGTACAAACTATTATCGAATCGAGAGATACCAACACATATACCAACAGCAGGTACTTGATGTGGGTTGACCTTAGTATACTTGGGAAGACTGAAAAGTGGGGAAAAGCCTTGTAAAACTGGGATTTCAGATACAAAAAAAGACGTCGGTTGACGTCTCTTGATGTTCTTATGGTGCCGAAGGCCGGACTCGAACCGGCACACCCGAAGGCGGTTGATTTTGAATCAACTGCGTCTACCAATTTCGCCACTCCGGCACTGAAGTGTTTTTGGAAAACCCGCTCATTATACTTGCGTGGAGAACCCCCGCAACAATTATTGTTAGTTTTCAGCTTGATTGGCGAAAAAAAAGGCATTTAGGGTTTATAGCTGCCCTGAAAGTACGATTATAATGCTAAACCTATGCCTCAACCGTTTAGGTTTAAGCCATATTGTATCAATAATCAAAATGGCTTGTTGCCACTGCATCCCATTTTGATTTTTTTATTTATTCTTTTTTATCTGTTTTTTTCTCCTTTTCCTCTTTTTTATAACAGTAACCAACCTTAAATATATTCACTTATTTTTATAATAATATCTTTTTAATATAAAAGTTATTATCTATATATTTTTATTTCATTAATTCGTTATATTTTTATTTATATATCGATTAATAAAAAAAGGATCAAAACTGGGTTAGTGTTTTGATCCGACAGTACTGCTAAACGAGGGCTTTGTTTTATTTTAATGACTATAAATTATTTTTGTAGCGTCACTGCCCTTTTCTTCCCTGGTGTGAGGAAGAAGGTAGTTATGTTTTTATATTAAAAATTAACTTACTTATAGATACTGCATATTATTGATATAAAGGAACTTACTATTTTAACAAGGTACTTCTTACTACTACATAGGAAATGACTATTTAATACAAAGGTACTTATTTACTATTTTAACAAAGGTACAACTATCTAATATAAAGGTACTTATTACTTCTATAACAAAGGAACTACTATCTAATATAAAGGTACTTATTACTTCTATAACAAAGGCACTTATTTACTGCTTTAACAAAGGAACTGCTATCTAATATAATGGTGTTGAAATATTACTACTAATATATAACTTATTTATTATTGAAGAGGCTATTTTATAATACGCCTTCTTATTACTTCACTCTATTATTGCTGTGTTATCTTTGCTCTGTAACGCTTATATTTTCAGTCTCTCGACTTGATGAAGCTATAATAAATTTAATTTCACAATCCTACAATCAGTAAATTATTACAAAATATGACACACTCTTATATTATCTTTATAAAGCTTCAATAAAAAGTCGAAAACCAATAAACACAAGAGCAATAAACCACAAAAACAACACTCAGAAGATTATAACACCATTAATTAACATTTTCTTGATATACATATCCTAACTTAATAATAAAGAAAAGCTAATAATAGAGTTGAAAACTAAGGTAAACCGAGGGAGATTGTAACTTAACAGTAATACTTACCTCATTTTTAGAGAGAAAATATTAGAGAAATGTCTTTTTATGATGCAGTTTTTCTTCTCAATCCTTTTATCAGAGACAATTTGACACATTTAACGTCAACTTTCTGATAACTGGCACTTGCACTGATAGACATTCTTATTTCTGATAATATAATCAAAATTTGGTTTAAATCTGATTAGAAGGCGGTGTTATGGGCATTGTTGGCTGGATTATAACGGGTATATTTGTTGGTATTATCGTAGGTGCCATATTAAAAATGATAAAGAAAAAATAGCGCGATAAGAAAGGCCCAAATTAAAACATAAACTACTTTATGTTGATCGCACTCCTTTCACCTCACTGACTTCTGTTGAAAGTAAAAATGAAAAAACAGTTTCTAAAATATCTTATGATCCCCATTGCGTTGCTGACATTGAATGCGTGTAGCCAGCGTTCATCATTACCCCCTGCAACACTTCCTTCTATGTTAAATCAGCAGAATAATAATGTGCCTGAACTTACACAGTGGCCAACGGCATTAAGCCCGAATGTAAGTAATGCAAGCGTGTTATTTGATAAATATGCATCACAGATTTATCAAAAGAGTAATCCCCAAGGTATGGTTATTGTCATGATCAATAACACTCAAACCTTAAATCGTTCTTTTGGGACGACTACGCCAGAAAGTCGTAATACGCCATCAATGAACTCGCTTATTCGTATCGCTTCAATTACAAAGCTGATGACCAGTGAAGTGATGCTAAAACTGCAAGATGATGGAAAATTATTAGTTACTGACCCATTACAAAAATATAATTACTACGGTGTCAATATCCCGTTAGTAAATGCTCAATCACCTATTCGTCTTTATCATTTAGCCAGTCATACCAGCGGTTTTCCTCGAGAACAACCCGGCGGTAAATGGGGTAGACCTGTTTTTATATGGCCGACCCATGGCGATCGTTGGAACTGGTTAAAAAAAGCAACGCTCACTGCACCCGCAGGGGCTCAAGCTGCGTATTCAAATTTAGCCTATGACTTATTAGCAGATGCCTTAGTGAAAGCTTCAGGTAAAAGCTATCCTCAACTCTTACAACACTATGTTGCTCAGCCAGCAGGAATGACGAATACCACACTGACGCCAACCCAAGCACAATGCCAACGATTATTAGTGGGATATAAACCCAGTCCATGCTCTGACACCCTTGCAGCCGCTGGAAGTGGCGGTGTGTATTCAACCCCTGCAGATATGCAACGTTGGATGCAAGGCTTTTTGACTTCTCATAATGCCATGAGAAAAGCAACCGCCAGCAAGGAGCAATCTATTTACTTTCCTCGTAACCAATTATCGTCAATCGAAGGTATGGATGTTGCGGGTCGTGCTGATGGTGTGGGTTTAGGTTGGGTTTATATGGCTCCTGCCAATGGAATTCCTGCTATCTATCAAAAAACAGGCGGTGGCGGTGGATTTAATACTTATATGGCAACCATCCCTGAATTAAATATTGGTGTATTTGTCGTGATCACCCGTAAGCCTAATGGCACCAAATTCAGTGAAGTCACTCAAGGTACTAATGCCCTTGTACGCGCACTGGCAAAAGATTTTTACCAATAATGACATGCCAACAGACCTAAAAAAAGCGCCTTCATTAGAGGCGCTTTGGCTTTTTTAGTCTGATAATACTCAGCGATTTCGCTTCATCAATAACCATAAACTTAAGGTTAAAAATAATATTCCTGGCACTAACGCCGCGATCACGGCGGGTATCCCATAAACAAGGCTTAATCGTCCTGACACTTCATTAACGATATAGAACAAGAAGCCAAAAGAAATCCCTGTTACAACTCTTAATCCCATAGGCACAGTACGTAATGGGCCGAAAATAAATGACAGCGCCATTAACATCATTACTGCAACAGAAATCGGTGCAAAGATTTTTTTCCAGAAGTTCAGCTCATAGTTTGCCGATTCTTGTCCGCTCTGTTTCAGGTATTTAACGTATTGATAGAGCCCGCTTATTGACAATGCATCCGGATCTAACGCAACCACGCTTAATTTTTCAGGCGTTAATCGTGTCGGCCATTCAAGCGATACTTGTTTTTTACCCGTGATTTTTTGTGAATTAGTTAAATCTGACTGCTCAACCTGTTTCAACATCCACGTTTTTTTATTCACGTCATAGGTTGCACTTGATGCGTAACGCACAGTTGCTAGCTTTCTATCATCATTAAAATCATAGAGTGTGATGCCTTGCATCTCATTTTGGCTCTTTATTCGGTTGATATGAATAAATTGGTTGCCATCTTTAGCCCACATACCACGGTTGGTAGAAACTAAAGAGTTACCCATGATTTTTTCTGCGCGATAGTTACGTGCATACTGCTCACCTTGAGGCGCGCCCCACTCACCAATCAGTACGGTTATTAGTACTAATGGAATAGCCGTTTTCATCACAGAGCCCGCAATTTGTAAACGGGTAAAACCGGATGCTTGCATCACCACCAGCTCACTGCGTGTTGCTAATGCACCAAGCCCTAATAACGCACCAAGTAATGCAGCCATGGGGAAAAAAATCTGCACATCTTTAAGAATATTTAAAATGGCATAAATACCTGCATCCAGGGTGGTGAAGTCCCCTTGCCCTACTTTACGCAGTTGATCGACAAATTTGATAATGCCGGATAATGAAACCAGCAAGAACAGTGTCATTAAAATCGACTGTAAAATTGTACGCCCGATATATCTATCTAATACACCAAACATCAGGCAACTCCTTTCTTAAAGCGAGCTCGGAATTTACGCATAGGCAAGGTATCCCAAATATTCAATAAGACAGCAATGGCAAAATACACACCGTTAACTGCCCACATGGTCATGAGGGGATCCACTTTTCCTTTTTCACCATTAGAGTGCAAAGAACTTTGTAATAAGAAAAAGACCAGATAAAGCAACATTGCAGGCAGCATACTTAATACGCGGCCTTGGCGTGGATTGACCTCACTTAAAGGCACCACCATCACCGCCATAATGACGACAGAGAAAATCAGGGTTAAGCGCCAATGAAACTCTGCAATAGATTCTGTTTCATTTGAATGCCATAACTCTGACATTGTCTTTTGCTCTACACGATTGCTGCTGATCGTCGATTCACGATGCCCAATCACCGCTTGGTAGTCATTAAAATCAGTGATACGAAAATCACGTAACACGGCTGTACCTTCATAGCGAGTTCCTTCGCTTAGCACAACGACCTGATTCCCATTTGGTAATTCTTTGGTATAGCCTTTATCTGCCACCACAACAGATGGACGCTGATCTTGCGTTGGGCGCAACTGCGCAAGGAACACATCTTGAAATTGATTACCCTTTACGCTTCCAAGATAGAGCACCATATTACGGTCGCTGGACATTTTAAATTGTCCTTCCATCAAGGCCGCTAAACTTGGGTTTGCCTTGGCATCTTCAAGCACTTGCTCTTGATGTACTGATGACCAAGGAATAAGCCAAATGACATTTCCTGCGGCTAATGCGCTGGTCAGTAATGAGAGCAGCAGTGCAGCTTGCACTAATGCTTTCTTACCTATTCCGCACGCATTCATGACGGTTATCTCACTTTCAACATAAAGTTTGCTGTAAGTCATCAGAAGCCCAAGAAAAAGGCTCAGTGGAAGAATAAGCTGTGCCATCTCGGGAATTCCCAGCCACAGCAGAGAAATCACAAGGTTTGTTGGAATATTACCTTCTACAGCAGCCCCTAAAATTTCAACCAGTTTCTGGCTAAAGAAGATCAGCATCAAAATAAATAAGATGGCTATCTGACTTTTAAGGGTTTCCCGAGCTAAATATCGAATTATAATCACGCTAGTTATGCCTGTGAAAACTTGTCTTTTTGCAGGAAAATCGCTAACTTCGTTGTATATCTATCATTTGTGCATCTCAGTTAGACATTCTTGCAGCCCAAATGATATCAAAACATGCTATAAACAGGTTCCCAATAAGAACAAGCTTATAAGTTAGCTAAATTAGTTGTGTTCAATTAATGCATTTAGCTTAACATAAAAAGTAAACTTTCTATGGGGTAGATTAATGCGGATCACTATTCTAAACGATACTTTCCGTTTTTGTCTTTAATATTCAGGAGAACGCATGGAGTTTAATGTAAAAAGCGGCAGCCCAGAGAAACAACGCAGCGCTTGTATTATCGTGGGGGTGTTTGAGCCTCGTCGTTTATCTCCGATCGCGGAGCAACTTGATAAAATCAGTGATGGCTATATCAGCGCCTTGTTACGCCGAGGTGAACTGGAAGGCAAAGTCGGACAATCATTGCTGTTACATCATGTCCCTAATGTTCTCTCTGAGCGCGTTTTACTGATCGGTTGCGGTAAAGAGCGTGAGTTGGATGAACGTCAATATAAACAGATCATTCAAAAAACCATTAACACGCTCAATGAAACTGGCTCTATGGAAGCGGTATGCTTTCTGACTGAGCTGCATGTTAAAGGTCGTAATAATTACTGGAAAGTACGTCAAGCGGTTGAGACTGCAAAAGACTGCCTCTATACCTTTGATCAACTGAAAAGCAATAAGACAGAATTACGTCGTCCATTACGTAAGATGGTCTTTAATGTTCCTACTCGTCGTGAACTACCTAGTGGCGAGCGTGCAATTGCACACGGTTTAGCTATCGCATCAGGGATTAAAGCCTGTAAAGATTTAGCCAACATGCCACCGAATATCTGTAATGCGGCTTATTTAGCCTCTCAAGCACGTCAATTAGCAGATTCGGCTTCACATGTTTCTACGCGTGTTATTGGCGAAGAGCAAATGAAAGAGCTCGGTATGAATGCTTACCTTGCGGTAGGTCAGGGCTCTCAAAATGAATCTTTAATGTCAATTATTGAGTACAAAGGCAGTAAAGATCCAGAAGCTCGCCCAATCGTATTAGTGGGCAAAGGGCTGACATTTGACTCTGGTGGTATTTCTATCAAGCCGGCTGATGGCATGGATGAGATGAAATACGACATGTGTGGTGCTGCCACTGTTTATGGTGTGATGCGTGTAGTTGCTGAACTGCAATTACCTATCAACGTCATCGGTGTGCTAGCCGGTTGTGAAAATATGCCGGGTGGAAAAGCGTATCGCCCGGGTGATATTCTGACAACCATGTCAGGCCAAACGGTGGAAGTATTAAACACAGATGCTGAAGGTCGTTTAGTGCTGTGTGATACATTAACCTATGTTGAGCGCTTTGAACCTGAATTAGTGGTAGATGTCGCGACATTAACAGGTGCTTGTATGGTCGCTTTAGGGCATCACTACAGTGGATTAATGTCTAACCATAATCCATTAGCACACGAGTTAATGAATGCATCAGAGCAAGCGGGCGACCGCGCTTGGCGTTTACCATTAGGTGATGAATTCTATGAGCAAATTGAGTCTAACTTTGCTGATTTAGCCAATACTGGTGGTCGTCTAGGCGGTGCCATTACCGCAGGTTGTTTCTTAGCACGCTTTGCAACTAAATATAACTGGGCTCACTTGGATATTGCGGGTACTGCATGGCGTTCTGGTAAAGCAAAAGGGGCAACCGGTCGCCCTGTTTCTTTATTGTCTCAGTTCTTACTTAATCGCGCGGGTTTGAATAGCGACGATTAATACCGCATAATTATCAGGGTAAAGGTATTACCCTATTATTATGGTAAATAGAGCAGACTCCAAGAAGGGTATTGCAACGCAATACCCTTCTGTTATCGGGATATCATGAAAAACGCCACGTTTTATTTAATGGAACACCCATCAATACACGACGATTTACAGGCTCATGAGTGGCTTGCCTGTCAACTTACCGCTGAACATTGGCGATTAGGCAAACGTATTTTGTTGGTTTGTGAGTCTCAGGCTCAAGCAGAATTGCTTGATGAGGCATTATGGGCAAGAGAACCGCATCAATTTGTTCCACATAATCTTGCAGGTGAAGGCCCTCGTTATGGCGCTCCTGTTGAATTATGTTGGCCTGGAAAACGTGGTAATGCGCCTCGTGATCTTCTGATTAATTTGCAATCGCAATTCGTAGACTTTGCCACAGCTTTCCATGAAGTGATAGACTTTGTACCTATTGATGAACAATTGAAACAGTTGGCGCGTGAACGATATAAAATTTATCGTAGCGTCGGCTTTACTTTGACAATGGCTACGCCGCCAACCTATTGAATACGTAAAGAATATGGAAAATAAATCCGCACCGAAAGAGCCATCGCTCGACACAACCTATAATCCAGCAGAGATTGAACAACCTCTGTATCAGCATTGGGAAAAGAACGGCTATTTTAAAGCTAATGGCGATACAACCAAAGAAAGCTTTTGTATCGTGATCCCACCGCCAAACGTCACAGGTAGCCTGCATATGGGTCATGCATTCCAGCAGACCATTATGGATACCATGATCCGTTATCAGCGCATGCAAGGTAAAAATACCTTATGGCAGTCAGGGACTGACCACGCAGGTATTGCCACACAAATGGTCGTTGAGCGCAAAATTGCTGCTGAAGAAGGTAAAAACCGTCATGACTATGGTCGTGATGCATTTATCGACAAAATTTGGGAATGGAAAGCCGAATCAGGTGGTAACATTTCTAACCAAATGCGCCGTTTAGGTAACTCTGTTGATTGGGAACGCGAACGTTTCACCATGGACGAAGGTTTATCTAAAGCGGTTAAAGAAGCCTTTGTTCGTTTACACAAAGAAGATCTTATTTACCGTGGTAAACGCCTTGTTAACTGGGATCCTAAATTACACACAGCGATTTCTGATCTTGAAGTTGAAAACCGTGAAATCAAAGGCTCAATGTGGCATCTGCGTTATCCTTTAGCGGATGGTGAAAAAACCGCTGAAGGTAAAGATTATCTGATTGTCGCAACAACACGCCCTGAAACCATGTTAGGTGATACTGGCGTTGCGGTTAACCCAGAAGATCCACGTTATAAAGATTTAATTGGTAAAGAAATTATTCTACCAATCGTCAATCGCCGTATCCCTATTTTAGCGGATGAACACGCGGATATGGAAAAAGGTACGGGTTGTGTAAAAATCACCCCTGCCCATGACTTTAATGACTATGAAGTCGGACGTCGTCATCAATTACCAATGATTAACATCATGGATTTTGATGGCAACATTCGTGTTAGCGCAGAAGTTTTAGACACCAACGGTGTTGAATCTGACGTTTACAGCCCTGAGATCCCAGAAGCTTATCAAGGTATGGAACGCTTTGCAGCACGTAAAGCAATGGTCGCTGAATTTGAACGTTTAGGTTTATTAGAAGAGATCAAACCTCACGATTTAACCGTACCTTACGGTGACCGTGGTGGCGTGGTTATCGAACCTTTACTGACAGACCAATGGTATGTTCGTGCGGCACCTTTAGCAAAACCTGCGGTTGAAGCTGTTAAAAATGGCGATATCCAATTTGTACCAAAACAGTACGAAAACATGTACTTCTCATGGATGAACGATATCCAAGATTGGTGTATTTCTCGTCAACTGTGGTGGGGCCATCGTATCCCTGCGTGGTACGACAATGAAGGCAATGTCTATGTAGGTCGTGACGAAGAAGAAGTGCGTCATGAAAACAATATCGCTGCTGATGTCGCATTACGCCAAGATGATGACGTATTAGATACGTGGTTCTCATCAGCGCTCTGGACATTCTCAACATTAGGCTGGCCAGATAACACTGAAGCCCTGAAAACATTCCATCCAACGAATGTATTAGTCAGTGGCTTCGATATTATTTTCTTCTGGATCGCACGCATGATCATGATGACCATGCATTTTATCAAAGACGAAGATGGTAAACCGCAAGTTCCGTTTAATACGGTTTACATGACCGGTCTTATTCGTGATGAAGAAGGCCAGAAGATGTCAAAATCTAAAGGTAACGTGCTTGATCCTCTAGATATGATTGACGGTATTTCATTAGAAGCACTGTTAGAAAAACGTACTGGCAATATGATGCAGCCACAAATGGCTGAGAAGATTGGCAAGCGTACAAGCAAAGAGTTCCCAGAAGGAATTGAAGCACACGGTACAGATGCCCTGCGCTTTACTTTAGCCGCGTTAGCATCAACCGGTCGCGATATTAACTGGGATATGAAACGCCTGTCTGGTTACCGTAACTTCTGTAACAAGCTGTGGAACGCAAGCCGCTTTGTTCTGATGAATACTGAAGATCAAGATTGTGGCTACCAAGGTGGTGAGATGACATTCTCACTGGCTGACCGTTGGATTTTAGCTGAATTTAACAATACCGTTAAAGCCTATCGTGAAGCGCTAGATACTTATCGTTTCGATATCGCGGCAGGTATTTTATATGAGTTCACTTGGAACCAATTCTGTGACTGGTATCTTGAGTTATCAAAACCTGCGGTCCACAAAGGTAATGATGCACAAAAACGCGCAGCTCGTCATACTCTGATTGAAGTGTTAGAAGGCTTACTGCGTCTCGCTCATCCAATTATTCCATTTATCACAGAAACAATCTGGCAACGCGTGAAGGAAATAAAAGGCATTGAAGGTGAAACCATCATGCTACAAGCTTTCCCTGAATTCGATGCTTCATTGGTTGATGAACCTGCGCTTAGCGATCTTGAGTGGATCAAAGAAGTTATTGTTGCAGTTCGTAATATTCGTGCAGAAATGAATATTTCCCCAGGTAAACCTCTTGACGTTATCTTACGAGGTGCTGATGACAATGCTAAGCGTCGTGTTAGTGACAATATTGGCTTCTTAAAAGCAATGGGTCGTTTAGAAGATATTCGCCCATTAGCTGAAGGCGAAGAAGCGCCATTATCAGTCACTAAACTGGTTAGCGGTGCAGAATTGCTGATCCCAATGGCAGGCTTTATTGATAAAGATGTAGAGCTTGCACGTTTAGATAAAGAGCTTGAAAAAGTAGAGAACGATATCACGACTTTAGACAGTAAATTATCTAACGATGGCTTTGTTAGCCGTGCACCAGAAGCCGTTGTTGCCAAAGAGCGTGAACGCTTAGCAACTTGCTTAAGTGCAAAAGAAAAGTTAATCGCACAGAAAGTCTCTATCGCCTCTTTATAAGCACTATCGCTTTAAAGACACAGAGATTGATAATGAAAACCCGCGTTTATCGCGGGTTTTTACTTAGTCTCTTTCAGCCAAAAAATAAAACCATTTTTCACTTCATTTCTTATTATTCACAGTTCTATTTTCGTCAATACGTCGTTTCATCCTCTATTTTCACTTAAATTTAATCACTCACTAAAATATAACGCTGGAAATAAAGGGAGAAGTTAAGCAAAGAGAAAGGGTTAACGGTTTACAAACACGCTTAATCAATTAAGATAGTTTTTGTAGCCATCAGTGCTACTTTCAATGAAGAAGTTCCTTTCTGGTGCTCTCTCAATAAATAATCAAAAAATATTCTACTAATAAGTGAAAACGATGAGTGCAACTATGACTGCAACCCCAAATATTGTTATCCGAGCCATTGAAGAAAAAGACAACGCAGATATTGCACGCGTTATTCGTGAAGTCTCAGCAGAGCACGGTTTAACTGCCGATAAAGGCTTTGCGGTTGCCGATCCAATTTTAGATACCCTCTATGAAGTTTATCATCAGCCACGCAGTGCGTACTGGGTTGTTGAAATGGATGGAGAAGTTGTTGGCGGTGGTGGTGTCGCACCACTTGCTGGTGGCGATGGCAATACTTGTGAACTACAAAAAATGTACCTTTCATCCAAACTGCGTGGCAAAGGTATTGCGAAAAAAATCGTTCTACAATCTCTTGAGTTTGGTAAAGAGCAAGGCTTTAACCGTTGCTATTTAGAAACCACCGATATCTTAAAAGCAGCAGTGGGCTTATATGAGAAATTAGGATTCGAATTTATTGATGAAGCCTTAGGTAACACTGGACATAGTGATTGTGAGATCCGTATGGTGAAGCCACTTTAAGCGTTCTTGCTGTTCCCTACGTAATACAATAAATAAAATAAGCTCTACTTTACCCGCATTTCTTATGCGGGTTTTTATTAGTAAAAATAGCATCTATAAACACAAATTCTATTTTTTAAAATGATATAAAAGAACGCTATTCACCCTCTATTTTTTCAAATTGATTTATTATTAAATTATTACCTATTTATTATTTATTAATTTTTCATCTTAAATATCATTAAAAAACACAAGTTTATTTTTTTACTCATTTCACTCTAGATAATTATATTTCCCCCCTTAAGTTAAATATTTTTTAGTATCTTTTCTATTTTAAATTTCCTCATTTTTTATATTGCTATTTATCGCTAATTTAATATCTTTATGCAGATAAAGTCATGCAATGGCTTTTATAACTCTAAAATTTAAAAGGAATTTTTTCATGAAAAACTTTGTTAAAATTGCACTTATTGCTTCTGTAATTACCGTAATGACCGGTTGTACTGGTAGCGTATACAATAAAGAAAAAGACTGTAACTACGACTACTTACTGCACCCAGCAGTTTCTATTTCTAAAATCATTGGCGGTTGTGGCGACACAAGCAAATAAGATTTAAGAAATAAACATATTCATAAACTACATTCTGACTTATTGTTGCTAAGAAAGAATGTGGTTTTTATTTTTTCATATCTTATATTTTTACTCGTTTTTCATGAATCGCATTCCTCACCAACATAAGAAATCAGAGCTTAGTGTTTCCATTTTAATGGAAGATAGATTAAATTAATCATTAATAAAATCTATCTTAGGTAATTTTATATGACATTAAACTACAAGATTATTATCGTCACATTATTTTTATCTATTCCTATATTGGCTTATTCCTCCCCCCAAGCTAAATGTATTCCCGAAGAAAAAAATTTTTCCGTATGTGAGATATTAGCAAAACAAGGAGATGATAAAGCATTATTAGCACTTGGACATTTCTATGAAACGGGTACAGGAGTTAAAAAAAATGTAGAGAAAGCGGAACAAATCTATCAACTCTTAGCAGATAACAATGATGCTGATGGAGTTAATCAACTGGCAATGCTTAAGGAAGATCAGGGTAAAAAACAAGAAGCTATTTTACTTTACCAGAGAGCAATAGAACTCGGTTCATCTTCTGCAAATTATAATCTAGGTATTCTGTACAAATATAATAATAATTATAAAAAAGCAAAAGAGATGTTTGAAAGAGCAATTACTGATGATAATTCAGGTAAAGCAATGATGAGTTTAGGTGATTTATATTTTGATGGATTCGGTGTTGAAAAAAATATGGAATTAGCCGAACATTGGTATAAAGCAGCTATTCAAGCTGATCATTATCTTGCCATTACACGATTGGGAATACTGTATGGTAATTTGGAAAAATATGATGAAGCGATAATATATTATCAAGAAGCTATCAAAAAAGGTGATCCCGCAGTAATGAACTCAATGGGATTACTATATCAACATGGTTTTGGTGTAAAACGTGATATTAGTCAATCTGTCAAACTATATCAAGATGCAGCAAATAAAGATGGAATTGGTGGGTTGATTAATTTGGGGCTGATGTATGAAGAAGGCCTTGGAGTACCTCAAAATTATGAAAAAGCCATCGACTTATATACAAGAGCCTATCAATTAGGTTATACCGATATTCAGTTACGAATTAATTTCTTAAATAACCATTTAATAAAAAGAATGAATAATTAAATTCTATGTTGCCTGTTTTCGACATATCCAGTCTGGTCTCAAAACAAGAGTATGATAAATACGAAAAGAGCGAAAGTTCTCACCACCAATATATCTACTCAGTCAATATCTCTATTTACTTTTTATAAATTCATTCATTTTTTTTGAACACCATCAACAAATTCCCCCTATTTTGTTCATCACGCGAACACTTTATGATCAGCCTCATTAAGAAATCGCAATAATCTGTATTACCTCCTTCTGTGTCTTGGTTATTGCGGTTTCTTTCCTTAACTCGGAGAACAATCATGACTATCAGACAGATTAATCATATTTATTCGGCGCCAAATTCACACTGGGTAGGTAATGGCTTTCCTGTCAGCACCTTATTTTCCTATCAGGAAAATGGTGAGAAACATAGCCCGTTTCTGCTGATGGATTATGCCGAGCCAACACAGTTTAAACCTGTCACCAATGCCCGTGGTGTAGGAGCGCATCCTCATCGTGGATTTGAAACCGTCACAATCGCTTATCAAGGTGAGGTTTCTCATCATGACTCTAAAGGCCATGCGGGAACCATCGCCGCAGGTGATGTGCAATGGATGACGGCAGCCTCTGGTATTTTGCATAAAGAGTATCACTCTGAAAAAATGACCAAAGAAGGTGGTGTGCTGGAAATGGTGCAACTTTGGGTGAATCTGCCAACAGCGTACAAAATGACACAGCCTCGTTATCAGGCGCTGAAAGCAGAGGATATCCCTCATGTTGAATTACCCAATAACCAAGGTTATGTCAGAGTCATAGCTGGTAATTACGCAAATACCCAAGGTGTCGCAATGACCTACTCACCGCTTAATGTGTGGGATCTGCGTTTAAATCATGCGGGTGTTTCACATTACAGCATTCCAAATGATCATAATGTGATGCTGTTTGTGGTGAAAGGAGCCGTACATATCAATGACCGTGAAATTGCACGTCAACACGATATGGCGATATTCGATAATCATGGAGATACGCTGACATTAGAATCAATGGGTGACACTATTGTTTTGATATTAACTGGTAAGCCCATTAATGAGCCAATTGTAGGACAAGGGCCTTTTGTGATGAACACACAAGAAGAGTTACAACACGCTTTTGATGATTATGACAATGGCAAATTTGGTGTGATGAATTAATCGCACTAGCTTAAAACCAATAACACCAGTCACAATGTATTATTTTGTGGCTGGTGCTATTATTTTGCACTGATAAATCAGGTACAAAGGGACAACATTTAGCAAAAATTAATGTAAGCGAGATGATTTTTCAGACTCATCTTCTTCATCATCTTCGCCTTCGCCGTCTTCATCATCATACTCAGCGTCAGGATCTTCAAAGTAAGTTCCCCAACCATCGTAATAAACACCCATTTTTTCAGCTAAATTCATTAACTGTTCAACTTGAGTATCGATAAGTTCAGCATTTAAACCACTTTCACTGACTGCATCAAAACAAACTAATATTTCACCTGACTCCACTTCAATTTCTTCAGGCTCTGTCACTTCATAACCTAACTTAAAGACTTCAACGGCTGCTTTTTCTAGTGTTTCGAAATTTTCACAAGAAATATGGTGCTCGATTGCATACAGTGCATCAGGATCACTGCCATCTTCCAGTAATTCTTCAATAATAAGACGTGTTTCTTCACGTTGTTCTGCTAACTCTTTGCTGTCCGCCATAATCATGCTCCGCAATAGTCTGAAAAAGTATCTTGTTCATTCTCCCACAGGGCGAATCAACACACCATACCTAATCTAGTTCCCTTATCGTAGACGTTTTAAATTAAAAGTTTTCCTTTTGGGGTTGATGATGAATATTTATTGATATAAATTGAATATAAATTCAATAACAGGATATCACCCTATGAACCCCTTCTATCAAAAATCATTCTTACGTTTACTGGATTTTTCACCCGCTGAAATCCAACAGCTACTCACGTTGTCAGCGCAACTAAAAAAAGCCAAAAAATCAGGCCAAGAAACTCAGTACCTTGCAGGAAAAAATATCGCGCTCATTTTTGAAAAAGACTCAACACGTACCCGTTGTGCCTTTGAGGTTGCAGCTTTTGACCAAGGTGCAAGAGTCACTTATTTAGGAGGCGGAAGTCAAATTGGACATAAAGAATCGATAAAAGATACCGCACGAGTATTAGGTCGTATGTATGATGGTATTCAGTATCGGGGTTATGGACAAAAAACGGTAGATGCACTTGCACAATATTCAGGTGTTCCTGTTTGGAACGGGTTAACCAATGAGTTTCATCCCACACAACTGTTAGCCGACTTACTGACTATTACAGAACATCAAACTAAGCCGTTGTCAGAAACGGTATTTGCCTATCTGGGCGACGCCCGTAATAACATGGGAAATTCGATGTTAGAAGCGGCGGCGTTAACCGGTATCGATTTACGTTTAGTGGCGCCTAAAGCGTGCTGGCCCGATGCTAAACTTGTCGCGCAATGCCAAGATATTGCCAATAAAAAGGGTGGGAAAATCACACTCACTGAAAATGTGGCTGAAGGCGTTAAAAATACCGATTTTCTTTATACCGACGTGTGGGTTTCTATGGGTGAACCAAAAGAAGTTTGGAAAGAGCGTATCGCTTTACTTAAGCCTTATCAGGTCAACATGGACGTTGTAAAATTAACTGAAAACCCTGATGTAAAATTCCTCCATTGCTTACCGGCTTTTCATGATGAAGAAACGACAATGGGTAAAACCTTAGCGGAAGAATTTAACTTATACGGTGGCTTTGAAGTGACAGATGAAGTTTTCGAATCAAAACACAGTATTGTGTTTGATGAAGCAGAAAATCGTCTTCACACCATAAAAGCCGTGATGGTCGCCACTCTTGCCAATCCTTTCTGAAATACATAATCATGCAAAACACCTATTTTTTAACAGAAAAAAATAGGTGTTTTCTTCGTTCTATCCCAAGCTTATTGATTTTTAAATCAAAAAAAATAGTTTTAAAAAAAATCAAAGCAAACGCTTGCGTGCAAATCTAAGATGCGTATAATTCGCCACAATTTGTCAGGAGGAAAGATGAAACAGCGCCTATTCCAACGTGTTAAAAAAAATCGCACCTTAGCCGGTCGCAAGCGCATTCTCTTTTTTCCAATAGCCCAATTTTTTAAAGCCCCTCTTATTGAGGGTTTTTTTTTGGCCTGTAGAAACATACTCATCGCACAATTCATCGCTCAAGGGGAACTCTAATGACTAATCCGCTCTACCAAAAGCATATTATCTCTATCAATGATCTGGACAGGGAAGATTTAGAGTCTGTTCTTCGTGTTGCTGATAAATTAAAACAGCAACCTAATAACGAATTGTTAAAAGATAAAGTGATTGCGAGCTGTTTTTTTGAAGCCTCAACACGTACTCGCTTATCGTTTGAAACAGCGATTCACCGCCTTGGCGCATCGGTTGTCGGCTTCGCGGATGGAAGCAACACATCGCTGGGAAAAAAAGGGGAAACATTGGCGGATACCATTTCTGTTCTACGCACTTATGCCGATGCGATTGTTATTCGACATCCTCAAGAAGGTGCAGCACGTTTAGCCTCTGAATTTGCTGGCGATATTCCTGTACTAAATGCCGGAGATGGTGCTAACCAACATCCAACACAAACTTTACTCGATTTATTCACTATTCAAGAAACACAAGGCCGTTTAGATAATCTCAATATCGCGATGGTGGGTGACTTAAAATACGGTCGAACAGTGCATTCACTGGCACAGGCCTTAGCCAAATTTAAAGGCAATCATCTCTACTTTATCGCCCCTAAAGTACTCGCAATGCCAGAACATATTCTTCACTTATTGGAAGAAAATGGTGTTGAATATAGCCAGCATGAAACGGTCGATGAAGTCATGCCAAAGCTGGATATTCTCTATATGACACGCGTACAAAAAGAGCGTTTAGACCCATCTGAATATGCAAATGTGAAAGCACAGTTTGTTTTAACTAGCGCTGATTTAGTGAATGTGAAAGATAATCTTAAGATCTTACACCCACTGCCACGCATTGATGAAATCACGACAGATGTAGATAAAACACCTTACGCTTATTATTTCCAACAAGCTGGTAACGGTATCTACGCACGTCAGGCATTACTTGCCTTAGTTCTGAATAAAAACTTAGTTCTTTAATAAGGAGCACACCATGACACATGATCACAAACTAAAAGTTGAAGCTATCAAACGTGGGACTGTTATTGATCATATTCCAGCGCAGGTGGGCTTTAAAATTCTTTCACTGTTCCGTTTAACTGAAACTGATGAAAGAATAACCGTAGGTTTTAATTTACCTTCAGAAAATTTAGGTAAAAAAGACTTAATTAAAATCGAAAATGTCTTTTTAACCTCAGAACAAGCAAACCGTTTAGCGATGTATGCACCACAAGCCACCGTCAATATTATTGATGATTATCAAGTGGTTAATAAGATGGCATTAAGCCTACCTGAATTGCTTGAAGATGTGGTGCCTTGCCCTAATAGCAACTGTATTAGTCATAACGAGCCAGTACAAAGTAGTTTCCGTGTCAAAAAACTGGCCTCAGATGTTGTATTAACCTGCAAATACTGTGAAAAAGAGTTCGAACGCCACGCGGTTATTCGTTAATTCTTTTAACTATCTGCTCGCAAGGGCAGATAGTTTTTTGATAAGAATAGAATAATTCCCTCTTGATACGTTTAATTCCCTCTCTAAAAAAATAAAAATAGCTCATAACCTTTTTTCATAAAAAAAATTGCTACAAATTGGCAATTTTTATGGATTAAAACCATGTAAAAACTCAAGAGAGCGCTACGATTATTTTCTTTTTATGCTTATAAACTTTATGATAAAGCCTGATATCTGTCATATTGCTAACCTACAGTGCTGGCTATAATAACGCCACGCTAATCAAATGTTAGTGTTAATCTTATAAAAACAGGAGTTCTACATGTCTTACGAAATTAATACCGATAAAGCCCCTGCAGCAATCGGCCCTTATGTACAAGGTGTTGACTTAGGTAATTTAGTGATCACTTCAGGTCAATTACCTGTTGATCCTGCTACAGGTGAGTTTGTTTCTGATAATGCAGCAGAACAAGCCCGTCAATCTTTAGAAAACGTAAAAGCAATTATTGAAAAAGCAGGCTTAACGGTTGCTAATATCATCAAAACTACTGTTTTCGTAAAAGATTTAAATGATTTCGGCACAATCAATGCTGCGTATGAAGCATTTTTTAAAGAGCATAACGCAGCATTCCCTGCTCGTTCATGCGTTGAAGTTGCCCGTTTACCAAAAGATGCAAAAGTAGAAATCGAAGTTATCGCTATCCGTTAATTGCGTCTCAAAAATCAGTCATAAAAAAGCAAAGGTCTCTTTATGAGCACTTTGCTTTTTTTATGTTCTTACTTTTTGGTGAATAATTTATCACTTCTGTTTTTGGCACATATTTACAATTCAACCAACCCCTCTTGATGCCTGATGTAGCAAAAATACCTTGATGTAGATCAGTTTTAATGACGATTATTTCCCTTTTAATTACTATATATTGTGCTTTAATACATACCGACCTACAACATATAGTAATTATACACATCTTATCCACAATAAGCCTAAATGCTGTGCCATCACCTGTTTTTATGGGATTTGAGCCTGTGGATAAATAGTTAAGGAGCAAGATTGTGAAAACCATAGTGATAAAAAGAGACGGATGTAAGGTCTCTTTTGACCAAACCCGCATCAGCGATGCTATCAAAAGAGCAGCTGTCGCATGTGAAATCACTGATGATGATTATTGCGATTTTATTGCGCAATCCGTTTCACAATCTCTCGCAGGACGTTCGAATGTCGATATCCGTGAGATCCAAGACGCCGTAGAAAATCAGCTGATGGCTGGCGAGCATAAAGATGTCGCCAGAGCCTATATTGAATACCGTCATGACCGAGATGTTGCTCGTGAGCAACGCGGAAGATTAACTCAGGAAATCCGAGGTCTTATCGAACAAAGTGATGTCTCTATTCTTCATGAAAATGCGAATAAAGACAGTAAGGTTATCCCTACCCAACGTGATTTACTTGCGGGTATTGTGGCTAAACATTACGCAAAATTGCATATCCTGCCAAGAGATGTGGTACTCGCTCATGAGCGTGGTGAAATTCATTATCATGATCTCGATTATTCTCCATTTTTTCCTATGTTTAACTGTATGCTAATTGACCTCAAAGGTATGTTAAATAATGGTTTTAAAATGGGAAATGCAGAAATAGAACCCCCTAAATCTATTTCAACAGCAACAGCAGTTACAGCACAAATTATCGCACAAGTCGCAAGCCATATTTATGGTGGCACAACGATAAATCGTATTGATGAAGTATTAGCGCCATTTGTAAAATCAAGTTACGACAAACACTATAAAGTGGCACAAGAGTGGCAAATTGCGGATAAAGAAGCTTACGCCAATGCGCGCACTGAAAAAGAGTGTTACGACGCGTTTCAATCTTTAGAGTACGAAGTCAATACCCTGCATACCGCTAATGGACAAACGCCCTTTGTTACGTTTGGTTTTGGCCTTGGTACGTCAAAAGAAGCACGTTTAATTCAACGTTCTATTCTTGAAAACCGTATGGCTGGTTTAGGCAAAAATCGTAAAACGGCCGTTTTCCCTAAACTCGTATTTGCTATTAAAGATGGCTTAAACCATAAATTTGGTGATCCTAATTACGATATCAAACAACTTGCTCTTGAATGTGCAAGTAAACGCATGTATCCCGATATCTTAAATTATGATCAAGTCGTTAAAGTAACTGGTTCATTTAAAACCCCAATGGGTTGCCGTAGTTTCTTAGGTGTTTACAAAGAAAATGGTGAAATGATCCATGAAGGTCGTAATAACCTCGGTGTTATCAGTCTAAATTTACCGCGTATTGCTATTGAAGCTCAAGGTGATGAAGCCACATTCTGGTCACTACTCGATGACCGCCTCGAATTAGCGAAAAAAGCACTGATGACACGTATTGCGCGTTTAGAAAACGTCAAAGCACGAGTTGCCCCCATCCTTTATATGGAAGGTGCTTGCGGCGTGCGCTTAAAAGCGGACGATAATGTCGCTGAGATCTTTAAAAATGGCAGAGCCTCAATTTCATTAGGCTATATCGGTGTTCATGAAACCATCAATGCCCTATTTGGTACTCAAACACACGTTTTTGATAATGAAACTCTAAGAGAAAAAGCGGTCGCCATTATTAATCGTCTACGCGAAGCTACTGATCAATGGAAAGCAGAAACCGGTTATGGTTTTAGCCTTTACAGCACACCAAGTGAAAACTTATGTGATCGCTTCTGCCGCTTAGATGCCGCTGAATTCGGTATTTTACCGGGTGTGACGGATAAAGGTTATTACACCAATAGCTTCCACTTAGATGTTGAGAAAAAAGTAAACCCATACGACAAACTGGATTTTGAAGCACCTTATCCTCCATTAGCAAATGGCGGTTTTATTTGTTACGGCGAATATCCAAACTTACAGCATAACCTTAAAGCATTAGAGGATGTGTGGGATTACAGCTATACCCGCGTTCCTTATTACGGAACGAATACTCCGATTGATGAATGTTATGACTGTGGTTATACCGGTGAGTTCTCTTGTACCAGTAAAGGCTTTACTTGCCCACGTTGTGGTAATCACAACCCTGCAAGAGTTTCCGTTATTCGCCGTGTATGTGGATATTTAGGTAGCCCAGATTCACGCCCATTTAATGCGGGTAAGCAAGAAGAAGTTAAGCGTCGTGTGAAACATCTGGCAAATGGTCAATTAGGTTAAGAGTGTGAATTACCATCAATATTACCCTGTTGATGTTGTCAATGGCCCTGGTACGCGTTGCACCCTGTTTGTTGCAGGGTGCATACACCAATGTCGAGGTTGTTATAACAAATCAACGTGGTCATTAACGTCTGGCAAGCCGTTTACCCAAGAAATGGAAGATCAGATTATTGCTGATCTTCAAGACAGTCGTATTAAGCGACAAGGATTATCACTGTCAGGTGGCGATCCCCTACACCCTCAAAATCTTTCTACTGTATTAAAATTGGTAAAACGCGTTAAAACGCAATGCCCTGAGAAAGATATTTGGGCTTGGACGGGCTATTTGCTGGCTGACTTAACCCCAGAGCAGCAAGACGTTATTAGTTATATTAACGTACTGATTGATGGAAAGTTCGTACAAGAACTTTATGATCCCGCATTACTGTGGCGTGGTAGTAGTAATCAAGTTATTCATAAGTTGAGATAATATCTAAAAGCCCATTTTATAATGGGCTTCTTCTTTCATCATTCTCATTTAATCACCTCCGTTATCAAATGCGAATCATTTTCAAAAAAGATAGTCAAAGTGATTAGTTTTGTTTTATTATTAACACTCTTAACTATTCTTTTTATGATGATATACGATATGAAATTAGTACTTTTACCTTTATTTTCAATGGTTTTACTTTCTGGCTGTAGCAGTACTTGGGAACCTAAAGGTGCATCAGATTACACATTGCAAGAAGCTAAAATGCTTTGTGAATTCGACGCTAATACTCGCTACCCTATTCGTAAAGAAGTGCTACAACGTACAGTTTATCGTGATGTGCAAAAAACTTGCCGTAAAGATGATAAAGACCATTGTGGTGATAAAAAAACTTACACCGAACGCGTCCCTATGACAGAAAGTTATGTTGAAGACATTAACCAAGAAGATAGAAAAACCTTCTATACTTCATGTATGTCTTTAAAAGGATGGGAACAAAAGAGTCATTATTTTTGGGAATAAAGAAAATTTAAGAAGAATAAGAAAGTTAATCACGTTGCCAATAAAGCTTGGTTCCAAAGCCCAACCGATTATTTACCATCTTAATTTCTTGCAATTGTAATTCCCATAAAGGCACATGAATGGCGGCTAATGCGACCGGAAAGCGTAAACAGTAATGCTTTCTTGCATTGATGTCGTCTCTGCCTGCTAACAAAGAAACAGAGCCAGTAAATTGAAGACCCTGTAAATCAGATACTGCAATTTCTTGCGTACTAATACTTCCTGCAACTAATAAATTTTCCTGCATCATTTGAGCATGACGTGTTTTCTTTTCAGAAAGAAAAACTAGCCTCATCTGACCTTCATCGAACCAATAAAAACAATTAGCACACCAAATATCATCTAATGAACATGTTGTACATAAAGTAAATATATGGTTGCTATGTATATATTGTTTAATTATTTTGATCGAGTCTAAAGAAGACATAATACACCTGCATAGAAACAAAAAGAGACGCTGTTTAGATGGTAATTATATCATCAAAACGAGCGTCTTACCGCGTGTCTCTTATTACAGATTATTTATCGAATCTAATTAAAATTAACGATAAATTTCAGCATTTACAGTAAGGTAATCATCACCTGTTGCGCCGACAACTTTAAAGCCTTTTGCACCTTCATCTTTTGCAATTTGAGCAATCTTAGTGGTTAAACCATCTAAAGTATCGCTACCCGTGATTGTGATATACTCACCATTAGCAGAAGGGCTTTTTGATACGCTATCAGATGCGATCGAACCGAATGAAATAGCACTTAAAGCAAATGTTGCAGCGATTAATGTAGATTTTTTCATAATAAACTCCAGTTATATTCTAAATTTATTGTCTATCGCGGAGTGTGTCTCTGTGATGTGGATCATATTATGCGCTTTAGTTTGACTTTAAAATTAGCAATAATTGCTGTTCATTTTCAAAAATTTTGAATATTATTTTTTAAATCATAGATTTTGTTATCACACATTGTTCACAACATATTGATATGATTAATAGATTTACTCTTGATATAGAGATAAATTACTCACTTTATGAATTAAGAAACATTATTTATCAAAAGAAAAAGTAGCACGAAAAGGAAAAAATGATGGCTGACACAATGTGGTCACTCTATATTGTCAGAAATCGGCTTGGTTCTCTTTATACTGGGATCACAACAAACGTTGAGCGCCGTTTTCAACAACATCAAAATGGAACAGGGGCTAAGGCGCTCAAAGGGAAAGGTCCTTTGTTATTAGAATTTTATTGTCAGGTAGGCGACAGACAACGGGCATCTCAGCTTGAGTACCAATTAAAACAGTTAAAAAAAAGGCAAAAAGAAAAGCTGATCACAGACCAGCCTTCGGACATTGCACTGTATTTAATACAGGATAAATAAATTTAGCTAAATTGATCAGCTAAATTGATCAAATAAAGGTGAATAGTTGACTAAACCGTGAATATCTTCAACATTGCCATTATCTAACGCATAAAGCTGAAATGCGTCTTCTGTATCAAGCCATTTACAATGTAAGTCTTGCGATTTAGCAGGAATAAAGCCCGATGCTTGATAGTATTTGGGATCACCCAACACGACAACAGCGCCATAACCAAATTCATTTAGACTATCAAGCCCTTCATTAATCAGTTGGCGTCCAATACCTTGGTTTTGGAACTCTGGCGCAACAGCAAGTGGGGCAAGCCCTACCCACTGACAATCTATTCCATCAACATCAACTGGTGTAAAACCGATATAGCCAATTAATTGGCCTTCATCGCTAATTGCCACCATACCTAATGTTAATAGACCTTCTTCACGTAAATGTCCGACCAAATCAGCTTCCGCGCCTGTCGGAAACACTTGCCGTAAAAGGCTATCAATAGCCGGAATATCAACGGGAATTTCAACACGTATTAGCATGAAGTTGAGCTCAGTTCATGGCTGTGCATTTTGTCTTCAGTTTCTTCTTGAAGTCCACTTTTTACAAATTCAGCCAGTTGTAATAAACCAAAACGCAACACAGATGGCATTGAGTCTAATTCAATTGCATCCATCAGGTTTTTAACATATAACCCGAGTTCTGTATCACCCTCAATTTGTAGACGGCGTTGGAAAAATAAGGTGTCAGGATCTTCTTTACGAGCTGCAATTAAAATAAGATCATTCGCATCTCCACTAAAGCTAACATCTTCTTTTTCTAAGCGACTAACCACTAATTTATCATCACGAACGCTGATAAACCACTGTAAATGTAAGTCTCTTATCTCAACTTTTAGCCATTTATTCTCTAAAAAGTGTAAATCTCCTTCGGCAAGAGATTCACGAAACTGCCAGCTTAAAAACTGTTCTAAAATATCGCGTTGCAGCGCAAATGGGGTAACTTGTAAGGGGTAACGTAAAAAACGAGGCCCCTCTTTAACCAAATGGGTACGAATTTTATTAAACACTTTCGGACTCCTATAAATAAAATTAGGGGCTATTGTGCCAGATATAAACAGATATTCTGCGATCCTATATCAATATTCCATTAATCCGTTGTTCATATTTTGAGTTCTTTGATTTTACTTAAGTAAAAAGCCAAGTTCCCTGCCCTAAATCAAAACCTTTTTTTATCTTGCTCATTACAATTTCCGATCATTCTTAATTTCTAAAGGGAAGTGAAGATGGAATTGCTGTGCCCTGCGGGTAATCTACCTGCCTTAAAAGCGGCCATAGATAATGGTGCGGACGCCGTTTACATCGGTTTAAAAGATGATACCAACGCAAGACATTTTGCGGGTTTAAACTTTACCGAAAAAAAATTACAAGAAGCGGTTAATTATGTTCACCGCCACCAGCGAAAATTACATATTGCAATAAACACCTTTGCGCACCCTGATGGATTTGAACGCTGGCAAAAAGCGGTTGATATGGCAGCGTCCTTAGGTGCTGATGCCCTTATTTTGGCCGATATCGCCATGCTGGAATATGCAGCCGAGCGTTATCCCCACATTGAACGCCATGTTTCCGTACAAGCCTCAGCAACCAATACACAAGCGATTGAATTTTATCAACGTAATTTTGATGTTGCACGTATTGTTCTTCCTCGTGTCTTATCTATTCATCAAGTTAAGCAATTAGCACAAAGCAGCCCAGTACCTTTAGAAGTTTTTGCCTTTGGTAGCTTATGTATTATGGCTGAGGGTAGATGCTATCTTTCTTCTTATTTAACGGGTGAATCACCCAATACAGTCGGTGCATGCTCTCCTGCGCGTTTTGTTCGTTGGCAACAAACACCACAAGGAATGGAGTCTCGCTTAAATGATGTGCTTATCGACCGCTATTCACCTAATGAGAATGCTGGTTACCCAACATTATGCAAAGGGCGTTATTTTGTTGATGACCACTGTTATCACGCACTAGAAGAGCCTACCAGCCTCAATACTCTGTCACTATTACCAGAATTAATGGCGATGAATATCGCATCTGTCAAAATTGAAGGTCGTCAACGTAGTCCTGCTTATGTTACTGAAGTCGCAAGGGTTTGGCGTGCAGCTATCGATCAATGCAAAAAAGATCCTCAAGGCTTTAATACTCACCCTCGTTGGATGAACGCATTAGGAAAAATTTCAGAAGGAACGCAAACGACATTGGGTGCATATCACCGTAAATGGCAATAATAAGGATAAGAAGATGAAATATGCATTAGGCTCTGTACTTTATTATTGGCAAAAAGCAGATCTAGAAACATTCTATGAAAAAGCAAAGCTGTGTGATGCCGATGTTATTTATCTAGGTGAAACAGTTTGCAGTAAACGCCGTGAAACCAAGCCCCAAGACTGGATAAATCTTGCCAAAGAAGTGGCAAAAAGTGGCAAACAAGTGGTTCTTTCTACCTTAGCGTTATTACAAGCCCCTTCTGAATTAAAAGAGATTGCTAAATTGGTTGATAACGGCGAATTCTTAATTGAAGCGCATGATTTTGGCGTCATCAACATGCTTTACGAGCGTAATTTACCTTTTATTGCAGGGCATGGGCTTAATTGCTACAACGCTTACGCGCTCCGTTTATTGCATAAACAAGGCATGATACGGTGGTGTATGCCGGTTGAGCTTTCTCGTGATTGGCTAAATAACATTTTAAACCAATGCGAAACACTAGGTATTAGGGATAAATTTGAAGTTGAAGTACTGGCTTATGGACATCTTCCTTTAGCCTATTCTGCCCGTTGTTTTACTGCACGTTCTGAAAATCGCGCTAAAGATGATTGCGAAACTTGCTGTCAAAAATACCCTCAAGGCCGTGAGGTGTTATCACAAGAAAATCAGCAAGTGTTTGTTCTTAATGGTATTCAAACACAAAGTGGCTATTGTTATAACTTGGGTAATGATCAGACTTCAATGGCAGGTTTAGTGGATATTATCCGTTTATCGCCTGAATCTGATGCTATTTTTGATACCTTGCAACAATTTCGCAAAAACGAACAAGGTCAACAACCACTCACGACGATTCATCACCATGACTGTAATGGCTATTGGCGCAAGCTAGCAGGATTAGAGTTGGTTGAATAAGTCTTTTATCCACTCTATTTAATCTATGATAGAGTGGATTTATTCTTTCAAAGTAAATTGTATATCGAGTTCTAAGCAAACCATAATTAGCATTAACAGGTCTCTCATTTAAATTAATCTTGAATATTTTTCGAGCTATAATCTATTTAGAACCGCGATGATGTAACCAATGCTTAAATTGGTGCGTAATATGCCTTAATTCGCCATTACGTAACATCCCCACTAGCACACCTAATACCGTATAAATCACGCCTAAAACCAGCATCATCACAATATCACCCAATATGCTTTGGAATGATAATCCCATTTGATTAATACCAGCCATAGCGTTTACTGCCCATGTAGAAGGTAATGCGGATGAGATTGCAAATACCCAATCAGGCATGGCTTGTAGTGGCCAGATCGTGCCTGAAATATAGAACACCGGTGTTGTCACAAAGGCCAGTGTCAGATAAATCATCTCGACACTGCGTAAGCATTCTGTAATTAATTTACCTAACCCCAACACGGCCAATAAAAATGGAAATGTCAGCATCCAGACTTGGTAAAGGGGCGCTTCTTGGCGATAACCCAATACCCAAGGCCATAACGCAAAGAATACTGCCGACAAAAATAACCAAATCGGAATAAGTGCAGATAATGCCCCTAAATAAACGGCTAAAGGTGGCTTTCCTTTTGGCGTACTTCTCACTGCAATACTGACACGTACACAGGCAATTAAAAGGGAGTGTTGCAATAACATCACTAATAACCCAGGGAAAATAATTGCCGCAAAACTCACGCCAGGGTTATACATCGCAATGGTTTCACCTTGAATAGGCTTTAACAGAATTCTCGATTGCTCAGCACTAAAGCCGGCATTTTGTAAAATACGGCCATTGTAAGAATCTAATAGCTGTTGATACGCTAGCATCAACTCTTGTTGAATTTGTCCACTGGCAAGACGGTTAGTCGCATCACCAAAGACAGGAACGGTGACATCTTTGCCATTCAGTAATTTTTTTTCAAAATCAGTTGGCACAATAATGATGGCAAAAAGCTCACGCATGATCATATCGTGACGTGCTTCATCTAAATTATCGTAATTTTTAATACTTAATTTTGGTGTCGAGTTTAATGCCCGTATAAGTGAGTAACTTGCAGGACTGTGATCTTGATTAATCACTGCAACAGGAAGATCCCACAAAACAGGTTTGGCATAAACTAAGCTCATCACACACAGAGAAACAATTAACAGCATCCACATAGGTTTTTCTAACATACCCAGTAGAACGCGCTTAAACGTTTGGAAATACATCTGCATCATGCAACACCTACCTGTAATTCCAATCGTTTAAAAATACGTTTACGAATTAAGAAGGCGATAGCAAAAGGATAAATCAATAATAAAGAGCAAACATATAAAATACCTTGTAGCGACACTTCCCTTAAGAAGATATCAAACATCGCGTTTAAAGCGTGTGTTAAAGGCTCTAGATTAGAGATAATTTGTGCAGGTAATATCATTGAAAGCTCAGGTACAGCCATGCCAGAAAATGCCAAGGCAATACTCACCAACATACCTATCATACTGTATGCCGTTATCGCACTATTAGTAAACGCAAAGAGCAATAACCCAACACTTTGAGCCGCAATAATATAAAAGAATCCCACCCATACCATATATAGCGGATTACCATTGACCTTTGCTCCTGAAAAATACACTAACGCAGCTAACTCAATCATTAATAACGTCAGGAAAAATAGAGTATAAGGTGCAAGCTTACCAATAAGAGCAAAAGTAAAAGGCTTAATATTCAGTAGCATATTACCGCGTGATAACGAATAAATCGTACAGGTCACGACAAATAATTGAAGCATATGAATAGTTGCGGCAAATTGCTGATAATAAATATAGCTACCACTGGCATTAAATAAACTGTCATAAGAGAGTGTCACTTTTGCCAATGGCGGAACGGGTTTATTCATCTCTTGTGCTAATACAGAACGATATTGCGCATTAAGCTCTGCAATCAAACCACTAAAGTCCTGTATTGCGTAACTCCCTGCAGCATAATACAACCCGTTGTAATACATACGTGTAGTAGGTTGCTTTCCCGCTAATACCTTGCTTTCAAAGTGTCGAGGAATGGTGAGTATCGCATAATCTTTTGCGCTACCAAGTCGTTCCATTGCTGTGCGAGGATTACCATCTAGTGTATTTAATTGCGCATGAGAGCCTGCATTTAAGTCTCTGATCAGTGTTCTCGATAATGGGCTATTATCGTTATTAATCACAGAAACAGGCAAATTTAACAATGTGCCTTCAGAAAAGTTAGCACTAATTAACGTAAACAACATCAATGGAAATAACCAGCTTAGCCAGTGAAAAACTGGGCTACGAACTGCCATATGAGTTTCTCGTGAAAATGCGCTACTAAAGCCACGCCAAGCTGCTTTTACTCTCATTATTCGTCCTTATTTATCCCAGCGCCATAATGCGCTCATACCAGGACGTAGCCCTTCAATGGGGGTTACAGGGTACAGTCGGATCTCAAAGGTTTTTAAATCGAAATCACCGGTTGCTCTTGTCGCTCTTTTTGTTGCGTAGTCACCCATTGGCGCGATATAGCGAATTTCTGCTTCAACTTCTTTATTACCTAACGCAGGAACCGTAATAGTAATACGATCACCTTTACGAATATCCGCTAAGATATCTTCACGAAGGTTATAAACAAAATAAGCATCAGGAATACGAATAAGGGTAGCAAGTGGACTGTTGGCATTAAAAAGCTCACCAATTTCGGCAGGAATAGGGCCAACTTCACCATCCACAGGGGCTTTAACTTGCAGATCGTCTTGTTGGATCTTCAACTCAATAAGTTGTTGTTCTGCCTGTTGCACTGCCGCAGTGTATTTATGACGTAATTCAATACGATCACCATTTTTGGCTTCATCCAACTCTGCCTGAGCTGCCCTTACACGCTGTGAAGCAACATCACGGCCACGGCGTGCATTATCAAGTTCTGTTGCTGACACATAACCTTGATTAGCCACCGCACTAATGCGCTGATAATCTCGTGCGGCATTAGTTGCTTCAACTTTAGCTTGAGATAGTACCGCTTCTAAATTACGAATACTCTCTTCTCTTGTGCCATGCAACGACAAATCTAATTGGGCTTGGGCTTGGGCTTTGGCCGCCTCAAGTGCGGCAACTTGTGCATTAAGCTCCGGGCTTTCTAATGTGATCATTAATTGCCCAGCTTTAACATCATCACCACGCTCAATATGGCGTTCAATAACACGGCCTTTGGCTTTAGAGGCAACAATAACTTCGGGTGCGTCAACTTCTCCTTGCAGTAATAAATATTGATTATGCGCGCGGAAAAGTATGGCTAATGCAATTAGTATTAGCATTAATAAAATAAGATAGATGGCACTTTTTTTCATATAACGATTAGACCTTAATAGTGACGTAGAACACTCACTGACAGAGTTATATTACACAATAACTTAGAATTTCTTTAAGAATTTTGTGCGCCAGATCACTGATGCCAAGGAATATTTTCTTTGATAGTGCGATTAAGTTATTCTTATATCAAACTTTATCGCCTAATTAATAGCCCCATTGTATCTGATATTTTTATGTTCATCAGATAGAAAAGAGAACGGTACTCAATACTTATGTATGAATTCGATCTTATTTTGCTGTTATTACAGCAAATGTGCGTTTATTTAATTATTGCTTGGTTTTTAAGCAAAACACCTTTATTTACGCCCCTACTACAGGTCACGATAAAGCTACCACATAAGTTAATGTGCTACGTCATTTTCTCTATTTTTTGCATTATGGGTACCTATTTTGGACTACATATTAATGACTCTATTGCCAATACACGTGCGATTGGATCAGTCTTAGGCGGATTGCTCGGTGGCCCTTATGTTGGCTTTCTTGTTGGCTTTACTGGTGGCTTACACCGTTATTCTCTTGGTGGCATGACCGCGCTGAGTTGTATGGTATCAACAATCGCCGAGGGATTAATTGGTGGTTTGGTTCACCGTCATTATGTCAAACGCGGCCAAATGCACCGGATATTTAATCCATGGACTGCGGCAGCTGTGACTTTCTTTGCCGAAATAATACAGATGAGTATTATTTTATTATTAGCCCGTCCGTTTAATGAGGCACTAGCCTTAGTCAAAGACATTGCCGCACCTATGATTGTGGCAAATACCGTTGGTGCGGCAATGTTTATTCGAATATTACAAGATAGACGAGCAATATTTGAGAAATATACCAGTGCATTCTCAACACAAGCATTAAAAATTGCCGTTTGTACCGAAGGTATTTTGCGTAAAGGATTTAACCAAGATAATAGTACCCGTGTGGCAAAAGTTATTTATCAAGAATTAAGAGTCAGTGCCGTTGCGATTACAGATAGAGAAAAACTACTCGCTTTTATCGGTATTGGTGCTGATCATCACTTACCCGGTACCCCTATTTCATCAGATCAATCCAAACAGGCCATTAATAATAATGAGGTTGTCTATGCTGATGGTAATGAAACCCCCTATCGCTGTACTCTTTCCCCTCATTGCAAACTAGGATCAACCTTAGTTATTCCGTTAAGAGGCGAAAATAACCAAGTCATTGGAACAATAAAACTTTATGAGGCTAAAAATCGC
Organism: Proteus sp. FME41; assembly: GCF_014897315.1. Lineage (GTDB taxonomy): Bacteria > Pseudomonadota > Gammaproteobacteria > Enterobacterales > Enterobacteriaceae > Proteus. The sequence continues at coordinate 70,643 of NZ_JABUYL010000007.1, read as the reverse complement.
CTATTTAGTTCTATTAACCGCACTCTAGGTGAAGGTATTGCAAGTCTATTATCTGCACAAATTCTGGCGGGACAATATGAACGAAATAAGCAATCGCTTTTAGAATCAGAGATTAAACTCCTGCATGCGCAAGTGAACCCACATTTTCTTTTTAATGCGTTAAATACACTACAAGCGGTTATTCGTCGTGATAGCGAACAAGCTAAGCAATTAGTGCAATTTCTCTCTGCGTTCTTTCGTAAGAATTTAAAAAGACCTGAAGCGGTTGTGACATTAAGTGATGAAATCGAGCATGTAAATGCCTATCTGCAAATCGAAAAAGCACGCTTTCAAGAACGCTTACAAATCGATATTCAAATTCCTGAAAACTTAGCAAATGCCCGACTACCTGCTTTCTCGCTTCAGCCAATGGTCGAAAATGCAATTAAACATGGAACATCACAGTTATTAGATACTGGAAAGATTACAATTAGGGCGCACCAAGAGCACCACCTGATCATTATTGAAATCTGTGATAATGCGGGACTTTATCGACCTCAATGTCCGTCTCATGAGTTGGGATTAGGCATGAGGCTCGTGGATAAACGATTAAAATTACGCTATGGCGAGCTTTATGGTGTTTTGGTTGAATGCCAGGCAGATCAATATACAAAGGTGAAAATTTGCTTACCCTTAGAAAAAAGCATGGATAACGTGACATAACAATGAATATATTAATCGTTGATGATGAGCCGTTAGCTCGTGAGAATTTACGTTGTTTACTTGAAGTTGAAAAGGATATTCATATTGTTGGTGAATGTAGTAATGCAATTGAAGCCATAGGCGAAATACATCGTAAAAAACCTGATGTTGTTTTTCTTGATATTCAAATGCCACGTATTACAGGACTTGAAATGGTCACCATGCTTGATCCTGAACACCGCCCTTATATTGTTTTTTTAACCGCATTTGAAGAGTATGCTATCCAAGCCTTTGAAGAACATGCTTTTGATTATTTACTCAAGCCATTAGAACAAGAGCGTCTAACAAAAACCTTAAACCGTCTACGCCAAGGCAATAAGCAAAATATTGATTTATTAACCCCTCCAGAAGAGCGTCTAAAATGCATTCCATGTACAGGCCATAGCCGTATTTGGTTAATGCCAATTGACGAGGCCATCTTTGCAACCTCAAGACTCAGTGGTGTTTATGTCACAAATAACCAAGGTCAGGAAGGTTTTACAGAATTAACACTACGCACATTAGAAACACGGACACAGCTTGTGCGTTGCCATCGCCAATATTTAGTGAATATGGATTATGTTAATGAGATTATTTTTGGTGATAATGGACAAGCTGAATTGATATTACACAATAACAGCCAAATTCCTGTTAGCCGTCGCTATCTAAAGCCGTTAAAAGAGGCAATTGGTTTAAGTTAAGTATTGATAAAAGGAGAAAATAGGATGGAACCTATTTATATTAAAATTTATACAAACCGCATTGAAATTCGTGATATTCACACCCAGAAAGAAGCATCCGTAGAACGCAATTTCTCTCATAGTCGAATGTTAATTGGGGATTTTTATCCCGCAATTGAAGCCATTCATATTGCACTTAAAGATCTCGGTATAAATCCATCCTCCTTTTTTTGTCAAAAAAGAAATGTGGTTATCCATCCTTTGGAAAAAGTAGAAGATGGATTATCCAAAGTAGAGATCCGCTTATTTAACGAAGTTATTGTGGGTGGATTTAATCGTAAATATAAGAAAATAGTGATCAGTGAAAAACTAACACCACTTATGGATGCTGAAGTAATTGAGTTAATTGATAAAGCCTAATAATAAAATAAGTAGGTATTTAGTCAATTATAAAACAGATAAAAAAACCAGCCAACTTTCATTGACTGGTTTTAACTTTTTTATCGTCAGCTCAATTTAATCTTGAGTTGAATACAGGCTCTTATTGGTTATGAGAGCTGCTACGACGACGTGGTGTTCCTTCATTACTACGACCACGGAAGTTACCACGATCACTATTACCACGTTCACTGCTGCCACTACGTTCACCACCACGGTCGTTATTACCACGACGTTGTGGTTGATCACCATTATTAAAACGACGACCACCTTGTGGCTGACCATCACGGCGAGTGTTATTACGACGTTCGCTGTACGGTTGAGCATCACCCACTAATTGCATATTCAGTGGCTTATTCATAATACGTGTACGTGTAAAGTGACCTAATAAGTCGGTTGGCATACCTTTTGGTAACTCGATAGTTGAGTGAGTACCATATAATTTGATATTACCAATATAACGGCTGCTAATATCGCCTTCGTTAGCAATTGCACCCACGATATGACGAACTTCAACGCCATCATCACGACCCACTTCGATACGATATAAATCCATTTCACCCGCATCACGACGCTCACGACGAGGAGAACGTTCACGATCGTTATCACCGCGGCGGCGATCATCACTACCACGACGATCATCACGATCGTTAAACTCACGACGAGGACGACGAACTGGATCTGGCGGCAGAATAAGCGCACGCTCACCTTGAGCCATTTTCAGTAATACCGCAGCCAATGTTTCCATATCTAACTCTTCTTCACCTTGTGGCGCTAACTTAGGTAACAGAGCACGATATTGATCCAGGTTGCTAGTTTCTAATTGCTGTGCGATTTGTTTTGCAAATTTTTCCTGACGACGTTGGCTGATAAGTTCTGCATTTGGCAGTTCTACTTCAGGGATTGTCATCTTCATAGTACGTTCGATATTACGCAGTAAGCGACGTTCACGGCTATCAACAAATAACAGTGCACGACCAGCACGACCAGCGCGACCCGTACGGCCAATACGGTGAACATAAGATTCTGAATCCATAGGGATATCATAGTTCACAACAAGGCTAATACGATCAACATCAAGACCACGAGCTGCAACGTCTGTCGCAATCAAAATATCTAAACGACCATTTTTTAAGCGTTCTAATGTTTGCTCACGTAATGATTGGTTCATGTCGCCATTCAATGCGGCACTGTTATAACCATTACGTTCTAATGCTTCTGCAACCTCTAATGTCGCGTTTTTAGTACGCACAAAAATAATTGCTGCATCAAAATCTTCGGCTTCAAGAAAACGAATTAACGCTTCATTTTTACGCGCACCAAATACCATCCAGTGACTTTGGCTGATGTCTGGGCGTGTTGTTACGCTGCTTTGAATACGAACTTCTTTAGGGTCATTCATAAAGCGACGCGTAATACGACGAATAGCTTCTGGCATTGTTGCAGAAAACAGTGCTGTCTGATGTTCTGCTGGGATTTTACTTAAAATGTTTTCAACATCTTCAATAAAGCCCATACGTAACATTTCATCAGCTTCATCAAGTACTAAACCTTTCAGTTTAGATAAATCCAGCGTACCACGATTTAAGTGGTCTAACAGACGACCTGGTGTACCTACAACAACTTGTGGCCCTTGACGTAATGCACGTAATTGAACGTCATAACGTTGGCCACCATACAGTGCAACAACATTTACTTTTGGTAAATGTTTAGCGAAAGCTTCGATAGCTTCAGCAACCTGAACCGCTAATTCGCGAGTCGGTGCTAAGACTAAAATTTGTGGTGCTTTTAATGATTCATCAAGGTTGTGTAATAAAGGCAGGCTAAATGCAGCGGTTTTACCACTACCGGTTTGCGCCATACCTAAAACGTCATTGCCGTTTAAAAGGGAAGGAATACATTCTTGCTGAATTGGAGAAGGCTTCTCGTAGCCTAAGTCATTCAGTGCAGTCAAAATAGGTGCTGATAAACCTAGATCAGCAAAAGTCATATCGGTTTCAGTAGTCATGTCACTGTGCCTCATTCATTATGGCAGCCAGTTGACATAACATACCGCATGGTTTGTCGGTCTTTATCATCTAAAATGTGAACTGGCTCAAATTATATTATTAAACGAACAAACAAGCCCTCATCCTATATAGATGATGGCTTTCAAACTGATCAGAGAAATGTTCGTCAGCTATTGCTGGTCCGATTCCGCTAGGTCTTCTTGTTGGCCTAACAGTGCTAATTCCAACAATGCGTAGCGGTGCTCAACAAAGTTATGTGCATTGTTGGCAACCGTCAGCTTGAATAACGCTTCTGCGCTATCCATGTCCCCCAGACTTAGGTAATACTTACCTAAATAGAAGTTAGTTTCACTAAGATGCTCAGCGAGCGAAGTGTTATCAGTTGAAGCTTCACGTAGTTTTAGCATTAATGTTTTTTCATTAATGTTACCTAAATAAAACTCAACTATATTCCATCCCCATTGCCCCGTTTTATCCGCTTGCTGGTATCGCTGTTTTAGCTGTTGTTTTGCTAAATCAGTATTTATCTCTTTTTCGACAAGATATAACCAAAGCGAACGAATGGGGTCATTTGGATCGACCTGATAAAACGCCTGCAGATCATCCTGCGCCAATTTCAATCGGCCACCGTAGTATAAAGCGATACCACGATTAAAACGCGCATTATTGTAAGTTGGATCAAGCTCTAAAACAGAATCAAACGCTTCATAAGCAGCATCGTAATTCGCTGCTTGCGTAAAATAGATACCTAGAAAATTAAAAATTTCTAGCATATCTGGTCTCATTGATAGCGCCATTGAAAAATCATTACGCGCTAAAGCTCGTAAACCGAGACTATCATACAGCACACCACGCTCATATAAAAGCTGTGCGTATTCATCTTCGGTTAATGAGCGGCTCGCAAGGATTTGTTCTATACGAGCCAATATCACTTCTTGTTGTAAGGAAGGCTGCAATGGTGTGGCAAAAATCGCATTCTGACGCCATTCTGGACTATTGCTGCATCCGGAAATAAAGATGAAAACAGCAATAGTGCAACTGTGCAGAAATGTTTTCATTTCTCACTCCCAAAGTCAGACCTTTCAACAAAAAGTGTTCTAGACGTCCTACTTGTCAATCATGATAAATCGCTACCGATACCTATGTCTAGATATCGGTAGTAGAATATCATTAATTTGCAGAATCTTCAGAAGAAGTTTCTGTCGTTTCTGGCTGATTCGCTTGAGCTTCTTTCATGCTTAAGCGAATACGGCCTTGACGGTCAATTTCAAGTACTTTAACAGGGACTTCTTGACCCATTGTTAAATAATCACTGACTTTCTCAACACGCTTGTCAGCGATTTGAGAAATATGAACTAGGCCTTCTTTTCCGCCACCAATAGCCACGAATGCACCGAAGTCTACAATACGAGTAACTTTACCGTTATAGATACGACCTACTTCAACTTCAGCTGTGATTTCTTCGATACGTGCAATAGCCATTTTCGCTTGTTCATTGCTCGTTGCAGCAATTTTCACAGTACCATCATCTTCGATTTCGATAGTTGTGCCAGTCTCTTCCGTTAATGCACGGATAACTGAACCCCCTTTACCGATAACGTCTTTGATTTTGTCTGAGTTGATTTTGATAGTGTGAATACGTGGTGCGAATTCAGAAATATCAGCACGAGGTTGGCTAATCGCATTTTCCATAACACCTAAAATATGCAGACGTGCGCTTTTTGCTTGGTTTAGCGCAACTTGCATGATTTCACGTGTGATACCTTCGATTTTGATATCCATTTGTAACGCGCTGACACCGTTACGGCTACCCGCAACTTTAAAGTCCATGTCACCTAAATGGTCTTCATCACCTAAAATATCAGAAAGAACAACAAAGTTGTCACCTTCTTTTACTAGACCCATTGCAATACCGGCAACAGATTCTTTAATTGGCACGCCTGCATCCATCAGAGCTAAAGAAGCACCACAAACAGACGCCATTGAAGATGAACCATTAGATTCAGTGATTTCAGAAACCACACGAACAGTGTATGGGAATTCTTCAATTGTTGGCATTACCGCTAACACACCACGTTTTGCTAACCGACCATGACCAATTTCACGACGTTTTGGTGAACCCATCATGCCTGTTTCACCAACAGAGTATGGAGGGAAGTTATAGTGCAGTAAGAAAGTATCTGTGTGCTCACCCATGATATCATCAATCGTTTGAGCATCACGTGCAGTACCTAATGTTGCAGTCACTAACGCTTGAGTCTCGCCACGTGTAAACAAGGCTGAACCATGAGTACGTGGTAATAGGCCAGTATGAATATCCAATGCACGTACCATGTCTTTTTCACGGCCATCAATACGTGGTTCACCCGCTAAAACGCGAGCACGAACAATGTTTTTCTCTAAGCTAGAGAATAAATCATTGATTTCACCTTCATCTAAGGTTTCATCTTCCGCTAATAATGTTGTAACCACTTCATCGCGGATAGCTTCGATTTGCTCATAACGTTCTTGTTTTTCAGTGATACGGTAAGCATCACCGATACGTGCTTGTGCTAATTGTGCAATACGTTCATGTAAAGTTTGGTTGATAGCTTCTGGCGCCCAATCCCATTTTTCTTTACCGACTTCTGCTACTAGCGAATTGATATTTTCAATCACAACTTGTTGTTGGTCATGACCAAATACCACTGCACCTAACATTTCTTCTTCTGATAATAAATCAGCTTCTGATTCTACCATCAGAACCGCGCCTGCAGTACCTGCAACCACTAAGTCTAACTTACTGACTTTCAGTTCATCAACCGTTGGGTTCAGAACATATTGTCCATCAATAAAACCAACACGAGCACCACCGATAGGACCATTAAATGGAACACCTGACAATGCTAATACAGTAGAAGCACCAATCATTGCAACGATATCTGGATTAACTTGTGGGTTAACAGAAACAACGGTAGCAACGATTTGAATTTCGTTTAAGAAACCTTCTGGGAATAATGGACGTAAAGGACGGTCAATTAAACGTGCAATTAATGTTTCGCCTTCACCAGGACGACCTTCACGACGGAAGAAACTACCTGGAATACGACCTGCAGCGTATGCACGCTCTTGGTAGTTAACTGTTAATGGGAAGAAATCTTGTCCCGCTTTGACTTTTTTCTTTGCAACAACAGTAACAAAAACAGAAGTACCGTCCATATCAATCATAGCGGCAGCTGTTGCTTGACGTGCCATCATGCCAGTTTCGATTGAAACAGTATGTTGACCGTATTGAAATTTACGAACTGTAGGATTCAGCAAAATAATATCCTTTATCTTATTGTCGCCAGATGTTTAGCGACGATGAATGATCTTTTCTCCGCTACGTCCCCTCGCGACTAATGAAAATATTTACCGCATAAACATAAATATTTTCATTAGCCGCGCGAATTGTCGTAACTAGAGAGACTAAATAACAATCACCACATTAAAACATAACGACTTATAGTAAAAATAGCACTTTCTAGTAGAAAAGGGGCCTACAGGCCCCTTTTCACTGAAACTCGTTTGATTAACGACGCAGACCTAAACGTGCAATCAGTGCAGAGTAACGAGCAACATCTTTACGTTTCAGGTAGTCCAGCAGATTACGACGGCTGGAAACTTTACGCAGCAGACCACGACGGCTGTGGTGATCTTTTTTGTGCTCTGAAAAGTGACCTTGCAGGTGGTTGATTTCTGCAGTCAGCAGTGCAATCTGAACTTCGCTTGAGCCAGTATCGTTAGCATCACGACCATATTCAGCAACGATTTGTGCTTTCGCTTCAGTACTTAGAGACATAATAAACTCCAATTAAATTAAAATTTTTAGGATAGCCAATCTCTAATTCAGCTATCCAACTCAGCCACCTAAACAGATAGCCGCATTATTCTACGCTTCAAACACTTTTAGCGCAAGATTGCTATTAAGTGTTATCCTGCGCACTATAATCAACAACCACTCTTTTAGGCGCAACTAAGCCATCTTTAATAATGGCAAGGCCAATAAATTTTTCTTCATCGCCTTCTGTCACCCTTACCCATTCACCTTCATGAATATCATGATTAACGCGAACAGGTTGGCCCAGTTTTAGATAACCCGCAATAATCGTAGTGAGGTTGATGACAGGAAAATGTGCGACAGCAGTATCCATCGGTAACAATAACGCATCAAGTGCTAAGAAAGGATCTTCTTGTGCTGATTGCGCGTTATCTACTATCGCCCTAAGTTGTTCCAGTGTTATCATTCTTTCTTTAGGATAATCAGCAACTTCTAATCGACGTAAAAAAATAACGTGAGCGCCACATTCTAATTTCTCACCCAGATCATCAATGATAGTGCGAATATAAGTTCCTTTAGAACAATGAATTTCCAGCTCTAACTCATTACCTTCCCAGCGAATAAACTGTAACTCATAAACCGTAATGGGTCTTGCTTCACGCTCAATTTCAATGCCTTGTCTTGCATATTCATAAAGCGGCTTACCTTGGTGCTTTAAAGCAGAATACATTGAAGGCACTTGCAATGTTTCGCCTCGAAAGCTCTCTAAGGCATCATCTAAAGCTTGTTGCGTAAATTGTACTGGCCGCTCTTGGATAACTTCACCCTGAGCATCAGAGGTGTCTGTTCGTTGACCTAAACGAGCAATAACGCGATAACGCTTATCTGAATCCAATAGAAACTGTGAAAATTTGGTCGCTTCCCCTAAACAAATAGGAAGCATACCGGTTGCTAGAGGATCTAATGCGCCCGTATGTCCCGCTTTACTGGCGTTAAACATCCGGCGGACTTTTTGGAGTGCATCGTTAGAGGAAATATCTTGGGGTTTATCGAGTAGCAATACGCCGTTAATCTCACGCCCCTTACGACGACGCCCCATTATTCGTCCTCTTTATGACGACGCTCTTCATCGTTTTTAACGACATTAGAAACTAGGTTAGACATACGCATACCTTCAACTAATGAGTTGTCATAAGCAAATGTCAGTTCAGGTACAATACGTAAACGCATTGCTTTACCTAACAATGAACGAATAAAACCTGCTGCTTCATTCAAGGCCGTTAAGCCATCAGCAACCATCTCTTCTTCGCTTTTTTCACCACCAGATAAGTTTAAAAAGGTGACAAACACTTTGGCATAAGCCAAATCACGAGAAACTTCAACGCCAGATACGGTGGCCATTCCGATACGTGGATCTTTCACTTCACGTTGTAAAATGATGGCGATTTCTTTTTGCATTTCCTGAGAAACACGTTGACTACGGCTAAAATCTCTTGCCATTTTATCTCTCCCTGACAATAGGGTATTGCCCTTATTGTCACTGTTAATTCAAATCTAAAATCGATGATATCTAAAGAGTATACAGGAAGTCATATTTAACAACTGCTTTCTCTGATTTCTTTCTTTAGGCATAAAACGTTTCTTAATTGCTATTTTACCCTGTTATTTCACTTTCATAAATTACTGAAAGCCAATCTATTTCGGTTATGTTGAAAAATGAGGAGAAAATAAAAGAGAATACAGCAAAGAAGGGAATTAAGAAGGGAGCCGTTAAGCTCCCCTTTAAAATAAAACGCTCAGAATCAATCAATAGAACGTTTAATTTCAATAACTTGGAAGACTTCAATCATATCGCCGGCGCGGACATCGTTGTAGTTTTTCACACCGATACCACATTCCATACCGTTACGAACTTCATTGACGTCATCTTTAAAGCGACGCAGTGACTCAAGTTCACCTTCGTAAATAACCACGTTATCACGTAGAACACGAATTGGATTATTACGTTTAATGTTACCTTCTGTCACCATACAACCCGCGATTGCGCCGAATTTAGGTGATTTAAACACATCACGGACTTCTGCAAGACCCATGATTTCTTGTTTATATTCAGGTGCTAACATACCGCTCATTGCCAGTTTGATTTCATCAATCAGGCTATAGATAACGGAATAGTAACGTAAATCAACACTTTCTTGTTCAATGATACGGCGCGCAGAAGCATCAGCACGAACGTTAAAACCAAGGATGATTGCGTTAGAAGCTGCGGCTAAAGTTGCATCAGTTTCAGTGATACCACCCACACCTGAGCCAATAATTCTCAGCTTAACTTCATCAGTAGAGAGTTTATTTAAGGCTTCAGTAATCGCTTCACAAGTTCCTTGAACGTCTGTTTTTAGAACAATGTTCAGTTCAGAAACTTTACCTTCTTCCATGTTAGCAAACATGTTTTCCAGTTTAGATTTCTGCTGACGAGCCAGTTTAACATCGCGGAATTTACCTTGACGGTATAGCGCAACTTCACGTGCTTTCTTCTCGTCACGAACAACGGTTGCTTCATCACCTGCAGAAGGAACGCTAGACAGACCTAAAATCTCAACAGGCATTGATGGGCCCGCAGATTGAATATCTTGGCCTAATTCGTTACGCATTGCACGAATACGACCGTATTCGAAACCACACAGAACGATGTCACCTTTGTTTAGTGTACCTTCACGAACTAGGATAGTGGCAACTGGACCACGACCTTTATCGAGGTAAGATTCGATAACAACACCGCTTGCCATGCCTTCTTTAACTGCTTTCAGTTCAAGTACTTCAGCTTGTAGAAGAATAGCATCGAGTAATTCATCAATCCCTAAACCCTGTTTTGCAGATACGTGCATAAACTGAGTTTCACCGCCCCATTCTTCTGGCAAAATACCATATTGAGACAGCTCAGTTTTAACGCGATCAGGATCGGCTTCGTGTTTATCAATTTTGTTCACAGCAACAACAACAGGCACGTTTGCTGCTTTTGCGTGTTGGATTGCTTCGATAGTTTGTGGCATTACACCATCATCTGCCGCAACAACCAGAACAACGATATCCGTTACCTGAGCACCACGAGCACGCATTGACGTAAACGCGGCGTGACCTGGGGTATCTAGGAAGGTAATTTCACCTTTATCAGTTTTAACGTGATAAGCACCGATATGCTGAGTAATACCACCCGCTTCGCCAGATGCTACTTTCGTTGAACGAATGTAGTCCAGTAATGACGTTTTACCGTGGTCAACGTGACCCATAATGGTAACAACAGGTGCACGAGATACTGCACTTTCTTCGCCAGTATCACGATCACTCATGACTTGTTCTTCTAACTCGTTCTCACGACGTAAGATTACTTTATGGCCCATTTCTTCCGCAACAAGCTGTGCAGTTTCTTGGTCTAAAACTTGATTAATAGTCGCCATTGCGCCCATTTTCATCATAGTTTTGATAACTTCAGACCCTTTTACTGCCATTTTGTTTGCAAGTTCAGCAACAGAAATGGTTTCACCAATAATGACATCTCGGTTTACAACAGCAGCTGGCTTATTAAAACCTTGTTGTAATGAGCTACCTTTACGTTTGCCTTTCTTGTTAGTACGACCTGCAGCACGCGCTTCTTCACGATCTGCTTTTTCAGAATGGCGGTTATTTTTCTTAGGACGAGGAGCCTTAGCAGCGGTGCGACCACGACCGCGGCCACCTTCAACTTCAGCATCACTCTCATCTTCAGCATCACGAGCATAGCGTGATGTTGTTACATGATAGTCTGAGCCTTCAGTTTCAGGCGCTTTAGGTTCAGTCGTCCATTTTTCAGCATTTTCTTCAGCTAAAAGACGTGCTTTTTCTGCTGCAACACGCGCTTCTTCTTCCGCTTTACGGCGTTGTGTCTCTTCCGTTTTACGCTTCAATTCAGCCTGTTCAGCATTGCGACGTGCTTTTTCCTGATCTGCTTTATCAGCTTTTGGTTTATCGTTTTGTTTCACTTTATCTTTTTCCGCTGCTTCGCGCTTAGCTAATTCCGCTGCTTCACGTTTTGCTTCTTCAGCTTCACGTTTCACTTTATCTTCGGCGTCTTTCTTTGCCTTTTCAGCTTCACGTTTTGCTTTTTCTTCAGCTTCGCGCTGTGCTTTCTCTTGTGCTTCGCGCTGGGCTTTTTCTTCGGCTTCGCGATGCGCCTTTTCTTCCGCTTCACGCTGAGCTTGCTCATCCGCTTGCGTTTTTTCAACGGCGTCGCGGTTCACATAAGTGCGTTTTTTGCGGACTTCGATGGCTACTGATTTACTTTTGCCACCTGTACCAGGAACACTTAACGTACTACGAACTTTACGTTGTAACGTTAATTTTTCTGGTTGGTTGGTTGATACGTCTTTATCACGATTCAACCAAGCCAGTAAGGTTTCTTTCTCTTTTTGGGAGACAGAATCAGAGACGGTCTTCTTAATACCGGCATCAGCAAACTGCTGTACCAAACGTTCAACCGGTGTCTGAATCTCTTCTGCCAGTGATTTTACTGTTTCATCTGTCATTCTGTTCCTTCCTGCTCAGTTGTTACGCATCATTCCCAAACCAGCAGATATTACGAGCAGCCATAATGAGTTCGCCTGCGCGTTCATTAGTAAGGCCTTCAATATCAGTCAGGTCGTCGATACCCTGTTCGGCAAGATCTTCCAGTGTGCAGATACCACGGGCAGCTAGATCAAATGCTAAAGAGCGCTCCAAGCCTTCGAGAGCTAATAAGTCCTCTGCTGGCTGGTTATCGCCTAGGCTTTCTTTTTGAGCCAATTCAATCGTTGTGAGTGCTGCTTTTGCTCTTTCACGTAGAGCTTCAACGGTATCTTCATCTAATCCGTCAACCGCCAGCAATTCACTGATTGGCACATAAACTAACTCTTCAAGGGTAGAGAAACCTTCTTCAACTAAAACAGTTGCGAAGTCTTCATCAATGTCGAGATGCTTAGTAAATAGTTCAATGGCTGCGTTTGCTTCTGCCTGATGTTTTGCATTCAGTTCATCAGCAGTCATGACGTTTAATTCCCACTTGTCATCACCACGATGTTTTTTCAGTAACTGTGCTGCCAGACGTACGTTTTGACCATTACGACCAATCGCCTGTGCAAGGTTACTGCTTTCAACCGCAACATCCATTGTACAGTTGTCTTCATCAACAACAATAGAAGCAACATCTGCCGGAGCCATTGCATTAATAACGAATTGTGCAGGATTATCATCCCACAAAACAATATCAATTCGCTCGCCGCCCAATTCACTGGAAACGGCTTGTACACGTGCACCACGCATACCAACACAAGCACCCACAGGGTCAATACGCTTGTCGTTAGTTTTTACTGCGATTTTGGCACGAGAACCTGGATCACGCGCGGCTGCTTTAATTTCAATGATTTCTTCGCCAATTTCTGGCACTTCAATGCGGAATAATTCAACCAGCATTTCAGGACGAGAACGCGTCACGAAAAGTTGTGCACCACGAGTTTCTGTACGTACATCGTATAACACACCACGCAAACGGTCACCTGGACGGAAGTTTTCACGCGGTAACATATCTTCGCGTAAAATAACCGCTTCTGCGTTATTTCCTAAGTCTAAGGTGATGTTTTCGCGATTTACTTTCTTCACAACACCCGTGATAATTTCGCCTAATTGTTCGCGGAATTGATCAACAACCATTGCTCTTTCAGCTTCACGTACTTTTTGTACGATAACTTGCTTGGCGGTTTGTGTTGTAATACGGTCGAAAGTAACAGATTCAATCTGATCTTCGATAAAGCCACCTAGCTCAATGCCAGGCTCTTCATATTGTGCAGCTTCAAGCGTGATTTCGCGGGTAGGTTGAGTAACTTCATCAACAGCAACCCAACGACGGAAGGTATCGAAATCCCCCGTTTTGCGATCGATGCTAACGCGAACATCAATCTCTTGCTCGTATTTTTTCTTAGTTGCTGTCGCTAGTGCGGTTTCCAGTGCTTCAAAAATCTTTTCACGAGGAAGAGATTTTTCGTTAGAGACCGCTTCCACAACAGCCAGAATCTCTTTGTTCATCCTAGTTGCCTCTTCAAAACTCAAAAGTGGGGTACCAGGTTAGCTTTCTGGATGTTGCTCAGTGCGAACACTTCGTCTTTACCATCCACAGTAACCGTGATCATTTCGCCAGCGACAGACTTAATAATGCCCTGCCATTTACGGCGGTTTTGCATTGCAATTCGTAATACGATAGCGGCTTCTTCGCCGATAAATTGCTCATAGTGCGTTGCAGTGAATAAAGGTCGTTCTAAACCAGGAGATGAAATCTCAAGGTTATAAACTGTTTGAATTGGATCTTCAACATCCAGTACAGCACTGACCTGGTGGCTAACATCAGCACAATCATCAACAGTGATACCATCTTCACTATCAATATAGATACGCAATGTTGATTCTCGGCTACGAATAAACTCAAGACCGACAAATTCAAAGCCTAATGCTTCTACTGGTGCTGAAATCATCGCTGTTAATTTTTGCTCTAATGTGGACAAACCCACCCCCAAGGCATAAAAAAAGGGCCTATAGCCCAGTATTCTATTCTCTGATAACAAAAAACCCCGAAATTCGGGGCTTTATGCAACTGGACCCTGTAACTTGCCATTCGAGAATAACCTCTTCTTACGGCACATTCCACTCAGGATCATAATCGGTTCAACAAGATGATTAATGAGAAAAGTGCTGTATTGTTAGAAGTGGTTGCGGGGGCCGGATTTGAACCGACGACCTTCGGGTTATGAGCCCGACGAGCTACCAAGCTGCTCCACCCCGCGTTCGAAAAACGTGGCAAATTTTACGCTGATAACAAGCAAAACGCAAGCTATCTGGAATAATGGTGCCGAGAACGGGACTTGAACCCGTACGCCCGTTTTATAGGCACTACCACCTCAAGGTAGCGTGTATACCAATTTCACCACCTCGGCACTTTAATGAGACTGTTACTGCGTAAAAATTAACAATCTCATTTAAATCTTTTCTTAGTCTTACTGCGGAATATCTGTATTTGCTGGCGCTACAGGCTGTGCTGATTGCTCAGCTTTTTTAGCTTCTTCTGCAGTCTGCTCGATAGACATCCACTTGCTGTCATCACGTACAGTTTTATTGGCACTTAAATTACCTAAAATAAGGGCAAGTACAATAAAAGCTGTCGCTAAAACAGCGGTCATACGGGTCATAAAGTTAGCTGAACCGCTTGAACCAAATACTGTACCGGAAGCACCTGCACCAAAAGAAGCGCCCATATCAGCACCTTTACCCTGCTGTAACAGGATCAAACCAACTAGCCCTGTTGCTACAATGATAAGAATAACAATGAGTGCCGTATACATTTGCGTTACCTTTTTTATGGAACTTATCGTCTTAACGATAACCTTCGATTGCTTCACCCGCTTTAGCTCAAGACCTGACTAAGCGGGTGTGAATACTAACCAAAGCTGAACTGACAAGCAAGGTTATTTTTCTACAAAGTGATTGATTGAAGAAAAAAGCATCAATTAGCCAACGTGCTTCACTGCGTCAGCAATACGATTTGCCATTGCAGTGACTTGCTCTTCATTTTCACCCTCAACCATCACGCGAATTAAAGGTTCTGTACCTGATTTACGCAACAACACACGTCCTTTACCGGCAAGTTCTTCTTCAACCGCTTTAGCAACCTTCTGAACTTCAGGTGTTTGTAAAGGATCATGACTGCCCGTAAAACGGACATTAACTAAAATTTGAGGTAATAATTTCATGCCGCTGCATAAATCATGCAAGCTCATGTGATTACGTACCATCGCACTTAAGACTTGTAAACCTGCAACAATACCATCACCGGTCGTTGTTTTATCTAATAAAATAATATGGCCTGAGTTTTCAGCCCCTAAACGCCAGCCTTTTTCTTGTAATTTTTCGAGCACATAGCGGTCACCCACTTTGGCTCTTACAAAAGGAATACCCAGTTGTTTAAGGGCGATTTCTAATCCCATATTACTCATCAGTGTGCCGACTGCGCCACCACGCAATTGACCTTGGCGTAAGGCTTCTCTCGCAATAATATAGAGAATTTGGTCACCATCGACTTTTAAACCTTGATGATCAACCATGATAATACGGTCACCGTCACCATCAAAGGCTAAACCAACATCTGCACCTTCTTCAAGTACACGTTGTTGTAGCATACGGACATCTGTTGCGCCGCATTCTGCATTAATATTGATACCTGTCGGATCACAGCCAATCGTAATCACTTCAGCACCTAACTCACGAAATACATTAGGTGCAATGTGGTATGTTGCGCCATGAGCACAATCAACAACCACTTTTAAGCCATTAAGGTTATTCTCGTTAGGAAAAGTCCCTTTACAAAATTCAATGTAACGGCCCGCCGCATCGACAATACGATTTGCACGACCAAGCTCTGCCGATTCAACACACGTAATTGGTTTTTCCATTTCAGCTTCAATCGCTTCTTCTACTTCATCGGGTAATTTTGTTCCATCAATAGAGAAGAATTTTATTCCATTATCATAATAAGGGTTATGAGATGCTGAAATCACAATTCCCGCTTCAGCGCGGAATGTACGTGTTAAATACGCAACGGCGGGTGTTGGCATAGGGCCTGTAAATGAGGCTGATAAACCCGCCGCGGCTAAACCTGCTTCTAATGCAGATTCCAACATATAGCCTGAAATACGTGTATCTTTGCCAATAATGATTTTACGAGAGCCATGACGTGCTAATACTTTGCCCGCAGCCCAACCCAGCTTTAATACAAAATCAGGTGTAATTGGACTATCACCTACTTTTCCACGGATACCATCTGTTCCAAAGTATTTACGTTCGCTCATTCATTATTTTCCTTTGCAGAAAGAGTCGCTTGTACGACTTTCATCGCATCAACTGTCTCTTTAACATCGTGTACACGAATAATTTGTGCGCCTTGCATTGCTGCAATCACAGCACAGGCCACGCTACCCGCAACTCGTTCTTGTGGCGGTACATTTAATAGTTGTCCAACCATTGATTTGCGTGACATTCCAGCCAGTATGGGTAAACCAAAGTGATGAAGTTCACTTAAATGTGCTAATAATTGGTAATTATGCGCTAAATTTTTACCAAAGCCGAATCCTGGATCAAGAATAATTTGATTTTTTTCAATTCCAGCATCAACACAACGCTGAATATTTTCTCGTAAAAAACGGTCAACATCTATCATCACATTCTCATAATGTGGTGATTGTTGCATAGTTTTAGGATCGCCTTGCATATGCATAATACACACAGGCAAACCCGTTTTAGCAGCAGCTTCAAGTGCTCCTGGCTCTTGCAAAGAGCGAATATCATTAATAATTGAAGCACCTACATTTGCCGATTCAGTGATTACTTGAGCTTTGGATGTATCAACAGAAATCCAAACATCAAAACGCTGACGGATAGCATCAACCACAGGAACAACACGCTGTAATTCTTCATCTATAGAAACATCACTTGCGCCAGGTCTTGTCGACTCTCCACCAATATCGATGATAGAAGCACCATCAGCGATTAGTTTCGCCGCGTGGTTAAGCGCATCATTAAGTGAATTATGAGTGCCACCATCAGAAAAAGAGTCCGGAGTGACATTCAAAATCCCCATAACGTGAGGTGTAGATAAATTAAGTTCTCTGCCCTTAGCAATCAATTTCATTTCATTGATACCTTTATAAAAAAAACCCCAGAAGCCTGGGGTTTGTATTTATAGCTTATTCAATATGCACAATCCGATAAGGATTAGTGAGTATTGTTATCAGAAGGCGTATCACTTTCTGACTCTGGCTTATCTTTTGGCTCACTTGCCACATGTGTTTGAGTCGGCTGGGCAGTAGTGGTTGTACCACTATTACCATTATTGCCTTCCCAACCTGCAGGTGGGCGAACATCACGACGATTCATTAAATCATCAATTTGAGGCGCATCGATAGTTTCATAAGTCATCAGTGCATCTTTCATTGAATGAAGAATATCAAGGTTATCCATTAATATTTGACGTGCACGAACATAGTTACGATCAACGATGGCTTTAATTTCTTCGTCAATAGTGCGCGCTGTTTCATCAGACATATGTTGCGCTTTCGCAACAGAACGACCTAAGAATACTTCACCTTCTTCTTCTGCGTACAGTAATGGCCCTAATTTTTCAGAGAACCCCCACTGAGTCACCATGTTACGTGCAATACTTGTTGCTACTTTGATATCATTAGATGCCCCAGTAGAAACATGCTCTACACCATAGATGATTTCTTCCGCTAAACGTCCACCATAAAGTGTTGAAATTTGGCTTTCTAATTTCTGACGGCTTGCACTTATTTGGTCACCTTCAGGTAAGAAGAAAGTCACACCCAATGCGCGCCCACGAGGAATAATCGTTACTTTATGCACAGGGTCATGTTCTGGTACTAAGCGTCCAATAATCGCATGTCCGGCTTCATGATAAGCTGTTGATGCTTTTTGTTCTTCCGTCATTACCATTGAACGACGTTCAGCACCCATCATTATCTTATCTTTCGCTTTCTCAAATTCGACCATTGAGACAACACGTTTATTACCACGTGCAGCAAATAGAGCAGCTTCATTCACTAAGTTAGCTAAGTCTGCACCAGAGAAGCCTGGTGTACCACGCGCTAAAATTGCAGGATCAACATCTGGTGATAAAGGGACACGACGCATATGGACTTTAAGAATTTGCTCACGTCCGCGTACATCGGGTAAACCCACAACCACTTGGCGGTCAAAACGACCTGGACGAAGTAATGCTGGGTCTAAAACGTCAGGACGGTTAGTTGCCGCAATAACGATAATACCTTCATTTCCTTCAAAACCATCCATTTCAACTAGCATTTGGTTCAGTGTTTGCTCACGTTCATCATGACCACCGCCTAAACCAGCACCACGTTGACGCCCTACCGCATCAATTTCATCAATAAAGATGATACATGGTGCTGTTTTTTTAGCCTGTTCAAACATATCACGAACACGAGAAGCACCAACACCCACAAACATTTCAACGAAATCAGAACCTGAAATAGTAAAGAATGGGACTTTCGCTTCACCCGCAATAGCTTTCGCTAATAGTGTTTTACCAGTACCAGGAGGCCCTACCATCAAAATACCTCTAGGGATTTTACCGCCTAGTTTCTGGAAACGACCTGGATCACGTAAGTATTCAACTAATTCGCTTACTTCTTCTTTTGCTTCATCACAACCCGCGACATCCGCAAAAGTTGTTTTGATTTGGTCTTCTGTCAACATGCGTGCCTTACTTTTACCGAAAGACATCGCACCTTTACCGCCACCACCTTGCATTTGGCGCATAAAGAAAATCCAAAGACCAATCAGTAATAGCATTGGGAACCAAGACACAAAAATTTGAGTCAGAAGACTTTGGCCTTCAAGGGGTTCACCCGTTACTTTTACATTACGGTTCATTAAAGTGGTCAGCAGGTTGTCATCACGCATAGGCATATACGTGCTGTACTTTGAGTTATCTGTTTTAGTTACATTAATATCATAACCACTTATGCTGACCTCGCGTAACTGGTTATTAGTTAACTCATTGATAAAGGTAGAGTAATCCACCTTACGACTATTCGAATCGCTGGGTCCGAAGCTCTGGAATAATGACATCAAAACGACTGCAATAACTAGCCAGAGGATCAGGTTTTTCGCCATGTCACTCAAGGGATTAACCTCATATTACAACTGTGTTAACAAATAGCTTTAGGGTACTAAAGTTTACGCCCTGTGGCTACAATATATACCTCACGGGAACGAGACCGTGAAGCGTCTGGTTTACGAACTTTCACTTTCGTAAACAGGGAGCGTATTTGCCCTAGGTATTCATCAAAGCCTTCTCCCTGAAACACTTTGACAATAAAACTTCCCCCGGGAGCCAGTACATCACGACACATATCAAGCGCTAACTCCACTAAATACATGGATCGAGGGATATCGACCGCGGGGGTACCGCTCATGTTTGGAGCCATGTCAGACATGACAACCTGGACTTTATTTTCACCTACTCTATCAAGCAACGCCTTCAACACAAGTTCATCACGAAAATCGCCTTGAAGGAAATCGACTCCAACAATAGGATCCATAGGTAAAAGGTCACATGCGATGATTCGACCTTTGCTTCCTAACTGCTGTACAACGTATTGAGACCACCCACCAGGAGCAGCACCTAAATCGACAACGGTCATACCTGGTTTAAAGATATTGTCACTTTGCTGAATTTCTTCCAGTTTAAACCAAGCTCGAGAGCGAAACCCTTTTTTCTTTGCTTGCAGAACATATTTATCACTAAAATGTTCTTGTAACCAGCGGCTAGAGCTTGCCGAACGTTTCTTATTGGCCATTGCGTTTTCCAACTATCATACACTTAGCTATCATAATTTTTACTATTTCACTCATTTAACCCCGTATTAACGACATTTTATGGTGATAAGTGAGAGATGGCGTTAGAATAGACCGTTTTCAATCCCAACAAAGCAAAAATTAATGATGACTCTTAACAAAAAACAAATTCAACACCTGAAAGGGCTCGCTCATCACCTGAATCCAGTCGTTATGATTGGTAACAACGGACTGACTGAAGGCGTTCTTGCAGAAATTGAAGTCGCTCTGGCACACCATGAGCTTATCAAAGTCAAAATCGCAGGCGAAGATCGAGATGTTAAAAACTTGATCGTTGCAGCGATTGTACGCGAAAGCGGTGCACAGAATGTACAAGTTATCGGAAAAATTCTTGTTCTTTATCGTCCTTCAGAAGCACGTAAGATTATTTTACCGAAATAAAACTTGTATCTTTATATAAAAATGCCATAACTAACTCTATGGCAAAAAAGGCCTTTTAAGGCCTTTTTTATATTACCACAGGATAGCAGTCTAGTTTTCTATAGAAACGTAAAATTATAAATTAAATATATTCTACGTTTAAAACTTCATACTCAACTTGCCCACCTGGCGTTGTGATAACCACGACATCATCTAACTCTTTACCAATTAATCCGCGCGCAATAGGCGAATTCACAGAGATTAAGTTAACTTTGATGTTGGCTTCATCATCGCCCACAATGCGATAAGTTTGCTCTTCTTCTGTCTCAACATTTAATAATGTCACTGTTGAGCCAAAAATAATACGACCATTGTTATTTATTTTTGTAATATCAATAACTTGAGCATTTGATAACTTGGCTTCAATTTCTTGTACTCGACCTTCACAGAAGCCTTGTTGTTCTCTTGCTGCATGATATTCTGCATTCTCTTTTAAGTCTCCGTGTTCACGCGCTTCTGCAATAGCCGCGATAATTTCGGGACGACGAACACTTTTTAGATACTCCAGCTCTTCGCGTAATTTTTCTGCACCAAGAACTGTCATAGGGATCTGATTCATGTGTTAATACCTCAATACTATTCCTAATAAAAAATAGGTATCATCCTGATTTTTTATACTAACAACACAGAGAAAAGCATCTATTTACTCTTCTCAAGACAAAAAAAGACACAGGCAGCCTTAAATTGGGCCTGTCTCTACATATATTCGGTGAATTAAGGGTTATTTATTCCCCTACTCATGCTGTCGGGAAGCAAACTTAACTGCCCATACCTAAAACTAAATCTAACACAAGAGACGCATGGCTTCACGCCTTATCTCTCTTTATAAATCAATAAACAGATATTTTCTGATAATGCAGTAATCACTCGTTCTTCCGTTTACTTTTGCCCTCATTGCCCTTTAGTATTAGCCACTGGCAATCAATACTGTAACGTTACCACGCTATAGTCACGGGCAGAGAAATTATGCGCTTATTATCGATATTCCGACGGATACTTTATACATTAAGTATCATAAGTTTTTCAACTCAAGCAATACCTGTTGAAAACTACATTGAACATCTTCCTGAAGGAACACAAGTGGGTTTGATTACCCAACCCGTTGGCGCGGCGTCTCCTAGTCTTAATTATCATGCGGATCAATTAGCACTTCCTGCCAGTACTCAAAAAGTAGTGACAGCACTTGTGGCATTACTTCAATTGGGAGGTGATTATCAATTCATCACAACAATGGAAACAGAAGGCAAAATAAAAAATGATCAACTTAATGGTGATTTGATCTTTCGTTTTACTGGCGATCCCACTTTAACCCGTCAACAATTAAGAGGTATGGTTGCCGTATTAAAACAATCTGGTGTGACTAAGATACATGGCGACTTACTCATTGATACCTCTGCTTTCTCAAGCCATGATAAAGCACCAGGTTGGGTTTGGAATGATATGACTCAATGCTTTAGCGCACCACCAAGTGCAGCTATTGTTGATAAAAACTGTTTTTCTGTCTTACTGCAAAGTGGCAACAAAGACGGTGATATAGCGACCATACGCAAAGCCTCGTTTTACCCTGTTACAGTTTTAAGTGAAGTTGAAACTTATGAAAAAGGCTCAACACGCACCCGCTTTTGTGAGTTAGATGTCACTGTCCGTGATTTAAATACTTATGTCATTACAGGTTGTATCCCTAAACGTGATGATGCGGTACCGTTAATGTTTTCTATCCAAGATGGGGCTCACTGGGCTGGTACTATTCTGAAAGAAGAATTACAACGTGCCAATATTGAACTTGATGGTTATATAAAACGCCGTTCTCAACTTAAAGCTCCCGTAACAGTGCTCGCACAGACACAATCAAAACCATTACATAACCTACTCACCACCATGTTAAAAGAGTCTGATAATATGATTGCAGACACTGTATTTAGAACTATTGGTCGTGAGTATTATGGTGTTGCAGGGACATGGCGTTCAGGTGCAGAAGCAACCCGCGCTATTTTAAAACAAAAAGCGGGTATTGATTTGGGTAATACGGTAATGGTTGATGGCTCAGGACTTTCTCGTCATAACCTCATCTCACCCGCAACAATGATGCAAGTGCTTCAATACATTGGACAACATGATAATGAATTGAACTTTATTACGATGCTTCCGCTGTCAGGCCATGATGGTACATTACAATATCGCGGTGGCTTTCATGAAGCGGGTGTTGATGGCAAAGTTTCTGCAAAAACAGGCTCATTAAAAGGGGTTTATAATCTTGCGGGCTTTATGACCACCGCAAATGGGCAAAAAGTGGCTTTTGTACAATATGTTTCTGCCTATTCCCCCCCAACCCAAAATCGTAATGCGGGGCGCGCGTACTTAGTCCGTTTTGAAACTAATCTGTATAAAGATATGTATAATAACCGTTAAACTTACGATAGATAGATAAAGAAAACGCCTGATTAATCAGGCGTTTTTTGTTTTATCACAATAAGAATAATGATTAACGTTTGTAGATAAACTCTATACCGTCGTCATCTTCTTCATCCCAATCATCATCGTCGTCATCTTCTTCAAAATCAGGATTTTCTAGTTGTTCTTTATGGTAATCATCCCACATAAAGTCAACTTTTCCTGGTTCTGTGATGGTTGCCACTAAATCTTGCTCACGTGGCGTCACATTCAGGAATTCCATGATGTTCCAGCAAAGTTTTTTCACACCTTCTTGGTTGATGGCCGCTATCATGTAATAGTTTTCATCCCAACCGAGTGCTTCAACAATCGCTTTTGCCTTCTCTTTCGCTTCTTCTGCATCAAGAAGGTCTACTTTATTGAATACCAACCAACGTGGTTTTTTGGCTAATTTTTCGCTGTATTTCTCTAATTCAGAGACAATAATTTGCGCATTCTCAACAGGATCTGATCCATCAATAGGATCAATGTCGATCAAATGCAATAATACACGACAACGTTCTAAGTGTTTTAAGAATTGGATCCCAAGACCTGCGCCATCAGCAGCGCCTTCGATTAATCCAGGAATATCCGCAACAACAAAGCTTTGATGATTATCCATACGTACCACACCTAGGCTTGGTACTAATGTAGTAAATGGATAATCGGCAACTTTAGGTTTGGCTGCTGACACAGCACGAATAAACGTGGATTTACCCGCATTCGGCATACCTAACATACCCACATCAGCTAATAACATTAGCTCTAATAGTACTTCACGGGTTTCACCAGGCGTTCCCATTGTACGTTGACGTGGAGCACGGTTAACCGAGGATTTAAAGCGAGTATTACCTAAACCGTGGAAGCCGCCTTTAGCGACCATCTGCTTTTGACCGTGAACGGTTAAGTCAGCAATAATTTCATTGGTGGCTAAATCACGGACACGTGTCCCAACAGGAACACTAATCGTAATATCTTGACCACGCTTACCGGTACAATCACGACTGTGACCATTTTCACCACGTTCAGCACGATAAGATTTTGTAAAACGGTAATCAATTAGGGTATTCAGGTTTTCGTCTGCAATCATGTAGACATCACCACCATCACCACCATCACCACCGTCTGGCCCCCCATTAGGGATATATTTTTCGCGACGAAAGCTTACACAGCCGTTACCACCATCGCCTGCGACGATTAGGATCTTGGCCTCATCAACAAATTTCATGATTTTACTCCGTATAGTAGCCATTAACGTGCTGGATGGCCGAAATTACCCAGAGATGGCCTTTTTTAAATATAAAAAGCCCCGCAACAGACTTGCAGGGCTTTTAACTCGGTAACTAAAGGACCAGTAATTATTCAGCTTCGATGCTGATAAATTTACGGTTATTTGGACCTTTAACTTCGAATTTAACTTTTCCGTCAGCTAATGCAAACAGGGTGTGGTCACGACCACAACCAACGTTAGTACCTGCATGGAACTTAGTACCACGTTGACGAACGATGATGCTACCTGCTAATACAGCTTCACCACCGAAACGTTTAACACCCAGACGTTTTGCTTCGGAATCACGACCGTTACGAGTCGAGCCGCCAGCCTTTTTATGTGCCATTGAACTACTCTCCTAAACCTTAAGCGATACCAGTGATTTTAACATCAGTAAACCACTGACGGTGGCCCTGTTGTTTACGGCTATGTTTACGACGACGGAACTTAACAATCTTAACTTTCTCGCCGCGACCGTGAGCAACCACTTCCGCTTTAACTTTAACGCCCGCAAGGATTGGAGCGCCAATTTGAATATCATCGCCATTAGCGACCATCATTACAGTATCAAACTCGATTGTCTCGCCAGTAGCTACTTCAAGCTTCTCTAAACGAATAGTTTGACCTTCGCTGACTCGGTGTTGTTTACCACCACTTTGGAAAACCGCGTACATATAAACTCCGCTTTCCGCACACTCCCAATATGTATAATTTGAGTGCACAATTAAAATATTCACATAGGGCGCGAATTCTACGCAAATTTAGTGCCGATGACAAGTACAGATCGCAAACTAGCGTTAAAAAAAAGAGTTTTTTATGCGATATTTATTTCAGCCATTTTTAAAGTACAATCTAAATTATAAGAGAGTAAAATCTATGGCATGATCATTTTTTATTAATAATAACGCGCTCATTGGCGAGCCAAAGTCGAAAAAACATGAATTTAGAATCTATTATAAAACTAACATCCGCTGATATGGCTGCGGTAAATGAGGCAATCCTTTACCAGCTTAATTCAGATGTTTCTTTGATAAATCAACTTGGTTACTACATCATTAGTGGTGGTGGTAAAAGGATCCGACCAATGATCGCAGTGCTCACAGGACGAGCATTGGACTATCAAGGTGACAAACATATCTCGATCGCAGCGCTTATCGAGTTTATTCATACTGCCACATTGTTACACGATGATGTGGTTGATGAATCAGATATGCGCAGAGGTAAACAAACGGCAAATGCCGTCTTTGGAAATGCAGCAAGTGTACTTGTTGGCGACTTTATTTATACACGATCTTTCCAGATGATGACGGATCTTGATTCGATGCGTGTATTAAAATTAATGTCTAATGCCACCAATGTGATTGCTGAAGGTGAAGTTTTACAATTAATGAATTGTAACGATCCTAACATTTCTGAAGATGACTATATGCAAGTTATCTACAGTAAAACAGCTCGATTATTTGAAGCGGCATCTCATGCGTCAGCTATTCTTTCTGGTGCAACGCCTGAGCAAGAAAAAGCATTCCAAGACTATGGTCGCTATCTTGGGACTGCTTTCCAGCTCATTGACGATCTTCTTGATTATGATGCGGACAATACTCAATTGGGTAAGAACACGGGTGATGATCTTGATGAAGGTAAACCCACCTTGCCATTACTTCACGCAATGCATAATGGTAATGAAGAACAATCTCAATTAATTCGTCAAGCGATTGAACAAGGTAATGGTCGCCATTTATTGGATACGGTTTTGCATACCATGAAGCAAAGCGGCTCTTTGGAATATACCCGCCAAAAAGCAGAAGAAGAAGCTGACAAAGCAATTGATGCTTTATCAATTATACCCGATTCACCCTATAAAGAGGCGCTTATTGGGCTTGCTCACGTTGCAGTACAGCGTTTATCGTAATCCTAATGGTATTACTCCATTAATAGTATAAAGAAGCCCGCCAGAGCGACTATGTCGTCTCTGGTGGGTTTTTTAATTTATTGAGTACTTCTTCATTTTCTCGCTCAATAGCATCTTGATTATCTGCATCAATATAACTAATTAGTTTTGCTAATCCTTCCCGCAGAACGAATTTGACAATTTTTTCACGTTCTGACTTGGTCAATTGATAATAAGCTTCAACCCAAATCAAAAAAGCATCCTGACGTTTGGATAAATACTCTGCTGGAGGCTCGTGCGCAGCTAATACGCCAATAACCTCATCAGGCAGACTTTTCACTGAATACTCGACAGCTTTCCCCTGAACACCTCGTTTACGGCGATTCTCCCACCCTTCACGACGCGCCATCAAGTTCACTCCTTGCGGTGAGTTAGGTAACCCCGCAAGCCCCACTAATTCTTTCGCTGTATACCATTCTTTTTTCATGATCTCATCTCACATTCAACTAAGAGGTTAGTCAGATATCTGTTGCGGATAACGCAATAATAAATTCTTTAAAATCGCTTAATCATTGACGACTTTTTCTAAAAAACTTCTAATACCATCCCGCAATATCAGCTCTGTTAATGTTTTTTGTTCACCATCATTTAGTTGTTGGAATGCTTTCACCCAGATAACGAGTGGCTCCTCTTTTTTATTTAGTTTGTAATGTGCTAATGGTTCATAAAGTTCCAGAGCAATTAAAGTGTCTTCTGGTAAACAAGAACAATGATATTCAACGCCATTGCCTTGTTTATTCTTTATCTTTTGTTTTTGCCAACATTCACGTTTAGCTTTTGCATTTACACCTTGTGGTGATTTAGGTAATCCACCTATACCCGTCAATTCCTTTGCCGTATACCACTCTTTTTTCATTACGTTTCTCTAAAATTGTTATCAACTTCAAAAAAGAAATTATTAAGAAAAAAATCAGAAATCTTTTTAGAAAAATAATGTTATTTTATTTTCTAAATAATCAGTTTAAATGCTTTAGGACATTTCTAATAAACTGTTATTTATACCACTAACACAGCAATTAATTTTATAGAAAAAGGATTAAAAATGATTTCAAGGAAATCTGATTGGCATCCTGCCGATATTATTGCCGCACTTAGAAAACGAGGAACAACACTTGCTGCCATCTCTCGTCAAGCCGGATTAAGCTCTTCAACACTAGCAAATGCACTGTCACGCCCTTGGCCTAAAGGAGAGAAAATCATTGCTGATTATCTTGGTATCGCGCCTTCTGAAATTTGGCCAAGTCGTTATTTTCATCCTGAAACAGGAGAATTACTTGAACGAAAGATTCGTGACAAAACTAATAATTAACTAATAATTTCATACATTATAATTAATAAAAAAAACCGCTGATACTATATCAGCGGTTTTTATTTAAATTTGCATTATTTTTATAGCAAAAAAAGTATTTCTTTATTTATTTATAAATTCTTCACCAAGAATTATATCTTTTTTCAATACATCTAACATGCCATTAAGAGATTGTTTTTCAAAATCACTTAATTTACCAATAGATAAATATTCTTCTACGCCATTTTTACCTAAAAGAATAGGTTGTGCGAAGAAACGGGCATATTCTCCGTCACCCTCAGTATAGGTACATTCAATAACATTCTTCTCGCCATTAAAAGCACGAATTAATGAAAGACCAAAACGAGCGGCAGCTTGTCCCATTGATAATGTTGCAGATCCGCCACCTGCTTTTGCTTCTACGACTTCAGTACCTGCATTTTGGATACGTTTTGTCAGTGCAGCAACTTCATCATCTGTAAACGATACGCCAGCAACTTGAGAGAGCAGAGGAAGAATAGTGACACCCGAGTGTCCGCCAATCACAGGAACATTTGTTTTTTGGGGATCTTGGCCTTTTAGCTCAGCGACAAAGGTATTTGCACGAATGATATCCAGTGTCGTAATACCAAATAGGCGTTTTTTATCATAAACACCTGCTTTTTTGAGCACTTCGGCAGCAATAGCAACGGTTGTATTAACAGGGTTAGTGATGATACCAATCAGCGCTTTAGGACAATTTTGTGCCACTTTCTCAATTAAGTTGCGCACAATACCCGCATTAACATTGAAAAGATCCGAACGATCCATGCCAGGTTTACGAGCAACACCCGCAGAAATCAGAACAACATCAGCGCCTTTTAGAGCAGGAGAAGGATCTTCACCCGCAAAACCTTTTACAGTCACTTGGGTTGGGATATGGCTTAAGTCAGCTGCGACACCCGGTGTGACGGGAGCGATATCATATAAAGAGAGTTCACTACCAGCTGGAAGCTGGTTTTTAAGAAGAAGTGCCAGTGCTTGACCAATACCACCCGCTGCACCGAGAACTGCTACTTTCATTCTGATACTCCTTAGTTACGAGATAGTGGAACGCCTTAGAGAGACTCACTATTACGCAATTCACCTTTTAAAAAACAATTATTTAACAGCAATATTGCATAATAAGGCATTTACAGTGGAAAATAATACTTTGTTTATTCTAAACAAATTGCTTATCTGTTAATGAGATAGTGGACACTCTTTTGATAAATAATTCCAATAAATATGGCAAAGTGTTAAGTGAACCATTCTCCTTACAGCAATCATTTAAGCTTATCATTTATTTAACAAATATTTTACTTTAATTAAATTATCACATTCAAACTCAATAAATAAATCTTTTTTGCAGTACATCCTACTTTACAATGTTGAGTCACTTATCTCGCCCCTTTTTTCGTCTTATGTTGCATAAAAATTCACTTCTCTGCATAATACACAGGTTATTGATAACTCACTAAAGGTGAACTATGCGCATTCCTTCTAAGCAAGAAGACTTGGTTAAAGCGTTTAAAGCCCTGCTGAAAGAAGAAAAATTCAGTTCACAAGGCGAGATTGTGACCGCATTACAAGAAGCTGGGTATGATAATATCAACCAGTCTAAAATTTCTCGTATGCTAACAAAATTTGGTGCGGTAAGGACCCGTAACGCTAAAATGGAGATGGTGTATTGCCTTCCAACTGAACTTGGCGTACCAACAGCAAGCAGCCCATTAAAAAATCTGGTACTCGATATTGACCACAACCATTCTGTTGTTGTGATAAGAACCAGTCCAGGCGCTGCACAGCTTATTGCACGTTTATTAGATTCATTAGGCAAAGCAGAAGGGATCCTGGGCAGTATTGCAGGTGATGATACTATTTTCTCAACACCCGCCCCAGGATTTTCAACAGAAGAACTGCGAGATGCCATTTTAAACCTGTTTGATCAGGAACTATAATATCTTACTCTTCACTTAAAAATGAAAAGCCACTGAAATTTCAGTGGCTTTTCTTATTATTAGTACTGATTTTCTGATTCTTTAGGTTGTGCTAATTTCGTGAGCAATTTTTCATGTATGCCACCAAAACCACCATTACTCATGATCAATATATGATCACCCGCTTGCGCTTCTTTCGCGATCATATCAACTAATGTATCAAGATCAGTACTCCAACGTGGTGGCTGTACACAATGCTCTGCGATATCACTCACTAACCACTGAATATTTGATGGCTGGAATAAGAAGACTTCATCAGCTCGACCTAATGCTGGTGCGATATCGTCTTTACTAATACCCATTTTCATCGTATTTGAACGAGGTTCCAAAACGGCAATTATACGCGCTGTGCCGCCAACTTTACTGCGTAATGCTTCAAGCGTGGCTAGGATCGCCGTAGGATGATGAGCAAAATCGTCATAGACACTAATTTGATTAACTTCACCACGAAGTTCTAGGCGACGACGTGCATTAATAAATTTATCTAAAGCTTCACAAGCATCAGCAGGCAAAACACCAACATGATGAGCGGCAACAATCGCCATTAGGCCATTTTGCATATTATGTTCACCTGAAAGCGCCCAACACACTTCGCCTACTCGCTCGCCTTTATGAAATACGTCAAAATGATGACTGTCATTAGTTCGTTTTTTAGCCTGCCAATCACCTGTTTCACCCGTAAATTCTTGTTCGCTCCAACATCCCATGCCAATCGTCTGTTTTAAATTCATATCATAGTCAGGCATGATAATTTTCCCACTGCCCGGTACAGTGCGAACTAAATGGTGGAATTGTTTTTGAATGGCCGCTAAATCATCAAAAATATCGGCATGATCGAATTCAAGATTATTTAAAATTAGTGTACGTGGTGAATAATGGACAAATTTAGAGCGCTTATCAAAGAAAGCACTATCATATTCATCGGCCTCAATCACAAAGAAAGGGCTTTCACCTAACTGTGCTGATACTTGAAAATTACCCGGTACACCACCGATTAAAAAGCCCGGCTTATAACCACAGTCTTCTAAAATCCAAGCCAGCATACCTGCGGTTGTTGTTTTACCATGAGTTCCAGCTACGGCTAAGACCCAACGTTCAGGTAAAATATAATCATGTAACCACTGAGGGCCTGAGGTATAAGGCAAACCTTTTTCAAGTACCGCTTCAACACAAGGGTTACCTCGTGTCATTGCATTACCAACAATCACCATGTCAGGAGCAGGTTCTAATTGTTTTGGGTCATATCCCTCAATCAGCTCAATTCCTTGATTTTCAAGTAAGGTACTCATAGGTGGATAGACATTAGCATCTGAGCCTGTGACTTTATGTCCTTTAGCTCTAGCGAGGATGGCAAGACTTCCCATAAAGGTGCCACAAATACCAAGAATATGAATGTGCATGAATTTCTGTCCAATAGCATGAAGTTGGTCACTATTCTAACGATCAAAAAGCAGATAAGAAACGGATTAACCTTTGAAACATTCGATTCTTTGGCTAAACTTGCCACCACCAAGGAGATTTTTCTCCTTTTTTACTTTACCCACTCACATTCAGGACCTGCGTCATGAAAACATTAGGCGAATTTATCGTCGAGAAACAACAAGATTTTCCCCATGCAACTGGCGAACTCACTGCACTGCTTTCTGCCATTAAGCTTGGGGCTAAAATTATCCACCGTGATATTAACAAAGCAGGGTTAGTCGATATTCTTGGTACTAACGGTGTTTCTAATGTTCAAGGTGAAGCCCAGATGAAACTGGATCTTTACGCGAATGAGAAACTAAAAGCTGCACTAAAAGCACGTGGTGAAGTTGCGGGTATCGGATCAGAAGAAGAAGATGACATTGTTATCTTTGAAGGTGATCGCGCTGAAAATGCTAAGTATGTTGTACTAATGGACCCTTTAGATGGTTCGTCGAATATTGATGTAAACGTTTCCGTCGGGACTATTTTCTCTATTTACCACCGAATTACGCCAATTGGTCAATCTGTAACGTTAGATGACTTTCTACAACCTGGTCATCGCCAAGTTGCCGCAGGTTATGTCGTCTATGGCTCATCAACCATGTTAGTGTATACAACAGGTTGTGGCGTTCATGCCTTTACGTATGATCCTTCTCTGGGCGTGTTCTGTTTATCTCACGAAAGCGTACATTTTCCACCAACAGGTAACATGTACTCTATCAACGAAGGTAACTATATTAAATTCCCATTAGGGGTAAAAAAATATATCAAGTACTGCCAAGAACAAGATACAGAAACTAATCGCCCTTATACCACGCGTTATATCGGTTCTTTAGTTGCAGATTTCCACCGTAATTTACTGAAAGGCGGTATTTATATTTACCCAAGTACAGCCAGCCATCCTACTGGTAAATTACGTTTACTCTATGAATGTAACCCAATGGCATTTTTAGCAGAACAAGCTGGCGGTAAAGCAAGTAATGGTAAAGATCGCATTCTCGATATTGAACCTAAAGAACTTCACCAACGTATGCCTTTCTTCGTCGGCACTAAATCTATGGTTGAGCAAGCTGAAAGCTTTATGGCGCAATACCCAGACGAAGAATAATTTATTGGTCTAGCATCAATATAGATAAACCGGGCTTCTTATTCGTCCGGTTTTTTCATCTTTGAAAATAGAACTTCCTTTTATTTACTGCTTATTTTTACGTCAGAACGCAACATGTTCGGCAAAAAACGGGTATTGTTAAAAACTTTTCGCTATACTACAGGCCACGTAAAATTAATTTTTTTATAGGAAATTTTTTATGAGCCTGAATCATGTTCCTGCTGGTAAAGAACTACCAGAAGATATCTATGTTGTTATTGAAATTCCAGCAAATGCTGATCCTATCAAATACGAAGTTGATAAAGAAAGTGGTGCACTGTTCGTTGACCGTTTCATGTCAACCGCAATGTTCTACCCATGCAACTACGGTTACATCAACAACACATTATCTTTAGATGGTGACCCAGTAGACGTTCTGGTTCCAACTCCATACCCATTACAACCAGGTTCAGTTATTCGTTGCCGTCCTGTTGGCGTACTGAAAATGACTGATGAATCAGGTGAAGATGCGAAACTGGTTGCAGTACCACACACTAAACTGAGCAAAGAATACGATCA
Source organism: Proteus sp. FME41 (assembly GCF_014897315.1). GTDB lineage: Bacteria > Pseudomonadota > Gammaproteobacteria > Enterobacterales > Enterobacteriaceae > Proteus. Next base: position 37,989 of record NZ_JABUYL010000007.1, on the reverse strand, counting down.
CATTAAAGATGTGACTGATCTGCCAGAACTGTTAAAAGCACAGATCAAACATTTCTTTGAGCACTACAAAGATTTAGAAGCTGGAAAATGGGTTAAAGTTGACGGTTGGGAAGACGTAGAAGCTGCTAAAGCTGAAATTCTGTCTTCTTTTGAACGCGCTAAAAAATAATTCTGACACCATCAGAATTAACTAAGTAAGTTATTTTTAATAATTTACTTAAAAATAAGCTCTTCATTTTATTGAAGGGCTTTTTTTATGATAACAACGCGGTTCATATCCTATGACGGCTCCCCGCCCGTACTGGACGAAGGCTTACGGCAGATCTTGCTAAAATAAAAACGGCTCGATATTCCTATCAAGCCGTTTTGGCGCATCGCGTTGAGTAAACCTGTTACTCTTCTTCGTGACGTTTGATCCAGTCACCACATTTTATTTCACGCAAACCATCAACAGGCTTTTGATAAAGGTAGATCCAAGCGCTGCCATAAGGCGTTGAAATCAATTGTCGCTTGTAATCTTGATCATTCTTTTTCAACTCATCAAGCTCTGTCAATATAGAGGGGGTTATCCGATAGACTTCACACTCTATTTCACCCTCGCCTTCAATAACTGCAGGGTAAAACCCTAGATCATAGAGCTTATATCCCACGAGTTTATGCTCACCCAAGAGTTGTGCATAGGTCATCCAGTGATGGTTGCCTTGGTTTTGCCGTAAACTACCATAAACAATAATTCGCATATAATTAAAACTCAAATTGATAAAGCAGATCTATTGCCTGATTCATACCAGACACTGCTTGTAAATACAACCTGGGCATCAAGCGATAACGTAAGGTTAACGTCGCTAGCGAATCAAATATACCCACTCCATACTTCACTTGTAGATCGTTTGTTATCTTACCACTGACCACAACTTGTGAATTATCACCCACTCCTTGTGTATCCAATGCTAAATCAGAAACACCAAAAGTTTCACCAATACGTCCCACTAACTGACCACTTTGGCCAACACCTAATCCTATTAGCATTGCCGTCATTTGTGATGAATCCGCATCACCACTTTTATCTAACCCTTCACCTCTTAACAAGTAAGATAATGCTTCTTGCTGTGTAAAAGCAGGTTCAGAGAAAATTTCAACTTTCGGTTTATCTGCGAGTCCTGTCACTCTGACACCCGCAATCACATTATTTGCCGTATTTTCAGGATTACGAATAGCTTCAATATTTAAGTAAGGTTGATCAACGGGTCCTGAGAACAAGATTTGTCCTTTACGGACTTGCAAGTCTTGTCCATAGGCTTTAAATGCACCTCTTGGAATATCGATTTGGCCATTTAAACCTAACCCTTGTTTATTCTGATTGACTTTCAGCATACCCGTCAATCTAGCTTTCAGCCCAAATGCGTCCAGTGTCACATCATCGCCAATATTAATCGCTAAATTACTTTGAATTGGAATCGATGTCTCTTTTGGTGCTATTGGCTGTAAATTTTTATCCAACATCACTTCATCTGACGAGGCCGATACCGCAGACTCAGGTAACTCTTGAACAACAATACGAGCCCAAGGAATATCAATGCGGCCATCTAACTTCAGTAAATGAGGTCCCGCCTCAAACACAAGATCAGGATTAACATCAATACGCACCATTGGCGGTAATGACACTCGTAGTTTATTGCCATTTGCAGCAATAACTGCGCGCCATTCATCTAACTTACGCCAATCTGCATTCCCAGTAAGATTTAAATAACCTTCTGGCGTTTCAATTCTGCCGCCTAAGTCCGATGTTGCTCCATTAAATCGAACATCAACATTACCTTTCGTAATATCAAATGGGATCCAATGCCCCACCACTTTTAATTGATTAATCCCAAATTGACCAAATAGCAGTGGTGATTGAGCGCTTCCCCCTAAACGTAATTGAGCGCCAATATTCCCTTGAGCAATTTCACCTTTACCTAAGAATGGTTTGATTAAATCTAATGTCAAATTATCAATATCAACCGTACCTGATAATTGACGTTTTTTCTCAAGATCGGCAACATGCACATTACCTTTAAAGTCACCATTACCTGCAATGCTAATCAGCCATTGCAATGTTGCTTTACCATTATTCATACCCGCATTTAAGGTAATGGCATCGAAATCAATAGGTAAAATAGTTCCTTCAATATTCTGTTTTACCGCAACACCTTGCCCTTTAAGGTTAACTGATGCTTTCGGTAATCCGCCTTTTGAACTCCATGTTGCTGTTGCATCCCCTGTAAACACACCCCGAACAGAAGTCTCAGGTGGTAAGAATGGTTTAATCATGGCTAAATCAAAACGAGTTAACGTAATTGCAGCGGATCCACTTTCACCTACTGTTATCGCTTTAGGAACACAGACTTGTGCATTTGGATTTACCCAACAATGAGCACCAATCGTCACTTCTTGCTTTTCTGCCAGTAAGTTCAGCGCCATTGCTTTATTTAAACGCCATTCCCCCACAGGGGTATCAAATGCCGTATTATTTAGCGTTCCTTTCCACTGTTGTTTCTCTTTATCAAATGAACCCGCTAATGTCAGTCCGCCAGAAACAGGGTCACCTTCCATTTTTAGCGTGAGTTTATGCTGTTTCTCAGTCCCCGCCGCATCTAACGTTAAATTGCGGATAATTAAATCGGCTTGTTTTAACTGGCGTGCAGTAATCGCCAGCTTGCCACCAATCTCTTTATCAGACTGAACATCACCCTTAATCGTGATAGATTCGACACTGACTTGGTCTTGCCATTTAATGCCCTGAGCGTTGATATCTGCAATGATCTTAGGCGTATCAATATCACCTCGAATATTAACCTTACCTTTAATAACACCCGCTAAACCTGGCACTAAACCATTTAAACCCGGTGCATTAATGTTGGCATCTAATGCCCACTTATCACCTAAATGTCCTTCAATATCGAGTTTGTTTTTGCCTAAAATTAGATTTAATTGAGGAATATTCCATTGACCGGAGTCATTACCATACGCATTTCCTCTCGCCTTAATTAGATTATTTTTGATATTGCCATCTAAAGTAATTTCCGGAACACGTAATTGCCAACTTCCACCATACAGACTCCCTGTTGTCGCTATACGCCCATCCAGTTTCGCAGGTATATCAGGGTATTGTTTTGCTGTATTAATCCCTGAAATAGTGAGTAATGCATTCCAGCTAATCGCTTTACTCCAATCTGCCACACCCGTGATATCAGCATGACCTTGCAAAGCGGCTAAACGTAAACGCGTCAGCTCTATTTTCTCTTCATTCCCTTTTGCATCCAGCATTAATTTGGCTGGAGGGATCTCTTGACCTTCAATATCAGAGCGTAATGAGAGATCATAGTTATCTGTCTGACCATTTAAGCGTAATCGAGTACCGTTAAGTTGATACTGCACATCGCCCGTTAATGGCCAGCGAACTTTCTGACTTTCAAGCGTCAGTTTTAATGGAAGGTGTGGTTTTGCCAGCTCAGCTTGAGCATCTAAAGTTGCTGTCACTGTTCCTGTTAAAGAGAGTCCTAATTTAAGCTCTTCAAGTAATGCGCCTTGTAAAGAAAGTGTCGCTTTTTGATCTTTAAAATCTTCAAGCCCAGCAATATCACGAATAGTCGCATTCACATCTAAATTAACAGGCCACTGTTTATCTAGGGTAATTCCCCCATTTAAACTTACTTCACCTTCTGGGGCATCAATATTTAATTTAGTGAGATTAACCTGCTTACCTTGCGTCTTTGCTTCAAACGATAATTGATTAATCGTAACGGGAGCATCCCCACTAACTTGTAATTGCTTACCTTCAATGCCTTCAATATTGATATCAACAGGAATAATAATTTCAGGTAATTCAGCCAATAATGGCTTAGCAAAAATTGTTTTAATTGTATCTGCTAACGCCTGCTCTTTCTCTTCTTGTGTTGTAGGTTCTACTTGGGGTTTTGCGGTTGTAACGTCTTTTATATCTTGCGCAGCAGCTTCAATACTGCTTTCTTCTGGCGTTTTCGGTAATGCCACCAGCAAATCGTTAATTATCGTTGGATTTAAAGTGATTTGACGGCCTTCCCACTGTGCGCCCGTTTTAAACTCACCCAGCGAGATCGCTATATCGTCAATCTTCACGTAAGTATTCTCTAATGAGAGCGAGTTTAAATAGAGAGGTAATGGGGCATTAAGCTCTGTTAGAGGCTCTGATGGAGGTGTTTCTTCAGAAGGGGGAAAGGCGCTAGTATCAACATTTACAACAACATCTCGTGTGCCTAATGTATCGACACAAACTTGTTTATCCATCAGGCACGCTAAACGTAATCCTAACGATAACTCACCCACGTTCACATCAACCCCAGGCATTTGATATTCAACACCCGTTAAACGCAGATCTTGCCAGCCACCATTAACATCTTTGATAACTAAACCAGGAACCCAGCGAGCTACACTGTTAATAGCAAAATGCAAACCTGATTGTGTTCCCAAAACCCAAGTAACAGCACCGAATGTAAGCAAAATAATGATAAGGAGTGTTAGCGCAATCCATTTCAACCACTTTTTTATCATAACTCTGCTCCTAACCCGATATAAAACTGAAGTCTACGTTTATCAACGTCACTCACAGGTAATGCTAAATCAAATTTAATTGGGCCAACAGGTGACGCCCAACGTACACCAGCACCCGCTCCCGTTTTAAAATCACTGCGCGTAAAATCGTTAACCGCTTCACCACTATCAATAAACACCGCGCTCCACCAATTGCCCGTTACGTTATATTGATATTCTAACGATCCCACTAACATTCTTGATGCACCTGTTAAATTGCCTTTACCATCTTCAGGCGAAATACTTTGGTATTTAAAACCGCGCACACTTCTATCCCCCCCCGCAAAGAAACGTAATTCAGGAGGAACTTGTTCAAATGCATTGGTTTCAATCCAACCCAAATTGCCTCTTACCACAAAGCGATGCCCATCCCATGGTGTACGTATCCAAACCTGTTGCGCTTGGAAGGCAGCAAACTCGACATCTGAGCCCCATATTTTATTGGAGTAGTCTAATGAGTAACGTTGGCTATCGCCCCAAGAAGGCATCATACCGCCCCGTTGACGTACACGGCTAGCAGTGACCCCAGGATAAAGCAACATCGTCGTGTTGGTGACTTCACCTTGAGTAAAGTGGCTGAGGCTCCAACGTGTATTCACACTGTATTGCCAGCCAGTAGACATATCCCAGTTACGAGATACATTTAACGTTGTGGTATCAGAACGAGTATCATTTAAATCGGTGCGTTTAAATCCCCCTTGGACGCCATAATATTGCTCCAATGGGTTTGCCTTAAGAGGGATTTTATAATTTGCACCAATAGATTGTTCAGGTTGAGAAACGCTGATATTGGATGTCAGGCTATGACCCCGTGAGTTCATCCACGGTTTATCCCACTGCATATTTAGGCGTGGACCAACATCTGTCGCATAACCGCCCCCTAATTCAACGTAGTTACGAGAACGAGGCGTCACCGCAGCGGTCATCGGCAGCAAATGAGTCCCTTCTGCACGAGCTTTGGCAATATCGGGGGTGACAACCGCGGAATTAAACCACCCCGTTGCCGCTAAGCGTCGATTAAATTCAGCAAGATCTTCAGAGGCGTAGTACTGCCCTTCTTTAAACGGAACAATATTTTGTAAATAGTCTTCACGAATTTGAGAGCCATTATAAGTCACATTACCAAAACGATAGCGCTCACCACTATTAAAAACAAAATCCCAATATGAGGCGTGATTATCTAAAGAGACGCCAAGTTGGCTTTTATCCATTTCAGCATCAAAGTAACCCCGACGAATCGCAAGCCCTGTTAATGAGCCTTTGAGTTTTTCATAATCACCATGGTTTAACACACTATCAAGAGGCGGTGTATTCTCTTTAATCACCTTTGCATATTGCTCATCTGTTTTAGCACCACCTTCAAGAACAATATCGACCTTTTTTAATAAAATAGGGATACCCGGCTCAACGTTAGCGGTTAATACAGAACGTGCAGGGGGGGGATTTTCTTGATAAGAGAATGTCACTGTAGGCTGATAATAACCTAAAGGGCGAAGTCCTTCTTGAATTGCCTTTTCAACACGCGCACGAAAACGCCCGTCAGGTGCAACTTCTTCTGTTGTAATGTTTGATAGCTGAACTCGCGCATTTTTTTCGAGTTGCCCTTCTAAACCTTCTATTTTTAAACGCAAATTTGCCCCATAGGCAACAGGTGCGATAAAAGACAGACAGAGAACGTAGATAACGGAGTATCTCGGCACGTTTTCTCCTCAATATGATTTAATCCATGTGATAAATTGACGACAAACTGTTTTAAGCTTTATTGTAGATTTAGTTTATAACAATATTAAACCTTTACCATAGTAATGCGTTTACAAATATAAAAAATGGAGTCTACCTTGCAACATAAAGCTTACCAACCAAAGAATGCCTTAAGAGGTACTTCGACACCATTAGAAATATCTGCTAGTCATGCAGTTAATGGACATTCCATTGATGATATTCCTAATAAGATGCGTATTGCCTATTTTGCAATGGGCTGCTTTTGGGGAGTTGAACGTCTTTTCTGGCAACAACCAGGCGTTTATTCAACAAGCGCAGGCTATAGTGGTGGCGTAACCGAAAATCCGACCTATCAACAAGTTTGCCAAGGAGCCACTGGCCATAGTGAAGTAGTGAGAGTGGTTTTTGATCCCTCTATTATTAGCTATTCACAGCTCTTGACCCTTTTTTGGGAGAATCATAATCCAGCTCAAGGAATGCGCCAAGGTAATGATATTGGTAGCCAATACCGCTCAGCGATTTACACAGTAAATCCAGAACAATACGCACAAGCTATTGAATCAAAAATACGTTACCAACACGCTATGAGTACCCAAGGAACAAAGGACGCCATCACCACAGAAATACAACCAACGGGCCCTTTTTATTTTGCTGAAGATGACCACCAGCAATATTTGTATAAAAATCCTCATGGTTATTGTGGTTTAGGAGGAATAGGGATCTGCTTCCCAGCCTGAAAAGTAAGACTAGCAGAAAATAGCAGGGCGATGATATAATTACGCCCTCTTATCTGTCTTTGTGAATAATTCCATCACAATATATTGATTTATCTTCTATTTTTAACACTCTAGTATTGCCCTTTGGATTAAATACTTGGGGTGATGTGAGCCTTATATGCTTAATAGTTTACTTATTGTGCTTTTGCTTTGTGCTATCAGCGCCTTTTTTTCGCTGTCTGAAATCTCTCTTGCTGCCTCTCGTCGAATTAAACTCAAACAACTTGTTGATGAGGGCAATATCAACGCCGCTCGCGTATTAAAAATGCAAGAAATGCCAGGCATGTTTTTTACTGTTGTCCAAATTGGATTAAATGCCGTTGCTATTTTAGCGGGTATTGTTGGTGAATCAGCATTTTCTCCCTCACTCAAAACGTTTTATCTACAATTTTTTGAAGAACCGCTTGCTCAACAACTTGGGTCTATTTGTTCTTTTATTATTGTCACTTCAATGTTTATTTTACTGGCTGACTTAACCCCAAAACGCATTGGTATGATTAAACCAGAAGTGATTGCATTGAAAATTGTTAATCCAATGCGTTTCTGTCTAGCCTTCTTCCGCCCTCTTGTTTGGTTATTCAATGGCATGGCAGATCTTATCTTCAAGTTATTTAAAATTCCTATGGTAAGAAATGAAGATATTACTTCTGATGATATTTTTGCCATTGTAGAAGCGGGGGCCGTTGCAGGTATCTTACGTAAACAAGAACATGAACTCATTGAAAATGTCTTTGAATTAGAATCGCGTACTGTACCATCAGCAATGACCCCACGAGAAGATGTGGTTTATTTTGATCGTGAAGAAACAGAAAGTGATATTAAAGAAAAAATTGCCACTCAGCCCCATTCTAAATTCTTAGTATGCGAAGGTGATATCGACCATATTATTGGTTACGTTGATTCTAAAGAGCTTCTTAATCGAGTTATCAATGGGCAAAGCTTAAACCTCAATGAAGGTGTTCATATCCGTAAAGCACTGATTATTCCTGATACATTAACACTATCAGATATGTTAGAAAGCTTTAAAACCTCCGGTGAAGACTTTGCCATTATCCTTAATGAATACGCTATGGTGATGGGGGTAATTACATTAAATGATGTAATGACAACCTTGATGGGTGATTTAATTGGGCCAGGGCAAGAAGAACAAATTGTGAGTCGTGATGAACACTCATGGTTAGTGGAAGGCGGTACGCCAATTGATGATGTAATGCGTGCACTTGATATTGATGATTTTCCTGATTCGAGTAACTACGAAACTATTGCTGGCTTTATGATGTTTCGTTTACGTAAAATCCCCAAACGCACAGATTATGTGAAGTTTGCTGGATATAAATTTGAAGTTGTTGATATTGATAACTATAAAATTGATCAATTACTGGTGACAAAAGTTGATGATATCCCTTCTGTTAAACCTATCTTACAGGAACATGTACCGGTTACTCAGACAACAACGACAGAAGTAGAAATTAGACAAGATGAGAATAAAACAGCTGGCTAATTGATAACAAATGAAATTAATAACTGAGTCTTATCAAAAGTGTAAAAGAGAAAGACTCAGTTATCTATCAGATAAAAGTTAACCCATTTCAGCTTTAAGTATAATGACCTGCTGGTTCACTTCACTCATCACATTAAAATGTAGCTTATCTTTTATTTTAGGTAGTAAAATTTTACCGTAATCAAATTCAAATGCACCCATTCCTTTGATATAAAACCGTCCACGAAATAATGTCTTAACGTAGAGAGCAATTTTTTCAGGGTTATAGCGATTGAAGATTTTCATCTTTCAGTTAGTCTCCCATGCTCGTTGTTGAGTTTAATAAGTCATAAAGACTTATCTTTATATATCAAATTTAAAGACCTAATTATAAGTACTAGGTTCAACTTATTTAGTTTTCTTATCTATTTTTACATTTATTGACAGTAAAGAATGTAACTAAAGATAAAACAGCCTCTATCTTACCCCCTTTATGTTAAATAAATGTATCAAAGATGAGGTATTATTCATCCCTAGCTTCTATGCTTAAATAGAACCTAACGTTAATTTCAATAACAGGATACTGGCTATGCACAAACTCACCTTAGCAGCTCTTTTACTCAGTACTTCAACATGGGCATTGGCTCATAACATCACTGAAAATAACACGCTTCCTGCTGTTAGCATCAATGACAAAGGTGAGCTACTTTATGACACAACCAAAGATAAGTTTAGCTACCAAAATTGGAATAGTGGTCTGCTCAGTGGAAAAGTACACACTGTTCAGCATATTGCAGGACGCAGTAAAGCAAAGGAGATGAACGCACCTTTTATTGACGCCGTAAAATTGGCTAAATTCCCACAAGCGAGTTATCAGACAACAACCATTATTAATACTGATGATGCGATGTTTGGTACTGGGCCTTTTGTTCGTGGCAGTGTTGAAGACAGCAAAAAAGAGTTTCCTTGGTCACAATTTATTGTTGATGCCGATGGCGTAGCATTAAAAGGCTGGGGATTAGAAAAAGAAAATTCAGCGATTGTTGTTCTTGATAAGCAAGGCAAAGTCCGTTTTGCTAAAGAAGGTGTTTTAAGTGGTGCGGAAATAACCACAGCAATCAATCTTATCAATGACTTAATTAAAGAATAATGTGTTATGTCAGAGCCCTTATCAATAAAGGGCTCCAACTTTATCGCACTAGACTAAAAGATAGAAACTCTAAATCCTGGATTTATCAGCGACTCTTTTGGGGAATAATCTAGCGTTACTCCTTTCCAATCCGTGACATGTGCGCCCGCCGCAATCGCAATAGCATGACCTGCCGCGGTATCCCATGTATGTGTAGGTCCAAAACGAGGATAAAGCTGTGCTTTACCTTCCGCCACAAGACAGAATTTTAAAGAAGAACCAACCGCAACGGTTTGGTGTTCACCAAGCTGTGATAAGTACTCTTTTAGCTCATCATCTTGATGAGAGCGACTAATCACAATCACGGGAGGTTCCGCCCGACTTGCATGAATAGGTAATCGTTGTCTACACACTTCTTTCCACGCTTGTTTATTCTCAGCTGCATATAACATATTTTGTACAGGAGCATAGACAACACCTAAAATGGGAATACCTTTTTCGATTAAAGCAATATTTACCGTAAACTCACCATTTTTGCTGATAAATTCTTTAGTACCATCTAATGGGTCAATTAGCCAATAACGATCCCAATGACGACGAACTTCCCATTCAGGAGGATCTTCTTCAGATAATTGGGGGATATCTGGAGCAATAGAAGCCAGTCCTAATTTGATAATTTGATGAGCGGCTAAGTCCGCTTCTGTTACGGGTGAATTATCACTTTTTTCCTGTACTTGAATAGGCTCTGATTGCTGATAGATCTGCATTATCGCCATACCTGCTTGGCGGGCTAATTTGCTAACTTGTTCTAACATAATGCACCTCTCTTATTTCTACAAGCATGATAACTTCGCTTATAAAAATCAATTACCCTACTGTCTCTTTATTTTAGTCTAGAGACAAAAATAGCCGGCAAAAACCGGCTATTTTTTACTCATATTTACCGCAGAATAAGAAATTATAAAATTTCTAATAATTCTACTTCAAAGACTAATGTTGCGAATGGAGGGATCGCCGCGCCTGCCCCACGTTCACCATAAGCCAGTTGATAAGGAATATATAATTCCCATTTTGAACCTACTGGCATCAATGTTAATGCTTCAATCCATCCTGCGATAACACCATTTACAGGGAATTCAGCAGGCTGACCGCGTTGAACGGAGCTATCAAATACAGTGCCATCGATTAGACGCCCCGTATAGTGAACACGAACATGATCAGTGTTTGCAGGAATTGCACCTTCGCCCGCAGTCAGTACCTTGTACTGTAAGCCTGATTCTGTAACGTGAACGCCTTCATTATTCACGTTTTCTTCTAAGAAGATTTTACCGGCATCAGCCAGTTCAGCTTGGCGCTCTTGACGAACAGCCTCAGCACGCTCATGCATGGTGCGTAAGGCATTATGCAGTGTTTCAACAGGTACAGAAGGTGCGTTACCTTCTAATGCATCGGTCAGGCCAGCTAACAGTGCTGCGGGCTCTAATCCTTGAAGACCTGATTCAGTCAGTTGTTGACCGACTTGCAGACCAATACCGTAACTTGCCTGTGATTCAATAGAATCAAATGATGGTTTTGACATGAAAAATACCTGTTTTTTATGAAAGTTAAACCCAAGAATAACAGTGGTAAGGTACAGCGTAAACCTTCTGTCTTGAGTAATGGGAATTATTCGTTAAAAACATATGTTATAAGCTTTATTTATCGTGTTTTTTATCATTTTTTTTATTGGGATTTGTCATACTTATTTTCACAATATCGCAACACGGGCATATACTTATAAACAGGCATAAACTGCCTAGCCTTATAAATATCAATATATATGTGTTCAGAGAGGTATTAAGTGAAGATAACGACAAATCCCTATTTCCGCGAACAAGGCTATATTGATGGTCTTTGGTGTAATGCTCAAAATAACGAAACTGTTGATGTTGTCGATCCTGCAACGGGTACTTTACTGGGTACAGTCCCCAATATGGCAACACAAGAAGCAATAATGGCTGTTGATGCAGCACAAAAAGCCTTGCCACAATGGCGAACATTAACAGCACATCAACGTGGCGTATTATTGCAAAATTGGTTTAAATTAATCACTGAAAATAAAACAAAACTTGCTGAATTAATGACCTTCGAGCAAGGTAAACCCATTGCTGAAGCTGAAGGCGAAATTACCTATGCCGCTTCTTTTATTGAATGGTTCGCAGAGCAAGGTAAAAGAACCAACGGTGAAATTATTCCCTCCCCTTCTGCTGATAAACGCTTAATGGTGATCAAACAAGGTATTGGTGTCTGTGCTGCTATTACACCTTGGAACTTCCCGGCCGCTATGATCACCCGCAAAGCGGCTCCTGCATTAGCAGCGGGTTGTACTATGGTGATTAAACCTGCCAATGAAACACCTTATACCGCACTGGCTTTAGCAGAATTAGCGGCTCAAGCAGGCATTCCTGCTGGTGTTATTAATATTATCACTGGTGATGCGATTAAAATTGGCGAAGTCTTTACCTTTGATAATCGTGTTCGCAAATTAAGTTTTACAGGCTCTACGGGTGTTGGACGTTTATTAATGCGCCAGTGTTCAGATAGTGTAAAAAAAGTCTCTTTGGAATTAGGTGGCAATGCACCATTTATCGTGTTTAACGATGCCGATATTGATAAAGCGGTTGAAGGTGCTATGGGAGCAAAATTCCGTAATGCAGGACAAACCTGTGTTTGTGCTAACCGTTTTTATATTCATAAAGATGTTTATCAACAATTTAGCGAACGCTTTGTTGCCGCCGTTAAAAAACTCAAAGTGGGGAATGGTTTTGAAGAAGGTGTCACTATTGGGCCTCTCATTAACCGTAAAGCTGTTGAAAAATCACAATCATTGCTTGCTGATACATTAAAACGCGGTGCAACACTGCTTTGTGGCGGAGATAATGACAAAGCGGGTGAGAACTTCTTCCAACCTACCGTTGTTGGCAATGTTCCTGCTGATAGCCATATCCTTGAAGAAGAAATATTTGGCCCTGTTGCACCTTTAGTTATTTTTGAAAATGAAGATGAAGTGGTGCATTTAGCTAATAATACCATTTATGGCTTAGCCGCTTATTTTTATAGTGAAAATCCACAACGTATTTGGCGTGTTGCTGAAAATTTAGAATACGGCATGGTGGGTATTAACACTGGTTTAATTTCCAATGAAGTTGCACCATTTGGTGGTATTAAACAATCAGGTTTAGGTCGTGAGGGCTCTGAACACGGTATTGAAGATTATATGGAGATGAAATATCTCTGCCAAGGATTATAAATAACCTTTAACCCAACTTATAAAAGTAAGTCAGCATGGATGCTACTGCTTTTTCCCTTACTATTTTCTCTTATTATCAAAAAATATTAAAAATTATATTTTTAACATAAAGATATAAAATTATATTTATATATCCCCTCAGTTTATTTATTACTTATATAAAAAATATAAAAATAACTTCTTTTATAGTGAAGGATACTATCCACTTAAAGTAAATAATAAAAATAATCAAAATAGAATTTTACATAATAAAAAATAAAAGCACACTTGTTGTTAAGCTAACTTTTAATTAATTAATCTAACAGCAGATATTTTTAATTGCATAAAATCATAAATTTTATTAATCTAATTTAAATTTATAAAAAAAGGATCTTTTTATATGGGCTATATATACGATACCACCGTTATTGATTGGGACAGAGAAGAACAATACAACAATAAGAAAAGAATTGAGCGGATCCTTAATGATACCGAAGATGATGAAAATGTTGCGGCACTGATCACCCTTGAAGAAGCTGATTATGTTCTAAAAAACTTATCCACCCCAACACCTTACAAATCATCGAAAGATACTTTATTTAGTATTGGTGATATCGCTTCATCATATTCTGGAAATATCTATGAATCATATAGAGTCGAAAGAATTGTTAATGAGTTTAGAAATATCAATATCACAGCGACTGAGTATGTAGGTAAAAATGGAAATGTTTATATAAGAATTTCAGGTCATGCAGGCGTTAGAGCTTATTTAAATGCAACTCGATACCTAGCAAATAATCCTCGTATTATATATATGGGAGTAGGAACCCAAGGAATGAATTCCGTTTCAGCTGGAGGTGTACGTTTTGCAATTGTATTTTCAGCAGCTTATAGAATTGTAGAACTCATATTTAGAGATGAATATGATCTCACTAATTTTTTCGTAAATATCACTATGGATATGGCAAAATTGGCTATTGCAACACAAGTAAGTGCAACTATAGTCGGTGTTATAACAACATTAGGGATAATTTCAGGAGGAAGTATCATTGTTGTATCTGTAGGAATATTTTTACTGGGTCTTGCAATTTCATATTTTCTCTATAAGTTAGATGATGAATTTAAGATCAGTGAAACCATAATTAAAAATCTAAAATCTTATCGGGAAAAGAAACCTGAAACGCCTTATCACCCTGATCAATTTTTCACACAATGGGGAAGACTTAGCCGTGGATAAAATAAGCCCACTGAAATTATTTTTAACTTCTTTATTTGTTTTTTTATTATCTATTTTTTGTTTTTATTTTTCAATATCATATTACATTGAATATTTTTCAATGAAAGAACGTATATTATTCTCTTTCCAGACAGCATTATTGTGTTTTGGTTCTCCCCTATTAATATATTTTTCTTATTTGATTTTTATTTGTGCATATAAGAAAAAAACACAAAAAATGAATAATAAAATAGCTGGTTACCTCGCAATTATGGCAATAGCAGGTATTATTTTCAGTTTCTTTTTTTCATTTTATGTCAGATATGATTTAGTCTCTAAGGGGTATTATATTTGTTATAAACAATCAATTTTTGCACCAAGTGAATATGTTATATCAAAAGATATGTGTAAATAGCACATATCTTTTGATAATGAACTAAAGCTTATTAAATCATGTCACTGTTAATACTATAACTTGATGTATTAGCAACCAAATGAACCCTGGATATTGAGGTGTATTTCATTTGAATACGTTGATATGGCATTGATTCATTATCATTTATTGAATCAGGAAAAATATCAGAAACCTCAATTAGAGAAACTTCAGTCAATTTAATTTCATAATATTCTTCAAGTTGCCCATGTTGGCTTGTTCTATAAAAAGTGAATATTGCTTCTAAGACTTCGTTATTATCTAAAGCTGTTGAAAGTAATGGTGATGATTTATCTATAGGCTTAGTAAATATAACTGGTTGATAAGATGCATTTTGTGCACGAACAGAACTATTATTTAAACTAATAACTTGAATTTCATCCTCATGATTAAGTTGGTAACGGTTTCCTATCGAATCAAGAGATGAACAACCTACAGAAATTAACCCTTGGACTTTTCCTTTTAAAGTTAGATAAATAGGATATGCCATAAAAATTCCTTTTAAAAAAATTAATCAATAATTAATTATATATATTAGATAATAAAAATGAAGAAACTTAATTTGATATAATTTATTTTATCACCAAATAAACATAACTATAGTTACTAATCAAATGACTTTCACATGAATTATTTTATTGTTTTTTTTATATCAAATAATTAATTAAAAAAAATCCAGCACTCCTTTGCTAAAGATTTTTATTATTTTATTTTCTATTTATTCCACTTAAATCAGTGATAAAGCATTTCGTGAACAATATCATCTGCTTTCATCGAATAAGGGTAATATGTTGGCCAATTACTTAATTCTTTAAGTAATTCATCTTGCGATGTATTGCCCATATATAAATGGAAGTGCCCTGCTTTCTCTGGTGCAATAATGTGGTCGCTAAATTGAATAAATTTGGGCGCTTGGCTTTTGGCATCATCACAGCGGAAAAGATAACGTACCCCTTTTTTACCCGACTCATAATACAGAATACGATAACCATCATAGTGATATTCACAGCTATCGACTTTCTCTCCACGGTGGAACTCAATGATATTGTTTTCAATACCAATCATATCCACATCAGTTTTATAGCCTTGTGTATAGTAAGCTCGGTACTCTTCAACCGTTTTATCTTTTTTTGTTTCCGCTTTCTTTTGCAACACCTCATCTAATTCACCGCTGAGAAGATAAGGCTCTACAGATTGCCATACACCATCCCAATCACTGAGTTGGCGATCAAGAACATCCTTACCTTCAAAAATTCCATTAGCGGCATTTCGTTGAGCTTGTGTTTGTACTTTTTCATGATGATGTCCATGCGCTAAAACTGACATTGCACTACCCAATAGCCCCATAATTAAAATACAAGAAAGGACTGGTTTTTGCATAATCTTACCCCTGAACGGCTTTAAAACGTGGATTTGACTTACAAATTACATAAAGACGACCACGGCGACGCACCACTTTGCAATCTGGATGGCGTTGTTTAGCGCTTTTCAACGAACTTAATACCTGCATTTTTTCTTCCTTACTTAATAAATTGACCAAAACGTTTATTAAAGCGTGCCACATTACCTTCTTGAGAATGTGTTTTTTGCTTACCGGTATAAAACGGATGTGATTGAGAAGAGACATCTAACGTGACATAAGGATAAGTTAACCCTTCATACTCTATCGTTTTTTCCGTTTTGATGGTTGAACCCACTTTAAAGTAAGCATCTACGCTAGTGTCATGAAAAATCACTGTTCGATATTCTGGATGAATGCCTGGTTTCATAATAAACTCACTTTAATATGTAATGTTATAATATAACAATATTGAATTGTGATAATGTAACGCTTTTTAATTCCTTTGACCAGTTTTTTTAGTGTATTTTTCTATCTTAAAAAGAGAATTGCATGATGAGTGATGGATTTTTAAATGGTATAAATGAATTTTCTTGCCTTTTTTTGTCCAGCTTTTCTATTTTCCGCTAGAGTTATACTAAGACGGCAAAACAAATAGGACATATTATGACTCATTGGCGCGATAAGCTTTTCAGTAAGTCACCGCTGTCTATTGATCTTACAATAGACTTTCCTTGTATTTGTCCTTCTTCTACGTCTTCGATCCTTTCACAACTAGCACCTTATGAAATAGGCAATACACCACTGCCTGATGAATTAAATCTATTATCAGAAGGCCGCATAAAAGAAAACGATAACGGAGATTCGATCCCATTTAGTTGGTCGGCGGGGGCACGAGAAGGAATTATTTTACGCCAACGGATAGGTCGATCTATTGAGCAACAGCCTTCACTTCAGGTATGTAAAGAATTTGCATGCACTCTCTACCAAGCAATAAAACAGGTTGTACTTTTGCCTGATAAAGACCATGTTTCTTCTTTTTATACTATAGCTTGCCAAGATAAGCTTGCACCGATTACCTATCTTTCACACTTGATAGCGCAAATAGAACAAGATGAAGCACTCGCCAAGCATGAGATCTATTTTCAATTGATCTTATGGATCTTAAAACAAAGCCCTGATAAGAACCCGGTTAAAATTGCGTTAGGACTATTAGGATCATTTTGCGATAAAATCTCTCAACGTTTACTTTTATTGTTTGTACTCCATCCTGAATTTACCCTCTATGCAATCCGCTCACTAAAACAACGTCTCTCGTGCGAAGAATTTGAACCTTTTCTATCTTCACTTGGCCAACGCACTAAGGGGTGGGGGCGAATTCAGTTTATTGAACATCTGCCATCAACGCTTTCGGTAAATAATCGTTATTGGTTACTCACTGAAGGCTATAAAAATAATGTAATGACAGAATATGTCGCCTATGACTGTGTAATGAAAGGCAAGCTATTAGAGATGCTCCATACGCATCCTTTAGATAACACACTGCTACTAGGTTGTAATGATTTATTACGTGCATTGCTTAATGGTGGCCCAGCAAAAGATATTTATGATTACATTGAGGGTGCTCAAGCTTGCAAAGCCTTTATTTCACAAGTCGATACACTGCCTCCGAAAGAATTGAAATTACTTTATTGTGTCTGTGAAATTGCTGATTTCGTACAAAATAGTGGTGAAGATTGGTTATTACTTGAGGCATTAGGGTGGGATGATCACTGCCAACAACAGATTATGTCTATCTCACAAAACATTCTTCAAAAACCGGAGTGGTCAACACTTATTATTGAAGCACTACAAAGTCCTTCTCGCGCAAAGAATTACCAAGCAAGTCTTGTAGCAAAATCTCTCCGCCTTGATATTTGGGAGTTACTCTTTTCACTACAAAAAGACAATCCTCATGCAGATTGGTGGCATCAATTAATGCAAACAGATGCTTCTCATAAAATAGAAAGAGTAGTCAAACTTGCAGAACAACAAATTGAATTAACAGCATTAGATAGTACAGATGAACCATTAATCGCTACTGACACTGAATTTCAGCCTCATCATGCCGTTGAATATATCATGCAAGATCTTGGTGGTTTTCCTGGTATTGGTTGGTCACTCATTAAACGGCAATTACGTAGCCCAACATTGCGTGATAGAAATATGGCACTGAATGTTCTTTCAACTTGGTCTGATACATTATTACCTCATGATCTTTATGGTGAATTAACACAAGCCTTAACCACAGAAACTGACAAAAATGCGTATCAACGTATGAAGCTATTTTTAGTTAACCATCAAGGGAATGAAGAACATTAACGGTTAGAGCGAATAGATAATTCTGAAAAGAATTCAGGGAGCAGGTTAGGATCATGGTTCGTGCTAGTATGGCTACAAGAAATAAAAAAGATGTTACAGCAATTCATAACACTGATTCACAGATCAATAATGAGGTGAATATGGGCAAATTCCCTGGCTTACATCGTCGAGCAATACTGGTTATTGCCGTGGTTTTGTTGGTCATCTTCTTTTGGCCGACAAGTGAAAATAATGGTGAGCCACCTCAACCATCATCATCGACACAAGATCTTCCTGTGCCAATTGCGCCATCAGTTACTAATGGGGATCCTATTTATCAAACGTCGATCCCGCAATCACAAGACAGCTTAAATGCCGATCAAGAAACAACACCGTCTGATGAGGATCCAATAACACGTAATACAGGTGAAAATACGTCTCAAACAGCACAATCTCAACAGCCCACATTAACTCCGACACAAACATGGCAAACATACACCATTAAAGAAGGGCAAACCTTAGCACAGCTTTTTAGAGATAATCAGCTTCCGGTCAATGATGCTTTTTCTATGGCAAAATCAGAAGATCAACAGAAATCATTGAGCCAACTACGCGCAGGTCAAACTATGCGCTTGCAACGTAGTCCACAAGGTGATGTGAGTATGCTAGAAGTGACAAACAGTACTGGCACTGTGATAACTTATACACGTTTAAGTGATGGAAGTTATTACCGTACACCATAGCCAGAAAAAAAATTAAATTTATGCAAAAAAAAACGCCAGCTAAGCTGGCGTTTTTTTATCAACATTAACTGTTTAATCAAAGATTATTCAGCAACGATGATAACATTCAGTTCAGCGAATACGTCACTGTGAACTTGGAAGTGAACTTCGTGGTCACCAGTAGTACGCAGAACGCCATTTGGCAGGCGAACTTCGCTCTTACACATTTCAACGCCAGCTGCAGTTACTGCATCAGCGATGTCACGAGTACCGATTGAACCAAACAGTTTACCTTCGTCACCCGCTTTAGAGCTGATAGTGACAGAACCCAGTGCATTGATCTTCGCTGCACGAGCTTCAGCTGCTGCTAAAGTTTCAGCTAATTTAGCTTCTAACTCAGCACGACGCGCTTCAAAAAACTCAATGTTTTTCTTAGTCGCTGAAACAGCTTTACCCTGTGGGATTAAATAGTTACGAGCATAGCCCGATTTTACGTTAACCTGATCACCCAGGCTACCCAGATTCGCTACTTTATCAAGCAGAATAATTTGCATTACCTTATCCTCTACAAGTCATTAATGGACTATATACCTATTACTGATGACGATCAGTATAAGGTAATAAAGACAGGTAGCGTGCGCGCTTGATAGCACGAGCCAGCTGACGCTGGTATTTTGCACGAGTACCGGTGATACGACTTGGTACAATTTTACCACTTTCAGTGATATAGTTTTTCAGCGTAGCGATATCTTTATAATCGATCTCTTGTACGCCTTCTGCTGTGAAACGGCAGAACTTACGACGACGGAAATAACGTGCCATATGGCTAGTCTCCAGAATCTATCAATTCAATCTGCTCGGCATGAAGCACCAATTTAAACAATCCATTTCGCGCCTGATGGCTACTAATGAATCCTGAAACGGTGATTTGGCTGCCGACCGTTATACTGTGAGTAATTGCTTGTAACGCTTTCCCGCTAGCAATAATGGGCATTCTGCACCATGATTGTCTTTTTAATCCCGCCTCTTCTTGAATTGAACGATGTTCAATAACAAATTGACAATGCGGGATCCCAGCGGGGCTAACTTTTCGTATTAATGCCTTGCACACTGTGCCAGTTAGCACCAAATGATTATTAGCCGTCACAGCACGAATTACTCTTCAGAATCCTCTGCTACATCATCAACTTCATCTTCATCATCAAGATCATCAGCGATATCACGACGGCGTTCGTCTTTTGCTTTAACCATTGGAGAAGCTTCAGTTACTGCGTGTTTAGTACGCATAATCATGTTGCGGAGAACGGCATCGTTGAAACGGAAAGTAGTTTCCAGTTCATCAATCACTTCCTGCGGCGCTTCAACGTTCAGCAGAACGTAGTGTGCTTTGTGCAGTTTGTTGATTGGATAAGCTAATTGACGACGACCCCAGTCTTCTAGACGGTGGATCTGACCATTTGCATTAGTGATAGCGGTTTTATAACGCTCGATCATGCCCGGAACTTGTTCGCTCTGGTCAGGATGAACCATAAAAACGATTTCGTAATGACGCATTTGATATTGCTCCTTACGGATTTATCAGCCTCCTGTCAGGGTCAGTCACCACCCATGGAGGCAAGGAACTTAGTTAAGTTGTGACTGAAAAAATTGACGCGTAACTATACCCCCGCAGTCAATAAAACTCAAGGGAGTATAGAGAATAAATAAACTAAAGCGTTATTTTACTGAAATGCGTTGGCGCATCGCTTCAAACAAGCAAACACCCGTTGCCACAGAAACATTCAAAGAAGACACTGTACCCGCCATTGGAATGCTAATGAGTTCATCACAATGTTCTCGCGTTAAACGACGCATTCCTTCACCTTCAGCCCCCATCACCAGTGCCATTGGGCCTGTAAGTTTACTTTGATATAAGGTGTGATCTGCTTCGCCGGCGGTACCCACAATCCAAACATTTTCTTCTTGTAGAAAACGTAAAGTCCGAGCAAGGTTAGTCACTTTAATTAAAGGAACGCTTTCTGCCGCACCACACGCCACTTTTTTTGCCGTTGCATTTAATTGTGCGGAGCGATCTTTAGGGACGATAACCGCATGAACGCCCGCAGCATCTGCGCTACGTAAACAAGCACCTAAATTATGTGGGTCTGTTACGCCATCTAAAACGAGTAAAAAAGGTGTCCCAACTTTTGCTAATAAATCAGGTAAATCTTGTTCTTGGTACTGACGACCCGGTTTCACTTTTGCAATGATACCTTGATGAACAGCACCTTCGGTTTGGCTATCTAACCACTGACGATTAGCTACTTGAACTAAAACCCCTTGGGCCTCTAATTCATGAATAACGGGTGTTAAACGGCGATCTTCACGCCCTTTTAATACATAAACTTCTTTAAAACGGGCAGGATCACGCTCAAGCAGTGCTTTTACTGCGTGAATACCATAAATAATTTCTTCGCTCATAGCGGTGCTTACTCATTAAAAAATAAAAGGTACAAAACAGATAAAAGGCGGGGTCTCCGCCTTTTAAAAAACAAGAAGAACAAAATGTTATGCTTTATCGCGTTTTGCAGCGCGCTTAGCCTTAAGTTTTTCTTCTATTTTTTTGGTTTGTGATGATGCTTTCTTACGCTTACTGCTTGCTTTATCTTTAGCAACTTGATCTTTTACTGCTTTATTTTTGTTCTCATTACTTTTAGCTGATTTTCCTTTTTTAAAGGCGCTATCAGGTTCGAAGTTTTTATCTTTACTTGCATCACGACGTCGAGACTTACTGGAACTTGCGTTTTTCTTGTCTTTTTCGCCTTTTAATCCGCGAACACGTGCTGTTTTACCCGGATTACGCGCAGTACGTGTTGTCGAAATTAAAGAGAAGTCGATAGTACGTTCATCCATACTTACAGCTTCAACTTTGACTTCAACTTCATCGCCAAGACGATATACCTGTCCAGAAGACTCACCAATTAATCGCTGACCCACATTGTCATATTGATAGTAATCATTATTTAATGTAGAAACATGCACCAGACCATCAATAAACAGATCATTTAAACGAACAAAGAAACCAAAGCCCGTTACGCTCGTAATAATTCCCGTAAACTGCTGGCCAATTTGATCCAGCATAAAGTCACATTTCAGCCAATCAGCTACATCTCGTGTAGCTTCATCAGCACGGCGCTCTGTTAAAGAACAGTGTTCACCCAATTGTAACATGGTGTCCATATCACTATGGTAACCACCGGTTGGTGTCCAGCGTTGAGAACCGTGACCTTCTTCCTTAGCAATTTGATATTTAATAGCGCGGTGTAACGCTAAGTCAGGGTAACGACGGATTGGCGACGTAAAGTGAGCATAAGATTTCAATGCCAAACCAAAGTGTCCACGATTTTCAGGATCGTAAATTGCTTGTTTCATCGAGCGCAAAACCATGGTTTGTAGCATTTCACGATCAGGTCTATCTTCAACCTCTTTCATAACACGCGCATAGTCTGCTGGCTCTGGCGTTAATCCACCCGGCAATGTTAAACCTAATTCATTAAAGACAGAACGTAAATTCAGTACACTTTCTTCTTTCGGTTTATCATGAATACGGTATAACGCAGGCTCTTCATTTTTCTCAACAAAACGAGCTGCAGCGATATTTGCTAAGATCATGCACTCTTCAATTAATTTGTGTGCATCATTACGGACAACTGGCTCGATACGTTCAATACGGCGCTCTGCATTGAAGATAAATTTCGCTTCTTCAGATTCGAATCCAATCGCACCACGTTGCTCGCGCGCTTTATCAAGAGCTTGGTATAACTCATACAGATGCTCAATATCTTCAACGATAGGCTTATAGTGCTCACGCAATTCTTCATCATCTTGAATAATTTTCCACACTTTGGTGTAAGTCATTCGAGCATGAGAACTCATTACGGCTTCATAGAATTTATAAGAAGAGAGGCGGCCTTGCTCAGAAATTGTCATTTCACAGACCATACATAAGCGGTCTACTTGTGGGTTTAATGAACAGAGCCCATTAGACAGTATCTCTGGCAACATTGGCACAACTTGAGAAGGGAAATAAACAGAATTTCCTCGGCTACGTGCTTCGGTATCTAATGCTGTTTGTGGGCGCACATAGTAGCTAACATCAGCAATTGCGACCCATAAACGCCAGCCACCGCCTTTTTTACGTTGGCAATAAACCGCATCATCAAAATCTCGCGCATCTTCGCCATCAATAGTAATTAAAGGTAAATCACGTAAATCAACACGACCTTCTTTGGCAGACTCAGGGACTTCCTCTTTTAAATCAGCGACTTCTTTAGTGACTTTCGCAGGCCATGTATACGGTATCTCATGGGTCCGTAACGCAATTTCTACCGCGATACCTGTTCCCATTGTTTCACCTAAGATCTCAACGATACGTCCAACAGCTTGAGTACGACGGGTTGGCCTTGTCATGACTTCGACAACCACCACATTTCCCATACGCGCACCCATAAGATCTTCTTTAGGGATAAGAATATCAAAGCTTAAACGACTGTCATCTGGTACAACAAATCCCATACCAGATTCGATAAAATAGCGCCCAACAATCTGGTTGTTTCTGGGTTCAATAACACGCACTACACGACCTTCACGACGACCTTTTCTATCCATCCCTAAAGGTTGAGCAAGGATAACATCACCGTGCATGGTTTTTTTCATTTCATCTTGTGAAAGATACAGGTCATCTTTTTGGCCTTCAGCACGTAAAAAACCATAACCATCGCGGTGACCAATGACTTTGCCTTTCCATAAATCAAGGCGTTCAGGTAATGCATAACATTGACGACGGGTAAAAACTAATTGACCATCACGTTCCATCGCTCTTAAACGACGACGTAATGCTTCCAAATCTTCTTCTCCAGAAATTTTTAACGCCTGTGCTAAGTCTTCACGACTCATTGGTGCCGTGCGCTTTTTCATTTCTTCTAAAATATATTCGCGACTAGCAATTGGAGAGGCGTATTTTTCTGCTTCTCTACCCTGAAAAGGATCTTTTGACATTATGACCTCCAAGCTATCAGATTTGATGAAATAGTAGACTCAAACATCTTCTAATAACAATTTATATAAGGAACTATTATTTTCAACGAGCTCTGCAAGTGTGTGACGGTCTAACTCTTTCAAAAACTGTTCAATCGCCTGATTTAACACCAATTTTAATCGACAAGCTGGGGTAATATGGCAAAACTCAGCACTACAGTTTACTAATGAAAGCGGCTCTAAAGCACGAACAACCTCACCCACTATGATATTTGCTGCAGGCTTGCCTAAACGGATCCCTCCATTTTTACCGCGAATAGCCTCAACAAAACCTAAATGACTCAGTTGATTAATAATTTTCACCATATGGTTACGCGATACACCATACACTTGCGTCACTTCCGAGATACTCGTCATTTTGCCTTCTGGCAGTGAAGCCATATATATCAATGCTCGCAATCCATAATCTGTAAAACTGGTTAATTGCACAATGACCTCTGAAAAGTGGTTTCCCTCTTAAATTCGTTAAGGGATAAGTAATTAGTAATGAGAATATCATTTTATTAAGCAATATTATGTTTAATTTTTGGACATTTAGCAAAGATATGCTCAAAAGTGAGTTATTTCCATCTCTCACTTGACTATTAACAAAATAATAGCGACATCACAGGCAAAGAAAAAGCGATACTGTCGATTTTCAACAGATCGCTTTCCTATTTCTGGCATTACAACAATAACATTGTCTTATTGTTTTGTACTCGTTACTGATAAAACAGAAGCAAAACCGAGTGTAAAGCTGTCTTATCTTATATGTAACGCGTATTTTTATCTTTAATTCACCAACAAACAGATACGAAAAAATCGCCCCTGTCATTTTCAGGGACGATTTTCACATCAAACCGATTTAATACAAATTATGCATCAAATGGATGACGGAGAATGATAGTTTCTGAGCGATCTGGGCCTGTAGAAACGATATCAACAGGAACACCTGTTAATTCTTCTACACGCTTGATGTAGTTCAGTGCTGCTTGTGGTAATTGTGCGTGATCTTTCATACCAAAAGTGACCTCGCTCCAACCTGGCATTGATTCATAGATAGGTTCGATACCTTCCCAATCATCAGCAGCTAAAGGTGTTGTATCAATCACTTCACCATTTGGTAAGCGATAGCCTACACACAGTTTGACTTCTTTCAGACCATCTAGCACATCCAGTTTAGTCATACAGAAACCAGACAGTGAGTTGATTTGCACCGCACGACGAATAGCGATGATATCTAACCAACCTGTACGACGGCTACGACCTGTTGTTGCACCAAATTCTTGGCCTTTTTCACGTAAGAAGTCACCCACTTCATCAAACAATTCCGTTGGGAATGGACCTGCACCTACGCGCGTTGAGTAAGCTTTGATGATCCCCAATACGTAACCCACATAACGAGGGCCTAAACCAGAACCTGTCGCTACACCACCAGCTGTTGTGTTTGAAGAGGTTACATACGGATAAGTACCATGGTCGATGTCTAATAAAGTGCCTTGTGCGCCTTCAAACATCACTAACTCACCGTTTTGTGTTGCTTTGTACAGTAAGTCAGAAACATCAACAACCATACCTGTCAGGATATCGGCAATCGCCATAACCTCATCTAAGGTTTTTTGGTAATCCACGGGTTCTACTTGGTAGTAGTTCACCAGTTGGAAGTTATGATATTCGATGATTTCTTTCAGTTTTTGTGCAAAGGCTTTTTTATCAAACAGATCACCAACACGCAAACCACGACGAGCAACTTTATCTTCGTAAGCAGGACCAATACCGCGACCTGTTGTACCGATAGCTTTCTCGCCACGTGCTTTCTCACGCGCATTATCTAATGCGATATGATAAGGAAGGATTAATGGGCAAGCTTCAGACAGAAGTAAACGAGAACGAACAGGAATGCCACGATCTTCAAGTTGGGTCATTTCCTTCATCAGCGCTTCCGGCGATAAAACGACACCGTTTGCTATGATGCTAACAACATTTTCACGGAGAATGCCTGATGGGATTAAATGAAGAACGGTTTTTTCACCGTTGATGACTAGGGTGTGACCTGCGTTATGGCCACCTTGATAGCGAACAACATATTTGGCACGTTCTGTCAGCAAATCGACTATCTTGCCTTTGCCTTCGTCACCCCACTGGGTGCCCAATACGACAACGTTATTACTCATTTCAAAATACACTCGGTTGCTTAAAAAAGGATTCTACCATCTCAATTCAAGAGTTACAGTAGATTTTATCTAATTATGTCATCCCCGCTTTTAAGCAATAGATTATCTTGCCATGATTAATATTTTCGCCCAAAAAATCCGCATCACAAACTAATAGTGACTTTCATCAACAGATTTGAACGCAAAAATAGGAAGCAGAGTGACATAAAAGTGAAAACAGCGAAGAAGACGCTTCGGAATTGCCGAAGGTTTATCTTGAAATGCAATTTTCACTTTATACTATCCCAGCTAACACTATTTTGGAAACCATTAAGCATAAATTTTCATCTTAATATGTACAATGATTTATTTTTTAGCTAAGTACTCTATTTTATCTTATTGATATCAAAAAAAATCCCCCACTTTTTAAGGTGGGGGATTTATTATTTATTCAAACGTTTTAAGGTGTTTTGATTACTCTTCGATAGCTCGTGCTTTCGTCGGTGCTTTCATATAGCGTAAGAAATCGCTATCTGGGCTTAACACCATGACGTCATTACCGTCTTGGTTAAAGCTCTTCTCATAAGCACGTAAACTACGAATGAAAGCGTAGAAGTCCGGATCTTGGTTGAATGCATCTGCAAAAAGTTTCATTGCTTGGGCATCACCTTCACCACGAAGGCGCAATGATTCACGCTCAGACTCAGCTAATGTTTCCGTTACTGTCTTATCAGCAGCAGCACGAATTTTTACTGCTTGCTCTTGACCTTGTGAACGGTGACGTCGAGCAACCGCTTCACGCTCGGCACGCATACGTTGATAAATCGCTTCAGAAACTTCCATCGGCAGGTTGATTTGTTTGATTCGAACATCAATCACTTCAATACCTAAAGCTGCCATACTGTTCATATTGATAGCAGGAGCTTGACCTTTTGTTTCTTCAGCCACTTTCTTCGCAGCAATCGCAATCGCATCATCAGCAGCGCTTGTATCGCGAGAAGGAGTACCTTCGTTCAGTGCATTACGAACATCAATGGTTAAACGACCACGAGAATCCGTAATAATTTGGTTTACGCTCATACGACCAATCTCAGAACGTAAACGGTCACTAAATTTACGACGCAGCAACGTTTCAGCTTGCGTTGTATTACCCCCACCTGTTGCTAGATAGTAGGTACTGAAGTCGCTGATACGCCATTTCAGATAAGAATCAACCAATAAGTCTTTATTCTCACCAGATAAGAAACGGTCTTGCTGGATATTCATAGTTTGAATACGCGCATCCAGTTTTTTCACGTTCTCAATAAATGGAATTTTAAAATGAAGACCTGGTTCATAAACAACTGGCTTATTTTCACCATCACGAACAACTTTCGCAAAGCGTAGAATAATACCACGCTCATATTGTTGTACCACGAAAACAGAAGAGTACAACAATGCTAAAATAATAACTGCAACAACAGCGATAACTTTACGCATGATTATTGTCCTCCCTGATTAGTGCCGTAAGGCTGACCATAACCGCCATTATTACTACCATATCCACCATTACCATAAGTCGTTGTTGCTGGTTTTTGTGCAGGTGCTGGGTTTACAGTTGGAGCAGGTGCTGGCATACGAGTAGGAGCTTCAAGTGTATTTGATGTTCCTGATTGAGATTGCTGACGTAACATTTGCTCCAAAGGTAGCACTAACATGCTGTTACCTTTATCGTTAGCAATAATCTTACGTGTTTTAGATAGCACTTTTTCCATTGTCTCAATATAAAGACGCTCGCGAGTAATTTCAGGGGCTGCTCGATATTCAGGTAAGATTTTGGCGAAACTCGCCACCTCACCTTCTGCTCTCATCACCACACTCGTTTTATACGCTGTTGCTTCTTCAATCATCCGCTGTGCGTTACCTTTAGCTAAAGGTAAAACTTCGTTTTTATAAGCCTCGGCTTGACGAATCGTTTTTTGCTCTTCCTCTCGGGCGGCAATTACATCATCAAATGCGGCTTTTACTGCTTCTGGTGGGCGAGCAACTTGGAAGTTGACGTCCACAATAGAGATACCCATCTTATAAGGACGAATAGTCTCTTCTAATTCTTGACGTGTTTGGTCACGAATTTCCGAACGATTTGAGGTCAGAATTTTTTCCATTTCTGAACGACCAATAACACCACGTACTGCACTGTCAGTCGCCTGACCTAAGCTATTAATTGGTGTTGTTAGGTTAAACAGAAATGTTTCTGGATCAGAGACAACATACTGCACGTTTATCTCAACTTGAACCATATTCTCATCTGACGTTAACATCATGCCACCCGTGGTTAAATCACGGATAGTTTTTACGTTAACAGGCTGAACTTCATCAACAAAAGTGGGTTTCCAGTTCAGACCGGGCTCAACGATTTGATAGAATTTACCAAACCGGGTCACAACGCCTTGTTCTGCTTCTTTTATGGTATAAAAACCGCTTGCTGCCCAAACTACGATAACCGCACCTAATGCAAGAGAAACCAGAAGATTTCCCGCATTACTACGAGGCCCGCCATTTTGCCCAGAAGAGGAGTTTCCACCTTTTTTACCGCCGAAACCACCAAGTTTTTCACTCAGTTTACGGAACATATCATCGAGATCTGATGCCCCACGATTCCGACCTCCTTGATTACCGTTGGAGTTACCGTTACCTTCGCCGTTATTATTGCCGCCGTTTCGGTTACCCCACGGGTCGCGGTCTTGTCCGTTGTTACCGGGCTGATTCCACGCCATGTTCTAGCTCCATTATTATGATTAGATTTATCAGGCTTAAGAGCCGATTTCGTCGCCAGCTCTCAGTTAATGTTCTTTTTTATGGCCAAATATCAGACCACGTAATCCAATAAATTGGGTTCCTGCTTGCAAAGGCGATGCCAGTCTACCATAGGCATACGTATGATTAGCCCAACTTTACCGTCTTTTTCAATCCATTCACGTTCTATTGATTGTAATTGATAAAAACGACTACGTAAGCGCCCTGTATCTTCTGGCGGTAAACGCAATTCATAGTGTGCGATCTCACCTGAAAGACGCTCAGTTAACGCCTGATATAACAGCGGGATACCTTCACCTGTTTGTGCAGAAACCCAAACCCTAACAGGTAAATTATCTTCATTTCGATCAATTCTTGGAGTGAAGTCTTCAAGAAGATCAATTTTGTTCATCACATGCAGTGTGGGTATTTCTTGAGCATCGATCTCTTCTAATACACACTCAACGGCATGAATATTATCCTCAAAACGGCTATCTGCTGCATCAATAACATGAAGAAGTAAGGTTGCTTCTCGAGTTTCTTGCAAAGTGGCTTTAAAAGCAGCAACAAGATCATGAGGCAAATGTCGGATAAATCCAACCGTATCGGCTAATACAACCGTTCCTACATCATCAACTTGAATACGTCTTAACGTAGGATCTAATGTTGCAAAGAGCTGATCTGCCGCATACACATTCGAACAGGTAATATGATTAAATAAACTCGATTTTCCTGCGTTTGTGTAACCTACTAGGGATAATGTTGGAATATCAGCTTTACTCTGCGCTTGTCGTCCTTGTTCACGCTGACGTTCGACCCTACCCAATCGCATTAGTATTTGACTAATTTTACCTCGGAGTAAGCGGCGGTCTGTTTCTAGCTGAGTTTCACCAGGTCCACGTAACCCAATCCCCCCTTTTTGTCTTTCAAGGTGAGTCCACCCTCTGACTAAACGGGTTGATAAGTGACGTAACTGGGCGAGTTCTACCTGTAGCTTTCCTTCATGAGTTCTTGCTCTTTGAGCAAAAATATCAAGGATAACTCCCGTGCGGTCAACCACACGACATTCACAAAGTCTTTCCAGATTTCGTTCTTGTGCAGGTGTCAGTGCATGATTAAATAAAACAACATCTGCACCACTTGCTTTTACAGCCTCGGCAATTTCTTCCGCTTTACCTTCACCCACATAATATTTGGGATGTGGCGCCTTGCGATTTCCTGTAATAATTTGAACTGGCTTCACACCCGCAGATGTCACCAACGATTCAAACTCTTGCAAATCATCAACGTCCTTTTCTTGAGAAAAGAAGACGTGCACTAAAACGGCTAATTCGCCACCTTCATAACGATCAAACAAAGGCGAAACCTCTTGGACTTTATAAAAACAGGAAAAAACATAGGTAAAGTCTCCCTACCTATGTTTTTCTTATATCAAGAATAATATTCGATAATTATTCTGCAACATCATCCTGCTGAGTAGCACTACCGCTGTAGCCTGTACCCGTTTGATTCGTGCCAGTGTTGCTATGATGAGAAACAGGACGCGAAGGTACCACGGTAGAGATAGCATGTTTGTATACCATCTGGCTTACTGTGTTTTTCAGCAAAATAACAAATTGGTCAAAAGATTCGATCTGACCTTGCAATTTAATGCCGTTTACCAAATAGATAGAAACGGGAACCCTTTCACGACGTAATGCGTTTAGGAAAGGATCTTGCAAAGATTGCCCCTTAGCCATTCTATGTTTTCCTTATTTTGTTGTTTTATATTAGAACCCAATTGGTTCGAAAAATGAACTACTCAAAAATTGCGCTTTGGCAACCATCAATTTTACACAAACCTACCATCTATGCACTAACTACCTGCAAAACAGTGTCAAGAGATTGTTTTGGATCTTCACTATCAAGCCAGTGAATATTATTCCAACCTCTTAACCAGGTGATTTGTCGCTTCGCTAATTGCCGGGTAGCGCAGATCCCTCGATAAACCATCTCATCATAATCTATTTCACCAGATAAATATGACCACATCTGGCGATAACCGACACAACGTACAGACGGTAAATCTTCATGCAAATCGCCCCTTTCGTATAATGATTTTACTTCATCTTCAAAACCGCACGTTAACATCTGTTTAAAACGAGCTTCAATGCGTTGGTGAAGAACATTTCTATCTTTCGGAGCAATCGCAAATTGATAAACATCATAAGGCAAAGACTCGCCCGATATTTTAGTCAATTCTGTCATTGTCTTACCTGAAATCAGGTAAACTTCTAGCGCACGTGAAAGTCGTTGAGGATCATTAGGGTGTATCCGTTGCGCAGCAACAGGATCAACCAATGCTAACTCTTTATGTAATGCCTCCCATCCTTGCTCTGCTGCTTTTTTCTCTATTTCAGCTCGAATATCAGGATTTGCACTGGGTAAAGGCGATAAACCTTCAAGTAACGCTTTAAAATATAGCATAGTCCCGCCCACTAATAGTGGAATTCGCCCAGCGGCTGTAATTTCTTCCATTGCACTGAGTGCATCCCGTCGAAAATCTGCTGCAGAGTACGGTAATGCGGGGTCTAAAATATCAATTAATCGATGTGGCGCAAGCGATTGCTCTGTGGCATCTGGCTTTGCTGTTCCAATATCCATACCACGATAGATGAGCGCTGAATCAACACTAATAATATCTACAGGCAGTTTTTGTCTTAGTGCTATTGCTAATGCTGTTTTACCTGACGCTGTAGGCCCCATTAGAAAAATGGCTTTAGGTTTTATTTGTGTGTTTACATCGCTCATTATTTAATGCCACTACCACCGGTTGTAATTCTATTAATTGTAATAAGTTTTTTGCTGGCTGTCTGACATATTGAGGACAAAGTCTTTCAATATCCGCCAATAATCCCACTGCCTGAGCTTGTGACCAAGGTGCTTGCTCTGAGCTTATCTGTTTTGCAAACCATTGCCCAAGCTGTTGTTTGGTACATGATTTCTCTACAGACAAATACGCCAATAATGCGGTTAGTAATGCAGGTAAATTTTGCTGACGCAAAGGCAACGACACCGCATGTATTGTTGCTTTACCATGAGAGATTTCGATAATAATACCAAAATCACTTATGAGTGCTTGAAACTGATTGAATACACTAATTTCATCTTTACTTAGCGCTAACTTTAGCGGTACTAACAAAGGTTGAGGCTTCAATGTTTCATCTTTAGGCAATAACTGCGCGCATTTTAACAGAAAATCAGCTTCTTCCAATGATAACAGCCCGAGACCTTGTGAAGATTCGATTAACGCATATTTCTGCTGATAAATTGCCAATACTCGCCCAAAAGTATAATCAGTTTGCCCTTCTTGCGCATTGACGGAACGCGGCATCACAGAAATAACATTTTCTTCGATGCTATTAGTTGTATGAACGATTTCATCTAAATTCAATGGGGAACGGTCAGGAAATAACGGTATTTTTTCTTTATCTTTTGATGTGGATGCACTTTCTTGCATCATTTTTTGATAAAGCGCGCCTTGAGTCCGTTGATAACTTTCACCAAATTGGCGATTTTCACCTAATTGAGGAGATTGTTTTTGATAATGGCTATTTCCATATTCACGTTCATTTGGTTGATGTGATGAGGTTCTATTTGGGCTGGTTTTATTAACGGATGCTTGGTAAGGCTGAGAAAATACATTTTCACCTGCAACCTGTCGATTCTCAGGGAAATTTAACGCCATTTCGCTTTCTTCTTTATTATCTTCCGTCAGTGGTAATGGCTCTTGTATGGCTTGTCGTAAAACACTCAAGACACCTTGGTAAATAAAGTCATGCACTAAACGAGATTCATGAAAACGGACTTCATGTTTAGCTGGATGCACATTAACATCAACTTGATGAGGGTCAACGCTTAGGTATAAAACATAAGAAGGTTGCTGCTCTCCTTGCAGATACCCTTCATAGGCTTGACGAATAGCATGGTTGATTAACCTGTCACGCATCATTCGTCCGTTTACATAACAATATTGAATTTCGCTACTTTGTACTGGAGATAAAGGATGTTCAACCCAGCCTTTTATTGCTAAATTGCCATGCTCCCACGATAAGTGCATGCATTGGCTAACAAAATTATTGCCACAAATCGCACTTAAACGACGGTTTTGCTGGCTTTCATCCTTTACGGCTCGATATTGACGGACACGTTTACCGTTATGCGTAAGATTAATGGAAACATCAAAACGTGATAATGCAATCCGGCGTACCACTTCATCAATATGTGCAAACTCTGTTTTTTCAGTACGCAAAAATTTACGTCTGGCTGGCGTGTTATAAAACAAATCTAATACTTCAACAGTGCTTCCCACAGGATGAGCCGCAGGTTTAACTGTAACCGCCATGTCCCGACCTTCAGCATAAGCTTGCCATGCTTCATCTTGAGATGGCGTGCGTGATGTCAGTGTTAAACGAGAAACTGAGCTAATACTGGCCAAGGCTTCACCGCGAAATCCCATACTCATAATAGCTTCGAGGTCGTCAAGACTTGATATTTTGCTTGTTGCATGGCGAGCAAGCGCTAACTTCAAATCATCACGATTGATGCCGCATCCATTATCACGAATACGAATGAGCTTAGCGCCACCTTTATCGATATCTATATCAATAGTTGTCGCCCCAGCATCTAAACTATTTTCCAGCAACTCTTTAACGACAGAGGCAGGTCTTTCAACAACTTCCCCTGCGGCAATCTGGTTTGCAAGCTGAGGAGGTAATAAATTTATCGCCATGACCTTTATTCCATTTTACTCAATCAATTAGGCGCATTTTGTAAGGGGTGAGCCAGAAAATAATGTCTTAACCCCGCATGAATAGATGCGGCCAGTTTCTCTTGATAGGCATCCGAAATCAGCAGCTGTTCTTCAGATGCATGACTGATAAAACCTGTTTCAACTAAAATTGAAGGGATATCAGGCGAGCGTAAAACACCTAAACTTGCATGCTCTGGCGTCTTTTTATGTAATGAGCCTACTTTTCTAAGTTCAGATAACACGGCAACAGCAACGTCATAACCGACTCGCTGTGAGTTACCAAATTGCAAATCAAGTACTGTTTGGCTTAAATAAGGATCAGCACCGTCTGATAAAGCATCTCCCGCCCCCCCTAGCAATTCAGATTGCTTTTCACTTTGTTCAAGCCACTTACCTAATTCACTGTTTGCACGACGATTAGAAAGCACCCACACTGAAGCGCCTCTTGCACTGCGGTTAGGTGCAGAATCTGCATGAATAGAAACCAACATATTGGCACTTTGCTTACGAGCAACTTCAGAGCGTCCTGCAACTGAAATAAAATAGTCGCCGCTACGTGTTAATACCGGCTTAAACATGGGATCATTACGTAATCGTGCTTCTAGTTTCCTTGCTACACTTAACGTGACATCTTTTTCACGATTTCCTTTCTGACCAATAGCACCTGGATCTTGTCCACCGTGGCCTGCATCTATCGCAATAATAATTTGGCGAGAGCCTGCTTGTGGCTTTGAAGGGGGAGTGCGAGGTTTTACAACAGGGACAACAGGGGTAATCTCTGCTTTTGGCGTAGTGATTAAAGGGGCCATTTCCCTATTTGAATTTGATGCAGTAACTGTTGTTGTAGAAGATAACGCAACGACACTCACAGTTGATTGAGCATTGCTATTTTGGCGACCATTCATTGATTTGATAGTAAGCACTAACTTATAATCACCACTAACTTTTATCAAGCTTTCCGTCACCACAACCGGTTGAGCAAGCTCGACAACCATACTTTGGTATTGGCTATCTTTTGATTGAGTCGAGCGAATTTTATGCACTAATTGGTTTGTACTAAACGTTGCAGGTAAGCCGGTTATTTTTGTGCTCTGTTTAAAATCCATTACCAAGCGGTCTGGGCTTTTTAATGAGTAATATCGATAGCTAGGCTTCCCATCACTAAACGAGAATGTGAGGGTTGTTACTGCGCTACCATTTTCTGCTTTTACACCTGTCACAGTGGCAGCTTGTGCTATTTGCACAAAGAAAAAAGATAAAACAACCAACAGAAAGGCAACAAAATAGCGCTGACTTTGACTCACAATAGTGATAAGACTCGACATAATCAATATTCCTTTATGCAGACTGAATATGGGATAAAACAGTATTCCCTCTTTGTGAAAGGGCAACAAAACGCGCTTTTCGACCTTCATCTTCGTAACTTAAATGCAGTTCTAAATCTGCGTTGGGTAAAAAACCTTCGCCTTGTGATGGCCATTCGATAAGGCATAACGCATCTTGCTCAAAATAGTCGCGTATTCCCATAAATTCCAGTTCTTCAGCCGACGCTAAACGATAGAGATCAAAATGATAAACAGGGTTTGGCGAGAGCATATAAGGCTCAACCAATGTATATGTTGGGCTCTTAACATGCCCTTGATGACCAAGCGCTTGTAAAAAGCCTCGGCTAAAGGTTGTTTTACCTGCCCCCAAATCACCATATAGATACATGATCAATCCGCTATGATGAGTCGCCATTGCAACAGTGCGCCCAAGTTCAACTGTCGCCGCTTCATCTTCTAATGTAACAACCCATTCTTTCATATTTATATAATCTATTGTTAAGTTATAACGGCTTAGTTAAGAGAGATCGTTGGAAAACATCAAACACTAAGCTTTTTTATATTCTCTTAAGGCAAATAGTTATCGAAATCACTACCAAATAACCATACCATAAATCTATTTATTGCGAGGATTTTTCCTACTGCTCCACTATGATACACTGCGCGCTCTTAGGACTCACCTCTTACCTATTGATTCGGTTTATTCATGTCATCACTTGATCTTAATCTTCTCGCTCAGCACATTAAATTATGGGGCTCTGAGCTAGGTTTTCAACAAACAGGGATATGTGATACTGACTTATCACTTGAAGAGCCCCGCTTACAAGCGTGGTTAGATAAGCAATATCATGGTCAAATGGCATGGATGGAAAAATATGGCATGACGCGGGCTAGGCCTCATGAGCTTGTACCTGGTACATTACGCGTTATTAGTGTAAGAATGAATTATCTCCCCACCGATGCCGCTTTTGCGCGAACGTTAAATAACCCCGAACAGGGTTATATCAGCCGTTATGCACTCGGGCGGGATTATCACAAAGTACTCAGACAGCGTCTTAAAAAACTTGGCGAGAAAATTTCACAATACTGTCAACAATATGAATATCAAGGGATCGTTAATTTTCGTCCTTTTGTTGATTCAGCGCCAATTATGGAACGCCCCTTAGCCGTTAAGGCAGGACTTGGCTGGGTTGGTAAACACTCACTTGTTATCAATAATCAAGCAGGTTCTTGGTTCTTTCTTGGTGAATTACTCATTGATTTGCCACTTCCCACAGATAGCCCTGTTGAAGAGCAATGTGGTAAATGTGTGGCTTGTATGACGACTTGCCCGACAGGTGCGATTGTTGATCCTTATACTATTGATGCACGTCGCTGTATCTCTTACCTTACTATCGAGCTAGATGGTGCTATTCCTGAGGAATTTCGTCCATTAATGGGGAATCGCATCTATGGCTGTGACGATTGCCAACTTATCTGCCCTTGGAATCGCTTTTCATCGCTGACTGATGAAGACGATTTCTCTCCCCGCCGAGCACTTCATACCCCTGAGTTACTCGATCTTTTTCAATGGAATGAAGAAAAATTTCTTCGTATAACAGAGGGATCACCTATTCGCCGTATTGGCTATTTACGTTGGCTTAGAAATATTAGTGTGGCGTTAGGAAATGCACCTTATCAGGATAAAATTATACTTGCCTTGCAAGAACGCGTTGGATTGAGTGACGTTTTAGATGAACATTTGAATTGGGCGATAGCCCAGCAGACAACAAAGAGAAATGAAAAAGAGGTGAAAATACAGACTTCACAACAAAAACGCTTAGTAAGAGCAATAACTAAAGGCTTACCCCGTGATGCTTAATTTTTAACAGAATAAGCGCATAACGAGTAACCCTTAATTTTATCTGTGAATAAAATAAAAATCCCTTGCCTATCAACATGAAAAAAAAATTCAAGCGAACTAAGACTCAAATTTAAAAAAATTAAAATAAACTGAATTATCAATTAGATATAAAATCCAATTAATTTATAAAAGAGAATAATACCCTTATCACATTATGATACGTGCTTGTGGATAACTCTGTGCAGTAAAAAAACAAACAGTGCTTAGATGCGGTGGTTATTAGCATCTTACTGTGGATAAATCGATGTGGGAAGATTTTAAGAATAGTAGAATATCTATCACATTTTTTTAAAGAAAAGCCTGAAAAATCCTTTTCTTTTTCTAAAATACTATTCAATGCATGTTTAACAGAATAAAGGCCTAAAACCTAAAAAATGATCTTGCCTCTTATTTCCCTCTTAAATGAGGAAAGGCGCACATTCTAGTGCTGTCAAAATAGAAAAGCAAGCAAAGATCAAAGATAGATCACAAAAAAATAGCTTGATCTTACAGGCAATAACAACATTTCTTTTTTTGCACAATAATCATTCATACTCTCTTTATGTGTATTAAGTAAAACTCCTTAATTAGCACCCTAAAACAGTGTAGTCGATATTTAAAAAAGCGAGAGAAAAACTTAAAATTTTCTTTATGGGAATTAAAAATGAGATTTGGTGAAGCTGAAGAGAAAAACTTGGAGCGGGAAACGAGACTCGAACTCGCGACCCCAACCTTGGCAAGGTTGTGCTCTACCAACTGAGCTATTCCCGCATTTGGTAAGTTTTGACAATAATTAGTAAAAGATTTGGAGCGGGAAACGAGACTCGAACTCGCGACCCCAACCTTGGCAAGGTTGTGCTCTACCAACTGAGCTATTCCCGCGTTTGGTAAGTTTTGACAATAATTAGTAAAAGATTTGGAGCGGGAAACGAGACTCGAACTCGCGACCCCAACCTTGGCAAGGTTGTGTT
>NZ_JABUYL010000034.1 GCF_014897315.1 Proteus sp. FME41 | reverse complement strand
TTTTATCTATCCCCATGGCACTAAAAATATCAGAGAAAAGCCCGTTATTTAGATCAACGGTATCATTAGTAATGATAAGTAAACGTGTTGTATCCGGAAATTGAACAGAATGCTCGCCTTTTAACACAGCAGGCTTACGAAGTACCCACTGACGAATTCCAAGTTGGGATAACATTCTGTCTTTACGGCTCATTATGCTTACCTATCAAGTGTAGAACAACGGTACATAGTATCAGAGGGCATAAACTACGCCAATAAATAGCGTCGGTTTCTTTATATCTGATATCATGCGTCTCATGTTTTTTAAGGAGTAATAATCATAATGTCCTCACTGTCCCCTGCTAGCGAAGTTATTCTTCGTCATCTAGATCATTTCGCAGACAGGCATGTCCTTATTGCAGGTGATCTTCAAGATACTTTCGCGGCGCAAATTCAGGCGAAAAGTGTCAGAGCATATACCAACCAATATCACCAGTGGCTACCATTACTAAAATCAATGGGTGATAACGCACTCTTCGGTTTAGTTGCGGATCAATCCTTTGTGAAATATTGCAATACTTTGATCTATTTTTGGCCTAAAAATAAAAGTGAAGCCACTTTCCAACTACGTAGTCTCTGCTCTAACTTACAAGTGGGTACTGAAATTTTCATCGTCGGTGAAAACCGTAGCGGTGTAAAAAGTGCCACTGAATTAATGAACGGCATCGCTAAACTTAAAAAAATAGATTCTGCACGCCGTTGTAGCTTATTTTTTGGTACTCAAACATATCAAACACTGTTTGATCGTAATAACTGGTGGCAAACTTATCGCCATGACGATCTTACCGTAATGGCATTACCGGGAGTCTTTAGCCAAAATGCATTAGATGACGGTAGCCGTTTATTACTTTCAACTTTTGATGATGCAATGGTTGGGGATTTACTGGATATGGCATGTGGTTGTGGTGTGCTTGCAACAGTATTAGGTAAGAAAAACCCGATGTTGAAACTGACATTATGTGATGTGAATGCGGCGGCAATTTCTTCTAGTATCGCTACCTTAAACGTGAATGAATTAGAAGGTCGAGTGATTGCAAGTAATGTCTATTCAGCCGTTGAAGAAACGTATGATTGGATAATTTCAAACCCTCCTTTCCATGATGGTTTAGGCACAAGTTATGAAGCCGCTGAAGATATTATTCGCCTTGCACCAAATTACTTGAAAAGAGGTGGAAAATTACGCATTGTTGCCAATTCGTTTATCCCTTATCCAGATATACTGGATCATGTATTTGGCTCTCATGAAGTGCTTGCATCAACAAGTAAATTCAAAGTTTACCAAGCAACCAAGAAAGACTAATCACAAGCCCTGCTTAAAGTAGGGCTTAATTTTTGAGACTACCCATGATAGGTGATAAAAAGCGTCATTAAGCTATAGGTCAACACAACGCCAGCAGGGATCATCACCCACATCTGCAATTTCTTATGGAATAACATCAATGTTGATAGCAGCATTGAAACAACTAAAACTAACGTAAATGCAGATGTTCCAGCAATAGAGTGCATGATGACTGTGAGTAAAGAAGAGACAGCTAACATTTCCCATAAACTGATACGAGATGTCCAAGAAGCGGCTGGAGATAAGCGTGTTGATTTAGCCATAATAACTCACCATTAATGATAATGATTTTCATTATTATATATAACACTAGTGCTAAATCAACTTATATAAAGAAAAAAAACTCTCTATACCCTTAATTTTTAAAGGGTTAAAGAAAATAACCGAGTATAAAAATAAAAAAATGCTTCACCGTTCTTACAATACAGCATTTGATAATAGAATAGAATTTGCTAATCAATTAGCCGTTACTCCTGTCTATTAAATCAGAAAATAAATTTATTTTTCTGTTAATTAACGAGTCTTTTTTATTGTTGCTGATTCACCTGTTCTGATGATGATTCACTTCGTTCTAGTGCGTGGTAAGCCACCGCACAGAATAAGGAATTCAACCGTTTCATATCACCAAGCAAACTGGTATGCAGAGAACTGGTTTCAATACTTTGCGTATTATGCAAATGAAGACGCTCTACATGTGCAAACGAGTAACGTTGGTTGAGTAAACGGAAACGATGTTTTGCACGACGTAATTTACGAGCATGTTCCATGTTGCCGGAAACAAATACCGACATCGCCAGATTCAGATTACTTTGTAAACGCTCAAGCAATGTCTGTAATTCACGACGCCCTTCCTCCGATAAAAATAAGTGGTGATTTAAACCCTTGCTCACCACTTCTGCTGACATACGCGCGATAATAGCGGAGGATTGTTGTAAATTCATGGCGGTATCAATAATTTCCGCCCAACGTCGAGAATCTTCAGTTCCTAGATCATGCTGTTGAATTTGTGCCATGTACAATTTAATGCTGCTGTGGAGTAATTCTACCTCTTCTTCTAACTGGCTAATTTCTCTTTTCTGCTGACGATCGCCTTCCATTAAGGAAATAAAACGTTGCAGCATTTGTTCAACAACATCACCTAATCGCAGTGATTCCCTAACAGCATTAGCGATAGCTAAAGAAGGCGTATCAATTGCAGATTGATCTAAATAGCGAGGCGCCATTTCAGATCCTGTAGACGGTAATTCAGGGATAAGCCTCTGACAGAACTTCGCCATTATGCCGACAAAAGGGATCATTAAAATACAGCGAACAAGGTTATAAATAACATGAAAATAGATAACGACTTCAGCCGGCGAAAAGCCATATTGCTGAATTTTATTTGCAATAAACGTTATCCAAGGTAAAACCAGCAATGCACCAATCAATTTAAAGAATAAGCTTCCCAAAACGACTTGCCGAGAAGCCACGCTTTGCCCTCGGCTACTCATTAATGCGAGTAATCCACTTCCAATATTTGAACCAATCACGATACATAAACTGATATACAGAGGCATAAGCCCTGTTGCACTTAGTGTCGCAGTCAATAACACGGCGGCAAGGCTTGAGTAACTCACCATTGCAAACAAGGCCCCCACCAGTAACGCCAAAATAGTATCGCCACTAAGAGAGGTAAAAATTGCTTGAACTGCACTGGCATGCATTATGGGCTCTGCTGATGTCACAATCAGTTGCAACGCGAGAATAATTAAACCAAGTCCAATACCTACTCGCCCAAGTTGTCCAACTCGCTCTTTTTTACGGCTTAGAAAAGTGATCACCCCGACAAGAATAAGCAGTGGAGATAACCAAGAGAGATCAAATGTCAGCACTCGCGCCATTAACGCAGTACCCACATCTGCACCCAACATAATCACCAGTGCCGGTGTAATCGAAATCAGCCCTTGCGTCACAAAAGAGATAACCAAAAGTGCCGTCGCATTACTGCTTTGGACTAATGCCGTTACTCCCACCCCCGCAAGGAAGGCGTTGGATTTCTTATTAATACTTTTACCTAAAATTCGGCGTAAATCAGATCCAAAGACACGCATGATGCCTGTACGAACAATATGTGTTCCCCAGACAAGAAGCGCGACTGATGAGAGTAAATGAAGCAGTGTCAGCATAGAAAGAATAACCTTATTTTTATCGTTGTTTGTTTGACTCTGTTCTCCTTCAATCTCATAAAAAAGAGAAAGACCACGAGCAGATAATCTGTCTGAGAAAAGATTTTTTACGGGTAATGCCTTAATAACGTAGAGCGTTATTAGACAAAAAGATATTGCAACTTAAGTACAATAATCAATGGAGAAGTTGAGAATATTACAGAAATTAACATATGAATTCTGTTGATTATAACAGAAAAAGTATCACTTTCAAAATTAGCCTATAAATAACTCATTGATTTATTTTTAGTTATTAGAAATACAATAAAAAAACGCGACCAGAGGGTATCTCTCTAAGTCGCGCAAAAATACAACAATTTAGTAAGGCAATTCGACTACAGATTCAGACAGACTATAAATTCAATTGAAACTTACTTCAGACCCATCGCATCACGCATTGTGAAGAACAAGTCTGTTTGGTCAGTTAACCCAACCACATTAGCCGCATGCGGGCCATAAGCAGCCACACGTAACTGAGCCCCTGTGTGTTCTTGGGACTCTTCTTCAGAGTTACCGTAATTCACCACCATAACTGCGCCATCTTTCGTAATAAGCGCCTGTGTTAATCCGCTTGATTTCACATCCGCTTCAATAATTTGGCTTGAATGGGCATGATCAGCAGTCACGATAATCAGGGTGTCGCCGTTTTGCTTAGCAAAATCTAAACCAATTTGTACGGCTTCGTCTAGCGCAACGGTTTCACCAATTTGTCCACAAGGGTTAGCATTATGATCTTGCTTATCAATAGAGGCACTTTCGACTTGTAAGAAGAAGCCATTTTCATTGGTTTTCAATACATCGATGGCTTTTTTAGTCATTTGTGCCAGTGTTGGCGCATTTGGATCGAGTTTAGCGTTAGGTTTGCACTCTAAAGGGGGATTGTTCAAATTACCATGATAAGTCGCTTTAGGACCTTCCCAAGCCACAGCCATATTTCCCTCATGGAACAAACCTAATACCGGTTTATCTTGGTTCGCAAGCGTAATCGCTTCTAGTGATTTAGCATCTTTCACGATTTGATAACCACGTTCAATCGCTTGCTGTTCTAACGTTTTACCTTTGTATTCGCCTGCAGCTGCAGTTTGAGCAAAACTTTTCGCACCGCCCCCTAATGTGATATCTGCACGAGTGACTAAAAGTTGCTCAGAGATGGAACCTTTACCGCCATTTTCTAATGCGTTTGTTGAGCATTTTTCTAAAGTCTCAACGGGGCCATAGCATTTACGTCCTGTCACATGCGAAAACAGCGCCGCTGGTGTCGCATCTTGAATTTCAGATGTCGTCACGTTCCCTGTTGCCTTTCCATTGGCTTTTGCTAATTCCAAAATAGTTTGGTGATCCTTACCAAACACATCAATTCCTAATGCACCATTATAGGTTTTCACACCTGAAGCCCATGCTGTTGCAGAAGCGGCAGAGTCTGTTACATAGTTAGGTTTTTGGGTTTTTCTATCTAAGGCATAGTGTGTGTATTGACCCGTTATCGGTAAGGCATCGATACCTTTAAAGAAACCACCTGCACCTTCTGCGTAGTTACGTGCAACAGTGATTTCAGAATCCCCCATACCATCACCAATAAAGAGGATCACATTTTTCGCTTGGTTATTATGTAAGGCTGCTTTTAATGCCTCAGTTTGATCTTGAGTCATACGGCGAGCACCGCCAAATTCCGTGATATTACCTTTTGCTGCGCGATCTTGTGCCAAAATGGCATCAGCAGCAACGGGAGCTGCAAAAGAAGAGAAACTCGCGCCAGCCAATAGTGTTGTTACAATAACGGATAAAATAGAACGTTGGTAACGATGAGACATAGCTTTTTCCTTGCACTCTAAAGTAAAAAAACAGGATTAATGTTTTAAGTCAGGAAAAGCTTACGGCAGTTAAATGACAGAGAAATGAAGAGTAAAAGCGATTTCGATGACAGCTTTATGACAAGTTAATGACAAACAGAAAGCTTATAACGCTAATGCAGGTATAAGCTTCTGTTTTATTAAAGCATATCGTTAAGGTGGGATCTTAAACTAGTCATTCTCTTGGGTTAATACTTTGGCCCCCAAATACAGGGTTTCACACCAAGAAATATAATCATGCCCACTGGCCATTTCGAGCGATTTAACCGGATAGCCTTTTTGCTCTAAAACTTGTTTCAAGTGGCGATTATTATTTAAAATTCCGCCTTTATCACCACGGCTTTCAAATAACCCAGCCTCTAAGAAAAACTGTAATGGCTTTTTGTCTGCTTGCTCAAATTGTCGAATAAGCCATTCAGGCTCTTCATTTTCAGGTGCCCACCAATAAGAACCAGACATACTCAGCACTTTACCAAAACGATCAGGGCGATTAAATGCGACCCATGAAGAGGCTAATCCGCCATAACTTGAGCCTGATACTATCGTTTCTTCTCCAGATACGTGAATACCTTTCTCTTTTTCTAGCCAAATAAATAACTCATCTGCCAAGAAGCGGTAAAAATCAGGATTTGGTGGTAATTCAACACTACGGCGATCACTATCAATGCTATCAACAAATAAGATCATCATAGGTGCCAATTTACCTTCTTCGATCTGTTTATCAAAAAAACGATCAATTCCATATTGCCGACGATAAGTTTGACCATCAAATAAGACTAAGATCCGCGGTACTTCCATTTTTTGAGCTGGCAGATAAAGGGCTATTTCACGATCATTATTTAAGATCTCACTGTGAAAACGAACAATCTCCGTCTTGCCTTTCATTGTTCTATTAAGAATATCGGGCAATTGGCATTCACGTTTACTGTCTAACGACAATAACGAAAAGTGATTATAGATATCCTCAGATTGACTTGGAGAGTTTTGGGAATTAAACGGATCGGCCTGTGCTGTGGTTAAAATTGCACGACGTTGCTCAAATGGCGCTGAATTTTCAATAACAGGGACATCAGGCGCTAACTTATATTGCATTAATGTATCGTTAGGCACGATATAACTACGATACCAAATATCACTATTGGCTAAATGCGTTAATGGATCATGATTACCATCAGGTGACCCCAACAAATAGACATTCTTTTTTGCACCTCGCCATAAAAAAGTCACTCGCTTTTTATCATTATCATAAGGCTCAATCAGAGGAGCACCTTCCTGATGTATTTGTTGCCAAAATGCCTGAATATTTTGTTGATCAAGTTGTTTGGCGAGTGTTTGTAAACGGGGGCTTGTTGGCGCAATACCAGCATCTTTATCTAACGGTTGATAAGGCTGTGTTGTTAGCGTGAATTGCCACTGTTTTTTAGCTTCACCTTGTGCAACCAATTGATAATTCGCAGTTTCAGGTAATAAAAA
Source organism: Proteus sp. FME41 (assembly GCF_014897315.1). Taxonomy (GTDB): domain Bacteria; phylum Pseudomonadota; class Gammaproteobacteria; order Enterobacterales; family Enterobacteriaceae; genus Proteus. The sequence continues at coordinate 11,132 of NZ_JABUYL010000034.1, read as the reverse complement.
GCGTACTTTCTGTTGTCCATCAGCAGGAATATCTTTTAATAAACGACGAATATGAGTGCCGTCTTGTTTCTCTAACCGTAGATTTTGTATCCCTTTTACGTTTAATTCAACATAACGCTGGCTTTCTAAATGAGTGGTAAAACACAACGTATTGTTGTTATCAAACTGACCTGTCATTTCTTTATTTTCAGTTACTGCTAAGCAACTTGCAAAGCTGGGAAAAGAGGCCATCAATGCGCATATCATCAGAGGAATTCTCACTTTATTTCTCATTATTAACTATTGTGAGAGATAATAGTAATGATAATAGTTATCAATTCAATAAAAATTAACCGTGTACAAATTTAAAATAAATTGAGTACCTCAGTAAAAAATAATAAAAACCTCCTCAATTATTTTGGTTATTGAGGAGATTTTCTTTCTAAGTTAATTAACGTTAAAACGCACCTATTAACGTTCTTCTAATGGATAGCTACGGAAGCTCCATAATCCTAGTGCTTTTAAGCCATCACGATAGATACCTTGTATATCTGATTTGCTCGCTTTTTGTAATTCAGCTAATGGCTTATCAGGTGCAACAACTGTTAAGTAGGTAATGTCACTTGGACCACTTTGCCAACTTGCAATAGTAAAAATCGCATCGGCACGACGAACATGGCTACCCGAGCTAATAATAACGGCTGTTTTAATCCGGTGCTTAGTTAAGGCATAACGGCTAAATAACGCATTTTCAACTGTTGTACGCGCGTAATTATCTTGGAAAATACGCTCTGCTGGAATACCATTTTTTACCAGCCAATCTGCCATTAATTTTCCTTCTGTTTGATGTGCTTTAGGCACACCTCCCGTGACAACAATCATAGCGTCAGGTAATTGCTTAGCCACTTCTAAGGTTTTATTTAGGCGTTCAATTAAAATCTTATTCATCGTGCCATCAGGATTTAACGCATACCCTAATGTCACAATCGCGTTGTTATCTTTGGTTTTATTTAATTTTGCTAAATCAGCAGGGGTCAATTTATCGCTTAATGGCATTTTACTTACGCGATCAATCTGCGCAAAGAAGCGGCTGATCTCTTCAGCTTTAGCGGGATTTAATGATTTTAATTTATTGAAATACGCTTCGCTTTCTTTGTCTTTTCCTTCAAACCGTGTCCATGAAGCGACATAGATTAACGCATCAATATCATCAGGTGCGGCTTCTAGAATTTGCTTATAAATAGTGACAGCACGTTCAATTTCATTGTTGTAAACATAAGCACTGGCAGCACTAAACAGTAAATCTAGGCGATAAGGCTCTAGCTTATAAGCTTGTTGTAATTTTTGCGCTACCGTCTCCATATTTGACGGTAATTTTCCCGTAAATCCAGCATCAGAAACACGAGCTGGTGACTTAAAGGCGTCTAATGCATCTTGGATCAAGCTATCAACCGTTTGACGCTGAGAAACATATTGCTGATAGCTATTATCAGGTTGATGAACTTTTTGATAAGCCAATGCATTGGATGAAACGGTAAAACCTAAAGCAGCAATCGCTAACGAAATGACCGTTTTCTTGATATGAAGTGAAACACGGGAAGGTTGCGCCATTATCTTGTCCTTTTACGAAAAATAGTCTGCTTCTTCATCTGAGCGAATGAAGATAGAGAGTGTGACTCCTCACACCTAATGGCAAAAGAAATACACACTGATAAATCTATACCTGTTATCTATAATAGAGATCCTCACATTAATTTTCAGTAACCTTTTTCACCTTATTGAAAAAAATAGCATTATTACGTAGATAGCTTATTTGACAGATTTTTTTATGTATTTTTATCTTTTGGTCAGTGCTTTTGTTCTGATAGGGCATCAATGATAAAGAATGATAAATAAAAGGGATTTACTCTGAGAGAAGATCGTTGAGTTTTTAGATCAGTGATTATTTTTATTCTAAAATGTAAAAACGCCCCTTAAGGCGTTTTTTAATTATATTTTTACTCAATATGTTTTGATTGCATCATCAATAATTCTCTGACTAATTCAACGCAACTTAAGAAGCGTTCGTCATAATCAGGAGAGTTAACTTTGATATACTCAATATTGTTTTTATCGAGCATTTCCATGAGTAAGGTTTGAAAGCGACGACGTTCTTTATCACTGCCTAAACTACGTAAACCATCCGCTACCCATGGCGTATTATTTTCTAAAACAATAACCAAATCAAAACGATATTCGTCAATTAATGCTTGAACAAAGGGGTGCTCTTTACCTTCATAACGTAAACAAAACGCTTGTGTAGTCACAAAATCCGTATCAATGAAAGCCACTTTATTAGCATATTTAACAGCAAAATCAATATATTGAGCCTGCCCTAATGCAATTTTATCGTAGTCCGAATATTGCAATGCCATTTCGTCTCCGCCTAAATGAGAGAAAACATAATCGCGGCCATATTCCCATGCACTCGTCGTATTGAAAATATTAGCAAGCTTGTTGACTAATGTTGATTTACCGCTAGATTCGCCCCCTAAAATAGCCACGGTACGAACAAAGAAAGGTTTTACTTCTGTTGGAATATATTCCCAATATTTAAAAGGGGCTTGGCGAATTTGACTACCACTGATATTCATAAATGAGCGTTCAGGATCAATCAATACCGTTTCAATACCTAAGAAAGCATTGTATTGATCTGCGTCGTCACGTTCACTGGTATAAATAAAATCAGGCGTAATTTGTTTTTCACGTAAAAACGCTTTTATCCCTTCACTCCACATTTCCCAACCATGAGGTTGTGGCTCTATACCGTGTTCATCAAACTCATGAATACGAATATTTTTTTGATATTTAAAGGTTTGTAATAACCAACGCAATCTGTCACTGACCGTAGGCTGTTGTGACATAGCACTGTTGATAAATAGGTTTTTATCACGAGGCTCGTCATGACATAAAATGACATGTAATTCATCAACTTGACTACAAGCTCGTTGAATTAAATAAATATGCCCCGTATGAAGAGGATAGAATTTACCAAAAATCACACCAATTGTTTTCTTTTTCACGGGATATTCTAATCCTAAAAATTGGTGTAATGCCGACATTTTTTGTGCACTGGGACTTTTGATTTTATTATTAATCAATTGGCTAAGATAGCCTTTTGTCATATCACTTTCATCAGCAACGTGTTGTAATGTATATCCATTTTTTCTGATAGCCTGTTTGATATAATCAAAAGGTCCCATGTTTTTCTCCTTTAGAAGTCTTCTAAATCGTCAAGGACAGATAATGCATCCGACAGCTTTTTCACCCCATACACTTTCATATCGGGTGGATTTTTCTTTGGCATGTTCGCGCTAGGGACAATGGCTCGTTTAAAACCATGTTTAGCTGCTTCGGCAATACGCTCTTGTCCACTCGGTACTGGTCGAATTTCACCCGCAAGGCCGACTTCACCAAATATCACTAGATCACGTGGCAAGGGCCGATTACGAAAACTGGATACTAATGATAATAACAAGGCTAAATCTGCACTCGTTTCTGTCACTTTCACCCCACCCACAACGTTAACAAAGACATCTTGATCAGACATCTGTAATCCACCATGGCGATGTAAAACTGCCAGAAGAATAGCCAGTCGATTTTGCTCTAATCCCACGGCTACACGGCGCGGATTTGATAGCATAGAGTGGTCAACTAAAGCTTGGATCTCAACCAATAAAGGTCTTGTGCCTTCCCACACGACCATGACAGAACTGCCTGATGTCACTTCATCACCACGGCTTAAAAAGATAGCAGAAGGATTACTGACTTCTCGTAATCCTTGCTCTGTCATTGCAAAAACACCTAATTCATTCACAGCACCAAAACGGTTTTTATGACTGCGTAAAGTACGAAAACGAGAGTCTGTTTCACCATCAAGCATAATAGAGCAGTCAATGCAATGTTCTAATACTTTTGGCCCAGCAAGTGTGCCATCTTTGGTAACATGGCCCACCATAATAATGGCAACATCATTGGTTTTAGCAAAACGTGTAAGATAAGCCGCCGTTTCACGAACTTGGGCAACACTTCCCGGTGAAGATTGAATATCTGCCATATGCATCACTTGAATAGAGTCAATCACCATCAATTTAGGCTGTTCTTGTGAAGCAATTAAACAAATTTGCTCAATACTGGTTTCTGATAACATATTGAGCTCAGCAGTTGGTAAACCTAACCGATGAGCACGCATTGCAACTTGCTGGAGCGACTCTTCACCTGTGACATACAATGTTTTCATTTCCGTGGCTAAACGGCACATGGTTTGTAGCAATAAGGTACTCTTACCCGCCCCCGGACTTCCCCCGATTAAAATGGCACTTCCGGGTACCACTCCGCCCCCTAATACGCGGTCAAATTCTTTAAACCCTGTCGAAAAACGGGGTAATGCTTCAAGGCTGATTTCAGAAAGCTTTTGAACTCGGCTAACCCCTTTCGCATCCCCCGCAAATCCACTAAAACGCTCAGTACGGGAAGAAGGAGCTGCGGCAAGTCGGATTTCTGTAATTGTATTCCACGCATGGCAAGCAGAGCATTGCCCTTGCCAACGAGGATAATCTGCACCACATTCATTACATACAAAGGCTCTTTTTGCTGCTTTTGCCACACTTCTCTCCCAACTATAACTATTTTAGAAAAATACGCTTAGCGCTCTTCGTGTTTTAAACCACCACTTAAAACGCACATCACCCCCATTAAATCGGCATGACGAATAGCGACTTTCGCTTGAGCATACACTTTCGGCTTTGCATGATAAGCAATGCCCAGCCCTGCTTTTCTCAACATTTTAAGATCATTCGCGCCATCACCAATAGCAATAGTTTGCTCTATGGGGATATCTAAATCTTTAGCTAAACGCACTAACACTTGTGCTTTGTATTTCGCATCAACAATAGTGCCCTTTACTTTACCTGTCAGTTTGCCATCTTTAATTTCAAGATGATTAGCAACGGCTGACACTAAGCGTAATTTTTGTTTTAAATTATCTGCAAAATAAGTAAAACCACCTGATGCAATCGCGATATGCCAATCCATCGCCTGAAGTTTTCGCACTAAACTTGTTAGTCCAGGCATGAGCGGTAATTCATCCATCACTTTTTGCAAAATAGAAGCATCAGCGCCTTTAAGTTCAGCAACACGAAGTTTTAAGCTTTCACTAAAATCCATTTCACCTTGCATCGCACGTTCTGTAATTGCCGCCACTTTATCGCCGACACCCGCAAGTTTAGCAATTTCATCAATACACTCAATTTGAATCGCCGTAGAATCCATATCCATCACTAAAAGCCCAGGAGAACGCAAGCGAGGGATCTCACCTAATGGAACGACATCTAAACCACATTCATCAGATAAGCGACGAATTCGACGTGTTAGGCTACCGGCAATACGTACCACTTGGTAATCATCAATACGCCATGAAGAAACCACAACGATCGCCACACCTAATTTATGTTGGAACTCACTGATCCTTTTTTTATCAAGTTCACGACCGTAAAGTAACCATCCACTATCGCCAGCACGATAATCCAGTGGCATCACCTCTTCACCACTGAGTGATAATGGCAGACCTGGCCATTTACGGATTTCATCCGGTAAATAGCAATAGGTCAGACTATTTGACATACTTATTCTCCTGTTTTCCCCTGTCTGAACAAAATAATCGTTATTCAGCCTATTCTATCTCTGGCTCATCTGGCAACATGCATATACTTGCTTACGCAAAAGGATGAACATGCTTAAAGACAAACTAAAATTCAAACTCCAAAAAACGGCGATTATACTGATTTGTATCGCACTATTGGCATTTCTTATGCAAGGCGCGTCTTATTTTAGCCGTGCCAATCAGCATGCCCGTATTACCCAGTTTGAAGAGCTTGCAAAAACACTGGCAGAACAAGTTGCGTTCTCTTTATCCACTTATCTGGATGACAGTAGCAAAGATAACGTAAATCCCCTCATTATGACTAATTTAAATCATCTGACTCACAATAGTCGGGTACTTGATGCCAGCCTTTATTTAGAAGATGGTACACAAATAGCGCATAGTGGTGAAAATGTCACTGTTAAAGAACGATTAGCACTAGAAGGGCAAAAAAGTGGGGGTTCGTTTAATCATCAACTTGTTGTGCCAGTCCCCGGTAAAGACAAACCCAAAGGGTTTCTAAGACTCACATTAGATACCCATCAGCTTGTCACTGAATCAAGCCAAGTTGATAACACAACAAATTTATTACGCGTGATGTTATTGGTTGCACTTGCCATTGGCTTTTTGCTTTCTCATAACTTGCTTCAATTAACCCCTGTTCATTGGCAACAGTCGCCCTACTTATTAACGGCTAATTTACCGCCTCGTACTGAAAAAGAAGGGGGGGATGAAAACGAAGATATTGATGAAAAAAGCAGTGATGAGAATGGCAATACCGAAGAGAAAGATAACGACACCCAAAACAGATCAGATAAAACATAAATTCGTATTCTATTAAAAACAATCTATAGGTGAGTTGAGTAATTAACTAAACTCACTTTTTTACATCTACATTATTTAAAGCAACTTAGATATATCTAATTTATGCGTATTTTTGTGCTATTTCCTTAATCTTTAAAGGGGTTTTGTTTAAAGTCACGGTAAATTTTAGCCAGACCATTAACCTAAAAAGATAAGCTTTAAATCTTTTTCTTGCTCTTTTGAGTACTGTGAGGTGGTTATGACTGAACAATCTGTTATCCAACGTTGTCAACAAATCGTAGAAAACCCAACCCTTTCGCCAGAACAAAAACGCCATTTTCTCGCATTAGAAGCGGAAAATATGTTGCCGTATCCATCACTTCCTGAAGATGCAGCAAACGCGCTTAATGAACGGGTTATTTGTGATATGTATGAAGGTCATGCCCCTTATAAACCACGTTATGTTTTACCTGATTACGCAAAATTTTTAGCGCAAGGTTCTCGCTATTTAGAACTTGAACCAGCACAAGATTTTGACGATGCCTTAAACATGCTGACTATTCTTTATCATCATGTTCCTTCTGTGACCTCTATGCCCGTTTATTTGGGTCGTATTGATAAAATCCTACTACCTTATGTAGGAGAACTGACTGAAGAACAGCTCTATCCAAAATTAAAACGCTTTTGGCGCTATTTGGATAGAACACTTCCAGATGCTTTTATGCACGCCAATATTGGCCCAGAAGACTCGGTGCTTACGCGTTTAATTCTTAAAGTAGATGTTGAGCTTCAGCAAGTCGCACCTAATCTCACATTTATTTATGATGCAAAATCAACGCCTGCTGATTTACTTCATCAAGCTATCACCAATATTTGCCACAGCAGTAAGCCTCATATTGCTAATGGTACGTTGCAAGATGCGGTATTTGGCAAAGATGAATACGGCATTGTGAGTTGTTATAACTCTCTGCCTCAAAGTGGTGGTGGTAGCACCTTAGTGCGTATAAACCTCAAAGAGGTTGCACAGCGTAGTCAAAATAGCCTCGATTTTCTTAATAATGTATTGCCTTTTTATATGCAAAAACAGATTGAGATCATTGACGCCCGTTGTGAATTTCTCTATGAAAAATCCAACTTTTTTAAACAAAGCTTTTTGGTTGAAGAAGGTTTGATCTCACCTGATCGTTTTGCGCCAATGTTTGGTATTTATGGCATGGCAGAAGCCGTTGCACTTTTACTTGAAAAAGAAGGTAAAAATGCCGCGTATGGTGACAATGAATCTGCTAACAAACTGAGCTATATGATCAGCGAAAAATTGTCTCAGTTCGTCACTGAAACACCTGTAAGATATGGTTGGAACCACCGAGCAATGTTACATGCTCAATCGGGTATTAGTTCTGATATTGGTACAACGCCTGCAACTCGAATTCCTTATGGTAAAGAGCCAGATCCTGTTACTCACTTAATGACCGTTGCGCCTCACCATCAATTTTATACCTCAGGGATCAGCGATATTTTAACGGTTGATGAAACCATCAAACAAAACCCAGATGCCTTAATGCAACTCTGCTTAGGGGCATTCTCTTCTGGATTAAGAGAATTTACCGCCAATGTGGGGGGAAATGATCTCGTCCGTGTGACCGGTTATATGGTCCGCTTATCTGATTTGAAAAAATATAAAGAAGAAGGTTCTCGCTTAAATACCACTTGGTTAGGTGATGAAGCGACTGCAAACTGCCATATTGCTGAACGTAAACCACGAGTTATCAGTCATGAACAGCAGATGCGCTTCGATAAATAAGATACTGCCCTTTTCTTGTGTAGATGGCCCAGGCAATCGTCTGGCCATCTTCCTACAAGGGTGTAATCTTCGCTGTAAGAATTGTCACAATCCCTACACCATTGGGATTTGTGACAATTGTGGCGACTGTATTCCGACTTGTCCACAGCAAGCGCTTTCATTACAAAATAGTGTGATAAGTTGGAATAGCACCAGTTGTGAGCAATGCGACACTTGTATTCAGCAATGTCCGCGTCAATCAAGCCCGATGACATTAACCTATACTGTTGATGAACTAATGGCTATTACACGCAAATATGCAGCATTTATTAATGGTGTAACCGTCAGTGGTGGTGAATCCACACTACAACTTCCTTTTTTGATTGATTACTTTAAAGCGATCAAAGAAGCTCCTGATCTTAAACACCTTACTTGTTTAATCGACAGTAATGGCACGCTTTCCCTTAATGGTTGGCAAAAAATCGCACCTTTTATGGATGGTGCTATGATCGATTTAAAAAGTTGGAATGAAGATACTCATATTTATTTAACGGGTCGCGGTAATCAACGGATTAAAAAATCAATCAAATGGTTAGCAAATAATAATTTGCTTACAGAATTACGCCTTTTATATATCCCAGAAAAAACAGATTATTTAGAAAATATCGAATCACTTTCTCAGTTTATTAATTCACTTGGTGAATCAATATTGATTCGCATTAATGCATTTCATCAACACGGTGTGTATGGAGAAGCCGTAAATTGGCACTCAGCGAGTGAAATCGACGTTAATTTATTAAAAAACGAACTTAATAAAAGAAATATACATTTAATAAAAACACCCAACGTATATTCATAAGTAAAATATATTAAATTAAAAACAACAAATTCATAATTAATAATTTATTAATAATAAAAATTAATTTTTTTAAATAAAGCACTTCAATATTGACAGGTTTATTCGTTCAAATTAATCTTCGAAAACCTGCAAAATAGATGGAGTCATTTCTTATGCTTATAAATATAAATAAATTAAAAATTTCAATTATTATATCGCTAATCATCGCGCCTTCATTAAGTCATTCAAAATATATCACCTCTGAATTAATAGAAACATCACCTATTAATTTTAATTTTTATGAGGTAAGTAAAAATAATTTAATTTTATCTACTAATTTTTATCATCATGGAAAGCTATCATCTAGAGAAACGCCCAAAATATTATCGTCAAAACATTCAAACATTATCATTTTATCTACTAATAATAAAAACAGTATAAGTTATGATGCAGGCATTAAATTTCAAGATTTAGAAATAGAGCACTATGATGATATAAATTTCCTTTCGTTATCAAAAGAAGGTCGCTACATTACAGGTCATGGTAATCGCCTTAAAAGCAAAGAAAAAAATGCATTAAAAAAATTTTTCATCTATGACACTTATCTTAAAAAAACGCATCATTTTAATTTAAAAGAAGATATTTATTATGATAAAGAAGACTATTTTTTCACAACAGAAGATGGAAAATTTAGTCTTTATGCTGATTATTTAGTAGAATATGAAGCCATAAAAACAGCTAATAATAACTACCTTCCCTATAATAAAATGGCCTATTTTATTTATGACAATAACACTAAAAAAACAATACCATTAAAAGAGATTGAAAACTCAGATATAAATAATCATCTAGAAAAAAATAGATTTAAAACTTTTCATAAGTTGGATTTTATTAATGAAATTATAGATAAAAAACCCATCATTACAGGTGTTTCTTTTGATGGGAAATATTTATATGGTACTTTAAATAAGTCTTCTACCATTTCAGAAAGCCAGCCTGCTTTTATTTATGACTCTATTAATAATACTATTAATTTCATTTCGAAATCAGAATATGGCAATGCAAAAATCAATGCAATATCAAAAAATAACATTGCTGTAGGTTGGTTAGAAGACAGTGTTTACTATAATCATGAACGTACTCAAAGACTACTTCGACAAGCGTTTATTTATAATGCAAAAGAAAATAAAACTATTATCCCTAGTAAAATAACACCTGATAATAATGATCATTATAACTCGGAGGCAACGGGGATTTCAGACAATGGTAATATTATTGTAGGTTGGACAGAGCAAGGCTATAAACGAAATATTAACAGAAGTGTTGATTATAACAAAGACTTAGAATCAAGATATCCCAGAAATGCATTTATCTATTTTAGAAATGATGATACTTCATTATTACTTCCGAACTTAAACCATTCCAATGAATTAGAATCAGAGGCACATACTATCTCAAGTGATGGCAACGTTATTTTTGGTGTTGCTAACGATAGAGATAACAACTGGAAGCTGGTTAGTTGGAAAATAGAAGAGCCCGATAGCACTTATAAAATGAATAAAGATTATCAGTCATTCATTGCTAAAAAAGATATTTTATCGATGAAAAGTATTGTTGATAATCTAGCTATAGAAATTAACCAAGAAAAAGAAAAAATAAAACTTAACCTAATAGAGCAACAAAAAGAAGCTGAAAATAAAGTAAAAGAAGCAAACTTAAATAAATTAAGTTTAGAAAAAAAATTAGATGATCCTGATTTATTTAATAAATATATTGGCCAATATACAAAATACAGTAGCGATGAAGAATCAGCACAAGAAGAATTCAATAATATTACAAAATCTTTAGATAACTTCGAAAACTTAGCGTTAACATCAGACATAAAAACTAAAGAATATCAATATAATACATATAAAGAAGCACTCAACATTCAACAAGCTATACTAGGAAATACCCATAAAACAAATGAAGAAAAGGAAAAAATAGAGAAAGACCGTTTAGCTGAGATTGCCAAGCAAAATGCCATTCAAGCAGAGAAAGAGCGCTTAGCT
>NZ_JABUYL010000033.1 GCF_014897315.1 Proteus sp. FME41 | reverse complement strand
AACGCCCGACCAATTGATTAAAAGTCAACTGCTCTACCGACTGAGCTAACGACCCATGCCTAACTGTGTGATATTGCGTGAAATAACCGAATGAAGTGGTGGGCGGTATTGGGCTCGAACCAACGACCTCCTCCTTGTAAGGGAGATGCTCTACCAACTGAGCTAACCGCCCACTCACACTAAATCATACAACGTATCACAACGAAAATAATGGTGGGCGGTATTGGGCTCGAACCAACGACCTCCTCCTTGTAAGGGAGATGCTCTACCAACTGAGCTAACCGCCCAATCACACTAAATCATACAACGTATCACAACGAAAATAATGGTGGGCGGTATTGGGCTCGAACCAACGACCTCCTCCTTGTAAGGGAGATGCTCTACCAACTGAGCTAACCGCCCAATCACACTAAATCATACAACGTATCACAACGAAAATAATGGTGGGCGGTATTGGGCTCGAACCAACGACCTCCTCCTTGTAAGGGAGATGCTCTACCAACTGAGCTAACCGCCCAATCACACTAAATCATACAACGTATCACAACGAAAATAATGGTGGGCGGTATTGGGCTCGAACCAACGACCTCCTCCTTGTAAGGGAGATGCTCTACCAACTGAGCTAACCGCCCGTCGTGATGGGGTGCATTATAGGGATACTGTGCTATGAGTCAACGATTTTTATCAGATTTTTATCGTGAAAATGTTCGTTCGTTTTATTTTTAGTCAAGATGCTTTTTTTAGCACCATTAGTAACACAGCAATTGACCAAAGTAATCCCTTGCTATCTCCTCGTCAAACGAAAAATCATCAATTTTAAATTTTTATCTCTGTTAAAAGCTTAATGTCATTGAGGAATTAGCATCCAGTGATAAAATAAGGCAACCATTTCGTTTTTTTGATAATCACGATTACTTATCTATATATAAGTAAGACGTACTAAGGCAATCTCAATGAGTAAAATAAAAACCCGTTTTGCACCAAGTCCTACTGGCTATCTACATGTTGGTGGTGCGCGTACCGCACTGTATTCTTGGTTATATAGCCGTCACAATAAGGGCGAGTTTGTACTGCGTATTGAAGACACCGACTTAGAACGTTCTACACAGCCAGCTATCGATGCCATCATGGACGGTATGAACTGGTTAAATCTGAATTGGGATGAAGGTCCTTATTATCAGACTAAACGCTTTGATCGCTATAACCAAGTTATCGATCAAATGCTATCAGCAGGCACAGCCTACCGTTGTTATTGCTCTAAAGATCGCTTAGAAAAATTACGCGAAGATCAAATGGCAAATGGTGAAAAGCCTCGTTACGATGGTTGTTGTCGCGGTGGTAACCATAATCACAGTGCTGATGAACCTCATGTTGTGCGCTTCTTAAATCCACAAGAAGGTTCTGTCATTTTTGATGATAAAATTCGTGGCCCTATTGAATTTAGCAACCAAGAGCTTGATGATCTTATAATCCGTCGTACTGATGGCTCACCAACCTATAACTTCTGTGTCGTTATTGATGACTGGGATATGGAAATTACTCACGTTATCCGTGGTGAAGATCATATCAACAACACCCCTCGTCAAATTAATATTCTCAAAGCATTAGGTGCACCTGTCCCCGAATATGCCCATGTATCGATGATTTTGGGTGATGACGGTAAAAAACTCTCTAAACGTTACAATGCAGTCAGTGTGATGCAATATCGTGATGACGGTTATTTACCCGAAGCACTATTAAACTATTTAGTGCGTCTAGGCTGGTCTCATGGTGACCAAGAGATTTTCACTATTGATGAAATGATTGAACACTTTACTTTAGAAGCTATCAGCAAATCAGCCAGTGCATTTAATACTGATAAGCTACTTTGGTTAAACCACCACTACATTAATACTCTACCTGCAGAAAACGTAGCCGTTTACTTAGATTGGCATATCAAACAACAAAATATTGATACTAGCAATGGTCCATCATTGGTTGAATTGATCAAATTATTAGGTGAGCGCTGTAAAACATTAAAAGAGATGGCTGAAAGCTGTCATTATTTCTATGTTGACTTCGAAACATTTGAAGAAACAGCGGCGAAGAAACATTTACGCCCTGTTGCTCGCCAGCCATTAGAAGTCGTTCGCGATAAATTGTCTGCCATTACCGATTGGACTGCTGAAAATGTTCACCAAGCTATTCAAGATACCGCGGATGAATTAGAAGTGGGTATGGGTAAAGTGGGCATGCCTTTACGTGTTGCTGTAACAGGTGCAGGTCAATCTCCTGGCTTAGATGTTACTGTTCATGCCATTGGTAAAACACGTAGCATTGCACGTATTAATAAAGCATTAGATTTTATTACTGAAAGAGAAAGCCAAGCTTAATTAGCTCGTTAATCTTAATTAATATGAAAGATACATTCATCAAATAGGGAATGTATCTTTTTTTTGTACTCTTTTTCAGCAATCAATAAACAATATGAGATTAACTGATTGACAGTATTGTGCTTGTTGCCTATTATCAAGCCCGTTCCAGTATGTTGGGGCTATAGCTCAGTTGGGAGAGCGCTTGCATGGCATGCAAGAGGTCAGCGGTTCGATCCCGCTTAGCTCCACCAATATACTTTTAGAACAATCCAAAATATGGGGTTATAGCTCAGTTGGGAGAGCGCTTGCATGGCATGCAAGAGGTCAACGGTTCGATCCCGTTTAGCTCCACCAGAATTTAAAAATCCTGAAGAGAAATCTTCGGGATTTTTTGCTTATAGCTCTCCCTAATTATTCGCTATTGAGCTGTATATCCCCCATCAATGGCATAAAATGCCCCTGTTGAAAAACTACTTTCATCTGAAAGTAAAAATGCAACGGTTTTAGCAACTTCTTCTCTGGTTGCCATTCGTTTCATTGGGTGCGTATTTGCCATCCAGTCACGCACTTCATCAGGTAACATTTGCATTTTGGGCGTATCAACATAACCAGGACCTATCGCATTAATTCTCACACCTTGGTCAGCAAACTCAAGTGCCGCAGAACGGGTAATACCTAAAACAGCGTGTTTTGCCGCGGTATAAGCCGAAATCCCCGCGATACCGACAATCCCATTGGATGATGAAAGATTCACAATACTGCCTCCTCCACTTTTGAGTATAGCGGGAATGCCATATTTCAAACCATAAAAGACACCATTAATATCAGTATCCATTACCGCCTTCCAATCCTCGATATCATAATCCACAATAGAGGTATTATGAGGTCCCGTGATCCCCGCATTATTAACTAAACCATGCAATGCACCAACTTGCGTTATAACAGTTTTAACCATTTTCTCAACTTGAGAAGGTGATGTCATATCAGCTTGTAATGCGATGACTTTTTTCCCTGTGGTATCAATAGAACGTGCGGTTTGTACTACTTGATCTAAATGTCGGCCAGTAATAAAAACTGTCGCACCACGTTGATATAACAGTTGAGCAATACCTTCGCCCACTCCCGTACTTGCTCCTGTCACTAACATAATTTTATCTTCAAAATATCCCATATTGTTAGCCTCTTTTATTATCAATATCTTAATGTTTCATTACGATTACGCATAAGTAATTAACTAAAGTTAACTATACCTATATTATTTGATTAACTTTGGTTAATCAATATAAAGTTTATTCACTGATGCTGACCTGTTATGATTAACTTTAGTTAATAGTATTTAAGGATGGTATTTTATGGATCAGACTACATTAGAAAATGCATTGTCATTATTGCAATGCACACTAGTGGCACAACGGACTCGCTATACACCGGAGCAAGTCACTTGGGGACAATATGATATTTTAGAGTTGTTGCGTTTACGCGGTGATTTAACCCCTTCTCAACTAAGTGACTCATTAGCGATTTCGAGGCAAAATTTATCTAAGTTTATGCGTGGATTGAAAACACTTGGGTTTATTGCACAGTATCGCGCTGAAAAAGATAAACGTGAGCTTATTACACATTTAACCGATGAAGGTCATACTTTTTTAGAAAGAGCGGCATTAGGCCGAAAACAGAACGCAGAAAAAATTAGCAAATGTTTAACCGTAGGTGAGCAAACACTATTTATAGAATTAAGCCAAAAAATTATTAACGCATTAGCGCCTGAAAAATCAGACGCAAGCCAAGGTTAGCGAGACTGTTTTAATGGCGTTAATAGCCCTTCTAAGCCATCAATTTTAATTGCAAGGGTCATTTCCATCAGTTGGCCTAGCTTTCCCTCAGGGAACGTCCCTTTCTTAGCAAACCACAATAAATATTCTTCGGGTAAATCGACCAGCATTCGCCCTTTATATTTTCCAAATGGCATTTGTGTGTTGGCAATATCAATAAGATGCTGTTTTTCTAGCATAACCTACGTCGCTTTATCATTAAGAAAGTAAAACTTATTATAGGGTAATTTTAAGATAAAAAAAGCAGCACCCTAAGGCACTGCTTCGTTTTCTCTTACTTGGCTAACAAGTAATAGGATTTACATTGTTATTTTATTCACATGCTATCTGTTTTATCTTGAGGGATTAAACAAATAGACCTGCGATAGCGGCTGATAAGAAGCTTACCAATGTAGAACCGAACAGTAATTTCAGACCAAAACGAGACACAACATTACCTTGCATTTCGTTTAGACCTTTAATCGCACCTGCAACAATCCCGATTGAAGAGAAGTTAGCAAATGAGACTAAGAATACCGATAAGATACCCACTGAACGTGGTGATATATCTGCTGCGATATCTTGTAAGCTACCCATTGCAACGAATTCGTTAGACACTAACTTCGTTGCCATCACACTACCAACACGTAATGCATCTTGTTCTGGTACACCAATTACCCATGCTAATGGATAGAAAACGAAACCTAAACAATCTTGGAAGCTAATACCGAAAATCATACTGAATATCGCATTCACAGCAGCGATTAAGGCAATGAAACCAATCAGCATTGCAGCTACGATTAATGCAACTTTGAAACCTGCTAAGATGTATTCACCTAACATTTCAAAGAAGCTTTGACCTTCATGCAGATTACCCATTTGAATATCTTCTTCATTTTCAACTGAGTATGGGTTAATCACAGAAAGGACGATAAAGGTACTGAACATATTCAGTACTAATGCAGCAACAACGTATTTTGGATCTAACATTGTCATGTACGCACCAACAATCGACATTGATACTGTTGACATTGCTGTTGCAGCCATGGTGTACATACGGCGCTGAGACATTTTGCCTAATACATCTTTATAGGCAATAAAGTTTTCAGACTGACCAAGAACCAATGAACTTACTGCGTTGAATGATTCCAGTTTCCCCATACCGTTCACTTTAGAAAGCACAGTACCGATAATGCGGATCACGAAAGGTAATACTTTGATATGTTGAAGAATACCAATTAATGCAGAAATAAAGATAATTGGACATAATACATTCAGGAAGAAGAATGCTAAACCACCTTTCATCATGCCACCAAATACAAATTCTGTACCTTGTGCGGCATAACCTAATAAGTGATCAAATAATCCAGCGAAGCCACGGACAAAGCCTTCACCAACATCAGAGTTGAGGAAGAACCATGCTAATGCGATTTCAATAACTAATAACTGCACGATATAACGCAGACGGATCCCTTTGCGGTTGTTACTCGCAATGAATGCTAATGCGCCAATAACGGCGAGTGCTAAAACGAAGTGAATGATAGAGGACATGCATGCTCCAAAAATAAAAACAAATCTTGGAGAGCATTCTATGTAACGCGTAACATTAGGATGTGACTATTGTCACAATATCATGAAAGCACATGCACACTATTTATTAAATAAGATAGGTTGATCACACTTTGAGGGTTACAAGCAGAACATTAAATGTAAATTTAGCTTAAGTAAAAATGCCACCGAGAGCGTTTCTCAGTGGCATTTATTAAATAGTAGAGTGATTATTTAGATTGATCAAGTAATCTTATCATTTCATCTTCATCAATTACGGCTATCCCTAACTCGTTAGCTTTCACTAACTTAGAGCCCGCTGCTTCACCTGCAATGACCATATCTGTTTTTTTAGAAACACTACCACTCACTTTTGCCCCTAAAGCCACTAATCTATCTTTTGCTTCATCACGTGTTAATTGTGATAGTGAGCCTGTTAACACGACGGTTTTACCTGCAAAAGGATTATCACCCGCTTTATGAGTAATAACTACCGGTGCTTGCCATGTAATACCAGCATCATTAATTAGCTGATCAATAACCGTTTTATTGTGTTCTTCTTGAAAAAAGTTCACAACATGCTTAGCTACGATATCGCCGACATCAGGCACTAACTTTAAGGTTTCAACATCTGCATTTCGTAATGCATCAAGCGTAGAAAAATGAGTTGTTAATCCACTTGCTGTTGCTTCACCTACTTCTCTAATACCGAGTGCATAAATAAAACGTGCAAAAGTAGTCGATTTTGCTTTATCTAATGCAGTAATCAGTTTTTTCGCTGATTTTTCACCCATTCGCTCTAACCCAGACAGGATTTTTTCATCTAAACGGAAGAGATCGGCTGGTGTTTTGACGTACTCTTTTTCAACCAGTTGGTCGATAATTTTATCGCCCATACCATCAACATCCATCGCACGACGAGACACAAAATGTTTAAGTGCTTCTTTACGTTGTGCACCACAAATTAATCCGCCCGTACAACGCGCGACGGCCTCACCTTCAATACGCTCAATATCAGATTGGCAAATAGGGCATTGGGTTGGAAAAATAATCTCTTGCGCATCTGTAGGCCGTTTCTCTTCAATCACACTAACAACTTGAGGAATAACATCACCTGCCCGACGAATAACCACAGTATCGCCAATACGTATCCCTAATCGTTCAATTTCATCCGCATTGTGCAATGTGGCATTACTCACGACAACACCCGCCACTTGCACAGGCTCTAAACGTGCTACGGGTGTAATAGCACCAGTGCGTCCCACTTGGAACTCAACGTCTTTAATGACCGTCATTTGTTCTTGTGCTTGGAATTTATAAGCAATTGCCCAACGAGGTGCTCTTGAGACAAAACCCAACTCTTCTTGCAGAGCAATATCATCCACTTTGATAACCACACCATCGATATCAAAGCCTAAATTAGGGCGAATTTCTTCTATGTGGCGATAAAACTCAAGCACCGCATTACTGCCTGTACAACGTTTAACCGCATCACTAACCGGTAATCCCCACATTTTAAACTGTTGTAAACGATCATAATGACTTGTCGGTAACTCTCCACCTTCCAGCACACCTACGCCATAACAGAAAAAGGTTAATGGGCGCTTTGCTGTGATACGAGGGTCAAGTTGTCGTAAAGATCCTGCGGCTGCATTACGAGGATTAGCAAATACTTTCCCGCCTGTACGTCGAGCTTCTTCATTTAAATATTCAAAGCCTTTTTCATTCATAAAGACTTCGCCACGAATTTCAATTCGAGCAGGAATATTCTCGCCATATAAACGCAGAGGAATAGCGTTAATCGTTCTCACATTTTCAGTGATATTTTCCCCTGTAGTACCATCACCTCGTGTTGCAGCTTGCACTAACACTCCATTTTCATAGAGTAAACTAACGGCAAGTCCATCGAGTTTTAATTCACAGCAAAAAGTGATCTCTTCACTATTCTTTAAACGGTCACGTAGGCGTTTATCAAATGCCTGATAGCTTGTTTCATCAAAGGCATTATCTAAAGAGAGCATGGGAATTTCGTGTCTCACTTGCTCAAATGCAGTAAGGGGTAATGCCCCAACTCGCTGTGTCGGTGAGTCAGTCGTAATTAATTCTGGGTGTTGGGCTTCTAATGCTTTTAGCTCATTCATTAAGCGATCGTATTCAGCATCAGGAATTTCAGGCGCATCCATGACATGATAAAGATATTCATGGTGACGTAAAGTAACGCGAAGTTTATCAATTTGTTGTTGAGTGTTTTTATTCATGATTTATCACCAAAGAAGAAAAACCCCCGCAAGCGGGGGCTTTTTTTTACAGACAAAAGCTATTGATTTAAATCCAGCGTCCTGCGAATTCTAGATTTATAAAGCTCGATTTTTTGTGGTGTTAACAATTTTCGTTGATCATCGAGCACAACACCACCCACATCAGATGCGATACGTTGAGCTGCAAGCAACATCAATTTAAAGTTTTGATTAGCATCACCATAAGATGGAACCATCATAAATATCGACACGCCTGGCGTAGTTAATTCAGCCATTGTATCAATATTAAATGTTCCTGGTTTTACCATATTCGCTAAACTAAACAAAACTGGCCCATTCGCTGTCGGATTTAAATGGCGATGGAAAATATTCATTTCTCCAAACTGGAATCCAGCTTGAATAATACTTTGCATCAATACTTCACCATCCAACGATTGGCCATGATGTGCACTGACATTTAAGACAATAACCAGCTCTTTCTCTGCCGCTTCCACAGGTGGCGCAGCTTCAGCTTTTGGCTCTTCAGCCTGAGCATGATGCGAAGCCTCAGTTTCAACAGGAGTCACATGAGCCGTTGTCTCTGAAATAGAGGGCTCAGAACGCACAGCGGGGCTTATTGTATTAACGTGTGATTTTATTTCACTCGCCACATTGACCACAGGTGTTTGTTTTGGCTCATCCCTAACAATCGGTGCTGGCTCTCTTTCAATAGCATCAAATACACCAAGGTTTGGCTCTTGCTGCAATGAAGTTTCGTTAGAATGCCCTTTTGTTTGGGGTTCAGATATTAATGGATCGCTATCCGCTACCGAAAACTCAGGTTCATGTAGCGGCACCGATTTTATCGGTGGCTCACTCTCCCGCTTTTCAGTAGAGGATAAAGTTGATGTCTGATGACTAGCCTCAGCATATTGTGGTTCGTCATCGTTCTCATCTGACTGATAATTCTGTTTCTGACGTTTTACTGGGCGATTACGGAAAAGCTTGGAACGCTCTTTTCGACCAATCCATAAGCCGTGTAATAACAAAGCTATGATTAAAATCGCACCAACAACGATTAATATCAGACGCAAATTTTGCTGCATCATTTCTATCTCTGTTGTCTTGAGGTTTAATAGCCACGTTGGCGAATATTACTTTTTACTAAGAGTATTTGCCAATGCTCATAAGTGCAAGCCAATACTTAATTTTCTTATCACAAAGATACACACATCAATCTCTTATGCGCATTTTTTAGACAATTCATGACTAGTAAGGCTGATTATCTCCCTATATGATACTAGCTTGCCCTCATTGGAGAGAATAGGAAGTATGACAAATTTGACAGAAACGAATAAAAATTTAAATGGATTTCATTATTTTGCTCTTGGCTGGCGTTTAATTACACGCAAAGGGCTAAAACGTTTTGTTATCTTGCCCTTACTCGCCAATATTATTATTCTCGGAAGTGCCTTTTGGTGGTTATATGGACAAATTGGCAGTATGGTCAATTGGATGATGGAAAAAGTCCCCGATTGGTTACAGTGGTTAAGTTATTTAATATGGCCATTATCCGTTATTTTTATTTTATTGGTGTTTACTTATTTTTTTAGCACCCTAGCCAATATTATTGCCTCTCCATTTAATGGGTTATTGGCTGAAAAACTGGAAGGACAAATAACGGGTATTGCACCACCTGATACAGGTGTTGCAGGTATATTGAAAGATGTTCCGCGTATTTTAAAACGTGAATTGATTAAGATTGCCTATTATTTCCCTCGCGCAATTGTCTTGTTATTGCTTTACTTTATTCCTGTTGTCGGGCAAACCGTCGCCCCCATATTGTGGCTTGTTTTTGGTGCATGGATGATGGCAATTCAATATAATGATTTCCCATTTGATAACCATAAAATTTCATTTGCAGCAATGAAATCGTCACTTAAACAAGACAAATGGAATAACCTACAATTTGGGATGATTGTTAATATTTTCACCATGATCCCGCTTCTAAACTTAGTCATCATGCCTGTCGCAATTTGTGGTGCAACAGCAATGTGGTGCGATCGTTATCGCAAACAACATGTGCAAGAAGGACAGTGGTAAATAAATAAGCAAAGGCGCTTAAATTAATATACTCAACTTGATGAGTTACTTTAGTTAAAGCGCCTTTCAGTTATCCTAAATAAAACCAAACAACTTTTTACTCATCAGAATAAAGAACCGTATTAAGATGGTCTGCTGCTTGTTCTTGATCCATTGGCTCACGCTTATTCAGCCCTATTCCAAACACGCTTAATGCTGACTCTAATTTTTCTATCGCCTCTTCGTTGTCATGAATACAAAGAATATAAGCATTCTCAAAAGGTGTGAGATCAACTAACCGTAAATTTTTATCGGCTAAATAGTAATTAATACATTCCAAAAAGGGCAGTTCGTACGGCAACATATAAGGGTCACAAGTTACTCTGTCCCATTCTATATTTTCCATTTGAGATAAAATAGCGGCATTAGGGGAGTCAAAAAAGAAGATATCCCCTAATGATTCTAAGGGTTTTAAATCAGGTATTTCACCAAAATATTCTTTCCATTCGACATAGTCCATCAATCCTTGAGCTGAAAGTGATTCATATAACCAATCTAGGATATCTTCCTGAGTATCTGATTCAGGGAGATTCTCATGCAAAGCTTGAACATCCAATTCAGGTAAAACGTGTTCAAGTACCGTAATCAACTCTTCAACCGTTTCCATTATGACCCCTGTGTTACCGTAAATTGCGTTAAAAATAGATTATCAACTATCAATATACTGTATATCGTTTGATTTATTAATATGTGAAAATTCTCATTGACTCTTGATTAGATTTTTTTGGAATAAAAAAACAAAAAAGTTATAAGTATATTCATAAAGCTTATTTCCATATTTAACTTGATGGCGTATGGTAATTTCATCTGACCTTATAAAAAATCATGTACCGAGGATAAAAATGAGCAAGATTTTCGAAGACAACTCGCAAACTATTGGACATACTCCCTTAATTCGCTTAAAGCATTTCGGAAATGGCAACATTCTGGCTAAAGTGGAATCTCGTAACCCAAGCTTTAGTGTAAAATGCCGTATCGGTGCTAACATGATTTGGGATGCTGAGAAGAAAGGTATTTTAAAAGAGGGTATTGAACTTGTAGAACCAACCAGTGGTAATACAGGGATTGCACTTGCCTATGTGGCAGCAGCTCGTGGATACAAACTGACATTAACAATGCCTGACACCATGAGTGTAGAGCGTCGTAAATTACTCAAAGCATTAGGGGCTAATTTAGTCCTAACTGAAGGCGCTAAAGGTATGAAAGGCGCCATTGATAAAGCCAATGAAATTCGTGATAGCGATCCTAAACGTTACTTATTGCTACAGCAATTTAGCAATCCAGCAAACCCTGAAATTCATGAAAAAACCACAGGCCCTGAAATCTGGAATGATACTGATGGTCAAGTCGGTGCCGTTATTGCAGGAGTGGGTACTGGAGGAACAATAACAGGTATTGGCCGTTACTTGAAAAAAACACAAGGTAAAGCAGTAACAATGGTTGCAGTTGAACCTACTGGCTCCCCTGTTATAACTCAAGCATTAGCAGGTGAAGAAATTAAACCTGGTCCACATAAAATCCAAGGTATTGGTGCTGGTTTTATCCCTGAAAATTTAGATTTATCGTTACTGGATCGCGTTATCCAAATTACTAACGAAGAATCCTTTGATACTGCTCGTGAATTAATGGCTAAAGAAGGTATTTTAGCAGGAATTTCTTCGGGTGCCGCCATTGCTGCTGCCGTAAAACTCGCAAAAGAGCCAGAATTTGCAAATAAAGAAATTGTGGTCATTTTACCCTCTTCGGGTGAGCGTTATTTAAGCACACCACTTTTTGCTGACATTTCTGATAGCTAAATCGCATCATCTCAATTGTAAAATATTTATTAAAAAAGCACCTTAAAGGTGCTTTTTTTGTGGTAGAGATCAAATTTTGTCATCCCAACAGGTGATTTATTCCTTCGAGTTTAGTATTTAATCAATTAATTATTTCGAAGGTCGAAATTAATCAGAAAATAACCGAGCAGATAAAAACCTCTTCGTTATTTTTCTGAGCGCCATTTTTATCAGATGACACATTACGACTTAATATTATCTGATATTGCTACGCAAAGCAGGGCAAATTAATCTACACTTACTAAGTCCTGACTTAATGTGAACAATTGAGTTATAAAAGGAAAAAATCCTATGTACCAGCAAGAAGTTACTATTACAGCACCAAACGGCTTACATACTCGTCCTGCAGCACAATTTGTAAAAGAAGCCAAAACGTTCTCTTCTGATATTACCCTTATTTCTAGTGGTAAATCAGCCAGCGCTAAGAGCCTTTTCAAATTACAAACTTTAGGTTTAACCCAAGGTACTGTAGTGACTATCTCTGCTGAAGGTGAAGACGAAAAACAAGCCGTTGACGCATTGGTAAAATTAATGGCGGAATTAGAATAATCCTATCTCACCATTAACACGCTATTTATTCCCCTGAAACCTTTCAGGGGAGTTCATTTCAGTGATGATTTTAAAACAACAGTATTTTGCAATCCTATTCTTTTAAGATTATCACCAGCAAGTCGTAGGATAAATTATGATTTCAGGAATTTTAGCATCACCCGGTATCGCATTTGGTCAAGCCCTTCTCCTAAAAGAAGAACCTATCATCATTAGCCAACGTAAGATCCAAAGTGATGAAATTGAGAATCAAATTGAGCGTTTTAAAGATGGCCGTAATAAATCTGCACAACAACTAGAAATTATTAAAGAGCGTGCTGAAAAGAACCTCGGTGCTGATAAGGCCGAAATCTTTGAAGGTCATATCATGTTGCTAGAAGATGAGGAATTAGAGCAAGAAATTGTCACTCTCATCAAAAGTGACAAAAAAACGGCGGAAGCGGCTGTTCAATCTGTGATTGAAGACCAAGCAACAGCATTAGAAGCCTTAGATGATGAATATTTAAAAGAGCGAGCTGCTGACGTTCGTGATATTGGTAAACGCTTAATGCGTAATATTTTAGAGATGCCAATTATCGATTTAAGCGCTATCTCAGAAAAAGTCATTTTAGTGGCAACCGATTTAACACCATCTGAAACAGCACAGCTTAGTTTAGATAATGTATTAGGTTTCATTACCGATATCGGTGGTAGAACCTCACATACCTCTATTATGGCGCGTTCATTAGAAATTCCCGCGATTGTCGGCACATCTAACGCAACACAAACCATTAAAAAAGACGATTATCTTGTTCTTGACGCGATTAATAATAAAATCATTATTAATCCGTCAGATGAAGAACTTGAAGCATTAAAAGCAATTAAAGAAGAGTATTTGCACGAAAAAGATGAGTTAGCAAAACTGAAAGATTTGCCCGCGATTACACTTGATGGGCATCTAGTCGAAGTTTGCGCTAATATTGGTACAGTCCGCGATGTTGCAGGTGCTGAACGTAACGGTGCTGAAGGGGTTGGTCTGTATCGTACTGAATTTTTATTTATGGATAGAGACTCATTTCCAACAGAAGATGAGCAATTCCAAGCCTATAAAGCAGTAGCAGAAGCAGTGGGAAGTCCAGCGGTTATTATTCGTACTATGGATATTGGCGGCGATAAAGACTTACCTTACATGAACCTACCCAAAGAAGAGAACCCATTCTTAGGCTGGCGTGCAATTCGTATTTGTCTTGACCGTAAAGAGATCCTTCATTCACAATTACGTGCTATCTTAAGAGCATCTGCTTTTGGTAAACTACGCATTATGTTTCCAATGATTATCTCTGTTGAAGAGATCCGCGCATTGAAAGCAGAACTTGAAATATTGAAAAGTCAGCTTCGTGAAGAAAATAAAGCGTTTGATGAGTCTATCGAAGTCGGTGTGATGGTAGAAACACCAGCCGCTGCAGTGATGGCTCGCCACATGGCAAAAGAAGTTGACTTTTTCAGTATTGGGACTAACGATCTAACACAATATACTCTGGCTGTAGACCGTGGAAATGAGCTGATATCTCATCTGTATAATCCGATGTCACCTGCCGTACTCAACCTGATAAAACAGGTGATAGATGCATCACATGCTGAAGGTAAATGGACTGGAATGTGTGGTGAACTTGCTGGGGATGAGCGAGCAACGTTGCTACTTCTAGGCATGGGATTAGATGAGTTTAGTATGAGTGCTATTTCGATTCCTCGCATCAAAAAAGTGATTCGTAATGCGAATTTCGATGATGCAAGAGCATTAGCAGAGCAAGCACTTGCTCAACCTACTGCAAAGGAATTAATGGACTTAGTAGAAACTTTTACTAAAGAAAAAACACTGTGCTAATCACATTAGCCAGAGCCCGGTCCCAACTAAAATAATTAGGAGAAGATTCATGGGTCTGTTTGATAAATTAAAATCACTGGTTTCAGAGGAAAAGAAAGGCAGTGGCACGATTGATATTGTTGCACCACTTTCTGGTGAAATCGTCAATATCGAAGATGTTCCTGATGTTGTTTTCGCTGAAAAAATCGTAGGTGACGGTATTGCTATCAAACCTGCTGGTAATAAAATTGTTGCACCAGTCGATGGTACTATCGGTAAAATTTTCGAGACTAACCATGCTTTCTCTATTGAGTCTGACACCGGTATCGAGTTATTTGTCCACTTCGGTATCGACACTGTTGAACTGAAAGGTGAAGGATTTAAACGTATCGCTGAAGAAGGTCAGCAAGTAAAAGTTGGTGATACTATTTTAGAATTTGACTTGGCTGTATTAGAAGAAAAAGCAAAATCAGTTCTAACGCCAGTTGTCATTTCTAATATGGATGAAATTCAAGGTTTAACCAAAATGACAGGCCCAGTTACTGTTGGTGAAACCGTTATTATTCAGATTAAAAAATAGTCTTCTGTGATGTTCTCTATTTAAACCGCCACCCATATGTGGCGGTTTTTTTTATTCAAAAATCCAAAATACTCTAACTAATTCAACAATGTTCTTACTCTAAATAATTCAAGATGCAGCTAGGCGACAAGTGAATGAGTCGCTAGGAGCATACACAAGTATGTGACTAGTGCGAATGAACGTAGTCAACAACGCTACACCTTGAAGTATGACGACATTCTTACTCTAAATAATTCAAGATGCAGCTAGGCGACAAGGGAATAAGTCGCTAGGAACATACACAAGTATGTGACTGGTGCGAATGAACGTAGTCAACAACGCTACACCTTGAAGTATGACGACATTCTTACTCTAAATAATTCAAGATGCAGCTAGGCGACAAGGGAATAAGTCGCTAGGAGCATACACAAGTATGTGACTAGTGCGAATGAACGTAGTCAACAACGCTACACCTTGAAGTATGACTACATTCTTACTCTAAATAATTCAAGATGCAGCTAGGCGACAAGGGAATAAGTCGCTAGGAGCATACACAAGTATGTGACTAGTGCGAATGAACGTAGTCAACAACGCTACAGTTTGAATTATGACGAGTAAACGCCCGTCGACAAATAACGATCCCCCCTATCACACACAATGGCCACAATCACTGCCCCTGGATTTTCTTTTGCAACGCGCAGAGCACCTGCTACAGCGCCACCGGAACTTACCCCACAGAAGATACCCTCTTGCCTTGCTAAAAGGCGCATTGTCGATTCAGCTTCGTTTTGAGACATATCAATAACACTGTCCACCAGCTCTTTTTTAAAAATACCCGGTAAATACGCAGGTGACCAACGACGAATCCCCGGAATTTGGCTTTTTTCTTCAGGCTGAAGTCCAACAATTTGCACGCTGTCTGATTGTGTTTTTAAGTAACTTCCCACGCCCGTGATCGTCCCTGTTGTTCCCATACTTGAAACAAGGTGCGTAATGCGCCCTTGCGTTTGTTGCCAAATTTCAGGGCCTGTTGACATAAAATGTGCTCTGGGATTATCTGGATTATTAAATTGATCTAATACCGTCCCTTCACCCTGTTGTTCCATTTGTTTAGCGAGATCTCGCGCACCTTCCATGCCAATGTCACGACTCACTAAAATTAATTCTGCACCATAAGCTTGCATTGATGCTTGGCGCTCTTTACTCATATTTTCAGGCATTAATAATTTTAAGTGATAGCCTTTTACCGCCGCAATCATCGCTAAGGCAATTCCTGTATTACCACTGGTAGCTTCAATCAGCGTATCGCCTGGTTTTATTTCACCACGTAATTCCGCTTGTTCAATCATCGATAATGCTGCTCGGTCTTTTACTGAACCTGCAGGGTTATTGCCTTCAAGCTTAACCCAAATTTCAGCATCTACCTCTTGTGTAAGTCGTTGTAGTTTTACTAATGGTGTATTACCAATAAATTGTTCTAACCCTGCCACAATAAGTTCCTGCTCATTTATTTGTCTGTATTAATGAAGAAATCACATTTAACTTATTAACGCAATGATATTAACGTAATTTGATAAGTCTCTTCGCTTTCATAAAAACCAAAACACCCATACCAGAAATGGGCATGGGTGAAAAAGAGTGACGTGAAGCAATATAGTAATAATAAAACTAAGCGGTATAGGCTAGTGATACCGTATTTAAAGGAGTATCTCCCGTATATAAACGAGCTTGATCACCGCCCATATAATAGGTTTTTCCTTTGATTGGCACTGAAGAAATATCATTCCAAACTGTGCTAATGGGTGTTTCACTCCATCCTAAGGGTTGTAAAATTAACTGCCAATAATGCCCTTTTGGTGATGCCTCAATAACGTTAACAGGTAATCGACAAACGCTATTGGCGTGCACACTTAATGCGATTTCCCAAGGACGTAAAAACACATCAACAGAGCCTTGATAAAGCGGTGTCACAGATAATGGCAAATGATATCCCCCAATTTGCAATTGAGCGCCATTAATCTCTCCTTGTAGATGATTCACATCACCTAAAAATTCGAGAACAAAGCGGCTTGAAGGTGATTGCCACACTTCTTGTGGTGTACCTACCTGTTCTATTTTACCATTTCCCATAATGACAATGCGATCAGCGACTTCCATCGCTTCTTGTTGATCATGGGTAACAAAAACACTAGTAAATTTAAGCTCTTCATGCAATTCGCGTAACCAACGGCGTAATTCTGTTCTAACTTTGGCATCTAAAGCACCAAATGGCTCATCTAATAACAATATTTGAGGTTCAACAGCCAATGCTCTAGCTAGTGCAACACGTTGTTTTTGCCCACCTGACAACTGTGCTGGATAACGTTGAGCTAAATGAGGTAATTGGATCATCTCTAATAACTGTTGAACTTTTTTATGGATAGCTTCTTTGTTAGGACGCTCCCGTCGAGGCAATACCGTTAAGCCAAAGGCGATATTCTCAAATACAGTCATATGACGAAACAGTGCATAGTGCTGAAAAACAAAACCAACTTTACGATCTCGAGCATGTAATCGACTAACATCCAGCCCTTCGAAACGAATACTTCCTTGAGTTTGATGTTCTAAGCCTGCAATGATACGTAAAAGTGTCGTTTTCCCTGAACCTGAAGGCCCCAACAATGCCACCATTTCACCTGAAGCGATATCAAGGCTGACATCATGCAACACTTCTGTGCGATCAAAATATTTTGTGACGTTATTAATTTCAATACTCATATTTTGCCTCTACTTTTGTGCTAATAATGATGTCATTGCTGACGCGCTAAATGCCATTGCAACGCACTTTTAAACATTAAGGTGACTATCGCCATCAGAGCGAGTAGCGCCGCTGCGGTAAATGCACCAACGGTATTATAATCTTGGTGAAGTAATTCAACCTGTAATGGCAATGAATAGGTTTCACCTCTAATCGCACCTGATACAACTGAAACTGCACCAAATTCACCTATCGCTCTGGCATTGGTTAATACAACACCATAGAGCAATGCCCAGCGAATATTCGGTAACGTTACTCGCCAAAACATTTTCCATCCACTCGCCCCTAATAACACAGCGGCTTCATCTTCTTGGCTACCTTGACTCATCATCACCGGCACCAGTTCTCTCACAACAAAAGGACAAGTGACAAATACGGTGACGAGAACCATTCCCGGCCATGAGAACATAAGCTGAATATCAAACTGAGATAACCATTGACCTGCCCAGCCGTTACTACCGTAAAAAAGCAGATAGAGTAGCCCAGCAACAACGGGAGATACCGCAAAAGGAATATCAATCAGCGTCATTAACAGTTGACGGCCAGGAAAACGAAAGCGAGTGACAAGCCATGCCATACTGACACCGAACAACACATTGACAGGTACGGTGATTAACGCGATTAACACTGTTAACCAGACAGCATGTAACATATCGCCATCTAACAGATTCTCAGTAAATATTTCGATGCCTTTTGAAAACGCGGTCATAAAGATCCACGCAATTGGCACAACTAAAAATAAAATGGATAACACAATACCGGTGAGGATTAATCCCCATTTTACCCAATCAGTTTGACGACGATAAACAGAGCGTTGTTGCGCTACTTCAGACATTAATGCCCCCTCAATCGTTGACCAAATCGACTTTGTAATCCATTAATTGAAAACAGTAAGACTAACGAAACTAATAAAATCACAGATGCAACAGCACTGGCAGCAGGATAATCAAATTCTTGTAGTCGAATAAAAATCATCAAAGAAACCACTTCTGTCTGCCATGCAATATTGCCTGCAATAAAAATAACTGCACCAAACTCACCCAAACTGCGTGTAAAAGAGAGCGCGGTTCCTGCAATTAATGCAGGTGACAATTCAGGTAATACAATTTTACGAAATGTTTGCCAACGGCTCGCCCCTAACGTTTCTGCCGCTTCTTCATATTCAGGGCCTAACTCTTCCAAAACAGGTTGAACTGTTCTAACGACAAAAGGCAAACTGGTAAAGGCCATAGCAACCGCAATGCCTATCCATGTATTAATGACTTTGATGTCAAATTTATCCAATACAAAACCGTACCAGCCTTGTGTGGAAAAAAGAGTGGCAAGAGTTAACCCTGCAACCGCAGTCGGTAAGGCAAAAGGTAAATCCATTAAACCATCAAGTAGTTGTCTGCCCGGAAAGCGATAACGTGTAATGATCCACGCGAGTAACATGCCAAAAATAGCATTAAAAATACTGGCAACTGCAGCCGCGAGGAGTGTAACTTTATACGCAGCGACAATTTGAGGGTGTGTTATGACGGCCCAATATTGCGCCCAACTCATATCTGAAAGTTGCACAACCAGCGCACTCATTGGTAACAGTAAGATTAAGCAAGTATAAAACAGTGTTCCCCCTAAGCTTAATCCAAATCCTGGTAATACCCGTTTGCTGGTTGTGGTAAACATTATTGACGTCCTTGCGCTAATAACTTGTCAAGCATGCCATCTGTTGTGAAATGCGTTTTCATCACGTTATTCCAGTCGCCAAATACCTCTTCAACCGTAAATAAAGATGTTGCTGGAAACTGTGCTGCTTTTTGAGCCATAACTATTTTATCATTTACGCGATAATTAAATTGCGTGATGATCTCTTGCGCTTTAGGGCTATATAAATAGTTGAGGTAGGCTTTTGCCAGCGCTTCGGTGTCGTTACGTTGCACATTTTTATCAATCCAAGCTACGGGGAACTCAGCCAAAATATCAACGGGGGGTACAATCACTTGATATTCATCTTCGCCGTATTGCTGACGGATATTATTCACTTCAGATTCAAAACTGATCAGTACATCACCGAGCCCTCGTTCAATAAAAGAGGTTGTTGCGCCACGTCCCCCCGTATCAAAAACTTCAACGTTTTTAAGGAATTTTTTCATGGCTTCTTGGGTTTTATCATCATTGCCATAGGCTTTTTCAAAAGCGCCCCAAGCGGCTAAATAAGTATAACGTCCATTACCCGATGTTTTAGGATTAGGGAAAACCACTTTGACATCTTCACGTGTTAAATCTTCCCATGACGTAATATTTTTAGGGTTTCCTTTACGCACTAAATACGCCATGGTGGAATAATAAGGTGAGCTATTATTAGGCAAACGTTGCTGCCAATCTACAGGAATGAGCTGGCCTTTATCATGCAAAATTTGTACATCGGTGACTTGATTATATGTCACTACATCTGCAGGTAAGCCTTGTAATATCGCAAGCGCTTGTTTAGACGATCCAGCATGAGATTGTTTGATGGTGACTTTATCATCAGGATGTTGTGCATCCCATTGTGTTTTAAAATCACTATTTAGCTGTGTGAATAACTCTCGGGCAATATCATAAGAGCTATTGAGTAATTGAGCCGCCCCAGCATAACTACTAACAACCAAAGACAATGCTGCGGTTGCTTGTAATGCAAAGGTTCTGATTGTGTTTTTCTTCATCAAAAGTACCCATCATTGTTAGTTTTATTCTGAGGGTTACTCTATCGGCTTTATTTATAACAGTGTAGTTAACTTTTGTTATTTGATATAACTATAAGCTATTAAAACTGAATGAAACTCAGGCTAATTAATTAAATTTGCATCGATTGTCATTAATGTGAAAAAAATTCAGACATCTCTTCTTATAAAAAAATAAACTGATACAAAAATGCCTGCTATTAAAAGCAGGCATTTCATCAATAAAAACTTAATTTAGTACTAGATAATTACAGCGCTTTTAATACTT
>NZ_JABUYL010000032.1 GCF_014897315.1 Proteus sp. FME41 | reverse complement strand
CTAACTCACTTAGCGTGGTTTGCCGTGACAACGAGGACGCATTATAGGGAGTTTTCTGAGGCTGGCAATAGTTTTTTTAAGAAAAATTACCGATAGCGTGTTTTGTAATCAAATTAGGCATTACAGTGTAATTAATAGACACATCCTGACTAAAAAAGTTCCAAATAATACAAATCATATTTGAATATTGTTTTCATCATCGACACATTAAACTCAAAACATAAAAAAAGAGGCTTATATAAGCCTCTTTTTTAGGTTCAAACCATCACCTATTCATCATACTGAATAGAAAAGATATGTAATTATTGTTTTGCGATTATCTTATTATCATCTAAATCCAAGATAATCTCTTTGCCTGGTAATAATTTGCCTGACAAAATATCTTGAGCTAATGGGTTTTCAACCTCTTGTTGGATAGCGCGTTTCAATGGACGAGCACCATAGATGGGATCAAACCCGACTTCACTCAATTTCTCTAATGCAGCACCTGTAATCGTTACGTGATAACCCCGATCTTCTAAACGTTGGTATAAACGGCGCAACTGAATTTGTGCAATCGCAGCAATATTCTCTTTACCTAATGGATGGAATACCACAACTTCATCAATACGGTTAATAAATTCAGGTCTAAAATGATGACCTACAACATCCATCACAATCGTTTTTATTTCAGGGTAATCAATCGTACCAAAACGTTCCTGAATTAAATCAGATCCTAAGTTTGATGTCATAATCACAACTGTATTACGGAAATCAACCGTTCTACCTTGTCCATCTGTTAAACGACCATCATCCAACACTTGCAATAAGATGTTGAATACGTCGGGGTGCGCTTTTTCAACTTCATCTAATAAGATGACAGAATATGGACGACGACGAACCGCTTCTGTTAAGTAACCACCTTCCTCATAACCAACATATCCTGGAGGCGCACCCACTAAACGAGAAACGGAGTGTTTTTCCATAAACTCAGACATATCGATACGAACCATTGCATCATCACTATCAAACAAGAAGTTTGCGAGTGCTTTACATAATTCTGTTTTACCCACCCCTGTTGGTCCTAAAAATAAGAACGAACCAATTGGGCGATTAGGATCAGACAACCCAGCACGACTACGGCGGATCGCATTTGATACTGCGCTTACAGCCTCTGCCTGACCAATAACACGTCTATGTAATTCTTGTTCCATTCTTAGCAGTTTTTCACGCTCTCCTTCTAGCATTCTAGAAACAGGAATACCGGTCCAACGCGCTAAGATTTCAGCAATTTCAGCATCAGTGACTTTATTACGTAACAGCTTCATATGTTTATCTTCAGCTTTATTCGCTTCAGCAAGCTGTTTTTCTAACGTCGGAATTTGCCCATATTGGATTTCTGACATTTTTGCCAAATCACCACTACGGCGAGCTTGCTCTAATGCAATACGAGCTTGCTCTAATTCTGATTTAATATGTTGAGTTCCTGTCAGCTCTGCTTTTTCTGCTTTCCACTCTTCTTCTAAAGCGGAATATTCTTTCTCTTTTTCAGCAAGCTCTTCATTTAGCATTTCTAAACGTTTTTTACTTGCATCATCAGACTCTTTTTGCAGTGCTTGTTGTTCAAGTTTCAGCTGAATAATACGTCTATCAAGTCTATCTAATGCTTCGGGTTTTGAATCCATTTGCATACGTAGGCTTGCACCTGCTTCATCAATTAAGTCAATCGCTTTATCTGGTAACATACGGTCAGATATATAGCGATGTGATAAAGTCGCAGCTGCAACTATAGCTGGGTCTGTAATTTGAACATGATGATGAAGTTCATAACGTTCTTTCAGACCACGTAAAATAGCAATGGTATCTTCTACTGTTGGCTCTGCTACATACACTTTTTGGAAACGGCGCTCTAAAGCAGCATCTTTCTCAATATATTGACGATATTCATCAAGTGTTGTTGCACCAACACAGTGTAACTCACCACGTGCTAAGGCAGGTTTTAACATATTACCCGCATCCATAGCACCATCGGCTTTACCTGCACCAACCATTGTATGTAATTCATCAATAAACAGAATGACACTACCTTCCTGTTTAGATAAATCATTTAAAACTGCTTTTAAACGCTCTTCAAATTCACCGCGATATTTAGCGCCAGCTAATAAAGAGCCCATATCAAGAGAAAGTACACGTTTATTTTTTAAGCCTTCAGGAACTTCGCCGTTAACAATACGTTGAGCTAATCCTTCAACAATCGCTGTTTTACCAACACCAGGTTCACCGATAAGCACTGGATTATTTTTAGTACGACGTTGTAAAACCTGAATGGTTCTTCTGATTTCTTCATCACGGCCAATGACAGGATCGAGTTTGCCTTGTTCTGCCCTTTCTGTTAAATCCACAGTATATTTTTTCAATGCCTGACGTTGGTCTTCTGCATTTTGATCGTTCACTGTTTCTCCACCCCGTATTTTATCAATCGCTATTTCAATACCTGCTTTATTGGCACCTGCCGCTTTTAGCATATCTGCAACTTGACCACCGGTTTCCATTGCAGCTAAAAGAAAAAGCTCTGACGAAATAAACTCATCACCTTTTTTCTGTGCTAATTTATCGCACAAATTGAGATGTTTAATAAGATCGTTTGAGGGATGAACATCTCCACCAGCACCTTCGACTTTAGGTAATCGAGACAAAGCCTCATTAATTCGCTCATTAAATTGCGAAGCATTAATACCCGCTGATGTTAATAAAGGGCGAATTGAGCCACCTTGTTGATTAAATAACGCACTCAGTAAATGTATGGGTTCTATAAATTGATTATCGTTCCCAAGTGCCAATGACTGGGCGTCTGCGAGAGCTTGCTGGAATTTGTTGGTTAATTTATCCAGACGCATAACACCTCCAAGTAAAATTTAAAGTAAAATTCGTAACTGGAGAATAGATGAGGTCATTTTGACAATATTCAAGCTCAAAATAAAAATTTTGAGCAAAAATATTCATCACTATTTGAGATAAGAGAGAAAAACGCGGAGGGAAGTTTATTTAATCCAGATTAATGATGCCATTCGTCCTGTTACCTGTTCACGTCTATAAGAGAAGAAACGTGATTTATCAGTCACAGTACAAAAATTCCCACCATATATCTGTGTAACACCACTTTCCTGCAAGATTGTTCTCGCTAACATATAAATATTAGCTAAGTATTTACCATTATGGGGAATAAATGCAGCATCAAATGCGATATTTTTTTCTATAAACGCCAAACGCACCTCTGCACCTACTTCAAAAGTATCAGGGCCAATTGCAGGACCTAACCATGCCATTATCTGATTTTTAGAGGCTTTGAATTGAGCTAATGTATTTTGTAATACACCATGACAAAGCCCTCGCCATCCACCATGTGCTGCGCCAACCTCAGTTCCATCAAGCGTTGTAAAAAGAACGGGCAAACAATCTGCCGTCATAATTGCGCAAACTTTTTTCATAGTAGAGGTATAAAGGGCATCACCTTGTACTTCACTATTTTTCTCAGGGCTTAGCGTGACAACATGAGTACCGTGAACTTGTTCAAGCCACAGTGGCATTTCCGGTAGCTGAGCTTGCTGACAAAGTCTGTGTCTATTTTCTTCGACTCGAGATAATTCATCACCAACATGTGTACCTAAATTAAAACTATGATAAGGCGGTAGGCTAATTCCCCCTTCTCTTAAGGTACTACAAGCTCCGATATTTTCAGGTTGTGGCCAATCTGGAAAAATCAATGAAGTCATTTACCAATCCATCTCATCTTTAAATTGTTCTGCATCAGCTTTTAATACATCGATAAGCTTAACCATATCATCTGGTAATGGAGCATGCCATTCCATTTCAATACCTGTTATTGGATGATAAAGGCGTAACATCGTTGCGTGTAATGCTTGTCTATCAAATAAACGTAGTGTTTCACGCAGCTCGTCTGAAGCCCCCTTTAAAGGACGAGGTCTTCCCGCATAGAGTTGATCGCCAATTAAAGCATGATGAATATGTGCCATATGAACACGTATTTGGTGAGTACGGCCTGTTTCTAAACGTAGACGCAAACGTGTATGAGCACGAAAATGTTCCATCACACGGTAATGTGTCACCGCAGGTTTTCCCATTGGGTGCACCGCCATATGTGTACGTTTAGTAGGATGTCGAGAAATAGGTTCATTCACTGATCCTCCCGCCGTCATCCTCCCTGTAGCAACGGCTTCATACTCACGAGTGATTTCGCGACGCTGTAAAGCTTCCACTAAATGCGTTTGAGCCGGAACTGTTTTTGCAACAACCATTAAACCTGTTGTATCTTTATCCAAACGATGGACAATACCAGCACGAGGTACATTCGCAATTTCAGGATAACGATAAAGTAATGCGTTTAATACGGTGCCATCTGGGTTACCCGCACCAGGATGAACAACGAGATCCCTCGGTTTATTGATGACTAAAATATCGTCATCTTCATAAACGATATTTAACGGAATATTCTGAGGCTCCCAGCGAACATCTTCTTCAATTAAGGCATCGACTTCAATTTTTTCACCGCCAAGCATTTTTTCTTTTGGCTTATTGATGATTTTATCGTTAACCTGCACTCTATTGTCTAAGATCCACTCTTTTATACGAGATCTTGAATAATCAGGGAACAATTCGGCCAAAGCCTGATCTAAGCGTTGACCCAGCTGTGAATCTGCGACTGTCGCATTAAGTCGTATTTGTTGAGACATAAATAGTTTTCTATTAATTAAGTTAGTTAGTGTTTTGACGGCACAGCCGTTTCATTTAAAATGAGTTATAGTGTAACCGATTTTAGGGGAGCTTCACGGAGAGACTCCCCAAACCTATTCAGAGGATAATCAATACGTGATGAGACGCATTAAATACCTAGTGGCAGCAGCCACTGTAAGCCTGTTACTTTCTGGCTGTTCGAGTTCAGACAAAGACGCTACTGCCGATATGTCGCCTTCTGAGCTTTACACAACCAGCCAGGAAAAATTGCTAGATGGCAATTATGGAGCGGCTATCAAACAATTAGAGTCTCTCGATAATCGCTATCCTTTTGGCCCTTACTCGCAACAAGTTCAGCTCGACTTGATTTATGCTTATTATAAATCAGCGGAGCTGCCAATGGCGATTACTGCAATCGACCGTTTTATGCGGTTAAACCCAACCCACCCTAATATTGACTATGTTCTTTATATGCGAGGCCTAACTGCCCAAGCATTAGATGATAGTGCATTACAAGGATTCTTTGGTATTGACCGTTCTGACCGTGATCCTCAACATGCCATTGTGGCATTTAAAGACTTCAGTCAATTGGTTCGTTACTATCCTGATAGCCTTTATGTTGCTGACGCAACCAAACGCCTTGTCTTTCTTAAAAACCGTTTAGCTAAGTATGATTTGTCTGTTGCGAAATTCTATACTAAACGAGGGGCTTATGTCGCGGTTATTAATAGAGTAGAGCAAATGATGCGTGATTATCCTGATACACAAGCTACACATGATGCGCTTGAATACATGGAAAACGCCTATAAAGAATTAGGACTGACCCAAGAAGCTGAAAAAGTAACTTCCTTAATTGCAGCAAACCCTGCTTAATTCAAACATCACCATCAAAAACAGCAGCTTATCGCTGCTGTTTTTTTATTCTTTTCTGACCAAATTGCCTTTACTTTTCATCAGCCCAACCTTCCTAATATGACCGAATAAATACAACTTAACAAGCGCTCTTTTTCATCTATTCATCATTTGTCACGTTTCTATTACTTGTTATACATACAACTAACAAAAAGTGATTTGGATCATGTTTTTAATTGTATTTCACGATATTCTGAAGTTATCGAAGTCGGAGTAATAAAGAGGTAACTATATGATTATAAATATTACTAGCAAACAAATGGAAATTACCCCAGCACTACGTGAACACATTGAAAGCCGTCTAACTAAACTAAATAAATGGCAGGTGAATTTAATCAATCCTCATATTATTCTTACGAAAGATCCTAAAGGCTTTAGTGTTGATGCCAGCATACATATACCGAATGGGCAACTGGTTGCTAATGCACAACATGCGGATATGTACACCGCAATCAATGATTTACTCGCAAAACTTGGACGCCAATTAAACAAAGTTCAACATAAAAGTGAATCCCGCCGAGCGGATAGTAGTTTGAAAGAAGAAAATTTATTTGTTGATGAAATTTAAATAGTAAACTCAGATTAAAAATTAGAATAAATCACTGACTCAAAACGCCTCTGCGCATCCTCGTGATGCGCTTTTTATTGTATTTTTCTTGACTCCTTTCTCATCATCATGTTTGATAGCAAGATGTTAAATAATTTATCAAATAATATAATGACACTTCATTCACATTTGTCCTTCTTCTTTTTCTTTTTACTCTTTGATTAGAGAGACTTTGTCATTTCAGAAAGAAAAGTAAGAACGACAATAGCCTCCAAAAAATGGAGGCTTTTTTATTTATGATGGTATGACGCAAAGGTATAGGGCTTGAATATGGAAAAACTCGATTTATTAGCAATCAGAGATAAAATCACAACGTTAGATTCAGAATTACTCACGTTGTTAGCAAACAGACGCCAATTATCTGCTGATGTCGCTCAATTTAAATTGAATACACATCGCCCTATTAGAGATAAAAATCGTGAGCGTGAGTTACTCGATTTATTAATTGATAAAGGAAAAAATGTTGGGCTAGATGGTTTCTATATCAGCCGCATTTTCCAAATGATCATTGAAGACTCCGTCTTAACTCAACAAGCCATTTTACAACAACATCTAAACGCAACGCCTAATGGATCTGCAAGAATTGCTTATTTAGGTCCAAAAGGATCTTATTCACATATTGCAGCTCGTCAATATGCGGCTCGGCATTTTGATACCATCGTTGATTGTACTTGTCAGAAATTTGAAGATATTTTCACCCTCGTTGATACAGGCCAAGCAGATTATGGTTTATTACCTATTGAAAATACTAGCTCTGGTGCAATTAATGATGTTTATGATTTACTGCAAACAACATCGCTGTCTATTGTAGGTGAAATTCGTATTCCTATTAACCATGCACTTTTAACCAGCGTTGATAGCACAGCAGAAAAACTGCA
The DNA here is from genome assembly GCF_014897315.1 of Proteus sp. FME41. Classification (GTDB taxonomy): domain Bacteria; phylum Pseudomonadota; class Gammaproteobacteria; order Enterobacterales; family Enterobacteriaceae; genus Proteus. The sequence continues at coordinate 14,950 of NZ_JABUYL010000032.1, read as the reverse complement.
AACTATTTATAGCCATCCTCAACCTTTCCAACAATGTAGCCATTATTTAAATCAATATCCAAATTGGAAAATTGAATATTGTGAAAGTACTGCGGCCGCTATGAAAAAAGTTGCACAGGCACAATCTCCTCACGTTGCCGCTATTGGTAGTGAAGCTGGGGGTTTTCTTTATGGTTTAAAACCTTTGGCAAATAATTTAGCTAACCAGCAAATAAATGTTACACGCTTTATTGTTATTGCACGTAAAGCGATTGATGTTGCAGAACAAGTCCCTGCTAAAACAACCTTCTTGATGGCAACTGGGCAACAAGCGGGTGCATTAGTTGATGCTTTAATGATTTTAAAAAAATACGATATTATTATGACAAAATTAGAATCTCGCCCTATTAATGGCACGCCATGGGAGGAGATGTTTTATATCGATGTTCAAGCGAACTTGCGTGATATGAATATGCAAAAAGCTTTACATGATTTATCACAAACAACGCGGTCATTAAAAATATTAGGCTGTTATCCTTCAGAGAATGTAGTTCCTGTTGAAATAAAATAATACAGCCACTCACTAATAAATAAGCCAGATAGTGCATCACTGTCTGGCTTTTCTTTTTATGTCGTATTTTTACATTATCACTAATTATAAGAAACCATACATAGCAGCAAATATCCAGCCAAACACACAAGAGACAATCACACCAATTAATCCTGGTAGAATAAAGCTGTGATTAATAACAAAACGCCCTATTCGAGTTGTACCTGAACGGTCAAATTGAATTGCGGCTAAATCACTAGGGTAAGTAGGAAGAATATAGTAACCATAACAAGCCGGCGCAGACGCAACGATATAGGCAGGATCAATACCAATACCTAATGCTAAAGGCACAATTGCTGCTAACGCTGCCGCTTGCGAGTTAACGAACTTAGATACCAATAATAAAACCACAGCATAAGCCCAAGGATATTCTCGTACTAATTGCCCTAATGCCGCTTCTATTTCTTTCATATGTGCAGAGAACATGGTTTCTGCCATCCAAGCAATACCATATACCGCAACAATGGCTATCATCCCTGAGCGGAAAACTTCATTCTTTGAAATAAGAGACGGATTAGTTTTACAGATAATAATAATTGATGCACCCGCTAATAACATAAACATCTGAATAACAAGCACCATAGATAATGGTTTACCATTAAATACAGGGCGAATTTCAGAAAAGGCACCTAATATAGCCACAATGGCAATTGCACCTAAGAAAATCCACATTGCTACCCAATTTTTCATTGGTAGCTTTTTATCTAAAAGTGTAGCGGTATCTCCATAAACATAATCATGATTTTCAGGAACTGAAATAAATTCTTGGAAACGTTGGTCTTTATCTAAATCTTTTCCTCTAAACCAACTAAAAATACCAATGGCTAAAATACCAATAAAAGTAGATGGAATAGTAATTGCCAATAAATCTAAGAATTCAAGGTGTTTGCCATTAAATGTCACATCACCCAACATTGCGACTAATGTGACAACAGCAACAGAGACAGGACTGGCAATAATTCCCATTTGCGAGCCTATCGTACTTGCTGCCATTGGCCTTTCTGGTCGAATATTATTTTTAATCGACACATCATAGATGATAGGCAAAATGGTATAAACCACATGTCCTGTACCGCATAATATTGTCAGGGTACAAGTCACAAGCGGTGCAACAATAGAAATATATTTTGGATTTTTACGTAATAGTTTTTCTGCTATTTGTAGCATCACATCTAATCCACCCGATGCTTGTAATGTTGCAGATGCAGAAACAACAGCAATAATCACTAACATTACATCAACAGGTGGTTTTCCTGGAGGCAGTTTAAAAATAAAAACTAAAATAACCAGACCGACACCACCTAATAACCCTAATGCAATGCCTCCTTTTCTAGCACCATAAAATAGACATACTAATATAATGGAAAGTTGTATTATAAAATCCATAGACTACCCCTTAAAAACATATCGGAATAAAAATAAAACAATACAATTAAATATTAAGCATTTTTTGCAAACTTCATCCTTTATAGAGGTAATCTATCTACATCTTATTTTTCATTATTTGATCAATGTTATATTTTTAATATCACCTCTCTTTTTTATCTAAATTTAAGATCTCATCAACAAATAATTTTAATAAATAGACAATATTGAACATTTATATTTATTTAATTAAACTCAATAATAACAATTAAATAACAATAAATATAAGGCATCATGAAATAACACAACCCTAATAAAAACAAATATTTAACTCATTACTTTTAAATGTATATTTATACTTCTCTACTTCAATTTTCAAATCAAAGTAGATGATTTTTATTACTAAAATAAATAAGGAGAGAGTATGAGCACCTCTATATTATTGATTTTAAGTTTCTTTATTACCAACAACCTCGATGAGATACCTTCAAAAAGTGGTTATTATGCTAACTCATTTACTCATCAATCACAGTTATATCGTTGTACGGTAAGCCCATGTCCAGATCCTAAAGACTATTAAATATTAACTACTTTATTTCAAAAGGAATTTTATGAATAAATTATATATTTTGATATTTTCATTTTTCTCCACTGGCTATGCGAATGCTTATTTTCAGGATGGAATAACAAAAAATGATATATCCGTAAATGAATGTTATCAGAACAAGACTAATACAGATGATCCCGATGGGTGTGTTTGGCCACCTTGCGATGATGAGTGGTAATATACAATATAAACTGAATAACTAACAAAATAAAAAAGCCCCACAGTCATTGGTTATCCAATAACTGTGGGGTTTTTTACAACAAAATAAGCTATTCGTTTTTCTACTTTACTTAATTTTAACTAAATACGGCTATCATTCGCTTTTTGTAATAATACACCACTCTCTTTCATAAATTGAGGTGCATAATCACCAAACCAATCACTCACGTTATTAAATGAACGAACAAACTCACTCTTTGCATTAATATCTAATAAATCGATAGCTTGACCTAAAGAATGATGATACCTACGAATTAATTCAATATTCTCTTTTGATGACAAAATAATATCTGCATAAAGTTGCGGATCTTGAGCAAATAACCGCCCTATCATTGCAATTTCCAAACGGTAAATAGGAGATGAAAGTCTAAGTAAACTTGCTAAATCAACTTTTTCTTTAGCTAAATGCTGACCATAAGCAAATGTCGTAAAATGCCGAAGCGCTTGAATGAAACTCATGTTTTTATCATGTTCTTCTGGTGTAATCGCTTCAATTCTAGCTCCCCATACCATTAACTGCTCTAACAACCATTCAAAGGATTGATGGTCCCTGCCTTCACAGTAAGCTACAACTTGTTTTGCTAAGCTGGGTACATCAGGGCCAAACATTGGGTGAAGACCTAAAACAGGACCATGATGCGCTTTTAGCATCGCCTCTAAAGGCGCTTTTTTAATAGAAGCTAAATCTACAAGTAAGCAATCTTCAGGTAGTGGTGGAAGCTTTTCAATAACCTCAACAGTTAAATGAATAGGTACACTAATCATCACCATGCCTACATTATTAAAAATCTCAGGTGATTTAGTTTGCCATTCATCCGCGTCTAAACTTTCAACGTGATACCCTGAAAGGGTGAATAAGCGGGAAAATAATTTCCCCATTTTCCCATTTCCACCCACAATCACAATTTTACCCAGTTGAGAGTTTAAGGTTTTAAATCCTTTATCATTTTCTTTAGTATAAGATTCTCGCATCACACGACGTAATACATCTTCAATTAAATCTGGGGAGATCCCCATTTTTTGGGCTTCATTACGTCGAGAAGCAAGCATCGAAGCTTCTCTATCAGGGGCATAAATCGGTAAACCATGGCGATTCTTAACCTCACCCACTTCGGCTACCAATTGCATTCTTTTCGCAAGTAAAGAAAGCAAAGATTTATCCACCTGATCAATTTGCTCACGCAAACTTTGTAATTCTTCAGCCATTGATGCTTGCCTCTTTTTATTTATGATTATCTAACTTAGCTTACTTTTTTAAGGTGTTCTTCACGCTGAGCTAAAATGGGGGAAATTTGTGTATGTAAGTTTCTCAATACAGACTCTGTCGTTTCCCAACTAATACATGCATCAGTCACTGAAACTCCGTACTTCATTTCGCTACGAGGCTGTTCTGATGATTGATTACCTTCATTAATATGACTTTCTAACATAATACCCGTGATAGATTCATTACCTTTTGTGATTTGCTCAATCACTGAATCCACCACAGCAGTTTGACGACGAAAATCTTTGTTTGAATTGCCATGACTGCAATCGATCATTAATGATGGTTTTAAACCTGCTTTTATCATATGAGCTTCACATTGAGCGACATCTTCTTCATGGTAATTAGGCGTTTTACCACCCCGTAAAATAACATGACCATCAGGATTACCTTGCGTTTGTAATAAACAGACTTGTCCTGATTGATTAATTCCCATAAAACGGTGTGGCATAGAGGCAGCTTTCATCGCATTAATTGCCGTATCTAAATTACCATCTGTTCCATTTTTAAAGCCAACAGGCATAGACAGACCCGATGCCATTTCACGGTGAGTTTGAGATTCTGTCGTTCTTGCACCAATTGCAGACCAACTAAATAAATCACCTAAGTACTGTGGATTATTAGGGTCTAACGCTTCTGTTGCCAAAGGTAGGCCTAATTGCACTAGTTCAGTCAGTAAGTTACGTGCAATATGCAATCCTTTTTCCATTTCAAAGCTACCATCCATAAATGGATCACTAATTAAGCCTTTCCAACCTACCGTTGTACGAGGTTTTTCAAAGTAGACACGCATCACAATGTACAGACTATCACTTAATTCAGACGCTAAGACTTTCAGTCGTTTTGCGTAATCTAACGCAACATCAACGTCATGAATAGAGCAAGGCCCACATACTACGAGCAAACGAGGATCATGGCGTTGAACAATATCAGAGATTGTTTGACGTGATTGGGCAATGGCATGCAGATCATTATGGCTCAATGGGTATTTTTGTTTTAGCTCTTCTGGTGTAATTAAAACCAGCTCTTCGCTGATATTTACATTATTGAGTGCATCTTTTTGCATGATCATAATCTTTACCTTTTTATATCTGTCATTGTGATTTATTGTCTGTCTGAGAGATAAGATAGCATGCCATGTAAAGAATTCAATCCATATTTATAATAAAATCTGTTATTTTGTAATTATAAATTTACAATAAATACATCAATAAAAAATAAACATACAATAACAGTTAGTTACATTAATTAAGCTGAGTAAATAAATGTGATTTAAATCGAGAAATAACGTTAAAATGTAAATATTTATTTACACCCTATCTTTTAATGAATCTTGAAATAAGAAGAATAAATAGAAGGAAATATAAAAATAAAACAATCAAAAGAATTATTAAAAATGAATACAAAAAAAGGTCAGCAAATGCTGACCTTTTAACAATAACTTTCGGATGTGCGAAAGCGTATTATTTAGCGTTAAGACGCTCTTTGATACGAGCAGCCTTACCTGAACGCTCACGCAGGTAGTACAGTTTAGCTTGGCGAACCGCACCACGACGTTTTACAGTGATGCTGTCTACGACTGGAGAGTGAGTTTGGAATACACGCTCAACACCTTCGCCATTAGAAATTTTACGAACAGTAAATGCAGAATGCAGACCGCGGTTACGAATAGCGATAACCACGCCCTCGAATGCCTGCAGACGTTTTTTAGAACCTTCAACAACCCATACCTTAACTTCTACATTATCGCCTGGACGAAATGAAGGTACATCTTGCTTCATTTGTTCTTGTTCGATTTGCTTAATAATATTGCTCATAATAACTCTCTTACCCTAGGTAAACTGATATTAATGACATCATGTGCCAGACTTACTCTGCTGTACTTTCCAGATATTCCCGTTGGAATTCTGTTAACAGCACTCTTTGCTCGTCAGTCAGAGCTAGGCTTTCCAGAAGCTCAGGTCTTCTTAGCCAGGTTCGACCCAGTGATTGTTTCATACGCCAGCGATTAATATGTGCATGGTTACCTGACAGTAAAACTGCGGGAACTTCCATACCATCTAATACCTCTGGGCGAGTATAGTGAGGATGATCCAGTAAACCTTCAGCAAAAGAATCTTCTTTTGCAGAGGCCGCATGCCCGAGAACACCCGGTACAAAGCGTGCTACTGCATCTATCATTATCATGGCAGGTAATTCCCCACCACTTAATACGTAATCACCCACGGACCATTCTTCATCAATTTCGGTTTGAATGACACGCTCATCTATACCTTCGTACCGACCACAAACTAGAATTAACTTCTCATTTGTTGCCAGTTCACAAACTCCTTGTTGATCGAGTTTGCGTCCCTGAGGTGATAAATAAATCACCTTTGCTCCATCACCTGCCGCAGCTTTCGCTTGATGAATCGCTTCCTTTAAAGGTTGCACCATCATCAACATACCGGGACCACCGCCATAAGGACGATCATCAACGGTATTGTGTCTGTCATATGTAAAATCTCGGGGATTCCAACATTCTACATTAAGCAGACCATGCTTCACTGCCCGACCAGTCACCCCGTACTCGGTTATAGAGCGGAACATCTCTGGAAATAGGCTAATTACCCCAATCCACATTTTTGTGTCCCACTATTGAGAACCGTTAACCGGATAATCTAAAAACCAGGATCCCAATCAACGATAATTTTTTTCGTTGAGAGATCGACTTTCTTGATAACCTGCCCATCAAGAAACGGGACTAGCCGTTCCCCGATACCGAATGCATCTTTCAGATTTGCTTTAATGACCATGACGTCATTTGAGCCCGTTTCCATCATGTCGGTAACGACACCTAAATCGTAGCCCTTGTCTGTTTCAACATGGCAACCCATCAGATCTTTCCAGTAATATTCACCTTCAAGCTCTGGAAGTTGCGAAGTATTCACAACAATTTCAACATTAGTCAGGAAATTAGCGGCATCTCTGTCGTCAACACCTTTTAGTTTGACGATAATATCTTGGGTGTGATGTTTCCAACTTTCAATTTCAATGATTTCCCATTTTCCATGACGTTGAATAAACCACGGCTGATACTCAAAAATGTTTTCGGCATGTTCGGTGGAGGAAAAAACTCTGAGCCAACCACGGATCCCGTAAGGTGAGCCCAACTTCCCCATAACAATAGGTTCTACAGGCTCTTTTAAGGTTTTTTGTTCGCTCATTGTTACCACCGCGACAGATTAAGCGCTTTTCTTCGCTAATTTGATCAGGCCAGCAACACGTTCTGAAACAGTTGCACCTTGACCAACCCAATGCTCAACACGGTCTACGTCTAAACGTAATTCTTCTGCATTACCGGTTGCCAGTGGGTTATAAAAACCGACACGTTCAATAAAACGACCATCGCGCGCATTGCGGCTATCGGTTACTACTACTTGGTAAAACGGACGCTTTTTTGCGCCGCCACGAGCTAAACGAATTGTTACCATAACATCCTCATTAGTTAATAAAACAACCAAACGCCATCGAGGAACGGAGTTCGATTGTCATATAAAAAGCCCGAAAAGTTTACTCACTTTGGCGAAAAAAGCAATCCAAAGCACGTTTTTTTTCAGGATATTTGATTTTAACGGCCTGGAAATCCCGGTGGCATCATGCCTTTCATGCCACGCATCATCTTAGCCATGCCACCTTTTTTCATTTTTTTCATCATTCGTTGCATATCATCAAACTGTTTTAACAACCGATTGACGTCTTGCACTTGCGTTCCTGACCCCGTCGCAATACGACGTTTTCGAGAACCTTTGATAATCTCGGGTTTTTGACGTTCCTTTTTAGTCATGGAGTTAATAATAGCCTCCATTTTCACTAAAATTGAATCGTCCATTTGTGATTTTACAGCATCTGGAACCTGAGACATACCCGGCATTTTGCTTAACATACTCGCCATGCCGCCCATGTTCTTCATCTGTTTTAGCTGATCTAAAAAGTCATTTAGATCAAAGCCATCACCTTTTTTAAGCTTAGTTGCTAGCTTTTCAGCTTGCGCTCTATCAACTTTACTTTCGATGTCTTCAATTAAAGAAAGAACATCTCCCATACCTAAAATACGAGAAGCAATACGATCTGGGTGGAAAGGTTCTAGCGCTTCTGTTTTTTCCCCAACACCGAGGAATTTAATTGGTTTACCGGTGATATGGCGAATTGATAATGCCGCACCACCGCGTGCATCACCGTCAACTTTGGTTAAAACAATCCCTGTTAATGGCAATGCTTCGTTAAATGCTTTTGCGGTATTTGCTGCGTCTTGACCCGTCATGGCATCAACAACAAACAGTGTTTCAACTGGATTAATGGCTTTATGAAGAAGTTGGATCTCTTCCATCATGCCTTCATCTACGTGTAAACGTCCTGCTGTATCCACTAGCAGCACATCATAAAATTGAAGTTGTGCATGTTTTAATGCATTACTTGCAATCGTCACAGGGTTTTCTTGCACTGTAGAAGGGAAGAAATCAACACCGACAGTTTCAGCTAACGTTTCAAGTTGTTTAATCGCCGCTGGGCGATAAACGTCAGCAGAAACAACAAGAACTTTCTTCTTCTTTTTTTCTTTTAAGAATTTACCTAGCTTTGCAACACTGGTTGTTTTACCGGCACCTTGTAAACCCGCCATTAAGACAACCGCTGGCGGTTGTGCTGAAAGGTCAAGATCGGTATTTACTTCCCCCATTGCATTAACGAGTTCATTTTGAACAATCTTCACAAACTCCTGACCCGGTGTCAGGCTTTTGTTTACATCATGCCCTACTGCGCTTTCTTTTACTCGCGCAATAAAATCACGAACCACCGGCAAGGCAACGTCAGCTTCTAATAAAGCCATCCGCACTTCACGCAGTGTCTCTTTAATGTTTTCTTCAGTCAGTCTTCCTCGACCGCTTATATTGCGCAATGTGCGCGATAATCTGTCACTTAAATTCTCAAACATTATCTTAGCTCAGTGTTAAAGTTGGGCTTATCGGTCATGTATGTCACCGATTATATCACGATGACTCGCGGATCTCTGCATAGAGATTTAAGCTTAATGACTTCAATAGTTGGAGCCGTATGCTCCTAGCGCTATACTAGGAAGTTATTCAAACAATATATGTAAGCGAAACTATGCCCGTTATATCAATCTCTATCGTCGCTGTCTGCGCTTATTTACTCAGTCTGGTGCTCATCTTGCCCGGCCTGTTACGAAAAGAGCAGAATGGATACCGCGGATTAGCACTCCTCTTCGCGGTCATTGCACTTGTTGCACACGCCATTTCATTAAAATTTTTAATTTTCCGCCCCCATAGTGGACAGAATCTTTCACTTATCAATTTAGGTGCAATTGTTAGCCTGATGGTCTGCGTTATTATGACGATAGTCGCTTCGCGTGGCCGAGCGTGGTTTTTATTGCCTATCGTTTATTGTTTCGCAATAGTCAATCTTATTATTGCTGCACTGATGCCTGGTGAATTTGTCACACATCTTGAAAGCAGCACATCACTTTTTATTCATATTGGGCTTGCCTTATTAAGTTATGCCACACTGTTGATTGCGGCTTTATATGCACTGCAACTTAGTTGGCTCGACTATCAGCTAAAAAATAAGAAGCTAAAATTTTCACCTCAAATGCCACCATTAATGACCATTGAGCGTAAGATGTTTCATATCACACAAGTTGGTGTGGTATTACTGACATTAACGTTATGTACTGGTTTGATCTATATGGACAATATTTTTGGTAAAGAAAATATCCATAAATCCATTTTCTCTATCATCGCTTGGTTTGTTTATATTATTTTATTATGGGGACACTTCCGCGAAGGCTGGAGAGGTAAGAAAGTCATTATTTTTAACTTAATTGGCGCTATTATTTTGACATTGGCTTTTTTTGGTAATCGTTTATTACAAGAGTTAATGCTTAATTAATTTTTATTTTAAGGTAGCAAAAGGATCTCAATTTTGGAGCACGTGTCAACAACTACGCTCATTATCATACTTATAGGTATGATTATCGCCTCAGCTTATTTTTCTGGGACTGAAACCAGTATGATGACGATTAATCGCTATCGCCTTCGTCATGCTGCAAAACAAGGAAATCGTGCTGCAAAACGTGTAGAAAAATTATTACAGCGGCCCGATAGATTGATTAGTTTGGTATTGATTGGCAATAATCTGATTAATATCGTTGCGTCTGCATTAGCCACCATTGTGGGTATACGTTTATATGGTAATGCGGGTGTTGCAATAGCCACGGGTGTGTTGACCTTTATTATCCTTATTTTTGCTGAAGTATTACCCAAATCGATTGCTGCACTTTATCCAGAACGGGTTGCTTATCCAAGCAGTTTTCTGCTTTCACCATTGCAAAAATTGATGCTACCAGTTGTCTGGTTTTTTAATAAAATCACGCTTATTTTGATGCGAGTTTTAGGTATTAAGTCCCCTGTAATACAAGGGAATGCGGTTTCAAAAGAAGAGCTACGTACGATTGTAAATGAATCAAAATCAAAGCTTTCTCAACGTAATCAAAATATGTTGCTTTCTATTCTTGATTTAGAAAAAGTCACTATTGGCGATATTATGGTGCCGAGAAATGAGATTTTCGGTATCGATGTAAATGATGAGTGGAAGTCTATTGTAAGGCAGTTAACTCATTCACCCCATGGCAGAATTGTGCTTTACCGTGACACGCTTGATGATGCTATTGGTATGTTACGAGTACGAGAAGCTTATCGCTTAATGACGGAAAAGAAAGAATTTACTAAGCAAATTCTAATAAAAGCAGCAGATAAAGTTTATTTTATCCCTGAAAGTACGCCTTTAAATTTACAACTTGTTAACTTTCAACGTAATAATGAAAAAGCAGGTATTGTGGTTGATGAATATGGCGAAATTCAGGGTTTAGTTACTGTTGAAGATATTCTAGAAGAAATTGTAGGTGATTTTACCACCTCAATGTCCCCCTCTTTGGCAGAGGAAGTTATTCCCCAAAAAGATGGCTCCCTGTTAGTTGATGGCACAACAAATATTCGAGACATCAACAAAGCATTTGGTTGGCATTTACCTGAAGATGAAGCAAGAACGATTAACGGTGTCATTATTGAAGAACTTGGTGATTTGCCTATTGTGGGTCATAAAATAAAAGTCAGTGACTATGAATTTGAAATACTCGAAGTACAAGATAATGTCATTAAAAAAGCCCTAATTCGTCATCACTCTATTTCTCATCATTAATGAATACAAAATATAGCGCTTGAAAAACAAGCGCTATATTCCTTTCTTTTACTTACCCTAACTCAAATCGCAATTTACTATTACGAAAATCAAACTCTCTTGCGGGCTTTATATAAAAAGGCTGTATAGCCTGTTCAGCCTTTAATTGAGTAGGTCTTAATTGCTGATAATGAGAATAGAAACCATGATTTTTTACCCACATCACTAAATTTAGTGCAGGTTCATGAGAATAAGAATAACCATATTCTTCACGCCTACAAATAAAACAGGCTGTTTCACCTTGATTTAAGGTCAAAGAAAGTGATTTTCGGGGGAAGTTAGTAATGATAGTACCGTTATCGTTTACAGCTTCAATATTAAAATGATGAGGAGCTAAACCACGAATATTTTCATATTTTAAAGATGTATTTTCACCTGAATAACGATTAGTCTTAATTTCATTTTTTTGAAAATACCAATGATATTCTGCACCCTCATTTTCTTTATAGAGATAATCGCCACCTATTTTTATAATCGTATTTGTTTCAGGTTTTGTTATTTTTGTAAATCCTTCAGATTCTATTTCTGATGAAAACAACAAAAGTTCAGGTTTGATAATCAACTCAGAGTCAGAGTAACGCCGTTTAACATACTGTTTATGTACGCGTTCAAAATAACGATATTCTTGCGCTTTAGAAAGACCTTGATAGAAAAAAGCGTCTTTAGGTAATTGAGTACGGATCGTACCTTTACCAAAGAAATAAAATTCTCGAACAAAAAATTCTAAAACCAATTTGGGTGATGAGAATTCGTGATTTTCCATAACAAAAATGTACTCCGTGTATTAAGCATAATTTAATCCATTATTGTGACAACAATATAAGAAGATAAGAAAATAAAACAATGGGATAACGAAAAGAAAAATAAAAATAAAAATAAAAATAAAAATAAAAATAAAAAGGAGATTAAAATAAAAAAGAGACAATAAATCAGGATGCGAATTTCTTGATCTATTGTCCCCTAGTTTTATGAAGCGACCGTACTTAGATATGTAACTCTTTTAATGTCTCTTCAGGAAATGCTAATTCATCGTTATGATTAATGCCAATGCTATGAGATAAAATATCACGCGCAATATCTTGCGCTTCGGTTAGCGAGTGCATTTCATAAGTACCACATTGATATACATTCAACTCAGGAATATGGTTTTGATCTTTTACTTTCAAAACATCTTCCATGGCCGCTTTCCATGCATTAGCAACGCGTTGCTCTTCAGGTTGCCCAATTAAGCTCATATAGAAGCCTGTACGGCATCCCATAGGCGAGATATCAATTATCTCAACACCACTACCATTAAGATGGTTACGCATAAAACCAGCGAACAGGTGCTCTAATGTGTGGATCCCTTTCTCAGGCATTGCTTTTTTATTTGGCACAGTAAAACGTAAGTCAAATACCGTGATGGTATCACCAGATGGCGTTTTCATTGTTTTAGCAACACGTACAGCAGGTGCAGACATACGTGTATGGTCAACAGTAAAACTATCCAATAAAGGCATAAAAAACCTCCTAAGAAAAATTTAAATATTTTTAAGAAAAAATGAAACTTTCTGCAAGTAGCCCGGTCTTAGTAATGAATACGCGCAAAATGTTATCATCCCTATTTCTCTATAGAATTTTTTAGCCACACAAATCTTAGTGTGGCTTTTTTCTATCTAAGTTTAGGAAGCCACGTTATCGGTGTTTGCCCCCGCATGGATCTTCAAATACTCATCAAAAGAAATGGTATCACTCTTTTCTAACTCTTCTTGGCGTTTTATGGATGAAATTCTCTCATGATCAAAATCTTCATCAGTCAACGTTTCATAAGGTGTTTTAATTAATTCTTGGTAATATTCTTCAGCTAAAGATAAACCATAACCCCCAATACCTTCTGCTTTGATTTTTTCTAAAAGTCGTCCAGAGAAGGTTAATTCAGGATTATCAAACATTTCCTCTAACTTAACACAAACTTCCATATATTTCGTTCCTGAACAGCAATCAAGAACGTTAGCAACACGTGCCAAATCAGCAAACAGCGCTTTACCAACTTGAGCAAGAGGTTCTTTTCTTTCACCACATCCCATACCAATAACTTGACCAGGCTTACGCCCTTCTAGAATAACGTTATTCCAATTTGAACGACAACACGCTAATTCAGAAGCACTCATTTCTGGTGCATCCGCTAATACACACCAAATTAAGAATAAATCGAGGAACCGAATTTGAGTTTCATCCACCCCAATCGGGGTAAATGGATTAATATCGAGTGAACGAACTTCAATATATTCAATACCACCACGCAATAAAGCATCAGAAGGTGACTCATCACCTTTAACTACACGCTTAGGACGGATCGGTGCATACAGCTCATTTTCAATCTGTAGTACGTTGGCATTTAATTGAACATATTCACCGTTCTTTTTAACACCTAACTTAGCAAACTCTTCAGAAGGCTTATGGATCGCTTTTTTCAGACCTTTAACATACGTTTCAAGATGATTAAACGTAATGTCTAAATCGCTTTGCGATTTATTGGTATACCCTAAATCACTTAAACGTAATGACGTTGCGTAAGGTAAATACTTCGCACCTTTGGGTGTATTTTCAAACGGTAAACTTGTTTCTCTTCCTTTTAAGAAAGAACCACAAATAGCGGGTGATGCACCAAAGAAGAAAGGAATTATCCAGCCAAAACGATAATAGTTACGAATAAGACGTAAATAGCCGTCTGAAATCGCCTCTTTGCCGCTCTCTTCATCTTTAATATTTGCCCAAGCTTGCCAAAATTCGATAGGCAGTGAGAAATTATAATGCACCCCTGAAATAGTTTGCATTAAAGCACCATAGCGATTTTTTAGCCCTTCACGATAAAGTGTTTTAAAACGCCCCACATTAGAATTGCCAAATTGAGCTAGTGTAATCTTATCTTCAGCTTCAATAAAACAAGGCATGCTCATGGGCCACATACGCTCATTATCTAAGTGGCGTGCAGTATAGCGATGTAAATCACCTAAAAAATGTAAGGTATGCGAAATATTGTCATCAACTGGTGTAATAAACTCTAGCAGAGACTCTGCAAAATCCGTTGTGATCCATTTATGTGTGAGTGATTTACCTAATGAGATAGGATGCTCAGTTGACGCTAAATGGCCTTCTGGCGTTACTCTTAAGGTTTCGCGTTCTATACCACGGTGGATGCCACATAAAACGTTAGGGTGTGCTTCCAACCAAGAAAGTGCTTTTGATACGTCCGGGATCAAAGGTGACCTCCCGCGTTGATTAATGTTAGTAAATAGATAGGAGTTACTTTATCGCAAAGTCACTAAATTGTCGCTGATTAGATGATATTGGCATTGTTAGTTGGTGCTAAACAAAGCGGTGATATTGTAGAGGTCTAGGATAATGAAAAGCAAAAAGCCCCGCAAATATGCGAGGCTTTCAAAATGGTGCATCCTAGAGGATTCGAACCTCTGACCGCTCGGTTCGTAGCCGAGTACTCTATCCAGCTGAGCTAAGGATGCAGGTCTTACTAATTTTTTTACTTAAAATGATTATACGATAATGTCTACTAAAAGATGGTGCATCCTAGAGGATTCGAACCTCTGACCGCTCGGTTCGTAGCCGAGTACTC
>NZ_JABUYL010000006.1 GCF_014897315.1 Proteus sp. FME41 | reverse complement strand
AGAAAGACCGCTTAGCTGAGATTGCCAAGCAACATGCCATTCAAGCAGAGAAAGACCGCTTAGCTGAGATTGCCAAACAGAAAGAGCAAGCTGAAATCGAAAAACAGCAAGTTCAGGTAGATAAAGATCAATTACCGAAAGAAATACTCCCAGTTGAAGACGAACTAGCGCTGCGCGCTAAAGAGAAAACAGATACCAAACCATCCATTGTTGTTAGTAAGCCTGTTGATATTGAAAACACTCATAAATCCATGCAATTAATGGCTGAAAATGGCTATAAATTAATGGATATGCAGCAAGGACAACTACGTTATTTAGCATCAGCTACCTGCTCTGTAGATACTGAAAAAGCCTGCATCAGCGGCTTTACTCATTTTCAAAAGCAACAAAAAGCCAATGCAACACAAACAGGATTAAGTGGAGCTTATCGTGTTGATATCAATCATATTCCTCTTATTGTCGGCCTCGCCATTGATACAGATATCTATTCTTCATTACCTAAAGGCTATCAATATCAAGGATATGCATTACCTTTAATAGGCTTTAGCCTAGATTTAATGCCGTCACACAATGCTAAGCTAAACCGTAATGCACTACATCTTTCTTTAAAAGGCGCTTATTTAAATCGTAAAGTTTCTATTGAAAGGCAAGTATTAGGCAATACAGAAGCGGGTAAAGGAAAGGCCAGAGTTTCTGGTTATCATATTGACTTACAAGGCTCTTATCCATATTCAATAACACATGATTTTATACTTACGCCATTTGCAGGCCTAACTTTTAATCAAATTTCTCGTTCAGCGTACAGTGAAACTCAAAATGCTCAATTTGCAGCACACTACGATGCACTCAAAACATCGTCACTGTTAGCTAAAATGGGATTAGGGGTAGATTATTTATTAGGTTCATCTTTCATACTGAATACCAAAGCAGGTCTACTCTGGAATTTATCACATCATCAAGGTGATTTTCGTAGCTATATTGATTACTTAGGTCAACAGGATATTAATTACACTGAAAATAAAAAACAACTCAAGCAACGTCCATTTGCCAATGTAGGATTAACTTATCAGTTTGATAAACGATCTTCTGTTAATACTGCCGCCAATTGGGAAATGACAACCTATCGTAATCACGATATGCAAATAGGTGTAAGTTACACTTATCGCTTCTAATTCCTTATTGTTACATTTAGCAGTTATATTTGGCTTCCTATATCAAAATATAGGAAGCTTTTTTTTAACTAATCGACTAAAACAATTATTATTTTTGGTGACTAAGAGAAAAAGAACCTTCTTTATCAACCCACCACACTTTGGTCGAAACCTTCTCAAGTAAAGCTTTATTGTGACTAAAAATAATCAAACTTAAAGGACGTTTCTGACTTTCATCGATTAATACTTGCCAAATATCGGCTTGAATTTGTGCATCTAATTGTGCAGTGACTTCGTCAGCAATTAATATTTGAGTACGAGGATCTAATGCTCGTAATAACGCAATACGTGCAAGCTCTCCGCCAGATAATTCATTAGGCCTACGTGTTAGCCACTCTTGTTTTATTTTTAATTTTTCAAGCCAGCTTTCATCGGGGGACCAAGCATCACGGACACTATCTCCAGTTGAACGAAAGGGGTTAAAACATTTATCAGGATGCTGAGGAACTAATTGAATTGGACAATACCCTTTTTCAGATAACGGTTTGCCATTAAAGAGTATTAAACCTTGGCTTGGTGCTTGCCATTGCGCTAAAACACGACCTAATGTTGTTTTCCCTGTACCACTTGGTGCAGAGATCCCGAGCCGCTCCCCTGCATCTAATGAAAAGGAGAGATCTTGCCATAACACCTTACCTGCTTGTTTAACAGATAATTGTTGTAACTCTAAAAGTGGCATAAAGATAACTCCAGCAATAACAGATGAGAGGTATAAAGATAATGCTTAATAATTCAAGATGGTAATAGATTAGGTGATGTTTCTTTTCGACTGAGAAATTGTTGTTCAGGCAACGCATTCCAGAGTGTTTTTAACCACTCACTGCCTTCATGTTGATTAAGCACCGTTGCTGGAATAATTTCATTCACTTCCCCTTGATTAAGCACCGCAATTGTATCAGCAAAGCGTGCCGCTAAGGCTAAATCATGCGTAACCCAAAGTACTGATTTACCTTGATGACATAACTCTTTTAAATGCCCTAATAATAAACACGCATGTTCATCATCAAGCCATGAGGTAATTTCATCAGCCAAAATATATTGTGCGTTAGACAGTGTCGCATTACAGGCCAATACTCGTTTAGCCATACCACCTGAAAGTTTTGCTGGATAAGTCTTCACTAATGAACCAGAAAGGTGATAAAGCCCTAATTGTTGGACGATATCGTCATGCGTGACATCAGCCCCACTTAAACGAGCTGAGCGACTTAATTGATCACCAATATTTATCAACGGATTAAGTGCGGTCACACCTTGAGGAATATAACAAAAGGTATTGCCACGATAAGCAATAAGCTCTCGTTCACTTAATACATGCCCATTAAGTTTAATCGCACCACGAACGCGCATATTGGCAGGCAAAAGCCCTAATGCACTTTGTAATAATAGACTTTTTCCCTCACCACTCCCGCCAACTAGCGCCAGCATTTTTCCGGGTTTGATATCCAATGAGATTGATTTTAGCAATGGTTGCCAGTTTCGTTTTCCTAACCAACGAAATTGTGCAATATCAATGGAAAGCTGCTCAAAACTTAACATCCTGCTCCTCTTAACCACAGTTGTTGCATTGCCTTAGCAAATTGATCAAAAATCAAGACTAGGCACATCAAAATAAACCCCGGAAACACTACCATCCACCACGAACCTGTACTTAAATAACGCAATGCATCAGCTAATAATAAGCCGAGCGAAGGCTCGTGAGCCGCTTGTCCAAAACCTAAAAAGCTTAATGCTGCACTATGTAATACAGCATGAGGAAACATCAACAACGTTCCGACAATCCACTGCGGTAATAACATAGGGATATAGTGTTTTTTTACACATTCAAAAGGTGAATTACCAATACGGCGTGATAACATCACATAGTCAGCTTCACGAACACGTTGTATTTCACCCCGTAAAATTAATGCAAGCTTAGGCCAATGGGTTAATGCTACTGCCCAAATGACACCTTGCTGTCCACCACCTAAGGTAAAGCAGATCAAAATCAGTAGTAATAGATGAGGTAGTGCCAAAAGTGCATCGACAATGCCTCTGACCAGAAAATCGCAATAGCGATTAATTGATGAGATCCCAGCAAAAATCAATGCTATTGCGCCACTGACAACTGCGCTTGTTACCCCAATATTTAAACTACTTAACATGCCTTGAAAACAACGCAACCACAGTGAACGACCTAAGTTATCAGTGCCAAACCAATATTGATCTGACGGAGCCTGATTTCTTGCTAAAAAGTCCATTGCAATATCAGTATCAGAAACAGAAAAGCCATATGTTACTAACCCAATTAACGCGAGGGTAACTAACAAAAGTCGCAATAAAGGCTTGTTCGGATCGTAAATCATGAGTCTCGCAAAATTCCTTTATTAATACGGCGTAATAACGAATTAGAAATGCTATTACCAAAGAAAATCAAAATAGTACTGAAAACGACAATACCCATTAACAGAGGAATATCACCTCGTAATCCTGCATCAACAGTGGCTTGCCCTAAACCGGGATAAGCAAACACTTTCTCTGCTAAAAGAGACCCACCGAGTAATTCACCAATTGATGCAAACTGTAAGCAAAGTGCTGGTGTAATGGCATGACGTAGAACATGAAATAGCATCATAGCCCAACCTTTATCACCTTGGGCTTTTGCAAAATGAATAAACTCACTGCTCATCACTTCGGCTACTTTAGCGCGTGTATGCAGTGCAATATTACCTGTGCCTAATAATCCAAGCGCTATCATAGGTAAAATAAGGTGTGAAAAACGCTGGCTTAGCGTTGCAGCATCGGCGCTGCTTCCCATCGGCCATGCACAACAAATTGGTGCCCAGTGCAAAGTGACTGAAAACAACGATAACAGTAGCAATCCAACCCAGAATGTCGGTAATGAGGCTAATAAATAAGAGAGTGTAGAAATGATCCTGTCCGGCCAACGATTAAGATATCGACCCGCCACTAATCCCATGACAACGCCAATCACGCCTGAAAAGATCCAAGACGAAAAGAGCAAAATAAAGGAAGGCCCAGCACGCTCTCGTATCACATCAATAACGGGCATGTTATACAACATAGAATAACCGAAATCCCCTTGAATAATTTGGCTAAACCAAAACCAAAATCGCATCCATAAAGGCTGATCAATTCCCCAACGCGCGGCAATTAAAGGGTATTGTTCAGGGGGAACATTAAGTAAATCACTCCCGATATAAGCCTTGATAGGATCAATCGGCGAAAAACTTAATAAAATAAAAACACCTGCTGTTGTCACCAACAGCAGGCAGAGTAATCGCAGGAAAAAACCTGCACTTTGACGTATTACTGACAAGTCCACTTCCAAGTATCTACACTATTTAATAATGACCATGAACCATGGATTTCAGGTGTTCCTGTACCCAGATCAACACAAGGATTTGTCAGGTAAGTATGTTGTACATTCATCAGCCAAGCCCAAGCGGCATCACCTTTCACACCCACACCATTTTTGCCATCCCACTCAACCGCTTTCCAATGAGGAACGGCTTCTTGCCATGTATGGGCATCAAGTGCGGCTTGCAGATGTTTTTCAACTTCAGGGTTTTTATAATAACCTGGATTATAATACCCCACACCAGCCGCATTAGCGCTGTAGTGGTGATATAACTCCATTGGATCAAGACTGCCCCAACCAAATAATGTTGGATTTGAGTGCATATAACGCTCAACGGTATCCCAACTTCCTGATTTAAGATCCATCTGAATACCAAGAGGTTGCACTAACGCACGAATTGACTCAGCAAGATCGCGACGTGTTGCATCACCACTGGTGTACCATAAAGTCAGTTTAGCCTCTAAACCCTCTTTTTCACGAATACCGTTTTTATTGAGTTTCCAACCTGCATCTTCAAGAATTTGTTTGGCTTTTTCAATATCACCATCTTTAAACGCGGCGTCAGTTTGATCCCAAGGTAACCCTTTTACGCCGGTATAAGCAGGGATCGCGTAACCATCAAGCACTTGCTCAGAGAGTAATTTACGATCAAGTGCATAGTTAATTGCCTTACGAATAGCAATATCTGCAGTGATATTATTACCAATATCATAGCCTTGAGCGTTTTTCTCGCCTGATTTTACCATTGGGAACACAATACCGCGGTTTTCAACGCTAGGTCTTTCCCACAATTTAGTATTCGGTAAATTCTTAGCAATGGCAGCTGTTGCGGGTGGAATACGAACAATACCTAATTGCCCACTTTGAGCAGCAGCAAAAGCGGCATCTTCATCAAGAAAAACAAAAATGAGCTTTTCAAAATCGTTTTTCTGTCCAGCATAATAAGGGTTAGCTTCAACAATTAATTGCTGACCGGGTTGGAAACTGACCATGCGATAAGGGCCTGCACCAATCGGCTTTTGTGCGTAGGTTTTTTCATCATACTTATCAGCAGAAACAATGCCTAAAGAGCCCAGTACATTCACAAAAGTACTTTGTGGCGCTTTTAACGTCATAGTGATATGTAAATCATCATCCGCTTTTGCAGAGAGGAAATTCCCCATATCAACTTTACCGCCACTGGCTGCCGCATTGTTATAAGTAAACACAATATCTTTTGCCGTTAGCGGTAAACCATCAGAGAATTTTAAATCAGGTTTTAACGTTAATTTCCATATTTTACCATCTTCACTTGGCTGGTACTCACTAAGCATATTGCTATACCAAGAGAGGTCCGCATTTTGTTTTAACAATGGGCTATGAAGAAGTAAATAGCTACCATGACTCCATCCCAGCATTGGGTCGAAACCCTCTGTTGGCTCTTCACCAATCGCTAATTTCAACGTTTGAGCAGATGTTGCAAAAGGGACGCTTAACGCGGCTAAGCAAGTTAACGTTACTAATGATTGACGCCAACCAAACCGAATAGACATAAAACATTCTCCGATTTTTTAGATACGACTTATCATCAGTCTTTCTTCATTCTGAGAAAAAAGGCTGAAATAAGATAAATAGCAGTTGTAATTATGATGTTCTGCAACTTGATGCAGACAAAGAATAAACTTGTTGCATCATAATTTTTTTCATTCAAATACTCGAATAATATTCAACATTTTATTGATATTACATAAACTTTTATTAAGCAGTAATACTCATTATGGCAAACTTCCTGTGAGCGCACAGTATTTTTCTAATAAATAAGTTATATATTTATCATTGAATTTATCAGTGAGCGTAAAACGAAATAAAGTGACTTTTTAACGCAATTAGATTATTTCATTTTATTTAATATTCACTGTAAATAAAAAAGGCACATTATTGTGCCTTTTTGTGATTACGAATTTAATATTTTCTTTAATTTAAAATAGCGTCTTCCTAAACGCCAACGTAGCCTAAGATCTTTTGCATTTCTCCAAATTAATAACCATATTCCTCTATCAAAGAACTCTTTAATTATTTGTTTTTTAACGTCAATAGATTGAATAGCATTAATTGAGTGAATAATCCCCAAACCTTCTTTTGCGATTTGCCAATAACATGCATTGATATTTTTAGCGACATCCTTATGCTTTTGATTAATAGCATCAAGCATCTCTAGTATTTTCATATAATTATGAATTGTTCGAACATGAACAGTATCATTAGGTGTTGCATGAGAAACAGATTCAGAGTGAATAAAATAGTCGTAATAGCGTTCATCAATATACTTAACACGTTTGGCTGTTAATAATACCTCCGTCGTCCATGGAATATCTTGATGATGTAAACCTGGTTCAAAATAATGACCATGAGCCAGTAAGAACTCCCGTCGATAAATATTTAGCCAAGTCACATGCAAGAATTTCTTGGAGTTTAAGGCCATTTTTAGCCATTCAGGTCCAGCGAGCACGTTGGTAGAGCGTAATCGGTTAGAAGGAAATATAGGTCGCGAAGGCCGTCCATCAGCATAAACATAATGACCATTACAGGTTAAAACATCTAAATCATTAGTTTTTGCAATATTAATCATCCTACTATACATATTACAATGAATTACATCATCAATATCAGGAAAAACAACGTATTGACCTTTTGATATATTAAATCCTGTATTTCGAGCAACAGAGACACCTTGATTTTCCTGATCAATAATAGTGACATCCGGAAATTTTTCTTTCCATTCATACAATATTGCAAGGGAATTATCTTTAGAACCATCATTAACAAGAATAAGTTCCCAACCCTCTCGTTTTTGAGATTGTAAATTAATGAAAAATTGAGATAAAAATTTTTCACCATTATAAATAGCAACCACAATACTCAGTTGAGGTATAGAAGAAGACATAACCCGCCTTTTATATTATTAGATAAAAAGAAGTTTCCCTCTAAATAGTTAGTGTTAAAAATTAAAAATAGAGTCACTAAAATAGCGAATTACTTTATTAATTTATTCTTAATAAAAAGTCATTTTTTAACTAACTAAAGATGAAAATAATTATTAATGAGGATAAGTATAATTAACTTCTTTTTATCGCTTATGAAGAAAGGGTTAAGATGATTTGTTTTTTAAAAGAAATACCTAAAGGGAAAATTAAGGTTGGAGTATAAAAGTCATGTTATTAGGCATGGTTTGATTTATTAATGAGTAATATAAGTGACATTAGCACTCATGTTTATAATTAATGAGTAATATAGGTGACATTAAATTCTTTTTTATGCTTTAATGAGTAATATAATACTCATTAAAATATGAAGAATAATTGATATGGAAAAAATAACATTACAAGCCTTCCTGAACCAAGAATGGATAGATATTGCCATTATTAATTTTCCCAAATATGATCGCATGTTATACGCCAGCAAGTATGATATTACTTATCCAATTACTGAGTTAATGTATGAAACAAGTTATTCAATAGACCATCTTTATCAAGATGATCACCATGCTGTTTCTATTAATCATCCTGTTGAGCTTTATTTTGATGATAATGGCTCACCAGGCTGGCTTAAATTCTTAGATGATATTGTACCTAGTGGAGCAAGTCGGCGATATTGGATCCAATATCTAGATATTGCTGAACTTAGCATTGAACAACAAAATTATGAATTACTTCATCACGGTACTATTTCTCCCATTGGAAACTTAAGAGTAAAAGAGTCATTACCTGTACCATCTCCCTTAAATAAAAATATCTTTTTCACTATTAATGATGTGAAAAATCGAGCGAGTGACTTTTTAGATTATGCTCAACGCAAAGGAGCAGCAGCTGGTGGTGCAACAGGGGCTGGAGGTGAGGCACCTAAATTATTATTAAGATGCAACGATAATGAGGAAGTTTGGATTGATACTTATCAAGACGATATATCTAATCTTGATAAACATTATTTAGTTAAATTTCCTAGAGGAAGCCGTTCAACTGTAGATTGTAATATCTTAAGAGCAGAATATCATTTTTATCATGAACTTACAGATATAGGGTTCGATACGATCCCAATTAAAGATATGCGTTTAGAGGAAGGTGATCATTACCCTTCTTTATGGCTACCTCGGTTTGATATAAAAATAGAAAATAATAAAATTATTCGTTTAGCCATGGAGTCTGTCTATTCCATATTGAATAAAGCGCCAGGTACAACGCTATATCATGAAACTGTTATCAAAGAATTAATAAATAAGATTAACCAAAGTAATATGGTTAATCAGTTTGGTTTTCAATTTGATACAGCAAATTTTATTATCGAATGGGTAAGGCGTGATTTATTGAATATTATTTTTGGGAACAGTGATAATCATGGACGAAATACATCTTTTATAAGACATAACAACGCGATCTATCTCGCACCTATTTATGATTTTGCACCGATGAAAGCCGATCCAGAAGGCATTGCTAGAACAACAAAATGGGGCTCTCAAAGTGAAATTGGTGGCGAGTACAATTTTATTAATATTGCAGATTCTTTATCTGATTTAATACCGCCAGAACAATTGCTTAATGCATTAAAAGAAACAGCACAACAGTTACTGACTTTAAAAGAAAGATTAGAAATGAGAGATGTACCTACACAAATTTTGACCATGCCTTCATTTGGTTTTGATTTCATACCTAATAAATTAGAACGCTGGGGATTATTACCATGAACAATGTTAACAATAAAAATCATATAGATAAGTTCCCGACTAGAGCTTCTAGAAATCATCAATTTGTCGCAACAACTGATAGAAAAAAAGTCATTAGCGAGATCATGGCACATCTATTATTTGGAGAAATAACTCAAGGAGCAGCATTGAAAATGCTGAGAATTAAAGTTCTAGGTTTGAATCAAGATCTTTATGCAAAACTCATTAATGTTTCACGTAAAACTTTATCTGAAATAGAAAATGATAGGGGTAATTACTCTGCTGATATCATTAATAAAGTATTCAAACCTTTTGGCTTAAAGGTAGGACTTGTTCCTTCTTCACCGCATATTTTATCTTCACTATTAAAAGAACACTCTCTCATTAATGAGTAATATAAGTGTCATTAAAACTTATCTTTGTAGTTAATGAGTAATATAAGTGACATTAGCAAAAAACATCCGCAGAGCGGATGTTTTAGTTTTTATTTATGTCAATAATCTATGGATACTTGTACTACATTATTTATTCTTCAATGTCTTCTTCATCACAAACGTCAAGTTCAGGAAAGTAATCAACTCGCCAAGACTTGATACCTTGATAAACATCATCAACGGCATTTTTGACCGCTTCCGTCATAGGATAATAAAATCCCACGAGATCGGGCTGGATCCCTAAAAAGGTAATATCGGGAATATCATCTTTTAATTGATCAATAAGAAAATTAAGCGGCATATTATGAGTGCTCATAATAAACATTTCCGCGATATAATCAGGATCAACCACCCTAATCTCACCCGGATTTAAACCAATATCAGCAGCATCAACAATGACAACACATTGCGGTTGTAATGCTCTTACTTGATAAGAGACATTTTCAGGTGCACTTCCCCCATTGATCACTATCCATCCTTCAATGGGGTTCGCTTCCATTAACTCAGCGAGCAGAGGGCCAGCACCATCATCGCCCATCATACTGTTGCCAACCGTTAAGACCACTTTAGGTGCTGTCATTGCGTCACTCATAGTTTTCTCTTTACAATCAAATAAATAGCAGGTTCTGCGTGAATTTCACCCAGCAAGTTGATCAGCGTTTGGCTCCACTCACTAAAAATAGGATCGTCACTTTTGGTGATAGGATCGAATGCCAACGCCAATAAGTGAGTATGTTCTGAGTTAATGTTGATTTCGCCAAATGTCAGTAATCCCTGCATTTTGCGCTTCGCTTCACCTTCAGGTAATAAATCAATCCATGCTTTATATTTTTCTAAAGGGCAAACTAGCTCATTTTTCAAGCAGTCAATCATTCCCACATGGTGACCAATCGCGAGTGAGTAATACATCACTTGTTGGGCTTGCTCAGGAATATCATCATCACTATCAACAAATTTTTGTCTTAATGACCAAAAATAGACTTTAGTATCATCAGGCATATACACCCCCTTGGCTTAATGAATAAACCAAGCGTTTTACAATCTCTGATAAACGAGGATCGTTAGCTTGTCTTAGCCATTCATCAACACGTCCACTCACTTCTTGAATAGTGGCACCTTCTAGCAACGTGAGGAAGTGATCACTGATTTGTCTTCCCTGATAATAACCTGCAAGGCGACGAGCTTCTCGCTCAATCATGACTCGTGCATCAAGAGGAATAGTAGGCAGGATCAAAGAAGCATTTTCATTCTCAACTTCAATATGTGATTCGCCTTTTAATTTTTGATCAAGTAACCCTAACGCAACCGCAAAACCATAAATAGTGGCGGCGGGGGTTGGAGGGCAACCAGGGATCCACACATCAATAGGAACGATAGATTCACTCCCCCCCCATACACAATAAAGGTCGTGAAAAATCCCACCACCACAACCACAAGCGCCGTATGAGATGCAAATTTTTGGATCAGGCGCTGATTCGTAAGCACGTAATGCAGGCACCCGCATTTGACGGGTAACGGCACCTGTAAATAATAAAATATCAGCATGACGCGGTGAGGCTACCACTTTGATACCAAAACGTTCAGCATCAAAAACCGGTGTAATTGCGGAGAAAATCTCAATCTCACAACCATTACAACCACCACAGTCAACACGATAAACATAAGCTGAACGCTGAATATCTTTCAACAATGTTTGTTTTAGCTTTTGTACCTGATCATCAAGAGTGATAGGTTGGCTAACATGATGATTAATGGGAATTTCTGGTAGACTCATTTTATTGTACTCCCAATCTCGCCCATACTAATATTTTCACGGCCATCTGATAACAGGTTATGTTTACGCTTACATTCAGGGCAGGTTTCAAACTGTGGTCGCATTGCTTCCACGGTATTTTCATCCCAACCAGATTGCACCAATAATGCCATTGCATACTCAACAGATTTTCTTGGGGTAAATGGCTGATGACACTCACGGCAATTTAATAACTTAAACGTCCCTTTAATATAAAGGTCTGACTTTTTAGTTACTGCCGTTTCAAACATATCAGATAAAACAATCGCTCTTGTTGGGCAAACTTCTTCACAGCGACCGCAATAAATACAGCGACCGATAAACAATTGCCAATGGCGTTCACCTGTTTCCAGATTGGTTTCCATGGTTAACGCATTAGCAGGACACGCTGAGGTACAAGCACCACAGACAATACACTGCTGTGCATCATATTCAGGCTTTCCTCTGAAACCATCCGGTAAATCCAACGGCTTAAATGGATATTTGGTTGTAGCTTCGCCTGTTTTGATTATGGTTTTAAACAATTTTAACATCGTTCATTCCCTCACTTGAGCGGCGAATTTTTACGTTCGATGCTATAACGTTCAATTTCTTTATAAGAAACTGTTTTAGATTTACGTTTTTTCACATCGACAAGCGTTACCCTGTCAGTACAGGAATAGCAAGGGTCAAGACTACCGATAATCAATGGCGCATCGGATACCGTATTTCCTTGCAACATATAGCGTAATACAGGCCAGTTAGCATAAGTGGCTGCACGGCAACGCCAACGGAATAATTTTTGGTTATCGCCTAACATACTCCAGTGAACATCTTCACCACGTGGTGCTTCTGTAAAGCCAAGTGCAAATTTATATGGCTGATACGTAAAGCCTTCTGTTAATAACGGGCCTTCAGGCAGGTTATCTAAGGCGTATTCAATCATCGCCAACGAATCCAGTACTTCTTTAATACGCACCATCACACGGGAGAATACATCGCCACCTTCATAGCTAAAAAGGGTTAGTGGAAGGTTGCCATAGTCTGCGAAGGGGTGATCAAACCGTACATCACGTTTAAAACCACTGGCTCTTATCATTGGACCAACCGGACTAAAATCACGAGCGACTTTTTTGTCTAAGATACCGACACCCACTGTACGCTGTTCCATGTTCGGCGTAGACAGAAGGACATCTACTAATTCCGTCACTTCTAAGCGCATCTCTCTGACTAATTGAATCGTTTTCAGACGTTGGTCTTTTAAGATATCGCGACGGATCCCACCGATTAAGTTTAAACCGTAAGTTTTACGTGCACCGGTAAGCATTTCGGCAATTTGCATAGATTTTTCACGAATACGGAAAAACTGCATAAAGCCGGTATCAAAGCCTGTAAAGTGGCTAGCTAACCCAATGTTTAATAAATGGCTATGAAGACGTTCAACTTCTAACAAGATTGAACGAATGGTGTGTGCACGACGAGGAACTTCAATACCTAACGCATTTTCAACAGACGTTACATATGCCACGCTGTGAGTAAAACCACAGATACCACAAACGCGGTCTGATAAAAAGGTCACTTCGTTATAACCCATGCGGGTTTCAGCCAGTTTTTCCATACCACGGTGAACATAGAACATGCGGTAATCTGCATCGACAATATTTTCACCGTCTACGAATAAGCGGAAGTGTCCTGGCTCATCAGAAGTAATGTGCATCGGGCCAATGGGTACAACACGTGCATCTTGTTTACCATCATTGATAAAAGGATATGTTTCAATTTCTGTCGTTGGTGCTGGGCGTTGGCGATAATCCATAGCATCTTTACGCAGTGGATACATCTCGTCAGGCCAGTCATCTGGAAGCACTAAACGGCGTTCATCAGGTAAACCAACAGGAATAAGGCCATACATATCACGGATTTCACGCTCCCCCCACACTGCGGCGGGCACACGTGGTGTCACTGATGGGAATTCTAAAGTGATTGGACTCACATGAGCTTTAACCACAATCCAGCATTTTTCGCCTTCTTCCATTGATAATGCGTAGTAAACGGCATAATCGCCATTTAAACTCCGCTCGTCATTACCAAATAAGACCGGCAACCAGCCACCTAGGCCGTAATACAGGTATTCCACCACTTCAGGAAGTGATTCTGTTTTTATTGTTATCGTCAATTGATCAGCGGTTTGTCGCTCTTCATCAAGAACAGCCGATGGGAATTTTTCACGAACTTTGGCAACATAATCTGCACCGAGTTCTTTTCCCTCTTTTCTACTGACATAATTTTGGTAGCTCACGTTACATCTCCTGAACTGATGTGGATTGATTGCTGATTAAAGCCGTTGGCCATGCATAAGCTGGTGATTCATTTTTATCAATATTCATCACGATATTAGCGGCATTTTCTAACAGCTCACTAACAGGCTTAGGAATGTGAGTTCCCATTAACAGCATCAGAGCAATCAGAATGACCATTGGTAGTGTGGTTAAAATCCCCAGTTCACCTTTAGCAACAACATCAGGTTTAGGACCAAAGACCGTTTTAGCCACCATACGAACTAATCCACCTAATACGATGGTTAATAACAATAAGAGTAGAATAGTTAAGCCAATGTGTTGAGACGCTAACCCCGCCACAACAATCATAAACTCACTGATGAAAACGTTGAAAGGAGGCATTCCCCCTAACGCTAAAGCACCACCAGCAAAAAGGGCTGCACTTAATGGCATCACTTTAAACATGCCTTTCACCACATTTAAGTCTCTAGTGCCGTATTTCAATAACACGTTACCGGAGCCACAGAACAACAAGGCTTTCGCTAAACTGTGGTTTAAAGTGTGGAATAAAGCCGCCAAAATACCGATTGGTCCGCCAATTCCTAATGCCACGGCAATTAACCCCATGTTTTCCACACTGGAATACGCTAAAAGACGTTTCATATCGCGCTGAATAAGAATAAAGAAAGCCGCGATAGTCACAGAGAGGAAACCAAAGATTAACAATAAATTACGGGTAAATTCAGTACCAATTGCCGCATCAATAATGATGTAGTAACGAATGATGATTAACAGTGCACAATTCAGTAATACAGCAGACAACAGCGCACTCACTGGACTTGGCGCTTCACTGTGCGCATCAGGTAACCAAGCATGCATTGGGAATAAACCCGTTTTGGTCCCAAAACCAATTAAAATAAAGACAAAAGCTAAATGCATCAGAGTTGGGTCTAACTGGTCTGTATATTTCAACACTTCAGTCCAGAAGATGGCCTGATCTGGATCAGGCATAAAGCTTGCGGCGTTGGCATAAACCAAAATAGTGCCGAAAAGACCAAATGCCACACCCACACTACAAATGATGATGTACTTCCATGCCGCTTCTAAAGAAGAACGTTGTCCGTAAATCCCTACCAAGAATGCAGAGCTTAAGGTTGTTGCTTCAATAGCCGCCCACATTAAGATCAAGTTATTACTGGTAATGGCTAATAGCATGGTGAATAAAAAGAGGTGGAAGAAACCATAGTAATTACACAAGGTATGTACTGAAATTTCCCCTTCATCTACTTCATGGTTCATATAGCCAATAGAATAAAGCCCTGTTAAAAAGCCGATAATACCTAAAATAACGAGGAATAATGCCCCTAGGCTATCCACATGAACCCATTTAGCAGCAGCCAATATTTCGCCATGAGACATGACATCTGCCACGGTCCCTAACGCAGCAACTAACAATACGGTGATACCAATTGCATGGATACCTGTTACGACAGGACGCGCAGCCGCTTTTAATAACGGACTTAGAAACGCCAGTATTGAAAATACCAACGGTGCAAACATTAAAATTGTTAACATGGTTGTTTGGTTCATCTCCTCACCCCTTCAGCGCGGTCAGTTGATCCACGTTCAGTGTGTTGAGCGTGCGGTAAATCTTACGAGCCAACACTGCCATTACAATCACAGCAAAGATGGCATCCGTTGCTACACCGATTTCGACCAGTTCTGGTGCTCTCCACGCTAATAACGCCAGTGTTAAATGAGAGCCGTTTTCCATTAAGCAGTAACCAAAAGCTTGTTTTAGAATATTGCGTTGCGTCACGATACACAGTAACCCCAACATAAAATGCCCTAAAGAAACCGCAAGCGCGGGTTTCAAATCCACAACCATCGGTATTTGAATAGGCTCAACAACAAACCAGCTTAAAATCACAATAACCGCCGCAAGCAACATTAAGATTGCAGGACTAATAATGCTGACATTCGCACTAGGATCGGACAGCTTACGAAATGCAAATCCTAAAATAAGTGGAACAAGCAGAACTTTAGTAAAGAAGGCGGTAATCGCCCACATTGTGAGTTGATGCGCATCTAATGTATTAGCCAAAGTGACAAAAATCATCACCAAGACAAATGATTGCAATGCATAGAACCAACAAGAAGCAATCGGCTTTTTCGCGCCAATGACCAATAGCGAGGTGATCATCATTAACCCCGCCAGATTATTTACAATAAGTGCTCCAGTCATGATTTATCTCCCTTATCCTAGCCAAGTGACGGCGATAACACTGGATGCGAAGGACATAATAATCAGTATTCCAATCACAATTTGCATTGCCATAGGAACAGGTTGTCCTTCCTCGACTTCTTTACTTGGTTTGCCTGGAACAACACGACCAAACCAGTAGATAAACCAAGTGAAGCTAGCGACGGATTCAATCAGTACTAGCACCATGATAGGTGTCATCACCCAGAAGATACTCGACAATTCAAAACCTGCAGCAAAAATTGGGAATTTACTAAAGAAGCCATTCAGCGGTGGAACACCTGCAATTGCCAGTGCAGCAACACAGAACCCCACACCCAATAATGGATACTTATTAATTAACCCTTTTAAGCGCGGTAACATCCGAGTACCACAGCTATAACTCAACGCACCCGCGACTAAGAAGAACAAGCTTTTAGCAAAGGCATGGTTAAAGATATAAGCGATACCACCTTCAAACGCTTCTCGTGGTCCAAAGATAGAGATAGATAGTGCGAGGAAGATATAAGAGAGTTGAGTAATGGTTGACCATGCTAATAGGCGTTTCATATCTTTTTGTGGCAGATACATCATAAAGCCATAAATCAATGTGATCACCGCCATGGTAATCCCCACCCAACCAATCAGATGAGGGACATCACCATTTGCTGACATAATGGCACGCGCAAAGATGTAAACACCCACTTTCACCATAGAGGCGGCGTGTAAGTAAGCACTCACCGGAGTAGGTGCTTCCATTGCATCAGGTAACCAAGCTTGCAGTGGCAACTGTGCTGATTTACCCCAAGCAGCAAAGAGAATACCGCCAAACACAATCAGTTTAGTCGGTTCATCTAAAGTGGCAATGGCGGTTAATTCAAAGGTACCAGTGCTGACAAACAAGGTTGCAGCGGCAAGATAAAGACCGATAGAAGCAACATGAGTGATCAGTAATGCTTTCATTGCTGAGCGCAGTGATTTCTCAGATTGGTAGTAACCAATGAGTCCCCAAGAACATCCCCCTGTGATTTCAAAAAACAAGAGTTGGCCCAAAATAGTTGATGAAAGCACTAAACCCGCCATCGCACCAATAAAGATCAACAAGAAGGCATAATAGCGACGAGTTCCTTCATGAGGATGCTCACGGTTGCCGTTAGTCAGATACCCCGTAGAATATAAACTTACGAGTAAACCTAAGAACACAACAGCGAAAGCAATCAAGGTACTGACACGGTCAATAGTGAAACCAAAGAGTGCAATATCACCATATTGTACTAGCGTAATTGTTGTATCGACTTTACCTTCAGCGAGGAACTGCCAACCTAAAGCAACCGTTCCTAATGTGGCCAGTAAAGCGAACAGTGTACATAACCACTTCGCCATCCGATTTGGCATTAAGGACGTAATCAACGCCCCCGCAAATGGGATGAGTAAGGTCGCAAGAGCTATATTTTCCATTGTAATCATCGCTCCTTATAGACCGGTTAAATAGAAAACAAGAGCCAGTGCCGCAACACCGAATCCTAACCATGTCACATGGTGAGTCAGCAGGAAGCGACCACGCGCTAAACTGTTTTCAACCAATGACGCTAATACAAACACGACTAACAATTTCACCGCCATTAAAACCAACGCAATGATCAACGCGATAAAGGTAAACTCAGTCGCTTTACCGAAAGGAATAAATATCGCTAAAAACAATTCAGCAACAACGACTTGTTTTAAACCAAGGCCGAGTTTCACCATCGCAAAGCCAGAACCGGAATACTCCGTTAGTGGCCCTTCTTGTAACTCTTGCTCTGCTTCTGCTACGTCAAAAGGCATTTTGCCCATTTCAATAAAGGCTGCAAAAGCACAGGCTAATAAGGCTAACAATGTGGCTGTTGGTGATATCCAACCTTGTGCTAACGTTGCGCTAATAGTGCCGACATTGGTTGAACCCACAATTAAGGCAACTACTAACAGTGAAAGCACTAAGATTGGCTCGACTAACACACCGAGTGTTAATTCGCGACTTGCCCCAATACCTGCAAATGGGCTACCTGAATCCAGACCAGATAAAGAGAAGAAGAAACGATAAAGTGCAAACAGATATATCAACGCGATTAAATCTGCTGCGCCCGCAAACAGTGATGTTGCGGTAAAGACAGGCAGTGCCATAGCAACCACCAGCATGCTTCCAAGTAAAACATAAGGCATCACTTGGAAGATAACGCCAGATTGCTCAGGTGCCACGGATTGACGTTTAAATAATTTAATAATATCTCGGTAATCTTGCATAATTCCAGGGCCTTGACGCGAATGCATCTTGGCGCGAATTGTGCGCGAAATACCGGTACATAATGGGGTTATCGCAAGCAAAAATAGCGCTTGTATCAGTGCGAATATGCCCATCATTAACGTAGGTGCTTCTTGGAAAGTCATAAGTCCCTCTCCTTACGCTGCGATGACTAAAAGCAAGATGACCAGCGCGGCAACAACGTACAGACAGTAGAGTCTAAAATCCCCGCCTTGTAGGCATTGGATACGTTTTGCAAAGCGTTGGATACCACGAACCAGAGGATAAATAATGCGTTCATCCCAGAATGGTTCGACCTTTTCAGCACCGAGCTGTGTTTTATTAAAACCACGAGACAGTAATGGAGATGGATCAAGCTGTTTACGCATGCGGTAAAGTGGTGCAAACATGCTGCGCAGTGCTTGAGTAAAGCCACCTGCTGACACCGCCATATCTTTTTCCCAGACATAACCACACGCCCAAGGATTACCTTTACGACGAAACGCAGGTTGACTGCCTTTCAGACCGAGGTAAATCAGGAATGGAATAAGCGGTAAGGCAATTAATAAAACAAATGTTAATGCTGGAGAGAACATGGCTTGCGATGCAGCATCAGGAACAAGCATTGAACCTTGAGCCACCGTTAATGCACTGGTTTCACTAAGAGACATGGCAATATTAGCAATAATCGGTGCAACAAAAGCGGCACCCACCCCTAATACAACACAAAAGAGCGCTAATAAGCCCATTGCAATGGTCATTGGCAGTGGCACTTCTTTTGCTTTTGTCGCTTGCTCACTACGAGGACCACCACAGAAGCTAACGCCATAAACCTTAACGAAACACATCGCAGCTAATGCCCCAGTGATCGCCAACATAATAATGGCAATAGGCCCACTTAAGCGCATCACAAAGTTGCCTTCGTAACTCATCGAGAACAGTGATTGATAGGTATACCATTCGCTGACAAAACCATTTAATGGCGGTAATGCTGAAATAGCCATACAACCAATTAAGAACGCCGTTGCGGTATAAGGCATCAGTTTTGCTAAACCGCCCATCTTATCCATATCACGCGTATGAATTTGGTTAATAATGGCACCAGCACCAAGGAACAATAAGCCTTTGAACACAGCATGGTTTAATAAGTGATATAAAGCCCCTAATAGACCCAGTGCCGCGATAACAGGATGGTCTGTTGCCATTCCTACCATACCAACACCGACACCCATTAAGATGATGCCGATATTTTCAACGGTATGCCATGCAAGTAAGCGTTTTAAATCATGCTCCGCTAAGGCATACATAACACCTAATACAGAAGAAACTGCACCAAATCCAAGAACGACAATTCCCCACCACATTTCTGTGGCACCTAATAAATCGATACCAACTTTGATTATCCCAAAGATACCAATTTTAACCATCACACCTGACATTAATGCCGATGCATGAGAAGGCGCTGCGGGGTGAGCTTTAGGTAACCAACTGTGTAATGGCAACATACCGGCTTTGGCACCGAAACCAAAGAAACCGAGTAAGAACACCACAGAGGCCATTGCAGGAGAAAGAGAAAGTTGACGGAATGAATCGAAATCAAGGCTACCGCTTTCACGCCACATTAAGAAGAAGGCAATCATGATTAACACGGAGCCTGCGTGAGCAATAAAGAAGTAGAGTAAACCCGCGTGGATAGATTCGTCATCTTGGTCAGCAATAACTAAGAACCAAGAAGCCAGTGACATCATTTCAAACAGGATAATAAAGTAGAATGCATTATCCATCACCACTAAGCCGACCATTGAAGCAATAAATAGATTCATAAAGAATCCCATGCTCCATGCTCCACGTCCTTTATATTCTTGCACATAAGCAAGCGAATAAAGTGCACACACGCTGACCAGTAATGAAATGACGAACACCATAAAGGCGCTCAACATATCCATGCGAACCACAAAGGCAGCAAATTCAAACGGCCCAGCGGCGGTAAACGTGGCGATTTCACCACCTAAAATAACGGGCAACGCACTTAAAATACCAAGTACACCACCGATGATTGCGCTGATCCCTGAAATAAGGATTGCCAACCCTTCCTGTTTTTTTAAAAACAGTGCAATAACGCCACCAACAACATACAGGATGACTGACCACAGCAGTAACTGAAGAGGTTCCATATTACTTCCGCTCCTGTGTCAAAGTAGATAAATCGTCAAGGCTTGTAACTGATTCCATCACAGAACCTAAGCGACGCGTTTTCATCTGCTCTTCAAGTTTGTCTTCTTCAACTAAATGCAGTGCATCTGTCGGACATACCTTGACACAAGCAGGGCCTTCATCAGAGAAAGCGCACAAATCACATTTCACTGCAATAGCACGAATACCGACATTCCATGCAAGGAAAGGATTTGTGGTTGGAAGACTTGCTGGCACATCCGCCAACATCTCTTCAGGAACAAAATGGTCAAAAACAGCCGGTAAGTTAACGGGTTTACTGCCTGATGGTGTAATCGCCCCAAAAGGGCAAACCAGACCACATAACTTACAGCCAATACACAGGCTCTCATTAAGAAAAATCATATTATCTTCATGAGTGATGGCATTGACTGGGCACACGCGAGCACAAGGAGCATCCTCACAGTGCCGACAAAGCATCGGGGCTGTTTGATCCTCCACTTTTACCACTGTAAGACGCGGATGCGCCTGTAAACCCACAGCTTGGTGAACTTCTGAACAAGCTGCCATACAGGTATTACACCCTATGCATCGTTGTGGCTCTGCAATTACAAAGCGATTCATTCGCCACATCCTCCGAGAAAAACATTTAACAGCATGACTGTCGTTAATTTTTCTTTAGATGAAGCATATTTCATGCCAAGAGGAGATTTATTTTTTTATTATTTAAATCAATGCATTAAAGATAAATAATAAAGTGACATATGTCGATTCGACAGTTATGACGTTGACAAAAAAGAGAAAGGAAAAAATAAAGCGACTCTATTATTAATAGTCGCTTTACTGAGTAATATCGTTAATAAAAAAATAGCGGTATATCAATAACATTCTATTGTATTAATAAACACCCAATAATGTTTCAGGGGAGTCATCAGTTATTTCGGGTTTTAAATTCTCAATTGAAATATCACACGTTATTTGTGTTATTTTTTCGATTAAAGACGATTTCGGTGCACTTTCCCATTGCCCTATATTTGCAGACTTAATAATTGCGTTACCTTTTCCCCAAAAATCATCATAAAAGATATGGTTAAAACTAGAAAAAGTAGAATCTAGACAATTAACAACATAAGTTATTCGAGAGCTATATGTATATTTAGCTGGTTTTTTCTGAAATTGTGTTGGCTCTTTATAAATATAGACTAAGTAAAATTTACGTAAGTTAGGCTCATTCTGATAAGTAGAGATCTGCACTCTATTAGCATAAGTTAAATTTTCTTCACTAATATTAACCATTATTAAATCTTTTGGTGCTTCATCTAATTTAAGTTTTTTATTTAGAGTTGAACACCCAGTAATAAAATAAAAAGATAAAAATAAAAATAATATTTTTTTCATTTTTATTGCCCCTTCATATCAGGTCGGATATTTTCCAAAACGGCAGATGATATATTACCTTGTAAGGTACACATTAAGACAGATTTTCCATTTTCTGAGCTCAATAAAGCGACCTTTTCAATACTATTTGAATTAGGTGCAATTCCACTGACCGCAAC
Organism: Proteus sp. FME41; assembly: GCF_014897315.1. Taxonomy (GTDB): domain Bacteria; phylum Pseudomonadota; class Gammaproteobacteria; order Enterobacterales; family Enterobacteriaceae; genus Proteus. Next base: position 175,177 of record NZ_JABUYL010000006.1, on the reverse strand, counting down.
AGTGTTATCTTGCCAAGCTTGATCGTCTATTTTTATTAACGCATTATAGGAATACTCATCTTGATTTTGCTTCCATTTTACATGATTTAGCTTTTTAACAACTTCATCAGGTTTATTATCAATAATAAATCCCCAAAAATAAAACTTACCCATTTTTTCTAAATCAAAATATCGAGTTGTATATCCCACCAAAGATAAACCATCAACATGAATTGCTTTTTTAAAGTAGATATTACTTTCACTCTTATCTTTATCTGTCATAAACCAGGCTTGATTTTGGCTATTTTCAGCCATATCAGATAAAGAATTTAGTACCTCTTTTTGTTGATATAATTGATTGAAAAATTCGCTATCACAATGAATTAAACTTTTTGTAATACTTTCAGCACTAGCCGTACTAAAAACAAAAGAAAGTAGTAGTAAAGCAATAAATTTAACTTTCATTACTTAATCCCTTAATAAACATAAAATAATATTTAATTAAATAAAAAATATATAAAATCATTTTTAATTATACTTTTTAAGCTTAAAAGGTAAACATTAGCCACTTGAAATGGATATAAATAATTAAATAAAAAATTAAAGTTTATTGTAGGTTAAATAAATAAGATTTAAATTCATATTTAAATGAAATAATTTTCACAAACGATAATATTTAGATAGAAAGGAGAGTTAATCTATAAAAAATAGACAATTTCAAGGTGTGATTTTATATTAAAAAAATAAAAGAGATATATCAAAGTAAATGTCTATATTGAAAGGGTTTCCCTAGTACAACTAAAATATAAAATAAAGATCAATAATATTACAGGATTAATGTTTTTATCTATACTCTTCAATATCTCTTAAAAGAAAGTCAAAAATAACTTAAATAAATATTGCTGTGGATTGTCTTTACCAAAACAATCTACACATACATTTTAAGAAAATGGTTATTTTTTGCCAATTCCAATATTGAATAGAACATTCAGTTTTGGCATTCAAAATATAAATGAAAGGATAAATAAATTAGGAACAAAATAATAACATTAAAAATTAAATAATGCAGTAATACAAATTAATCAATTTCTTAGAAAGAAAATAGTGTAAATGATTCAATATTTATAAATTAAAATAAAAAAATACCGCAGATAATGTTAACTATCTGCGGTAATTAATTATTGTACTTAACGTTACACTCAGTAAAATAACCTATACGATTATTTTACGCGTGATACGTATTCGCCTGAACGAGTATCTACTTTAATGATTTCGCCGATTTGTACAAACAGTGGCACTTTAACAACCGCACCAGTGCTTAATGTTGCTGGTTTACCACCTGTACCTGCGGTGTCACCTTTCAGGCCAGGATCAGTATCAACGATTTCTAATTCAACAAAGTTCGGTGGAATAACAGCGATAGGACGATTATCCCACAGTGTTACGATACACTCAGCTTGGTCGATCAGCCATTTAGCGTTTTCGCCAACGGCTTTTTCATCTGCAGCTAATTGCTCGAACGTTTCGTTGTTCATGAAATGCCAGAACTCACCATCGTTGTACAGGTAAGTTAAGTTGATATCCATGACATCTGCACCATCTGCAGAATCAGTAGATTTAAATGTTTTTTCCAGTAATTTGTTAGAAATCAGTTTACGCAGACGCACACGAGCAAATGCCTGACCTTTACCTGGTTTAACAAATTCACATTCAGTAATGACGGCTGGCTCGCCATCTAACATGATTTTAAGACCTGAACGAAAATCGTTGGTATTATAAGAAGCCATGAATATCCTCTAACTTTTTTAATTTAAAATGGCATAGCCAAAAAATGGCACACATTGTAACTCATAATCACCCCACCAGAGAAGTCTGGTTAACACAACTCGCGCAGGCAATCAGTGATCCTGTTGAATTACTCCAACTTTTAGCATTGGAACATCACGCTGAACTTCAAAAAGGGGCTCAAGCACGACGACTTTTTCCTTTACGGGTTCCCCGCGAATTCGTTGCACGGATGAAAAAAGGCGATCCTAACGATCCATTACTTTTACAAGTATTAACTGCAAATGCTGAATTTACCATAACACCTGGATTTTCTACGGATCCGTTAGATGAGCAACAAAATGCGGTGCCAGGTTTATTACATAAATATCAGAATCGTGCATTGCTTCTGGTCAAAGGTGGTTGCGCTGTCAATTGTCGATACTGTTTTCGTCGTCATTTTCCTTATGAGGATAACAAAGGAAACAAAGCCAATTGGCAAAAGGCAATAGAGTATATCAAAAATAACCCAAAACTCGATGAAATCATCTTCTCAGGCGGTGATCCTCTTATGGCAAAAGATGACGAGCTTGATTGGTTAATAACACAACTAGAAGCTATTCCACATCTTAAGCGTTTACGTATTCACTCTCGCCTACCGGTGGTTATTCCTGCGCGTATCACTGACACGCTATGTGAACGTCTGCAACAATCACGTTTGCAAAATATTATGGTATTACATACCAATCATGCCAATGAAATTGATGACGCTTTACGAGAAGCCTGTTCAAAGTTAAAAAAGGCAAATGTAACGTTGTTAAATCAAGGTGTGCTATTACGTGGTGTGAATGACAATGCTGAAGTCCTTGCTGATCTAAGTCGTTCACTGTTTGAGGCTGGCGTTATGCCTTATTATCTGCACGTATTGGATAAAGTGCAGGGTGCCGCCCATTTTATGGTGCCAGACAGTGAAGCAAGAGAAATTATAAAAGCACTGATGAGCTTAGTATCTGGCTATATGGTGCCTAAACTTACGCGTGAAATTGGCGGTGAACCAAGTAAAACCTTGTTAGATCTTGGGCTACGTCAACAATAATTGATATGACAGAAACAAAAAAGCTGTAGCTCAATTCAGTATGAAGTGACTACAGCTTTTTTATTATCTATTAGCCGATTTACAAAGAGTGAATTATTTAAACGCCTTTATTGGCATTTATAAACTTGACCACTCATTTTGCTATCTAATGGTGCGAAACTATCAACAAAGCTTCCTGCGCCAGTACCTACGTTAAAAATGACGTTACCACCCATTGCAGCGGCTTTATTACGTAAGTCGTTAGCAGCGCCACGCAGTGATTGGCTTTCAGTGCGGGAACCTGATAACCAGTTACTTTGAACGCCTGTTACTGTTCCTAATAATTGGCATTCACTGCCCGGTTGCGTATCAGTGATTTGTACCTGTGAGCCCGCAGTACTTAATGTATTTGTTGCAGAACAGCCTGCTAATAACAATGCCGCAGCAGCTCCCAATAACAATTTAATTCGCATGATCCCCTCATTTATTTGAGTGTCCGTTTAGTCACGACAACAATATACCTTGTCATCCCTCTTATGCGCAAAAATACATCATCATTACTATCTCACATTAGCCAATAGCCTTAAGATATTATTTTTGCTTTAAACTTATTTTAACGTACAAATTCAGCTTTGAGATAGACAAAGCAACAATATCTCTATTCTACACCGCTTTTGTGCTTTTAAAATGCTCTGACCGATTTTCAGCCTACACAGTGCGAGAATGAACACACTATTTGTTCATTTTTTTACAATCTTCAGACAGTAAATCACTATCTGAAGATAATATTGGCTTAAATTAACTCAAATGATGATTCAACGCTTCTTCTTTTAAATCTAACTCATGACGTAAGCGATGATAAATATGCTCACTGATATGACGAGATTTGCGCAGTTGTTGCAAGGCATCGCGTTCAACCTTTAGTGCACTACGAGATAATTTACGCTCCATGCTAAACAAGCGTTTAAGATCAAGTGCGCCTTCTTGCACACTGTCTTCACTGTCAAGACGGCGGCTGTATATTTCTAATAAATGGGAACCCGCTTCTATACGCAATGACATTTCATCTAAGTCTTCGCAAGGTTGGTTCATTAATTCATTAATATGTGCAATCGCCGCTTCGTTTAACGCTAAACGAGTACGAATTTCATCATCTTCATAGGGTAAATCTTCTGATAGCCCTTTGGTTAAAATCGGCAATGCGATTGTTGCGATTAATAATGAGCAAAGAATAACGCCCATGGCAATAACGATGGCAAGATCACGAGTTGGGAACGGTGAGCCATCAGTCATTAATAAAGGGAGTGTTAAGATACCCGCTAATGTAATTGCGCCTCTTACACCGGCCGTTGCCATAATCGCCATTAAGCGCAAATCATGACGTGATAAGCGTTTATTAGGCGAGCGGAATACCGTTAGTGACATAGACACCCATACCCACGCAAAACGCAGTACAGCAAGTCCTATTGTGATCACAATAATATAACCTAAAACAGCCCAAGAGTTAGTCGCCCCTGCCGATTGCGTCACTTCAGGCAAGATTTTCCACATTGCTGGAAGTTGCTCCCCCAACAAAATAAAGATCATACCGTTAAGGGCGACTTGTACCGTATCCCAAACCGCTTTACTCTGCATACGTGTAGCAGCTTGCATACGACCCACAATTTTTTCGTAGTGCATGGCAATACCGGCAACAACTGCAGCTAAGATCCCCGATACATGGAAATGCTCTGCCAATAAATAAGCGAAGAATGGCATTAATAAGCTAATTAAAATTTGAATTGCCGGATCTTCACCAGTGCGTTTTACCAAAAACTGATTTAATCGACCAATAATACCCGCCACAATTAAACCAATTGCCGCTCCGCCTAAAGCCACTACTAAAAATTGCCCTGTTGCTGAAACAATCGAAAAAGTTCCCGTTAAAGCAGCTACAACTGCAAAACTAAAACAGACTAGGCCAGTTGCATCATTGAGTAACGATTCCCCTTCTAGAATATGTGTCATACGTGAAGGAAGTGGTGAATTAACCGTCATGGCAGACACAGAGACGGGATCGGTCGGTGATAAAATAGCAGCTAATGCAAACGCGATCGCCAGTGAGATCGAGGGAATAAGCCAGTGAATAAAAAAGCCCATACCAATCACAGTAACAACGACTAAACCAATCGCCAGTGACATAATGGGTTTAATTTCTTGAAATAACGCCTCTTTAGGAATACGCCAGCCATCTAGAAATAAGAGTGGTGGAATAAAGAGGAACAAAAATAGATGAGGATTAAATTCAACCTCAAAACCAAAGATCGACAAACATGCACCTACAGCAATTTGGATCAATGGTAACGGAATTTTCTCTGACAGTAATCGTGAGATAAAAACACTCACAATGACAGCAAAGAGGAAAATAAGTACAATTGCGACGACAGACATGGTGAATACCCCAATTTATCTACTATTTTTTATATCGATGCAGTAAAAGCGATTTATCGTCTAATTGTAAAGAAATAAGTTGTTTCTAATTATATAAAAAATAAATTATCTGATAATTCTGAGGTAAAACAGCATAAAAAAACCCGAGCCTAAGCTCGGGTTCTTCGTGTAAAACAGTTAGCTGATGAATTACATCATGCCGCCCATTCCACCCATGCCGCCCATACCACCAGCGCCACCTAAATCCATTTTGTCATCTTTAGGTGAATCTGTGATCATCGCTTCTGTTGTGATCATCAGACCCGCGATAGATGCAGCAAATTGCAGTGCAGAACGCGTTACTTTAGTTGGATCTAAGATACCCATATCAATCATATCGCCGTAAGCATCAGTTGCAGCGTTATAACCGTAGTTACCTTCACCTGCTTTCACGTTATTTACAACAACAGATGGTTCTTCACCTGCGTTAGCAACGATTTGACGCATTGGCGATTCCATAGCACGTAATGCAACACGGATACCTACAGTTTGTTCTTCGTTGTCGCCAGTCATCTCACGCAGAGAGTTAGCAACACGAACCAGCGCTGTACCACCACCGGCAACAACACCTTCTTCAACTGCTGCGCGAGTTGCATGCAGAGCATCATCAACACGAGCACGTTTTTCTTTCATTTCAACTTCAGTTGCTGCACCGACTTTAATTACTGCAACACCGCCTGCTAATTTAGCAACGCGTTCTTGTAATTTTTCACGGTCATAATCTGAAGTTGCATCTTCGATTTGTTGACGGATTTGAGTTACACGACCACTGATTGCGTCTTGATCACCTAAACCATCAATAATAGTGGTTGTATCTTTGTTGATAACAACACGTTTTGCTTGACCTAAGTCTTCTAACGTCGTTTTTTCTAACTCCATGCCGATTTCTTCAGAAATAACAGCACCGTTAGTTAACGTTGCGATATCTTGCAGCATTGCTTTACGGCGATCACCAAAACCTGGTGCTTTAACTGCAGCAACTTTCACGATACCACGCATGTTGTTTACAACTAATGTTGCTAGTGCTTCACCTTCAACATCTTCTGCAATGATAAGCAGAGGTTTATTCGCTTTAGCAACACCTTCTAAAACAGGCAGTAATTCACGGATGTTAGACACTTTTTTGTCAACTAACAGAATGAATGGGTTTTCTAATTCTGCTGTACCCGTTTCATGTTTGTTGATGAAGTAAGGAGACAGATAACCACGGTCAAACTGCATACCTTCAACAACATCTAGCTCATCTTCTAAGCCAGTACCTTCTTCAACAGTGATAACACCTTCTTTACCTACTTTATCCATCGCTTGCGCGATCAGAGTACCGACGGTTTCATCAGCGTTAGCAGAAATTGTACCAACCTGAGCAATCGCTTTAGTATCTGAACATGGAACAGACAGTTTTTTCAGTTCTTCGACTGCAGCAATAACTGCTTTATCGATACCACGTTTCAGATCCATTGGGTTCATGCCAGCGGCAACGGCTTTTAAACCTTCGGCAATGATTGATTGTGCTAATACTGTTGCAGTTGTAGTACCGTCACCAGCCGCATCATTGGCTTTAGAAGCAACTTCTTTCACCATCTGCGCACCCATGTTCTCGAATTTATCTTCAAGTTCAATTTCACGTGCGACAGATACACCATCTTTAGTAATAGCAGGTGAGCCGAAAGATTTATCTAAAACAACATTACGACCTTTAGGGCCTAAAGTTACTTTAACTGCATCTGCAAGAACATTAACACCACGTAACATTTTATTACGAGCATCTACACCGAATTTGACGTCTTTAGCTGCCATCGTATATTTCCTTTGAATTCGTTCAGTTTAAGAAGATCTTAAAAGAGAAAAATTATTCTTCTACAATTGCTAAAATGTCACTTTCAGACATGATAAGCACGTCTTCGTTATCAATTTTTTCTGTTTTAACGCCATAACCGTCGTTAAAAATTACGATATCGCCAACTTTAACATCCAATGGTTTAACATCACCATTTTCCATAATACGGCCTTGACCTACGGCTAAAATCTCGCCACGCGTAGATTTACCCGCCGCAGAGCCTGTAAGTACGATACCGCCAGCTGATTTAGCTTCGACTTCTTTACGTTTAACAATAACACGGTCATGTAATGGACGAATCTTCATTAATAGTGCTCCTATAAAAAAGTCCATATCAGGATTAAGGTTGATACCAGTGCCTAAGATGAACCAGTACCATGACGATACAGGTGGGGGCATCCGGTAAAACTTCAAGGGGAGAAGTGTATTTTTTTTTCAAATTTTCCCCTTTTTAGTTGATTATGCTTTGGGCTAATTATTTTTTGTCAGAAAAATGGTCATTATCCTGACCTTCACCCTTATTATTCAGCTGGTTACTTGGTGAATCCTCTTTACGTTGGTACTCACCTTCAAACGTTGCCCCGTTTTGGCTTGAAGAGAACCCACTTTGACTATGACTGGCTGAATAAACACGAATACGAGAAATCAATTTAGTCACTAACAATGCTTGCAGTGGTGGCAGTAATAACAGCAAGCCTAAAAAGTCGGTAAAAAAGCCTGGGATCAACAACAAAATACCGGCCAGTATTAATGAAACGCTTTTCACCATTTCCGCAGCAGGTACTTCCCCAACAGCTAATTTTTGTTGCATTGAAGCAATATTTTTTACGCCCTGATTTTTGACCAATGAGACACCAACGCAAGACGTCAGTACCACAAGGAAGAGTGTTGTCAGTACGCCAATAGAAGATGCCACATTGACGAAAATAACAGCTTCTATATAGATAAGAAGACAGATAACAATTAATGGGAGCCAACGCACGTGGTTCTCCTTTTTATAAAAAAAGATTCATATTATTAATAGAAAGGAGTGTGAACTACATCTAAGGTGATGGTTTACGAACTCGCTTTTTCTTAGTTTATCTACATAATAATGGGGAGCCTAACACTCCTTTTCAAGGGGGAGTGAAAAGAGAAGTAGAACTGTAATATCCATGAGATAGATCACAAAAAGAAAATATTTAGACGTTATTTACTTATAAAGTGATCCAGCTTAAAGGTATTTGTTCACAACCCGAATATGATCGTGTCAGTACCAAGCAAAACGGTAAGTTATATTACATTATTAACCGTTAACGATATATTTTATTAACAAGCGCATAACTAGACAGTTAAAATTTTAATAAGAAGGTTCTCATGTCAAATAAAACTCGTATCGAAGAAGACCTGTTAGGTAAAAGAGAAGTTCCTGCTGATGCTTATTACGGCGTCCATACTTTACGTGCAATTGAAAACTTCTACATCAGTGATCGTACCATCAATGATGTTCCAGAATTCATCCGCGGTATGGTCATGGTGAAAAAAGCTGCTGCATTAGCAAACAAAGAGCTTCACACTATTCCTCGTGAAATCGCTGATACGATTATCAAAGCCTGTGACGTAGTATTAGAAACAGGTAAACACATGGATCAATTCCCAGTTGATGTATTCCAAGGCGGTGCAGGTACTTCATTAAATATGAATACCAATGAAGTTATCGCAAACATCGGTCTGGAATTAATGGGTCACCAAAAAGGTGAGTACCAATACCTGAACCCAAATGACCACGTCAATAAGAGCCAATCAACAAACGACGCTTATCCTTGTGGTTTCCGTGTGGCAGTTTATAACTCAGTTATCAAATTAACTGAATCTATCGAACTGCTGAAAGCAGGTTTTGATAGAAAAGCAGTTGAGTTCAAAGATATCCTGAAAATGGGTCGTACTCAATTACAAGATGCTGTACCAATGACCTTAGGTCAAGAATTCCACGCTTTCTCTATCCTGATGAAAGAAGAAATCAAAAACCTGAAACGCACTGCTGAGTTACTGTTAGAAATGAACTTAGGTGCAACAGCTATCGGTACTGGTCTGAATACTGCGCCGGGTTACCAAGAACTGTCTGTTAAAAAATTAGCAGAAGTAACAGGCTTAGCTTGTGTTCCAGCAGAAGACTTAATTGAAGCAACTTCTGACTGTGGTGCTTATGTGATGGTTCACAGCGCATTAAAACGCTTAGCTGTGAAAATGTCTAAAATCTGTAATGACTTACGTTTACTGTCTTCTGGCCCTCGTGCAGCACTGAAAGAAATCAATCTTCCAGAGCTACAAGCAGGTTCTTCAATCATGCCAGCTAAAGTAAACCCAGTTATTCCAGAAGTTGTTAACCAAGCTTGCTTTAAAGTTATCGGTAACGATATCTGCGTGACGATGGCAGCTGAAGCGGGTCAATTACAATTAAACGTAATGGAACCTGCAATTGGTCAAGCAATGTTCGAATCAATCTCTCTGTTAAGCAACGCTTGCCGTAACTTAGTAGAAAAATGTGTTGATGGTATCACTGCGAACAAAGAAATCTGTGAACACTTCGTATTCAATTCAATCGGTATCGTTACTTATCTGAACCCATTCATTGGTCACCATAATGGTGATATCGTTGGTAAGATTTGTGCAGAAACAGGTAAGAGTGTACGTGAAGTTGTTCTAGAACGTGGTTTATTAACCGAAGAACAACTGGATGATATCTTCTCTGTTGAGAATTTAAAAAACCCGGCTTACAAAGCAAAACGCTTCGATGATTAATAATTGTGTTTTATAACATGACACTGTTAAACATAAGAATGAGCGCTTAAAAACACAAGGCACGGACTCTTTCAGGGACGTGCCTTTTTACTTGATTGTAAAAACAAAAATTTAACTTATTTTTCTCATTTTTTTAATTATCTCAAGGAGTAAACGCTATGTTAGCCGTAGAATTGATTATCGTTCTGCTGGCCATTTTCCTCGGTGCGAGACTTGGGGGAATTGGTATCGGGTTTGCCGGTGGTTTAGGGGTTTTAGTTTTAGCTGCTATCGGTGTTAAACCGGGATCAATCCCTTTTGATGTTATCTCCATCATTATGGCTGTTATTGCCGCAATCTCTGCAATGCAGGTTGCTGGTGGTTTGGATTACCTTGTTGGCCAAACTGAAAAACTGTTAAGACGTAATCCAAAATACATCACAATTCTTGCGCCTATTGTGACTTATTTCTTAACTCTATTTGCAGGTACAGGGAACATCTCTTTAGCAACACTGCCAGTTATCGCTGAAGTTGCCAAAGAACAGGGCATCAAACCTTGTCGTCCTTTATCAACTGGTGTTGTTGCAGCTCAAATCGGTATTACTGCATCACCTATCTCTGCTGCGGTTGTTTACATGGCATCTGTCATGGAAAACCCAGCAATGGTTGGTGAAGGTAACACAGTAAGCTATATCACTCTGCTGTCTATCTTATTACCAGCAACTTTCCTTGCTATCATTCTGATGTCATTCATCGTGTCTTGGGTATTTAACTCAAAACTGTCAGATGATGCCGTTTATCGTGAGCGTTTAGAACAAGGTCTGGTTGAATTACGTGGTAGCCAAGAACGTAGCAAAACATTACCAGGTGCGAAATCATCCGTAATGCTGTTCTTACTGGGTGTTGTCTGTGTTGTTACTTATGCAATCATCAACAGCCCAAGCTTAGGCATCGTGAAAGAACCGTTAATGAACACCACTAACGCTATTCTTATCATCATGCTGAGTGTTGCAACACTTATCACTGTTTTCTGTAAAGTTAAAACTGACACTATCCTTAACTCAAGTACTTTTAAAGCAGGTATGAGTGCATGTATCTGTATTCTGGGTGTGGCATGGTTAGGTGATACTTTCGTATCAAGCAACATCGATTGGATCAAACTGACTGCAGGTGATTTAATCACTGGTCATCCTTGGTTATTAGCCGTTATCTTCTTCTTCTGTTCTGCACTGTTATATTCTCAAGCAGCAACAGCAAAAGCGTTAATGCCAATGGCTTTAGCTTTAGGTGTAACACCATTAACGGCTATTGCTTCTTTCTCTGCGGTTTCTGGTCTGTTCATTCTGCCAACTTACCCAACACTAGTTGCAGCCGTTCAAATGGATGACACTGGTACAACACGTATTGGTAAATTAGTCTTCAACCACCCATTCTTTATCCCAGGTACTATTGGTGTGGTATTAGCTGTCGGATTTGGTTTCCTCTTCGGCAGTATGATTTTGTAGTTTGAAGTAAAAAATTAAAACATTGCAAAAAAGCGCCTAGCGCTTATAAGAAATAAAAATAAGAAAATACCCCGTCATCAGATGGGGTATTTTCATTTTGGCTTGTTGTCTCCTGCTTTCATTTTTAGCTAAAGTCTGCTAATTATGGTGTTTTCGCGACAACGTGATTTAAGGAGATTTCCGTGCAACGTGAAGCATTATTAGACCACGTACTTATCCAGCTAGAGCAATGCGGCTTAGCCGCAACTTTACCGGAGCTTCTTCAACATTCAGGTATCAATGAACCTGACCTTCATCCCTTCTGGCCTGATAGAGACGCATTGATTTTTGATTGTCTTCGCCACCACGGACAGCAAATTGATATTTGGCAACGCCAAGTCATGCTAGATGAAGAACTGACTATCGAACAAAAACTACTGGCTCGTTATGATCAACTGACGATGCGTTTAGAGAAAAACCGTTTTCCCGGTTGTCTATTCGTAGCAGCTTGTAGCGCATATCCTGATGAGCACTCTCAAATCCACCAATTAAGCCAACGCCAAAAACAAAGTTCATTTGATTACTCTAAAACGCTACTACGCGAGTTGAATATTGAAGACAGTGAGTTAGTCGCCAAACAGATGGAACTCATCTTAGAAGGCTGTTTAAGTCGTTTAATGGTGAATCACCACGCTGATGATATTACTACAGCAAAATTATTGGCAGAGGATATTCTTAAGATTGCTCAATGCCGTAAAAATGGTGCGTTAAGTTAGTTTTGGGTGTTGGAAAACGAGAAAAATGATCTGTTTTTTTGCTTATACCCAATTTCTATCTGTTGAGTAACAAAAAACAAATTTAATCATCAAAAAAAGAGAAAGTTTTCTCTTTGATATGCAGAAAAGTGAATATCTTTACTGACTGTTATGTAAGCATTTTTTACTAAAAAATTGCTCATGATGAAAATTTAAACTCGAATAGAATAAAAAGAAAGCAAACGAACTTATTTTTGCATTTTTTATTAAAAAGACGTTGACGCATCACGCTGAATACGGTTTAATGCGCCTCGTTAGCCCGAATAGCTCAGTCGGTAGAGCAGGGGATTGAAAATCCCCGTGTCCTTGGTTCGATTCCGAGTTCGGGCACCATCTTTAGAAAAACCAGCCTTAGGGCTGGTTTTTTGCTTTCTAGCAGATCAAAAATATTTCACTCAATATCCTAGCTGTTTTTTTAGGGAAAGTGGACATTGGTGAATAACGTTATCATTTTTTGAAAAAAATAGAATATATAATATATTTTATAATTATTAATTTTCATCTTAATCATTAAAATAAATTTATCTTATTGTTTTTAATTCTTCTTTTGCCTCTCATTATCTATTACTTACTTTTTTAAGTATTAAAGTAGAGTAATATCATTTTCATTAGATATAATTAATATCTAAACTCTGTTTCTTATAATATCGCTCTAAACAGCATGATTTATCCCCCAAGGATTAACAAAAATGGAATTTCCCAAAGACCGAGTCTACCACTCCTTTATCTGCATACTTGCCTTTATAGGTTATTTTTTCTCCTCTTTTAGTCTATTACTGACTCCCTCTCCTGTCGCACTATTTCAATCGCCTTATATCATCTCATTGGTCAGCTTTTTTATTTACCTTCCCTACTGCTTGATTATTTGGTTTGCCTATCAAAAACATATTAAATTAATGCCGTTAGGTCGCCTTCAATGGAATACACTAAAAGCCCCCTTTTTAGCTTTATTGGGATTATATTTTATTAGTCTATTTTTAGGCTCTGAAGATGATTCATGGGTTACAGAAATCGAATCTATCACAGGTTTTGCCTTCTTCTTATTTGCACTCTCAGTTATCTTTATTGCTCCAATGACTGAAGAAGTCATTTTTAGAGGTTTTCTATTAAATGCAGGTATGTGGTATGGCAATGTAGGTAAATGGATTGCTATTATTCTCTCCTCACTCCTATTTGCAGCGATGCACACTCAATATGAGTCAATCACGACGTTTATCCTTATATTTATTGTGGGTGTTGTGTTTTGCCAAATCAGAATAGGAACTCGCTCATTAATCGCGCCGATAGTGCTACACGGAATACACAACACAATTAGTGTCGTTTTTTTAATGTTATAGCGTTTTTATTTAATAAATTTCTATTTTTTATAACAAAACACTTATTCACTTAATAAGAAATGATATGTAATAGATGAAAATGTTTTTATTATTAATTTAGAGAATGATCTGATTTTATACGCAATAATACTGAATATTATTTATCATTATCTAAATCAGTTATATTAAACCCTATAAAAAAACAAAATAAATATAGAATGTGATTATAACTACATGCTTTTTCAACGTATTGAAGTATGATAAGAGATATTAATATGATAATAATATTACCATCTCCTTAAATTAAGAGAATTCTCTATGAATCTGTTTTTCCAAAATAGCCTAGCTTTTCCCAGCATTATTTTTAGCGCACTCCTTATTATTATCTTTTTTTATTGGCTATGTGCAGCTTTTGGATTATTAGATATCGATTTATTTAATATTGACAGTGAATTAGATATCAATGTAGACGCAACAGGCCTTGCTGGATGGCTAACCAAATTAGGACTAGCAGGTATTCCTATCACGATTATTTTAACGTTCTTCACCCTTATTGGTTGGTTTATCAGTTACTTTACTCACTATTGGATTATCAGCGCTATTGAAACGAATTTAATTCGTTATTTAATTGGTTTTGTTGCCTTTATTATTATTTCTTTTATTTCTCTTAATCTTACTGCGGTATGTTTAAAACCGATTCGTAAAAAATTAATGTCTCACAACCAACCTAAATCAGTGCATCAATTGGTAGGTAAATTAGCCGCCGTTCGTTCAGCGAATGTAACCGAAAATAATGGTGAGGCAATTTTAGAAGATGGAGGCGCGGGGTTAATTTTACAAATCAGAGCGCCTGCAACAGAAAATATTAAACGAGGAGATAGCGTTATTATTATCAGTTATGATGCATCAACTCACAGTTATCAAGTCGTAACGGAAGATGAATTTCATCGCTAGTATCCACATTGGATGAAATGCAATTTAGTTAACAGACAAACACGATTAAAAATGACGGTATCGTCTGAACCTATGGAGAAAAAAGTATGGATTTGGCTTTCGTTATGCCTTTCTTAACTATCGTTGGCTTTGCAATTCTAATTATTTTAGGGTTGTTTGGATTATTTAAAGCTTTTTATATTAAGGTGCCACAAGGTACAGCCTTAATTGTCAACGACATGTCATCACAACCTAAAGTCCATTTTACGGGGGCATTAGTTTATCCTGTTATCTACAAAAAAGAGTTTATGCGTATTTCTCTTTTAACGTTAGAGGTTGATCGCCGCGGTAAAGATGGTCTGATTTGTCACGACAATTTACGGGCGGATATTACCGTTGCGTTTTATCTACGTGTTAATGAAACCACGGAAGATGTATTAAAAGTAGCGAAAGCCATTGGTGTTGATAGAGCCTCTGATCATCAAGCTGTTAGTACCCTTTTTAGTGCTAAATTTTCTGAAGCATTAAAAACGGTAGGTAAACAGTTTGAATTATCAAAACTCTTTGAAGATCGCCAAAATTTCCGTGATCGCATTGTGGATGTCATTGGCAAAGATCTTAATGGTTATGCATTAGAAGACGTCGCTATCGACTATTTAGAACAGACACCCAAATCAGCCCTTGATCCAAACAATATTTTTGACTCTGAAGGTATCCGCAAAATTACGGAAATTACCGCAATCCATAATATTGAAACCAACCAAAAAGAGCGCGACCAAGAACTTGCTATCCAGAAGAAAAACGTTGAAACACGAGAGGCAAGTCTGGCTTTAGAACGTCAACAAGCGGACGCTGAAGCACGTCAAAAACGTGAAATTGATAATATTCGCTCACGTGAAACATCAGAAACCTTACGAGTTCAAGAAGAAGAGCGTCTTAAAGCGGAACAAGCACGTATTCAAACCCAACAAGAAATTGAAATTCGCGAAGAAAATCGTATGCGAGAAGTGGAAGTTGCACAACAAAATCGCACCCGAGCAGTTACGATTGAACAAGAGCGTGTTAATCGTGCTCGTGAATTAGAAATTGTTGCTCGCGAACGTGAAGTTGAATTACAACGGATCGAGAAAGAAAAAGCGTTAGAAGAAGAGCGTAAAAATATCTCAAATGTGATCCGCGAGCGCGTGGCTGTAGAAAAAACCGTAGCACAAGAAGAAGAGCGCATTAAAGAAGTCCGTGAAATATCCGAAGCGGATCGTATGAAACAAGTCACTATCATTAATGCACAAGCTGAAGCTGAAGAATCATTAGTGCGCCAAGTGAAAAAAGCAGAAGCAGATGAAGCCAGTGCAAAGCATAAAGCAGAAGAAATCAGCACGATGGCAAAAGCAGAACTTGAAGCCTCCGTTAAGCAAGCTGAAGCCAAGAAACGCTTAGCAGAAGGTATCGAGGCTGAACACGCCGCATTAGGTCTTGCTGAAGCCCGAGTACGTCAAGCCACCGCCGAGGCTGAAGAGAAAGAAGGCCTTGTGTTTGCCAATGTTACTGCTGAAAAACTATTAGCTGAAGCTCGAGGCTTAAAAGAAAAAGGCTTAACTGAAGCCCAAGTCATGGAAGCAAAAGCGCAAGCACAACAACAACAAGGTCTTGCAGAAGCCAAAATTTTAGAAGAAAAACTCGCAGCGCAAGCACGTGGTGAAGAACAACAAGCCAATGCAAAAGAGAAACTAGGATTAGCGGATGCGAAAATTCTTGAAGAAAAACTGGCGGCACAAGCACGAGGTGAAGGCCAATTAGGTGCAGCACAAGCCGAAGTTATTCGCCAACGCCTGAAAGCAGAAGCAGATGGTTTAACCGATAAATTTAAATCAATGGATCACCTTAGCGATACGGCGCGTTCACATGAAGAGTTCCGTATGCAACTTGAAAAACAATTTGAGCAGGCTATGGCTTCTATTGAAGCCAATAAAGAAATTGCACGCGAACAAGCCGATGTATTGGCAGCTGCGTTAAGCAAAACCAATATTGAAATTGTGGGCGGTGATGGCAGCTTCTTTAATACTTTCTCTAAAGCATTAAGTTTAGGTAAAGCAGTCGATGGCTTTATGGATAAAAGTAGCTTTGCCAAAGAGAACGTTGAAAAGCTGATTAACCGTACTCAGCAAGATAAAAAACTCGATGTCGCTTCTTTATTAAAAAATCCAGAAATCCAAGATTTAATTAATGGATTTATGGCAACAAAGGGGGCGGGTCAGTTGATTAAAGAAGTGACAACAAAATCAGATGCCTCTAGAGAAGAATAATCCACGTTAAAGAGGTGAAAAGACATAGAGCAAACCTCTGTGTCTTTTCGATTATGTTTTATCGTTTAAGCCAAGGAAATCCGTTATACCATGTCTGAAATTCTGGATACGAATCGCGAGCAGGAAATACTCGATAGCGCCGTTGCACAAGGTGGCGCGTATGAAATCTTACGCAAACGCCTTACTGAGCAAGGCCAACAACTTCATCAAAAAGCCACTGATCTTAATCAGCATCGCTTAGATGAATTTGGTCAAAGCCAAATGGATATTATTGGTCGTATTCGCATTCGTACCGAGAATAACTGTCAAGCCAGAGACATTGTTCGTGTTGGCGAATGGCTACTGTTTGGCTATAACGTTTTCCTTGGATTAAAACGTGAAATTCATCTTGAGGATGTCTTTTCACTTTATCGTTTAACTGAGCATGAGGGGGAGTTTGATGTTGAAGCCGTCCCGTATGAAGAGACTTTTTTAAACGATAATCGCTTTATTCAAGATTTTACTGAGCTTTATACTTACTACAAGAACACACAACTTCTACAACTTGTTGAGCGCGATGGAAAGCTACTTGCCAGTTTTCAAATTGGTGCACGCATTACTGATGTCCGTGTTTTTCGTTGGGCGATCTCTAGCGATAAACAACGCATTGATTATATTGATAATCGAGGTGAACGTGATATTGCCCTTCCTCCTGCTTACGATTTTGAATGGACAAAAACTCAACGAGAGAATACCGTCAATGGTCGTTTTCCCCATATCAATATTCTTGATACTGTTTTCGTTGAAACAACGGGAGGCGATTTAACGGTTAAATGTGAAAATAATACCGAAGATGGCTTAGGTATTTATCGTGAAGTGGTATTAGATAAAAACCAATCGCTTGATGATGCTCAAATTGAATATGCACAAGCAGGCAGTTTAATTCTATTAAAAATCTTACCGTATCGAGAAGAGAACTGGCGTTATTTGGTCTACAACATTTTAACGCAAACCGTACAACGTATTGATGCTATTGGGCAAGCCTGCGTTCAATTACCTGAAGATCACGGTATCATTTTTCCAGGTGGTTACTACCTACAAAATGGTGAATATAAAACCTTTGATCAACCGATGGAAGGAATGTATTTCCGTCGCCTACGTCGCTCACCCAATGGCGAAGACGTGCTATACGTCTTTTATTCCCCCTCACAAGGCCGCCTCGCACTTTTTAATTACAATATGATAGAGCGTAAACTGGCAGTGCCTTTAGTGGGACATGGTTATGCACTGTTAGAAGACGGTAAAATGGTGCTGTTTGAAGGTGAAGGAGAAGAGGCTACGCGCGTTCATCCAATGCAAGTTTGGCAAACTCCCTTCTATTCTGAAGAATTCGCAGACAAACAACCAACTCGTAACGGTTTTTATGGTCGTATTGGTAATGCTGATTTAGTACGTGGTATTTCTGAAATTTTGCATGTAGCAAAAGAAATTGAAGGTAACCAAATTTCAATTGCTCGTTATGAACAACTGAGTTTACAACCCAAAAATTTATTAGACCTCTATTATTGGTTTAATGATGAGCATTGCTTAGGTATTGGTAAGCTACTGAAAGAGATTGCTCAAACCAGTGAATTAGTGCTTGATGAATACGAAAAAGTAGAAAGTATTCGCCAGCAATCTGCAAAATCAATGCTTGAAGCGGTTAATCGTCAAAAATCACTCCTCGCCTTAACACTGCCTGATAGCTGGACTGATATACAACAATTTGTTGATAGTTTAAATTCACTCAATGCCCATCGTGGACATCTGATTTCCTTGCGTGAATTTCGTTATATGGATTTAACCCAGCTTAGTGCGATGGAAACGGAAATTACAGAAAATCAGCAACGTGTTTCACAAGCAACTGCGCTCTTTCTTGCTAGTGATAAAGCATTACAACCCTTTAAATCTCAGTTAATTACCTTTGCTGACGTTATCGAGAAAGCCCAAAATAGCGCACAATTAGATCTTCCCATGAATGACATGGAAAAAATGTCTGCTGATTTGGACATGCTCTCTAACTTAATGGCATCGTTGACGTTCCAAGACGTTACCCAACAAACGCACATTATCGATGCAATCTCACAAATCTATGCGCAACTCAACCAATCTCACGCCCGACTACAACAAAAACGAAAATCACAAAGTAGTGTCGAAAGCGTGGCTCAATTTGGTGCTCAATTTCGCTTATTTAGCCAAGGGATCACCAATGCATTATCTCTGGCAACAACGCCTGAGCGCTGTGATGATCAGCTCTCACGTTTACTGCTTCAATTAGAAGAACTCGAAAGTCAATTTAGTCATCACGATGAATTTCTTGATGACATTCTTGCAAAGCGCGAAGAGTTAGTTGAAACCTTTGAATCACATAAACAAGCGCTTCTTGATGATCGCCAACGTCGTTCACACAGTTTATTAACAGCCGCGGAACGCTTGCTAGAAAATCTTCAGCGCCGCACATCTCGTCTACAGTCACAAGATGAACTAAATGCCTTTTTTGCCTCTGATCCTCTATCGCTAAAAACACGCGAAATCATTGAAAAATTAAGAGAAATCAATGATAACGTCAAAGCTGATGATATCGATGCCCGCCTAAAATCTTCTCGTGATCAGGCTGTTCGTATTCTGCGAGATAAAACAGATATTTTTGAAGATGACGGCAATATCATTAAATTAGGGCCTCGCCATCGTTTTAGTGTCAATACACAAGAGCTTGATCTCACTATCTTACCTAAAGAAGACAAGCTCTGGTTATACCTGACAGGAACAGATTACCAAGAGCCGATTGAAAATGCAGAGCTTGCTCAATTACAACCTTATTGGAATGCCTCACTTGAGTCTGAATCGGACACCGTTTATCGTGCAGAGTACCTCGCTTATTCCATTATTTATGCGGCGGCAAAACGCCAAGATGGTCTTGATTACGAAACGCTAAAAGAAGCACTCACTCTTCCTGAAAAGCTTGAAAAACTCGTGCGTGATTTTGCAACGCCGCGTTATAAAGAAGGCTATGAAAAAGGGATCCACGATCACGACGCGATCGCCATTCTGAAAAAGCTGATCCCTACAGGTGAAAGTGCTGATCTTCTGCGTTATAACCCAACCGCTCGTGCAGTTGCTGCGTTATTTTGGGAAACCAAACAAAATGAGCCATATCCTGCCCTATGGCCTGAACGTGCGCGAACTGCACTGAATATTCAGCAATTGTTCCATACCGACGATGCGTTAACCGATTTGCAAGCTGAAATAGAAGCGGATATTCGCTTATTCCTTCATGATAATCCGATTGAGTGCGAACACTATATTCCGATACAAGCTTCTGAATATTTAAGCTTTGCTTTAGCCAGAACGCCAATCGAGCTGGTTTATAGCAAATATGCTAAAGAATTAGTCATTGCACTGCAAAGTCGATTAGAAGACGCCCATATGTGGATAGATTTTAATCGTTCACAACAGAATTTAGGAACACGATACGCACAGCGTTGGGCGCTTATTCACAATTGGTTGCAAGGGTTATGCTCTTTACCTGACTATGCTGATCTTGCCCCTTATATTCCAGGTGCCATTGCCATTATTATTTTAGATAAAGTGGCGTCAGCACGTTATAGTGAAGCCGATTTATACTTTACGGTAACGGGGTTATTAGGCGCCCACCCAACCATTAAAAACCAAGCTTTATCGCTCAGTTTAGATGACTATTTCAGTCGCATGCGCGGACAAAGAAAGAACTTTATTCCTGCATTCCGTCAGTATCTTACATTACGCCAAAAAATAGTCAGTGATGAACGTGAACGTTTAAAACTGCATGAATTTAAAGCTAAACCATTAAGCTCATTTGTCCGCAACAAGCTAATTAATGATGTTTATTTGCCTCTTATTGGCGACAATATGGCAAAACAAATTGGTGCATTAGGTGAAGGTAAGCGAACCGACTTGATGGGTTTATTACTGATGATCTCACCTCCTGGTTACGGTAAAACCACCTTAATGGAGTATGCCGCAGCACGTCTGGGGCTGATTTTTATGAAAATCAATGGCCCAGCATTAGGGCATAACGTGTTATCACTTGATCCAGAGCAAGCACCCAATGCAACCGCAAGACAAGAGCTTGAAAAACTGAACCTAGCACTGGAAATGGGGAATAACGTTATGCTGTATGTAGATGATATTCAGCATACTCACCCTGAATTTTTACAAAAGTTTATTTCGCTTTGTGATGGAACTCGTCGTATTGAAGGTGTCTGGAAAGGTAAAACCAAAACCTATGATATGCGGGGCAAAAAATTCTGTGTGGTGATGGCAGGTAACCCTTATACTGAATCAGGGGAAGTATTCCGAATTCCTGATATGTTGGCGAACCGAGCTGACATTTATAACTTAGGTGAAGTGTTAGGAGGCATGGATGATGCCTTTGCACTGAGTTATATCGAAAATAGCTTAACCTCAAATTCCGTCTTAGCACCACTTGCACTGCGTGACCTTAACGATCTCTATATTTTAGTGGATAAGGCAATGGGTAAATCTATCTCTACCAATACATTAAGTTACCCTTATTCTGATGCTGAAATTAATGAAATTGTGATGGTGCTTAAGCACTTAATTACGCTACGCAATGTCATTTTAAAAGTAAATCAGCAATATATCGCCAGTGCGGCACAATCAGATAAATATCGCACAGAGCCCGCATTCCGTTTGCAAGGCAGTTACCGCAATATGAATAAGTTAAGTGAGAAAGTGTCTGCGGTAATGAATGATGAAGAAATTGAACGCTTACTCGACGATCATTACCTTGGCGAAGCTCAATTACTGACAACCGGTGCTGAAGAAAATTTATTAAAACTCGCTGAACTACGTGAAAAATTAACTGAAAAAGACGCTATTCGTTGGGCACAAATCAAGAAAGACTTTATGCGTAATAAAGCATTAGGTGGTGATAACGCTGATATTGGCGACCGCGTAGTATCACAGTTAGCCAATTTGGTGGAAAGCGTGCAAGGAATTGGAAAATAGCATTTAATTAAAAAGTAACTTTATTCACCATAGAGAACTTATAACGTAAGTATGTAAGTTCTCTATTCTTTAACTTGGTAAGATACTTGAAGGAAAGAATCTACAGTTTCTTTCGCCAAAACAGAATTGTATAAATAGTCTGCTTTTTTAGCATAAAATTTATTTT
This sequence comes from Proteus sp. FME41, assembly GCF_014897315.1. GTDB lineage: Bacteria > Pseudomonadota > Gammaproteobacteria > Enterobacterales > Enterobacteriaceae > Proteus. The sequence goes on along the minus strand of NZ_JABUYL010000006.1, from coordinate 153,248 downwards.
GTATATTTTCTAAAAAATAGGATTTAAATACTTTTTTTGATTGTTGTTCAAAACCATTTTTTGCATCAAATATAATAGAAATAAAACGATTTTTACTTACACCATTCACACATAATAGGTCAAAAATAACCTCTCCAGAATAATGAAGTAAAAATAACTCTTGAGCGACCTTCGTCAGTTCATAAAGTGGATTTTCATAACTAGTACTGCACACCACAACTTGGTTATCAATTTGCTTAATTTCAAAATTCATAATTTATCACAACTCTTATATAATTCATTAATAAGCCCAATAATTTCATAACTTAATCTCATTACTTCACCAAGAGTATCTATTGTTCTAGATTCAAAACCTGTTTCTCCCATATGAAATAAGCTATGCCTATTTTTACGATAAAAATGGTAACAAGCTTCCAAACAAGTGACTATTTTAGTAGTAAATTTTTCGTGATAACAATCATGAAGTTCAGTTATAGAATGACTACAATCGAAATATGAACCAATATCTAATTGTTCACTGCTAGTATAAAGCTCATGACGCATCATCACTTCTCGAATAATACCTTCTAATACTCTTAAATCAGCATAAACTAGCATTGAATATTCAGGTAGTTCAGGCGTCGCCAGTTTCACAAAATAAGAAGAAACTAGCAAATTTCTATATGTCTCATCTAAGCGGTTATACACATCGGGTAATATCATTTCAATGTGTTGATTAGCAACCTCTTCATGTACCAAGATCCTATTTTCATTATCGTTTTTTTCAACAACACTTAATAAAGATGCTTGATCTAATAAAATAGAAATATAATAACTAATTGTCCGATAAGTAAATAGAGCTCTACCTTGAATGGTAATTTTATTTGTTGTAAAAAAATAATTTAATGTCAGTGTTTCTCTATATAGAGGACATTTTATTTCATACTTAATTGTGTAATTATTTAATCTATGAAGTATTATTTCAAATGCTTTCTTACCTTTTATTTTTTCATTCTTCAAATCATTAATAATCATATTAATATTTTCTTGAGATATTCCCTTTAGTGTCAAATTTACAGTATTAGACTCACTATTATCACACTTAGAGATTAAGAAATCATAAAAAAACCTTCCAAGTTGATGATTTTTACCTGTTTTATATTGTATCGTAGTTAGCCCGTTCATTTTATAGTGTAGGATAACAGTAGCAATCTCTTGCCCTACTTTAAAAAAAGTAAAAACCTCTTTTGAGTTAGTTTGTTGTTCCTTAATAAGGGTAATATCAGTATATTTCTTTAGAAATTCATTTTTATAATTATCTAAATATTCTTTTCTTAATGCTACTGACATAGATATATTATACCTTTTAATTAGTTATTGTATTAAATAGAACCAATATCAGACTGTTAATATATCTATCATATTTTCTATATTAGATTTAAAATATACAAATAATCTTATTTTTAAAACATTAAACAGTAAAATTTGCTTTCAAACCTTATTGTTTTTAATAAATTAATTATTTAATAAATTAAATTAAAATAATATTATTAATGCATGTTATTTCCATATTATAATTAAAAATGTTATTAACTATAAAAAACCATCTTATTAACAACCAATTATATTCAGTACATAAAATCCATATTAACTCACACTCTGAAAAGAATGAAATAAATGAGATATTAATAAGAATCACTCTTAATCTATTTATGAGATCTCTCTCTAAAGATAGGAAATTAACTTAGGATTAATAGCATAGAAATGATAGCATCAAAAATGCTATAAATTAACTCTATAATTTACATGACTTTAGTTTAAATAAATTAAAAATTTTTAAATATATAGTCTTCAATTTATTAACAAGGAAGATAATAGATATCTTCATTAATAATTATTTAAGCGTACTATTCTAATTTTTAGATTAAAGTTATCGAAAAAATTATTCTATTTTTGTCTGGTTTAAGTCATTTTTATACTAGATTGAGAGCAACACAACAAAATACTTTCAATAAAAGTGGGCGTACTATGAAAAGCATGTTTACGACTCGGGAACTCCCTGACGTAGATCGGTTTTCCGTATTCAGGGATACAATAAAAGACCGCTTTTTATCGTCTTATGAATGCAATGAAGTCGAATTACCGCCTCATTCTCGATTTTATGCCAATATTGTCGAGCAGAAGGTGACAAATATTCGCTTTATTCAGCTAGAGTCTAATGGGCACTGGGCAAGTAGCCGTCCTTTAACGCATAAACTCAGCTTAGAAGAGCATTTTCAAATTGAGATACAACGTTCAGGAACCAGCCATCTTACTCAAGATGGGAGAACCGCATTTCTACGACAAGGTGATTTCTGTATTTTTGATATGGCAAGACCCGTATCATGGTCTTTTGATAACGATTATTCATTATTTAAAATTTTGATCCCAAGGGAGAAACTGGCATCCCGTTTAGGTAATACCCAAAATCTCACCGCAAGAGCGATACGTGGTAATAGTATTACCGGCTCTCTCGTTTATAGCTTTGTGATGCGCTACATTCCGTTCTTAGATTCAATGCCACCACAACATGCACAACAACTTGCCGATATTTTATTGAATTTAATTACGTCTGCTTTCAGTGAATACAGTATAGCGACACCACCGCAAAGCTTAGGAAGATCAACCCTATTTTATTTTGCTCAACACTATCTTGAGCAACATCTTTCTGATCCTGATTTAAGCGTGAATGAATGTGCAAAGGCTTGTGGGATCTCAGTGCGCTATTTACAGATGTTATTTAAAGAACAAAATACCTCCGTACTTCGTTGGATTTACCAAAAACGTCTTGAGAATTATAAAACGGCGTTAGTTAACCCGCTTTTAGCAGAGAAAAATATTACACAACTAGCTTATGAATGTGGGTTTAGTGATATTTCTAATTTAAGTCGAAAATTTAAATCTGAATTTTTTATGACACCATCCGAGTATCGAAAAATACACTCGTTGAGATAAATAGATTAATTATCTCCCCTCTAGCTTATATTTTGGAGGTTATTCTAGAGGGGGGGATAAAAGGTATCACATCAACCGTAACGAAACTCAATGCCTAATGTGCCACATGGATACTCCCATTTTTTTAAAATTGTCTCACCACATAACACTCGGCAAGTACCACACTCTAAACACCCCGCATAATCAAAAAGATATTGCCCTTTGTCATCTTTTCTATATAGCCCTGCGGGGCACGCTTTCATTAAGATTTCAAATTGTGCAGGATCGATATCATCTTTTAAAACAATATGCGGATTTTCTTCATCCACATTAAATTTATTGACGCCTAATTTAACGTCTACGTTGACTTGACTCATAAAGAACGCACTCCTTTAAAGCCATCTTTAATTAAGTTCATCACACCGACTTTCTTCACTTGAGACAATATTTTCTTACGCACAGGTTTTTCTGGGCCATTAATCACAAATAAGTCATGCATGACATTTGCCGCCATTTGCGGGTAATCCGTAAAGAATCTTGTGTTATCGAGGAAAGAAGGTAAGTCTTTGTATAACTTCATATCTTTCATAACAAAACTGTCATTTAATAAAGATTGGTAGCAACTCAACTCTTTCTGACTATAGCTGTTTTGCTCTTTCGCCATTAATACCGCTTTTGCGGCCGCTTCACCTGAAGCAATCGCTAAATCCATTCCTCTTACGGTATAACCGACGTTAAGGCAAAATCCTGCGGCATCCCCTGCCACTAAAACACCGTCTTTCACTAATTCAGACACCATATTCATGCCACCTTCTGGCACCATATGCGCTGAATATTCTAATAATTTGCCGTCTTTGATAAGCGGTGCAACAACCGGATGTTGTTTAAAATCTTCTAATAATTGAGGAACCGTTTTTTCAAATTTATCAACATTATGTAGCCCTAAAACGAGGCCTAAAGAAACCGTATTTTTATTGGTATATAAAAATCCCCCGCCTAAATATCCGCCTGATGGCGCTCCCGCAAAAAGCCACGCTAAGCCTTCATCATTAGTACAACCAAATCGGTCTTCCATTTGTTGAGGGGTAAATTCGAGTAACTCTTTAACGCCCACGGCAACAGTATGAGGATTTACTTTTTGCGTCATACCTAACTGTTTGGCTAATAGTGAATTCACACCATCTGCCAAAATCACGACATGAGCTTCAATTTCATCATCACCCGCTTTAACACCACATACTTTGCCGTCTTTAACTAACACTTCATCAACACGAACACCCGTGATCACCTGTGCGCCAGCGTCTTCCGCTTTTTCCATTAACCATTGATCAAATGAAGAACGCAATACAGTATAAGAGCGCGCCGCGCCCTCTTCTTGCTGGGTGTGTTGATAATCTAAAGTGACGCCGTCAGTTTCCGTTAGCATGGAAATTTTTTCGCGTGTCACAAGCCGCTCAACAGGCGCTTCTTGGGCAAAATTGGGAATAATTTTTTCAAGACTGTGTGCGTATAAACGCCCACCTGTCATGTTTTTACTGCCAGCGAAATTACCTCGCTCTACCACTAAAACATCACACCCTGCTTGTGCTAATACATAGGCAGCAGTACCACCAGCAAGTCCACCACCCACAATAATGGCGTCAAAAATATCGTCTGACATACTTTTCTATCCTTTTATTATGTGTGGTCGCTTAGCACACTTTCACTAAGCGACCGACGGGGATTAGCCGCCAAGTTTTGCTGTTAATGCAGGTAACACTTTGTAGAGGTCGCCGACAATTCCGTAGTCCACCATATTGAAGATAGGCGCATTTTTATCTTTGTTGATACCAACAATAATTTTCGCTCTATCCACACCCACCATATGTTGAATTTGTCCTGAAATACCGACAGCAATATAAACATCAGCACCTAAGGTCACGCCTGAAACACCGATGTAGCGATCGTGTTCCATCCAACCTTCACCTTCAGCAATAGGACGTGAGCAACCCACTTCACCTTGAAGGGCTTTCGCTAATGCTGACGCAAGTGCAATATCATCTGCCTTACCAAAACCACGTCCAACACCTACAACACAATGCGCTTTACCTAAATCAACGCTACTACCTTGTTTTGGCTTACGTGCTAACACTTTTAATGGATGCGCAGGGGCGACAAAGGTGCCTTGTACCACGGATGCATTGGGCGCATCTGTAATGACTTCCACATCTAATGCACTGCCAACGGTAGCAATAGCATACGGTGAGCGAATTTCCGCTTTAGCATGGGCTAAACCACCATAAACTTGGTGTGTTGCGATCACGGTATTGTTTTCAACGGTCAAGCTTAATGCATCACTGACAACACCCGCTTTTAACGTAACACCTAGGCGAGCCGCAATGGCTTTTGCTCGTTTTGATGATGCTAATAAAACCAATGCATTAGCACCTGCTTCTTTAATAATTTCAGCAAAAGAGGCCGCATAATCTTCGGCAATCACACCGTCTTGTGGTGCAAAACAATAGACACAATCGGCGCCAAGACTGACACATTCGCGTGTACTTTCATCATCACCGATAAATAACACATTAACCTTTTCACCAAGACCACGCGCAAACGCAATCAGCTTCGCTAAGTCATCCGCTTTCTCGGCATAAACAAAGGTCGTAGGGAGTAAACTAGCCATTTTTAATCTCCTTATTGATTAACCGCTTGGCGTAAATGCTCAGCAAAAGTGGCAATATTTTCATCTGAATCACTGTCTAAAATAATACCTAAACGATCCGATTGCTCAGGTGCACACACTTGTGTTTGCACCACAGTCAGTGCTGAAACATCAACACCGATATCCCCTAAGCCAAGTTTCTCAACTGGCTTTTTATTCGCGCCCAAAATAGCTTTCATTGAAGGGAGTTTTGGCGTGTTAATGCTTGATGTTACACACACAACTGCAGGCAACGTCAGTTCAAGTTCTTCAGTGATATTTTCTAAATCACGTTCAACAATAATTTTGTCGCCTTCAACGGTGATTTTGTTGACCGCATTCACGCAAGGTAGACCTAAATATTCACCCACGGCTAAACCTGTCTGTTGAGCATATAAATCGCCCGAGCCTTCACCAAAAACTAACAAATCAAAACCGACTTTTTTTGCTGCTTGCGCAATAATATTGGCGGTATCCGTTGAATAAAGGGCGTTACACGCATCATCAGCAACCAGTGTTAATGCATCAGGGCCACGCGATAAAATATCTTTTTTGATCTTCGCGTTTTCAACCATTGCACTTGTACCCACACTTAATGCAGTTACAGTGCTATCACCAAGAGTAGAGGCAATTTCTACTGCGGTTTCAATAGCATTCAAGTCATATAAACTAATTTTTAAACCCGCATTATCGGTTGCGAGTGTACGATCAGGCCGTGTTGTGATGTCTTGTTCGTCATGAACAACCTTACAGCAGGCAATAAGTTTCATAATTCACATTCTCCGTTTTGCTCAATGGAGCAAATTAATAAGATCCTAATGTCATTACGCTAAAATATGCTTAGCGATCACCATGCGTTGCACTTCACTTGTGCCTTCAAAAATTTCGGTGAGTTTTGCTTCACGCATCAGACGTTCCACAGGATAGGATTTGGTGTAGCCCATACCGCCATGGAGTTGAACCGCTTTTTGTGTCACATACGTGGCAGCTTCTGCGGCGTAAAGCTTGGCTTGTGCCGATTCACGGGTATAAGGTAGTCCCGCCATTTTGGCGGCAGCCGCGCGATAAACCAGCATACGAGCACAATCAACACGGGTTGCCATATCGACTAATACCCATTGAATACCTTGGTTTGCAGCAATGGGTTTACCAAACTGAATACGTTCTTTGGTATAAGTAATGGTGGCATCTAGCGCACTTTGTGCGATCCCTAATGCCAGTGCAGAACAGCTTAAACGCCCACCGTCTAAGGTTTCCATCGCGATATTAAAACCCTTACCCTCTTCACCTAACATGGCACTGGCTGAAACAACGCAATCACTGAAACTGACAGAACAGGTTTCCGATCCATTCATGCCCATTTTATCTTCTGGCAAACCAATGCTCATACCTGGGTTATCACGTTCAACTAAGAATGCAGTGATCCCTTTTACACCTTTGCTTTTATCTGTCATGGCAAACACGATAAAGAATGCGCCTTGAGGGGCTGCGGTGATCCACAATTTAGATCCGTTGATCACGTAGTTATCGCCTTGACGTACTGCCGTTGTTTCTTGAGCCGCCGCATCACAACCTGCACTGGGTTCTGATAAACAAAAACACCCTAATTTTTCACCTGAAACTACACCGGGTAATAGGCGTGCTTTGGTCTCTTCATCGGCGTATTTCTGAATAATTGGGCCAGTTAATGAGCATTGTGAGCCCATGATCATCGCGTGAGAGGCGCTGACTTTTGCCATCTCTTCGGTAGCAAGAACATAGCTAATGGCATCGGCTTCTGTGCCACCATAAGCTTCATCAATATTGAAACCAAAAAGTCCTAATTCAGCCATAGGGGCAACGCTCTCACTTGGAAAGCGGTGTTCTTTATCGATTGCACCCGCAATTGGTTTAATCTCGTTTTCAACAAACTCTCTGACCATATCGCGGATCAGGACTTGTTCTTCTGTTAGCTGAAAATCCATGTTTATTTTCCTCTGAGAATATTAGGGTTATCTCTATGGCGTGCGATTTCACGTTTGCCGTCTTATCGCACGCATTAATGGTTTTTATTCTACATCGTCGCTATGGATGCAGGTAAGAAGGTGTACAGCAGCAACATAAACATCATGGCTAGCAGTGGGATAGCTAAGGTTAATGTTCCCACAGGGCCATAGCCCTCTTTATGGCTGACACCACATACGCTAAAGACAGTAATAATCAATCCGTTAAATGGAGGCGTGGTACTCATTGATGCCATGGTAGCAACACGGTGTAAGGAGCCTTGATCAACGACTGCCGCAGGGAACATCGTGGCAATCATTGGCATGGCGATACTTAAAGCACCAGAGCCAGAACCACTGATAAACACCAAGGCGCCGACTGAAATCGCGGTGACAACCAGCGGATTAAGGCCAGATTGTGCAATTGCTTGAAATGATTCTTTGAATGCAGGTAAGGTCATAACTAATGCGCCAAACCCAACAATAACGGCTGTATTAAAGAGAGAGGTCACCCCTTCCATTGTCCCTGCAGCTAAATTAGGGACGAGCTTTTTCCAATCGAGATAGCGTAAGTAAACAAGTAACGCTGAAATAATCGCGCAGAACAGCGCTATAGCAGGATCCCATTTCAGAATATTCAGCACGACAAGCAGAATAAGCATTGGCAGTAATGCAACGAGTACATTTGGCAATTTACGGTTTTTATTACCTTCATCTGCTTTTACTGTTTTGTCGTCTTCAACCCAACCTTCACCTTTTGCTTTTACGCGTTTAAAGAGCCATGTGAGGTAAATAATAACGAGTGTAATTTGAAATGCAGCGGTCAACATACCAGGTACTAAACCTGCGGTGGCTGATGTTCCTAAAAACTTCATTGGGATCAGATTTTGAATTTGTGGTGAACCAGGCATGATCATCACAAACGTACCCGCACCCGCAAAATAAACCGCAGGAATTAATCGACGTGGTAAATTCGCTTTACGGAATAAGCTCACCATCATCGAATAAACGGTAAACAACGCGACAAAAACTGAAACGCCGCCATAAGCCAAAATGGCACATGCTGCGACTAACGATGGAATAACGGCTTTTTCGCCAAATTTACCAATAATAAAAGAAGCCACACTATCGGCCGCACCACTGATTGCCGTTAACTTACCGAAAATGGCACCGAGGACGAAAATAAAGAAGAAGCTACCAAAATAGCCACCTAATCCGCCGGTATACACTTGTAACAGTGCATCAACAGGATTAAGCATATCTGGTGATACAAGCCATGCAGTCACCGCAAGAAAAAGGCTGGTGGTAAAAACAGAAATAAAAATGTGTATACCTTTCATACACATAATCATCAAGATCGCTAGCCCAATGACTAAACAAAGAATACCCATGATTGCCCCACTTATTTGTGTTAGGGTTCAATTGACCTGCGCCATTCACACAGGTCTTTTGTGACTATTGATGAATGCCGTTAAGCAGAAAGCACATCCGCAAAAGTTTGCAGTGCCGTTCTGGCTTGTTCATACGTTTTGGTTTGCTGATCAACTTCAATGATGATGGAAGGAATGCCTTCTCTATCGAGAAATTTCTTCACAATAGGCGCATCAAATTCTTCAGGATCACAGAATTTTGTCAGTAAATAGACCACACCATCGGCACCTGTGTTTTTCACCATATCGGCAATTAAACGACCCCGTTTTTTCTCTGGGTCATACAAAAGTGAACACCCTTCAAGCTGAGCGATTTGCTCTGCCATCGCTTCATAAGGTGCGTTATTTTCTGGGATATCTTGGCGGAATTGACGAGACTCATGCGCCACTTCATCTGCCACAATCGCCATCTTGTTATCAGCCAAAATTTGTAAAAGAGAGGGGCTGTCCGCAATAATGCCAGTGACAACAATCTTGTGTCCTTTCCACGGTTCTGGAGACAAGGTTTTGCATTGTGCAACAATGGCTTCAACGGCTTTTGTGTGCTCAACAACATCCATAAAATAGCCACTTTTGATCACCGTATTACGACGTTGTGGTGTGATTAAGTTTGGATGAAGCGCAGCTATCTCTGAAAATTCGCGTAACGCGGCACGGCGCTGATTAAACAAATGGATCGCACTTTTTAGTGCATCATCTGTCACCGCTTGACCTGAAATTTCCCCTAATTGCAGTGCAATTTTCTTGTATTGTTCCGTTAAGAATGCAATACCCGCTGGCGTTTTACGGTTTTGTGGATGGACTAATTGAATAAAAGGCACTTGGGGTACACCCGATTTCCAGTTTTGCCCTAAACATTTTAAGGTGTCACAAAGCGAAGGAATTAAGGCAGCAGAGAGTTTATTTAGCGCGCCATCTAAGCCCATTTCAAGAGAAGAAAGCACTAGCGCACAATAGAAAGGAGGAAAATATTTCTTCGCTTCTGAGATTTCACGCCCTTCTGCACCCCAAATACCAAAAGGCACCATGCCTGCGGCATACACAATTTCATTTGGCGTATATTCAGGAAAACAGCCAATGACTTTTTTGCCACTGCGAATAAAACCGTCTAATTGAGCAATAGGGTTATCCACCACCGCTTGTAACTCATCAAACTTCTCCGTTAATGTTTTCATTTGATGTCTCCCTTTTTCATTTCTGCTTTGTTAGCAGCCATAATTTCAGTTAATGCTTCAATACGGGTGACATACTGCGCTTCAGAGAAAACTCGAGGATCAGCTTGGTCGCCATCAAAAGTCACTGTAGGGATCTTAAGTTCATGGCGAATACGGCGCTCAATTTCGGGCATAATGCCACTCCAGAGCTTACAACTGCGGTTAACGTGAATGATCGCACCGTCCACTTTATTCTGACGACTGACATCAATACGCATATCTGCGGCACGCTCAACAGAGACACAGTTAGGTACGTAAGAATAAGCACGCATCATTTCGTCACTGTTTTGGTAAATCACACCAAATGCAGTGGCATACACGGTGGCAGTCACGTTAATACCTTGCTCTTTTAATGGGGTCGATGTGGCACGCAAGTAAGGCCAGCACGCAATACCTTCAAAGAGAACACGGTATTTTTCTTCACCGCGATAAGTCGATTTTTTCTCTTTGATATTTTGTTCCATCTCTTCACACAGTTGCTCAAAAGCCAGCGCCGCTTCTAATTTACCGCGTGCACAAACTGCAACAGCCATGTGGTTAAAGAGGTCAAAACCATTCATTGGAGACGGCTCATATTGGCAATACTCTGCCGCTTTTAACCATGCACGCCCTGTGCGTTGTGAGATTTCACACACTTCTTTAAATTTCGCTTCGGTAAAGACCTTGCCAGTCACTTTTTCAAGTTGTTTAATCGCATCATCAAATTGCGCTTGAACATACTTCACCGTCACATCGTCCGTGTCATAATCATTTTTATAAGGAATATCGATAAGGATCATCGGAATATTCAGTTCATACGCGATATTTTCATACCATTTGATCATGCAGTTACAGATGTTGTTACAGCACAGCAAGAAGTCTGGCTGTGGCATGTCCATCTCTTCACACTGTTTAATATCCATGTAAGAGAGGCTGATGCGGGCATAAGCACAGATATCGTTGGAATATCCCATGCTTTCTGCATGTTCACACATTCTTAAACCCGCCCCTTTTGCTGCAATCGCGGCAGCTTGGTTTTCAGGGTAAACCACACATAAACCCAATGTTTCAGCGATTTCTTGAGGGAAGTTAGAGGCACACCACCCTATTTTTTCACCGCTGTTTTTAGCATCCCACGCACGCTGATAAGCATCAGCCGCGATTTTTTGCAGTCGTTTTTTCGCAGGAATATAATCCGGCGCATTCATATCTACATTGCTCATTTTGATGTTCCTATTGTTAACGCATCGTCTTCCAGTTGATGGCGGTACGCTTCAAAGGCATAAATGGCGGCACCTATCGCCCCGTTGTATTGTGATAAAGGAGAGGTGGCGATAGAGGCGTTCAACTCTTCGCTGACATAACGAACAACTTCAAAATTGCTGGCAACACCGCCTGTCATAACAACAGGAGCTTCAACACCTACACGTTTCGCAAGGCCTGCGATACGGCTAGCCACAGAGCGGTGAATACCATTAATGACGTCGGGTATTGTTTCGTTATTCGCGAGATGAGAAATCACTTCTGATTCAGAGAACACGGTACAGGTTGAGCTAATAGTGACTTTTTTAGTGGACTTTGCGCCCTCTTGTGCAAGTTCAGAAATCTTGGTTTCTAATACGCGTGACATCACATCTAAAAAGCGTCCTGTACCTGCGGCACACTTGTCATTCATCACAAAGTTTAATAAACGGCCTGCACCATCCATATGAAGTGCTTTAACGTCTTGACCACCGATATCAATCACTGTTTTTACGCCCGGAAAAAGAAAGTGTGCGCCTTTCGCATGGCAACTTAGCTCGCTCACCTCTTTATTGGCTTCTTTCAGCGAATTACGGCCATAACCCGTAGCACAGATCCAGCTGATCTGACTGAGATCGCCACCAAATTGGCGCAATACTTCATTGATCGCTTTTTCAGGGCCAGAAGTCCCAGCACCGACTGATGCCAATGACTTCGCGACAATCGCGTCACCATTTTTCATGATGATGCATTTTGATGCAGACGATCCGATATCAACGCCCATTGTGAAAATGTCTTGTTGCATGCCTTTGCTCTCCTGAAAATTAAAAAAGTAAGTGGATTATTCTTTCCACGTCATCACATCTTTATTGGCTTCAAGGTTGGCAATTTCTTCGGCGCTATACCCTAATTCCGCTAATACAGACGGTGTGTCTTCACCTAACAAAGGGCCTCGGCGATATTCAGGTAAGCCACTTTCTAAGAAATCAATTGGTGGGCGCACTAAGGCTTTTTCACTGCCATTCTTGTATTTCATGTTGTAGAAGGTGTTGATAGCCCAAGCTTGTTTGTCTTCCAACACTTCTTCCCATGTTTGAGCAATACTGAATGGGATGTCGTTTTTGGTAAAAATATCCGCCCACTCTGATGCATTTTTTTGCTCAACTTGTTGCCAAATGAGGTCATACAACTCAGGTGAACGATTATTTTTAGCCACTTCTTGTAGATGGGTATAACGAGTGTCTTCGGCTAAATCAGGGCGACCAATACACGAAATAAAGGTTGGGTAGTAAGCGTCATAAACCGGCATACAGACTTGGATAAAGCGATCATCTTTAGTCTTATAAGCTAAAATAAATGGACTGATGGTATCTCGGCGATCAATAGGATAAGGCTGACCATATTCAGGATATTGCGCCGCTTGGATCATAATCGCTTGGGTATAAATTGAGGTATGTAGCAAGTTAGTTGAAACGTACTCACCTTGACCTATATTTTTAGCACGGATATAGGCGGCTAATACGCCTGACACTAAACCTAATGCACATTGGTGATCGCCAAGGCCGGGGATCACGTTCATTGGCACAGTACCTTTTTGATACAGCGAACCTAAAATACCACCACGCGCAAAGAAAGCCGTGTAGTCAAATCCCGGTAGGTCTTTATCTGGGCCTTCATCGCCATATCCAGTCACACTGGCATAAACTAATTTTGGAAAACGTTGTTTTAAGGTTTCATAATCTAGGCCTGCACGTTCTCTTGCGCCAGGACGCCAGTTCGTTAAGAAAATGTCCGCTTTTTCTAACAGTTCAAACAGAATTTTTTTGCCTGCTTCTGTTTTGGTATTTAACACAATGCCGCGTTTATTGGCATTTTCTAAATCAAAACTGGTATTTTCATGTTGATCTAATGGGCGACCTTCTGTCGGTGCGGTGTAGCGTAAATTATCACCACTTGGGGATTCAATTTTAATTACGTTCGCCCCCATATCAGCTAAAATACGGCCTGCTGCGGGTACTGCGATAAAGGTCGCCAACTCAACTACGGTGACGCCTTCCAGTGCTTTACGACTTGTCATTTTTTCTCCTAATTATTTTTAGACTTCATACTGCTGTTGTCAGAATGTGGATAAATCCGTTGTCATTTAACCCGCTACTTTGGTGTTTTCATCCTTGAGTGAAACGCCATAACCCAATTGCAATTTCAGCGCTTGCACATCAATTTTTCCGCAAGGGGTATGAGGAAACTGCGTAAAGAAATAGAGTTCTTTGGGGATTTTGTAGCGAGCCAGTCGCGCTTGTAGAAATTCACGTAATTCGTTTTCACCTATGGTGTGCCCCTTTTGCACACAAATAGCGGCAATCACTTCTTCGCCTAAATCAGCAGACGGAATACCGAACGCTTTTGTTGCATCAACACCGGGATATTCCGCAAGCGCCTCTTCTATTTCACAAAGGCTGATATTTTCACCACCACGCACCACAATCTCTTTCATGCGATAGGCATAGTGATAATTCCCTTGTTCATCGACACAACCGATATCGCCGGTATGTAACCATCCCTCTTCGTCTAACGCTTCTTGCGTTTTATCTGGGGCATTGTCATATCCCATCATCACATGGAAACCGCGCGTACAAATCTCACCTAAAATACCGACGGGCATAGGCCTACCCGTTTTCGGATTAATGATTTTCATTTCAACAAAAGGCAAAGGTTTACCAATAGAACTGCGTTTTATCGCTAAATCATCATTAGGTAATGTTTGAGTACAACAAGGAGAGGCTTCTGTTTGACCATAAGAGACCGTGATCCCTTTCATCCCGAGGATGTTATCGATGTCATCGATTAAGGCGGGTGGAAAACTTGCCCCTGCAATAATGCCTTTATTAAGGCTGGACAAATCATAATGAGAGAACTGCTCATGTTTCATTAAACGGCTAAAAATTGTTGGGACACCATGCATAATGGTGCAATGATGATTTTGTACCGCTCTTAAAACATCTTCCGCACAATAATTATCTAAAAGAACCAGTTTGCATCCAGTTGTTAACGCAAAGAAGAGGCAGGAAGAGAGTCCAAAACAATGGAAGAGAGGTACGGCTAAACAAATCACATCGTTATGTGTTACGCCTAATCGTTGCGCTGATAACATGGCATTATTGATGACATTATATTGACTTAACATGACACCTTTCGGCATTGCCGTACTGCCTGAGGTCATTTGAATTGTCAGTAAGTCTTTCACATTGACTTGGGTAACCGCATGTTGATAAGCCGCATCAGATATCTGTTTTGCTTTTTCTTTTAATTGCGATAAAGAGCAGCTTTTTTCTGCGTTCTTATTTCCCATGCTAATAAATAACTGAGGTAATACGTCATTATTTTCAGTTGATTTTTTAGCAAGGCAATTAACCACCTCAATAAAATCATTATTTTTAAAGCCATCTGAAAAACATAATGCGTTAATACCCGTTAATCGGCATAAATCGAATAACTCTCTTTTTTTAAAATGGAAGTTAATACAAACAACAGGAACACCAATTTGAGCAGCCGCAAGAAAACAAATAATCCACTCTTTACTATTAGCAGACCAAATACCTAAACGATCACCTTTTTTTAAACCAATGGCTAAAAAACCACGCGCAACGGTATTCACTTCTTGTTGTAATTGTTGCCAAGTGAGTGTTTTTTTACTTTGGTTTTCAATCAACGCTATTTGTGAAGCATATTGCTTTACAATATTGTTTAGACATTCTTCAACTGTCGTTTCTAATAAGGTCATAAATACCTACTCAATCGCTTTTCTGCGGGTGTTTACGTCTGTAATGACCTTATTCTGGGTAGGGGAATTTATTCATTCTTGGTAAATAACGAACTGTTTTTCGTCATTTGAATAGTCTGAGAGAGATCTGTGATTGGGGTCTAGATTTGGTGAGTTAAATATAATTTGTAATTAAAGAGTAATTAATAACAATGAGATAAATTTGAAACCAAGGCGTTATAAAGGTGTTATTATTAATAAAGAAAAAGAAGAGTCATTTTATTTAAATAAAAAAAATAAAATCACTCTCTCTTTAATATAAATATATTCATCTCACTTTAAGAGATAAACAAATCTTATCAATAAACATTTATGGGATAGTTTAAATAAAAATAATATAAAAACAAATACAATAACGATTAAACTTTATAACATTTAAATGAAAAATAATTTAAATTACTTAACCTATTTTATTGTTTACCAATTAAAAGTGTTATTTACCCCGTCGCATTGGCATGGTTGAGGTTTGATTAAGCGTTAATCCTTTGGTTTCTGGTGCAAACAGCACAGACACTATCATGCCGAATAAAGAGATTGCCGCACCCACCAGCATTGTCGTATTAATGCCATAAGTGGCGATAAAAGCAGGAAGCGCACAAGTGGAAATAACTGTACCAATACGGCTTATCGACATAATAACCCCGACTGCTGAAGCGCGAATATCCGTTGGAAACAGTTCATTAGGATAAAGCCATTGTAGAATTCCAGGGCCCCCAGAAAAGAAGGCGTAAGTCGCAAACGCTAAGATAACAAATAAGATAGGTAAATCAGGGAAAACCCCTAGCACTAATAATGCCAATGTCATCATGGCAAAACTACCAATCAATAACGGACGCCGCCCTGTTTGATTTAACCAAAACATAGCGGGAATACACCCAAACATGAAGAATAGGCTAATCACCACATTACCCAGTGCCGCACTCCTTCCTGCATCCCACCCCAATAAACCCACAATTTGTGGTCCAAAGGTATAAATGGCAAACATCGGGATAACTTGACAAGTCCAAATCACGGCAACAAACAGCACAAACGAAAAATGACGTTTATTAAATAGCTCGATAAAACGTGTGGTTTTGGCATCTTCCGCTTCAAAAACGACAGGCTCGCCAAAAAGTGTGATCATCATTTCATTACACTCTTGAACTCGCCCTTTTCGCAATAACCAAAGAGGCGATTCTGGTAAATCAAAGCGGCCAATTAAAATGATCACACAAGGAATAAAGGCACTGCCCAACATCCAACGCCACCCCTCTTCAACATCATAAAGGAGATAGCCGACTAAATTGGCGCAAGTTGCCCCGATATACCACATCGCCGCAATAAAACCGACAGCAAAAGCACGTTGTTTTTTATTGGAAAACTCGGTGATCATCGAGGTCGCAATAGGATAATCGGCACCAATCACAATACCAATAAGGAATCGCATCACCAATAAGCCCACTGGCGTAGAGACAAACATGGTTGCGATAGAAATAATGGCAATAGCCACAATATCCACAAGGAACATTTTACGGCGACCCACTTTGTCACAAATATAACCAAAAAGTGATGTGCCAATAAAAAGCCCTGCTAATGTTGCCGCACCAAGCAGTCCAATCCATCGTGTATCAAGCTGTAATAACGGTGTGAGTTGCTCTAATGCCACACCGATAATCACTAACACATAGCCGTCAAGAAAAGGGCCACCACTCCCCCATAACATCACTCGACGATGTACAGAGGTAAAACGAATATCATCAAAGTTTCTGGGTTGCATGACTGCGTCCTGGTATTTTTTCTAAATAAAACCCAAAAGAAAAGCTCCCAGGCCGGAGACAGCACTGGGAGAAAAGTAGCGATACATCATCCGTAACGATATTCCACACCAAAAGTTCCGCGTGGGTATTCCCATTTTTCAAGCGCACTGTCTAAACCTAGAATTCGACATGTTCCACACTCTAAACACCCTGCATAATCAAAGCTGATGGTGCCATCTTCTTGTTTTTTATAAAGACCCGCAGGACAGGCTTTGACTAAGGTTTCTAACACTTGCCTATCAGGCTGTTCTTTAACGACGATATGTGGATTTTCTTCATCGACATTAAATTTATTGATGCCTAATTTGACATCGACATTTACGGGAGAACTCATATTGCTTTTACTCCTTTGATCCCATCTTTAATCAAGTTCATCCAACCGACTTTTTTGGTATGACGCATCATGGTTTTACGCATTGGTACGGGTGCTTCACCCGTAACGGTAAAGAGATCTTTCGCGATACCAACGACCATTTCAGGATAAGCAGTGAACATACGAGGGTTATCAAGTAAATCAGGCATACGCTGGTATGCTTTCATATCACGTAACGGGCCATCTTCTAAATGTTTGAGATATTCGTTAAGTGTTTGTTTACTAAAATCGTTTTTCTCCATAGCAGACAGCACAGTTTTTGCCGCCGCTTCGCCTGATGCCATGGCTAAATCCATACCACGGATAGTAAAGCCAAGGTTCATACACATCCCAGCAGCATCACCCGCAATTAATACGCCATCGCGGACTAATTCGTTTTGCATTCTCAACCCAGCTTCAGGTACAACATGCGCACCGTATTCCACCATTTTCCCGCCCTCAATGAGTGGCGCAACAACGGGATGCTGTTTAAAATCTTCCAGCATTTGTGGTACTGATTTTTTCGCATCTTTAATATGGTGAAGCCCACAAACAAGACCTAGAGAGAGCGTGGTTTTATTGGTATATAAAAAACCACCGCCCATTAATCCATCGGTAGGTGATCCTGCAAATAACCAAGCTGTGCCTTCGTTATCTTTTAGGTTAAAACGATCTTTAATCACACTTTCAGGCAGTTCGATGATCTCTTTCACGCCCACAGCCACATTTTCAGCCGCAACACGTTTTGTCATCCCAAGCTGTTCAGCCAAGATAGAATTCACGCCATCTGCTAAAATAACGGCTTTGGCTTCTAACACATCACCATCCGCTTCCACACCAACAATCTTGCCATCACGCTCGACGAGTTTATCGACACGGATCCCCGTAATATATTGCGCACCTGCGTTTTCGGCTTGTTCCATTAACCATTGATCAAACTCACCACGTAATACAGACCAAGAGGCAGTTTTTGGGTTCTTTCCTTCTGTATTTTGGTAATCAATTGTCATTGCGCCGGTTTCGGTCATAAATGACAATTTTTCATGAGTAATAACGCGTTCAACAGGCGCTTGTTGCGCAAACTCAGGAATGATGCGCTCAAGGGTATGTGCGTACATACGACCACCGGTTACATTTTTCCCGCCAGCGTAGTTACCTCTTTCTATTAACAAAACCTGTGCGCCTTCTCTTGCCAAAACAAGTGCAGCCACAGATCCTGCTAATCCTGCGCCAACAATAATGGCATCGAAAATATCTTCGGAATCGGACATAACATCTCCAGAACTTGCGATAAACAGCAGAGAAGTCAACTTCTCTGCTTAACTAAATCAGTGAGATAATTGACGAGTTAATGCAGGTAAAATTTTCATTAAATCGCCGACAATGCCATAGTCAGCAAACTGAAAAATGGGGGCATTTTTGTCTTTATTAATCGCCACAATAGTTTGTGCGCCATTAGCGCCAACCATATGTTGAATTTGCCCTGAAATACCCGCAGCTAAATAGAGTTCAGGTTTCAGCATCAGGTTAGAAATACCCACATAGCGCTCGTGTTCCATCCACTTCTCATTTTCAGCAACAGGGCGAGAACAAGCGATTTCAGCACCAATGGCTTTCGCTAACTCTTCTGCAATGGCGATATTCTCTTTGCTACCAATACCGCGACCGACGCTGACAACAAAGCGCGCTTTATCTAAATCAACCGCATTGATTGCGCGTGGTTGAACTGAATTGCGAACGATGGTTTGAGCTGGAGCAATCCATGCGACTTTTTGTGCATTACCCGTAGCACCAGTTTCTGGTGCAACATCAAAAGTACCCACGCTTGCAGTTACCACACAATAAGGCGTTTTCAGCGTTTCATCACCAAAGGCAAGACCACCATAAACCATGTGTTTTGCCACTAATGCATCACCATCTGCCTTTAAAGATTGCGCGTCGTTAGAAACGACCGCCTCTAAACGGTGACCTAAACGTGCAGCTAATAATTTTCCGCGACGTGTATTAGGCAGTAGCACTAAACCTGCATCACCTTTTTGTTTGATGGTTTCAACCATGCTCTGTGCATAGTCTTCGATAATGCGATCGTCAGGTTTACCTTCTAATTGGAAAACCTCTGTTGCCCCTAATTTAAAAGCAGCAACGCTTTGTTTATCATTCAATGTAAATACATTGATAGATTGCCCTAATGAAGAAGCGCCACCCACTAATTCTGGTAAACGGGAAAGTGCATCACTCAATACCCAAACAGTTGAAAACTGGCTCATAACTCCCCCTATTACTTAAGAATTTTACGTAAATGTTCTGCCAACTCAGCAATCTGATCATCGCCATCACCTTCAATAATGATGCGTTGACGTACTTTCTGTTTCGGCGCTGTCACTGTTTGCTCTGAACGCGCAGTCATCGCATCCAAACCAAGATCGGCAACACTCCATTGCTGAACAGGTTTCTTGGCAGCACCAAGAATGGCTTTCATCGAAGGAATTTGAGGTGTGTTAATGTCGGTAGAAACCGCGATAACAGCAGGTAATGGAATGGTCAGTGTTTCAATTTCATTTTCTAATTCACGTTCAACCGTAATTGAATCATTAGAAAGAGAAACAATTTTATTAATACCATTGATTGCAGGAACATTTAAGAATTCGCCTACCAGCAAGCTAACTTGTTGTGAGCTCAGATCCGCAGAGCCATCACCGCAAAGAATTAAGTCATAGCCTTTTTTAGTCGCAGCCGCAGCCAATGCTACCGCTGTTTGGTAAGGCAAAGAGGCTTCAAATTGGTCATCAACCACAACTACGAGTTCATCAGCACCACGAGAAAGTACGTCTTTACGTGCTTTTGCATTTGTCAGTGATTTACCGCCGACACTCATTGCCGTGATTTGAATACCATCAAGTTGCGTTTTAAGCTGATTTGCCGCTTCAATCGCATTTAAATCATATTGGCTAATTTTGGTATTGGCGCGAGAAAAATCCAGCGAACTGTCTGTGCTATTTACCGTGATATCCTGCTCATCGGGAACACTCTTGTAACATGTAATAATATTCATTACATCTCCTGAAATTAATAAATAATGTCATTTGCTCTGGCAATGTAATATAGAATTAACATAATTAAGTGATTAAAAAATTAAACCTAGGTCACCAATATTGAATATTGTTAAATAAAGGCAAGATAGCCTTCAATATTGCTAAATACATCACCAATATTGAAATTAATTTTAATTGAAGTGAACAACTTTCAATATTGCTACTTTGATCAACAATATTGAATATAATAAATATAAAGGTATTTAACGTTCAATATTGCCACCGAGATCAACAATATTGAAAGAGGGAATATAACAAACCGATCACATACAAACAAATAAACATTATTATCAATTGCTTACAATGAAAATAAAACGTTATAAAACGTAACATAAAATCGACAAAAAGAATAGTGTGAAGTGAATAACAGAATAGATTTCTTATAATATCCATCATTCTCTATCATTAATGGATTTGTAGATTAGCCAATGACTTTATTTTTCTATTATGATGAAACACCAATAGACAAAATATTCATAAACAAATTTAACTGTTTTATTAGATATTAGGAATTAATACTCCTTAAACTTCTGCGCTAAATATATTTGGAAAATTTACCTATGAGCAAAGATAATAAAAAGGCTGGAATAGAACCGAAGGTTTTTTTTCCACCATTGATCATTGTTGGTATTTTATGTTGGTTAACGGTACGTGATCTTGATGCTTCAAATGAAGTGATTAATGCCGTATTCAGCTATGTTACCAATGTCTGGGGTTGGGCCTTCGAATGGTATATGGTCATCATGTTCGGAGGTTGGTTTTGGTTAGTCTTCGGGCGTTATGCCAAGAAACGTCTTGGAGAAGACAAACCTGAATTTAGTACCGCAAGCTGGATCTTTATGATGTTTGCGTCGTGTACGTCCGCGGCCGTCCTTTTCTGGGGGTCGATTGAAATATACTACTACATTTCAAGCCCACCTTTTGGTATGGAAGGCTACTCAACTCAAGCTAAAGAAATTGGCCTTGCTTACAGCTTGTTCCACTGGGGTCCTCTACCTTGGGCAACTTACAGCTTCCTTTCTGTTGCATTCGCTTATTTCTTCTTTGTTCGCAAAATGGAAGTTATTCGCCCAAGTAGCACCTTAACGCCACTCATTGGCGAAAAGCACGTTAATGGGATCGTCGGAACCATTATTGATAACTTCTATCTGGTGGCTTTAATTTTAGCCATGGGGACTAGCCTGGGTTTAGCTACACCGTTAGTCACTGAATGTATTCAATACTTATTTGGCATTCCTCATACCCTGCAATTAGATGCCATTATTATCTCTTGCTGGATCTTATTAAACGCGATTTGCGTGGCATTTGGTCTGCAAAAAGGGGTAAAAATCGCCAGTGATATTCGTACTTACCTGAGCTTCTTAATACTGGGCTGGGTATTTATCGT
Source organism: Proteus sp. FME41 (assembly GCF_014897315.1). Lineage (GTDB taxonomy): Bacteria > Pseudomonadota > Gammaproteobacteria > Enterobacterales > Enterobacteriaceae > Proteus. The sequence goes on along the minus strand of NZ_JABUYL010000006.1, from coordinate 131,319 downwards.
CGGTGGTGCGAGCTTTATCGTCAATTACTTCACAGACTCTGTTGGTACATTGATGATGTATATGCCACGTATGCTGTTCTATACCGATCCAATCGGCAAAGGCGGATTCCCGCAAGGTTGGACCGTCTTCTACTGGGCATGGTGGGTTATTTATGCCATCCAAATGAGTATCTTCTTAGCCCGTATTTCTAAAGGTCGTACTGTTCGTGAACTTTGCTTGGGAATGGTTTCAGGCTTAACCGCAGGGACTTGGTTAATTTGGACCATTCTTGGCGGTAACACCTTACAACTGATTGACCAAAATATTCTCAACATTCCACAACTAATTGAACAATACGGTGTGCCTCGCGCCATTATCGAAACATGGGCAGCACTGCCATTTAGCACTGCGACAATGTGGGGTTTCTTTATTCTCTGCTTTATCGCCACAGTCACCTTAATCAACGCCTGCTCTTACACGCTCGCCATGTCAACCTGTCGCTCTATGAAAGAAGGCTCTGAGCCCCCTTTATTAGTGCGTATCGGCTGGTCTGTATTAGTCGGTGTTATCGGCATCATTCTGCTCGCACTTGGGGGGTTAAAACCCATTCAAACCGCCATTATCGCTGGAGGATGCCCACTATTTTTCGTCAATATCATGGTCACCTTGTCCTTTATTAAAGACGCCAAAGTACATTGGAAAGACTGAACCGCTATACGCAAAGAATGACATATTAAGAGGTTATTAACATGGATTTTAGATTGAATGATGAGCAGGAACTGTTTGTTGACGGTGTCCGCGAATTAATGGCCAGTGAAAACTGGGAAGCTTATTTCGCACAGTGTGATCGCGAAAGCAAATACCCAGAACGTTTTGTCAAAGCCTTAGCGGATATGGAAATTGATAATCTGCTTATTCCTGAAGAACACGGTGGCTTAAATGCAGGTTTTGTTACTGTTGCTGCAATCTGGATGGAATTAGGCCGCTTAGGTGCGCCAACTTACGTGTTATATCAATTACCGGGTGGTTTTAACACCATCTTACGTGAAGGAACTCAAGAACAAATTGATAAAATCATGGCATTCCGCGGTACGGGTAAGCAAATGTGGAACTCTGCTATCACTGAACCGGGCGCAGGATCAGATGTTGGTAGCTTACAAACTACGTATACCCGCAAAGAGGGCAAAGTTTACCTCAATGGGAGTAAATGCTTTATCACCAGTAGCGCCTACACCCCTTATGTTGTTGTGATGAGCCGTGATGCAGCATCTCCAGATAAACCGGTCTTTACTGAATGGTTTGTGGATATGAGTAAACCCGGCATCAAAGTCAACAAGTTAGAAAAACTGGGTTTACGTATGGATAGCTGTTGCGAAATCACGTTTGATAACGTTGAGCTTGAAGAAAAAGACATGTTTGGTCGTGAAGGCAACGGTTTTAATCGTGTGAAAGAAGAGTTCGACCACGAACGTTTCTTAGTGGCGCTCACTAACTACGGTACAGCGATGTGTGCGTTTGAAGATGCGGCGCGTTATGCCAACCAACGTGTGCAATTTGGCGAAGCTATCGGTCGTTTCCAACTTATTCAAGAAAAATTCGCCCATATGGCGATCAAACTCAATTCAATGCGCAACATGTTATATGAAACTGCATGGAAGAGTGACAACAACTTAATCACTTCTGGTGATGCTGCCATGTGTAAGTATTTCTGTGCAAATGCAGCGTTTGAAGTGGTTGATAGTGCAATGCAAGTGCTTGGTGGCGTTGGTATTGCTGGCGAGCATCGTATTTCTCGTTTCTGGCGTGATCTTCGTGTTGACCGTGTATCAGGTGGTTCTGATGAAATGCAGATCCTGACATTAGGACGTTCAGTACTTAAACAGTACCGCTAATTAATCACAAATAACTCTCTCATCATTAGGTGAGAGAGTGTTCACTCAACCACTGACGAGGTGACGCTATGACAGAACATTTACCAATGCCACAATTCGGCCCACTTTCTGGGGTTCGTGTTGTATTTTCAGGAATTGAAATTGCAGGGCCATTCGCAGGACAAATGTTTGCTGAATGGGGTGCTGAAGTGATTTGGATTGAAAACGTTGCATGGGCTGACACCATTCGTGTTCAACCTCACTACCCTCAGCTTTCTCGCCGTAATCTTCATGCTTTATCGTTAAATATCTTTAAAGATGAAGGCCGTGATGCCTTCCTAAAATTAATGGAAACCACCGATATTTTTATCGAAGCCAGTAAAGGCCCAGCCTTTGCACGTCGTGGTATTACCGATGAAGTATTATGGGAACATAACCCTAAATTAGTTATCGCCCATTTATCAGGTTTTGGGCAATATGGCGACCCGCAATACACCAACCTACCCGCTTATAACACCATCGCTCAGGCTTTCAGTGGTTACCTTATTCAAAACGGTGACAAAGACCAGCCAATGCCCGCCTTTCCTTATACCGCAGACTATTTCTCAGGAATGACCGCAACCACTTCCGCGTTAGCGGCACTGTATAAAGTCCAACAAACAGGCAAAGGTGAAAGTATTGATATTGCAATGTATGAAGTGATGTTACGTATGGGGCAATACTTCATGATGGATTATTTCAACGGCGGTGAAGTTTGCCCTCGAATGACCAAAGGGAAAGATCCGTACTACGCAGGTTGTGGACTTTATCGTTGCCTTGATGGCTTTATCGTGATGGAGGTCGTCGGCATCACCCAAATTCAAGAAATCTTCAAAGATATCGGTCTTGCACATCTTCTTGGTACACCAGAAGTACCCGAAGGCACTCAACTTATTCACCGTATTAATTGCCCTCATGGCCAATTATTTGAAGACAAACTCGATGAATGGTTAGCAAAACAGCCCATCACTGAGGTACTTAAACGTCTTTCAGAGCTCAATATTGCCAGCGCCAAAGTACTGACTATTCCTGAGCTGGAAGACAATCCGCAATATGTCGCGCGTGAATCAATTACCGAATGGCAAACCATGAATGGCGAAACCTGCAAAGGGCCAAATGTAATGCCTAAATTCAAAAATAATCCGGGAAAAATCTGGCGCGGAATGCCATCTCACGGCATGGACACTGACGCAATTTTGAAAAATATCGGTTATAGCGACGAACAAATCAGGGGGCTGGTCGATAAGGGACTGGCTAAAATCGAAAAGTAACACCGTCAAATTCAGACGTTATAAAGCGATAAAGCGTGTCTGAATTTACGGCAAAAGAATAGGGTAACTGTTTAATGGATGTAATTGGCAGACAAAACTTACGTCAAATGTGGGATGATTTGGCTGATGTTTATGGCACAAAAACAGCGCTAATTTTTGGATCCGCACAAGGACAAGAGAGACAATTTAGCTACAGTGAATTAAATGAAGAGATCAACAGAACGGCAAATCTTTTTCATGCTGGTGGCATAAAAAAAGGCGATCACGTTGCCTTACATCTTGATAACTGCCCTGAATTTTTCTTTTGCTGGTTTGGGCTGGCAAAAATAGGCGCTGTCATGGTGCCCATCAATGCGCGCTTTATGCATGAAGAAAGTGCGTGGATAATCAATCACTGCCAAGCCCATTACGTAGTGACACGCGATAATTTCTATCCTATTTACCAACCTATGTTGCAGGATGAGCAATGCCCTTTAACGCAACTGTTTTTAATCTCAGAAAACAGTATTCCTGCTGAAAAAGGCGTTATCGACTTTTTAAAAGAGAAAGCCAAGCACCCTGTTACGCTTAATCATCACACCCCATTAAGCGTGGATGACACGGCTGAAATTCTTTTTACCTCAGGCACAACCTCTCAACCTAAAGGCGTCGTGATCACACACTATAATTTACGCTTTGCGGGTTATTATTCATCATGGCAAAACGCATTACGTGAAGACGATGTTTATCTTACTGTGATGCCAGCCTTTCATATTGACTGCCAATGCACCGCCTCTCTCGCGGCATTTTCTGTAGGCGCGACGTTTGTTCTACTCGAAAAATACAGTGCCAGAGCCTTTTGGAAACAAATTCTTAAGTATCAAGCGACGGTGACGGAATGCATTCCCATGATGATGAGAACCTTAATGGCACAACCCATTTCATCAGAAGAAAAACAGCACAAACTGCGTGAAGTGATGTTTTATCTTAATCTTGCCGATGAAGAAAAAGAGGCCTTTATTGAACGCTTTAACGTACGATTACTCACCTCTTATGGCATGACAGAAACCATTGTTGGCTTAATTGGAGACAGACCTGGCGATAAACGCCGTTGGCCATCCATTGGCAGACCGGGTTTTTGTTATCAGGCCCAAATCAGAGACAAACAAAACCACGAAGTCCCTGATGGTGTTGTGGGTGAAATTTGCGTAAAAGGCGAGCCCGGAAAAACCTTATTCAAAGAGTATTACAACCGACCCGATGCGACAGCAAAAGCACTAGAGCCCGAAGGTTGGTTACATACGGGAGATTATGGTTACCGTGACGATGAAGGCTTTTTCTATTTCGTTGATCGCAGTTGCAATATGATCAAACGCGGCGGTGAAAATGTCTCTTGTATTGAAATTGAAAACATCCTTTCTTCACATCCTAAAATTCAAGATGTCGCCGTAATTGGTGTCCCTGACAATATTCGTGATGAAGCAATTAAAGCCTTTGTGGTACTGGTTGAGAATGAAACCTTGAGTGAAGACGCATTTTTCCATTTTTGTGAGCAAAATATGGCGAAATTTAAAGTCCCCTCTGCAGTCGAGTTTAGAGAGGGCTTACCCCGTAATTGCTCAGGAAAAGTGATTAAAAAGCATTTGAAATAAAACATAGGTAGGTTTAACCCTAACTCAATAACGTCAATCATAACTGCTTATTTTTGATGATGAAAAGGAATACAACATGAGCCAATCATTACACCTAACAACGCGTGGTTCAGTACTCGAAATTGTATTAAATAGACCGAAAGCCAATGCGATTGATGCGAAAACCAGCCATGAAATGGGCGACGTTTTTCTGCGTTTTCGTGATGATCCTAACTTACGTGTGGCGATTATTACGGGAGCAGGCGAACGTTTTTTCTCTGCGGGTTGGGATTTAAAAGCCGCTGCAGAAGGTGAAGCCCCTGACGCTGATTTTGGTGCAGGTGGTTTTGCAGGTTTAACCGAGCTTTTCAATCTTGATAAACCTGTCATTGCCGCCGTTAACGGCTATGCTTTTGGAGGTGGCTTTGAATTAGCACTCGCTGCTGACATGATGGTGTGCTCAGACAATGCTTCTTTTGCCTTACCCGAAGCACAATTAGGCATTGTTCCTGACAGTGGTGGTGTTCTGCGTTTACCTAAACGTTTACCGCCCGCGATTGTTAACGAAATGCTGATGACAGGTCGTCGCATGAGTGCAGACGAAGCGCTACGTTGGGGAATTGCAAACCGCGTTGTTAGCGCTGCTGAATTAATGGATAGCGCACGCGAACTGGCAGATCAAATTGCCAATAGTGCTCCACTGGCAGTGGCCGCGTTAAAAGAGATTTATCGTGCCACCAGCGAGCTTTCTATTGAAGAAGGTTACAAACTGATGCGCAGTGGCGTATTAAAACATTACCCAAGTGTTCTTCATTCAGAAGATGCGACAGAGGGCCCTCTGGCTTTTGCTGAAAAACGCGCACCTGAATGGAAAGGACGGTAATTATCGTTAATCTCGATAATACAATAAAGAGGAAACCGAATGAGTATCTACGCGTTTGACGGCCTTGTTCCTGTGGTTCATCCAACCGCTTATGTTCACCCATCTGCGGTATTAATTGGTGATGTGATTATTGGCGCAGGTGTTTATATCGGCCCACTTGCATCACTCAGAGGGGATTATGGGCGCTTGATTGTTGAAGCAGGTGCTAACCTTCAAGACGGTTGTATCATGCACGGTTATACCGATATGGATACCATTGTAAGAGAAAATGGACATATCGGGCATGGTGCGATCCTTCATAGTTGTATTATCGGGCGTGACAGCTTAGTCGGTATGAATAGCGTGATTATGGATGGTGCAGTGATTGGTGAAGAGAGCATTGTAGCTGCCATGAGCTTTGTGAAAGCAGGCTTTCAGGGTCAACCTAGACAAATGTTGATGGGTAGTCCAGCAAAGCATGTACGTGACATCACGAATAAAGACATGGAATGGAAGCGCATGAACACACGTGAATACCAAGATTTGACAGTTCGTTGTCGCCAAAGCTTAGTCGAAACCACACCATTAACCGTACCTGAACCTCATCGTCCACGCTTGCGAGGTACAACAGACGTGAAACCGAAAGGCGAGTAACAAACAGCGACAGGCGTTACTCACGCCTGTCGTATTTATTCAATTAACCAATGCCTAATCAGCTAAATTAGCGACGTTGCGATTTTGACAACATCCATTGCCATTTTTGTTCATGGTTTAGCCCATGAGGGATCATCGTCGATAATTTTTCTGGCGAGCTTTGACTGCTTTTGCCTTGAATATGGCCCTTTAACCGCGAATAGAGTTGAGGATCAATATGGCTGACTTTGATCATACGCTGGCACTGACATCCTCGGCCTTCTAGTTGATTAGGAACACTTTTCGTTTCACATTCAATCTCTTTTACATCAGACAGAATATAAGAAACGATATTAATCGCGTTACATTGAGGAATATCGAATTTTTTCGCGATTTCTTTTGCACTTACCCAACGTTCTTGCGCTTGAACCCAATCAGCAATTGACAGATAAAGTGGTTTGTTCATGTATTCTTCACACATATTTACTCCAGTATCACAAATAAAAATTTATTTATCTCTAAATAAAGATAATAACTGTATATGTTAATTATCATTGCACCGCGGAGTATCGGTTTTCCCTGTTAATCTGGTCAGTTAACAACCCCATCAATATAATATTTAGTTTATTTTTAACAACCAAACTCTTTAATTAACACACTCGTCACAATTTATTATTTTGTTATTAAACCTAAAGTAATAACAATTAAACCGAGTAAAAACAAAAATCAATTAAATATTGAAATATAAAATACACTTTAAAAGATCAATAATAACATATTGATATAAAAGTCATTTTTAACAACAAAATAAAAAAGAAATAGATTATATTAATAATCCATTTATAGACTAACATTATAGTAATAGATTTGAATTTGGATTGCCAGAAAGGTGGCTTATTATTAGATGTAAATCAATATTCGCTTATTTTTGGTTATTGATAAATCAGTAAGTTATTCATTAGAAAAATTAAAGATTAAAACAACTAAAAGAGCCGACTTAAATATAGATTTATCTCTTATTTGATAGAGAAATAGATTAGATAATAATAACAATAAATCATATATATATAATATGATTATATAAAAAACACTCAGAAAGATAGCAGATCACACCATTTATAATCACAAATAAAAGCAGACTATTTCAATTTAGTTTATTGGTTCATTTCTATTTATAAATAGTGCCATAATATTTTAATTAAGACGCATTTTCGTCTATTTAAAATAATCACCATTAAGCGCTATATAAATAGGATAGCGCTCAACTCTATAATCTAAGGTGATCTCACTACAAAAGCCGGCGATCAAATGCTGCTTGCCAATCATCTGCAAATCGGTTTACTGCATCATCAACAACCGGTGAATGAATAATCGAATAAGCCAATTCAACCGGTAATGTCACTGCTGAAGCTCCCGCTAATAAACAGTCCACAACTTGGCGCGGTGTTTTAAAACTTGCGGCAAGTATTTTTGTCGGTAAATTATGCATGGTAATTAGGGTTTGTAATTCTTTGACGACTCTCACGCCATCAGAACCTTGCCTATCCATTCGATGTACATAAGGGGCAATATAATCTGCACCCGCTAATGCCGCCATTAAACCTTGTGAGACACTGTAAATTGCCGTACCTAATACCAGCATGTTTTTTTGTTTTAATTGTTTAATCGCCACAAGTCCGGCTTCAGTAACTGGCACTTTAATCACGGTATTATCAGCAATATTTCCGATACGTAGCGCTTCTTCAATCATGGTATCGACATCACTGGCAATGACCTGTGCAAATACCCGACCTTTACCCCCCATTGCCGCTTTTAATTCAGGTAACAGCGTTTCGATATCTTGTGCCGATTTAGCAATAATAGACGGATTGGTAGTGACACCTGCAATAGGAAGAACTTGAGAGAGTTTTCTGACTTCTTCGATATCCGCTGTATCTAAATAGATTTCCATAATCGCGCCTCAATGATGTTGGTTTTAAGCTAAATAATTATAGGTATAACGTAGAAAGTAGCATTGTGCACGAGGGATTTCTAGTCGATTTAATGAAAATAGCGCCCATACAAAGGCGCTATTGATTAAATTTCAATAATAAATAGCTATTATTTTTATTTAATAACTAAATAATTACCAATCTAAATTTATATTCTAAATTTAAAATTCAAATTTAAAATCTGCTTATATTTAAAATAGAATAATATATAACCAATATCATTATAGATATTAAAATATAATTTTAATTAAGATGATTATCTTTTAAATTCCGCATCAATAACCTGATAAAAAGCATTACCTGTATCCGCAATATCCCAAACGCCTAAAATAACCTGATAACCTGAACGTTCTGGTACATTACACTTTAATTCTACGGTTTCTGCTGGTATTTTTCCATTATCGTCTTGTTGACAGAATGGTGTTAAATCAAAATCAGCACGAGTCAGCGGTTTATTTACATCCCACCCTGGCTTAGTAATAAAGAATCGCCATGATTCAGTGCTGTGCTTCGCAGTTAATGTCCATTTAAACGTATTTTCTCCACTTTTCATTGCGACTTTATGCCAACGATCAGCACTTTGTACATTTAAAGCAGAAAAAGTCTCTTTTCCACCACTGGCAATTTGACCATCAGCAGGTCCATCTTTGGGAAACCCTTTAAGGCCTTCAATTGATTGAGGTTCATACTGCACTGGACCACAATTTTTATTTAAATTGTTCCCTTTTGATGAACAAAGAAAAGCTCTGCTGGGAGGGACATCAATATATCCATGTTTTAACGTCACATCAGCCGACGCTGTTGAAATAAAACCGGCTGATGATAGTAATAATGTTGCAGTAAATACCCTAATTTTATTTTTCTTCATAATAAAACCTCAATAATTATTGAAAACTTTTAAAGTATAATGATTGTGTTAATCCCAATAGATATTAGTCAAAAATAGATAATTAAATTTTCATTTATTAATATTTGTGAGCAATATCGCTATTTAATTTAATATTAAAATGGAATTAAAACAGTTACTTAATATTTATTAGACATACAATTTATTATAGAAATAAAAAATAAAGTTTTAGAATTAAATATAAAAATAATAAATATCAACTGTGTTTTTACTGCTAATTTTTGTCAATTTTTTATTATCAAATTAATTTTTAATACGTATTTACCAAGAAGATAACCCCGCTTAAGTTAAATATTATATATATTAATGCAATATTATAAGAAAAGCGTGTGATCTTATTATTTCTTCTCTTGAGTTTGACTCCCCAATTAAAAACATTAATACGATTAATTTATGTACATAAAAGGTCTATTTTAAAAAAGAGAATGATAAAAAATTAGCCGATATTGTCATGGCATTGCGTTAGAAATTTAAAACAGCGAATTCATATACTCAGAAGTAAAGCCTCGATATTGCAAATAGCGAATTTGTTTCGCTTTTTCTTTATAGTCTTTGGGTTTACTTTCACCAAATTTTCGTTCTTTAACCTCTTTACATAACTCGAACCAATCGGTGTCTGTTTCTTCTAATACACGCTCAATAATTTCACTGGGGAAACCTTTTAGACGCAACTCTTGACGAATACGTAACGGTCCATAGGATTTATTTAAATAACTACGGAAAAAACTATAAATAGTACGATTATCATCCAGATATTGGCTTTCTAATAAGCGCTCGATGACTTGTGGTAAACATTCTTCTTCAGTGGGGGAGTCTTTCTCTGTTTCTCGAATTCGGCGTGCAATACGACGTTTGAGTTCAACAGTGCTGTAATCACGACGAGACAGCATAAAAACAGCATATTGATAAAGCTCTTGATAGGTCATAACGATCCTTTATTAAAATAATCCATATAGCGTGACTATTATCATAACGGTTTATCACCGGAAGATCTTATCTTGATGCGAATTTAATCAATAATATAAAAAATAATAAAATAACAATAATTAAAAGAAGAATTATCATTCTCTTTTATAATAGAATGACTTTCTTTATTAAGGTTAGCTTAGAAAAAATAAGGCTTTTTATTTAATAAACCCTTAATAATTCCATAATAACGCGAAATACAAGCATCTTTTGCTGTATTTCGCACTTATAGCTGGTGACCATTAATTAGAAAAAGATTAAAATTTCCCGCTATTCTTTTACTACTTATTATTTTTTAATTTTCCTGTGGGTTATGTATGAACTTTTCCAATTTAAATAAGGTGGTTTTGACCGCCTCTCTCCTTGCCACTGGCTTTTCTTATGCTGATAGCGATCGTCCTCTGCTCTCTTTAAGTGTGAGCCAATCAGGAGGTACTGCATTAAATAATGAAGGTTCGTTAGATACACGTACCCCAGCCAGCCAATCTCGTGTTTTACCGATTTGGGGCGATGAAGCCCGCGCCCGTGGTTATGATATTCCAGAGCCTTTTGGTGCCAGTTATAGCTATATGAATCTGCGCCAAGATATTATTGTGGATAAAATTGGTTTTATCATGCCGGAAAACCCAGAAACAGCAAAAGCACTAAAAATAGATGCAGGTCATACGCGTGAAAAAAGTGAAACCCATATGCTAAAACTGGATAGTTGGGTCTTTCCATTTTTGAATGTTTATGGGCTATATGGAAAAACTAAAGGAACATCCAATACTACATTAGCAGGCGGTAGTTTAGGTCCTATTCCATTAGATTTTCTACTTAAAGATAAGCCTTTTAAATTAGATTTTGAAGGTAAAACTTATGGTGCTGGTTTTACGTTAGCGGGTGGTTATAACCAATTCTTTACTACTTTTGACTTAAACTACACCAAAACTAATTTAGATATTTTAGATGGTGATATTAAAGCGTTAATAATCTCGCCTCGTGTGGGTTATGAATTTGTTTTTGAGCCTTTAATATCAGGCCAAGGTAATACTAAATTGCAGGTGTGGACAGGGGCAATGTACCAAGATATTACCCAACGCTTTAAAGGCGATATTAATGGATTAAATCTCCCACCAGATTTTGCTGGCTTTATTGAGGCAATGGGTGATCCTAATATGAAATTCGATGTTGAACAGCATCTTGCCCATAAATGGAACCAAACTGTGGGTGCTCGCTTAGAAGTCACTCGTAATTTTAATGTGATCACAGAGCTGGGTTTCAACAACCGTAATAGCTTTTTTGTTTCAGGTGAGTTCCGTTTTTAATGGTTAAATACCCGTTTATTTTTGGGCTGGCATTTGCCAGCCTCTTTATTTCGCACACAGCACAAGCCCAGCTCTTTCCCGATAGACAACAAATAGACCAATGGCTAGTTGGATTAGGGGGAGAAAATAACTTCGACCGCAGTAAAACTATCGACTGGGGCATATTACCGGGCCCATTTTATACGCCAGAGCTAGAATTGGGTGTAGGCATTGCGCTTGTGGGTCTTTATCAAGCGGATAGTCGTCCTGATAGTAAAATCTCGTCTCTCTCATTAAGTGGCTTTGGCTCATCAACCGGTGCTTTTGGTATGACCTTTAGCAACTACACTTATCTGGCTGATGATACTTGGCGCTTTTATCTCACAGGAACATTAAATAATGTTCCCACCCATTATTGGGGAGAGGGTTATCACGAAGGGCGTGTAAAAGATCATTTCGGTGAATACCGCTCTCAAGAATTGCGTCTAACACCCACATTACTGCGCCAAGTTACCAAAAACACTTATATCGGATTAGGGTGGGATTATTCCAACCTACAAGCAGCTGCCCCTGATAATCCCTTTAAAGCCTATATGAATGCGCGTGATTTACCTTTGCGTTCAACCAGTTCAGGAATAACTGCTCGCTTTACTTATGATAGCCGCGATTTTTTACCCAATGCTTATCAAGGTCAGGCCTTTGATATCAGTTATACCCATTATTCATCGGATACGGGCAGTAATAACCGCTTTAATGCGACACAAATACAATATAACTACTATTATCCTTTAAGTGATACTGCGGTATTGGCATTTGATAATTATGCCCGTTTCACATCGGGTGATGTGCCTTGGAGCCAATTGTCTAAACTGAGCAATGGGCACCAAATGCGAGGCTATTATGAAGGGCGATATCAAGATAATCATGTATTTTCAACCCAAGTAGAGTACCGTCAAAAGCTCGATTGGCGACATGGTATTGCACTTTGGGTGGGCGGTGGTACGTTAAGCGACCAAGCGCGTGATTTAGGCAAAGGCCATTGGTTACCCAGTGTGGGAGTGGGTTATCGCTTTGAATTTAAACCACGTATGAATGTGCGCCTTGATTTTGGTATAGGTAAAGAAAGTACAGGATTCTATTTTCAAGTGGGTGAAGCATTTTGATGTTTAAGCGTTTTCTTTTTATTAACACCATTGCCTTCTTCTTATTTATTGCAGGTTGCGCTCAAGTCACGCCGGTTACATCTCTTCATGCCAATCTTGAGAGCATCACTCATGAAGAAGCCACGCAAGTTTGGCAAACGCCAGCCCCCCTTACTGCCCCTAACGGTTTAAGACCTTGCTGTGCTTTTGGCTATGACTTAAAAGCCAAAGCATTCAGTATTCCTATTCCTTTTTACCGTATTGATAATATTGTTGAAGCCTCAGCCCTTGGTAATCATCGCTATAACGATAGTTTCTGGCTAGGTACAGCGGCTGTATTAGGTTTAGGAAGTGAAAAATCAGGCTTAATTTACTCCCATAAAGGAGGATTTCTTGATATCGCCCATATTCGCGATACCGCTGATTACACTTATTATCTCTTTAGCCATATCTATCCAAAGTTAGGCCAAGAATGGACATTGACACTCAGCGATGAACTTGCACAACGTAAAATACACTTTAATGCTTTTACGCCCCCTAAAAATGAAGCTGAACGCTATACTTTAAGCGCTTATCTTGCAGCACGATTAGGCTATCGCCTTGCGGTATGGCATGAAATTGCACAATGGTATGGCTTTCGTTCTGTGCCGGGATTCTCCGAAGGTATCTCTGCATTTTCACCTGAAGATCTCTACTCCAACTTAATTGGTGCGCGGCTCTCTCTTACCTTGATCTTAAAGGGTCACGCCACCAGCCTTGAGCACTATAATCAATCAATGCAGGGCATCATTCCCTCAGCACTTTATCAATTAGATGCTCAGCCTCGTCAATTCACCCAACAATGGTTTGATGTCATTGATGGACAGTGGTGGGATAGCCAGCAACGTGTGCCTGATAAGTTTTTAGTTTTACTGCGTGATTATCATCTCTCTGATAAACGCTATCCGGTCTTACCCTTTGAGGAAATAACACAGCCTCACTACCTTACATTACCTAGCGCTTATTCCGGTTACGTCTTAGAACAATTAGCAGAATTTCAGCTTTGGCCAACTACGCGGATGGAAGATTTACCTCATCCTAAAACCTACTGGCGTGAAGCGGATTTTACTGATTTAACAGAAAAAGCACGTGAAATTGATAATAAAACCAGACCAAAAATAACAAAATTTGACTAAATAACAAACAAAATTGACATATTAAAAATGCTTAATTTTGCTAAATTTGGGTTAAGTCACACCTTTTTACATAAGATAAATTTAAGCTTAAGGTGAAAAAGCACTTTTTGTTAAAGAAAAAAAGCGATTATAAAACGAGGCTTTCCAGTAAAACACACACAAGTTTTTAACAAATCACTCGTAGTTATCCTAATGTGAGGCGATATTTTGTAGCTATGAAAAAAGTAATTTGTTAGTATTCGTTCTATTTTTATCCAGTTAAACGAGGAGAAGCAATGCCCTCTCAATTGATGAGGACAAGTGCCGTCTTCGCTTTCTTGATTTCACTACTATTTACTGGTGTAAGTTTTGCTTCAACCAGTACCAGCAGTTCCCAGATACTGCAGGCGTATTCTTTCAAAGGCACGTCAACGTCGTTGCCAGACTTGAAAAAATACCCTTCGGGAACACAGCGTAAGAAAGCGTTTTTAAATGTCATAGTTCCTATTATTGACAATGTTAATAATAAGATAATGAGAGATCGTGAGTGGTTAACTGCTCAACGTAAAGCCCAGCACTGGGGCAGCGCAGATTTAAAAAAACTGCGTGAAATCTGTCAATACTATGGCGTCACATGTACCAGCCCGAAAAAAGTAAATTGGGATTCGTTATTAACTCGCGTTGACATTATTCCGACACACTTTGTCGCAACGCAAGCTGCAACGGAATCAGGCTGGGGAACATCAAAGTTGGCACAACAAAATAACAATCTATTCGGTATGCGATGTGGGAGTCAGTCTTGCAATAACGTTCCAGGGAAAACCAAAGGCTATGCAGCCTACCCTGATATTGAAGGCTCAGTGATTGCTTATATGCGTAATCTCAATACGCACCGCGCCTATAATTCATTGCGCTCCTCAAGAGCACAGCAAAGAATGACGCAGCAACAACTCGACTCTCGCCAGTTAATCACTGACTTGAAAGGTTACTCAGAATTGGGTTCAAGTTATAACGATTATCTGACCGAAATGTTCGACTCAAATAAAAAACTGATCACACAAGTTCAGTTGCAGTCGAAACAAGATAGTTAAGCCTTTACAGGCTTTCATCTGGCAAAAAGCCACTTTTCTGTCTAAAGAAAAGTGGCTTTTATTTATCACAAGATAATCTTTTGATTGAAAGCTAGCTTAGAATTCATAATATAGGGGGTAACACGTTTGGTATGACTTTTAAATCACACCCTTAGAGCCCTTTATGAATTTTTTTTCATTCGAGTTTCTCGGAGCCTTTGTTAGCTTTTTTATTTTATACTGGCTCTTCCAAAAACAGATTAAGATCCAAAATATCCTACTGATTACAGTAAGTTATTCTTTTCTCTTTTATGCAGATTATCGTCCTGCGATAATCTTATTAAGCTATACACTCTTTATTTATTTACTGGCGAATATATTAACTAAGTATACTTCTTCTAAAGTTATTTACTGGCTATTAGGATTATTGGTAGGCGTCTACTTTACCGCGTTTAAATATTACTCCTTTTTCCAAGAATCACTGACACAGGCATTTCAACAATGGGGACTCAGCATTGAACTTCCTCTTATTGAGTTGCTTGCGCCATTAGGCCTCTCTTTCTATATTTTCCACTCGGTCAGTTATGTCGTTTCCGTTTGCCGAAAAGAGATCCCCAAAGCCCCATTTTTGGATGTTGTGCTTTATCTGTGCTTTTTCCCAAGCATTGTGGCGGGCCCCATTAATCGAGCAAAAGAGTTTCTGCCACAAATTCAGGCGCCAACACGAAAAATCATTGATTATAAAGGGGCGATAATGCTGATTGTATTGGCTATCGCAAAACTCTTTTGGTTAAGTGGTTGGTTCTCAACAAACTATGTTGATCCGGTATTTAATGCGCCTGATTTAGCGCAAAGTGGGCAAGTACTGACGGCTATTTATGCCTATGCGTGGCACATCTACTTTAATTTCTCTGGTTACACCAATCTTGTCACGGGTATTGCCTTATTACTTGGCTTTGTTGTTCCTCGTAACTTTGATGCCCCTTATCTAGCAATAAACTTGGCGGATTTTTGGCGTCGCTGGCATATCAGTTTATCTACCTTTATTCGCGATTACGTCTATATTCCTTTAGGGGGTAATCGTAAAGGGGTAATTAGGCAAAACTTTAATGCTTTTGCCGCCATGGTGATTTCTGGATTATGGCATGGTGCCGCCATGACCTTTATTATTTGGGGTGCCATTCATGGTATTGGTGTGGTGTTATTGAATATTAAACATCGCCTCTTCCCTGTGAAAAAAAATGCACCACCGAGTGCGTTATCATCCTTAAACATGTTGTTGTCGTGGATCATCACCTTTCACTTCGTGTGTTTTGCGTGGATATTTTTCCGCAGTCAAACGGTGGGTGATGCTTTAGTGTTAATCCAGCAACTCTTTAGTGCGGGGGCTTGGGCGTCATTGCAATCTGAAGGCTTAACGCTCTTTATGTTCTGGGGACTTTTCTTACTTTATCCTTGCTTTGTGACCTTAAAGGATATTGTGGCTCGTCTGGAGAAAAGAGTACCGTGGTATGTTTATCCGCTACCCCTTGCATTGATCCTCACGATTATTTTTATGCTGTCTCCTGATGGAGTGCCAGGATTTATCTATGCCAGCTTTTGATTTCGGCTCAAACTTAAAAAAGACAGCAAAAGTTGCCTTAATGGTGCTGTTCAGTACCTTTTTGCTAATTTGGCTAAACCAAACATCACTAGAGCGCTTTTGGCAACAACAGTATCATCGCCCTGCTCCTTGGTCAGGCTTATCCCATTACTATACTTGGCAAGTCGGAGGGCAACTGCGCGATGGCGTATTTGTTGCGATAGAAAGCTATGGGGATTATCTACAGGTTCATCACCCTGATAATCAAGCAAAACCTATAGTGCAAACTTCAGCGCCAGAGCAACTTCCTGAAGGCTTTGCGGTTGGCTTACATTTTTTTAATGGGTATACACGACCTGCGTCTCAATTAACGCAACGCTTTCCACAATTACTGCAACGTAAGCAAGCTATGAATGGATTACCTTACCATTCCGTTACTGACGTCTCTGATGCCGCATTAGAAGCCTTAAAACCTATCGTCCAAAAAACAGAAATTATCTTATCACCAGAAGATAAAGTGTTATTTGCGGGCGATTCAATGATGCAAGGTGTTGCACCATTACTTAAGCGCCAACTGCAAACGGATTACAACATCAGCAGTATCGATTTAAGTAAACAAAGTACAGGACTGGCCTATCCACGCTTTTTCAATTGGCCACAAACCATTGCGACACGCTTAGCCAGTGATGACACAATTAAATTACTGGTGGTTTTTTTAGGTCCTAACGATCCTTGGGATATGCCACCTGATGGCGGTGGGCGTTACTTAAAATTTGCCAGCGAAGCCTGGGAATCGACTTATCGTACACGTATAGCAAGCATTATCGAAAACGCCAGGCAGAATAATGTCACGGTTATTTGGGTTGGGCCACCCAATATGCGCAAGCAGAAGCTATCAGAAGGTATGACATATCTGGATAAACTTTATCGTGAAGAAGCAGAAAAAATGGGTGAAATTTACCTTTCTGTCAATGATATGTTTAAATATGAAAAAGATATTTATTCTGATTATATGGGCGATGGCAGCAGTCGTGTTAAATTAAGAGCGGGTGATGGCATTCATTTTAGCTTAAAAGGTCAGCAAATTATTGCTCAACACGTATTCTCACGCATTCATCTTCAAGAAGAAATGAAAGAAGATAATGCAGTCGATGATGTAAAAGATAAAAACACGGTTATTGTAAATGAAACAACTCACGCACATCCTTGAGCGTAAAACCTTAGTTGGTAGCTCAATCATACTGGCCTTGGTGTCACTTTTAGTGGCTTGTACCCAAGATGCAAAGAAAACAGTGACGTTCCCCACTCCCTCAGTGTTACCCGCTGATGGTTCAAGACAACTTTATAACTATCACGATCCTCACTTTGCTGGCTTTGTTAAAAAATTACAGCAAGGCCGTCAAACCGTGCATATTGTTCAGTTAGGTGATTCTCATACTGCAGCGGATTTTTTCAGTGGTAAGTTACGTGAACGTTTTCAAACTGACTACGGTAATGGAGGAATTGGTTTTATTCCTCCCACTAATATCGCAGGCCAACGTATTGCTAACGTACAGTATCAGAGTGATAAGAAAGCATGGACACTGATTTCAAGCAGAAAAGATAGCGATCCTGATTTCCCATTAGGGGGGTTTATTAGTGAACCTCTCGCTAAATGGGCAAAATTACAGTTATCTGAGAAACCGGTTACTCAGCAACATTATCAATTACAGGCACTTTATAAAGCCCCAACTGCGGCACAAATGAATGTACAATCATCAACAAATAAAATCCTTTCACTGTCGCAAACTCAAGGTAAATGGCAGTTTTCAAACCCGACAGCCATAACATTTCCTGTCAGTATTACTGTCAGCAAAAACCAGCCTGTTAAATTAGGCGGTTGGTTAATTAGCAACCAACAACCGGGTGTCATGCTATCCTCATTAGGCATTAATGGTGCCACAATTAATATGATGGATAAATGGGGCTCACAATGGACTGAAACATTAGGCCAATTAAATCCTGATATGGTGATTTTGGCTTATGGTACTAATGAGGCGTTTAATGATACTTTTGATTTAAGTGCTTATCGCCAACAGCTTACTGATAAAATTCACCAAATTCGTCAACAAGCCCCCAATAGTACGATTTTATTAATCGGGCCTTCTGATTCAATCAAGAATAAAGAAGCGCCTGATTGCCGTTCACAACAGCCTCAATGGCTTAGTGATATTATCAGAATTCAAAAAGAAGTGGCTCAGCAAGAGAAGACCCTTTTTTGGGATTGGCGCGATTATATGGGGGGGGAATGTTCCATAAAAACGTGGGCCATTAATGATTTAGCAAGACCTGACGGTGTTCATCTTTCTCGTGAGGGATATGAAAGTAGTGCTAATACACTTTATAGTCAACTCACTACATTAATGAATAAAAGTTAAAGTCGGATATACCTGATCCACAAAAAGGAGCTGATGGCTCCTTTTTGGTTTTTAAATTAATGCGTAAATGAGTTCAATAAAACATCTACATACTTAATCACGTCAACGCTCGCTTGTTCCATTCGCTCAATATATTGCGTTACTGCGTCTTGATTGCCATCTATATTCGCCCTTAGTGCCAAACGCCCACATTCATGAACTAACTTATGAGGTTCTTCTAAGCGACGAAAGGCATCAGAGCCCGTAAATTTCCGACCATCACCTTGATAATACCATTTACCTAAACGGCACTCGGTGTGTTGATTAACACAGTGTTCATCATCATTATTGAGTAAATGGATATAAATAGCTTCCTTCCATAAAACATGATCCAATTTGACCGTATTAAAAAATTGTTGCATTGAGATAAAGGTAAAAATATATTTAAGCTCATGAGCTTGCTCTGATAATGACGTTAGATCTTGATGCCCTTCTTCAACCAGTTTTTTAACGAGTTGAACTTGCTCTTGGTTTTTTTCTGTCGTTTCTTTAACCGGAATAAAACGAGCACCTAAATTATTATTAATGGTTGCTATAGAAGAGGCTTGCTGCTGAATTTCTAATGACAACTTTTTCATCTCTTGGGCTAATACTGAGAACCCCGCCCCTTCACGTCCTATATGCCCTGCTTCAATGGCTGAATTAATAGATAAAAGATTCGCCTGACTGGAAAGCCTATCAATATTACTGGCACTGTCTTTAATTTTCTTTAACCAGCTTGAGAAGTTTTCTATCTCTTCTCGGTTATGCGTAAAATGTTTATCAACTTCATTGAGAAATTGAGCTAACGACCGAGAATTATCCAACATCTTGCTAAAAAGATGCTCCATTTCATCCAGCAAATTTAGCTTGTCTTGTAACTTATTGCTTGATGCTAAAATCGAATCACGAATAAGAGTGATCGTGTGGATATTACAATCCGTGTGTTTAATAAAAAGTGAATTATAGTCAACCATAAAATAACAATCCTAGCCTGCCCATTAATCGAGGATCCTCTAGATTAATGAGAAACAGCGCTTTTTCTGTCATATTTTAAGGGCATTTATAGCAATGAAAAAAAACGCGTCAAAAAGACGCGCTAATTATTTGAAAAATAAAGCTTAAATTTTATAGAAAAGCGAAGAAAATCATACCGACGATCGCGCCTGTTGTGCCAAGGATAGTTTCCATCAGTGACCACGTTTTTAAGGTTTGCACTTCAGTCGCACCCGTAAATTTACCAAATAACCAGAAACCCGAGTCATTAACATGGCTAAGGATAATAGAGCCACCCGCAATACAGACAGATAATGCGGCCATTTGAGCACCACTGTAACCCAACTCATTAATAACTGGTAAAACCAAGCCTACAGCAGTTAAACAAGCCACAGTAGCTGAACCTTGAATAACACGTACCGCGCCGGCAAGAATAAAACACGCGATAGCAATTGGCATGCCCGCACCAATTAAAGCATTACCTAAAGCAGGGCCAACCCCTGAATCCACCAGCACTTGTTTAAAGACACCGCCCGCCCCTGTTACTAATAAGATAATACCTGCGGGTTGGATTGCGGCGGAACAGATTTCCATCACCTTCTCTTTACTCATACCGCGACGGATAGCTAAACCATAAATAGCCACTAAACAAGCGACAAGAATAGCAATAAAGGGATGCCCTACAAATTCAAGAATATTGTATAGTTGAGAACCTTCCTCAACAAAACGTGCACCAATGGTTTTGCATCCCACTAACACTAAAGGTAATAACACAAGGGCAAGACTAAAACCAAAAGAAGGCATTTTGCTTTGACCTAAACTCGGTTCAGCCAAATCTTTAGGTAATTCTAACGTAACATAACGGCTAATAAAGTTACCGAAGATAGGGCCAGCTAATAACATGCCCGGAATTGCCGCACATAAACCAATTAAAATCATCCACCCAAAATCAGCATTCATTTGGTCAGCTAATAACATCGGTGTTGGCCCCGGTAATAAGAAAGCAGCAGCACCCGCAACACCTGCAAATAACGGGATTGCCATTTTCACCACATTGCCCCCAGTACGACGGGCAACGGCAAACACAACACCAATTAACAAGACAACGGCAACATCAAAAAATAGTGGTAATGCACAGATTAAACCTGCGATACCTAATGCATAATTTGCACGTTTCTCACCAAAGTATTTTAATAATCGGACTGCAATTTGGTCTAGTGCGCCAGTTTCATGTAGCACCTTACCAAACATTGCCCCCAGTGCGACAACGATAGAAAGGAAGCCAAGTGTTCCTCCCATTCCGTTTTGCATGGTTTGCGTAATTTGCTCTAATGGCATACCAGAAAAAATACCCGCGCCAATAGCCACAATCATTAAGGCAATAAACGCATGTAAACGGGCATACATAACAAAAAAGAGTAATAATAAAACAGAGCCAACCGCAGTTAGCACAAGGGTTAATGTACTCATACCGTTTCCCCTTCAAAAGTCCCTTGAGTGACTGAATTTATCTTATTAATTGCACTTTCAATCACATCATCAAGTGGCATTGAAATATCAATTTCATACACATCGTTTTCAGCTTTTGTTGGCGCTTCTAAGGTTTCAAATTGAGTCACTAACATTTGAGGTTTAAAGAAGTGTCCTTTACGTGCTTTTAAGCGACTTTCAATTAACGCATAGTCACCTTTTAGATATAAAAAGTGCAGGCATTGATTGCCTTCTCTTAACCTATCTCGGTACTGTTTTTTCAATGCAGAACAAACGATTAGCGAAATACCGTTGGTTCTTTGCATGGCAAATGCCGCATCGTTTAAAGCGTGTAGCCAAGGTTTACGATCATCATCATTTAAAGCGTGGCCTGATGCCATTTTAGTAATATTTGAGCGAGGATGAAGGAAATCGCCGTCTAAAAATGCCGCACCCGTACGTTGTGCCACACCACTTGCGACCGCTGATTTACCGCTACCTGATACCCCCATTAAGATAAAAACATGGTGTAGGGATTGGGTATCGTTCATAGAATGCTCCTTTAAGACCAATAGTCAGTCTTTTTTGTAATGTTACCCGTAACTGTTACGGGTAACATATCCGAAGTGGTAAGGTAAATACAACAACCAAGATCAATTAAGAAGTGAAAATGTGAAGCGACTCTCAAATGAAAGTAAGATGATCTACAAACTGACAACAAAATATTTGGTTAACAACCCAATTTCTAATTACTAATACACCGTAAACACAAGCAGTATGGCAAGAAAAAATAGAGGACTATCATAATAAAAAGCCCTACTGTTAATCACTTAACAATAGGGCTATTAAGATAGTAAATCACTGATGCTAAAATATTATTTTATTAAATACTTTCACCAGTGATAATCCGAAAGCCAACATCAATCACTTGGCCTTTGGCTATTTTACCTTTCATTCGTTTAAGCAATAAATCGGCAGCCTGTTGTCCCATTTCATCACGTGGTGTAAAAATACTGGCAAGGCGAGGTGTCATCACTTGCCCCACATCGTGACCATGGAAACCTGAAATAGCAATATCATTGGGGACTGAAATCCCCACACGCTGACATTCAAAAATAGCCCCAATCGCAATATCATCATTCGTGCAATAAAGTCCATCTAAATCAGGGTATTGCTGACGAGCCGCATAAAGTAGCTCCGCCCCTAAAGAATAAGATGAACTCTTGGGTGTCATTACACTGCCTGTTGGTAACCCCGCCTGTTGCATCGCTTTTTCATAGCCGTTTAAACGCATTAAGGTTCGCTCATCCTGCCTTGCACCAAGATAAATGATGCGTTTACAGCCACGTTTGATCATTTCACTGACCATTTGTTGTGAAGCGTCAACGTTGTCTAATCCCACTGCCGAATCAAAACAAGGCGAAACGCTATCCATAATTTCTACCACAGGAATACCGGCAGTTTCTAACATTTTTATTGTTTTTGGTGTATGCGTTCTTTCAGCAAGAATAAGTCCATCAATATTATAAGAAAGTAATGACAGTAGACGCTCTTCTTCTTTTTCTGCTCGATAACCATAGTGTGCCAACATGGTTTGATAACCGTATTTATCAGTCACTGATTCAATACCACGAATAACTTCTGCAAACACTTGGTTGGTCAAAGAAGGCAGTAATACCCCAATCGCATGACTGGTTGAATTAGATAAAATATCAGGAGCGCGGTTAGGAATGTAATTAAGACTCTCTAATTCACGCGCAATTTTTTCTCGTAAAGCTTCAGAGACTTGTTCTGGGTTACGCAAAAAACGACTAACGGTCATTTTGGTGACACCAACACGTGAAGCTACATCCTGTAATGAGGGGCGTTTTTTCTTCATTTTATATCGCAACTGTCCAAAAACATTCGTATTAATACGCGCTTTATTTTTCCAATAACGCTGATTATAGCCTTACGTTATACACTATTTCGAATAAAGTTTTTCAGATGTGTACTTAGATTTGATTTTGACTGATGATCCCTTGACTTAAGCCAAAGGAAATATAGTATTCTTCGCTATATAATAAATGAAACAACGATACTAATATAAAACAATAAGCAGTGTGAACTTATGGCTATCCACAGACGACAATTTCTAACTTACTTCACCACGATTGCAGCATTATCTGCACTTCCACATTCGGTAAGAGCCGCAATAACTTCACGTATTGCGGCACAATTTGGTCACATTCCGGCATCCACGGCAATTCATCGGGTGATTAGTGCAGGCCCCCCTACAGACCAACTATTACTGGCATTAGCGCCTGAAAAATTATTAGGTTTTTCATCACTTAACTTAGAAAAAAGTCCCTTATTTGCCGATGATTTACGTAAATTACCGCGTTTAGGCCGCTTATCAGGGAGAGGAAGCACACTTTCTTTAGAAGCATTAATGACGCTAGAACCCGATATTATTATTGATAGTGGCAATGTAGATGAAACCTATCGCTCATTAGCAAAACGCGTTTCTGATCAAACCGGTGTCCCTTATGTGCTAATTGATGGCACATTAAAAGATAGCCCTGCACAGTTACGCCAAACAGGAGCTTTACTAGGGGTTGCAGAAAGAGCTGAAACGCTGGCACTGATTGCTGAGCAATATCTTAGTGAGGCCGCCTTGTTTGCTTCTGAGCAAAAAACAAACTCACGTTTTTATCTTGCTCGGGGTGCAAAAGGATTACAAACAGGTGCGAGGGGCTCTATTCACACCGAAGCAATTGAAATCTTAGGCTTTGAAAATGTGGTTGATGTACCAGATTTCACCGGATTAACGGATGTTTCACCAGAACAACTGTTGATGTGGAACCCTGAAATTATCATCACACAAGATGAAAATGCCTATCAGCAAATTACACAAGCCCCTGTGTGGCAAAGTATTCAAGCCGTTAAAAATAACAAAGTGTTACTGTTTAAAGGCTTACCATTCGGCTGGTTAGATGGTCCTCCGGGTATTAATCGTTTAATAGGAATGCGCCGTTTACAGAGCCATTTTGACACTCGAATAGAAAAACAGGCAGCACAAGATCTGCAAAATTACTTTGCTCATTTTTACCACACGCAATTAAGTGCTGAACAATGTCAGCCATTGCTGGAGTATTCATGAGTCAATCAGCCCGTATCACACTTTTATTGGCGTTATTTTCAATCACCGCCTTAATCGCCATCACAAGTGGTAAGTATTCACTTACTACCAATGAACTGTGGATGCTAGTGAGTAATAAATTAACGGGTAATGTGGAATACAGTCGAACGGAGACTGTCTTTTGGCAAATAAGATTTCCCCGTGTTCTGGCAGCAATCTTAATTGGTGGAGGATTGGCGATTGCAGGTGCAGCTTATCAAGGTATGTTTCGCAATCCCTTAGTATCACCTGATATTCTTGGGGTTTCATCTGGTGCGGGTGTAGGCGCTGTTTTAGGTATTTTTCTTGGGCAATCCATGTTGTCGATTCAACTTTTTGCCTTTGCGGGAGGGTTAGCGACCGTTGCCCTAGTTTACTTTATTGCAAAACTTGCGAAACAGCACGACCCAGTACTTTCTCTTGTGTTAGTGGGTATTGCTATCAGTGCATTATGCGGCTCCGCAATTTCATTAATGAAAATATTAGCTGACCCTTATACTCAATTACCTTCCATCACTTTTTGGCTTTTGGGGGGACTTTCAACAATCACCGCTTCAGATTTATTTTCTGTTGCACCTTTAATGTTAATTGGCTTTATTCCACTGATTTTATTGCGCTGGCGTATGAATATACTCAGCCTATCTGATGAAGAAGCGAGAGCATTAGGACTAAATGTCGAAGTTACACGGCTTATCTTTATTTTGTCAGCCACATTAATCACTGCCAGTGCAGTTTCTATCGCGGGTATTATTGGGTGGCTGGGCTTAATTGTCCCTCATATTGCAAGATTGTTAGTGGGTGCCAACTTCAGTCAACAGCTCCCTGTTTCCTTGCTTGTAGGTGCCATTATGTTGTTAATCACTGACACATTAGCTCGTACAATCGCCAATATTGAACTCCCATTAGGTATTTTAACCTCTGCCATTGGTGCGCCATTTTTCTTAATGCTGTTACTCCGAACAAGGAAAAGTGGATGATAGTTGCACAAGCAAGCCAACTCACTATTGGTTATAGAGGCAAAGCGCTCATTAAAAACCTTTCCTTTAATATCGAACAAGGGCAGATCATCTGTTTATTAGGTGCCAATGGTTGTGGTAAAACCACCTTGATGCGAACGCTATTAGGGCTAATACCGTGTATTGATGGTGAGATTAATATTGCGGGTAAAACACTAAGTGAGTGGTCACCAACAGAGCTTGCTAAAGTGGTGGCGTATGTTCCTCAAGCCACACATATCCCCTTTTCTTTTAATGTCATTGATATGGTTGTCATGGGACGAGGGGCACATCTCTCCTTTTTCTCTATGCCTAGCTCGCAAGATAAAGCAATGGCAATGGAAACCTTAGAAATGCTCTCACTTTCTCATCTTGCTCACCGAACTTTTGATACCTTAAGTGGCGGTGAAAAACAGATGGTCTTGATTGCACGCGCTTTAGTGCAACAACCTAAGTTGCTGATCATGGATGAACCTGCAGCTAGCCTTGATTTTGGTAATCAAATCAAACTACTTACCCAAGTTAAGTCACTAAAAACGTTAGGGATCAGTGTGTTTATGTCTACACATCACCCTCAACATGCCGCCTCTTTGGCGGATGAGGTTATGTTACTGACACCCCATAGCCCTGTTTTGCAAAGCAGTCCTGACGTTTTGCTGACACCCACTAATTTAGCGCACCTTTATGGTGTACAACCAACCGATATTCAGGCGCATTTTCACGCCTACTCTGATAATAAAAATGACCATAGGCAAGAATATGAACACAATTGAAACCACCGATTTTGCTGAACTTTATAAAAACCACATGATACAGGCTGAAAGAACCAAGAAAGAGCCAGAACATTGGGATAAACGTGCTGAAAAAATGGCAGAAACCTGTGCTAATCCTAACGATCCTTATCTAATAAAATTTCGTGAAATGATGGATTTTACTGGTGCTGAAACCCTATTAGATGTGGGTTGTGGCCCTGGCTCGATTAGTATTCATGTAGCAGACAAATTCAAAAAAACCATTGGTATTGATTACAGCACAGGCATGTTAGCCGTTGCTAAACGCAGAGCCGAACACACGGGCATCCATCACGCTGAGTTTATCACTTGCTCATGGGAAGATAGCTGGGATGCAATCCCTCGCTGTGATATTGCGGTGGCTTCACGCTCGACGTTAGTGATGGATTTAAAAGCAGCACTCTTAAAGCTGAATCGCCACGCAAAATTACGTGTTTATACGACTCATACAGTTTCTCCAACCTTTGTTGATCAACGTATTATCCGCTTATTAGGTCGTGATGTTCCGACGCTTCCAACATACATTTATGCTGTGAATATGCTTAACCAAATGGGTATTCACCCTAAAGTGGATTATATCCGTAGCCGTAATTGCCAGAGTAATTTCAATAGCCTTGAACACTTTATTGAGGGTATTAACTTCTCTGTAGGGCCTTTAAGCGAAGACGAAATTGCACGCCTAACAACTTACTATCATGAAAGCATTAAAAAGGGGGTTTCACTGATTTCGCCTACTCGTGATTGGGCAATGGTTTCTTGGGATGTCGTCCCTGAAAGTGAGTTAACCCTATGATTTATTACCCTGATGCCTTTCTTGATAATTTATTAATGGAAGATATCCAGTATGGTGATCTCACTAGTCGCGCGCTAAATATTAGTCACCAATTGGGCATAATGACCTTTACTCGCCGTGAAGCGGGTTGTGTCAGTGGGATCACGCTAGGTTGCCGTTTATTAGAAAAGTTAGGATTAGGCGTAAAAGCACACTTACAAGAGGGTGATTTTGCCAATGCAGGTGATTGCTTAATCACCGCAGAAGGTCGTGCCGATGCCCTGCACCAAGGCTGGAAAGTGGTACAAAACGTCCTTGAGTGGAGCTGTGGCGTCAGTGATTATATGGCAAGCATGTTAGAAATTTATCACCGCTATCAACCCAAAGGGCAAATTGCGTGCACACGTAAAAATATCCCTAATACCAAATTGCTGGCAACACAAGCCATACTGGCTGGCGGTGGCGTTATCCATCGCCAAGGCTGTTCTGAAACGATTTTACTCTTTGCTAATCATCGCCACTTTTTATTAGAACCAAACAATTGGGCACAACACGTTAAGCAGTTACGTCAAGCCGCACCGGAAAAATGCATTGTTGTTGAGGCGGATGATATTGAACAAGCAAGAGAAGCGTTAAAAGCACAGCCTGATATTTTACAGCTAGATAAATTCTCGGTTGAAGATATTGCACAGTTACAACGAGAAGCGCCCCACATTGCGCCTCATTGCCACTTATCTGTGGCTGGTGGGATTAACCTCAATACTATCGAGAAATACGCACAAACAGGCATTAGTTTAATGGTAACGTCGTCACCTTATTACGCACCGCCAACGGATATTAAAGTGCGTCTTTATCCAAAAATTAAATAAAAATAGCTAGTTACGAGCAAGTGAGTATTTACATATTTAATCAACAATAAACAAAATTAACACCGCTCTATGTAAGGAAAGTGTTGTCATGGCATAGAGGAATATCTTTGCAGGGCTTCACTTATTTGGGTTCGTTGCTTTGTTTAATAACAAGACCGAGTGCTTACTGAAGGGTAAGTACTCTTTTTATTTATTTTACGCTTATCGTTATATAAATAATTATATATTGATTATAAATTGAGATTGGAATGATGAAATTAAAACCTCTATGCTACTGTCTATCTTTTGCTCTACTGCCAAGTATTGCACTTGCTGACTCCACTTATGGGCAATCAACGCCTGACTTATTAACGGTTTGGAGTAGCCCGATTGCGGCAAATCCAGATGTGTTAACGCAAGCACAAATGCTTGAACAAAATAAAGTCAATGCCGCACAAGCTATTGCAACATTACCCGGTGTTGTGATGCAAAAATCAGGTAACCGTAATGAATACACCATTAAAGTGCGTGGATTTGATAGCCGCCAAGTGCCTGTCTTCTTTGATGGTATTCCAACGTATGTCCCTTACGATGGTAACTTAGACTTAGCGCGTTTTACCACTAACGATCTAGCCAGTATTGAAGTCAATAAAGGTTATACCTCATTACTACAAGGCCCTAACTTAATGGGTGGCGCAATTAATATCACTACTGCGACGCCGAAAA
This sequence comes from Proteus sp. FME41, assembly GCF_014897315.1. Classification (GTDB taxonomy): domain Bacteria; phylum Pseudomonadota; class Gammaproteobacteria; order Enterobacterales; family Enterobacteriaceae; genus Proteus. The sequence goes on along the minus strand of NZ_JABUYL010000006.1, from coordinate 102,762 downwards.
AACCATTAGAAGGAAGCATTGCTTACTCTCAAGGTTTTGCTCGTGGTGCTGATTATGCCCATAACATGAGTGCCCGTTTAGGAGCACGCAATGATCTAGGCTTTATTCAAATCAGTGGTAGCCAATTAAAACAACGTTTTACTCCAATTCCTGGTGCGGATGAAAATAATGCAGCTGCGGGTACTCATGGACGTCGTGATAATTCAGCAACTGATGATAAACGTGGCATGATCAAAGTCGGTTGGACGCCACGCGCTTCTGACGAATATACTCTGACTTATGTAAAACAAGACGGTGAAAAAAATAGCCCACCAAATACTTCTGCTAATGCAAAAGGTAAATATAAATATTGGGCATGGCCGGATTACAACAAGGAGAGTTATTACTATAGTGGTATCACTCAAATTACTGATGGTATTAATCTGCAAAGCCGTGCATATCACGATAAGTTCGAAAATACTCTCTATATGTACCCTAAAAAAGGCAATACCGCGGACTATAGTCACTATGACGATTACAGCACCGGTGCTGCATTACAGTTAGGTATCGATACACGTGAAAGTGATCTCCTCTCTTTTGCCGCTCACTGGAAAGATGACGTTCACCGTTCTCAAAAAGAGAAAAATGGTGATTGGATGCGTTATAAAGACAGAACATGGTCTTTAGCGACAGAATATCAATGGGCAGCAACAAATGATCTCGATTTAGTGGGTGCAATTAGCTACGACTGGCGCGATAGCGTTGATACTGACAAAGGCGCTGATGATAACAAACAAACCGCCTTCAACTGGGAAATGATGGCGAAATATTCATTAGCTAATAATGATAACGTTCGTTTCTCTGTGTCTGATCGTAGCCGCTTCCCGACACAAAAAGAGCGTTACACCACTGAAAAACCCAAAGATGGCTCAAAAGGGATCATCAATCCAGATTTAGATCCTGAACGCGCATTATCTTTTGACTTAACCTATGAAGGACACATTACGGATAAATGGGGTTATCAAACCAGTATTTATTATAACCGTGTTAGTGATGCAATTATGGCGCACACGGTTTATCGTAATGGTATGCCCTTCTTCCAAAATCAAAATAGCGGACGCGTTGATTATGTTGGTCTTGATTTAGGAACTAAAGGTAATGTGACAGATTGGTTAGAGCTTGGCTTAAACTACAGCTATATCCATAGCGATCCTAAACAAATTGAACATATTGAAGGTTTACCAAAACATAAAGCTTATCTGTGGATGACGTTTATTCCTGTTGAACAACTGCGCTTTACCATTATGGAAGAAGCTCAAGGCTGGACTTATAACCGTATTGATGAAGATGACAAACTAGCGGGTTATGCTAAAACTGATCTTCGTTTAGATTATGACGTTGGTTATGGTATTTCTGCTAATGCTTCTATTAATAACCTATTTGATAAATCTTATGAGTACACTCAAGGTTATATGGAAGATGGCCGTAATTACTGGCTAGGTATTGAATATAAATTTTAATTATAGACTCTAATTTAAATTATTATTTATAAAATTAAGAGCTGATATTGATACTCTATCAGCTCTTTTCTATCCCTAAAATAAGCTTATTTTCCATAATATCACTCTATATAAAATCAAAAACGAAGAAATCCTTTCGCCATTTCTAATAATGTATTCATTGTACTACTCACTATTTTAACGAAATTATCATAATTACTGTTTGCTGAACTGTATTTTTTAGAAAGCTCATCAAGGTTAGTATTAACTTTTTTTTCTAATGCATCTAAAGATTTCTTGAATAAATCAAATTCCGTTTGTAATATATCACCTTTATTTTTAGTTCTCTTGCTTAGCTCTTGCATAAATTTATCAAAATCAGAAAAATCAATTTTTGCAATAAAGACAACATCGATATTAGGTTCAATCGATTGTTCATTCCTGCTTGAACTTATACCATTTAATTCCTTTAATAATTTATCAATTGAATTTAATGCTGCTTCTGTATTTTCTTTATTATTATAATAGATTTCGGTTCCATTTATTGTTCTAAGATAACTTCCATTATCATGATGTTCTAAAAAAACTCTAAGATACAATAAAGATTCATCTGGTAATAAAGAGTCATATTTATCTTTAATTTTATTAATTTCGTCATAGAATGATTTAAAATCCACATTAATATATCCATCTTTACTTCCTGCTTTTGTATATTGATTTAATGCAGATAAAGCCTCTCGTAGATCATTAACATAATTCATATACTTAGAAAAGATATCCTTTAAAACATCTAAATAGTCACTTTTTCCCGCAGTAATAGATTGTTTTACATCATTAAAGAGATCATGTAATGAATCCGTTGGATAGCCATTGTTTGGCTGGGTATTTTTTATAGCTTGAGAGACGATATTAATTTCATTTAGACTATTTTTTTGACTAATATAGTTTTTTACATATTGTTCATCTAGATAAAAATCTTTTTCTTTTTGAGATAAATTTTCTAATTTTTTATTTCCTTGTGGATCGTTAAGAAAAATATATTGATACTCTTTTTTTACATCCTCTAATAAGAAACGAGAACTATTTAAAAACTCACCTTGATTATATTCTATTATATTAGATGATTGAGATTTTAAGTTTATTTTATTATTACATTGAGAAGTATTAGAATCAATAACAGTAGCCATAACATTAACCTTTTATATTAATTAAATAAAACAAGTCGTTTTAAACAAGAATTTAAAATTACATATTGTGTTAGCATTGTTAGGGAATTCTCTAAAAAAATTAATTTTAAATATATAAAATTTAGAATCGCAAAAAACCTTTTGCCATTTCTAATAAGGTGTTTATTGTACTGCTCACTATTTTCACAAAATTATCATAATTACTGTTTGCTGAACTGTATTTTTTAGAGAGCTCATCTAAATTAGTATTTAGCTTCTTTTCTAAGGCATCAAGTAATTTTTTAAACAGATCAAACTCTGTTTGTAGTATGTTACTCAGTAATTTTTCATTGTTTTCCTCTCTCCATTTCTTCACTTTTTTATCAGCATCATGTTCATGCGCTTCATCTCTTATTTCTCTTAGTTTTCCTGTAGAAATTTTATAAAAGAAATCTTTTTTAAGATTATTTATATAATCACGTCTTTTTTGTTGTAATTCTTCTTCTGTGATCTTTTTTTCTTTCGATTCTTTTTCTTTTATTTTATCTGAAAACTTATCAAGATCGTCGAAATTAATAGAACCTATAAAATCAAATTTAATACTTCCCTCTGATGAATGATCTTCTTTTTTTATTGTGATCCCTTTTATATCTGTTAATAGTTTCTCTATTGCATGCAATGCGCTATCAATTTGGTGTTCATTTTTATAATATATTTGATGGTTATCAATTTTTCTAATATAACTACCCTCGCTTTTAGTTTCAAATAAGGCTTGAATATGAAAAAAATTTTTATCTCCTAATTTTTCATTATATTCTTTTTTAACATTCTCTAATTTTTTTCTAAAGTTATGATAATCAACTAAGATGTACCCTTCTTTTTTACCTGCTTTAGTATATTGACTTATTGATGTTATTGCTGTTCTTACGTCCCTGACATAATCCATATAATTGGAGAAAATAGATTTCAGTACATCCAAATAATCATTTTTACCCACAATAATGGTTTGTTTTACTTCATAAAAAAATTCACTTAATGAATCCGTAAGATACCCTTGATTAGAAAGAGTATCTTTTATTATCGGTGCTAATTTATTTATAGAGTCTAAACATTTTTTATTACCAATCATATTGGTAGCATATTTTTCAGAAAGAGAAATAGAGATTTCTCTTTCTGATTTTTCTTTTAAATTATTACAATCAATCCAGTTTTCAAGATCAAAATTTTTATATTCTCTTCTTATATTAATAAGTAAATCTTCCATATTATCTAAAATTTGTTTTTCATTTTTAGATTTGGAAACTACATCATTAGGTGAAGAATATGATTTCGAATAATTTGCTATATTAGACATCCCTGAATCAATAGCCTTAAACATAAATTATCCTCTGACATTTGCACCAATAGAAGATGCTACATCTTGCTGAGCATGAATAATCGCCTCTATAGCTTGTAATAGTGCTTTTATAACTTCTGTCATTTCACGTTGAATATCATTATTATTATTAATAACGTGATTATTTGCACTTCCTCGTGCCTCTAATACTTTTTGCTCGCCATCAAGCCTAATGCCATCAGCTTGCAAACTTTGATCTGCAATTCTTGCTAAAGGATCTGCCGTAGAGGATATTAAATTACCTTTGATAATTGTAGGGTTAGAATGTCCAATAAGATCTTTCCCCATACCTTTAATAGAAACAAAAGCGCCCATACCATTAATTGCCATTGAAAGGCCTGCACTAGTAATTGCCGCACCTATCATAATATTTGCTTTTTTATTAAGATTATCTTTTATTTGATCTGCCATATTTAACTCAACATTCATCAGCATCACCCCCATTTCTCTAGATGCTTCAAACTTCTTAATCATGGCTTCTAAATATTTTATAATCAGGTTAATTAGCTTCATCATATCATCAGATATAAAATTAAACGTACCTAAGCTTTCAGTTTTTCTATTATCATAAATATCGCTATCATGATCAATTTCAAGCTCTTTTAGAATTAATTTTAAGTTGGGTGTTTTTATTTCTGGCTCTGTTAAATTAGGCTTGATATTATTTTTTGTTTTTTCTATAAATTCTTTTATTCTAGGTTCAATATCTTTATTTGATTTATTATCATCTATAATACTTTCACTTTTCCCAATCTCATTAAATTCAACTTTAAATTTATTAAATGAATTAATGTTATTATTTATTTCCCAGCTCATATAAACACCTCACTAAAATAGATTTTATTAAATAGATATATTTCTTATCATGTCCGATTTTGCTTTACTGCTTACAGTAGATTGTTCACTCATATTTTTTAATATTTCAGTTATGGTATCAATATTTTCATGGTAACTTTCCATGATTTTATCCATTAGTTTCTGAATAAGATTTAATATGGCTTCTAGTTTTTTACTATCCGCTATAGATTGTAAAATTTTTGCAGAAATGACACTGCTATAAATATTGACAGCATTTGTTGCAGTAGAATTAATTAGTTTCGATGTAACAACTGTTCTATTTAACATCACTCCTGCTTTTTTGCTTAGGTCTTTTGCTAATAATTTATTAATTTTCTCCATGGCTTCTTCTAATGCTTGAACAACAATCTCTTTAATCATTTTTCCAAGCATCGCTTCAAGATAATCATGTAATACTCTTTTTAGTGTATCCCTAACTTGTTGATTAAATATCTTATTGGCAACATTTGAAATTCCTTTTGCCGCAGGCCCAATAACAAAACTCAATGCAATTGCGGCGACAAATAAAGCCACTGTCACTAAAATTTTCAGTGCCATTTTAAGCTTATCTTGTATTGCCGCTTTCATTTCATCGACAATTTTTTTATCTATTCCCAGCCCTTTTAATCCATCAATAGTGCTGTTAATCATATCAGCCAAGAAATCAACAAGAGCATCTACTGCCTTCATAATTGCTTCTGATACAGGCGACATAATTTCATCCATAAATGATTTATTATGTATGGCTTGATAGACTTCATCAGCAACTGTTAATGCCACATCAGCGACAAATAATACGACAGCAACCGCCATTAATGCCATTGAAGCACCTGCCGTAAAAATAGAGGCAATACCTGCCACTAATGCTAATAATCCCCCTAATATTTTTAATCCAATTCCTGCCCAAAATTGAATTTCTTCCTGTTTTTTAATTTGTGCTTTCTGATCTTCAATCTTATCTTTTAATGATTTTTCAGTAACTTTTTGCATTTCTTCAAAAAGACTTTGCTCATTTTCAGAACGTTGTAACATCACTTTTAACGTTAATTCTCGTGTTTTAGCTAATAAAAAAGTAAGTAACGCCATGCCAGATAGTGAATCTGACATTATTTCAAGTTCTAACCCACTTTGGGAAAGAGTCAATGCTCTATAGGTTTCTTTTATTTGTTCTAATTTATCTTTGATTGATTTATTGTCTTCTTTATTTATTAATGCTTTTAATTCATACCTATGTGAAGTGATTTTATTTATCTTATCGTCACTCATAGAGACGTTAGGCATATATTTAAAAGCATTATCAAAAAAATTAGATAATTGACTATATAATTTATCTAAATCATCTAATGACATTGTTGAGAGGTCATCAGGTAAATTTAAAAATGGAAACGTTTTTTCAAGTAACGTTTCCATATCTTCTTTCGATTTAATTTCCCCAGAGAGTAATTCTTTAATTAATGAATTAGGAATATTATTGTTTTTTAAAAAACTTTCAATTTCAGGTTCTGTTTTAAAATTTTTATCTTTTATCTGATTATAAACTTCCATCCAGTAATCAGTATAAGCATCTTTAGTATTTTTAAATTCATCTAAAACTGAATTAATTTGTCCTTTTAAACCATCGATGCCTTTAGATAGCTTATCTAATTTATCAAGATAATAATCCAGTTTATCTGGATCTTTAATGTTATCTAAAACATTCTGATGGATAACATTTTGATAAGATAATTGTAAAAATAGAAAATCATAATCTTTATTTGATTTTTTATTTTCCGAAGAAGTAGGTGCTGACGATATTGATGGCAATGGCTTCTTTAATGAGAGATTTAAATTATTACCTATTTCTTGATCATAAAGATGTTTCTCATTAGCCAGAATGTTGATTTTTTTATCTTCATTATAAGTTGTATCAAATTTAGTCTTTTTTATTTCATTTTTATCATTAATGAATAATTCATTTCTATTCTTTATATGCTGTTGAGTAGCAACCTTTATTTTATATTGCGTATCATCTTGAATATTGATTTTTTTGTTATTTTTCTTCTGTTCAATAGGAACACGAAGAGAAGGTCCAATAAAATTATTTTCTTTATCTTTACGTTGTGATGATACAAGGTACTCACTCGCAGAATTAATTCGTTGTGCTTGCTGTACAGTATCTTTAGTTACTTTATCCACTTCCTTAGAAGCTAAAGAAGTGGATAATGTTATATTCTCATGATTAATTTTAATCATACTGTTCTTCCTTATCTTTATTAAGAACAACAAGAGGGATATCTTTTAATGATTCTAAATAAACATTAGCTCTCTCTTTTATTGATTGATCATTGATATTTTTTGAAACTTGATCAAAACAATATTTTGCTTTTTCTTTATCGCCCAATGACAAATTACATTGTCCTGCATAGAAAACAGGTCGATAATCATTTTTGGCATTTAAATAAGCTAATGCATAAAGATCAATTGCAGCTTGATACTGTTTTTTTAATTGTTTAACTGCGGCCAGACCCATAATGTAATCAACATTATAAAAGTCATAAAGGCACAAAAATTTGAAAATTGCTTCTGCTTCATCCAGCTTACCTTTTTGGTAAAAGTCGTAAGCAAATGAATAAATTCCCTCCATAAACCCTTCTGGGATAGTGCCCTCATCCTTGAGTGAAGCTCCGTTTTGAGCAATAGAAACAATATAACTTGCTAATTGTTCAAGTTCTTTTTCTGACATTTTTTCATATAATGACATAATGTTAATCCTTTCATCTATGATGAATAATTAATAATGAAATCGTAAGTTAATTATTACTTAATTACTTTAATAAAACACACGCCTATTTTTATTAAAATAAATAGATGTTTTTTATAATTTAAATAATTATATAGTCATAATAATTATCACTGAAATGTATAATCCATTTCTTCTCTAAGTAATCCTTCAATTTCTATCTTTTTAAGCCAAATAAGAATATCCATAATATCTAATAAGTCTTGATCTATAATTACATCAAACAAATGATATTTATGGTGAATTTTTCTCGCAAGTTCAGGATAACGAATTACTGGTGTTCCCACTTTTTTTGCATAAGCTTTCACTGCCAATGCTTTGTCATTAATACAATTCAACGAGACTAACGGCATAATCCCATTATCAGGATCAAAATAAATACCAATGGCTACATGTGTGGGATTCACAATGACAGCAGAAGAATCTCTGATCACTTTTTTCATTGGCTCATCAAGTAATTCTTGGTGAAGTTGTTTACGTGTTGATTTTATTTCAGGATCACCTTCCATGTTCTTATTTTCTTGCTTAACTTCGTGTTTCTCCATCATCATGTCTTTCATAAAAATAAAGAAATCAGCAATAATGTTTAAAATAAGAATAGGTATTGAAAGAACAAAAAATATGAATATAAAACCAACAACAAGTGAACACCATTTATCAATAACAACATTTAAATTAGAACGGTATAATATAAATATTTCATGACCATGTAAAATAATAAAAACATAACAAGTAACTAAAAATATAACTATAAATAATAATGTTTTAAATAAATCTTTAATTGTTCTTATGCTAAATATTTTTTTAAAACCAGAAATTGGATTAATATGGTTAAGATCAATTTTAATTGCTTCAGTAGCAAGCTTAAAACGAGAGCTAAATAAAGAAGGAATAGCACCAGATAAAAAAGTCACAGCAAGTATTGGTAAAACAATATCAAAAAATAATGTTGATATAACATTAACATAACTTTTCAAATTGATATTTGTCGGATGAAGTAAAAGAGATTGATAAAATTGGCTAAATTCATCTAAATCAACTTGATGAAATAAGTACATAACACCAATAAGGTAGACAAGCCCTGATGTTAGCTCTTTGCTCTTAAAACTTTGTCCTTTTTTTGCAGAGTCATCAAGTTTTTTCTGGGTGGGTTTCTCTGTTTTTTCAGCCATGATAAATGCTCATAAAAATGCTATAAAAGTATCTATGATTAAAAAATGCATAAAGCTCTGTCGTCATTGCAGGGGCAAAGAAAAGAAGCAGTGATATAAAGGCAATAATACCTTTTATACACAATGACAATGAGAAAGCATTTAATTGAGGACAAAATAGTGAGTAAACGCCTAATGCCACTTCACTTAAAAACATAATGATCAGTACAGGTGACACTAAAACAATTGCGGCATAAATCATGTCGTTTAACCAATGACCAATAAATGAATAGCCAATTTCTTTGTTAAAATACCCGATAGGAAATACATCATAGCTCTCTTTTATCGTACTCATTAATAAGGTTAAACCCCCAGTTGATAAAAAATAAGCCGCACAAAATAGTCCCGTTAATGAAGCAAATTCAGAAGATTCAATTCCGGTGGTTGGATTGATAGTATCACCAATACTTGCCCCTCGTTGATTATCAATAAACTCGCCAAATGCCGAAGCAATCCAAAAAGGGGTGGCAAAAAGGAGTCCAATTAAAATACCAAGTGCTAATTCACTTAATAGTATGATTTCCCATAAATTTCTTATTTCATCAGTAATTACAATGCTTGGTTTTATTCCCATAGCAATATAAAAAATAATAATATATTTTAATAATTGGCTATTAAGCACTCGACTGTTTAAGAATGGAATAAAAAGAAAAGTAGGAAATAATCTTGCAACAAGTAGAAAAAGATCAACTAAATAAACCTGTATATACTCTGGCAGTATTAACATGTTATTTATCCTGCCAATCCTAGCGCCATCATTTCTTTGGCATAGACTAATATTTTATCCCCCATCCATCCCATGGTAACTAATAAACAAACAAAGACACCCACAAGTTTTACACCAAAAGGTAATGTTTGCTCTTGAATCTGAGTAATGGTTTGTAATAACCCAATAGCTAATCCAATAAATGTCGCTATTGCTATAGGTGCAGCTGAAAGTAATATTACCAAATAAATAGCTTTATTGGCTGCATAAACCATATCCATCACCTTACCGCCATGAGATCGAGATATTGATTAATTAATCCTTTAGCCAATAGAGTCCAACCATCCATAGCAATAAATAATATTAATTTTAAAGGTACTGATAATGTAATTGGGCTCATCATCATCATACCCAAAGCTAACAAAATACAAGAAACAACTAAATCAATAACAATAAAAGGAAGATAAAGATAAAAACCAATAATAAAGGCAGACTTTATTTCACTTAATGCATATGCAGGTAATAACGATAATAAAGAACTTTCTATATTTTCCTTATCACCATAGCTATCTGGCCGATTTCCTTGAGCTTGTTCAAAAAAATCTAATAATTCAGGTTCAGAATATTTGTATAAATACCGTTTATACTCACCCAATGCATCATCAGAGAATCGCTCAAAAGAATCTGGTGATGTAATATCAACCGGATTTTCAATAAGATATTGATAGGTATTTTTTGCTATAGGTGTCATCACAAACAATGCCATCATTAATGCAATAGCATTGAGTACCATGTTAGAAGGAACTTGCTGAACCCCCAAAGCATTACGCGTCATAACAAGCACAATAGAAAATTTTAAGTAGCAGGTTCCTGCCGCAATAATAAAAGGGGCTAATGTGGCTAAAGCTAATGTTAAAATAAGTGTTGTTGAGCTTTCCATAGACTTAATCTTGCTGTAAATAGGAATGTTGAATTTCTACAGCTAATCGCTCATCGACTTTAATAAGTTCCCCTTGAGCAATAGCAACACCATTAGCCACTAAGGTGATATGTCGTAACGCATTATCCGGTAAATTAATTTGTTGCCCTGGTGACAACGCTTCAATTTGTTCGAGAGGTAATGCCTGACTTGCAAGTAAAAAAGAAATAGTAATAGGAATAGCTTTAATCGCCTTCAATTCTATATTTTCTTGTAATGTTATATCTTCTGTTGATTCTTCTTTTATTATTTCATTGGTAAATAATTTTTCATCTAAAACCACGGCATTTTCTCCTTCTTGCCACTGATAACGCATCCATTTTTTTTCACCAATAATAAGTGAAAAATCAATGCTATCAATTAGCATTATATCGCCCAAAGAGACTGTTTTTAATAATGAAAGTGACAGAGTACTATTACCAAGTTGAAACTGAGCTATCGCATTAATTTTATTTTTTGGTGACAATGTCCATCTATAATATTTTTTAAAAGAACAAATAAATATGTTACCTATTGTCGTATTAACCACTGGATAGCTAACTTTTTCTTGTTCTCCTAAACAGATATTATCTATTGTTAATGGCATCGGATCTTTCGAAAAAGGAAACAATAATTGTGAACATTTCTGTGAAAAAAGAATATGAAGGTAAGCTTCTGGAACGCGCTCCCAATCAATTTTTTTTTCAGAATATAGCATGTCCATTACTTGATTAACTGAAACAAGCCCTGTAAATGAACCTACTGTATTTTGACCTTTTATCTTAAAATAATAGGCCGAAGAAATTGGTAATTGAGATAAATATAATGAAGATAGAATTCTCATTGAATCACTCTCTTTATCATCATTAATATTATTTTTAAGGTCTAACATTCTCATTTTTCATCTTCGTTATTATCAGAATGATCAATTTTATTAATATGCCAACGAGTATTGTCATTTTCTAATGAAAGAGATAACCGTCCTTGATATTGATTAAAATTTTCTAAAGAGGATTGATAAACTCGCCCAGTAGAAGCAATCAGTTGGATCTTTCTATCTGTATCAAAATTCATTTTTATTTGATGAAGTTCACTTCCCCATTTTTTAAAAACATAAGTCATACTAGGGGGTTGAGTCAGTGTTGAAATGTGTTTATGCAATAGACTTAATGCTGGTATATCAATAAGCGTTTTATTAAATAACAATTCTGGTATTGTTTTTTGATACTCTGGCTTGATACTGTTAAAAATAGATATATCAGTTATCTCTTCTTTTATTTTTTCTTTATGCCCTTTTTCTATATTAACATTTTGTTTTTTAAGATTAAAAAATAGATCTTTATTATCTATTTTTTGACTATTTGAATATTTTCCATTTATTATTAAATCATGTTCAATATTTATAGAACTATTTTCACTATTTGATTTTCTCTTCACTTTTTTTAATAATAATTTATTTTCAACGATACTCTCTACTCTTTTATAAGGATCGTTTTTATTTACTTTTCTATTCTCATCACTCTCTAAAATTTTACTGTCTTGATATTTTCTCTCTATTTTTTCTACTCTAGGATTAACCTTATTATCTTTCCTTATCGTACCTAACTCATTTATCTTTATATCATCCCCCCCCCTAATATCATGAATATTAATATTTTTCCCATCATCTAGTTGAAAGCCTTTTGTTAGCTTTAATTTATTTTCAGTAGAAATGGATATTTTTTGACTTCCGTTATTAGAGAGTGATTTTCTTTCTATTTTATCCTTATTTACGTGGTGACAAATTTGTGAATATATTTTTCTTTGAGTTAACAACAACCCTTCTATATTTAAGCAGTCATATTCTTCATCTTTATCCTTTTTATCTTTTGATTTTATTTTTAGATTATGTTTTGAATCAATATTTTTATCATGTTCAAGATTATAAAAATCGGCTAATTTTTGTTTTATCTTACTGACATCCTCAGTTAATAAATCATTTTTCTCAATATTTGATAACCCTACATTAGCAGAAAGTAGTAATGATTTTTTAGAAAAAATAGTTTTATTTTCACTATTTTGATCACTCGTTAAAATTTTATTCAATCTAAAATCATCCATCTTTATGGATATCATACAATACTATCTCCTGTATTTCATTTTGCTCTAATCTTTCAAGGTATAACTCTTTTTCTAATGTTTTTCTTTCAAGATAAAGCTTTATTTTATTTTGTTTTTTGACAGCAACTTCTCTTTCTTTTTGTAGAATTAAACTGTTTTTTTTTAATTTTTCTAATTGATATTCAATTTCCTTTATTTGAGTAATCGAAGTATTCAATAAAGCTAAAATAATTGCTTGTTTACGCTTTTGTTGGTTTAAAGACAGTCTTGAATAAGTTCCTACCTTTTCATATGAAGGGATCTCTTTTTCTAAAGCTGAGGCTAATAATACGTGTTCTTCCTTCTTATTTTCTGCCTCTTTTATTAATTTTTGACATTTTTGTTGTTTTCTTTCTATTCTTTGTTGACGCTTAGCGATAGTATTTATCAATATTTGTTGATTAAGAGGTAAGCGCATTAAGTTGATTCAATGTTTGTTGAAATTCGGATTTTTCTTTGAATGACTGAATAAGAAAACTGTCTATTGCCGATTTTTTATTTACCGCAATATCATTTAATTCATTTTCACCTACACGATATTCACCCAATTCTTGTAATAATTTAATGTCTTGTAAGCGCATCAATATTTGCCTTATTTTTAATGCTGCCTTTTGATGCTCAATATCCGTAATTTGTTGAAAAATTCGGCTCACACTGCCTAAGATATCAATTGCAGGGTAATGGCCTGAAGCCGCTATTTTTCGTGAAAGGTAAATATGCCCATCAAGAATAGAACGAATTTCTTCACCTATCGCATCTGGCTCATCATCACTTTCAAGCAAAATAGTATAAAACGCTGTAATTGAACCTTTATGAGTTACCCCAGGTCTTTCTAAAATAGCGGGTAATTTATCAAAGACAGAAGCAGGATAGCCTTTACGAACAGGCAGTTCTCCTGCTGTAAAAGCAACATCCCTTAACGCGCGGCAATAACGTGTCATTGAATCAATAAATAACACAACATTTTTGCCTTGCTCTCTGAAATATTCAGCAACCGTAGTGGCAACTAATGCGGCATTACAGCGTTCTATCGCAGGTTGATCCGACGTTGAACAAATTAATACCGTTTTTTCGCATCGTTTGTCTTTTTTTAACTCTTCGACAAACTCTGTTACTTCACGACCTCTTTCACCAATGAGGCCAATAACAAAAATATCAGCCTGAGAGAAGCGAATAAACATATTCATCAACATTGTTTTACCCGTCCCTGCACTGGCGAAGATCCCCATTCGTTGGCCCAATCCACAACTTAATAATCCATCAACAGCACGAACACCTGATTCAAATCTCGTTGTAATAGGCCGTCGTTCACTAAATGAGGGAGGATGACCATCAATAGGTAAATATGAATAAAAATTTTCTTCTACCCCTTTTTTATTACTAAAACGCAATAAATAATTACCTTTAATATCAATCATACTCCCGAGAACGTTAGGGCTTAAAGCAACTGAGAAAGCATTACCTGTTGGTACTACGATTATTTGCAAAGAATAACCTTGGGAACTCCCCATCATACTTAAAATTGTAATACCATTACGAAAACCTATTACAATGGCTTCGCCAATAATTTGGCCATTAATAATGGAATCTTTTAATAAACAAATTTCTCCAATAAATACATCACGCAACATAACCTCAAGAATATTACCTTGTATTCGTATAGGGTTAGCCGCGTGATGAAATATTGAAAATACGTTATTCATTATTTAACCGATAAACTGTTGATGAATACTATTCATCATTTGAAAATATTCATCTATCGCTTTAGCCATGGATTCGCCGTTTTGTAAAGCCATAGGCATAAATGAAGCCCGCAGTTCTAACTCAGATTCGACTTTCACCAAAGCCGGTTGACCTGGATAAAAGCTTTCTGATTGGTTATTAATACTATTTATTAATAATGAAGCACTACATTGTGATAATAAATTTTCATTATATTCACCTAATACAGACCAAATCATAGGAACTTCATCAACTACTAATAAATTTATATCAGGCATATCACCCAAACTAATTTTTATTGTTGAATGGTTATCAACAGATTTTCCTTCTGAAAATAAATCATTCCGACCAATTACATTCATAGCATCCATAATTAAACTTGCTAGATCAAAAGACATAATCTCTCCTAAATAGATTGTAGAACGTTAATTTCAATATCTGATGTAATTTCATCATAAGACAACACAGATAATTGTGGATATTGTGTTTCTATTAGTTTCTTAACAAACCGCCTTATATCTATTGCGGTTAAAAAAACATAATCTTCAATATATTTAATTTCATCAATAGCTGTAGATATTTTCTCTATTATCATATCAAGCTCAGCCGGTTCTAAATTTAAAAATGTTCCAGAAGAACTTTGTCTTATTCCACCACGAATTATCTCTTCTACGTTATGAGATAAAATAATTACATTAAATTTTCCATCATTTGAAAAAAAATAACTAATATAACGTGAAAGTAAAGATCGAATATGTTCTGTTAAAAGGATAGGATCTTTTTCTTTACTTCCCCATTGTACTAATCCACCTATAATTGTTTTTATATTTCTAATCGGAATTTTTTCTTGAACGAGGCGTTGTAAAACATCATTGATCCGTTGGATAGAAACTTGTCTATAACACTCTTTTAAAAGTTCTGGTGAATTTTCTTCTATTTTATCAAGTATATTTTTTGTTTCTTGTATTCCAAGAAACTCAACAATGTTTAATGTTATCAAGTTGGAAAATTTTCTATAAAAATAAGCTTCTGATAATTCTAATTTGTAACCTAGCAATTCTAATTTTTCTTTATAACTTTGATTGACCCAATAATATTTATTATCACCATCTTGAGTTTCTATTACTTTAAAATCTAAAGAAAAAAATTCATCAGTAGGATTTTTAATATGAACAAATGGAAAAGGACAATCAAACTCATCAGCCTTAACTTCATTTATTAAAATGATAATTTTGTTATCCTCAATTCTATCTGAATAGTGAATAACAATATCTGGAAGTAATACACCATATTGTAAGATAAATTCTTTTTTTAACCATTTATCAAAAACTAACTTTGTTAAATAACCTTTTTTCTTAGCAGAGATAGTAATAATTAAAGGTAATGTTTCTGCTTGAGATAACGTAATATTTTCTGTTAATAAGCTATTTTCATTTTCTAACTCATTTTTATTAGAAAATAGATTTGAAATAATCCCTTTTTTACCGTCAGGATCTGAAGACTCGCCTTCACTTTCATCTTTCCCATGTTCTAGGGAGCTTTCTTTTTTCTTATTATTCCATTGTTTTTTAAAGAAATATCCACCTAGAATTATAGATAATATAAGAAAAACAGGGGTTGGAAATCCAGGTAAAAAGCCAATAACAAAAGCAAGAATAGCAGTCACTAAAATAGCAAAATCTTGAGCGAGTAACTCATTCATAATACTAAAACCGAGATTATTATTCTCGCCACCAACACGAGTTACAATAAAACCGGCACTAATAGAAATTAGTAATGCAGGAATTTGAGCAACAAGCCCATCACCAATTGTTAAAAGTGTATAAGTATGTAACGCCTGTGTAATTGAGAGATCCATTTGCGCCATGCCAACAGAAATTCCTCCGATTAAATTAACAAAAATAATCACAATACCAGCAATTGCATCACCTTTAATAAACTTCATTGCACCATCAAAAGAGCCATATAATTGGCTTTCCTGCCCTAATTCTTTTCTTCTAATTTTCACTTCTTCGTTATTAATAATGCCTGATTTTAAGTCAGCATCGATACTCATTTGTTTTCCCGGCATTCCATCCAAAGAAAAACGAGCAGCAACCTCTGCAACCCGCTCTGAGCCTTTAGTAATAACTAAAAATTGCACGATAGTAACAATAGAAAAAACAACAAAACCAACGACTAAGTTTTCACCGATAACAAACTCACCAAACGAGGTAATTATCTCACCTGCATCTGCATCTAATAAGATTAATCGGCTGGTACTAATAGAAAGAGCAAGCCTAAAAAGTGTCGTAATCAGTAATAGTGCAGGAAAGGTCATAAAGTTCAATATACGAGTAATATAAAATGAACTCATAAAAATAAGTAAAGAAATAGTAATATTGAGTCCAATAAGAAAGTCTACAATATAGGTTGGCAACGGTATAATTAACATCATAATAACCAAGATCATAACCGATAATACGATTAACTCTGGTCTATTTTTTATTGCCAAAAGAAATCTATAAATCATAGAAATTATCCATAAATATTTTTTGTTTATTTTCTTTGTTGATATTGTTCTAATCTAAGATAATTATCTATAAATTTTTGTATAATTATTTGACACTCATCTCTAAAATCATAAGATAAATATAATGTTTCAGGATATTGATTAAACATTGTTTTTAATCCTTGTAATATTTTCATTTTTATATTGACTAAATAATGAGCCCATTCATCCACCAAAAGAGATATTAAATATTTTTCCATATCCTCTGGAAATGTCATTCCATAAAAAATCAATTGATAAAGATCCTTTTCGGTTATTGTATTTTTTAATTCTTCTTTATCTAATTTATTTATGTTTGTCTCTATAAAACTATATAAAACACGTAGCTTATTAACTCGTTCAAGAAAATAACCAAATTCATAACTTTGAGCACAACTTGGTGCCAATGATTGCATATCACAAATTAAGCTTTGGGTTAAAAAGCTTAAAATAATAGTACATTGTTTAATATCATATTCTTCTATCCACATTTTAAAAAAATAGATAGGTTCGAGATCAAGATTAATATAACTACGATAAAGGCTTCTTAATGTCGATGCATCGAGAGAAAGTAATTTTGCAAATGTTTTGGCTTGCAGCGCAATATTAATACCTGCTTTTATTTGCTTTCCATTCTCGCCTTCAAGTAAACGATTTATCTCATTTTCAATGCCAGCATCTAATTGTGCCCCTAATTTTTTCTTCCTGAGTAATTCTCGTAAAACCATCACAAGATCACTTTCATCAGGGAACATTTTACGTAAATATTGGAGCAATTCTTGCAAACTTCGTCCTGATTTTCTAAATAACATCATGACTTTATCAAGTTTTCTATCAGCCCCCTCTTCTGCAATATATAATACCCCCTCTCCTCTATTTGTTTTTTTATCTAATGATTGCCCGAACCGTTGAGAAAACAGAGTGGCAACCATAGACATATCATCAGATATTTCTATTAATTGATTTTGATAGTTTTGGTTTTCAGTTACTTTAGGTTGTTTATATTCTGTTTCTTGCTGGTTTTTTTTACCAATATTATTATTTACTAAGTTTGTAGTAGAGGTATTAATTGGCCCAATCATGATATCACCCCATAAAGGCCTGAAGTTGTTTCAATGCCTGAGATGTTTTTTTATCAATCGGCTCAAATGGATTTTCAGTTAAAGATCCTAAAGACTCACTCTCTGCTTTTTCTAATAAACGAGGCTGCAACATAAAAATACGGATCATTTTTTTATTATTGTCAGACTGATAACTAAATGCTCGACCAATAAAAGGTATCGCACTTAAAAAAGGAACTTTACTTTCAGCTGTCACATTATCTTCGCGTGTATATCCACCGATTAATAAGCTTCCACCTTCCGAAACACGAGCAACCGTACTAATATTTGTGCGGTTAATAACGGGTAATTTTTCAACACTTTCATCATTACCGTTATCCTCTTTTTTTTCTGCACCATCTTCAAGATTAATGATCATCTCAATATCTTTATTTGAGTTACCAATACGAGGTAATACACTAATCATCGTGCCAAATGTTGTTGATTCTAATGAAGCGACACGCTCACCTTTTATTTGTGTATAAAAGGTCGTGTTATTATCAAAAATAGCAGGGGTATTTTCTTGTGTTAACAAAATAGGGCGAGACACCATTTGTGCTTCGCCATCCTCACTCAATGCTTTAATTTTACCTAAAAAGTTAAAACCAGATGCTGCACTTAAACTTGCTGTATTAAAAAAGAATGTATTCTTACCAGAACCATAACTTGCCTGCCAATTAACACCCAAACTATCGGCTTTACTTTTGGAAATATCGATTATCCATAATGACAATTCAACTTGTCTTTTAGGTTTATCTAATTGAGCAATAAGTGAACCAATCAGCGCTAAACCTTCTCGACTCGTTTTGACTAAAAGGCTATTTGAACCTGGCAGTGGTACTAATTCGACGTCATATTGCCCTATTTTAGTTATAACTGGGGTATTAGCTTCTTGATAACTATTTATCACATCATCATCTTGCTGTTCGCTGTTATTCTCTTCTCCCTTCAGAGAACCCATGGATGTTTTTTTTATTCCATCAGTGGTCATAAACAACTGTTGTAACACAGAGGTAATACCCGGTAAAACGACCTTTTCATCACGTAGAGAGTAAGTTCTATCTTGTACAAAAGTATTTTTTAATGGGAATATTTGTACAAATTTATCACCATAGCGAGAACTTCCTGTCGGTATTTGGCTATTGATATTCTCATTAATTTGCTCTTGTACATCATTATCCAAAAACTCAGCGGCGGCTGTAACTAATTTGATATAAATAGGGGGGCCAGAGATATAAAAAGTACGTTGATCACGCCCTGCACGTAATGGATAACGTGAGTCATACAACCCCACATCTTGTAAGTATTCTTTAAGCGCTGTGATGCCTATATTACTTACCTGAAACAGCTCTTGTGAAATTTCACTACTTTCATAAATATAAATAGCTTTTCCATCATTGAAATAAAGTAATGACAGCCGTTTCACCATTAATTCAAAGGCATCTTCGGGTGAAGAAAGATCAAAATTGCCAGTTATCCTCTCCTTTTTGACGGCATTACTCAGAATAAATGGTTTGTTTAATTTATCTGACAACACAAAAAAGAATTGCTCAACTCGAGTATCAACGGCAATAAACATATCGGGTTTTTTCACCTGATGTGTATAAATGACTTTCCCTTCTGTTGCCTGTACTTGTAAAGCAATGCTGTAACACAATATTAGCCCAACAATACAATAAATTTTATTTCTTATTTTCATAGAGATGATTACCAATTCGGCGAAATTCTGTCGGTGTAATACCAAATAATGTCTTAATTTCATTAGAAAAATGAGACGCTGAACTAAATCCATTATCGACTGCAATTTGTGTTAATGATTCATCTGTTGATAGTGTGGTTAAAATTGAAGACGCGGCACGCCATGAACGTAGCTGACTTTTTCCACAATTACCTAAATAACGTTTACAGAGTCGTCTAAAATGCGTACCTGATACGCCATATCGTTCTCCAATCTGCGCAATATTGCTTTTCTTCTCATCTAAATAACTAATGAGATGCAAAATAAGCCAATAGCTTTCACTGTGTCTTATCGTGACGAAAAGCGCATCTAATTGACTTTCTGTTTTTATGGCTTCATTAATTAATACATATTCGAATGATTTATTTGTATCTTCTATATAAAAAATCTGTTGATTAATATCAAATTCAGATCCTATTGCTGTCATTTTTGAAAAATCACGAGCATAATCAATGAATGCTAATAATCTAGCACAGATAAAAAAGGATCTTTTTTCAATACGCCATGATTGGTTTTCAGACTGAAAAATAACATCTTCATTTTTAGAGTTATAAATAAACGCTTTTCCTTTTATGATTTTAGTTGTTTTTTCATCATATATCTTTACTGGGTAATCATCCTTTAATGGAACACAAAAAAACAATGAATTCCCCATTAATATATTTTTATCACCACTTATTTTTATATCATTTATTAACATAGTTAATACCTTATTATGTATTCATTCATTAATTAAATAAATTTCAGAAACTGTTAGTCAGTGTATTTTAATATTTTAGCCTTATATGATATTACAATAATATCACCTATAATTAACTATAAAGATGAATAGTGAAAATTTTCTGTTTATTATTTAAAAAATCATAATAATATATTAACACTTATTATCAAATAAAAAACATGTACTTTTTTTTAAAAGAAATTTTATTATTAATTCATTAAACTACATTTATCTCATGAATTAATAAAATTTTTATTAGGCTAACTCTAATGCTGTATTATATTTATATTCTTAGTGGTCCATTAAAAAACACTATATTGCCATTAGCTCCTAACCATTATGTCTTCTTTCTGTATAATAATGAGTATAGTGAAATAGAAAAAAACGATGATAAAACAACTATTTATATTCCTTGCAATAAAAATGAAGATAAAAAAAAGCTCTCTATTATACTTAATGAAGAGAACAGAGAAAATAATAAATATAAAATTGAAAGCAGTGTAATCCCCAAAGAGATTGGTAAAGAATATCCTTTACCCATTAACAAACCAATTTATCTTAATGATATTCCAGCATTTTTAATCAGTGACAAGAGTGATTTACCCTTTCATTCTCTTGATTTTAAACAAAGGAAGAAGAGAAAAACAATAACTAAAAGAAACCTAATATCATTATTTTTAATATTTCTATTATTTATTGCTTTATTTTTATATATAGAGATGCCAATAGAAAAAAAAGAAGCCTCTATTGTATCAAAAAGTTTAAATTTTAAAGGATTTAAAGGAAATAATGGGTATTATTGCATTTATGATGATTTATACCCTAAAGTAAGAATAAAAAATGAATTAGAAACCAATAACCTCTATATTGATATAGAAAAAATAAAATCACTATCTATTGAAAACAATAAGAAAATCACACATATAACGCTCAAAGATAAAAATAAACCTATAATTACTTTTCTCTATCATAATGAAAATGAAAGGTTAAAAATTATAGATAATATCAATAATGTTTTTTCAAAAGATTGCCAACCCATTATTAAAGAAGTATCAATACCTTATATTATTAAGGATATAAATAAATTTGAGTTTACACAAACTATTGGTTATACCATTGAGGAGAAAAACAATGGAGTCATGTTTATTTTTGATGATGAGATTAATAATAAAAATAAAATGATGCTTGATAGTTATATAAAAAAACAAACTGCTATTTTTGGAAGAAAATTTATCTCTTATCGTGAAAATAGACAGGTTCCTATACTGAAAAACAAAGCAATCTTACAAGAAGATCGTGGATACATTTTTCTTGACAGCCAACATCGTTATTTTCCTCAAGGATAATAATGATATTACTATTTTAGACTCAATCTTAAAGGAATAAATTATGCCAGCTTATCCTGTTGCTGATGATGTCAGTTCTATCGATAAAATTGATGATTATTTTCAAGAACCCGTTAAAAACCAAAGTGACGCATTAAAAGCCGCATTAGATGCCTTAAAAGCTGATACCTCTAATGCAGCGGCCTTAGCCGATTATCAAGCAAAACTCGCTGAATACAATATTACCCGTAATGCACAATCGACCTCGATTAAAGTCGTTAAAGATTTAGCAATGAGCATTATTGGAAATATGCGTTAGTTCTTATTTAATGGAGAATGTATATGGCGATTATGCCCGTTGTTCCTGTTCATTTAGCAATATTGCCAAATGAAAAAAGTACAAGTGATGAAAACATGTCGGCAATGCTGATAAACAGCATTTCCAGTGGTTTTCAATATGAAAAACAGATCCAAGACAAGTTAACCACATTAGGTAAACTGAGTGATATTCAAAGTTATACTGAGCTACAAACAACACTGAACGACTACACAATTACGATGAATTTAGCGAGTACCTTGGCAAGAAAATCCCTAAATATTGTTGAAACCTTACTTAAGGCTCAATAGTAATGAAAACGCGATATCTTTTACTGGTATTATTATTGGGTCTGATTCCGTTATTGAGTGGTTGTAAAGATCAATCACTACTTACTAATTTAGATCAAAGACAAACAACCGAAATTCAAGCCATTTTACAAAAACATCAAATAACCAGTACACGTACTGCATTAGGCAAAGGGTTATTTGATGTTGCTGTCAAAAAAGAAGATATGGGTATTGCGATTCAAATTTTAGAGGAGTATCAATTACCCACACTTTCTCGTATTGAAGTTACTCAACTGTTTCCCTCCGATGCATTAGTTTCATCACCTCAAGCCGAAAAAGCACGATTAATTTCAGCGATTGAGCAACGCTTAGAGCAATCATTGCTCACGATTGACCACATTATTGATGCAAGAGTACATATTAGTTATCAGTTATCCCCGACTGAACGTGTTATTCCACCTCCTCATGCTTCAGCGTTAGTTTTTTATGAAGATAGCCAACTCGATAATGATCAGCTCAGTGAAGATATTCGTGCTTTTCTTCATAATGCCTTTAACGATATGGATGAAAATAATATTACTGTTTTACTCTACCCTAGAAATATCAATAAATTCAATGTATTAAATAATCAAACTCATTCAGGTAATCCTCATTTATTCCTAACTCCTTGGCTACTTCTCGGTTTATTCTGTCTGTTTGTTATTGCTATTATTACAGCTTTTTTCATCATTTATCGACGTAAAAAAATACACGCTGTGGAGAGTAATGATGAATCCAACACCTGAGCAGTTTGAACTAATTTCTAGTGTGATGTATGAACCATTAAGTTACATTCATACAGATTACAGCGTCTTGGCCTCAAAAGAAGATAATACCGTATGGCAAAAATTAGCTAATCGTGAATTAATTCAGCAATACCAATTTATTAATAAACTCGACTGTAATATTGATCATGTGGTAGAGAAAATTTTCACACATTGGGAATTACTTCCTCGCTGTGCTTTATTCCTTGGTTATTTCTATTCTCGACAAGCACTTCTATTATCAGACAATTACTACCAGCTTGAGCCACCTTTAAAATCATTTTTATCTCTTTACCCTGTCATAAATATTGATAAAGAGACAACACTTTCATTAAAAGATATCGAACCAATAAGCATTGGTTATCAATTATTGTTTAATTTTATCACTTCAATTTCAATGGCACTTTCTCAGCGTTTTACATTACTTTTTGCGCCACAATCATCAACTATTGTCTTACCTAAATCGCTAATATTATCTCGTTCACTTTTTCTTCTGGTATTAGATTATGCTGCGCTCACTGCCTGAAAACCTCTTAACATATACCCTTGAAGGTATATTGATCCGCGCTCGCTATGTCCGACAGTTTGATAAGATCCACAAAGCTGAAATAGCCGCCAAACACGCAACAAAAAAAATGCTCCGAGATTTTACTGACAAATTAGAAGTGCATCATAAGGAGGTAATAAATCATGCATATAGTGATGGATTACAGGCATTGCTAGGCGATATCTTAAGGTTTTCTGCGCAGTACCAAGAAAAATTAACGCAATATGAGTTTAAACAACGAGAGCAAATAACGACAACGCTTGCTCAGCTTTTTGAATCACCCGAAATACAAAGTAAACTGGTACAACGTTTACTTGCAACGACGCCTTCTGAAAAAAAAATAACATTAGAAATTCCAGCGACATTACATCGCTATCTCGAAAAAGAACTTAATAATCCCAATATTGAATTGATAACGCATAACAGCAAAAAAATCGCGCTTCATGCAGGCGATCAAGTCACCTTTTTTGATCCAGCACTTTTAATAAATGATCTAAAAAATCAATTTCACTCGCCTTTTTCTGAACGCGGTAAAACTGTTTTTACTCAAGAAATTAAAGAAACTCTCATTAAATTTATTAATACGTTTGATGTATTGGAAGATATTCCCTCACAATTAGAGATGCCAAGCGAGGATAATCATGAAGATTGATGCCTTAAAACCACCAGCGGTATCTGAACCGCAATCTCATTCATCGACCTCAAAGCGCTTTACGAATCAAAAGGGAGATCCTTTAATGACGACATTAAACCCGACTTTTTATCAACATTTAAAAACGTCCCGCATTGATAATGCTAAAGACGTATTGGCGTTATTAAATCAGTTTGATGTCAAAAATGAGGGTAATCAAACCTTAAAAGAAAAACGTCAAGTTACACTATTAATCTATGCTCGACAGGAAAGTGAATTAGAAAATAGCGAGAATAAAGATGTTATTAATCAGGCATTAATTTCACTTCTTTCTTATCAAGGTTTTTATCATCAATTTACGCTCGATTTATTAGGTATAACTGATAACCAAGAAACCTACGAAGGCTTTTTTAAACCTGATAGTGCATCATTTACATTTTAATTATAGGATCTGAGGCCCAGCCCCTTTTTCACCTAAAATATCATCAGGATTACGTAACGGACAATCACTCAATGATAAACAGCCACAACCAATGCAGTGATCCAGCCCATTACGTAACCGTTTAAGTCTACGAATGCGTTCATCTAGTCGCACTTTCCAATCTGTTGATATTTCGTGCCATTGTTCTGCTGTTAATTTACTATTTGGCGGATATTTTCCCAATATTTCCTGAATTTCTTTTAACGGAATACCCGTACTTTGCGCTGCTTTGATAATGGCCACATAGCGCAATACAACAGGTGGGTAACGGCGCTGATTACCTGCACTTCGATAGCTTTCAATTAACCCTTTTTCCTCATAAAAATGAAGCGTTGAAATCGCAACACCACTGCGTTTTGCCACTTCACCTACCGTAAGTGCTCTATTGAAATCTATTTTTTCTTTTTTCATCTTTTCCTCTTGACCTCAACTTAACCTGAGGTTTTATAGTCCTCTCCTCAAATTAAGTCAAGCCAGTGGGATGCTGGCTTCTGTTTTTAAGATTGTTGAGGTCAGATGAATGCCAAATTCAATTGCACGTATTCTCGAAAGTCGCTCTTTATGGTTTATCGCCAGATTACTTATTCTTGTTTTATTTCTTTCTTCTGGCTTTGCCAAAGTTTTTGATTACAAGAATAGTTTGGCTGAAATGCGTGCAGCGGGATTGGATCCAGATTGGTTCTTTAATATTGCCACAGCGATCGTCTTATTTTGTGGCTCACTTTTAGTGCTTTTTGATCGCTATCTATGGCTAGGTGCTGGCGCTTTAGCTGTCTTTTTATTTTTAACTATTGTGATTGTTCATACCTTTTGGGATATGACGGGAGATAAAGCCATGCTGTCGATGTTTTTTGCAGTAGAACATTTAGCAGTTATTGGTGGATTAATAACCACAGCAATGGCAAGTCATTTCAGAGCGTTATGGCGAAAAAATAACGCATAAAACCATAAAAATAGAAAAACATTCACTATGGGATCAACAATAATATGAATAAAAAACTTACTCTTACTGTGTGTGCCTCACTCTTTTTACTCAGTGCAGGTGCAATGGTTTATGCAACAACGTCATCTGATGAAGATGCCACACAGCAATTTGCTTATCCTCCCACTAAAGTGGCATTAGCCACCGTACAATCATCAAAATTACCTAACAATATGCAAGGTGTTGGTGAATTAGAAGCAGCACGCCAAGTTTATTTAGCTGCTGAAACCAATGGTCGTATTGCCGTAATTAATTTTGAGTCAGGACAAACGGTTAAAGCCGGTCAAGTTTTAGCTAAGTTAAATGATGAACCCGAACAAGCGGAATTATTACGTTTACAAGCACAATTAACTAACGCGGATAAACTCTACTCCCGTACAAGACAGCTTTATAGTAAAAATGTCGCAGCCGCTGCGCAATTAGACAGTACATTATCTGAGCGCGATATGATTGCCGCATCCATTCGTGAAGTGAAAGCGCGAATTGCACAGAAAGCAATAAAAGCGCCTTTTGATGGTATTGTCGGGATAAAACTTGTTCATGAAGGACAGTACCTTACTGCCGGTGAACGTGTGGCATCTTTAGTCGATGCGAGTCATTTAAAACTCAACTTTTCACTTGATGAGCAAGCTGCTCCCAAAATTTCCACAAAACAGCCCATTAATATCGAAGTTGATGCTTACCCAGATATGGTCTTTACCGGTTCTATTAATGCTGTCGATCCTCTTATTGGTCCTTCTCGTACTGTACAAGTACAAGCTGTTTTACCGAATACCGATAACAAATTAAAAGCGGGCATGTTTGCTCGTGTTCAAGTTACTTCTCCAGACAGTCCTATGGTGCTAACCGTACCAGAAACCGCAGTCACTTATACTGCTTATGGAGATACCGTGTTTGTAGCGCAGTCTGACAATCAAAAAAACCTTATCGCTAAGCGTGTCTCTGTGAAAGTTGGATTGCGCTACAACGGCCTGATTGAGATAAAAGAAGGCTTAGCCCTTGGTGATCACATTGTCTCGTCCGGTCAAATTAAATTAAGTGATGGCATCTCAATTGAGCCTATTGAGCAAGACACGTTAACCCTAGCTCAATCTGCGACAACGAAACCATAACGGGAGTTAATGATGAAGTTTACCGATATTTTTGTTCGGCGACCTGTTTTGGCATTAGTTGTTAGCACGCTGATCCTTTTACTGGGCGCATTTGCGTTCAGTAAACTGCCTATTCGCCAATATCCAATGCTACAAAACTCAACAATCACGATTGCAACAGATTATCCTGGCGCTTCGTCTGAGCTTATGCAGGGATTTGTTACTCAACCCATTACACAAGCCGTTTCCTCTGTTGAAGGCGTTGATTATATTTCCTCATCTTCGGTACAGGGTAGAAGCTTAGTCACTGTAAGGATGGAGCTAAACCGTGACCCTACTCAAGCCTTAACACAAGTGATGGCGAAGGTTAATCAGGTGCGTTATAAGCTACCTGAACAAGCGTATGATCCCGTAATTGAGCTTTCATCAGGTGAATCTACGGCGGTGGCTTATGTGGGTTTTTCAAGTGAACAACTTTCTATTCCTGAGCTAACAGACTATCTTTCTCGCGTTGTTGAACCGATGTTTTCATCCATTAATGGCGTTGCTAAGGTGCAAGTCTTTGGTGGACAACAACTAGCCATGCGCTTGTGGTTAGATACCGATAAGCTAGCAGGGCGTAACTTAACAGCCAGTGATGTCGCTGATGCGGTACGCCGTAATAACTACCAAGCTGCGCCTGGCAAAGTTGAAGGTGAGTTTGTTATTGCTAACGTTTATGTGAACACCGATTTAACTAATGTCGAAGAATTTAAAGACATGGTTATCAGTAATGATGGCAATAATCTCATACGTCTACGAGATATTGGTACTGTTGAGCTTGGTGCGGCCGCAACAGAAACCAGCGGTATTATGAACGGTAAAAAAGCCGTATTTTTAGGTTTATTTCCGACACCGACAGGGAATCCATTAGTCATTGTCGATGGTATTCGCGACCATCTTGCTGATATTCAAAAAACATTACCTCCCAGCGTCGAAGTGGAGCTTGCGTTTGAAACCTCACGTTTTATCAAAGCCTCGATTAACCAAGTGGTACAAACGTTAATTGAAGCGATTTTAATTGTTATCGCAGTGATTTATCTCTGTTTAGGATCATTCCGTTCCGTTCTTATTCCTGTGCTTGCCATTCCGTTATCAATGTTAGGTGCTGCCGGATTAATGCTTGCTTTTGGTTTTAGTATTAACTTACTCACCTTACTCGCAATGGTTTTAGCCATTGGGCTTGTAGTGGATGATGCCATTGTTGTGGTTGAAAACGTCCATCGACATATTGAAGAAGGCTTATCTCCGGTTCAAGCCGCATTAGTGGGTGCTAGAGAAGTTGCTGGCCCTGTTATTGCAATGACAATTACATTAGCCGCTGTTTATGCCCCGATTGGTTTAATGGCGGGATTAACAGGCGCATTATTTAAAGAATTTGCCATAACGCTGGCAGGTAGTGTGATTGTGTCTGGAATTGTGGCATTAACCTTATCACCGGTGATGAGCTCATTAATGCTAAAGCCGAAAGAAAATGAAGGCAAAATGGCTAAAATGGCAGAATTTGTCTTTGATAAGATGGCACTCTACTATGGTTATGTGCTTAATTTTTCTTTAGCTAATCGTTGGTTAACCGTTATTTTTGCCCTAGCCGTATTTATTAGCTTGCCGTTTTTATATGGTCAAACAAAACAAGAATTGGCGCCTTCAGAAGATCAAGCCAGTGTTTTAACTGCCGTAAAAGCACCACAACATGCAAATCTTGCCTATGCTGAACGCTTTAATCAGAAGCTTGATGATATTTATATGAGCCTACCTGAAACAGACAGCACATGGATAATTAACGGTACTGATGGCCCGTCAGCTAGCTTTGGTGGTGTTAACTTTGATGGTTGGAATTTACGTGATCGCAACGCAGATCAAATTCAAGCTGACTTACAAAACCGCGTCAATAATGTTGAGGGAACGAGTATTTTTGCTTTCCAATTAGCCTCTTTACCCGGCTCTGTGGGTGGATTACCTGTGCAAATGGTATTACGCAGTCCATTAGGTTATCCCGTTTTATTTGAAACGATGGAGCAAATCAAGCAACAAGCCAGAGAAAGCGGTCTGTTTGTCGTGGTAGACAGTGATTTAGATTACAACAACCCCGTTGTTCAAGTAGCCATAGACCGAGCTAAAGCCAATAGTTTAGGTATTCGTATGCAAGATATTGGTGAATCACTCTCACTATTAGTGGGTGAGCACTATATTAACCGCTTTGGTATGGATGGTCGCTCTTATGACGTTATTCCACAAAGTGTACGACATCAGCGCTTAACACCCGCAGCGCTTGCAGGGCACTATATTCGCACTCAAGATAATGTCTTGATCCCATTATCGACTGTTGTGAATATTACAACGCAAGTTGAACCTAATAAACTGACTCAGTTTAATCAACAAAACGCCGCTATCTTCCAAGCGATCCCCGCACCTGGTGTCACGATGGGGCAAGCCGTTGCATTTCTTGAAACCGTAGCAGATTCGTTACCCGCTGGCTTTAGCCATGATTGGCAATCCGACTCTCGCCAATTTACTCAAGAAGGAAATACCTTAGTCTTTGCCTTTATTGCCGCGCTTATCATTATTTACTTAGTGTTAGCTGCGCAATATGAAAGCTTAGTCGA
Organism: Proteus sp. FME41; assembly: GCF_014897315.1. Classification (GTDB taxonomy): domain Bacteria; phylum Pseudomonadota; class Gammaproteobacteria; order Enterobacterales; family Enterobacteriaceae; genus Proteus. The sequence continues at coordinate 73,170 of NZ_JABUYL010000006.1, read as the reverse complement.
CCCTTTGATTATCTTAATTACCGTACCGTTATCAATTTGTGGTGCATTAGTCCCATTAGCGTTAGGTATGGTGACACTCAATATCTATACCCAAATTGGTTTAGTCACGTTGATAGGACTGATTAGTAAGCACGGAATTTTAATGGTGGAATTTGCCAATGAGTTGCAAATTCATAAAAATCTAAACCGTCGCGATGCCATTATTGAAGCGGCAAAAATTCGCTTACGCCCTGTTTTAATGACAACAGCAGCAATGGTTATTGGCCTTATTCCCCTATTATTTGCCAGTGGTGCAGGCGCTAATAGTCGCTATGGATTAGGGCTAATTATTGTATCAGGTATGTTAGTCGGCACGCTATTTACCCTGTTTGTGTTGCCCACAATGTACAGTTTCTTAGCCAGAAACCATCAAATCAGCGCCCAAACTGAGCGACAAAAACAGTTGCAGCAAGTCCGTGAGCAGTAAATCTAAAAACAAAAAGCAATTATAAGTAGTCATATCGTAAAACCCATCCCCATTGTGAATGCAATGGGGATTTTATTTATTAATGGGAATACTTTGAAAAATAAACCCTATCTTGCTACTCTGACGAGTATTGAAATATAAGCTGTAGCTTATTACCCTAAAAATAAGCTATAACTTATATGAGGTGAACTGTGTGGAATGTATTATTTACAAATAATTTCGATTCTTGGTTATTAGAACAAAGCAGCGAGTTACAAGAACGAATTTTAGCAGCCTTACAGAATCTAGCTGTTTATGGACCTAGGTTACCAAGGCCACATGCTGATAACATCAAAGGCTCAAAATATCCCAATATGAAAGAGCTCCGGATACAACACACAGGAAAACCTATACGAATATTTTTTGCGTTTGATCCAACTAGAAACGCTATTGTGCTATGTGCAGGAAATAAAACTAACAATAAGAAATTTTATCAAACGATGATCCATATAGCGGATCGCGAATTTACCTCATATCTATTATCAATGAGAAAAGACAATGAAAACACTTCAACAAGCTATCGCTGAACGTTCTCCTGAAAGCCAAGAACGTATAAAAAAAATGGCTGATGAATTGATACTAGAAACAGGGCTACAAATCTTAAGAGAAGAATTAAATATTTCACAAAAAGAATTGGCTACTCATCTAGGAATTACTCAACCCGCAATTACCCAAATAGAACAAAGAGGTAATGATCTAAAACTGACAACATTAAAACGCTATGTTGAAGCTTTAGGCGGTAAACTTAGCTTAACGATTGAATTACCTACTGGTGAAGATCGTGTATTTCACCTGTAAATTTATAGAAATAATAAGCAGTCATATCGTAAAACCCCATCCCCATTGTGAATGCAATGGGGATTTTATTTATAGCCATTTTTGAACAACCATTATCTCATTTTAATATCATCATTGAGCAAAGGGATATTATTATTTATTGCATATTTAACGAGTTCAGCAATTTGTTCTGGTTGATAAAGTGCACTAACACTGCGTTTTTCTCTTAGATCAGAGATGATATTTTCTAAGCTTTTTCCTTTTGTATTTCCTGTTTCTAGCATTTTAATCATTTCTATTAAAGCAATAAATTCCCCTGTTCTTCCTAACCCGGCAAGGCAATGGACAACTATATTTTCTTTCGTTGGCTTTATTTTTAAATTGCCACCAATAACATCAATTGTATTTCTTAATTTAGTTGCATCTATTCCTGTATGATCTTTCCAATCATAAACATGCACAAATTTTATATTTTTAGTTTCATTACTACTATTCTTAGCCATGGATTGAACATAAGCTTTACAAGACAAAGTCGGTTTATCTTTATCTCCTTCCCTTACCATCCATTTTTCAGTCAGTTTTGTTTTTATATCATCTAACCCTAAATTTTCTTTAAAATATTTAAACCCTTCATTTTCAAAATCACCTCTATTATATTCACGACCAAGCTTAGAGAGATCTTTTTTAATATCATCATTCGATGCTAAAACATAAACTGTATCTATATCATTATCAAATAGCATATTGAAATAATTATTTAAATTCTCTTTGTTATTCAATGGATATTGAGATGCAATAGTCATATTAGGTGAATTATAAGAGCTAACATTATTTGCAGGTAATACTACCTCACCTATTTTGATTAAAGTCTCTTTACGATATTCTAGTTGATTGCTATATCTAGAATTTTCAACTGATTGATAATCATTGTAGTTATATTTTAAACAATTTAGATTATTAAATAACTTTGTAGCTTTTTCATTATATTTATCTGTATTAATACATTTTTTAACAGCCTCTAAAAAATTCTTTCTGTTTTCACTTAACTTTATATCTTCATTAGATTGAGAAATATTAAATTTAGGTATATTTAGAACTGCACGATTATGTCTAGAAGGTAAATTATTATTAGTTCCTATGTTCTCTACTTTTTCTAGTAATATAGAAAATTCTAAAATACTGGCAGATGAACTATATATTGGTGAGCCAATTGGTGGTTTAGGTGGTAATACAGGTAACGCTGAAATACGAGCAAAAGGAGTATATATTGGTGAGCCTGCTGGCGGTTTAGGTAGTAATATTGGCTTAGTTTCTTTACTTGTATTTTCAATACGGATTATATCAGATTGAATATTCCCTTTTCCCTCATTATATGTTTTTGATAAGTTTACAACTGTCGAGGACGGCGCATTTTGGTTAACAGGTGATAAAATCATAACTATTTCCTTAAAAATAAAAACCGTATTATCTTGTTAGGAAATGAGTGGATATATAAAAAAATCACCCTTATAAAAGGGAGTTTATTTTAAACAAACGAAATACCGATAGTGTTTAATCACCTATCGGTATTTTAATTAAAAAGGTCAAATCACGATCTAATTTATAAAGTTAGCTTACATGGTAGAGAATGTATTCATAATTATCCCACCAGAGATAATTAATGCCATCGAAAATATGGCTGGTAAGTCTGGTTTTTGCTTATATAACACCATAGCTACTAGCGTCACACCCACAATACCAAATCCACACCACAATGAATAAGCAACGCCAACAGGGATATATCCCATTGCGCGCGTTAATGCGAAATAACAAATACAGTAAGCCGCAATAACTAAAACAGAAGGGGCTAATTTACTAAAGCCATTGGTTTTTTTAATCATTGATGTACCAGTGATTTCAGAACCAATAGACAACGCCAGCCATAAGAATCCGGTAAACATAATTGTTATCCTTATTTATTCTAATAAAGTACTTATTTATTAAAAATAGATTTATTATAAAATAGATTTATTTATTCACTGACGAGGCAGTTTGTTTAATATTCAGCGTTTCCGTTGTCTCTTCTTCCTCTTCTTCAGAGCCCATTTTCGAGAAGAGATTCATGATCACAATACCACTGGCAATAACCGCCATCCCTATCATTGCTGCCGTATCAGGCTGTTGACCATAAAAGAACATACCTAAAGAAGACACGACTAAAATCCCTGTGCCTGACCATGTTGCATAAGCTAAGCCCACTGGAATATTTTTTACTGCACGTGATAATGAGTAATAACAAATAACATAAAGAACAACAATTAAACCTAATAATAATGTTTTGGTTGTACCTTCACTATTATCAAACATTTTTAAGGTAGAGGTTGCTGAGGTTTCTGAAATAATAACCGCCAGCATCCAAAGCCATGATTTAGCTTTTGGTGACATAATAAGACTCCTGAGTTATCAGATATAATTTAATATTAATTTTTTAAGCTTTTTAAATATTCAATAGCAGAATCCGTCAATTTATCTTGTGATAAACGATATTCTCCAGGCTTATTCATTACTTCGTTTAACGTAATATAGCGATTATTATTCTCTTTTTTTATTTCAGGATGACATTCAGATTTTACTTTAAGACTAATATCATTATTAACTAAATAACTTTCTATTTCATTGATGGAATAGAAAAAAACACCTAATGATGTTAATCGATTAATATTTTCCTGAATAAGCAGGTTGTACTCTTTATTTTTATTTACACCTAAAATCTCATTTAATTCACTTTCTGGTTGGCAAAAATAGGGTAATGCCATAACAGGGATATTTTGAGCCAGTGCAGAATGAATTAACTGTCCTTCTTCACTGATAAATAATCCATTAATAATTTCACCCATCAGCTTTTTATCGAAATAGGGAACAAACAAAACACGATAAGAAGATAAGGTATTAATATCAAACTCATCTACTTTATACATATCGCCTAGATGACGCCATTTCGACAAATCATGGCACGTTTGCGCTGGTGTTGTGACAAAAAGAGAAAATCGAATATGAGAAAAAGTGTTGATACGTTGATAAATTTCATCTTGATATCCTGGTGCAGGGGTAAGTGCTAACAACACCGACTTTTTCATTCTTCTTTCTATTTCAGTAACAATCCTTTCGATTAACTGATTGTCCATTACGTCACCTCATTACTTTAGCTGACAATAAATACACTATCATTATTACGAAGCCCAGCGGCATTGGCTTCATCCGTATCAATATGAAATTCCAGTGAAAATTTCTCACTAACACGAACAACGACTTCATCAAAAATCAAGCTACGCTCACCTTCTGTTTTTACATGCACCTTTTGTCCATTGGTGACGTTTAACATTCTGGCGTCAATTTCACTCATATGAATATGGCGTTGAGCGCAAATCACTTGCTCTTTTAATTCAACATGACCTGCAGGCCCCATTAAAACCGCATTGCCAGAACCCGCTAAATCCCCCGATTCACGCACAGGTGCTTTTACACCTAATGCAAAACAGTCAGCTTTTGAAATTTCTAATTGGCTTTGTGGACGAACCGGTCCTAAAACACGAACTTTACTGATCGAGCCTTTAGATCCCACGACAATCACACACTCTTTTGCTGCAAATTGACCTGGTTGTTTAAGATCTTTAAAGGGAGTGAGTTGGTAGCCCTTACCAAATAACGCTTCAACATCTTGCTGTGAAAGATGCACATGACGATTAGAGATACCAACCGGGATTGCCATTCCTTGACTCTCTCTCAACATCACACCATGAGCAGGTAAGCGAGAGAGAATTTTTCCCATGAGTTGTTGATTAATCATTGTTTTTTACCTTTACGACCTTCTGGCTTGATCTCTTTTTTACTGTTTTGTGCTTTATCTGTCACTGCTTGAGTTTCAGAAGCCACGTTATGCGCTAGAGGATCAGCGATATCTTTTGCAATCTCACCGTTATCAGCAACTTTTTCTTCTACTTTTTCAGCCATATTTGTAGCGGTTGTTTCAATAACAACTGTTTGAGTTTCTGTCATAACGGGCGGTACGGCTTTAGCCATTATTGGCGCTTTCTTCTGATGTTTAACTGTCAGTAATTTTGCAATAACGCTCGGTTCGGGTCTTGCAATCACCAACGAACCAATCACTAATTCTTTCTGACTAACAACTTCAACACCATGATCAATCGCCGTTTTTACTGCACTGATTTCACCTTGAAAACAGACTGATACCAACCCAGAACCTACTTTTCGGTACCCGATAATTTCTACATTTGCCGCTTTACAGGCTGCATCTGCGGCTTGAATTGCGGCAGTTAACCCTCGCGTTTCAATTACACCTAAACTGTTCATCTTTATCTCCTACTTAGTGACGGACAAGACGGATATCGAAATCAAACGTCTTAAAGAAGGTTTCCAAACTGTCTAACTCTTCTGGCGTATAACTTGGATCGTTCTTCATTGGATAGATCATTTCCAATTTTTCGTATTTATTACGTCCAAATTGGTGATAAGGAAGAATATCAATACGCTGAATATGGCCGCGTTTTGATAGCGCCATGGCGTAATGGATCGCCTCTGTTATCGCATCATAAGAGTCGTTATAACCGCGAACTAAAGGCATACGGATCACTACGTTTGCACCCAGTTCCATCAATCTTTCTAGATTACGACGGACATTCTCATTACCGACCCCAAACAACGCTTTATGCTGATTGGTATCAATGTGTTTGATATCAATAAGAAATTGATCAACGACTTCCGCTAATTTTTCATAATTCGCCACGTTCGTGGTTGCTTGTGTCTCTACAGCGGTATTGATCATCATCTTTTTACATTCTCGTAAAAGCGCAACCGCAAAATCAGTTTGTAAACTCATTTCACCGCCACCGATTGTGACGCCGCCACCTGAAGAGATGTAAAAATCATAATCTTGCATGATGATTTTCATTAACTCAGAGACAGAAACATCTTTTCCCATAATATCAAGAGCATCTGAGATACAGACTTCTTCACATTTACGACAACCAATACAATCAACAGCGCGATCAACACGATGAACTTGTTTACCGCTTTCATTGGTTGTCATGTAATGCACACCCGCCGGACAAACATCAACACATTTACCGCAATCCACACATTTGTCGTGAGAGTACATCACTTGAAATTCACTGCTGAGACCTTCTGGATTTGAACACCAAGGGCAGCGGATATTACAGCCTTTCAAGAAAACGAGAGTACGAATACCATCACCATCATAAATAGAGTATTTCTGGATATTAAATATCCGCCCTCTTATTTCTGCCGCCGTCTCCATCTTTACGCCTCCAAATCTGCATCAAACATCCTTGTTCGATAAATTTAATTCTTATTTTGTCGATAAGAAGGGACAGCACGGCCATCCCTATTACAGTAATTAGAATTTTTCAATCACTGTACGACTGATAATTTCATCCTGAACTTCTTTACATAATTCAACGAAGTAAGCACTGTAGCCAGCAACACGAACGATTAAATCGCGGTATTTTTCAGGCTCAAGTTGGGCTTTTTTCAGCACTTCATTATCAACATAGCTAAATTGCATTTGGCCATTGCCCAGAATGGACGCGGTTCTTAGTAAGGTAATTAAACCTTGGCGACCTTCATTGGTGTCTAACAAACCTTTCAGGAATTTGAAGTTATGAACCATACCAATGTTCATGGTTTCAACATTCATCTTACTGATTGATTTGATAATCGCAGTTGGGCCATGTTTATCTGCGCCCTGTGTTGGGCTGATACCATCTGACAATGGTTTCCATGCTAAGCGACCATTTGGTGTAGCTGCGGTTAACTCACCAATTGGGGTATTGTTAGAGATAGATAACGTACCGTGGCTCAGTGTGGAGTAGAGCATTTTGTATTTACGGCATTCACGCTCTGTCCATTCCGTAATATCCAGTGCATATTGGTCAACAATGTCATCATCATTACCAAATTTTGGTGCATTTAAGCAGTCACGCAGTAACTCTTCATGCCCTTCGTAATTCGCTAATAACGCATCACGGATTTGCTCTAAGGTGTATTTTTTATCTTCATAAACTAATTTACGAATAGCCGCCATTGAATCGACATAAGTTGCTAATCCAGAGAAAATCAGACCTGGACCATGATTGACCATTGCCCCACCAGCAGTAACGTCTTTACCTTGTTCCATACAGCCTTCAACCAACAGCGACATTAATGGTTTGGGTGCAACATCACGGTGAACACGTTGGCTTATCACAGTACCGATTGCCGATAAGCGAACAATGTGTGCCACTTGCTCTTTTACCGCACGGTCGAAATCTTCATAAGTCCGTAAATCACGTAAATCACCGGTATCTAAACCTTGGTAGCTATCAAACAGCACCATACGACCACGGTTTAATACAAACTCAATCGCAATAGGCCATTGGGTATAACCTGTTGATGTCCATTGATAAATACGACCTGATTTTTGTGGTTCAACACAGCCCATCAAACAGTAATCACGGGCATCTTCAAAATCAAAACCTTTACGTAACATCATCTTGATATGAGAATCATCGAAGTGACACGCAGGGAAGCCCATACCGGCTTTTACGACATCAACAATTTTTTCCATATACTGCGGTGATGATTGGTTATGAATACGACAGGCAAGTGAAGGTTGATACACTTTCACAAAGCGCACAGCATCCATAATGAGGTAAGTTAAGTCGTTACACGCATCACCGCCTGAGCGTTTTTGCCCTCCAACCGTTAAGTTGATAAACGGTTGATACCCTGCAAAATACTTCGCCCCTAGTTCACTCGACATCCACATTAATTCAGCACATTTAATGATAAAGGCTTGCATCATTTCCAGTGCTTGTTCGCGGGTTAATACCCCCGTTTTGATGTCGTTTTCATACATTGGGAAGCAATATTGGTCTAAACGACCTAAAGAAAGGCCAGTTTGGTTCTCTTCAACTTCAAACAGTGACTCTACTGTCCAAATACTTTGCAGCGCTTCTTGCAGTGTTTTAGGTGGATTAGCAGGTACATTTTCATTGACTTGGGCAATAGTCAGTAGCTCTTCACGACGTTGAGGATTGCTTTCTTTAGAGGCTAATTCACGCGCATGTTCAGCAATACGGCGACCATAAGCAATCACACCTTCACAGCTTTCAATCGATGCTTTATAAAAATAGATACGGTCAATATCAGCCGGATTTTCCATGCTTAGCTCAGCGAGTTTAGCTTGAGCATCCGCTTTAATGCCGTTCATACCTTTAGTAAATAACAGCACGTCATAACCAGGGCAAGTATCACCACCACCATTGATTTGGTGATAGGAAAGGTCACTGACAAAGGTTTCACCACTGAATTCCCACACACCTGCTTCGCGATATTGTGCTTCGCAGATTTCATCCAGAGAACGACCTTCCCAGAAAGGAACTAACTCCTCACGGATTACTTTTTTATCTTCTTCAGAGATAACAAAAGGATCTTGTGGACGTGTGCTCATGGTATCCAGTTCATCACGAACCCAACGCCATGCGATATCAGGAGAGAACGCACCAGCCCGCGGTTTTCCACAAGGATGACCCACAATTAATTCTTCATCTTGAATTAAGATAGGGGCGGTTTCACACGCACAACGGAAGGCTTTAGCACGCAGTAAAATAGGCGGTAAACCTGGGTTATTACGCACAATTTCAGTGAATGCTAATGCTCTGTAAATAGAGACACTCGGGCGTGCTTCTAAATAACGGTTACGTAAACGTTGTAATCGAGGCGTTAAACCTTCCATCACGTTAAATTCACCCGTCTCTGCGGTTGGTGAAACAACGTGTGCTGAAGGCGCTGCGTATTGAGGTTGTGAATTCATTTGACCGTTGTATAAACGGACTTGCAGTGAACTGTGCAATGTTGACAAATTAGTACGTGCTGACAGCAACATTTCTGATAATTCGTTAATGCTGACACGCGGATCGTTGATATCAACACCCTGAGTCATTGCATCAAACATGGGGTAACCATCAACTTCTTTAGTTGCACGCACTTCTGAAAGCTCAGCTAATTTTAGCCATACACTTTCAACAATTTCATACGCTTGCGCCTGTGTTAAGCGACCTTGGTCAATATCACGTTGATAGAATGGATAAAGCGCTTTATCAAATCCCATTGGATTAATAGCATAGCTACCATTTTCCAGATGTACGATTAATTGCAGTAAATAGAAAACTTGGACGGCTTCTTTAAACGTTTCTGCGGGTTTTGCAGGTACTTTACGTAATGTTGCCGCGTTATCTAATAATTCCGCTTTACGGTATGGATTACTTTCCATTGCAGCCAAGTTTTCTGCTTTTGCCGATAGAATTTGCGCAAAATAGAGGGCAGCATCACATGCATAAATAGCCGATTTACAGAAGTTCGCCTCATCCATACTGCTACGATTTACGGCACTCCCAATGCTTCTAATTCTGTCTTCAAGTTGTGCTTTAATCGCCAAGAAACCTTGATTAACCACCAGCATATAATCTGGTGATGCAACACTGTTATTAATGCTTAAGAAACGATAAATAGAGTCACTGCGCACTTCTTCTTCAGTATGGAAAATGGCGCCGCGTAGCGTTGATGATTGACTACCAATAATCAGCTCATCTTGTGCGATATGGCTTGGAAAATGGCGGATAAACTCATAAAAACGTTGTGCGGGTTTAATCGCTTGAGGAACGCCTGCAATACTGTTGTCTAAAGAATCAAAAATGGTCGCACGCTCTGTAATGATTGAGCTATTGCGTGAAACTAAACGTTCTGCCAGCATTTTTACGCGTGGCGTCAAAGAATATTTGGCCATGTGAGGCTCTCCTGATGTTCTTTACTTGACCTAATCGGTATTTATTCGGTTGAGCATTAACTGTGTGATACACCGGCAAATGCCTGACGATACAATGTTTCTAATTGGTGTGTGTTCACGTCACGTGGATTTGTCGGCGTACAGCTATCTCGTAAAGCCTGTCCGACCATTTCCGTTAAACGGGCATAAAAGTCCGCTTCACTGACACCGGTATCGCGAATACTCTTCGGCATACCCATTTCATCTTTCAATACATTAATGGCGACGATTAAACTGGTTACCCCTTCTCTTACAGTGTTAGCTGGAAGTCCTAAGCTTTGAGCAAGATAGGCGTAACGTTTTGCTGCTTCACTATTACAATCACCATGAAGATTGGCATTAAAGGCGACAACATGTGTCATCAATAACGCATTTGCACGACCGTGAGGAACATGGAAGACACCACCTAATGCGTGGGCAAGACTGTGAGTAATTCCCAAAGAAGCGTTAGTAAAAGCCATCCCTGCAATACACGATGCGTTATGCATTTTTTCACGAGCCAGTAAGTTGTCTCCTTGATGATGGCAATCAATCAAATGACCAAATACTAACTTGACGGCTTTCTCTGCCATCGCATCAGAAAAATCAGACGCAGCTTTAGAAACATACGCTTCTAGTGCATGGCAAAGCACATCCATTCCCGTATCAGCTGTAATTGCGGGTGGTACTGATTTCACCAACTCAGGATCGAGAATGGCAACATCAGGCAACATAAATTCATCAACCAAAACCAGTTTTTCACTGTGTGACTTAATCACAGAAAAAGAGGTCACTTCCGAACCTGTGCCACTGGTGGTTGGGATCGCAATAAATTGCGGTTTTGTTCTGTTACTCTCTTTACGGGTATGCCAGAGGGAGTACATAACGGCTTTCGCGGCATCTATCACCGACCCACCACCGAGTGCGATAACCAAATCTGGATAATGGGCATCCATGATTTTCATACCACTGACAATGGCTGAAATATCAGGATCTGACGCAACATCATCGTAAACTTGGAACTCGATACCCTGTTGCAATAACTTGTTGGTAACTTTATTTGCAAAGCCAAACTTCACCATTGCTTTATCTGTCACCACAAATGCGCGGCGGGCAGTTAACCCAGAGAGAAAATCCAGTGCATTGGTGCCAAACTGAATTTTGGGTTTTATCAGAAACTCACTCATGTCGTTATTACTCCTTGCTGTCTCGATAAACCTTCTCAACAATGGCAACCACTGACATCGCTTTATAACGATCTTTGTTCAGTGCGAAGTATTCTTCAGCCAACACAACATCGTTGATACCTGCACCGACACTGTCCACTGCAACATATGTTTTGTTTTTCAGTGGCTTAAGCTCATCATCTAAAGTGGCAATCATTAATAAATTGCTCCCTTTCAGTTCTGGGCTTTTTTGTGTCGCGACTACGTGTCCGATTACCTTTGCGAGGATCATGGTTTATATCGCCTTATATCAATGAGTTATTTACTCAGACGTCCGAGAACTTCCTTGATAATGCGTTCCACGTTTTCTTCGGTAATATCACCTTGTTCAATCACTTGTTGCGCACAAGCACTTACCGTCGTTGCATAAGGAGACGCTCCGAAGCGATCATCACCTTGAGTTTGACGTTGTGCAGTTGCACATTCAGCATGAACAGGCGTTAAAGAAGGTGAACGAAAACGATCATCATCAAGAATGCTGGTCTGGTGATTTGCACTAGAAACAGAGCAAGCAGAAACAGCAGGTTGAGCCGCTTCTTGTGCTAAAGGACAAGGTTGTTTCAACTCTTCAACGGTACGTACGCCATAACCTACTTTACGAATATTCAGTAAATTCATTGGGCCTACGTTGTCAGAGCTAGAACCGCCACCTACCGCACCACAACCTAACGTTAACGCAGGTGTGATATTAGTGGTTGCACCAATACCGCCTAATGCCGCAGGAGTATTAATCAAAATACGGTTAACCGGTTTTTCTAAAGAGAACTGACGGATAACATCTTCATTTTGAGTATGAATAACTAAAGTGTGACCTAAGCCTTCGTTAGTCAGTAATTGCACCACGCGATCGCACGCTGATTTCCAATCTTCTTCGATATACATTCCTAAGATTGGGCATAATTTTTCACGTGAATACGGATTTTTCGGTGAAACGGTATCTTGTAATGCGATTAATACACGCGTATTTGCTGGCACACTAAAACCTGCACGCTGACTTAAATAAATCGCATCTTTACCCACTACAGCGGGGTTAATTGTGCCGTTAGCACGCAGTAACATTGAAGCCACTTTGGTTGCTTCTTCGTCATTCATAAAGTAAGCACCTTGCGCTAATAGCTCACGGTGAACTTCGTTATAAATGCAACGTTCAACGATAATGGATTGCTCTGATGCACAGATAACCCCATTGTCGAATGTTTTACTGGTGATGATATCGCTCACTGCTTTTTTGATATCTGCACTGCGTTCAATAAAGGCAGGGCCATTACCTGGGCCACCACTGATGGTTGGCGTACCTGATGCATAAGCAGCACGCACCATACCTTCGCCACCAGTCGCTAAAATTAATGACACATCTTTGCTGTGCATTAATTCTTTTGTTGCTTCCAGTGTCAGTAATGTCACACCATCAACAATACCTGCGGGTGCTCCAGCCTCTAAAGCCGCTTTTTTAACAATTTCTAACGCACGGAAACTGCACTGTTTTGCATTGGGATGCGGAGAGAAAATAATTGCATTACCCGCTTTCAGTGCAATTAGGGTTTTATAGATAATGGTTGAGGTTGGGTTAGTTGAAGGGACTAACGCCGTGATAACACCTAAAGGCACGCCAACATCCATGACTTTTTTCACTTTATCGTCATTGATAATGCCAACGGTCTTCATGTCTTTCATATGTTCGTACACACGCAATGACGCGAAGGTATTTTTCAGAACTTTGTCTTCCCACTTACCAAAGCCTGTCTCTTCGTTTGCCATTTTTGCCAGCTCCTCGGCATGACGAGCGGCTTCAAATGCAATGTGTTTTACAATACTGTCGATTTTTTCCTGCGAAAATTTAGCATAAACAAGTTGTGCATTTTTCGCGTTACAAACTAGCTCACGAGCCAGTTGTCTGGATTGCAAATCTTTATCTAATGCAACCATGTCTTCCCCCATACAGGAGTTAAAAAATTTAGCTGAATAACTTATTTCTTTGCTTTACAGCGCGCCTAAATAATTAGGCTTTATGCTGTTGGGCGATTTTCTCGATATCGTTATGCGGTCTTGCAATAACACGAGAAGTCACGACGGTGCCGATACGTTTTGCTGCTTCAACACCCGACTCAACCGCTGCATTCACTGCACCGACATCGCCTTTCACCATGGCTGTCACTAAACCAGAACCGACATTTTCATAACCAATCAGTTCTACATTGGCTGCTTTGCACATTGCATCAGCAGCTTCAATGCAAGCGACAAGACCTTTGGTTTCAACTAGACCTAGTGCTTCTTTCATATTTATTTCCTTCGTTATTCAGTCACTTTGTACTGGGCAACGATTTTTTGAATATCGTTATGTGGACGAGCGATAACTAATGAAGTCACGACAGTACCAACACGTTGAGCCGCTTCTAAGCCAGATTCCACAGCAGCTTTAACAGCACCGACATCACCTTTCACCATGGCGGTCACTAAACCAGACCCCACATTTTCGTAGCCGATCAACTCAACATTTGCCGCTTTACACATCGCGTCTGCCGCTTCAATACAAGCCACCAGCCCTTGAGTTTCAATAAGTCCTAATGCATCACCCATACGTTCTCCTAAGGCAAAAACTATGCCTTGTGTTTGATAACAATCTTGTTGATGTCATTGTGAGGACGAGCAATCACGAGCGATGTAACAACTTCACCCACGCGTTGTGCTGACTCCACACCTGAATCCACTGCAGCTTTCACTGCGCCTACGTCGCCTTTCACCATCGCAGTCACGAGACCTGAACCCACATTCTCATAGCCAATAAGTTCAACGTTCGCGGCTTTACACATAGCGTCAGCGGCTTCAATACATGCCACCAGACCTTTGGTTTCGATCAGACCTAATGCATCACCCATTTTCATTTCCTCCGAGAAGCCGTTTAACGGTTTACGTTTGCCCATTGTGTCTGCGTGGTGATTTTTTAAACGCAGACGTTGGTTTCAAAATCACTATAACGCGCAAAAAACAAAACAAAATATAAATCCATGATAGTGATATATATAGAATTTAATTCTGATATTTAGTGTTTTTTATCGCTCTATTTATTTAACCATGCTGTTTATTTACTTTTTTCATCGTTATAAATTTATCAATTTCCACAAAAAATAGATTAGAAAATAGGCGAATTAACTTTGTTAGAAGGATGTTGAAAAGGTGCAAAAAGCCAGTATGTATCGATGGGAAAGATGTGCGGAATATCACTGATAATTCAACGTGAGATCAATAATTGAAAAAGTCTAAATCAAGTCTATATACAAATTGTGCTATTTTTTTATTGATAACGTATTTATTTACTCTACCTCCTTACAACAGGTATAAAAAAGTGAAAAAAATCACGCTTTATCTAACACCTATACATGAGGCCTACGCGAATAATAAAGCGGGAGAAGTATCATTTACTGGAAAGGCACAAATCGACGGCTGAGCGTTTATGCTTATTTAAGGAAAGTTTTCAGTCTATACAACAAAGGAGGGTAAAAGAGAGAGTAATAACACAATGACAATAAGAATAAGCAAAAGGAATTGAGTGTAATCAATTAGGTCTTAAGATAATGAAAAAGGTGGAAGCAGACGTACCACCTTATAAAAACAAGATCAGATAATCAGGACAGTTAATCGAATTTACTACCTGGTTTTAAAGTACAAATATAGAGGGGGGAATTGAGTGAGCTTAATAACAATGTTTTCTCATTAAGCTTTTGCGCATTAATAAAGAGTCCGTCATGGCTGTCTGACATTTCACGCATAAAATAGTCAAAAATAACATCTGGAGATTCATCAATTGATGAGGCACTTGATTCCCACTGACTAACAAAATAGTGACGTTCAGTAGGTGAAACACGTTTGGTTGTATAATTAAATTTCACATAGCGTTGTAAATATAACCACCCTGCTTTTGAGGTGGTATAGCCTTCAACAACAATCGACCCTTTACCATTAGCACCAAATGAAAAATGAATATTGCTATTTACATTTTCATCTTCCATATTCTCAAAACGCATAATACCTTTGGTTGAGCAAACCATCACACCTTCATTTTTGATAGTAAGTAATCTTGTAGCTGCATAAGTGGCGACCAAGATAAAAATCAGGGCCGATAAAAAACATAAAAGTTTCCCTGAGATTTTCATTAGTATTTCCAAGAATAGTAAAAGTAATTGTCACAATAACTAAATGGATTATCTTCGTTCTTAGCACAGTGCGCTAAAAATACTCGCCCCAATCCATTTGTTTGTAATTTATCACCATAAAAGAAAACAAATCGCTCACCTTTCACACACTGTAAATTAAGCTTTTTTCTTACAGCGTCAAAATTACGAACATAATTATCACTTACTGCAGAATTAATCATCGCTTCATTAGAAAGTAACTCACAGTCATTATGTGTTAATGGTGTCAGTGAAATTGGCTTTGATTGATAGTGATTAAAAAAGATGATCGCAGAAAGAAATATCGCACCTAATAAAAAACCGATGCTGGCTAAATACCAACAAATCTCTGGCTTTTGTTTTTGTTGCGACGCATCTTCTTGCGTAGACTCTAAAGGCATTTGAGTTTGCGTTAGAGATAAAGGCGTCGTGGTTTCAACCGCTATTTGATGTTCATCTTTAACTAAAATAGATGCGTCTTCATTGGTTTGAATTGAAGGTAATAGCGTTGAATCATCAATGAGTTCAATTGAAATATCCGGATTAAACTCTAATCGTCCTTTCGCAATCGTAACAATGATATTTTCAATACCATAATGGCGAAATGTTTTTCGTAATAAACTCAAATATTGGTTTAAATTACTGTTTGATGATACTAGCCCATTATCATCCCAAACACGTTTTAAGACTTCATCACGATTAACAACACCGGGATGTTGAATAAAATAAAAGAGTAACGCATTGGCAGTAATAGAAAGATGAGTATCAACACTCTCTTTTTCTAATGATATTGCGCCATCCGTTGCGTCGTAATAAATTAAGGCATTTATTTTGTATTTCATTGTGCCCTCATTCATCCTGATTAAAATTACTGATTTGCTGTGTTTGCCATATAGTCAAATGTCATTTCAGATAATCTTTCAACTAATGCGCTACGCTCTTCTTGTGAAATCGTAGGGCCTTCTGTTAATTCAGATAACCAAAGACCATCTGCGGCATAACGAATTAATGTACCTAAATAGCTATTATCTAATTTATCGCCTTTGGCTAAATGATCTAACATCCAATCTCGCCAGCATTGACGCATAATAGGCTCGTTTGGCATTGCTAAAGACAGTATGGCTAATTGGCGACTTTCGTCTGACTGTTTTAAATCAGAAATATAAGTTAAATATGCGCGAGAAAAACGTCCCGCGGCAATAGGATCATTTTCCATAATAACTGCAATTCGACTATCCATAATACCTAATAGCCGTTTAAATACTGCATGCACTAATTCTAATTTTCCGGGGAAATGATGAAGTAGCCCACCTTTACTTACACCCGCTTCTTTTGCCACGGCATTTAAAGAAAGAGAGGCTATTCCTTCATTAGCCACAATAATGCTTGCCGCTTCCAATAATTGCTCTTGAACTCGGATAGGGTCTTTTTTTCGGTGATGCGCAGTTGTATTCATGCATAGGATGATACCGACCAGTCGGTATGTTCCTTATTGATCGAAATCAATCTGATTTCGACTGAGGCTTATTATATATAAATAATGGAGTTGACTTCACATTCCTTTATTTTGAATTAAATTTAATTTAAAAAATAAAATTATTTTATAGAATTGATCTGAATAATAGATTTAAAAATTTGAGATAAGTTGAGTTTGATTTTCGTCAAAATTAGATTTGGAAATTTATTATTTTATTTGAAATAATAAATTTGATAAAAATAGAATTAAAAAATTGAATATAAAAAACCTCCTTTAAATAAAGAAGGTTTTAATTTTATCATTTGATAACTTTAATTAAATACTGGCTTTTAATGCCTGCTCTAAATCTGCAAGAATATCGTCAATATGCTCAATACCAATAGATAAACGAATTAAGTCCCGTGAAACACCGGCACGTTCTAATTCTTCATCATTAAGTTGGCGATGCGTGGTTGATGCTGGATGACATGCTAATGATTTAGCATCACCAATATTCACAAGACGAACAATCAATTGCAATGCATCGATAAATTTAGCACCCGCTTCAGCGCCACCTTTTATCCCAAAAGAGAGAATACCCGCAGGTTTACCTGACATATAACGTACTGCTAAATCATGTTCAGGATGATTGCTTAAGCCTGCATATTTTACCCATGCAACTTGAGGATGATTTTGCAGATACTCTGCTACTTTCTGTGCATTTTCAGTATGACGATCCATACGCAGTGCCAGCGTTTCTAAACCTTGTAGGATCAAGAAGGCATTAAAAGGCGACAGCGCTGCACCAGTTCCACGCAAAGGTGCAACACGACAACGGGCAATATAGGCAGCAGCACCAAAATGCTCGACATAATTTACCCCGTGATAAGAAACATCAGGTGTATTCAATATTTCAAAACGATCTTTATGCTCAGCCCAAGGGAATGTACCTGAATCAACAACAATGCCCCCGATAGAATTACCATGACCACCAATGTATTTAGTTAAAGAGTGAATAATAATGTCGGCACCATGTTCAAAGGGGCGGCATAAATAAGGTGTTGCCACCGTATTATCCACAATTAAAGGTACACCATGACGATGAGCGACATCGGCCAATGCTTGAATATCGATAATATTTCCACTTGGATTGGTGATAGTTTCACAAAATACTGCTTTGGTTTTATCATCAATTAATGCTTCAAGAGCAGCAATATCATCATGAGGAGCAAAGCGCGCTTCAATACCAATACGAGGAAAAGTGTGCGCCATTAAGTTATAAGTCCCACCATAAAGCTTAGCGACAGAAACAATATTATCACCCACTTGTGCAATGGTTTGGATCGCGTAAGTAATCGCAGCCATGCCCGATGCCACTGCAACAGCCGCAATTCCACCTTCTAATGCCGCAACCCGTTTTTCTAATACGTCATTGGTTGGGTTCATTATTCGAGTATAGATATTTCCGGGAACTTTTAAGTCGAAGAGGTCAGCACCATGTTGCGTATCATCAAATGCGTAAGATGTGGTTTGGTAAATAGGTACAGCGACCGCTTTTGTCGTTGGATCAGGTGAATAACCGGCGTGAACAGAAAGTGTCTCAAGTTTCATAGCAATCCCTTTTTGTTGCATTTGTTCTTATCGTATTACTTATATTTTAAATAACTTAAATCAAAGTAAGCATTCTTAGTATATAAGTCATATAAATAAGCGCATATCGTCTCTGTCGTATAGTGAAAAAATTTCAACTTAGATTAATACGACCAAAGTACCATACCGCCAATAATGCAAAACGCCGCTTTTCACTGTGATATTTGAGTTAAGGATCTTGCTTTCTCTCTATTTTATCGTTTTGAGTACTTTTATCTTTTTTTGACGAGTTGCTAACCAGCAAATTAAAGAACCACCCGTCACCATCATGACGCCTTGCCAAAATGAAAAAGAGAGTGCGGTTGATAATAATATTGATGAAAAGGCGGTTGAAATTACAGGTGTAAAATAAGAGAGTGTTGCCAGTAATGTAACATTCCCCCTGATCATTCCCATTGTCCATGCTGCATTAGCAAGCCCAATAGCAGCCCCCGTGATTAACAAAAGCGTGATACTTTTTGTATTAATAATCCATTCAACTGGCGTTGAAAATAGGTATTGCCCCCATAACGCAAGTGACGTTAATAAAAAGAAAGGCACAATGCCGTTATTCCCGCCAGACATAAGACGAGTTAAATTGCTATAAAACGCCCATAAAATGGCACCTGAAAACGCCAATATATAACTTAATGGGTTGCTTTGGATATTTTGCCATAAGCCGTCAATTGTCAGAGGGTTATCACCACTGACAACCCAAATTAATCCACTGAATGCGCATAATAACCCGATAATCAATAAAATAGAGAATCGCTGTTTATTGAGTATTACGGCAAGTGCTAACGTGAAACTTGGCCACAGATAATTTACCATTCCTAACTCTATTGCTTGTGCTCTATCTGTTGCGAACCCTAATGCCAGAGATAAACACACCTCATAAGTAACAAATAAGAGTGCTCCCCAAAAAAGATAACGTTTAGGAAAAAGGGAGAGTTTAGGTATGCCTAAAATCAAAATAAGGAACAGTGTACCCGTGGTATAAATCAAAGCGGCACCACCCACCGCACCAAAATATTCACTAATATTACGAATTAATCCAACAATGGTGCTCCAAAGAAAAATAGCAACAATGCCATATAACGTCCCTTTTGCTGAGCTAGATATCATTTTGCGCCTTCAATTAAGTTTATTAACTCACTCATAAAAAGTTTTCATTACCTTTACGCTTTCAAAAAATAAATTCAACTTATCAATAAAAATAAATACTCATTTTTTGTCTTCACAAAGTAAATGACCTTTTTCACTATTAAAAAAGCCACCTTAAAAGGTGGCTTTAGCGTAAAACGAGGAGGTCATTAGCGCCCTGCTTTTAGTTTTTGGTAATAGCTTTCATATAACACGGTCGCATCACCGACATCATTTTGCCATTCACCTTTATTAATGATCTCTTCACTTGGATAAAGAGAACTATCTTTTGTAATGGTGTTTGGCAATAATTTTTGTGCCGCGAGATTTGGTGTTGGGTAACCAATATTTTCAGCCACTTTAGCCGCGATTTCTGGACGCAATAAGAAGTTGATCAGTTTATGAGCACCTTCAACATTCTTGGCATTGGCAGGGATCGCTAAGCTATCCATCCAAAAAATTCCGCCCTCTTTTGGCCACACCATTTCAATCGGCGCACCTGCATCACGAGCAATAAAGGCCGAGCCATTCCAAATCATCCCTAAATTAACTTCCCCTTGCATATAAGGGTTGGCTGGATTGTCGGAATTGAAGGCCAATACGTTTGGCATTAGCTTTTGTAGCTCTTTATAAGCTTCTTCGATCTGTTTAGGATCGGTCGTATTGCCTGAATAACCTAATTTTAATAATGCCACTTGGAAAACTTCACGAGCATCATCCGTTAATAATAGGCTATCTTTATATTCTGGTTTCCATAAATCCGCCCATGAAGTAATGCGAGTGACATCCACTTCATCGCTATTGATCCCAATAGCAGTCGCCCCCCAAATATAAGGAATGGAGTAGTCATTTTCTGGATCAAACGGTTTATGTAATAAGCTAGGATCGAGATTATCAAAATGCGTTAATTTTGATTTGTCGATTTTTTGTAGCATTCCTTCATGGCTCATTTTAGAAATAAAATAAGTAGAAGGAACCACCAAATCATAAGCACCTTCTTTATAGGTCTTTAACTTGGTATACATGCTTTCATTAGATTCATAGGTGGAATAAATCACCTTAATCCCAGTTTCTTTCGTAAACTGTTCAAGCAAACCAGGCGGTACATACTCCGTCCAGTTGTAGAAATATAATGTCTTATCATCATCAGCCGATGCTGTACCAATACTTAATGCCATTACACTAGCAGCAAGTACTGAGGACCACTTTTTCATTTGTGTTTCCTTCAGTGGTTAAGGCGTTAATATCAAATAGGCAGTGAGCCTACCTCCAACAGATTGGTCATTAAGACCCCAATAAGTACGAGAAACTCGCACTAATACATATCATTCCGCTTTGCCAGTTCGGTCTCTTAAGATCAACTGACTGATTAACACTAAAACTAAGGATAGACCTAAAAGGATGGTTGCAAGCGCATTTACCTCTGGCGATACCCCAACTTTTACCATTGAATAAATTTTTAGCGGTAAAATTTCATAACTAGGGCCTGTTACAAAGGAAGAAACGACCACGTCATCCATCGATAACGTAAAGCTTAATAACCAACCTGACGCCACTGCTGGCATGGCTAATGGCATAATGATCTTACGTAAAATAGTAAATTCACCTGCCCCTAAATCTTTTGCAGCTTCTAACATTTTGACATCAAATCCACTTAATCGTGAATACACCGTCACCACAACAAATGGCAGACAAAATGTAATATGTGAAAATAGAAGTGACCAAAATCCTAGTGAAACCCCCAATATCATAAACAGCACAAGTAACGAAATCGCCATAACAATATCAGGTGACATCATCACCACAAACAACATCCCCCCGACAAATTTTTTACCCCGAAAGCGATAGCGATAAAGCGCAACTGCGGCTAACGTCCCAATTAAGGTGGCAAATGTCGCAGAAGTGACCGCCATTGTTAATGAATGTCCTGCGGCTTGAAGCAGGCTGTCATTGTTAAATAAAATGGCGTACCAATCTGTGGTAAATCCTTTCCAATTAATCCCGAAACGTGATGAGTTAAATGAGTTAACTATCAGAATGATGATTGGGATGTAAAGATACGCGTAAATAATGGACATAAATCCACCACGCAATAACCGTCCTATCATTCTATTTCTACCTTCTTATGCAGTAGCTTCACGGCTCGATAATACACAAACAGCATTAATCCCATTACCAGTGTTAAGCAAATACTGGTTGCCGCACCAAAAGGCCAATCGCGAATATTTAAGAATTGGCTTTTTATTACATTACCAATTAATAAGTTTTTCGCCCCTCCCATTAAATCGGCGACAAAAAATAAGCCCATGGCAGGTAACATCACGAGTAAACAACCCGCAATAATGCCCGGCATGGTTAAGGGAATAATAATACGAATAAAGGTTTGAAATTTATTAGCACCCAAATCACGCGCAGCTTCTAAGCAAGGTTTATCTAGCTTTTCAATACTGGAATATAACGGTAATACCATAAAAGGTAATAAAATATAAACCAGTCCCAGCACAACGGCTTCTGGGGTATAAATGATCCTAAGTGGTTTATCAATAAGTCCTATCCACAGCAGGAATTCGTTAAAATATCCTTTCGTGCTTAAGAATATTTTTAATCCATAAATACGAATAAGTGAGTTTGTCCAAAAAGGCACAATCAATAAAAACAACATTAATGGCTGTATTTTCCTAGGCATTTTTGCAAGAAAATAAGCAAAAGGATAACCTAATAATAAACAAGCTAATGTTGCTACCACCGCCATATTGATTGAATGCAGTAATACTTCTGCATACATAGGATCAAATAAGCGATAGTAGTTATCGAGTGTAAAAGTCATTTCGACAAGATTGGCATCATCACGCGTTAGAAAACTGGTCGCAATGATCATGATATTCGGCAGGAAGACGAACACCATCAACCAACCCACAACACCGGTAATTACGATGTTTTGAAATAGTTTACGTGTTTTCTTCATCTGCCAGCACAACCTCCCAGCTTTCAACCCAAGTCACTGCAATTTTTTGGTCTAATGAGTGATCAACGTCAGGATCATCTTCATTAAAGAATTCACTCACCATCACCATTTTGCCGTTTTCCATTTCAACAACAGAATCTAGCGTCATACCTTTGTAGTTACGTTCACGAACATAACCGATTAACCCAGGTAGGTTTTCAAGATCGTGAATTTCTTCAACTCGAAGATCTTCAGGTCGAAGCAATACTTTGAGTTGCTGATTTTGTGTCACAGGTAATGTGGTATAAATATCACATTCATGACCTTCAACATCAGCACGAATACGCGTTTCATCAATACGATGAAGAACACGAGCATCAAAAATATTAATTTCGCCTATGAACTGCGCAACAAACAGATTTGTTGGCTCTTCATAAATTTCACGCGGTGTTCCATCTTGCTCAATACAGCCTTCACGCATCACCACGATCCGGTCTGACATAGTCAGTGCCTCTTCTTGATCGTGCGTAACGAAAATAAAAGTTATTCCTAATTTACGTTGTAGGGCTTTTAATTCATTTTGCATCTGTTTACGTAATTTGTAATCCAGAGCAGATAATGATTCATCAAGCAGTAGTACTTTCGGTTTATTCACAACTGCGCGTGCGATCGCAACACGTTGCTGTTGTCCACCAGAAAGATGTGCAGGGCGGCGTTGTGCGAAATCTTCAAGTTGCACCATGCGCAAGGCTTCTTCAACGCGAGTGTTAATCTCTGCTGCAGGTGTTTTCTGCATACGAAGACCAAACGCAACGTTTTCAAAAACGGTCATGTGAGGAAAAAGTGCGTAACTTTGAAAAACCGTATTTACAAAACGTTGTTCCGCAGGAAGATGCGTAATATCCTGTCCATCAAGGATAATTTGCCCATCATCAACGTCTTCTAAACCCGCAATTAAGCGCAATACCGTCGTCTTACCACAGCCTGACGGGCCGAGTATAGTTAAAAATTCGCCATGGTTGATAGTCAGATCGAGGCGGGAAATAATTTGTTTTCCGTCGAAACCTTTGCTTAAGGATTTTAATTCGACAACTGGTGTCAGAGATGTTTTCTCAGTCATTTAAGGTAATACTCTATCCCGAAGAATAATGCAGATAGAACCGCCACTGGAAAAGACTGTGTGAGCTGCCGGAGCATTATGCTCCACAGAAGCCCAAAACCAGCGACGCCGTATGTATAGTACAAGCGGAAAATGATAAACGCAGTGGCGTGAAATTGAAAGCAAAAAGGCGCATAAACAGTGAAAAACTATTCATATTTACGTTTTTCCTCATAAATTAGACCTTTTTTGTTTTCTAGCAAAAAGATAATAAAATCAAAATGCTACTTATTTATATAAATATGAAAAATCTATTAATTTTATGATTAAATAATTTTCCCATTATAAATTGTCTAATCGCCCCCTTTTTCTATAAAA
Organism: Proteus sp. FME41; assembly: GCF_014897315.1. Classification (GTDB taxonomy): domain Bacteria; phylum Pseudomonadota; class Gammaproteobacteria; order Enterobacterales; family Enterobacteriaceae; genus Proteus. Next base: position 48,984 of record NZ_JABUYL010000006.1, on the reverse strand, counting down.
ACACATGGTAATACAAAAAATCCTCAATCATAAATCCGTTATGATTGAGGAGACTATTTTAAACAACACTTTCTATTACTCTGGCAGGTAATTTAACTCGCGTTTTATCAATAAGTTGATTCTAGGGGTATAAAAACAACATTATTTAATAACGCTTTTTTCTCAAATGAATAATATTTATACTGTATTGCTTTTCCCTTTTGATTAATTAAACAATCATGGGAGCTACGATAAAACCAAATAGTACTCCGGTAATAATTCCGCCTAATCCTGGCAACATAAAGGGGTGGTTTAGAATATATTTACCCACTCGTGTTGAGCCTGTTGAGTCAAATTCAATTGCCGCAAGTGAAGTCGGATATGTCGGCAATACAAAGACCCCTGTAACTGCAACAAAAGAGGCCAGAATTGCCCATGTAGGCACATCAAGTGCAATGGCTAATGGAATGATTAAAGGTGTTGTTGCACCTTGTGAGTAAAGTAATGCACAGGTGAAGAAAAGAACCGCAGCTAACAAAATAGGATAAGCTGCTAAAATATCTCCCGCAACCGCCTTAATTTCCTCTAAATGGAAATCAACAAAAGTTGTACCTAACGTCACTATCCCTAAAATAACAGCAAGCGAGCTCATACCTGATCGGAACGTCGGCGTCATAACTATTGCATCGGGAGATGTTTTACAAAAAATAACCATCAAGCACGCCGCACTTAACATACAAATGATAATGATATCTCGTGTTCCCATTGTTTTACCCAAATCAAACCCTGGGCGTAATGCAGGAAAAGCAGCAAGAATAACCACCGCAACTGTCGCAAATAGAAATAACACGACAGAAAATTTAGACCATACGGTGTCATTACTTTTTTTCTCTTCGTACTTTTTAACTAAACCGGCTTTTAAGCGCTCTAAATAAACGTCGTCATCTTTTAATTCGCAACCTTGGCGCGACGCAATAAAAGCTGCCGTCATGGCTGCAACAAAAGAAGCCGGCAAGCATACTGCCATAACAGTAATAAAGGATACGCCATTGAATTCCATAATTGCTAACATAGCGGCCATGGCTGCACTAATCGGTGAGCCAGAAATAGCGACTTGTGAAGCAACAACCGATCCCGCTAATGTACGAGAAGGACGAACACCAGAATCTTTTGCTATTTCAGCAATAACAGGCAATGTCGAGAATACAATAAATCCAGTCCCTGCAAGGATTGTCATTGTCCATGTGATCATTGGCGCAATAATATTGATGTATTTAGGATTCTTGCGCATCAATTTACCTGCAAGGCGAACTAAATAATCCATTCCTCCCGATGCTTGTAATGCAGACGCTGCGACAACAACAGTCATAATAATTAAAATGACATCAACAGGGGGAGAGCCTATCGGTAAACCGAGTCCGACGGTTAAAATAACCAACCCTAACCCACCACATAAACCGATACCTATTCCTCCCATTCTAATTCCGAAGAATATGGCACCTAATACCACGAGGATTTCTAACCAAATCATAATTGGCTCCAGTAGATATTTAGATTAATTTAATAAATAAAGTTTTTAAATATGATTAAAATTGTCTGTCTTACTTTTTATAAATTAAAATTGACTGTAATGTGCTTATTATTCATTAGAACTTACTGATGGGATCTTTTTTGATACCAATGTATAGTTGCCTTCACTAATGCACTGGTTGAATCAATATATTTATTTTTCTTGTTTTTAATTTCATTCTTTAAAATAACAGGAACTTCGGTACATCCTAAAACAATCACTTCAGCGCCTTGCTCAAAAAGGCATTGAGCAATTTCCTTCATTAATTTTTCAGCATTTTCTATTTCTCCTGATTTTAATAAATAAATACTTTCCATTACTTTTTGCTGTTGTTCTTTATTCGGTGTAATACAATTCAAACCTTCACTTTCTATTCTTTGTTGATACAACCCCATATAAACCGTCGCATTAGTTGCAAGTAATCCAACATTCACTTTCCCGCTATCAAGCACTTCTTTCATTGTGGAATCAATAATACTAAGCATTTCCACATGGCAACTTTGTTTTAATTCAGAAAACCAATAATGCGCTGTATTACAAGGAATAATAATACATTCAGCACCTGCATTTTCTAGTAAATTTAAGTAGTCTTGCATTAAAGGTAGAGGCGATACACCACCTTGCATTAATGCCTGAGTCCTATCAGGAATATCAGGAATAGAAGAGATAATTAATGGAATATGTTCTTGATCACGGTTTACCGATGTAAAGGTAATAAATTTATTAAATAAATCTACTGTTGCCGCAGGCCCCATACCGCCAAGAACACCAATTAATCCTTTCATAACAAATCTCTCTTACGTTATAAACGACATGATAAAAATCATTAATCATTTTCTAAAAAGAAAATAAAAAATTTGACTATTAATAACTTCTATAAAAATAATATATTTATTATATAAACGTGTTTTGGTGTAAAAGAGAAATGCAAGTATGTATGGCGCAATGCAGATTATGCATTAAGAATTAAATCAATATTGCTATCTTTAATATATAAAAGTTAGTGTTAGCAATAAGATAACGACTACCACCTATTGTTTTATTAAGATTATTATTTAAATTTAACATTGCTTAATAACTAAAATGACACCACGATGCATAATACGAATTAAGAAAAAACATAATAAGGTAATTTTTATAACCAATATTTAACGATAAATATAAAAATCAAACCAAAATAGCGAAATAAATCTTTAAGAATAAATAAAGGGGTAAGTGTAATGATGAAAAATATAGAAACGAAATGGCTTTATGATTTTTTAACGCTAGAGGCGTGTCGCCATTTTTCACATGCAGCAGAACAACGTAATATTTCACAACCTGCCTTTAGTCGTCGGATACAAGCATTAGAGTTTGCGATTGGTGTTGCACTGTTTGATAGAACAACCTTGCCACTCCAACTGACAGAAGAAGGTAAGCTCTTTCATTCACAAGCTCGTAGCTTATTACAGCAGCTTGAATGTAATCTTAGTGAATTGTCAGGCTATAATATTTTAAGCATTCCTAACATTAATATTGCCGCCGCTCATTCATTATCACTCACCCTGCTTCCTAAATTAATCCACTCTCTTTCTCAGTGTAGTGAGGAATTTGTTTATCATGTTGAAGCGATTGATGTGGTACAAGTTGTCAATGCACTGCGTGAAGGTCGTAGTGATTTTATCATCTCTTTTTATGATGAAGATTTAATGCAACCCCCGTTCTGTTGCTTAAAAATATTTGAGTCAGAAATGTATCCTGTTTGTGCAACAACCCCAGAAGGTAAAGCAATGTATGATATCAACCAACCTCAAGTTCCTTTACTTAATTATACTGACGCATCTTATATGGGGCGTTTAGTGAATAAACGCTTACGTGAGGTAGGTGAAATAACCACACGCACACTCTTTATGTCTTCTATGAGTGAATTATTAAAAAATATGACATTAGACGGACATGGTATTGCTTGGCTTCCTATTTATTCTATTGTTGATGAGCTAAAAGAAAATAAACTAGTGCGCCTTAATACACCTGAATTAACAATTCCGATAGAGGCTTATATCTATCGTATGGATACACGGTTAAATAAAACCGCTGAGAATTTTTGGCAAACATTAAAAAAAAATATTTCTAGTCATTTAATTTTGTCATAAAAGAAAATAATACTTATAAAAAACACCTGCTCATTTTTAGCAGGTGTTTATACATTAAGGGGATCCTAGTTATATTTTATTTGTTTCTTTAAATATAAAATCGCATTATTCACATTAGGTAAAGGACCAATTTTTTCATTTGACAGTGGAAAAGTTCCCGTTCTAATTAAAAGATCACGCATCTGTACCGGTGTTAATACACGGTTTGTATTACCTTTATACCAAGATTGGATCACGGCGGCGGCACCCGCGACTAAAGCACTAGCTGATGATGTACCACTAAAATTAGCAGTATAGGTATGATTATCATCACTTCGAAAAAGGTCGCCATAACCCGCCGTTGTAACGTCTTTTCCCCAAGCTTGTACATGAATCGGTGTTCCATGCGTTGAAAAAGGTAACCGATTTAAAGTGTAAGGAGAACCCGCCCCAACCCGTATTGAATAATTATCATGGCGCTGACGGTAACTGTCATATGCGGGTAAATCTAAATCAACACCGCCATTACCCGCGGCCATAATCACAATAATGCCTGCCTCTGTTAATGCGCGTGTTGCTTCCCAAATATGCATTTCATAGTCTGCGGGAACATAAGCCTGATGTTCACAAATTGTCTGCATTTCATATAAAACAATATCCCCTGCATGCAATATACGTTTACTGGCAATAATAGCCTCAATACGCCCATGGGTTAATTCTGAAATGGCATAAAACATATCTAATTTATACGCTAACCCAGTGATCCCTTTACCATCTTTTTTTCCCATAATTAACCCTGCCACAGCCGTACCATGATCAGCCTGACTGGTTTTTTTATTAAAAGGTAATAATGAGGTAATATTGTCTGTTGATAAATCATGATGAGAAAGATTGAAATCCCATTCAATATCTGCGAGCTGTACGCCTTGTCCATAGGCTTTTTGTTCCCAAGCATCCCATATTCCCAATCCATTAATCTTATTAAGATTAATTATTTTCTCTGGTGGGTTTAAATATTTCTGATACTGAGTAAAATCTGGCGTAATATTAGGAGGTTCGATAGGTTGTATTGGTATTGCTTGCACATATTCAATATCAGGATGTCGTTTTAATATTGTTAATATTTCATCTAATGAATATTCATTCTGTTTTGGTAAATTCAGATAATAATATTTATTTAAATCATTAAAATTTATTAAAGTCGTCCTTTCATTACGCTTAGGAGGCATTTGGGAGAGCGATGAAATAACAGGAATCAAAGCAATGTTGGATAAAAATGATTTATACTTTCCATGATAAAAAAAGAGTGATAATTTTTTATTATTATCATTTAATTTATTTATATTATTTACTTTTACAAGGATCTTTCTTTTAATATTCACGTTCAATACTCCTTAACTATTTCTCGCTTTATAGCGTAAAATATCGAGCATTGACTATTTCCATTTTTAATAGTGACAATATAAATAAAGATATTATAAAAAATTATTAAGTCTATCTAATAAAAACAGACTCAATATTATTGAAATATAGTTTATTAACTAAAATCAATATGTAGCCGTAATTTTCCACAGCAACAACATTTAAATAAATAACCTTGGCAATATCCATCATTAGTTAATTTATTTGGTAAATCATCTACTGTTATCCCTATATCACTTATATCCTCTTCGAGAGAAATAAATTCATCTAATTTATCAGCAATATCTTCCCAGCCAACATAACCAACAAATGCACAGAGATCACTACAGTGTGTTAGCCAATGTTCTTGTTGCCAGCCCTGATATCCTGGCGTTCTGCGAATAAGTTCTTCAAGATTTTCTTTGGGTACAATTGATTGATAACCTGAATATTCTCCTTTGCTGTTGTAGGCTGTTGAAGTTCCTTCAACAGAAGAAAGATCTTGAAAATCCCCTTCAAATTTCTCACTAGCAGAACCATCAGCAATACACCAAGGACAAAGCGCTTCGATGTCCTCTACGCTAAAAAAAGGCCCTTCATAGTAGATCTCTGTTTCTTTTCCACAACAGTCACATACCGTAGTATCACCAGTAATAAAAGCCCCTGTTTTTATTGGCTCTGGATGATATTTAAAATAAGGTAATGCTTTTTTTTCAGTTGGCATTCTGTTTTCCTATTTGGTTGTTTCTGGCTACTCATCTTCCATCTTATAAAAAAGATGATTCTTATCCAGAAATACAATATAAAATGTATTGGTATCATATTGTAATCTATTCTTTTCTGATAAATGATTAAAAGTAGATGGATGAATCACAAAACCAATAAGACGGACTTTATTACCTAATCGGAATCTTGCCCAATACGCATCTTCTGGCACAAAAATAGGGTGCTTAAAATCGGTTTTTCTAGGGAAGTTACTATAGTATTCAAGTATTTTAAGCCCACCCCCACCAATTCGCTGATTTTGCCAATAATGCAATGATTCTTTTGTATATTCTTTTAATTTTTCCATTAAATTTTCAAGCGAAGAAATACCAGTATTCTTATTCCAGTCAGCAAAATCTTGCCCTGCTTTTTGTTCAGAATCAAAATAAGAAAAATTAAACTTACACCTATTTTCAATACCCGACTTATCGATAGTACACTGCGGTATTTCATCAATAAAATTTTTCACCAATTTATTTTCACGAAAACTTTTTTTAGCCATATAGATTAATATCCTTTTATATATTAATATCTATTTTTATTATTAAAATTAGGAACGCCACCAATACGCCCTTTTTTATAAAAAGGAGAAATATCTCTATCGTTTCTTAATAGAGGTATTTCATCTAATCGATAACAATAGCTTTCATTATTTTCTTTATTAACTAAAATCGTTCTATAACGACCTAAATCATCAATTATTTCTGTATTGTGCGCAGTCACAATAAGTTGTGAATTCTTAGAGTTAATTGATAGGTCAGTAAATAAATTAATTATTTTTGGTAAGATCATAGCATGCAGGTGAATATCAAATTCATCGGCAATTAATACACCACCATCTTTTAAAATAAGCCAATATTTAAATAACTCATTATAAAGTGTTTTTGTTCCCATCGATTCATCAGCATAGAGCAAGCTAAACTTATTATGATTAACTTCGTGTATAAATGCAGGAAAATCAACATCATCCCCCGAGCTGTTTTTAATCGTTTCGATCACAATATCACTAATACCATCATCACTCTCCATGATAATGTTTTTTACAAAATTTAACGCATCCGGATTTTTTTTATAAAATGATGATCTAATATATTTTATATTTTCTTCCATATCTTTTTTTAATCCATTATGTCCTACATTAAATATAAATGAATTAAAAAAATCCCGAAATACTATTAAATCATTCATCGAATGATTAAATTTAAAATCAGATACTAGACTAATAATTGATTGATCCCCTTTTAACTTTATTTTCTTTAATTCAGAATACTCAGAAATACATTTTATAATTTCATTATTATTTCTTTCAATAAAAAGAACATCCTTACTTCCCTCTTCATTTTTATTTCGAATAAAACCCTCTCTTTTTATTCCTGATGAACTAATATCTAATTCATAATAATAAATAACACCTGATAATTCTAATTCAATATAAAATTCTGTTATTTCTGTTGAAAAAAAGAATGGTTCTATAGGTATTTTTATTTCTTCACTATTATCAGCTGAGTTCGTTTCTGTTGTTATCATTCTTCTCGTTACAAAACAAAATAAAAATGATATCGCTTTCAAAATATTTGTTTTACCTGAACCATTAGCTCCCTTAATACCAAGAACAGTGCCAATATGTCCACCTTGAGTCACATTTTTAGGTGTATTTCCATCATATTCAAAACTAATTTCTACACCTTCTTTGAAACTAAAGTAATTCTTAAATCCAAATTTCTTGATCATAATCTCTCCATCTTTTCATATAAGCCTAATAGGCTCATCTATTGTACAATAGCTTCTTTAATCATAAATAGGTTTTTATGACAATTTTGTCAAATTATGGCCATTAGAATATCAAAAACGTTTATAGTTATTCATAAGATCTTATATTTACCCCATAAAATATTTTGTATCCTCTATGCTATAATGCGCGCTCATTTTATCTCCTTATCAAATGAGAGATAACCACAGCCTAAATAGACGAAAAAATTACAGCATGTCAGAAAATATAGAACTCAATAAAACAACAGAAAATCATGATATTAATAGCTATTCAAAAACATATAATTTGAACCGCTTCTCTGTTGCGCCGATGCTCGATTGGACTGATCGTCATTGTCGTTATTTCTTTCGTCAACTCAGTAAAAATACACTGCTTTATACCGAAATGGTCACAACAGGTGCCATTATTCATGGTAAAGGTGACTATCTAAAATACAGTGAAGAAGAGCATCCTGTTTCATTGCAGTTAGGCGGAAGCGATCCTCAAGCTTTAGCACAGTGCGCAAAATTGGCACAAGAGCGTGGCTATGATGAAATTAATTTAAATGTGGGTTGTCCTTCAGATCGCGTACAAAATGGGCGTTTCGGTGCTTGTTTAATGGGAGATGCACAACTTGTCGCAGATTGTGTGAAAGCCATGCGTGATGTGGTTGATATTCCTGTGACAGTAAAAACGCGTATTGGTATCGATGACCAAGATAGCTACGAATTTTTATGTGATTTTATTGATACCGTGAGTCGTGATAATAACTGTGATACTTTTATTATTCATGCGCGTAAAGCATGGTTATCGGGTTTAAGCCCGAAAGAAAACCGTGAAGTACCACCTTTAGACTATCCTCGTGTTTATCAATTAAAACGTGATTTTTCACACCTTACTATGGCAATTAATGGCGGAATTAAGTCACTAGAGGAAGCGAAAGAGCACTTAAAATATATGGATGGTGTTATGGTTGGGCGTGAAGCTTATCAAAACCCATCTATTTTAGCTCATGTGGATCATACGCTTTTTGATGATCGACTGCCTATTGCTGATGCCGTTGCTGCCGTAAGAGCCATGTATCCCTATATTGAAAAAGAGCTTTCACAAGGCACTTATCTAGGTCATGTGACTCGCCACATGTTAGGTATTTTCCAAGGTATTCCAGGTGCAAGACAATGGCGTCGTCATTTAAGTGAAAATGCCCATAAGCAAGGTGCTGATTTAACAGTCCTAGAAAATGCGCTTAGATTTGTGACTGAAAAATAATTAAAAAATAAATATTTAAAACCTGTCTAATTTATTTTAAACAGGTTTTAAATCTTACAAACAATCATTAAGGAATAAGTAGGCTTGACCCTTGAGATTGTCGGCTTTCAAGATAACGATGCGCTTCTTTTGCATCTGTTAACGCAAATTTCTGATTATCTGGCACACTGACATCAATTTTGCCGCTTCCAATTAATGCAAATAACGCTTCACTTGCCGCATCTAACTCTTCTCGTGTTGTGATATAGCCCGAAATTGAAGGTCGCGTAACGTATAAAGAGCCTTTTTTATTGAGAATACCTAAATCAACTCCCGTTACTGCACCTGATGCGTTACCAAAACTCACCATTAAACCTCGGTGTTGCAAACAGTCTAACGAATCTAACCAAGTCGCTTTACCGACAGAATCATAAACAACTGGCACTTTTTGATTGTTAGTCAACGCTAATACACGCTCAACTATTGATTCTGTTTGGTAATTAATCACTTCCCATGCACCTGCGGCTTTTGCTCTAGCAACCTTTGCATCACTGCCTGCTGTACCTATCATTTTTGCACCAATGGCTTTCGCCCATTGGCTTGCAATTAAGCCAACACCACCCGCTGCTGCATGGAATAAAAAGGTTTCACCTGCTTGTAATTTATAGGTTTCATTGAAGAGATAATAAACTGTTAATCCTTTTAGAAAAGAGGCGGCAGCTTGTTCAAAAGAGATATTATCAGGCAGACGCGCCACTTTATTTTCTGGTACATTATGCGTATCGCTATAAGCCCCTAGCGGAGATTGCGCATACACAACTCGGTCTCCTTCTTTGAGTGACGTCACTTTAGCGCCTGTTTTGATAATAATACCCGCAGCTTCAGTGCCTAATCCGCTTGGAAATTGGCTTACAGGATATAACCCACTACGTACATAAGTATCAATATAGTTAATACCAATTGCCTTATTGGCAACCTGAACTTCGTGATCACCAAGCGATGCAGGTGTAAATGTTGCTAGCTCAAGAACATCCGCACTGCCATGAGCTGCAAATTGAATACGTTTAGCCATTGCTTTCTCCTTTATAGGATGAGGGGTTAAATAAGCGAGCTCTAAAGACCTTTAGAGATAATGACAAAGGATAGCTATTTCTACAAGGCACAGGTAATTGGGTTAGCGTATACTAGAGCGTACTGACACTTTTTCGATTTGATGCAGGATTTATGGCCAGAAATAAGACCACTGACAAGCTGATGTCTGATATTAAAGACCGACAAATGGAGGGATTAAAGCTACCTCCCCATTCGCTGGAAGCAGAGCAGTCCGTGTTAGGCGGTCTGATGATAGATAATGAACGTTGGGATAATGTCTCTGAACGCGTCACCGCCGAAGATTTTTATAGCCGGCCTCACCGTACTATCTTCTCGCAAATGCAGCGTTTGCTCGAACTGGGCAAACCTATCGACCTAATTACACTATCAGAAGCACTTGAGCAAAATGCGCAATTAGATAATGTTGGCGGTTTTGCCTATTTAGCTGAACTCTCTAAAAATACGCCCAGTGCGGCGAATATTAATGCTTATGCCGATATCGTCAGAGAACGTGCTATTGTTCGCGATATGATAAAAGTTGCTAATGAGATTGCAGATGCAGGTTTTGATCCTCAAGGACGTACCAGTGAAGATCTACTCGATTTTGCTGAATCTAGAGTATTCCAAATTGCTGAAACTCGCGCTAATAAAGATGAAGGCCCTAAAGCGATTGAGACTATTTTAGAAGAAACCGTTGAGAAAATAGAACAGCTTTATCAAAAACCTCACGATGGTGTCACCGGGGTTTCAAGTGGTTATCAAGATCTCGATAAAAAAACGGCGGGATTACAAAAGTCAGATTTAATTATTGTCGCGGCACGTCCTTCTATGGGTAAAACGACATTTGCCATGAACTTATGTGAAAATGCGGCGATGACAGAAGAAAAACCTGTGCTTATCTTCAGTTTAGAGATGCCAGGTAACCAAATTATGATGCGTATGTTGGCATCATTATCCCGTGTTGATCAGACAAAAATTCGTACCGGTCAACTTGATGATGAAGATTGGGCGCGAATTTCAAGCACCATGGGTATCTTGCTTGAAAAGCGCAATATGTATATCGATGATTCATCCGGATTAACCCCAACCGAAGTACGTTCTCGTGCTCGCCGAATTTATCGTGAACATGGTGGTTTAAGCCTGATCATGATTGACTACTTACAGTTAATGAGAGTACCTTCATTATCTGAAAATCGAACATTAGAAATTGCTGAAATTTCTCGTTCATTGAAAGCATTAGCTAAAGAATTACAAGTTCCCGTAGTGGCATTATCACAGTTAAACCGTAGCTTAGAACAACGTGCTGATAAAAAACCCGTTAACTCTGATTTGCGTGAGTCTGGCTCTATTGAGCAAGATGCTGACCTTATCATGTTTATTTATCGTGATGAAGTTTACAATGAAAACAGTGACTTAAAAGGCATTGCAGAGATAATTATTGGTAAGCAGCGTAATGGTCCTATTGGTTCAGTCAGACTGACCTTTAACGGGCAATGGTCACGGTTTGATAACTATGCTGGCCCCTCTTACGACGAAGAATAATCACCAGCCTAAGCTTAATTAAAGGAATTATTGAAATATATGAAAGCGGCAACCGCAGTGATAGATCGCCACGCTCTGCGTCACAATTTTCAGCATGTAAGAGACTATGCTCCCCATAGCCGCCTGATAGCTGTCGTGAAAGCAAACGCTTATGGTCATGGGTTATTAGAAACAGCATATACCTTAATGGATGATGCTGATTGTTTTGGTGTTGCACGTATTGGTGAAGCATTAACCTTACGCAGTGGCGGGATTGTAAAACCCATCCTTTTGTTAGAAGGTTTTTTTGATATTGTTGATTTGCCTATTTTAGTCGTCAACCATATTGAAACCGTTGTTCATAGCCAAGAACAACTAGAAGCATTAGAACAAGCCGACTTAGATGAACCCGTCAAAGTATGGATGAAAGTCGATACAGGTATGCATCGTTTAGGAGTACGTCCTGAAGATGCAGAAGCCTTTTATCAGCGACTGTCTGCCTGTAAAAATGTCCAGCAGCCCGTTAATATTGTAAGCCATTTTAGTCGTGCTGATGAACCTGATATCCCTGCAGTGACCCAAAAGCAAATCGAATTGTTTCAGTATGTTATTAAAAATAAAGCAGGTGAAAAATCGATTGCTGCGTCTGCAGGTATTTTATTTTGGCCTCAAGTTCATTATCAATGGGTTCGCCCTGGCATTATTACTTATGGTATTTCCCCAACAGGTGATGATAGAACAGGAAAAGACTTTGGTTTAACCCCTGCAATGACGCTAAAAACAAGCTTAATTGCAGTACGTAAACATAAAGCAGGTGAACCCGTCGGTTATGGTGGTACATGGGTAAGCGAAAAGGATACCTATCTTGGTGTTATCGCTATTGGTTATGGTGATGGCTATCCTCGAAGCGCACCGTCAGGCACTCCAGTGTGGATTAATGGTCGAAAAGTGCCTATTGTAGGTCGAGTTTCGATGGATATGATCAGCGTTGATTTAGGTACAGAACTTATTGATAGTGTTGGTGATGAAGCTATTTTATGGGGGGATGTGCTACCCGTTGAAGAAATCGCCAAATATAGTGGTATTAGCGCCTATGAGTTAATTACTAAATTAACCTCTCGCGTCATCATGGAATACCTAGACGAACAATAATACACACGATATTGTATCCCTATGACACACTAAACGTGATTGGAGAATAAGCCGTGTTTCAACAGGTTGAAGCGTTTCCGGGAGATCCGATTCTCTCATTAATGGATGTTTATAATAAAGACCCGCGCCAGGATAAGATTAATTTAAGCATTGGTCTTTATTATGATGAAGAAGGTAAAACCCCTATTTTAGGAACCGTTTCAGTTGCGCGTCAGCAACTGAATACCATGACGCCTACCGCAACACTTTATCTACCAATGGAAGGGCTAGCACCTTATCGTAGCGAAGTTCAAGATCTCCTTTTCGGTACAGATAATCCTCTAATTGCAGAAAAGAAAATTGCGACAATACAAACATTAGGTGGCTCAGGTGCATTAAAAGTAGGCGCAGATTTTCTGCATCGTTATTTCCCAGGATCGGAAGTTTGGATAAGCGATCCTACTTGGGATAATCATGCTTCTATTTTTGCGGGCTCTGGTTTCAACGTGAATTATTACCCTTACTTTGATCCTGAAACTAAGGGCGTTAAATTTGAAGCGCTGTTAGATTGCTTTAAAAACCTACCTGAAAAAAGCATTGTGTTGATGCACCCTTGTTGTCATAACCCAACGGGCTCTGATCTGACTAAAGAACAATGGGATCTCGTCACTGAAGTCTTAAAATCTCGTCAAGCGATCCCCTTTTTAGATATTGCTTATCAAGGCTTTGCTGAAAATTTAGAGGATGATGCTTATGCTATTCGTACTATGGCAAAAGCAGGATTACCGGTACTAATTAGTAATTCTTTCTCAAAAATCTTTGGGATCTACGGTGAGCGTACGGGAGGGTTATCGATTGTTTGTGATAACGCACAAGAGTGTGAACACGTATTAGGCCAACTAAAAGCAGGGGTACGTCGTATCTATTCAAGCCCTGCAAATTATGGTGCGCAAATTGTCAATAAAGTGCTATCCGATCAGGTTTTAACAGCACAATGGCAAAAAGAAGTTGCGCATATGCGTGATCGTATTAAAGAGATGCGAGTCACCTTAGTCGATGCCTTAAAAGTGGCACTACCTAAAAAGAACTTCGATCACTTATTAACGCAACGTGGCATGTTTAGCTATACCGGTTTTACACAAGCACAAGTTGATAGATTAAGAGATGAGTTTGGTATTTACCTTGTCGGTACGGGCCGCGTTTGTATGGCGGGTGTCAATACAGGTAATGTTCAGCGCATTGCACAAGCTTTTGCCGCAGTAAGTATTTAAATTACTTTTTGTTATTTCAAAATAAAGAAAGACCCGCTTATTTTCATAAACAGGTCTTTCTTTTTACTGCATCACTCTATTTACTGCCACGATAGGTTTTTGCCTTTTATGCGTTGACAGTTTGCTTCTTTTCCCCGGCATTACGGCGTGCTTTTTCTTCCATGATCTCAATAATTTGAATATCGGTATGTTGCATTGCATGACTTGCTAATGCACAGAGATTCGCAATTGAGCTATCAACATCATCACTGACAATACCATCCGTACCTGTAACACTTTGATTTTGCATCGCCATTAATACTGCTTTATAAGCACTTGCAGCACTGCTCGATACTTTCATTGCACAGCTATTTGATGCACCATCGCAAATAATGCCACTGATATCACCAATCATACTATTGATAGACATACTGACTGTGGTGAAATCTTTTGTCAGTAACCATGCCATCCCTGCGGCTGCCCCCATTGAAGCGGTGGTTGCAGCACAAAGAGCAGAAAGCGGTGGGAAATGGCTATGAACATAAATCGCCATTAAGTGTGATAAAACCAGTGCACGCAATAAGGTTTCATCATCAGCTTTGGTAAATTCAGCAACAACCATAACAGGCAAAGTGGCTGCAATTCCCTGATTACCAGAGCCTGAATTACTCATTGCAGGTAATACCGCGCCCCCCATACGAGCATCAGAAGCAGCCGATGCTCTGATCATAATTTCATTAAGTAAATCTTTACCTAATAAACCTTTCTCTTGTTGCAAAATTAACGTGCGACCAATCGCTAATCCATAGGTGTTTTTTAGCCCTTCTTCTGATAACGCCCCGTTTAAATGAGCGGCATTGAGCATAAATTCAATATCACTCACTGGCACATTGAGTGCGAAGTGATAAATATCTTCAGCACAAACATCAGTAAAAGGTTTCTCATCAGTACATTCACAATGATTGGTGAGTGCTGTTTTATCTTCCTCAAAAACAACCTCACCATTACATTCACAACGCACAACATGCGTATGCTCTCTTGCGATACTGACGATGGCATAACCAGATTGACCATACACTTTTGCTTCAGAGTAAAGTACATCCTCACAGGGTGCTTTCACACCCACAGTGACATAACCTTGAGCAACCAGTGTTTTAGCTTTAGCAACGGCCTCTGTGGATGCCTTTAGCAAGACTTCTAGCCCTGCATCAGGATCCCCACCCGTTGCGCCCAGTGCAGCAGCAATAGGAAGCCCAGCCATTCCCGTTCCAGGTACGGTTACGCCCATTCCGTTTTTCATTAAGTTTGGTGAAACCCAAGCTTCAACACGAACAACTGGCTCGCCTAAAAGAGCGGTCGCTTTCGCCGCTGCCAGTGCTAATGAGATTGGCTCTGTACAACCTACCGCGGGTTTAACACCTTCACGTAACTGACGAACAAACTGCGACCATAAATGAGAATTTTTGTTCTGGCTCATAATCTAACACCTTGGATTAATTTAGTTTTTAACAACAACATCTAACTAGAACCGAAGTTGGCGGCTATGAGAATGCCAAGAACGGAGAGATAACGAGCAGAAAACCGGTAAAGATAATCAGGTAAAGTGACGCCCCTTTGTATTTGTGTAACATAGGTACTTTGTACACTAAGTAAGCAGGAATAAGACAACCCACCATACCGAAAATAGGGCTACAGATTGAGGTAAAGCTGAGTACTGGCGCATTAAGAATAATTGCTCCCCATGCTAATAGCACAGCAAAAATCATGATGCCATTTTGTACCCATTTCTGGCTGATTTTTTCAGCAGGCATATAACGTTGCAGAATATTCATCACAATCCCTTGTGTCGCTTCACGGAAACCTAAGTAGACACCAAAGAACGCAGTCATTACGGCAAAGATATTCAGCATAACGCTAACAACCGTTACCCAACCACCAGGG
Organism: Proteus sp. FME41; assembly: GCF_014897315.1. Classification (GTDB taxonomy): domain Bacteria; phylum Pseudomonadota; class Gammaproteobacteria; order Enterobacterales; family Enterobacteriaceae; genus Proteus. The sequence continues at coordinate 33,225 of NZ_JABUYL010000006.1, read as the reverse complement.
AAGAATTTTGCTGCAATTGCTAATGCTGAGATATTTTGTTCATAGGCTTTAACCGCTTCATCATGACCCATTGCTAATGTGAATGAGATTGCATAGAAGAAAACAGTACAGAACAACACTCCAAAAGCGATGTTCATTGCACGTAATGCTTTATGACGAGCAACTTCGCGGTTTTTATTACGACCACGATAAGAAATCACCATTGGGCTTAACGTTTGAATAAACAGAATGGATGTCAGAGTAAAAGGTAATGTGATAATTGCTTCTTTAATTAAGCGCCCTGCTGGCGGTAACGCACCTACGTTATGTAAATGCCACATACCAATCATTGATAATCCCAGCGCTGCAACAACCAGCAATTTTGTCAGTACCATAAAGCTTGAAACTTTAAACAGTAATTGCTCACCACGAGAAGAAATAGCCACTAGAGCACAGATTAAAACCAAACCATAGAATGGATTTTCTGATAATAATCCTTCCGTTACACCAAAAGTCTGCAAGTAAGAAGCACTGTCATTAGTAATGGCTGTTGAGTAAACAAACATCCAAATCACTAACATTACAAAATAGAGAGCACCTAATAAAATGCCCCAGTTTTTACCGAGATAACCGGTGATCACACTTGGGTAGTCTTTACACTCTGGAGATTCAGCCAACGTATTAATAAATAGACGTTGGAAAAGGTACATCGCAGGATAACCAATGATCGAGGAAAGTAGGAAAACCCATAATCCCATTAGGCCTACTTGCACAGGTAAAAATACAATACCTGCACCGATAGCCATACCGATACTCATGATAACCCAGCCTGCATCATTGCTGTCGAATTTAATTGCCGCACGCCATTCTTGTTCAGTCATACCTGCGCGGCGAGCGCCAGCACTAGTTGCGGGATAGCTTGTTGTCTCTGTTTTTGAGGAAGCCGTTTCCATATTAGTACTCACTTTTTATATTGTAATTGTTAATAGCAAAACGAATTTTTGGGGGTAAAAAGATCTATCTAACATCGCGATGACAAAATAACCTTACTCTTTGCAGGTATTATTTATTATGGGTAAATGATAAGGAATATTACGGAGAAAAAAGTTGTTATAAATCGTGATAGCCTGAAATGATTTAGAAAAAAATTCCCTCGTAAGGAGAAAAATAGGATTATCTGTTCAAAGAGCACAGTAAATAATAACCTTCCCCCTACTGTAACCCCAAAAAACACACAACCAATTGATTATAAACAAATTATAACTATTGTTATACAATAATAGTCAAGTATAACAATTGAAACAAATCACCAAATAAATTGTGCTGTCCATCACGGTATTCTGTGATAACCGCTTCCATTTAACTTTGTTATCTCGTATTTAGTTAATATTTAGTTACAAAACAGCATAATTAACTATTTAATCCACTTTTTATAAAAAAAGTGTAATTTATAAGATCTAGAAATATATAAAAGTGAATGACGAAAAAAGAATACTTTTCCAATAGAATTAAATTCTATAATACAACGTGGATTTACTTTTCTTGAAGAAAGGGCGCTACAAATAATAAGAGATTTATTATCTGTAGCGCTTAGATTATAAGAGAATAAGTAGTGTGGTACTAATAACCACGCTCTAGGATTGGCTTTAAGAATCTTGCGGTATGTGAACCTTCAAATTCGGCAACTTGCTCTGGCGTTCCTGATACCAAAATTTGACCGCCTCCACTTCCGCCTTCCGGACCGAGATCAACAATCCAGTCTGCCGTTTTAATCACATCAAGGTTATGCTCAATCACCACGATCGTATTACCTTGGTCGCGTAACTGATGAAGAACCTCAAGTAACAGTTCAATATCAGCAAAGTGAAGCCCTGTCGTCGGCTCATCTAAAATATAGAGTGTCTGACCTGTACCACGTTTTGACAACTCTTTCGCTAGCTTAACCCTTTGAGCTTCACCTCCCGATAAGGTTGTCGCTGATTGCCCCAATCGGATATAAGAAAGCCCTACATCAATTAATGTTTGTAACTTACGAGCCAATGCAGGAACGGCATCAAAGAACTCTCTTGCCTCTTCAATAGTCATATCCAACGCTTCGTGAATATTTTTCCCTTTATATCTAATTTCAAGAGTTTCACGGTTATAACGTTGGCCTTTACACTGATCACAAGGGACATACACATCAGGTAAAAAGTGCATTTCAACTTTTATAACACCATCACCTTGGCAAGCCTCACAGCGACCACCTTTAACGTTAAAGCTAAAACGGCCTGGTGTATAGCCTCGGGTACGTGATTCAGGGACTCCCGCAAACAACTCACGAATAGGGGTGAATACACCAGTGTAAGTTGCTGGATTTGAACGAGGAGTACGGCCAATTGGGCTTTGGTTAATATCAATCACTTTATCGAAATGTTCTAGACCATCGACATCTAAATAAGGTGCGGGCACGATAGTGGTAGCGCCATTTAATTGGCGTTGTGCAATTGGAAATAACGTATCGTTAATTAATGTCGATTTACCTGATCCCGAAACTCCAGTAATACAGGTAAATAAACCCACAGGTAATTTCAGGTTCACATTTTTTAAGTTGTTACCTTTGGCACCTAAAATTGTCAGCATCTTTTCACGATCAACAGGCACACGCTGTTCAGGGATCGCAATACGACGTTCACCGCTTAAGAATTTACCTGTTAATGAATTCGGATTATTGATGATATCTTCAAGTGTTCCTTGAGCAACAATTTCTCCCCCATGAACACCCGCACCAGGGCCAATATCGATAACATGATCAGCAGCACGAATTGCATCTTCATCATGTTCAACAACGATCACGGTATTACCCAAATTTCGTAAGTGGATCAATGTTTCAAGTAAGCGATCGTTATCCCGTTGGTGTAACCCTATTGAAGGTTCGTCTAGTACATACATAACACCGACTAATCCCGCACCAATCTGGCTCGCTAAACGAATACGCTGTGCTTCGCCACCCGATAAGGTTTCAGCCGAGCGAGAGAGTGTGAGGTAATTTAACCCTACATTGACCAAAAATTTCAATCGATCGCCAATCTCTTTCAAGACTTTTTCTGCGATCTTCGCACGTTGACCACTCAACTTGAGATTTTGAAAAAAGGTCATCGCATGCCCAATACTGTAATCTGCAATTTCAGGCAGTGTCGTATTTTCAACATACACATGGCGTGCTTCACGGCGTAAACGCGTACCACCACAAGAAGCACAAGAACGATTACTGATATATTTGGAAAGCTCTTCACGTACCGCACTTGATTCTGTTTCGCGGTAGCGACGTTCCATATTATTTAACACACCTTCAAAAGGATGATGACGAACAACAACATCACCACGATCGTTAGTGTATTTAAACTCAATATTTTCTTTACCTGAGCCCGTTAAAACTATTTTTTGGATATTATCAGGTAAGGAATCAAACGGCGCTTCAACATCAAAATGATAGTGTTCACCCAGTGAACGCAGCATTTGAAAATAGTAGAAATTACGGCGATCCCACCCTTTAATTGCCCCACCCGCAAGAGATATCTCACGGTTTTGGATCACTAAATCAGGATCAAAAAATTGCTGAACCCCTAAACCATCACACGTCGGGCAAGCCCCTGCTGGGTTATTAAAGGAGAATAAGCGAGGCTCTAACTCACTCATGCTGTAACCACAAACAGGGCAAGCGAAGTTGGCAGAAAAAATAATATCTTCTGCGTTGTTATCATCCATATCAGAGATAACCGCAGTACCACCAGAAAGCGCTAATGCCGTTTCAAAAGATTCAGCTAAACGTTGAGCAAGATCATCACGTACTTTAAAGCGGTCAATCACCACTTCAATGGTGTGCTTTTTCTGTAGTTCTAATGTTGGAGGATCAGAAAGATCGCACACTTCGCCATCAATACGAGCCCGAATATAGCCTTGAGCCGCAAGGTTATTAAGCAGTTTAATATGCTCACCTTTACGCTCTTTTACTACTGGAGCCAATAACATTAAGCGTTTGCCCTCTGGCTGTTCGAGGACGTTATCAACCATTTGGCTGACCGTTTGTGCCGCTAATGGAATATCGTGATCAGGACAACGAGGTTCACCGACACGTGCAAATAAAAGCCGGAGGTAATCATGAATTTCGGTAATTGTCCCCACGGTTGAACGTGGGTTATGTGACGTTGATTTCTGTTCAATCGAAATAGCGGGAGACAAACCTTCAATATGATCGACATCAGGCTTTTCCATTAACGAAAGAAACTGACGAGCATAGGCAGAAAGCGATTCGACATAGCGTCGTTGCCCCTCTGCATAAAGCGTATCAAAGGCTAAAGAGGATTTACCTGAGCCAGAAAGCCCCGTAATAACAATAAGTTTATCGCGAGGAATGACCAAATTGATATTTTTTAGATTATGGGTGCGAGCGCCCCGTACTTCGATTTTATCCATGAATATATCCCGGATTGAAAGAGTCGCCGAAAAAGAAATAATCGGATAATTATGACACAAAGTTAACTGAATGGATATACAGTATATATAGTGAAATTGAATGATGATGTAAACCTGTCACTTTGAGACAGAAAAATATCGACAAGGTTCGCAATTGAGAAATTCATCACACGTCATATTCAAATTTTAGCGTACGTGATAAACTTATTCGCTTATGATTTCAAAAAATTTACTTTCGCAGGAGTCCCTCACATGGCGAGCAGAGGCGTAAACAAAGTTATTCTTATCGGTAATTTAGGGCAGGATCCAGAAATCCGTTATATGCCAAGTGGTGGCGCAGTTGCCAACTTAACACTGGCAACATCAGAAAGCTGGCGCGATAAACAAACCGGTGAAACGAAAGAAAAAACCGAGTGGCACCGTGTGGTAATTTTCGGAAAATTAGCGGAAATTGCAGGCGAATATCTGCGTAAAGGTTCACAAGTGTATATCGAAGGTCAATTACAAACGCGTAAATGGCAAGACCAAAGTGGTCAAGACCGATATAGCACTGAAGTTGTCGTCAACATCGGTGGCTCAATGCAGATGTTAGGTGGTCGTGGCGGTCAAGATGGTGCACCATCACAAGGCGGTCAAGGCGGTTGGGGTCAACCACAACAACCACAGGCATCACAACAATTTAGTGGTGGCGCACAATCTCGTCCAGCGCAACAACCTGCAGCAGCACCCGCACCAAACAATGAACCACCTATGGATTTTGATGACGATATTCCGTTCTGACGGTTACTTGAGACCTAGTTTTGTTAAGTTTGATTATTTAAATTAAATATAACAATATCTGAAAAACTAACCCAGCTCAGGCTGGGTTTTTTGTTGCTGATTATCAGTACCTCTCACCATAGAAAACCATTTTCCTCATGTAAACAAACTGGTTTTACAGTGAATAAATTCGTTTTATGCGATAAATTGTTACCTGTTTATCTCTCTTCAAAGACACATTCTTTATATTATTGAAAGAAAACAGGTTCTTTTATCTAATAACAGATCTCTTTAAAAAAGAGCGTAATACCACAGTTATTTCCATAAAACCCCACTTTACATAAAGGTTTGCTCTTGAAAAATATGATAGGATCTGTGTTATTAATAACGTCTGAGAGCATCTTATCCCCATGAATGAAGAGAAATTGCTCGCTCAGGCAGAAAAGATCTGCCAGAAACGAGGGGTTCGCCTGACTTCACAACGTCTGGCAGTATTACGTCTGATAATGCAGCAACCTTCTGCTATCAGCGCATATGATTTATTGGATTTATTACGCCAAGTTGAGCCACAAGCCAAACCACCGACAGTCTATCGTGGGTTAGAGTTTTTACTTGAGCAAGGATTTATCCATAAAATAGAATCCACCAACAGCTATGTGCTTTGTCATCATTTTGATGATGTTGAACATACGTCAGTCATGCTAATTTGTGACCGTTGTTTATCTGTCACCGAAAAGAATAGCCATAAAATCGAAGATGCGATTTCATTGCTGGCAAAAGAGAGTGGATTTCATTTACGACATAGCGTCATCGAAATTCATGGATTGTGTTCACTGTGCCACGAAGCACAAGAGTGTACACATCCTGAAGGTTGTCATCATGATCACAGTATGGATGATAATCTTAAGCAGAAAAAAACCGGCGACTATAAGCCTCGTTGAGCTTATAAAATACAAAAAGCCAGCTAAGTGCTGGCTAATACATGTTGTTCTTTTGAATTCTCACTTCGGCTAATGAATAAGCTTTACTCTCCTCACGCTTACCAACAGCAATAACTAAAATCACAACTTCAGAATCAATAACTTGGTAAACCAATCAAAAACCAGATGCTCGTAATTTAATCTTATAGCAACCCGTGAGATCACCTTTTAAGCGAGCTGACGACTCTATGACAGAAACTTCTGAGAAAGGTAATTTTTCATTTTCAGAAACATAACGTAGAAATAATCTTATGGCATCTGAAGGAGATAGGTTCATTTTTTCAAATACTTGATAAGCTTATGTTTTCAGCTCATCGTCTACTCTAACTTGTATCGTTGTCATAAGCATCTCCGTGATTAAAACACATCATATTGTAATTACATTTGTAGTGCAGTGGTGTTTTTTATACAAATTAGAAATAAAAAATGCAGATGATTTTGTGTTTTTACACATCATCTGCATCTTTATAAAATAAGTTGTATTGACTTACTTTGGTCTAAATTACAACCATTCACCGTTACGAATAATCCCTACTGCTAAACCTTCCACAGTAAAGCTTTGTTCGCGTAAATCGACAATAATAGGTGAAAATTCTGGGTTTTCTGCATGAAGTTCAATCTTATTTCCGCTTTTCTTAAAGCGTTTTACGGTCACTTCATCTTCAATACGTGCCACAATGACTTGCCCGTTGTGAACATCTTGTGTTTTATGCACAGCCAGTAAATCGCCATCCATAATACCGATATCTTTCATTGACATACCATTAACACGCAGTAAAAAATCTGCACTTGGTTTAAATAGCATTGGGTCAACTTGATAGTGGCTTTCAATATGCTCTTGCGCTAAAAGTGGTTCACCCGCAGCGACGCGCCCAATTAATGGCAGTCCTTCAGGTTCTTCTTCCATTAGCAAACGGATACCTCTTGATGCGCCAGAGATAATTTCTATCACACCTTTACGAGCAAGAGCTTTTAAGTGCTCTTCTGCCGCATTTGGCGAGCGAAACCCAAGTTGGGCCGCTATTTCAGCCCGTGTTGGTGGCATACCCGTTTGCGAAATGTGATCACGAACCAAATCGTAAACCTGCTGCTGCCTTGCAGTTAATGCTTTCATTCCGCCCCCTGTTTGTTTATACAGTCAGACTGTGAGTATATACAGGTATATGACGATTTGGAACCTTAAATGAATATAAAACACGCATCTTTGGATTATTTTTCGACAACTATCGAATTTTTTAACTTTATGCGAAGAAATGCCCCCAAAGAATGGTTCCCCAAGTAAATAATCCCAATATAATAGCAATCAGAACGGCGGCAGAACCCATATCTTTTGCTCGTCCTGATAGTTCATGGTGCTCAGGCCCAATTCGATCGACAACGGCTTCTATTGCACTATTTACCAGCTCCAAGATCACAACGAATACAACGGAACCAATGAGTAAAATGCGCTCTAGACCACTGACATCGATGAAAAATGAAAGGATAATTGCAACCAAGGTCACAATGGCTTCTTGTCTAAAAGCGGCTTCATTAACCCAAGCGGCACGAATGCCCTTGTATGAATAGCCACCAGCTTTGATAATTCGGGTAAAACCTTTATTTTGATTAGCCATAATAAACTCTATCGAAAACAAACGATTATTTTGCTACTTTTCTCTATTAATATTGTCACAGCACCACAGATCTACGAAAGACTTTCTGTTATGCTTTCGAGGTATTGCTAATAAGAGGCTACAACTATTTATGTCAGCTTGGCGTAAACTATATTATAACACATTGAATTTACCACTAAAATTATTGGTAAAAAGTAAACGAGTTCCGACGAATCCTATCACTGAATTAGGGTTGGATACGTCGCGATCTTTCCTTTATGTGCTGCCTTATCATTCAAAGGCAGACTTACTAACATTAAGACAGCAATGTTTATCGCTGGGATTACCTGATCCACTGCAACCTCTTGAGATAGGTGGAACTAAGCTTCCTGCGTATGTCTTTATTGACGACGGCTCAAGAGTATTTCGATACTACTCCCCTGATCCACGTAAAGATTCCGTGAAAACATTCCATGCTTATCTTGATGCGCATCGTAATAACCCACATCTTGATATCGAGATGTTGCCGGTTTCCGTGATGTTTGGCCGTTCACCCGGCCGTGAAGGCCATAATGGCGTTCCGCATTTACGTGTACTTAATGGTATTCAAAAATTTATCGCGATCCTCTGGTTAGGCCGTGATAGCTTTGTTCGTTTTTCACCAACAGTATCAATGCGTGAGATGGCGAACGAACATGGCACTGACACCAGTATAGCCCGAAAACTCGCACGCGTTGCACGTATTCACTTTTCACGTCAACGCTTAGCCGCAGTTGGCCCGAAATTACCCGCGCGTCAAGATCTCTTCAATAAATTGCTTTCATCAAAAGCCATTGAAAAAGCAATTGAAGATGAATCTAAAGCGAAAAAAATCTCACTGGATAAAGCGAGTAAAAATGCCACTGATATCATGGAAGAAATTGCCGCTAACTTCTCATATGAAGCAGTTCGTATCAGTGATCGTGTATTAAGTTGGACATGGAATAAGCTCTATCAAGGTATCAATGTTTATAATGCCGAGCGAGTAAGAAAACTTGCACAAGATGGGCATGAAATTGTTTATGTACCTTGTCACCGTAGCCACATGGACTACTTATTGCTGTCTTACGTGCTTTATCATCAAGGTTTAGTTCCCCCTCATATTGCGGCAGGTATTAACCTTAACTTCTGGCCAGCAGGCCCAATTTTCCGCCGCTTAGGGGCTTTCTTTATACGAAGAACCTTTAAAGGTAATAAACTGTATTCCACTATTTTCCGCGAATATTTAGGCGAGCTATTTACACGAGGCTATTCTATTGAGTATTTCGTTGAAGGTGGACGCTCACGTACAGGTCGATTGTTAGATCCTAAAACAGGAACACTTTCAATGACCGTACAAGCCATGTTACGCGGTGAAACACGCCCTATTTCTGTTGTACCTATTTATATTGGTTATGAACACGTCATGGAAGTGGCGACCTATGCCAAAGAGTTACGTGGCGCAACAAAAGAGAAAGAAGGCTTTATGCAGATGGTCAGAGGATTACGTAAATTACGTAACCTTGGTCAAGGTTATGTTAACTTTGGTGAGCCTATTTCCGTTGCACAATACTTAAATCAGGCCGTACCACAGTGGCGTGATGATATCGACCCCATTGAGCCACAACGCCCAAGTTGGCTGAACCCAGCAGTGAGTTCACTGGCTGATAACATTATGGTTCATATCAATAATGCTGCCTCAATTAATGCAATTAACCTTGTCTCAACGGCACTGTTGGCATCACGTCAGCGAGCACTCACAAGAGAACAACTGTTAGAGCAAGTCGATTGTTATCTAGAATTATTACGTAATGTGCCTTATTCGACTGACATGATTGTGCCTGATAAAAATGCAGAGGCATTGTTAGCACACGCTCTACAATCAGATAAATTCCAAGTTGAAAAAGACAGTTTAGGTGATATTGTGGTGCTTCCGCGTGAAAGCGCGGTCTTGATGACTTACTATCGCAATAACACAATCCACTTAATGATCACACCATCATTAATTGCTAGCATCATCTTGCATCATGAAAAAATTCATCGTGATGAATTAATGAAACAGGTTGAATTAATCTTCCCTCTCATTAAGGCTGAACTTTTTATACGCTATGAGAAAGAAGCACTGCCTGATGTCATTAATACCTTGATTGCAGAACTTTGTCGCCAGCGTCTAATTTGTTGTGATAGCGATAATTTACTGCGCATTAATCCAGCGCGGATCCGCCCACTACAGCTTTTGGCTGCGAGTGTTCGAGAAACATTACAACGTTATGGCATTACATTATCTTTACTCAATTTTGCCCCTGAAATCAGCCGTGCATTATTAGAAAAAGAGAGCCGTATTTTGGCACAACGTCTTTCTGTCTTACATGGTATCAACGCGCCCGAATTTTTTGATAAAGCCGTCTTTTCTACCTTAGTGTCAACACTGCGTGAAGAGGGTTATCTTAATGACAATGAAGATATTCTCAAAGCAGATGCTTCTGCACTTTATCAAGTGATTGCAAAACTAATGTCACCAGAAATTCGTTTAACCATTGAAAGTGTCGGCGTTACTGAAGATAACAATTCAGTGCAAGCTATTGATGAAAAAAGTGAGCTTACTAAAGCTGATAAATAATCAGCAAATATGTTTGTTTTACACAATAAAAAGGGATAAGCATGATTGCTTATCCCTTTTTTATTTCTACGTGATAGTAGATAACCCTTTAGCGCTTACAATACGTTAAAAATAACTAAATAAAATACCTGCAAATAAGACAAATCCAACATAGTTATTATTCATAAAAGCTTGGAAACATGGCGCTCTTTCACGTTCTGCAATCAATTTTTGCTGATAAATAAACAGTGCTGTAATAAGTAATAGCGACCAATAATAAATACCTTTTAGGTTCAGAAGGACACCAATACCAACCAACAGCGCCAACATTACAAGCTGGAAAATACCGATAATAATTTTGTCATAACGACCAAATAAAATAGCGGTAGATTTTACGCCAATTTTTAAATCATCATTACGATCAACCATTGCATATTGTGTATCGTAAACAACTGACCAAACGATATTCACAAGAAATAATAACCAACATGCTAAGGGTAGACTTTCTGAGACTGCAGCAAATCCCATAGGAATAGACCAACCAAACGCCATTCCTAAAATAAGTTGGGGTAGATGACTAAACCGTTTAACAAAAGGGTAAAACCATGCCAGCGCAAGTCCTGCGACAGATAACCAAATTGTCATGGTATTGAGTGTTAAGACTAGTCCAAATGAAAGAAGCACTAAAACGATAAAGAGTATTTTACTCTCTTTTTCTGTCACAGCCCCACTAGGTAATGGTCGATTTTTAGTTCGTTCAACACTGCCATCAATTTTTCTGTCAGCAAAGTCGTTTATTACACACCCAGCGGCACGCATAGAGAACACGCCAATAGTAAAGACAATCAGAATATGCCAATCAGGAAAGCCCTTAGCAGCAATCCATAAAGCCCAATAAGTTGGCCAAAGTAATAATAGCGCTCCGATAGGTTTATCTATACGCATTAAACGGCTATATGCCTGCCATTTATTGTGCGTCATACTTCCCTCCAATTTTAGCTCTCCCCTAATGACTTCTTATACACTGGTGATGCAGGTAGAAACACCTCGGTTAATAATAAAGGTTTATCTGAAAGCTGGAAACGCGAACGACGTAGCCAATACCCATTTTGTTGTCCGATATGAATAAAATCACGACTTAACGTTGTTTCCTGAAACAGATAACGACCAAGAGGAACGGTTCTTAAATTGACCAGTTTTCTATCTTCACCTGTCAGAGTTTCTTCTGGTACTAAAGTTCGCCCTAACAACCAAGGGATATTATCACCACACAATACCACTTCTCTTAGCCAATAACGCTGACTTTCAGGTAAACATGCTTTTTCATCCGCGGGTTCAATAACATCAATAAATCCTTCTTGATAAGGCATTACTGTGACTTTTTGACAATACTGTTCAAAACGTCGTGTCATTGAGCCTAATTCCATTAGCCAACTTAATGTACTTTCTTTAATACTGACATGTTCCTCGCTGGGCAGCCAATGAATAGGTATAGGAGTAATTATTGATTTTTTGAACATTATTTCATCATCAGCGTTGATGATCCTAGCTTGTGTGAATCATGATGCATAAGGATATCATGATGTGGCTAAGGGAAGTTAAAAGCTGATAACATTTCGCATAAATAATCTAAAAAAGCGTTAAAAGAAAATCAGATTTAATACCAAAAACGAAAAAACAAAGGAGGTTATCAAAACCTCCTTTGTGCCTAACTAACGATTTATATTCAGTTTATTCTGTTAACGCCATGCTTTATAAAGATTAATCAGATTATTGGTTGAGCTATCATGGCTATTAACACTTTCCTTACCTTTTAATTCAGGAAGAATACGATTAGCCAGTTGTTTACCCAACTCAACACCCCATTGGTCAAACGTGAAGATATTAAAAATGACACCTTGTACAAAGATTTTATGTTCATACATCGCAATCAATGCGCCTAATGAATAAGGTGTAATTTCTTTTAACAGAATGGAGTTTGTTGGACGATTGCCTTCAAACACTTTGAAAGGTGCAACGTAGTCCATCGTTTTAGGATCTTTTCCTGCTGCGGCAAATTCTGCATCAACTTGCTCACGCGTTTTACCAAAGGCTAGCGCCTCTGTTTGAGCAAAGAAATTAGACATTAGTTTTGCATGATGATCGGATAATGGATTATGGCTAATCGCAGGCGCAATAAAATCACAAGGAATAATTTTTGTACCTTGATGAATTAATTGATAAAAAGCATGTTGACCATTTGTACCAGGCTCCCCCCAAATAATAGGGCCTGTTTGGTAAGTGACTTTATTTCCATCACGATCAATATACTTACCATTAGATTCCATATTGCCTTGTTGGAAGTAAGCGGCAAAACGATGCATATACTGATCGTATGGCAGAATCGCTTCAGTTTCTGTGCCAAAAAAATTGTTATACCAAATGCCAATCAGTGCGAGGATCATTGGAATATTATTTTCGGCATCAGTGGTGCTAAAGTGGTTATCCATTGCATGGGCACCTTCAAGCAATTGCTCAAAGTTATTATAACCAACAGATAATGCAATGGATAAACCAATTGCTGACCATAATGAGTAACGACCACCAACCCAATCCCAAAATTCAAACATATTGGCAGTATCAATACCAAACTTTTCAACTTCAGTACTGTTTGTGGATAACGCCACAAAGTGTTTAGCAACAAAAGCACTCTCTTTGGCAGAAGCTAAGAACCAATCTCTTGCTGAATGCGCATTGGTCATGGTTTCTTGTGTTGTGAATGTTTTTGATGCAATTAAGAATAGCGTGGTTTCAGGATCACATTTTTTCAGTGTTTCAGCAATGTGTGTGCCATCTACATTTGAAACAAAATGCATAGTAAGATGATTTTTATATGGACGTAATGCTTCTGTCACCATATAAGGGCCTAGATCAGAACCCCCAATACCAATATTCACAACAGCTGTAATGGCTTTACCTGTGTAACCTTTCCATTCACCACTAATAATGCGCTCACTGAATTTTTTCATTTTATTCAGTACCGCATTAACGTCAGGCATGACATCTTTGCCATCAACCATCACAGGAGTATTGCTACGATTACGCAATGCAGTATGAAGCACAGCACGATCTTCAGTGCGGTTGATTTTTTCACCCGCAAATAAACTCTTTATTGCACCAGCAACATCACATTCCTTCGCCAGAGCCTGCAATTTTTCTAATGTTTCTTTCGTAATACGATTTTTTGAAAAATCCACTAGAATTTGGTCTGAAAATGTTTTTGAAAATTGCTCAAAACGTGATGGATCCTGAGCAAACAACGTTTTCATTTCGGTGTCTTTGAAAACCGAAAAATGGTTTTCTAATGCCTTCCAAGCTAGGGTTTGGGTCGGGTTTACATTTTTCATTCACAATACTCTCTTAAGATTACAATCCAATATTCTCAGATTGTAGCCTGACATTTAATAGTTACAGTCAATTCTTTCTCATTTGATGATATTGGTCAAAACCATTCAATAATTCTAGTACTAATTACTTACATAGGTAAAACCGATAATGCGAAGCTGATTATTAATTAAATTGATTATTCCTCACTCTGCATTGACTCTCTACTTAATAACCGATATTCCTAACTGTGTCCAACATCTCATTTTTGCCTAAAGGAATACGACAATGACTGATAATACTGCTACGACCTCATCTTCCTCATCGCCATACACTATCGCTAAATTTGGTGGCACCAGTGTTGCTACCTTTTCAGCGATGGAAAAGTGTGCAGATATTATCCTGAAACAAAAGTCAGTTCGTGTTGTGGTTCTTTCGGCTTCTGCAGGCATTACTAATCTACTGATTGAATTAGCGACAGGTGTTGAAGCATCACAACAAGAAGCATTACTTTCTCACGTTCGCGATATTGAGTACGCCATTATCAATCAGCTCTCTCAGCCAGAAATCATTTCTCAAGAAATAAATCGCCTTCTGGAGAATATTGAGAGGCTAGCTAAAGCGGCCGCATTAGCCACCTCTGACGCATTAACAGATGAGCTAGTCAGTCACGGGGAATTAATGTCAACATTGCTTTTTGTTGAGTTATTACGTGAAAAAGGGATACAAGCAGATTGGTTTGATGTCAGAAAAGTGATGAAAACGAATGATCTATTTTGCCATGCAGAACCCGATATGGCGCAATTAACTGGACTCACACAAAGTCTTATTCAGCCTCGTTTAGAAGAAACCGTTATTGTCACGCAAGGTTTTATTGGTCAAGAGCCGAAAGGTAGAACAACAACTCTAGGCCGTGGAGGAAGCGACTATACGGCTGCACTGATTGGTGAAGCATTGGGAATGTCTCGTGTAGATATCTGGACAGATGTACCCGGTATTTACAGCACCGATCCAAGAATAGTCCCTGAGGCACATCGTATTGATCAAATTGCCTTTAATGAAGCGGCAGAAATGGCAACCTTCGGGGCTAAAATATTACACCCTGCGACATTATTGCCAGCCGTTCGTAGCGGCATTCCTGTTTTTGTTGGCTCAAGCAAAGCCCCCGAAGAAGGCGGCACTTTAGTTTGTGCTCAAACAGAAAATCCGCCTGTATTCCGTGCGATTGCACTGCGTAGAAAGCAAACATTGCTCACATTACATAGCCTAAAAATGCTTCATGCGCGTGGCTTCTTGGCTGAAATTTTTACCATTTTATCGCGCCACCATATTTCGGTTGATGTCATTACCACCTCTGAAGTCAGTATTGCTTTAACCCTTGATACAACGGGTACAACAAATTCATCAGGCAGTTTATTAACCAATGCATTATTAACTGAGCTTTCTGCATTATGCCGTGTTGAAGTAGAAGAAGATCTGGCATTAGTTGCCATAATTGGTAACTCACTTTCACAGGTAAATGGCCTAGGTATTAAAATTTTTGGCTCATTAGAAAATTATAATATTCGGATGATAAGCCATGGTGCAAGTACCCATAATTTATGTTTATTAGTTGATGGCAAAGATGCGGATAATATTGTGCGAAAATTGCATGATACCTTGTTTTAATAAAGTCCTACTGAAAAGAGAGGGATGATTTTATCTCTCTCAAAATTCAACCTTTATTGCTGTAATGGTGTAAGCTTTAAAGAACTTCATTTAATAATAATTAGAATCAAAGCCTAATTTTATTAATGGAGTATTAAAAAATGAATATAACTAGCAATAACGGCATGAATATAAGTGAAATTATAAGTAATAAAATTAGCACTAACAAGCTTCATTCTCGTATTCTTACAGACATACAAAAAGAAATTAATTCTTTGCACAATAATTCCGTTACGCTGAATACGCCTCTCGATACCACGCTCTCTCTTTTAAAACATATAGAAGATAAGCATCCTATTTCTAAAAATATAGGTACCATATACAATTTAGAATTAGTCGATAAGGATTGCCTTTCCTCTATGATTGATATACATCATAGAGAAAAGAAAAAAGACCATTCAGCTATTAGCCTTTATTCAGATATATTAAAAAAAATAGACATAAATACTACAA
This sequence comes from Proteus sp. FME41, assembly GCF_014897315.1. Classification (GTDB taxonomy): domain Bacteria; phylum Pseudomonadota; class Gammaproteobacteria; order Enterobacterales; family Enterobacteriaceae; genus Proteus. The sequence goes on along the minus strand of NZ_JABUYL010000006.1, from coordinate 17,320 downwards.
ATAAAGAAATTCAGTTTATAAAGGAATTTATGAAACTATCTGATAAAATCATAGAAAATCACACCACAATAAAAGACACAATAAAAATTCTAGATAGTTATTTTCAAAATCTTAAAGACAAACTGGATGAAACACCAGAACTCGAAAAGAAAATAAATGAATACGATGACCAAAATAAAATTCTTTCAAGCTTAATTAAATACAATACGTCACAAAAAAATATAGGAATGAAAATTGAAGAAGAAACAAGTAAAGCCAATAAGTATAATAAAAATTTAAATAAAGCCATTAATGAACTATGTACAATTACTTCAAATTATATATCTATATTAGAAAATAGTGACCAATTAAAAGATCACAATAAAATATTAGAATTAATAACAAATCATAAAGAAAGCATAGAAAAAATAAATACCACTTATCTTAAATTTTAATATTTAAGCTAGGCTTCTTTTTCTAGAAGCCTAGCTTTTAATAAATTAATAAACTCGATAACCACCATATTTTTTAGCAAATTGATTAAATTTACCAAAATCAATTAAGGCAATTTCTAAAGAACGGTGAGCAAGATGAGACATTTTAGCAATTTTCTCAACAAAAACCCGATTCTCTTCAAGTAGCTTAGGAGTAAGTGTAGAAGCAATAATTTCACACTCTTTAGGTGTCACTATCCAGCCATCATTAGTAGCAAACTTATGAATAGGGATATTGCCCTCTTTCTTACTTTCTTGGGCTAATAATGTCTCTTCTTCTTTTATCGCCTGTTTAAACAGTACAATTTCTTCTTCAATAGGCTCTGGAGAGGTAGGTATTTTATGATAAATATAGTCACCCACTTCTTCCATTCGTGCCGGTGTCATTTCTGCTTTTAGCCATACTTTATCAAAGGCTTTCTCATCTAAGATAGCGTCTGTATCTAAACTTCCCGTTAATTGCATCAGATTTAAAAAAGCATTAATTAAGACTTCATTTAATGGGTAATTTCCTTTAGCTAAAGAAGGAAAAGGCGCTTCAGTGCCAGCAGGCGGGGTTTTCTGAAGGTACAAAGTATAACTCATCATGATGTCCTTTTTTCTGATACAGACTCACAGCTTAAACACCTTTAATGGGAACTGCCAGAGAAAATAACAAGGGGATATTGCTATCCCCTCTGTATTTATTACATTATTGTGATCTTAAAAGAAAAATGCGTTAAGACTCATACCCTAAATTAGGCGCTAACCAACGTTCAACTTCACTCACACTCATTCCGCGGCGTTTCGCGTAGTCTTCAACCTGATCTTTTTGAATTTGAGCAACCGCAAAATATTTACTTTCAGGATGACTAAAATACCAACCCGATACTGATGCCCCAGGCCACATCGCATAAGCATCTGTCAGTTTCATACCAATTTGATTTTCCACATCAAGCAACTGCCAAATTTTGGCTTTTTCTGTGTGCTCTGGACATGCTGGGTATCCCGGAGCTGGTCGTGTTCCTTGATATTTTTCTCGAATAAGTTCGTCATTAGAGAGATTTTCATCCGCGCTATAACCCCAGATTTTTATTCTCACTTGTTGGTGAAGATATTCAGCAAAGGCCTCTGCTAATCTATCTGATAACGCTTTAACCATAATTTTATTGTAATCATCATGGGCAAGATCATAAGCATTTGCGAGCGCATCTTCCTCCAGCCCCCCCGTAACAGCAAACGCACCAAAATAGTCAGCAACACCACTTTCAATGGGGGCAATAAAATCAGCTAGACAGTAATTAGGAAAATCTTTTTTCTCGGTTTGTTGGCGCAAATGGCAACTGTGTAATAACGCATGCTGTCGGCTTTCATCTTGATAAATCACAATATCATCACCTAGACGGTTAGCAGGAAATAATCCCACAATTCCTTTTGGTGTTAATAATTTTTCACGACTTAACTTATCCAGCATCGTATTAGCATCAGCAAACACGCGTTTAGCTTCTTCGCCTACGACTTCATCTTCTAAAATACGAGGGTATTTACCCGCTAAAGACCATGTCATAAAAAAAGGCGTCCAATCAATATATTCACGCAATACATCAATATTAGCGGTAATTTCCTGTACTCCTAATTGATTGGGCTTTGGCGGTGTGTAGTTTTGCCAATCAATTGGCAGTGCATTTGCTCGCGCAATATCTAATGAAACAGGCGGTGTACGCGGCTTCTTTCTGGCATATTGCTGACGAACGATGTCATATTCTCGACGTGTTTTAGCAACAAAATCGGCTTTTTGTGTCGCGGATAATAGTGCGGCAACCACCCCCACGGTACGGGACGCATTTTGTACATAAACCGTAGGGTGACTATAATTAGGCTCTATTTTTACTGCCGTATGCGCTTTAGATGTTGTCGCGCCACCAATCATTAATGGCAAAGAAAATCCACGACGTTCCATCTCTTTAGCAACATTGACCATCTCATCCAATGAGGGGGTAATCAGCCCCGAAAGTCCAATAATATCGACTTTTTCATCCATTGCAGTTTGTAAGATTTTATCACAAGGCACCATCACGCCCAGATCGAGGATCTCATAGTTATTACACTGTAAAACAACACCCACAATATTTTTACCAATATCGTGAACATCACCTTTCACCGTTGCAAGTAAGATTTTACCTGCCGAACTTCCCGCTTGCTTTGAAGCTTGAATATAGGGTTCAAGATAAGCAACAGCTTGTTTCATCACCCTTGCTGATTTCACAACCTGAGGCAAAAACATCTTTCCCTCACCAAACAAGTCACCCACTGTATTCATACCATTCATCAATGGTCCTTCAATGACTTCAATCGGGCTTGATACTTGCTGGCGACAAGCTTCGGTGTCTTCAACAATAAACTCTGTGATCCCTTTCACTAATGCGTACTCTAAGCGCTTTTCAACATCCCATTGTCGCCACTCAGCAAGTTGATGGTTTTGTTCGTCACTTTTCGTTCCACGATAACGCTCTGCCAATGCTAATAAATTGTCAGTGCTCTCTTCATGGCGATTTAAAATAACATCTTCGACCGCATTACGTAGTTCATCGGGTAATGAGTCATAAATGGCGAGTTGTCCCGCATTGACAATTCCCATGTCTAGGCCATTCTTTACGGCGTAATAGAGAAAAACAGAATGAATAGCTTCACGAACGGGATCGTTACCCCGAAATGAAAATGAAACGTTAGAGACGCCCCCTGAAATTAAAGCATAAGGCAACTGCGCTTTAATATCAGCGCAAGCTTCAATAAAATCGACCGCATAATTATTATGTTCAGCAATCCCTGTTGCGACGGCAAAAATATTAGGATCAAAAATGATATCTTCTGCAGGGAAACCCGCTTGCTCTGTTAATAACAGATAAGCGCGATGGCAAATTTCTATTTTACGCTCTCGAGTATCCGCCTGCCCTACTTCATCAAATGCCATCACCACAACAGCAGCACCGTATTTGCGTACTAATTTGGCATGTTCAAGAAAAGAGGCTTCTCCTTCTTTCATTGAAATTGAGTTAACAATTCCCTTTCCTTGAATACATTTTAAGCCTTCTTCAATCACTTCCCACTTTGAAGAGTCAATCATTACAGGCACTTTGGCAATATCAGGCTCACCTGCAATAAGGTTAAGAAAACGCGTCATTGCTTCAACCGCATCTAACATGCCTTCATCCATGTTGATATCAATGATTTGAGCACCATTTTCAACTTGCTGGCGTGCGACATCTAACGCTTCTTGGTAGTTGCCTTCTTTTATCAAGCGCTTAAATTTAGCAGAGCCTGTTACGTTGGTTCTTTCTCCCACGTTAACAAACAACGAATTATCATCAATAATTAGTGGTTCAAGGCCTGAAAGGCGACACGCTTTTTTAAGAGAAGGTAACGGTCTTGGTGAAATCCCATCAACTGCTTGCGCTATCGCTTGAATATGGGTAGGCGTGGTGCCACAACATCCTCCCACAATATTGAGAAAACCAGCTTGTGCCCACTCTTTAATGTGTTCCGCCATTTCTTTAGCATCTAAATCATATCCTCCAAATGCATTGGGTAAACCCGCATTAGGATGAGCACTAACATAAGTTTCAGAAATTTGTGAAAGCGTTTGAATATATTGGCGTAATTCTTTAGGGCCTAGCGCACAGTTTAAACCAAAAGAGAGAGCATCAGCATGACGTAATGAGTGGTAGAACGCTTCGGTCGTTTGACCTGTTAAAGTTCTTCCTGAGGCATCAGTGATAGTCCCTGAGATCATCACTGGCAATTCAATATTAAGCGCTTCAAATTCACATTTAATGGCAAAAATAGCGGCTTTTGCATTGAGTGTGTCGAAAATAGTTTCGACCATGATTAAATCAACACCACCTTTCACTAATCCGTTGATTGCTTCACGATATGACGCCACCAGCTTATCAAATGAAACATTACGAAAAGCGGGATCATTAACATCAGGTGATATAGAGGCGGTTCTATTTGTTGGCCCTAAAACCCCAGCAACATAGCGCGGTTTTTCTGGTGTTAAGGTACTCCATTTATCTGCACATTCTTTGGCTAATTTTGCCGCTGTTTCATTAAGCTCAAAACAGAGCGACTCCATGTGATAATCTGCCATCGCAATAGACGTCGAGTTGAACGTATTGGTTTCAATAATATCAGCGCCGGCTTGAAAATAAGCGTTATGAATATCAGCAATAATTTGTGGTTGAGTTAACACTAAAAGGTCATTATTCCCTTTAACATCACAAGCCCAATCAGTAAATCGTTCACCTCGATAATCTGCTTCAGCTAGTTGATATTGCTGGATCATCGTTCCCATTGCGCCATCAAGAACTAAGATCCGTTTTTCTAATGCTTCCGTCAGTTGTTGCTTTATGTTTGCCACGTTGTTTCCTCTTAATCGAGAATGTTTTTGTGCTTATTTTTCATTATTGTTATTTCGTTGTTTTTTTATCCTACCATATCTTTTTATAAAGATTTCTAAGACGAAGATGAGAGATTTTCACTCAGCAATAACCTCTTTTGATAAATATTTCTTATCACACACTTTGTTTTGAAAAATACAGTGATCAGAGGAGTTTTATTACGCTATATAGTTCATAATAGATATTAATATGGATAGCATTTCTGGAGTGTATGCATGACAGTTTCCCCTACAAATAAAAAAGTGCGTAAGACGAAAACCACTGCCACTCAAAGCACTGCACAAGGAGGGCCCGTTCAGTCGTTAAGTCGTGGACTGACATTATTGGAATATATTTCCGAATCGCCCGGTGGTATTGCCTTAACAGATCTTGCTTTTCAAGCGGGTTTACCCAACTCCACAACACACCGCCTGTTAACAACGCTTCAACAGCATGGTTTTGTTCGCCAAGTTGGTGATTTAGGATTATGGGTTGTTGGCACTCATGCCTTTATCGTTGGCAGTAGCTTTTTACAGACGCGTAATCTTCTGGTGATGGTGCACCCAATTTTACGTCAATTAATGGAAGATTCTGGCGAAACCGTCAATCTGGCTATTCTTGACCAAATTGAATTTGATGCGGTAATTGTCGATCAAGTGCAATGTAATGCATTAATGAGAATGTCTGCCCCTATTGGAGGAAAATTACCAATGCACGCATCCGGTGCTGGCAAAGCCTTTCTTTCTACTCTACCAGACAATAAATTACTGCCTTTACTTCAGAAAAAAGGCTTAATCGCTTACACCCCTCACACTCGAACCCTTCCTTCATCCTTAAAAGAAAACTTAGAACAAGCTCGTAAACAAGGCTTCTCTTTTGATGATGAAGAGCATGCGCTAGGTTTACGTTGTATTGGTGCCTGCATTTATGATGAACACCACCAGCCTTTTGCTGCAATTTCACTTTCAGGCCCCGTTTCGAGAATGACGGATTCTCGTATTACGGAATTAGGTGCAATGGTTATCAAAGCAGCAAAGCAAATTAGCCGTGAATACGGTGGCATCCAAAGCTAATATCGACTTTCACCTTCCTTATTGTAAAAACAATAGGGAAGGTATTTGTCCAAATAAAACGATTCAGCTTTTCAAAATAATCGCCTCTAGGCTTTATCTCCGCTAAATATTAAAAAACCATTATTTCTTACTTTAAAAAATTGATGTTGATCACAGATGTTGTTTAAGACGCATTAAGAGTATTGCAACTCTTGTTGTTACCCGTAACAATGTTACCGGTAACAAGCGCTATGGCTAAATTCTCACACTTTCTCTTTATCGCCAATAGTAACGCTCATCACTCAGTGTGAATAAAGGAAGCATCATTATGAACCCTAAAGATCATGACCATTTTCAGAATAACTTTGCACCTATTAACGAGACTGTAAAACAGGTGACAGAACGTATTGTTGCTCGCTCACAACCCACTCGTCATGCTTATCTGAAAAAAATTGAAGCCGCAAAAAGTCAAACTGTACACCGTGCCCAGCTTGCTTGCGGTAATTTGGCTCATGGTTTTGCAGCTTGTCAGACTGATGATAAAATGAACCTAAAAAATATGGTTCATAATGATATTGCCATTATTACAGCTTATAACGACATGTTGTCAGCGCATAAACCGTATGAAGATTATCCTCAAAAAATTAAACAAGCATTACATGCTGTTGGTGCCGTAGGGCAAGTCGCAGGCGGAGTTCCTGCTATGTGCGATGGCGTAACTCAAGGCCAAGATGGTATGGAGCTATCACTGCTCAGTCGTGATGTAATTGCAATGTCAGCTGCTGTTGGTTTATCCCATAATATGTTTGATGGCGCGCTGTATTTAGGAATTTGCGATAAAATTGTGCCTGGATTGGCCATGGCGGCACTCTCTTTTGGTCATCTCCCTGCTATTTTTATACCCGCAGGCCCGATGACTAGCGGTTTACCAAACAAAGAAAAAGTCCGTATTCGTCAACTTTATGCAGAAGGCAAAGTCGATCGTAATGCCTTGTTAGAAGCAGAATCCGCCTCTTACCATAGTATCGGAACCTGTACCTTTTATGGCACAGCAAATTCTAACCAAATGGTCATGGAAATAATGGGATTACATTTGCCTGGTGCTTCTTTTATTCACCCTGACACCCCATTACGTGATGCATTAACAGACGCCGCCGCAAGCCAAATAACTCGTTTAACCGAAAACTCAGGGAATTATCTTCCTATCGGCCAACTCGTTGACGAAAAAGTGATTGTAAATGGCATTATTGCATTATTAACGACGGGGGGATCAACAAATCTAACCATGCACTTAGTTGCCATGGCGAGAGCCGCAGGCATTATTATTAATTGGGATGATTTCTCCGAGCTCTCACAAGTTGTTCCACTGATTGCTCGCATTTATCCTAATGGCCCTGCTGATATAAACCAATTTCAAGCTGCAGGGGGGATTGCTCTGATTATTCGTGAGTTGTTGAAAAAAGGTTTAATTCATCGTGATGTCAATACTGTCGCAGGATTTGGTATTGAACGCTATACCTTAGAACCTTGGCTAAATAACGGTAAACTTGAGTGGCGTGACGGTGCGATACACTCTTTAGATAAAGACGTCATTGCCGATATTAACACACCATTTTCGCCCCATGGTGGCACACAAGTAATGCAGGGTAACTTAGGCAGAGCGGTAATGAAAACCTCGGCTGTCCCTGATGAGAATAAGATTATCGAGGCTCCTGCTGTTGTTTTTAATAGCCAACATGATATTGCCGCTAAGTTTGAAACGGGCGAGTTAAACAAAGATTGTGTGGTGGTTGTCCGTTACCAAGGACCTCAAGCAAATGGCATGCCTGAATTACATAAACTTATGCCACCTTTGGGTGTATTAATGGATAAAGGCTACAAAGTTGCATTAGTCACTGATGGTCGACTTTCTGGCGCATCAGGAAAAGTTCCCGCCGCTATTCATGTTACACCTGAAGCCGCTAATGGTGGTTTATTATCTAAAGTACATGATGGTGATATTATTCGAGTTAATGGCAAAACAGGTGAGCTAACTCTTCTTGTTGATGAACAGACACTCAATGCTCGCCAAGATGAAATGCCCGATTTAAGTGCCAATAACCTAGGCTGTGGTCGTGAGCTGTTTGTGAACTTACGTCGCCATTTATCTGGTGCTGAACAAGGTGCTTGTTGTATTGATTTTTAATGCATAAAAGTTTTAATGCCTAACGAGGAGTAAATTTAAATGATTTACTCTCCATCTTCTGATTAGGAAATACAAATGATGAATCATTGGAATACAAGTGCAGAGTCTGTACTAAAATCAGGGCCAGTTGTTCCTGTTATTGTTATCAATCATATTGATGAAGCTGTACCTGTTGCAAAAGCCTTAGTTGCAGGTGGCATAAAAGTTTTAGAAGTGACATTGCGAACAGAATGCGCTATTGAAGCAATTCGCCGTATCGCAAAAGAAGTCCCTGACGCTATTGTAGGTGCAGGAACCGTTATTAACCCTCAACAATTGGCACAAGTCACAGAAGCAGGTGCTCAATTTGCCATTAGCCCAGGATTAACAGAAGCATTACTTAAAGCGGCAGTGGCTGGTAATATTCCTTTAATTCCAGGAATTTCAACAGTATCTGAATTAATGCTGGGTATGAGCTATGGCTTAAAAGAGTTTAAATTCTTTCCTGCTGAAGCTAACGGTGGCGTCAAAGCGTTAAAAGCGATTGCTGGGCCTTTCTCTCAAATCCGTTTCTGCCCAACAGGGGGGATTTCACCTGAAAACTATCGTAATTACCTTGCACTTGAAAGTGTGCTTTGTATTGGTGGCTCTTGGTTAGTCCCTAATGATGCAGTTAAAGCTGGTGATTACCAACGTATTACTGAATTAGCTAAAGAAGCTGTCGCGGGTGCACAGTACTAATTCTCGCGATATAAATAAAGATAGGTATCCCCTTGTATCTATCTTTATTTTTAGCTTTACTCACACTGCCTGATGACAATAAACAAATCGCTTCGTTTGAGAATAGGCATAAACATCTTCAATATACCCTTCTTTAATTTTTTGCTGCTGTTGTTGCCAATAATCAGGTAATAAAAGATCGTGATGCTGTGCTTCAAAATAGCGACAAACTTGCTTATCACTGCATAAGAAATAACGAAATTCTTCAGGAAAGACATCATTAAGCCCAACGCTGTACCAAGGTTCACTGGCTAATTCATCTTCAGGATAGCGGGCAAGTGGGATCGCACGAAAATTCATATCTGTCATATAACTGATTTCATCATAATCATAGAAAATAACGCGATGATGGCGAGTCACGCCAAAATTTTTAAATAGCATATCACCGGGAAAGATATTTGCAGCAATCAACTCTTTTAGTGCTTGCCCGTAATCCTCAACAATGGCTTTAAGCTGTTTATCATCACATTGTTCCATATAGATATTAAGTGGTGTCATTCGACGTTCCATATAAAGATGACGGATCAATAATTTATCACCCAGATCGTCTAATTTATTGGGGATCTCCTGTTCAAAAATAGTCATTAACTCAGGGCTAATTCTTTTTTTATCGATCACAAAATTCTCAAATTCTTGAGTATCTGCCATTCGCCCGACACGATCGTGCTCTTTGACCAATTGATAACACGCTTTTACACGCTCTGCAGTGATCGTTTTCTGTGGTGCAAATTTATCTTTGATTACTTTAAAAACACGATCATAGGTGGGCAACGTAAATACCAACATCACCATGCCTTTTACACCAGGAGCCTCAATAAACTGCTCTGATGAAAAATTCATAAAGGCAAGATATTCACGATAATATTCCGTTTTACCATGTTTTTGGCAGCCGATTGACATATAAAGTTCAGCAATAGATTTACTTGGCAAGATATCTCTTAACCATGCCACTAATGCCGCAGGAAAGGGCGCATAAACCATAAAGTAAGCCCGAGCAAAACCAAAGACAACACTGGCTTCATCCGCTGTTATCAGACACGTATCAATCAATAGTTGCTGTTCAATATTATGAATAGGTAATAGAAATGGAATATATTGATTATTAATCACTATTTTTCCTATCAACCACGCAGCCTTATTACGATAGAAAAGCTCATTGGCAATGTGGAATACAGCACTGTGTAGCTGCTCATGAGAAAACTTGGCACAAAGGGAGTGACAAATTGAATGAATATCTCGTTGTTTATTTTGCCATGGCAAACGTAAAGGTAAACGCGACAAGATATCTTGCAATAACGTAGGTAAGTCACTTTGAATAACAAATGGCTTAGATAAAGGTCGAGGAGCCTGTGTAAAACGATAAGCAGGCTGTGATGAAAAAACAAAAAGATTTTTTTTATTCAGTTCACGATGATCAAAAAGACGACAGTAAACAGAATTAAAAAAACTCTCTGCAATCTCAAATCGAGGATAATTCGGTAATAGCTGTATATACTTTTCCTTTACTTTTTGCAAAAAAAGACTTTCTTTATCAATATCATGTCGAATACATCTAAGTTGTTCAACCACTAATCCAACATGATTATCATATAAACGGATGCGCTCTTTCATTGCCAGTTGTACGCCATGCCAATCTGCTTGCTCAAAACGATATTGAGCCCCCGACGTTATCTCAAGAAAACGACCATATTGGGCATCAAAGCCTTGTAAAATAGTGTGAGCAATTAAATCTTCTGGCGTCATTTACAACCTCGCGAAAAAGAGGAGCATCCTGCTCCTGAATTATCACCACAAAAATAGATAATGATATTTTAAACCTTAGAATTGCTGCTCTTCAGTTGAGCCTGTTAACGCTGTTACAGAAGACATTCCACCTTGAATAATGGTGGTCACTTTATCGAAATATCCCGTACCCACTTCTTGCTGATGTGATGAGAAGGTATATCCCTGATTAAGTGCCGCGAACTCTTTTTCTTGTACTTTTTCAACATAATGCTTCATACCTTCACCTTTAGCGTAGTCATGCGCCAAATCAAACATGTTGAACCACATGCTATGGATACCCGCTAAAGTAATAAATTGGAATTTATAGCCCATTGCAGAAAGCTCATCTTGAAAGTGAGCAATCGTGCGATCATCAAGATTCTTTTTCCAGTTAAAGGAAGGTGAACAGTTATAAGCCAGCATTTTTCCGGGATATTTATCGTGAATAGCTTCAGCAAACTTAGCCGCAAGTTTTAGATCGGGGAGTGATGTTTCACACCACACCAAATCGGCATAAGGCGCATAAGCAAGGCCACGACTGATTGCTTGATCAATACCAGCATGAGTACAGAAGAAACCTTCAGGTGTACGTTCTCCAGTTAAGAACGAACTATCATAAGGATCGCAATCTGAAGTTAAGAGATCCGCGGCATCCGCATCTGTTCTTGCAACAAGTAATGTGGGTACATCTGATACATCTGCGGCTAAACGTGCGGCAACCAGTTTTTGTACTGCTTCTTGAGTAGGAACTAATACCTTTCCCCCCATATGACCACATTTTTTTACTGCGGCTAGCTGATCTTCAAAATGAACACCTGCTGCTCCAGCTTCAATCATCGCCTTCATTAATTCAAAGGCATTTAGTACGCCACCAAAGCCCGCTTCCGCATCAGCCACAATAGGAAGGAAGAAATCAATATAATCTTTATGTTGAGGACCAATACCATTTGACCACTGAATTTGATCAGCTCGTCTAAAGGTATTATTGATGCGTTGTACAACATTAGGAACAGAATCAACCGGATATAAAGACTGATCAGGATACATGCTTGCCGCAGTATTAGCATCAGCAGCCACTTGCCATCCTGAAAGATAAACGGCTTCTAACCCTGCTTTTGCTTGTTGCAACGCTTGCCCACCGGTTAAAGCCCCTAATGCATTCACATAGCCTTTTTTCGATTGTCCATTTAATGATGACCAAAGCCTTTGCGCACCACGTCTTGCTAAGGTATGTTCTGGGTTAACCGAACCTCTTAATTTAATGACATCTTCAGCGCTATAAGGACGAGTAATACCTTTCCAGCGAGGTTGTTCCCACTCTTTCTCTAATTGGGCGATTTGCTCTGATCTACTAATAGTCATAAAAACAGCTCCTATAAATACGGTAGTGATGATGTTTGCAGTTTATAAATACGTTTTGACGTATCTTTTTTAATTTAAAAGTTGGTAACCCGGCAAAGTCAGAAAATCGACTAATTCATCTTGGGTTGTAATGTTATCCATCAAAGAGGCGGCTTCTTTAAAACGCCCTTCTTCGAAACGAGTATCACCGACTTCTTGGCGTATCACCTCAAGCTCTTCTTTCAACATGTTACGGAAGAGATCTTTAGTCACAATTTGCCCATCAGACAGCGTTTTTTGGTGGCGGATCCATTGCCAAATAGAAGTACGTGATATTTCTGCCGTTGCGGCATCTTCCATTAGTCCATAGATAGGTACGCAACCATTACCAGAAATCCACGCTTCGATATATTGCACAGCAACACGGATATTAGCCCTCATGCCCTTTTCTGTACGTTCACCTGTACAAGGTGCTAATAACATTTCTGCCGTTATTTTTTCATTACGTTGTACATCCAGTTGATTGGAACGAGCTCCCAATACGGCATCAAAAGCAGCTAATACGGTTTCAGCAAGACCAGGATGAGCAATCCAAGTACCATCATGGCCATTTGTTGCTTCAAGCTCTTTATCATCAAATACTTTTTTCAAAATAATGCCGTTTTGCTCAGGATCTCGACTTGGAATAAACGCAGACATTCCTCCCATCGCAAAAGCGCCACGTTTATGGCAAGTTTGAACAAGTAGACGAGAATAAGCACTCAAGAAAGGCTGAGTCATCGTGATCCCTTGTCTATCTGGTAATACACGATCAGGATAATTTTTTAATGTCTTGATATAGCTAAAAATATAATCCCAACGACCACAGTTAAGCCCGACAATATGCTCTTTCATGTGGAAGAGGATTTCTTCCATTTGGAAAACAGCGGGTAAGGTTTCAATTAATACCGTGGCTTTAATCGTTCCTGTTGCTAAACCAAAGCGCTTTTCAGTGAAATGAAAAACATCACTCCACCATTTAGCCTCTTGCCATGTTTGCAATTTAGGAATGTAGAAATATGGTCCACTTCCTTTTTCTAACAGTGCTTTGTGGTTATGATAAAAATACAAAGCAAAATCAAATAACCCACCAGAAATAGGCTCCCCCTGCCATAACACATGTTTTTCAGGAAGATGTAATCCTCTAACTCTGGCAACCAATACTGCCGGTGATGCTTTAAGTTGATAGCATTTACCCTGTTCATTGGTATAAGAAATGGTGCCTTTAACGGCATCACGCAGATTAATTTGACCATCAATGACTTTCTCCCACACAGGCGCTAATGAATCTTCAAAGTCTGCCATAAAAACTTTTACATCAGCATTTAATGCATTAATCACCATTTTACGATCAACTGGGCCTGTTATTTCAACACGACGGTCTTGAAGATCGTTAGGTATTGGATTGATTTTCCATTCAGCGTTTATAATGGAATTTGATTCCGAAATAAAATTAGGAAGCACACCATTATCAACTTTATGTTTCCAGTTCTCTCTCTCTTCTAATAAAACGTGACGTCTATCTGAAAAATGCTTTACTAAATCAGTTAAAAATAGCTTAACATCATGATTTATTATTTCTTTTTCTTGTTTTCTAAAAGATTGCGTAAAGTTTAACTCTTCTGTTATTAACGATTGTGACATTCTAAATTCCCCTAAAATCATTTACACACCTGATTAAGATTAATGCAGTTTTCACAAAAATCAAAAATGAATTCCATTTTTATTTAAATATTTTTTAACAATGTGATTACATTGGTGTTTTTTTATTGTACAAAAATGAAATTTTCAAAAATAACTCGAGGTGCCTAGAAGAGATAAAAGAGCGTGACTGCTTGATGATTCTAACTATATTGCTTTTTCTTATATGAATATTCTTCATATACAACATGAAGACCTCGACATTTAGAAGGTTATTAGATAAATTTAGGCTTCTGGATGTCTAGATGTTTTTTGTAGAGGTTATTGAAATGCCAATTAGAGTGCCCGATGAGCTACCCGCAGTTAGTTGTTTACAACAAGAAAATGTCTTTGTTATGACATCCAGTAGAGCGAGTATTCAAGATATTCGTCCTTTAAAAGTCCTTATTCTTAATTTAATGCCAAAGAAAATAGAAACAGAAAATCAATTTCTTCGGTTACTTTCTAATAGCCCTCTTCAAATTGATATTCAATTATTACGTATCGACTCTCGCATTCCTAAGAATACACCTGTGGAGCATCTCGATACTTTCTATTGTGATTTTACCCAAATTAAAGAACAAAATTTTGATGGACTAATTGTCACAGGGGCACCATTAGGGCTTGTTGAATTTGAGGATGTGGCTTATTGGGATGAAATAAAAGAAGTTATTACATGGGCTAAAGAGCATGTAACGTCGACACTCTTTATTTGTTGGGCGGCTCAAGCGGGATTAAATATCTTATATGACTTACCTAAATACACACTAAAACAGAAAATTTCAGGTGTATACAGTCATACGACTTGCTCACCATATTCATTGTTAACACGTGGATTTGATGATACCTTTTTTGCCCCTCATTCTCGTTATGCTGGCTTTCCTATCGACTTTATTCAAAACAATACTGATTTAGAGATCCTCGCAACATCGGAAGAAGCAGGCGCCTATCTATTTGCCTCAAAAGATAAAAGAGTCGTTTTTGCAACTGGACACCCTGAATACGATCCGAATACATTGGGTGATGAATATCATCGTGATGTTAAAGCAGGGCTAGATCCTCAATTACCAGAAAATTATTTTCCTAATAATGATCCAAATAAAAAACCTATCGCCTCTTGGCGTAGCCATGGGCATCTCTTGTTTGCAAACTGGTTGAATTACTACGTTTATCAGATCACCCCCTTTGATCTTGCCCAAATGAATCCAACATTAGATTAAATAAAAACCCCAAATATCAATTTGGGGTTTTTAGATAATCAGTTTCAGTTACCAAACTAAATATTATTTATAACGATGTGCCAACTCATTGGCTGCAATCATTGCATTATAAACGTCTTCTTCTGTCACTCTCATTGGCATATTACCCATGGTGTCACCTTCAGCACAGGCAATGTTAGCAACAGTGCGCCATTCACTTTCAATAAAATCTTTCATTCCCATATCTTCAAGTGTTAATGGTAATTCTGCTGCCTTAATAATGCGGATAACTTCATCAATTTCTTCTTGTGGTGCATTTTCTAATACTAATTGTGTTAATAAACCAAACACCACTTTTTCACCATGCTGAACTCGATGTAAAGACTCAACCGCTGACATACCATTATTTACTGCGTGAGCTGCCGCTAAACCACCGGCTTCGGCACCGACACCACTGAGATAAATTGTTGCTTCAATAGTTTGTTCTAATGCTGGCGTCGTAATTTTATGGCGAATAGCATCCATTGCTTTATCAATATTTTCACTTAACATTTCAAAACATAACTGTGCTAAACCAAGACCAGTACGTGATGGACGCTGATTAACTAAGTTTAACCCATCAGCCTGATAACAAGCGCGTGCTTCAAAATACGTCGCTAGCGCATCACCAACACCGGCAGAGAAAAAGCGTTGTGGTGCAGAAGCAATAATTGCAGTATCAGCAATAACAACATCTGGATTTTGTGGTAAGAATAAATATTTATCAAACTCGCCATTTTCTTTATATAACACAGAAAGTGCAGTACAAGGTGCGTCTGTAGAAGCAATTGTAGGGAATAAAATAACAGGAATATGTTGGTAATAAGCCACTGCTTTAGACACGTCTAATGTCTTACCGCCGCCAATACCAATAATAACGTTCGCTTTATTCTCAATCGCAATTTTACCAAGGCGATTAACTTCAGCTTCAGTACATTCGTAATTAAATTTTTCAACGATTGCGCCAATTTTATTTTCTTTAAGGGAAGGAAGCGCTTCATTCGTTACTTTTTCTAAGAAAAATTCATCACTAATAATAAAAGCATTATCACCAAAATCTTTAACGTATTTACCAACAGAAGCAAGAAGTTGACTACCAATAAAGAATTTTTTTGGGGAGGTAACAGAACGAGGTAATATAGACGACATAACTAAATTCCTTTATTTAGATTTTGCTACAAACAGCAGCAGAATTAGTATTTCATCTTACCTCTCATCATAATATGAATCTAGTAAACTCTCTGATAGATGTTACCTAATATATTTATACTTTCCGCATTTAGTTATATAAAAAATAATTTTAAGAGAAAAATAGTTGTATATTTATATACCATAGTTATTGTTTATCCTTACTATTTTAACTATCGTAAAAGCGATGCCATAAAAAGGACAACACAATAAATCGTTATTTGATATACAGTCATGTTATATTCACGTTATAACAATATATTATTTTATTAAGGTGATTTTTGTGGAAGACGCTGTCATTCTCGTAGATAAAAATGATAATGAACTGGGCACAATGCCAAAGCTTGAAGCTCATATTGTAGGCGCCTTACATCGAGCCTTTTCATTATTTATTTTTAATTCAAACCAACAACTACTTATTCAGCAACGTGCAATCTCTAAATATCACTCTGGTGGATTATGGGCAAATACATGCTGTAGCCACCCTCTCCCAAACGAATCACTGTCCGATGCGATTCATCGTCGTTTAGATGAAGAATTAGGTATGCAATGTAATATGCAGTCTATTGGCACAATTTTATATAACGAAAAAGTAACCGATGATCTGATAGAGCATGAATTTGATCACCTATTTTTAGGATTTAGCGATGAAACACCACAATGTAACCCAGATGAAATAATGAATTATCGGTGGATCACTCTCGATTCGCTTTATCAAGATATTGAAGAGAATACACAAAACTACAGTGTTTGGTTTTGCTATATATTAAATAGAATGGGAATTGAGCAGTTTTCTCGTTGGAGTGAAGGCATTATGACACCAAGATCTTACTAAACCTCAAAAAAATCAGATATCAAAATATTTATTGAGTTGATTTGGTTCATTTAAAAACACCAAACGCAAAAAAGCCAACCCATTGGGTTGGCTTTCTCGTCTTATTTAATGCCTGGCAGTTCCCTACTCTCACATGGGGAGACCCCACACTACCATCGGCGCTACAACGTTTCACTTCTGAGTTCGGCATGGAGTCAGGTGGGTCCGCTGCGCTATGGCCGCCAAGCAAATTCTGTTTATTACCCGTTATCTCGTATTCCTACTCCATAACCAGTAATCTCAATCTTTAACAAGCTTACTTCATCTACTCTTTGTCTCTCAGACAAAACACCTTCGGTGTTGTCAGGTTAA
>NZ_JABUYL010000031.1 GCF_014897315.1 Proteus sp. FME41 | reverse complement strand
CGCTATCCGTGAAGGTGGCCGTACAGTAGGTGCGGGCGTTGTTGCTAAAGTATTAAGTTAATTACTCGCGTAATTTTCTAAGAGAAGGGCATCAATCGATGCCCTTTTTATATTTTGAATAACGGTACTTTCAATTTAGACAAATTCTCTCCTTTTTACCTCTCTTAATACTGCATAAATTCTTTATTTTTAGTGAATAGATTTAAGCTAAATAAATAGAAATTGAAATCATAATAATTATCATTTAGTATTCGTTATGCGAGTGGTAAATGAGGTTGTTAAAATGTATGTATGTCTTTGTCATGGCATAAGTGATAAAAAAATTATCTCTACGGTTCACAAACATCAAATCCGTACTATCAATGAATTACGCCAAATTCTTCCTGTCGGAAGTTGCTGTGGTAAATGTATCCGTCAGGCTCGCCATCTTATTGAGAATGAGCAAGTCACCCTTTATCCTCAAATTTCTGAAGTTGCATAACAGATTTTAAATTTCCTTTCTCTCCTCTTTGGCTAAAAGGTCTACACTGAAAAGACTGGAAGCAAAGGAGCAAAAAATGAAAGGTGATAAAAAAATGATAGCCCACCTTAATAAATTATTAGGTGGTGAGCTTGTTGCAATTAATCAGTATTTCCTGCATGCCCGTATGTTTAAAAATTGGGGGCTAACTCGCCTCAATGAAATGGAATATCACGAATCAATCGATGAAATGAAGCATGCTGATAAATATATTGAGCGTATTTTATTTCTTGAGGGACTTCCTAACTTACAAGATTTGGGCAAATTAAACATTGGTGAAGATGTTGAAGAGATGCTGCGTTCTGATCTTGAGTTGGAACTTGGTGGTGCAAAAGATTTACGTGAAGCGATAGCTTATGCAGATTCAATTCATGACTATGTCAGTCGAGATCTGATGTTAGAAATTCTTACTGACGAAGAAGGACATATTGATTGGATTGAAACTCAACTTGAGTTAATCGAACGTATGGGGCTTCAAAATTATTTACAGGCTCAAATTATTGAGGCGTAATATTGGCAACGTGCATAAGTAAGAAGAGCTATTTTCTCTTTTGAGTGCTATTTGCAGAATAAATCTAAAGCAAAGACAATCTTTATTGCCTTTGCTTTTTTTATTCTGAAAATAAAAAATTCATTTTTATCGATGATTTTTTATTCTCGGCTTGATTTCATCGCTCAGGCAAGTATAATGCGCAGGCTCACTGATTTAGTGGGGCTGATTAATCAGCTAATGCAGATTTTATATTGCATTAAATATAATACTCCCAATTGGGGAGTTATATGCAGAACGATTACACTCTCTCATCAATCGGAATGGGTACGAGTAGTGATCATTTACGTTTATAAAAAATAGTTGGAGCTCTGGTCTCATGCAGAACCAAAGAATCCGTATCCGCCTGAAAGCTTTTGATCATCGTTTGATTGATCAATCAACTGCGGAAATCGTAGAGACTGCTAAGCGCACTGGTGCGCAAGTTCGTGGTCCAATCCCACTGCCGACTCGCAAAGAGCGTTTCACAGTGTTGATTTCTCCGCACGTTAATAAAGATGCGCGTGATCAGTATGAAATTCGCACTCACAAACGTCTGGTTGACATCGTTGAGCCAACCGAGAAAACCGTTGATGCTCTGATGCGTCTGGATCTGGCTGCCGGCGTAGACGTGCAGATCAGCCTAGGTTAATCAGGTCATCAAGCGATTGAGAGGTTGAAACAATGATTGGTTTAGTCGGTAAAAAAGTAGGAATGACGCGTATCTTCACTGAAGATGGCGTTTCAATCCCTGTAACCGTTATCGAAATTGAAAACAACCGTGTAACTCAGGTCAGAGATCTTGAGAAAGACGGTTATCGTGCCATTCAGGTGACTACTGGTAGCAAAAAAGCTAACCGTGTACTGAAACCTGAAGCAGGGCATTTTGCTAAAGCTGGCGTTGAAGCTGGTCGCTTACTACGTGAATTCCGTCTGAACGAAGGCGAAGAATACACTGTAGGTCAAAGTATTAGCGTGGAAATTTTCGCTGACGTTAAAAAAGTCGACGTTACTGGAACATCTAAAGGTAAAGGTTTTGCTGGTACTGTAAAGCGCTGGAACTTCCGTACTCAAGATGCTACCCATGGTAACTCCTTGTCTCACCGTGTTCCGGGTTCTATCGGTCAGAACCAGACTCCGGGTAAGGTGTTTAAAGGCAAGAAAATGGCAGGTCAACTGGGTAACGAACAAGTTACCGTTCAGAGCCTGGAAGTAGTACGTGTTGACGCTGAGCGCAACCTGCTGCTGGTCAAAGGTGCTGTTCCAGGTGCAACTGGCAGTGACCTGATCGTTAAACCAGCTGTCAAGGCGTAACGTCGAGGAGATAGGAATGGAATTGGTAATGAAAGACGCGCAAGGCGCGCTGACTGTTTCCGAAACTACCTTCGGGCGTGACTTTAACGAAGCGCTTGTGCATCAAGTAGTCGTTGCATACGCTGCTGGTGCTCGTCAAGGTACTCGTGCTCAGAAAACCCGTGCTGAAGTTTCTGGTTCAGGCAAAAAGCCATGGCGCCAGAAAGGTACAGGTCGTGCACGTGCAGGTTCAATCAAGAGCCCAATTTGGCGCTCTGGTGGTGTTAGCTTTGCAGCTAAACCACAGGACCACAGTCAAAAAGTAAACAAAAAGATGTACCGTGGTGCTCTGAAGAGCATTCTGTCTGAGCTGGTACGTCAAGATCGTCTGATCGTCGTAGAGAATTTTTCTGTTGAAGCGCCTAAAACTAAGCTTTTAGCACAGAAACTGAAAGATATGGCTCTGGTTGATGTTCTGATCATTACTGCTGATGTAGATGAAAATCTGTATTTAGCAGCACGCAACTTATATAAAGTTGATGTACGTGATGCAGCAACAATCGACCCTGTTAGCTTAATCGCCTTCGACAAAGTCGTCATGACGGCTGACGCTGTGAAGCAAGTTGAGGAGATGCTGGCATGATCCGTGAAGAACGTCTGCTGAAAGTACTGCGCGCGCCGCATGTATCTGAAAAAGCTTCTATCGCGATGGAAAAATCAAACACCATCGTTCTCAAAGTTGCTAAAGACGCGACCAAAGCAGAGATTAAAGCAGCTGTACAAAAACTGTTTGAAGTCGAAGTTGAAAGTGTTAACACTCTGCTGATGAAAGGCAAAGTGAAACGTCACGGTCAGCGTATTGGTCGTCGTAGCGACTGGAAAAAAGCTTACGTCACCCTGAAGGAAGGCCAGAATCTGGACTTCGTCGGCGGCGCTGAGTAAGTCGGAGGAGTAAAGAACAATGGCAATTGTTAAATGTAAACCTACGTCTCCGGGCCGTCGCCACGTAGTTAAAGTGGTAAACCCTGAGCTGCATAAAGGGAAACCTTATGCGCCATTGCTGGAAAAAAACAGCAAGTCCGGTGGTCGTAACAACAATGGTCGTATCACTACCCGTCATATTGGTGGTGGTCACAAACAGGCTTACCGTATTGTTGACTTTAAACGCAACAAAGATGGTATCCCTGCAACAGTAGAACGTCTGGAATATGATCCAAACCGTTCAGCTAACATCGCATTAGTGTTGTATGCTGATGGTGAACGTCGCTACATTCTGGCTCCAAAAGGCCTGAAAGCGGGTGATAAAGTTCAGTCTGGCGTTGATGCTGCTATCAAAGCGGGTAACACCTTACCAATGCGTAATATCCCGGTTGGTTCTACAGTTCATAACGTAGAAATGAAACCAGGTAAAGGTGGTCAGTTAGCTCGTTCAGCAGGTACTTACGTTCAGATCGTTGCTCGTGATGGTGCATATGTCACTATTCGTCTGCGTTCTGGTGAAATGCGTAAAGTTCCTTCTGATTGCCGTGCAACTATCGGTGAAGTTGGCAACTCTGAGCACATGTTACGCGTTCTGGGTAAAGCTGGTGCAAGTCGCTGGCGTGGTATTCGTCCTACCGTTCGCGGTACTGCGATGAACCCAGTCGATCACCCACATGGTGGTGGTGAAGGTCGTAACTTTGGTAAACACCCTGTAACACCTTGGGGCGTTCAAACTAAAGGTAAGAAGACCCGTAAAAACAAACGCACTGAACATTTCATCGTTCATCGTCGTACTAAGAAATAATTAGAGGATAAGCCATGCCACGTTCTCTCAAGAAAGGTCCTTTCATTGACCTGCACTTGCTGAAGAAGGTAGAGAAAGCGGTGGAAAGCGGTGACAAAAAGCCTGTTAAGACTTGGTCCCGTCGTTCAACGATCTTTCCTAACATGATCGGTTTGACCATCGCTGTCCATAATGGTCGTCAGCATGTTCCAGTTTACGTTTCCGACGAAATGGTTGGTCATAAACTGGGTGAATTCGCGCCGACCCGTACTTATCGCGGTCATGCAGCCGATAAAAAGGCTAAGAAAAAATAAGGTAGGAGGAAGAGATGGAAACTATCGCTATGCATCGCCACGCTCGTTCTTCTGCTCAGAAGGTTCGCTTAGTAGCAGACCTGATTCGCGGTAAGAAAGTGTCGCAAGCTCTGGAAATTTTAACCTTTACCAACAAGAAAGCTGCTGGTTTAGTGAAAAAAGTACTAGAGTCTGCTATTGCTAATGCAGAACACAACGATGGCGCTGACATTGATGATCTGAAAGTAGCTAAGATCTTTGTTGACGAAGGTCCTTCTATGAAGCGCATTATGCCTCGTGCAAAAGGCCGTGCAGATCGTATTCTGAAGCGCACCAGCCACATCACTGTGGTTGTGTCTGATCGCTGAGACTCTGGAGACTAGCAATGGGTCAAAAAGTACATCCTAATGGTATCCGCCTTGGCATTGTCAAGCCTTGGAATTCCACATGGTATGCGGGTACCAATGAATTCGCTGACAACCTAGACAGCGACTTTAAAGTACGTCAGTACTTAACTAAAGAACTGGCTAAAGCATCTGTATCTCGTATCGTTATCGAACGTCCTGCGAAAAGCATCCGTGTGACTATTCACACTGCTCGTCCAGGCATCGTTATCGGTAAGAAAGGTGAAGATGTTGAAAAACTGCGTAAGCACGTAGCGGATATCGCTGGCGTTCCTGCGCAAATTAATATCGCCGAAGTACGTAAACCTGAACTAGACGCAAAATTAGTTGCTGACAGCATCACTTCACAGCTGGAACGTCGTGTTATGTTCCGTCGTGCTATGAAGCGTGCAGTACAGAACGCAATGCGTTTGGGCGCTAAAGGTATTAAAGTGGAAGTAAGTGGTCGCTTAGGTGGCGCTGAAATCGCTCGTACTGAATGGTATCGTGAAGGTCGAGTACCTCTGCACACTTTGCGTGCAGATATCGACTACAATACCTCAGAAGCACAAACCACTTATGGTGTGCTCGGCGTTAAGGTATGGATCTTCAAAGGTGAGATCCTGGGTGGTATGGCTGCAGTTGAACTGGCGGAAAAACAACCGGCAGCTCAACCTAAAAAGCAGCAGCGTAAAGGCCGCAAGTAAGGAGAGTCGCTGATGTTACAACCAAAGCGTACAAAATTCCGTAAAGTGCACAAAGGCCGCAACCGTGGCTTAGCTGCTGGTGCGGATGTAAGCTTCGGGACTTACGGTCTTAAAGCTGTGGGCCGTGGTCGTCTGACTGCACGTCAGATCGAAGCGGCACGTCGTGCAATGACCCGTGCAGTTAAGCGTCAGGGTAAAATCTGGATCCGTGTGTTCCCAGACAAACCAATCACTGAAAAGCCGCTCGAAGTCCGTATGGGTAAAGGTAAAGGTAACGTTGAGTATTGGGTTGCCTTAATTCAGCCAGGTAAAGTCCTGTATGAAATGGATGGTGTGCCTGAAGAACTGGCCCGTGAAGCATTCAAGCTGGCGGCAGCAAAACTGCCTATCAAAACCACCTTTGTAACTAAGACGGTGATGTAATGAAAGCAAAAGAGCTGCGCGAAAAGAGCGTTGAAGAGCTGAACACAGAACTGCTGAACTTACTGCGTGAGCAGTTTAATCTGCGCATGCAGACAGCAAGTGGTCAGTTACAACAGTCTCATCTGTTGAAACAAGTGCGTCGTAATATCGCACGCGTTAAGACTTTACTGACTGAGAAGGCGGGTGCGTAATGACCGATAAAATCCGTACTCTGCAAGGTCGTGTAGTTAGTGACAAAATGGAAAAATCTATTGTCGTTGCTATCGATCGTATGGTTAAACACCCATTATATGGTAAGTTTATCCGTCGTACGACCAAACTGCATGTACATGACGAGAACAACGAATGTGGAATTGGTGACGTAGTCGAAATTCGTCAAACACGTCCACTGTCTAAGACTAAGTCTTGGGCGTTAGTTCGCGTTGTAGAAAAAGCTGTTCTGTAATAAAATAGCCTTTTCGTACGAAATAAACGGCTCAAAAATGAACGAGCCGTTTATTTTTTCTGTCCATATCGAGAATGTGGTGTTATAATGCCGCTCCCTCGTATTATGGGATATTGAACGGCCTCTTCTAATGTGGAAGTGGCTCAGTAGTAGTTGACATTTAGCGGAGCACTAAAATGATCCAAGAACAGACTATGCTGAACGTGGCCGACAACTCCGGTGCACGTCGCGTAATGTGTATCAAGGTTCTAGGTGGCTCGCACCGTCGCTACGCAAATGTAGGTGACATCATCAAAATTACCATCAAGGAAGCAATTCCACGTGGTAAAGTTAAGAAAGGTGATGTACTGAAAGCGGTAGTGGTGCGCACCAAGAAGGGTGTTCGTCGCCCTGACGGTTCTGTCATTCGCTTCGATAGCAACGCTTGTGTATTGTTAAACAACAACAGCGAGCAAGTTATTGGTACGCGTATTTTTGGGCCGGTTACTCGTGAACTTCGTAATGAGAAGTTTATGAAAATAATCTCTCTGGCACCTGAAGTACTCTAAGGAGCAGGCAATGGCAGCGAAAATCCGTCGTGAAGACGAAGTTATCGTTCTTACTGGTAAAGATAAAGGTAAGCGCGGTAAAGTAAAACAGGTTCTTTCTTCTGGTAAAGTTATCGTTGAAGGTATCAATCTGGTTAAAAAACATCAGAAGCCAGTTCCGGCTCTGAATCAACCAGGTGGCATCGTTGAAAAAGAAGCTTTTATTCAAGTTTCTAACGTTGCACTCTTCAATGCGGCAACCGGTAAGGCTGACCGTGTAGGTTTTAGATTTGAAGACGGCAAAAAAGTTCGTTTCTTCAAGTCTAATAAAGAAACTATCAAGTAATTTGGAGTATACGATGGCGAAACTGCATGATTACTACAAAGACGAGGTGGTCCAACAACTGATGTCTCAGTTTGGTTACCATTCTGTCATGCAAGTCCCTCGGGTCGAGAAGATCACCCTGAATATGGGTGTTGGTGAAGCGATTGTTGATAAAAAACTGCTGGACAATGCAGCAGCTGATTTAGCAGCAATCTCAGGTCAAAAACCTTTGATCACCAAAGCACGCAAATCTGTTGCAGGCTTCAAAATCCGCCAGGGCTATCCGATCGGCTGTAAAGTGACCCTGCGTGGCGAACGCATGTGGGAGTTCTTTGAACGCCTGATCTCTATTGCTGTACCTCGTATTCGTGACTTCCGTGGTTTATCCGCTAAGTCATTTGACGGACGTGGTAACTACAGCATGGGCGTACGTGAGCAAATCATCTTCCCTGAAATCGATTACGATAAAGTGGATCGTGTTCGTGGTTTGGATATTACCATTACTACGACTGCGAAATCAGATGATGAAGGTCGCGCACTGTTAGCAGCGTTTAACTTCCCGTTCCGCAAGTAAGGCAGGGCATTCATGGCTAAGAAATCTATGAAAGCACGTGATGTAAAACGTGCGAATTTAGCTGAGAAATTCTTCGCAAAACGCGCAGAACTGAAAGCTATCGTTTCAGATGTGAACGTATCTGATGAAGATCGTTGGAATGCTGTTCTGAAACTGCAAACTATGCCACGTGATTCAAGTCCTTCACGTCAGCGTAACCGCTGCCGTCAAACTGGACGTCCGCACGGTTTTCTGCGGAAATTTGGCCTCAGCCGTATTAAAGTCCGTGAAGCCGCTATGCGCGGTGAAATCCCGGGCCTTAGAAAGGCTAGCTGGTAATTACCATAATTGAATCACGGGAGTAAAGACAGATGAGCATGCAAGATCCCATCGCGGATATGCTGACCCGTATCCGTAACGGTCAGGCCGCGAATAAAGTTGCGGTCACAATGCCTTCCTCCAAGCTGAAAGTGGCGATTGCCAACGTGCTTAAGGAAGAAGGTTATATTGAAGATTTTAAAATTGAAGGCGACACTAAGCCAGAACTGGAAATTACTTTAAAATATTTCCAAGGTAAGGCTGTAGTAGAAAGCATTCAGCGCGTAAGCCGTCCAAGTCTGCGCATCTATAAAAGAAAAGATGAGCTGCCACAAGTTATGGCAGGACTGGGCATCGCTGTTGTTTCTACCTCAAAAGGTGTTATGACTGATCGTGCAGCTCGCCAAGCAGGTCTTGGTGGCGAGATTATCTGCTACGTAGCTTAATTCGGGAGGAAAGAATGTCTCGTGTGGCAAAAGCACCCGTCGTCATTCCTGCCGGCGTAGAGGTTAAACTCAACGGTCAGGTTATTACGATTAAGGGTAAAAACGGCGAGCTAACTCGTACTATCCATAATGCAGTTGAAATTCAACATGCTGACAACCAGTTAACTTTCGCACCTCGCGATGGTTTTGCTGATGCATGGGCACAGGCGGGTACTACTCGTTCTCTGTTAAATGCTATGGTTGTAGGTGTTACCGAAGGCTTCACTAAAAAACTGCAACTGGTAGGTGTAGGTTATCGTGCGTCTATTAAAGGCAATGCGGTTAACTTATCAGTAGGTTTTTCACATCCAGTGGAACACCAACTGCCAGCAGGCATCACAGCTGAATGCCCAACACAAACTGAAATCGTACTGAAAGGTGCGGATAAGCAAGTGATTGGTCAAGTAGCAGCTGAACTGCGTGCTTACCGTCGCCCTGAGCCTTATAAAGGTAAAGGTATTCGTTACGCCGACGAAGTTGTGCGTATCAAAGAGGCTAAGAAGAAGTAAGGTAACACTATGGATAAGAAAGCAGCTCGTATCCGTCGTGCGACCCGCGCACGCCGTAAGCTCCAAGAATTGGGTGCGACTCGCCTGGTGGTACACCGTACCCCTCGCCATATTTATGCGCAGGTTATTGCACCAAACGGTTCTGAAACATTGGTGGCCGCTTCTACTACAGAAAAAGCCATCATTGAGCAACTGAAAAACACTGGAAACAAAGAAGCAGCAGCAGTAGTTGGTAAAATCGTTGCTGAACGCGCTCTGGAAAAAGGTATCAAAGTAGTATCATTTGACCGTTCCGGTTTCCAATATCATGGTCGAGTCCAGGCACTGGCAGATGCTGCCCGTGAAGCTGGCCTTCAGTTCTAAGGTAGGAGTGTAAGATGGCTCACATCGAGAAACAAGCTGGCGAACTGCAGGAAAAGCTGATCGCGGTAAACCGCGTATCTAAAACCGTCAAAGGTGGTCGTATATTTAGCTTCACCGCTCTTACAGTAGTTGGTGATGGTAATGGCCGCGTTGGTTTTGGATATGGCAAAGCTCGCGAAGTTCCGGCAGCAATCCAGAAAGCGATGGAAAAAGCCCGTCGCAATATGAAAACCGTCGCTTTAAACAACGGTACTCTGTTCCACCCTGTAAAAGGTACCCACACAGGATCTCGCGTATTTATGCAGCCTGCTCACGAAGGTACTGGTATCATCGCAGGTGGTGCAATGCGTGCAGTTCTAGAAGTGGCTGGCGTTCGTAACGTACTGGCTAAAACCTATGGTTCCACAAACCCGATTAACGTGGTTCGTGCAACACTGGACGCTTTAGATAGCATGAAGTCTCCAGATATGGTCGCAGCTAAGCGTGGTAAATCCGTTGAAGAAATTCTGGGGTAATGACCATGGCTAAGACTATTAAAATTACTCAAACACGCAGCACAATCGGCCGTTTGCCAAAACATAAGGCAACAATGGTTGGTTTAGGACTGCGTCGCATCGGTCACACTGTAGAACGCGAAGATACACCAGCAGTTCGCGGTATGATCAACTTGGTTTCCTATATGGTTAAAGTTGAGGAGTAAGAGATGCGTTTAAATACTCTGTCTCCGGCTGAAGGTGCCAAGCATGCGCCTAAACGTGTAGGTCGTGGTATCGGTTCTGGCTTAGGTAAAACTGGCGGACGTGGTCACAAGGGTCAGAAGTCTCGTTCTGGCGGTGGCGTACGTCGTGGTTTTGAAGGCGGCCAGATGCCTTTATATCGTCGTTTACCAAAATTTGGTTTTACTTCACGTAAATCATTCGTGACTGCGGAAATCCGCTTGTCCGACTTGGCTTATGTTGAAGGCGATGTAATCGATCTGAATGCACTGAAAGCCGCAAACGTTGTTGGCCCACAGATTGAATTTGCAAAATTAATTCTATCTGGTGAGGTTAACCGTGCAGTGACTATTCGTGGTCTGCGTGTTACCAAAGGTGCCCGTGCAGCAATCGAATCAGCTGGCGGTAAAATTGAGGAATAAGTGACAGATGGCTAAACAACCAGGTTTAGATTTTCAGAGTGCTAAAGGTGGTGTTGGTGAACTTAAACGCAGACTTTTGTTTGTTCTTGGTGCACTAATTGTCTTTAGGATTGGCTCTTTTATTCCTATCCCTGGTATTGATGCCACTGTGCTTGCCAAATTGCTCGATCAGCAAAAAGGCACCATCATTGAAATGTTTAACATGTTCTCTGGTGGTGCTCTTAGCCGTGCTTCTATCTTTGCGCTGGGTATCATGCCTTATATTTCGGCATCGATTATTATCCAACTCTTATCAGTGGTTAACCCTCGGTTAGCAGAGATTAAGAAGGAAGGGGAGGCCGGTCGTCGTAAGATCAGCCAATATACCCGTTATGGTACTTTGGTGCTGGCGATATTCCAATCTATTGGTATCGCAACAGGCTTACCGAATATGCCAGGAATGCAGGGTCTGGTAATTAATCCAGGTCTACCATTCTATATTACGGCTGTTGTGAGCTTAGTCACGGGAACAATGTTCCTTATGTGGTTAGGTGAGCAAATCACTGAACGTGGTATTGGTAACGGTATCTCAATTATTATCTTTGCAGGTATCGTTGCAGGTCTTCCGCCTGCCATTGGTCAAACCATCGAGCAGGCGCGGCAAGGCGAACTGCACTTCCTCCTGTTAATGTTGGTTGCAGTATTGGTGTTCGCGGTTACTTTCTTTGTTGTTTTTGTAGAAAGAGGACAACGTCGTATCGTTGTTAACTATGCAAAGCGTCAACAAGGGCGTAGAATATACGCGGCACAAAGTACACATCTACCACTTAAAGTAAATATGGCGGGTGTTATACCAGCAATTTTTGCTTCAAGTATTATCCTGTTTCCTGGTACAATAACCTCTTGGTTTGGCGATGGTACAGGGTGGGGTTGGCTGACGACGATTTCGTTAAATCTACAGCCTGGTCAACCTATTTATGTGTTACTATACGCTGCTGCAATCATCTTCTTCTGTTTCTTCTATACGGCGTTGGTTTTCAACCCAAGAGAAACAGCAGATAACCTGAAGAAGTCCGGTGCATTTGTACCAGGAATTCGCCCGGGAGAGCAGACGGCTAAATATATAGATAAAGTAATGACTCGTTTAACCTTAATCGGTGCCTTGTATATTACTTTTATCTGTCTCATCCCGGAGTTCATGCGTGATGCAATGAAAGTACCTTTCTATTTTGGCGGTACTTCCCTCTTAATCGTGGTTGTAGTCATCATGGATTTTATGGCTCAAGTGCAAACTCTCCTGATGTCAAGTCAGTATGAGTCTGCATTGAAAAAAGCAAATCTTAAAGGTTAATTACTGATAAGTAATTTGTTTTAGAAGTTACGGAGAGTAAAAATGAAAGTTCGTGCTTCCGTCAAGAAAATGTGCCGTAACTGCAAAATCGTTAGACGTCACGGTCACGTGCGTGTAATTTGCAGCGTCGAGCCTAAGCATAAACAGCGTCAAGGCTAATTTATTGCATTTTTTTCTTGCAAAGTTCGGTTGAGCTGGCTAAATTAGCCAGCCCAATCTTTTATAATATGTACAGTATTGTTTGAGTATCCTGAAAACGGGCTTTTCAGAATGGTACTGTATAATTGTTAATTTAGGAGTGCATAGTGGCCCGTATAGCAGGCATTAACATTCCTGATCATAAACATACCGTAATCGCGTTAACGTCGATTTACGGCATTGGCAAAACCCGCTCACAGGCTATCTGTGTAGCTGCTGGTATTGCTGAAAATGTTAAGATCAGTGAGCTGTCTGAAGAGCAAATCGACAAGCTACGTGACGAAGTTGCCAAATACGTTGTAGAAGGTGATCTACGTCGTGAAGTTACCCTGAGCATCAAACGTCTGATGGATCTTGGTACTTACCGTGGTTTACGTCATCGTCGTGGTCTACCAGTTCGCGGTCAGCGTACTAAGACTAACGCACGTACCCGTAAGGGTCCGCGTAAGCCGATCAAGAAATAATCGGGGTATTTGAACAATGGCAAAAGCACCTGTTCGTGCACGTAAGCGTGTAAGAAAACAAGTCTCTGACGGTGTGGCTCATATCCATGCTTCTTTCAACAACACAATCGTTACTATTACCGATCGTCAAGGTAACGCATTGGGTTGGGCTACTGCCGGTGGTTCCGGTTTCCGTGGTTCTCGTAAATCTACTCCGTTCGCGGCTCAGGTTGCAGCAGAACGTTGCGCTGAAGCTGTTAAAGAGTACGGAATTAAGAACTTGGAAGTTATGGTTAAAGGACCAGGTCCTGGTCGTGAGTCAACTATCCGTGCATTAAACGCGGCTGGTTTCCGCATCACTAATATTACTGATGTGACTCCGATTCCTCATAACGGTTGTCGTCCACCGAAAAAACGTCGCGTTTAATAACGTTTTCGTTTTTAGGAAAGTTGGAGAAAGAAAATGGCAAGATATTTGGGTCCTAAGCTCAAGCTGAGCCGTCGCGAAGGTACAGATTTATTTCTAAAATCTGGCGTTCGGGCGATTGACACCAAGTGTAAACTGGAACAAGCACCAGGTCAGCACGGCGCACGCAAACCGCGTCTTTCTGATTACGGTGTTCAGTTACGTGAAAAACAAAAAGTACGTCGTATTTACGGTGTTCTAGAACGTCAATTCCGTAACTACTACAAAGAAGCAACGCGTCTGAAAGGCAACACAGGTGAAAACCTGCTGACTCTGCTGGAAGGTCGTCTGGATAACGTTGTTTATCGTATGGGCTTTGGCGCAACTCGCGCAGAAGCACGTCAGATGGTTAGCCATAAAGCAATCATGGTAAATGGTCGCGTGGTTAACATTGCTTCTTATCAGGTTTCCCCGAATGACGTAGTCAGCGTTCGTGAAAAATCGAAAAAACAGTCTCGTATCAAGGCTGCTTTAGAGCTGGCTGAACAGCGTGAAAAGCCAACATGGCTGGAAGTTGATGCTGCTAAGATGGAAGGTGTGTTCAAACGTATTCCTGAACGTACTGACTTGTCTGCTGACATTAACGAGCACCTGATCGTCGAGCTTTACTCCAAGTAAGGCTTAGCACCAAAGAGAGGACACAATGCAGGGTTCTGTGACAGAGTTTCTAAAACCGCGCCTGGTTGATATCGAGCAAGTCAGTTCGACGCACGCCAAGGTGACCCTTGAGCCATTAGAGCGAGGCTTCGGCCATACTCTTGGTAACGCACTGCGCCGTATTCTGCTTTCGTCTATGCCGGGTTGTGCGGTAACAGAGGTTGAGATTGATGGTGTACTGCATGAGTACAGCACCAAAGAAGGTGTTCAGGAAGATATCCTAGAAATACTGCTCAACCTTAAGGGGTTGGCGGTAAAAGTTCATGGTAAAGATGAAGTTATTCTTACTTTGAGCAAATCTGGCATTGGCCCTGTTATTGCAGCCGATATCATCCATGACGGTGATGTCGAAATCGTCAAGCCGCAGCACGTTATCTGCCACCTTACAGACGAAAACGCATCTATTAATATGCGTATCAAAGTTCAGCGTGGTCGTGGTTATGTGCCGGCTTCTGCCCGAATTCATTCGGAAGAAGATGAGCGCCCTATCGGTCGCCTTTTAGTAGACGCGTGCTATAGCCCAGTTGAGCGTATTGCTTATAATGTGGAAGCAGCTCGTGTTGAACAGCGTACCGATTTGGATAAGCTGGTAATCGAGATGGAAACTAACGGTACTATCGATCCAGAAGAATCGATTCGCCGTGCAGCGACTATCCTGGCCGAACAGCTTGAAGCTTTTGTTGACTTACGAGATGTTCGTCAGCCAGAAGTTAAAGAAGAGAAGCCAGAATTCGATCCAATCCTGCTGCGCCCAGTAGACGATCTTGAATTGACTGTCCGCTCTGCTAACTGTCTGAAGGCAGAAGCAATCCACTACATCGGTGATCTGGTACAGCGTACTGAAGTTGAATTACTTAAGACGCCTAACCTCGGTAAGAAATCTCTTACTGAGATTAAAGACGTACTGGCGTCGCGTGGTTTATCTCTTGGCATGCGCCTTGAGAATTGGCCACCTGCAAGTATCGCTGATGAATAAGATCACAGGTTAAGGTTTTACTGAGAAGGATAAGGTCATGCGCCATCGTAAGAGTGGTCGTCAATTGAACCGCAACAGCAGCCATCGTCAGGCTATGTTTCGCAACATGGCAGGTTCTTTAGTTCGTCATGAGATAATCAAGACAACTTTGCCTAAAGCGAAAGAACTGCGTCGCGTCGTTGAGCCGCTGATTACTCTTGCCAAGACCGACAGCGTAGCTAATCGTCGTCTGGCATTCGCCCGTACTCGTGATAACGAAGTCGTGGCAAAACTGTTTACAGTATTAGGTCCGCGTTTTGCGAGCCGTGCAGGTGGTTACACTCGTATTCTGAAGTGTGGCTTCCGTGCTGGTGACAACGCTCCAATGGCTTACATTGAGCTTGTTGACCGTGCTGATTCTGAAACAGAAGCAGCAGCTGAATAATTTAATTATTATTTAGTGAAGCGAATAAAAAGACCGGATTTTTTAATCCGGTTTTTTTACGTCTATTAAAAGTCTATATAACAACACTTGTTTTCCTATTTATAAGGTTACTTTTTACCTATTTATTGTGTTGTATTATATTTAGTGTTTGTTATCCCAGTATACTGTTATTCTTATAGGATAATCTTCGCACTATATTTCAATTCTATTCTTTTGATTATTTGCTATGCTTATTCATAATTAATAGAGAGGAAATGATCCATGTATCGTATTGGGCAGATTGCAAAATTAGCGAATGTGACAACAGATACAATCCGTTTTTATGAAAAACAAGGATTGATGGATCATGATAGGCGAACTGATGGAGGTTATCGTCTCTATACAGAAAAGGATTTACAACGATTACGTTTTATTCGCTATGCTAAAGAGTTAGGTTTTACACTGGATGCTATTACTGAACTCCTTTCTATCCGAGTCGATCCAGCTCATCATACTTGTGTAGAGTCAAAACACATTGTTGATGCAAGATTAGCGGAAGTTGAAATCCGTTTGAATGAAATGAAAAAAATGCGTGACTCATTGAAAATGTTAAGTAACGCGTGTTGTGGTAGTAGTCATGAAAGTACCTATTGCTCAATTCTCGAAATACTTGAATCTGGAGCAACAAAGCAATAATATCTACATTGAATTCTGTTTTATGTTCTTTAACAATCTAAGAGGTTTTTATGTCTAGCAACTATCAGCATCAAAAAGGTATTATTAAAGATAATGCTTTAGCAGCTCTTGTTCATGACCCACTATTTAGACAGCGAGTGGAAAATAATAAGAAAGGAAAAGGCAGTTATATGAGAAAAGCAAAACATAATAAGAAAGGTAACTGGGAGGCCAGTGATAACAAAAGATTTTTTCAATTGTTATCACTGGCCTTTTAGTTTTTATTTTTGTTGATTTTTTAATAAATCACGAATTTCTGTAAGTAAAGTTTCTTCTGCAGAAGGTGCGGGCGGTGCTTTAGGGGCTTCTTCTGCTTGGCGACGTGTTTTATTTATTAATTTAATCGCGCAGAAAATAGCAAATGCGACAATGGCAAAGTCAAAAACAGTTTGTATAAACATACCATAATTTAATACAACGGCTGGGATACCTTCACTCGCGTCTCTTAAAACTAGGCTGAACTGTTTAAAATCAATGCCGCCAATTAATAAGCCTAATGGTGGCATGATAATATCAGCAACTAATGATGAAACAATCTTACCGAATGCTGCACCAATGATGACACCGACTGCCATGTCAACAACGTTACCTTTCATTGCAAATTCACGAAACTCTTTGAAAAAAGCCATAACCACCCCTTATTTGTCTAACTATAGATTTATTATGTAAAAATTGTGTGCCTAACATGATAATAGTAGACCATTATAAGTAACAATGACTATTATTCTGATTTATACGTAATCTTTATAAGAAAAATGGGCTAGGCTGGAAAAGCTTCTCAACATCAGGGACATACTTCTTATCAGTAATAAACATAATCACATGGTCGCCCTGTTCTATAGAGTGGCTTGCATTCGCGATGATGACATCTTCATTTCTAACGATTGCACCGATAATTGTTCCCGGTGGGAGTTTGATATCTTGTATACGGCGACCAACAACCTTTGACGTATTTTCATCACCATGAGCTACCGCTTCAATAGCTTCAGCAACGCCTCGGCGTAATGATGAAACACTAACAATATCAGCTTTACGGACATGGCCTAAAAGAGCAGAAATAGTTGCTTGCTGTGGTGAGATTGCAATATCAATTACCCCTCCTTGAACTAAATCGACATAAGCACTACGCTGGATCAGTACCATTGCTTTTTTTGCCCCCATTTTTTTAGCTAGCATAGCTGACATAATGTTGGCTTCATCATCATTAGTGAGGGCAATAAAGACATCAATTTGTTCTATATGCTCTTCTGCCAAAAGCTCTTGATCTGAAGCATCACCATAAAAGACAATAGTATCATGGAGGAGCTCTGCTAACTCTGTTGCACGTTGTTGATTATGCTCAATAAGTTTAACGCTATAATCTTTTTCTAATCTAGCTGCTAAGCCAGCACCTACATTACCGCCACCCACAATCATAATGCGTTTATAGGGTTTTTCTAATCGCTGTAATTCACTCATTACAGCACGAATATGTTGAGAGGCAACGACAAAAAATACCTCATCGCCTGCTTCGATGATGGTAGAGCCTTGAGGACGGATTGGTCTGTCTTGACGAAAAATTGCAGCAACACGTGTATCAATATGTGGCATATGGTCACGTAATGTTGATAAAGCATTACCCACAAGAGAGCCACCATAATAGGCTTTTACAGCAACAATACTGACTTGGCCTTCTGCGAAATTAACTACTTGTAAAGCACCTGGGTATTGAATTAGCTTATAAATATAATCAATAACTAAATGCTCTGGTGATATTAAATAATCAATGGGAATAGCTTCAGGCAAAAACAGCTTATCTGCTTCACGAACAAATTCAGATGCACGTATCCGAGCGACTTTATTTGGTGTATTAAATAAGGTATAGGCAACTTGGCACGCTATCATATTTGTTTCATCAGAGTTAGTAACCGCAACCAACATATCTGCATCTTCCGCCCCCGCTTCTCTTAAGATCCTTGGATGAGAGCCATGCCCATTTACTACTCGCAAATCGAATTTATCTTGAAGTTGGCGTAAGCGGTCTGCATTGGTATCAACGACAGTAATATCATTATTCTCCCCGACAAGATTTTCAGCGAGAGTACCACCGACTTGACCTGCGCCTAAAATAATAATTTTCATCGTAATTTCTCAGATTATTCGATTAACAAATAGAAAAGAAACGCAAGATCTGAATGATCTTGCGTTGAAATAGTAGCGTCTTTTAGATCTGATATCATCTTTTATCACGGGATCATATTTTCTTGATCAGTGCGTAAAAGAAGCCATCACCACCATTTTCTTCAGGTAAGCATTGATGTTGATAACTACATTGTGCATCTTTTGTTAATGTTAAAAATGCTTCAATTTGTTGCTGATTTTCTTCAGGTAAAATAGAACATGTTGCATAAACTAATGTGCCACCTGATTTTAGATATGGCCAGATAGCATGAAGGATCTCTTTTTGAATTTGCGATAGCTGATCAATATCTTCATTACGGCGGAGCCATTTGATATCAGGATGGCGGCGAATAACACCTGTTGCTGAACATGGTGCATCAAGAAGAATACGATCAAACATCATACCTGAACACCATTGTTCTGGATAACGTCCATCACCACTTTTGACGACAGCATTAAGTTTTAAACGTGTTAGGTTTTCTTGTACACGTTTTAAACGTTGCTCATCAATATCTATTGCTAATACCTGGGACTTAGGTGCTATTTCTAATATATGTGTTGTCTTACCACCAGGTGCTGCACATAAATCGAGTATTTGCTCTTTGTTTTCTGGTGCTAATAATTCAGCACAGCGCTGTGCTGAGCGATCTTGAATTGTTACCCAGCCATCAGCAAATCCTGGAAGAAGGTTAACATTACATGGATTTTCTAAACGAATAGCAAAAGGATGGCTGTCATCAGCAATGGCTGAAATCTCATTATTTGTCAATAATACCAAATACTCTTCCCGTGAATGGTGTTGCTGGTTAACACGTAACCACATAGGAGGTTTTTGGTTATTGCCTTCAACAATACTCATCCATTGTTCAGGGTAAGCGTGTTTGATACGGGTAAGTAACCATGAAGGATGTAGAAAACGACTTTCACTATTTTGAAAACGTTCAGTGAGGATATCTTGCTGGCGTTGAAATTGACGCAACACACCGTTAATTAACCCTTTAAGTTGTGGTTTTTTTAGTGCCACGGCCCCATTTACTGTTTCGGCTAGCGCTGCGTGAGCAGGGATTCGAGTAAAAAGAAGTTGGTATAAGCCGATCATAATAAGGTAATGCAAAATTCGCTGTTTACCTTTTAATGGTTTATCCATGAGTTGCTGAATAATCCATTCTAATTGTGGCAAAGTTCGTAATACACCAAAGCAAAGTTCTTGTAATAAGGCTTTATCTTTGTCTGAAACATTTTTCTGTAGTTCAGGTATAACGGTGCTTAATGATAAGCCTTGGTCTAATACCTGACTGATTGCTTTTGCTGCAATGCTACGTAAGTTGTATGACGTTTTCATAATGAGTTAACGTTAATATTGAGCGCCAGAGAAGTCTTACATTGGCGTGAAAAAAGGAAACCCTGATAATGATAATTGGTATCAGGGTTTAGAATTATTATTGAATAATTTTGCCAGGGATGAATGAATCTCGCTTCGAATTTAGGAAATCAGCAGAAGCCATTGGTTTTTTACCTGATGGTTGCAATTCGAGGATATTTAAAACACCTTTGCCTGTTGCAATATAAATACCGGTTTTATCCGCTTTTAATAAAGTTCCAGGAACTTGATTAGTATCATCTGTAATAACGTGCGCTTTCCATACTTTTATCGGCTGTTCATCTAACATGAAAAAGCTCATTGGCCATGGGTTGAAAGCTCTTATGCAGCGCTCAATTTGATCTGCTGATAATGACCAATCAATTTTAGCTTCTTCTTTAGATAATTTCTGGGCGTAGTTGGCTAAATTGTCATCTTGTTTTTCAGCTTTTATTTTACTCGCCGTAATCAAGTCTAGTGTAGTGATCAATGCTTGAGGCCCAAGTTCTGCGAGTTTTTCATAAAGCGATGCACTAGTATCTTCATCAGTAATGGGACAAGATGCTTTGTACAGCATATCACCTGTATCTAAGCCAATATCCATTTGCATAATAGTAACGCCTGTTTCTTTATCACCTGCCCATAAAGAACGTTGAATAGGGGCTGCACCCCGCCATTTAGGAAGGAGGGAACCATGTACATTTAGGCAACCTAAACGTGGTATTTCAAGAACTGCTTTAGGTAAAATCATACCATAAGCTACAACAATCATAATGTCTGCTTGTTGTGCGGTGATCCATTCATGGTTCTCTTCTGGTTTTAAAGAAGCAGGTTGATAAACAGGAATATGATGAGCTAAAGCGAGTTCTTTAACTGGACTCGTGGTTAATTTCTTACCTCTACCTGCGGGTTTATCTGGCGGAGTTAGTACCCCTACCACATGATGTTGAGTTGATAACAATGCAGCTAAATGTCGAGCTGCAAAATCGGGTGTTCCCGCAAAAATAATACGTAATGAATCAGACACGTTTTCTTCCTGTTTCAATTTAACTGTTACTGTCCCGCTTTAGTTCTTTTCTTATCTAGCTTATCGAGTTTCTCAACTTTCTGACGGATACGTTGACGTTTTAACGGAGACAAGTAATCCACAAATAGTTTACCAACCAAATGATCCATTTCATGTTGAATACAGATAGCTAATAAGTCATCGGCTTCTAATTCAAAAGGGTTGCCATTGTAATCAAGGGCTTTTACCTTTACATGTTCTGCTCGAGGGATAAAAGCACGCTGTTCTGGGATAGATAAACAGCCTTCTTCTATGCCTGTATCTCCCTCGGCATCAAGAAGTTCTGGGTTTATTAATACCAGTCTTTGGTCTCTTGCTTCAGAGACATCAATGACGATAATGCGCTGGTGGATATCCACTTGTGTTGCAGCTAAGCCAATACCTTCTTCTAAATACATCGTTTCAAACATATCATCGATAATTTTTTGAATTTCGGCATCAACTTTTTCGACTGGCTTTGCAATCGTGCGAAGGCGCTCGTCTGGATAATGCAATACGTGTAACACTGCCATAATTTATTCGGACTGTTTCTAAAATGTGAATAGGATTTAACGTCTATTCTAGACATTTATTGTCTAGATTGACAGTATTTGGTGTGTTTAGCACTCACCCTGTTTGTTAAAAACAATATTAGGATAATGCATGGATGTCAGAGAAATATGGATAAGACTTAGTGCTGTTTCAAGACTACCCGTTAATAAAGCGGTTCAAATTGCAAAGTATCTACAATCTTTAACACTATTAAATGATAGACAATTAAAAGGGTGTGGTCTGTCAGAACAGCAAAGTTATCAATTTTTAAGATCCCATGCCGACACTATCAATAATACATTAAAGTGGTTAGATAAAAATGAATCATCATTATTAACTATTACAGATTCAGATTATCCACCGTTATTAAAGCAAATTTCATCGCCACCACTTTTGCTTTTTGTTGCAGGAAACCGAAAACATTTAATAAGCACACAAATTGCACTAATTGGTAGCCGTAATGCAACCGCTTATGGCACTAAATGGGCAACTTATTTTGCACAAGAACTTGTAAAGAAAGAGCTCACTATTACCAGTGGATTAGCACAAGGTATTGATGGTATTGGGCATCGAAGTGTATTAAAAAATAATGGTGTCACCATTGCAGTACTGGGAAGTGGCTTAGAGCATATTTATCCATCTTTCCATCGCACCCTTGCTGTACAAATAAAAGAGTCTGGCCTTTTGATTTCTGAATATTTACCAATGACTCCTCCTTTAGCGCGTCATTTTCCTAAACGTAATCGAATTATTAGTGGACTAAGTTCGGCATTGCTTATTATTGAGGCTGGAATTAAAAGTGGTTCCTTGATTACGGCCAACTATGCGCTGCAACAAGGTAAAGAATTATTTGTTCTACCTGGGTTATTGGGCGATTCACATTTTGAAGGTAATCACCAACTTATTAAACAAGGGGCAAATTTAGCATCTTCACCAGATGATATTTCAGATTATTTAAATAGCTCATTACAATGGTTTACTTTTAATGATGAATATCAGAAAGAACAAACTCTCAGTGAACCAACTAAAATTCAAGAGAAGGTGCAAATAGAGGCTCCCTTGGTTCAGTTAACTTCAATACAACAGCAAGCTATTGATACCATTTTACCTTTTCTTCGTTTTAACGAAGTTGTGCCTATTGATATCATTGCTCATGATAGTGGATTATCAACGTCTGACTTAGCGCCTATTTTATTAGAACTTGAGCTTATTGAAAAAATAGCTATTGTGGCTGGTGGCTATACTCGATTGGAATAAGTGTAATGAGGTACAACAATGGCAAAGAATATGCCGTTTATACAGCAACTAGAACAAGAAAAATGCCCTGAATGTGGTCATGCATTAGTCATGAAAAATGGTGGCCATGGTCCTTTTTTAGGGTGTTCTTCCTACCCAGAATGCCATTATATTAAAACACTAAAATCGCAAGGTGATGGTCAAATTATAAAAGTGTTAGAAGGGCAACCTTGT
Organism: Proteus sp. FME41; assembly: GCF_014897315.1. GTDB lineage: Bacteria > Pseudomonadota > Gammaproteobacteria > Enterobacterales > Enterobacteriaceae > Proteus. The sequence goes on along the minus strand of NZ_JABUYL010000031.1, from coordinate 2,889 downwards.
AAACGCTGTGGCGCTGATTTAGTTTTACGTCAAGGCAAGTTTGGTATGTTTATTGGTTGTAGCAATTATCCAGAATGTGGACATATAGAACAGATTGATAAACCTGATGAGACTGTCATTCCTTGCCCTCAATGTGAAAAAGGAACGTTACTACAACGTAAGTCTCGGTTTGGAAAGATATTTTACGCTTGTAATCAATACCCAGAATGCCAATTTATATTAAATAATAAACCTATTAATGGTGAGTGTGAGTATTGTCATTATCTATTATTGATGGAAAAAAGGTCTTCTCAGGGAGTAAGATTAGTGTGCGCCAGCAAATTATGTGGAAAGCAACAAACAAAAAGAGAAGAACATGAATAATGAAGCATCACCTGTAAGCAATACTATTATAGAAGCACTACAAAATAATAAAGTTATCGCATATCCAACAGAGGCTGTATTTGGCATCGGTTGTGATCCTGATAGTGAACAAGCCGTTATGGCATTGTTAGAGTTAAAACAACGGTCAATTGAAAAAGGATTAATTTTAATAGCTGATAATTATGAGCAATTAAAACCTTATATTGATGATAGTGCATTAACGCAAACACAAAGAGAAAGAATGTTTGCTTCTTGGCCAGGCCCTGTAACATGGGTTATTCCTGCAAAACCAACAACACCAAAATGGTTAACTGGAAAATTTTCTTCTTTAGCAGTGAGAGTGACAAATCACTCTTTAGTTAAAGCGCTATGTTTAACTTATGGAAAACCATTGGTTTCTACTAGTGCTAATCTTAGCGGATTACCTCCATGTCGCACGGTTGAGGAAGTAAAAGAACAATTTCAAAATAATATTCCTATTGTAGAAGGCGATGTCGGTGGTAGACAAAATCCTTCTGAAATCCGAGATGCATTAACGGGCGAACTCTACCGACAAGGATAACTTGTGATGGAAAAATATTTAGTGATGGGAAATCCTATCGAGCATAGCCAATCACCTTTTATTCATCAGTTTTTTTCAAAACAAACAGGAATAGAGTACGACTATGGTCGGTTACTTATTCCTTTAGGTGAATTTGATAAAACGGCAACTCATTTTTTTGCGAATGGGGGGCAAGGCGCAAATGTCACTGTTCCTTTTAAAGAGGATGCTTTTCGTTTTGTTGATAACTTAACGGATAGAGCAAAAGGATGTGGCGCAGTTAATTCAATTAGAAAATTGGAGGATGGCACATTACTCGGTGATAATACTGACGGACAAGGGCTGATTTTGGATCTAGCCAGACTTGACTTTATTGTGCCAGGGAAAGTTGGATCCGTTCTGGTGATTGGTGCTGGTGGAGCAACGAGAGGAATATTGCTTCCATTACTTGATTATGATTGTGATATTACACTGACTAATCGGACTTTTTCTAAGGCGGAACAACTCGCTCAGGAGTTTAGTCAATTTGGATTGATTAGAGCAATGCCAATTGAAGATGTTGCAGATAGGCACTACGATTTAATCATAAATGCATCAGCATCGAGTATGACCAACGATCTGCCATCTGTACCTAATGATATTTATGGCTTTGAAACAGCTTGCTATGATCTTTATTATCAAGCGGGTATGACGTCCTTTTTATATAATGCATTAAAACATGGAAGTACGCGTTTATCCGATGGATTGGGCATGCTTGTAGGGCAGGCCGCTTATGCCTTTGAGTTATGGTATGAACTTGTTCCAGACATAAACCCTGTTCTCACTGTATTAAGAGAAAAATTGAATCAATGAATCAGTCAATTCAATTTCCAGATCGTGAAATATGGCTAACGGAAAAGAAGAGCATTCTTTTTCCTATTATGATCAACGGAATGCTTTTTGACTGCCAAATTACGGAGCAAGAGCTTATTGCGCGTTTTGGCATTGGAGATGGAATTTCATTGTTTAAACAAAATCGTTGGGACATTGAAGAAGAATTTGAAGAGTTGGCTACTGAATATGAGTTATCAACCCTTCATCCCATCTATTCTTTATCGATGGCAAATTGATGAGTCACTAAATAATTATTTTTCCACTCCACATAATTATTAGCAGAATAGATAAAATGTTCTATTTCTGCTGATGTGAGTGGGCGTATCTTTTTAACAGGACTACCTAAATACAGAAAACCACTTTCAAGTCTTTTTCCTGGAGGGACTAAACTGCCAGCACCAATCATAATATCGTCTTCAATAATTGCACCATCAAGTAAAATAGAACCCATTCCGACTAAAACACGATTACCTATTGTGCATCCATGTAACATTGCTTTATGCCCAACAGTAACATTATCACCAATAATAAGAGGGAAACCTTCAGGATCATTGTGAGAAATATGAGTGACATGAAGAACGGAACCGTCTTGGATATTTGATCTTTCACCTATGCTTATATAATTGACATCACCACGAATAACCACCATCGGCCAGATACTGACGTCTTTACTAATACGCACATCACCAATAACAGTTGCTGTTTCATCAATAAAAACATTTTTAGCTATAGAAGGTGAAAGATCTAAGTAATTCCGGATTGTTGATTTCTTCATATTTAACCTCGTTCTTAATTTCATTTCATTAAAGAAGAAAAGCATAGCAGTGGAAAGGGCATATTGACGAATGTAATGGCTTGCTATGTATAAGCTCAGCACGCATTACAAATAAAAATACATAATAAAAGTGTGAATTAAAGCTATAAGTCGCAATTGATAGAATATATCGAATAGACAATGAAAAGATAATAAGTATATTTTTTACGCATAAATAGTATTTTTTGTATCAAAAATAGACGTGAAGTTCAAAAAGAGAACGAACAGAAAAAAAAGTGAAATAAACACTTGCGCTAATCCGAGATCTCCCTATAATGCGCATCCACTGACCGACGAT
>NZ_JABUYL010000030.1 GCF_014897315.1 Proteus sp. FME41 | reverse complement strand
CTAACTCACTTAGCGTGGTTTGCCGTGACAACGAGGACGCATTATAGGGAGTTTTCTGAGGCTGGCAATAGTTTTTTTAAGAAAAAAAATCGTTTGCTTAATTCCACAGCAAAACCCCTAGTTATACGCAGTTATTAACATATTTATCCACAGACTGCCTTTTTACATAAAATTAGCATGTCAAACGCAAACGTTTGCGTTATTATAGCGGTCGATTAAGCAAGATTGATTTTGTGTCCATCTTCTGAAATGTTAGTTAAGCAAACACAATTTCACTGTATTAATGTGATTTAACTTCACCATTACTACCGTTATACCAAACCCAAGGGATAAAACTCATGCAACATCTTCGTCCTATCCGCCGTGCACTATTAAGTGTGTCTGATAAAGCAGGTATTTTAGAATTTGCTAAAGCACTTGTTGAAAGAAACGTAGAACTCTTATCGACAGGTGGAACCGCACGTCTATTAGCAGAAGCTGGCTTACCGGTTACCGAAGTCTCCGATTACACAGGTTTCCCAGAAATGATGGATGGCAGAGTAAAAACCCTGCACCCAAAAATACACGGTGGTATTTTAGGTCGCCGTGGCCAAGACGATGCCATTATGGAAGAACATGAAATTCGCCCTATCGATATGGTCGTCGTGAATCTTTATCCTTTTGCTAAAACGGTAGCACGTCCTGATTGCTCATTAGCAGATGCTGTTGAGAATATTGATATTGGTGGTCCAACGATGGTTCGCTCTGCAGCAAAGAATCATAAAGACGTAACAATAGTCGTAAACAGTAATGACTATGAAAGAGTGATTGAAGAAATGGACAATCACGAAAATAGCCTTACTTTAGATACCCGTTTTGATTTAGCGATTAAAGCCTTTGAACATACCGCTGCTTATGATGGAATGATTGCAAACTACTTTGGTCAAAAGGTCGCACCTTATTATGGTGATACTTCACAACCCTCTGGTAATTTCCCTCGCACCTTAAATCTGAACTATATAAAGAAACAAGATATGCGCTATGGTGAGAATGCTCATCAACAAGCCGCTTTCTATATAGAAGAGAATATAGAAGAAGCTTCTATTGCTACAGCGACCCAATTACAAGGTAAAGCGCTTTCGTATAACAACATTGCAGATACTGATGCCGCTTTAGAATGTGTGAAATCATTTTCCGAGCCGGCATGTGTTATTGTGAAACATGCTAATCCTTGTGGTGTTGCTATTGCGAACACGCTCACACAAGCATACGACAACGCATTTAAAACAGATCCTACTTCCGCTTTTGGCGGTATTATCGCTTTCAACCGCCCATTAGATGCCAAAACAGCAAGTGCAATCATTGAGCGACAATTTGTTGAAGTTATTATCGCCCCTTCTATTAATAAAGATGCTTTACCTATTTTAGAAAATAAACCTAACGTTCGTGTATTAGCGTGTGGTCAATGGCAAGAAGCAAGATCAGCGTTTGATTTCAAGCGTGTGAATGGTGGGCTATTAGTACAAGATCGTGATTTAGGCATGGTTAAAGAAGAAAACTTAAGAGTGGTCACTCAACGTCAACCCAGTGAACGCGAACTTAAAGATGCACTCTTCTGCTGGAAAGTAGCTAAATTCGTAAAATCAAATGCCATTGTTTACGCTAAAAATGATATGACTGTTGGTATTGGTGCAGGACAAATGAGTCGAGTTTATTCTGCAAAAATTGCAGGTATTAAAGCCGCTGATGAAGGTTTAGAAGTTGCTGGTTGTGCAATGGCATCAGATGCATTTTTCCCATTTAGAGATGGTATTGATGCCGCAGCACTTGCTGGCGTCACTTGCGTTATTCAGCCAGGAGGCTCAATTCGTGATGACGAAGTCATTGCAGCCGCAAATGAACATAACATTGCAATGATTTTCACTAACATGCGTCACTTCCGTCATTAATAGGGCATTGATATGAAGATTTTGATTATTGGTAATGGTGGCCGTGAACATGCTTTAGCTTGGAAAACAGCGCAATCACCACTTGCCACTCAAGTTTTTGTTGCACCAGGTAATGCAGGTACAGCGTTAGAGCAAGGTGTACAAAATATTGATATTAGTGCAACAGATATCCCTGCATTAATTGCATTTGCTTTAGAAAATAAAATTGATTTAACTATTGTTGGCCCTGAAGCACCACTTGTTATTGGTGTTGTCGATGCCTTTACAGAGGCGGGACTGACTATTTTTGGTCCAACAAAGGGTGCCGCTCAACTAGAAGGTTCTAAAGCTTTCACAAAAGATTTTTTAGCTCGCCATAAAATTCCAACCGCGGATTATCAAAACTTTACTGAAGTCGCACCTGCGCTTGAATATCTTAATAAAGTAGGCGCACCAATTGTTATCAAAGCCGATGGTTTAGCCGCAGGAAAAGGCGTTATTGTTGCGATGACACAAGCTGAAGCAGAAACTGCGATTAACGATATGCTAGCAGGCAATGCCTTTGGTGATGCAGGACATCGCATAGTTATTGAAGAATTCCTTGATGGCGAAGAAGCTAGTTTTATTGTGATGGTTGATGGTGAACACGTTATTCCGATGGCAACAAGCCAAGATCATAAACGTGTCGGTGATGGCGACACAGGCCCTAATACAGGCGGAATGGGCGCTTATTCACCTGCTCCCGTAGTCACTGATAAGATCCACCAGCAAGTGATGGAAAAAATCATTTATCCAACAGTTAGAGGAATGGCTTCTGAAGGTCATCGTTACCAAGGCTTTCTTTATGCTGGATTAATGATCGATAAACAAGGCATTGCAAAGGTTATCGAATTTAACTGCCGTTTTGGTGATCCTGAAACTCAACCCATTATGATGCGTATGCAATCTGACTTAGTTGAACTCTGTTTAGCTGGAGCAAAAGGTGATTTAAAAGGTAAAGATTCTGTTTGGGATCCTCGCCCAGCTTTAGGGATTGTCATTGCTGCTGGCGGTTATCCTGCGGATTATCGTCAAGGGGATATCATTGAAGGTTTAATTCCATCATCATCAACAACAGCAAAAATATTTCAGGCCGGAACGACACTTAATAATGAAGGCAACGTTATCACCGCAGGCGGAAGAGTGTTATGTGCAACAGCGTTAGGTGATGATATCGAGCAAGCACAAAAAAATGCTTATGCTTTAGCAAAAGATATTCATTGGAATGGACATTTTTATCGCCATGATATCGGCTATCGTGCGATTGCACGCTTAAAAAAGTAAGTTAACAACGACAGAAGAGAGTGATTATAAGCTCTCTTTTGTTGGTTCCCATTTACAGAAGTTATGTTCTGCAACCATCAGTAATTGCTTACCCTCAGGAGAATCAAGCCAAGCCACATAAGAAGGCTTATTCGAATAACGAGTTCTCGTTTTTAACCAGCGTTGTTCAGGAGCTTCAAATGAAATATTCACTTTCTCACCAGCACAAGTTGTCATTGTATTTTGATACCAAATACCCTGCACTAAATTCACTTTCCCAATAGCAAGTGCTTCACTGATTTCACGTTCTTTACTTGCAGCAAACACCATTCTTAAACGCTCATCTTCTGTTAATGCTCGTTTTTGTTTTTGGCTTTCTTGTTGCATGAAAATAACTTCACCTCGTTTATTTAAACGAAGATGCCAAGATGAAGGAACATTAGGATTAATAATTTCAGAGCGGACTTGCCAAAGCTTATTTTGGCGATACTCATAGAATGTGATGACAGTTTCTGGCTTTTTATAAAAGCTATAAACACTCATAATGACTTGAGGTTCTGATACTTTATTATTTAAACGCCATAACCGCACAACACCTTCATCCGCAATATAACCTGTTGCAGAAAATTCAGGTAGTTGCACAGTAGAAGAGCAGGCGCTGAGCAAAAAAGCAGTTCCTATTGCTAACAGCCCCTGTCGTTTCAACAAAAGGGGAGTAAATCCCCCTCTATTGTTCATTCCGTTCAAAGGAATTATTTTACTGCGTCTTTCAGTGCTTTACCGGCAGTAAATGCAGGAACATTGGCTGCTGCAATGGTAATTTCTTTACCCGTTTGAGGGTTACGGCCAGTACGCTCTGCACGGTGATTCACCTTGAATGTACCGAAACCAACTAACTGTACAGAATCGCCTTCTTTCAGAGCACCTGTTACTGAATCGATAAACGCTTCAATAGCAGCTTTTGCTTGAGTTTTTGTCAGATCCGCTTTTTCAGCAACTGATTCGGTTAATTCAGCTTTGTTCATAAAATAGTCCTTAAAGTATGTTTTATCGTTTGAAAAACATCTGGTGAAAAAACTTAACTTATCTTTTTAAGAAGACGAATTAAGTAAAACACCTGAGCCACTTCTTTTCGTACCCAATGTAGAACATACACAGGGGTGATGTGAAGTCTTTAAACGTCGCTTTTCAAGCACTAAATCACGTTTTTCTGATTTAGTGCGTTAATTCTATACCGATATTGCTCATTCCAGCTTCACGAAGGTCTGCACGTAGACCTTTAATCAGTTCGATGTCTCTTTCTTCACATTCAACAAGTAGACGGTAGATTTCCCATTGAATATCGAACTCATCAATAACGGCTGGTAGAAATCTAAGCTCTTCCTCGCTCATTTCTCTTTCTGCTTGAGTCATTTCAAGTGAAGCAACCGTTCCTACTGACAATTTACTGACGTCAATAGCATGACTGAGTGATTCACCACTTAAACGAGAGTGAACGACTTCACTGAGTGCAACACAGGCATCGATAGCAGGATAGACACCATAAATATCAAACTGAGATGCGTCAGGAATAGCTTCTTCTAATTTCTCTAATTGAGAATCAAAATTAACCTTTGCATCTTTCACCGTCAAAGTCTCCCAAACCAGATCGAGAATACGGCGATAAAGCATTGGATCGGTGAATCCTGTTTCTTGACAAAATACCTGATAATTGGGGTACATTCTCTCACACAGGCACGCCATAAACGTCAGGTGTTGCCAAGCTTCTAGCTTTTCTAAACGTAAATGGATTGGGTTCTTCAACATTCGTGATTACTCATTTTCTTAACTTAGGCGCAGTTTACCTGAAAATTCAAAATATCCACATATTTCCCGACCATTTAGAGCTTATTCTTATTCAACTGCTCAAATAATCGTCTATTTGAAGCAATACCATCAGCCCAACGCGTCGGTTCTGGCAATCGATACCCTTTCATACACTGCCCTACCCACTGTAAAGCGCCTTCCATACTCACTTTATGACCCGGAGAAATATACAGGGGTTTACATTTTCTCTTACTACGAAAAATCCACCCTATTTGCTCATTCTTATCCATTAACGGCTCATGGCTTCCCATTTCTTCATCAACAGGCTTATCAATGCCACATAAGCGACTCTTTGCAACACCAATCGTGGGAGTATCCACCAATAAACCAAAATGACTTGCAACACCTAACCTTCTGGGATGAGCAATACCTTGCCCATCGACAAAAATAAGTGCTGGTTTTTGCTTTATTAATTGCCAAGCAGCAAGCAGTGCGGGGCATTCCCGAAATGAAAGTAAACCGGGGATGTAAGGAAGCGTTGTGGGGATACGTGCGATTTGGTATTCAAGAATTTTAAATGAAGGGTAGTGCATTATTACAATGGCAGCGCGAGTCACTGCGCCGCCTTCTTCAAAACCAACATCTGCACCCGCAATATAAGTTGGTGCTGTAAATTGGTTTGTTAAAATAATCTGTTGAGCTTTTTCTGTCTGCTCTTGACGTAATTGTTGGGTATTAATCATTATCCTGATGATAAGGCTTTGATAAACGGTGAACCGCATCAATAAATGCCCCAGCATGCTCTGGTGGAACATCTTGATGAATACCGTGCCCAAGATTAAAGACATGACCATTGCCTTTGCCAAATCCAGCGAGAATAGTCTCAACTTCTTGTTCTATTCTTGCTGGCGGCGCATACAGCATTGAAGGGTCCATGTTACCCTGTAAGGCAACTTTATTCCCAACTCGACGGCGCGCATCTTCAATATCAATCGTCCAATCAAGTCCTAATGCATCGCAACCCGTTGCCGCCATGGCTTCTAGCCAACGACCGCCACCTTTGGTAAATAAGGTTACAGGCACTTTTCTTCCATCATACTCACGGATAAGGCCATCAATAATCTTATGCATATAATGTAATGAGAAGAGTTGGTAATCACGTCCTGTTAGCACCCCCCCCCATGTATCAAAGATCATGATAGATTGTGCACCTGCTTTAATTTGAGCATTCAAATAAAGGATAACGCTATCTGCCAGTTTATCCAGTAATAGATGTAATGCTTGTGGCTCTGCATACATCATTTTTTTAATTTTTGTGAAGGCCTTACTGCTTCCACCTTCAACCATATAGGTTGCTAGTGTCCAAGGGCTTCCAGAAAAACCAATTAATGGCACACTGCCTTGCAAAGCATGACGAATGGCACGTACTGCATTCATCACATATCCCAGCTCATCTTCAGGATCAGGAATAGGGAGTTTTTTAATATCATCAAGGCTATTTATTGGTGATTTAAAACGAGGGCCTTCACCTGTTTCAAAGTAAAGGCCTAATCCCATTGCATCTGGAATAGTTAAAATATCAGAAAATAAAATAGCAGCATCTAAAGGGAAGCGTCTTAAAGGCTGTAATGTCACTTCACATGCCAATTCTGTGTTCTTGCACAATGAGATGAAATCCCCCGCCTGTGCCCGTGTTTCCTTATATTCAGGAAGATATCTGCCTGCCTGACGCATCATCCAAACTGGGGTGACATCAACAGGTTGGCGCAATAGCGCACGTAAATAGCGGTCGTTTTTCAACTCACTCATGACTAACTCCATTAACAGTAATAGGGCCGCAAAATAGCGTGTAGTGTAACATGCTGGAAAAATAACTGTTGGCAGACAGCGCCTTTATTTAGTTCTTTTCTTTATCTTTTCTAATATTTGCTATCGTATCTTCTATTAAACGTCGAGCAATAGTATCGGGAGGCGGAATTTGAGGTAATTGATCATAACGATACCAACCCGCACTCGTTAACTCGGAAGGATCATGTTGTAACTCACCGCCATCATAATCAGCGAGAAAACCCATCATTAAAGAATGTGGAAACGGCCAAGGTTGTGAAGAAACATAACGAATATTACGAATTCGAATATTACTTTCTTCAAACACTTCACGAGCAACCGCCTCTTCTAGTGTTTCACCAACTTCAACAAAACCAGCAAGTACGGTGTAAAGTGGCGAATGTTTATGCCTAACATGATGTGCTAATAATATTTTATCTTCATGGCGGATCCCCACAATAATACAAGGCGCAATTTGCGGGTAATAACGCTCATGACAGTTATCACATAAACACGCCCATTCGCTCTCACTATGACGCATTTTAGAACCACAATAACCGCAAAAACGATGAGAGCGATAAAATTCAGCCAACTGAACACCACGCCCCACTAATTTAAATAAACTTTCATCTTGTGAGGCGATCAATCTTGGCGAACACATATCGTTATCCATTTTTCCATGAATAAGCCAAACCGTTTCACCTTGCCACTCGCCAACCATTTTGGCGTGTTGCCCCACTAAATTCCAATCTTTTGCAAAACCAAAAGGGAGCTCGCCTTTAGGTAACCATACTCGCCCACCAAGGCTGACTGTCCACCAGCCTTTTTCTGATCCTGTTAGCGTATATAAATGCATAGTGATAATTCTACCCAAAATAATGATATAGAATAAAGAATACTCTCTTTAGTAAGATCCACTCAATGTATTATATTTATCCTCTATAATTTATTAACATTCTAAGAATAAAAACATAAATTTCACTGATGGCGCGGAGTGTTAAAATGGCCAATGAAATAAAAAATAAAATAGCGATTTTTGATTTAGATGAAACCCTTTTGGCGGGTGATTCCAGCCGATTATGGTCACGTTATTTATGGGATAAAAAAATTGTCACTGATCCTGATTTTTTAAAACTAGATGAACAGATGATTGCTGACTATTACGCAGAAAAACTTGATATAAACCAATATCTTTATCAGCATTTAACTTACTTCAAACACCATAATATAGAAGTTATAAATCAATGGGTTATTGAATTTACTGAAAAAATCATTAAACCACAACTCTATCCAAAAGGAATATCGATTATTACCCAATATCGACAACAAAATATTCCCGTTATGATCATTTCAGCAACGATCTCTTTTCTGGTTCATGCTATTGCAAAACAACTTAATGCTGATGTCTCAATGGGGATTGATATGCAAATTAAAGATAATTATTACACTGGATATATTGAAGGCATCCCTACATTTCGAGAGGGAAAAGTAGAACGTTTAAATCAATGGAAAAAAGAAAATAACATTAATAATATTTATACTTATTTCTATACGGATTCCTCTAATGACCTTCCATTATGTTATCAAGCTGATCATGTTATAACGATTAATGCAGACAAAAAACTGGCTCAAATTTCAGATAAGGAAGCATGGGAGCAACGGCATTGGTATTTAAATAAATAATCCATATCGGACTTGTAGTTTTTAAAATCTTTCATATACTGGGCTAATTCTTGTCGGAGTGCCGAGTGTTTTTTATCCTAGTGATAAGCACCGGCTGAGACCGTTAATTCGGGATCCGCGGAACCTGATCGGGTTAATACCCGCGAAGGGAACAAGAGTGTCTCGAATTTTTTGATAGCCCGATGTGTCTACTTTTACACGCCTATCTGTCGATACTCCCCCGCAACCTCCAGACAAGCATTTTTCTCAATATCCACCCGACGGGCTAATGGCCTGCATGATATTTATTAGGAAATGCTATGTCCAAAAAACAAACCTTACCAATTAAAGATATTTCACCAACACCCCATACACAACGCCCAAGAAAAGAACAGCGAGATGCAGCCCAGAAATTTATTAGTACCATTCAAGGCGTAAGTTTTCCAAATTCGAAACGTATTTATCTTGAAGGATCACGTACTGATATCCAAGTACCCATGCGTGAAATACAACTTGATAAAACACTCGTTGGTGGCTCAAAAGAAGAGCCTATTTTTGAAGATAATGAACCTATCCCCATATATGACACTTCAGGCCCTTATGGTGATCCCGCTTCTCAACTCGACGTTAACCTTGGCTTAAAAAAAATTCGCCAATCATGGATTAATGAACGTAAAGACACGGAAATACTTTCACTATTAAGCTCTGATTTCACGCAAAAACGCCTTTCTGATGCAGGATTAGAACATTTACGTTTTCCGTTAAAACCAAACCCTAAGAAAGCGTTAAACGGCAAAAGTGTCACCCAACTACACTATGCTCGCCAAGGTATTATTACTCCTGAAATGGAGTTTATTGCTATTCGTGAGAATATGGGGCGAGAACGTATCCGAAGTAACGTTTTACGCCAACAACATGCAGGCTTTAGTTTTGGCGCACATCTTCCTGACAACATTACCCCTGAGTTTGTTCGCCAAGAAGTTGCGGCAGGTCGAGCGATTATCCCAGCCAACATCAATCACCCTGAATCAGAACCAATGATTATTGGGCGAAATTTCTTAGTGAAAGTGAATGCCAATATCGGAAACTCCTCTGTGACCTCCTCAATTGAAGAAGAAGTCGAAAAGCTAATTTGGTCTACGCGCTGGGGCGCTGATACTGTAATGGATCTCTCAACAGGTCGTTATATTCATGAAACGCGTGAGTGGATCATTCGTAATAGCCCAGTTCCTATTGGTACAGTACCTATTTATCAAGCGCTTGAGAAAGTAAATGGTATTGCAGAAGACCTGACGTGGGAAATATTCCGCGACACCTTACTTGAACAAGCAGAGCAAGGCGTAGACTACTTCACTATTCATGCTGGTGTATTACTACGTTATGTTCCTATGACCGCAAAACGTCTAACAGGTATTGTGTCTCGCGGCGGTTCGATCATGGCAAAATGGTGTTTATCGCATCATAAAGAAAATTTCCTCTACGAACACTTCCGTGAAATTTGTGAAATTTGTACGGCTTATGATGTTTCCCTTTCACTGGGCGATGGGCTAAGACCGGGTTCAATTCAAGATGCGAACGATGAAGCACAATTCTCTGAATTACATACTCTAGGTGAACTGACAAAAATTGCATGGGAATATGATGTTCAAGTCATGATAGAAGGCCCCGGTCATGTTCCAATGCAGATGATACGCCGCAATATGACAGAAGAATTAGAGCATTGTCATGAAGCACCATTCTATACATTAGGCCCTCTCACTACGGACATTGCACCGGGTTACGATCACTTCACATCTGGTATTGGTGCTGCAATGATTGGTTGGTTTGGTTGTGCAATGCTCTGTTATGTTACCCCTAAAGAGCATCTAGGCTTACCTAATAAAGAAGATGTAAAACAAGGTCTTATTACTTATAAAATTGCGGCTCATGCTGCCGATTTAGCCAAAGGGCATCCCGGCGCTCAAATTCGTGATAATGCCATGTCAAAAGCTCGTTTTGAGTTTAGATGGGAAGATCAATTCAATTTAGCGCTTGATCCTGAAACCGCACGCCAATATCACGATGAAACCTTGCCTCAAGCATCAGGTAAAGTCGCTCACTTCTGCTCAATGTGTGGTCCTAAATTCTGCTCAATGAAAATAACTCAAGAAGTACGTGATTATGCGGCGGGTATGGAACAAATGTCTCAGGCCTTTAAAGAGCATGGAAGTGAGTTATACCACAGTGCAGAAATCGCCAGTGTTGAGGTGACTGAAAATGAACAGATCCTCTAACACACCTTTCGCATCAACAGAAAAAAAGCTTGGGCTTTATCCTGTTGTTGATTCTGTTGAATGGATCGAACGCTTGTTAAAAACAGGCGTTACCACCCTGCAATTACGCATAAAAGATAAACAACCAGAAAATGTTGAACAAGAGATCATCGAAGCAATAAAACTGGGTAAACAATATCACGCAAGGCTATTTATTAATGATTATTGGCAACTTGCCATTAAACATCACGCCTACGGTATTCATCTTGGTCAAGAAGATCTCGATATTGCTGATCTTAATGCCATTAAACAAGCAGGATTACGACTGGGTATTTCTACTCACGACGAAGCTGAATTACAAAGAGCGAAAACATTACGTCCATCTTACATCGCATTAGGGCATATCTTCCCTACCACAACGAAAGATATGCCATCTAAACCACAAGGTTTGGAGGCGCTCAAACATCAAGTAGAACAGACACCTGATTTTCCAACTGTTGCTATTGGTGGGATCTCGCTAGAGAAAATACCTGATGTGATTGCAACGGGTGTCGGTAGTGTTGCCTTAGTCAGTGCAATAACAAAAGCGCCAGATTGGCAACAAGTGACTCGTAAATTATTAGAATTAGTGGAGGGAAAACCATCATGCTAAATGATAATGATTTTATGCGTTATAGCCGACAAGTGATGTTAGAAGATATTGGCTTAGAGGGGCAAAACAAACTTCAACACGCAAGAGTACTGATTATCGGTCTTGGTGGATTAGGCTCTCCTGCATCACTTTATCTTGCTGGTGCAGGTGTTGGTGAACTCATTTTAGTTGATGATGATGAGTTGCATATTTCTAACCTACAGCGTCAAATTCTTTATCGCACTCAAGATATTCCTAATGCAAAATCAGAGGTCGCAAAGCAGTCTCTGCTCGCATTAAATCCAGAGATAAAAATTACCGCTTATAAACAACGTATTGATGGTGATTCATTATCTAAATTAGTTAAAGAGGCGGATTTAGTCTTAGATTGCACAGATAACATGCTCACACGTCAAGCGATTAATCGTGCTTGTGTTTCACAGCAAACTCCGCTTATCAGTGGCAGTGCCGTAGGGTTTAGTGGCCAACTTATGGTATTTGAGCCGCCTTTTATTCATGGTTGCTATCACTGCCTCTATCCCGATGAGGCTGAACCACAACGAAATTGCACAACAGCCGGAATTCTAGGTCCTGTTGTGGGTGTGATTGGCACACTTCAGGCACTTGAAGCAATTAAATTACTTTCAGGGTTACCCTGTTCTCTAAGTGGAAAACTTCGCCTTTTCGATGGTAGAAAACAAAATTGGAGTACGTTGCGTTTAACACCATCAAAAACATGTCCTGTTTGTCGAGGTTTAGCATGAACATTACCGTAAATGACGAACAATATTCTCTGGATATGCCTGTCACTATCTGTCAGCTCCTTATTCAGTTAGAGCAACCACCTATTGGTGTAGCGCTTGCTATCAATGAAACCATCGTTCCCCGAGATAATTGGGAAACACATTTTATTAATGATGGCGATACTGTTCTTCTCTTTCAAGCAATTGCAGGGGGCTGATATGTTAAAAATTGCTGATACAACATTCACATCGAGACTTTTTACAGGCACAGGAAAATTTGCGACTCCAACGTTAATGACAGAAGCCATTAAAGCTTCGGGTAGCCAATTAGTTACGATGGCAATGAAGCGTGTGGATTTAAAGAAGGGTAATGATGATTTAATCGCACCACTTAAATCATTAGGAGTAAAATTATTGCCTAATACATCGGGTGCGAAAACGGCACAAGAAGCTGTTTTTGCGGCTCGTTTAGCGAAAGAAGCTTTTGGTACTCATTGGGTAAAATTAGAAATTCATCCTGATACCAAATATTTATTACCCGACCCTATTGAAACACTTAGAGCCGCTGAAATCCTTGTGAAAGAAGGTTTTGTGGTTTTACCTTATTGCAGCGCTGATCCCGTTTTATGTCGTCGTTTAGAAGAAATTGGTTGTGCCGCTGTGATGCCTTTAGGTTCTCCTATTGGTTCAAATCAAGGCTTACAGACTCGTGATTTTCTACGGATTATTATTGAACAAGCCTCAATTCCTGTTGTTGTTGATGCAGGTATTGGTGCACCGAGCCATGCACTTGAGGCATTAGAATTGGGTGCTGATGCAGTCTTAGTTAATACCGCAATTGCGGTTGCCAAAAATCCTGTTTTAATGGCACAAGCATTTAAAGCAGCGCTTGATGCAGGCGAACTTGCTCGACAATCAGGGCTTGCTACACCTGCTTCAGTTGTGAATATGCAAGCGCAAGCCTCTAGTCCATTAACCCAATACTTAGGGGCGTTCTAATGGACACTTTTTCTGATTATTGGCAACAACTCGACTGGGATGACATTACATTAAAACTCAATAGTAAAACCAATGAGGATGTTGAAGCCGCATTAAATCACCATACCCTTACACTTGATGATTTTATGGCGCTGATTTCGCCTGCAGGTCGGCATTACTTAGAGCCTATGGCTCAGCGCGCTCAGCAACTCACTCGACAACGCTTTGGTAATATTGTGGGATTATATGTTCCACTTTATCTTTCTAACTTATGTGCGAATGACTGTACTTATTGTGGTTTTTCAATGAGTAATGCCATTAAGCGTAAAACATTAAATGAAAGTGAGATCATTGCTGAATGTAATAGTATCAGACAATTAGGCTTTGATAGCCTGCTATTAGTCACTGGAGAACACCAAAGAAAAGTGGGTATGAATTATTTTCGCCAATACATCCCTCTTATTCGAGAGAATTTCAGTTCATTAATGATGGAAGTTCAACCTCTTGCAACAGAAGAGTATGCGGAATTAAAAACACTGGGTATTGATGGCGTAATGGTTTATCAAGAAACCTATCATGAACCCACTTATCAACTTCATCATCTAAAAGGTAAAAAACAAGATTTCCATTGGCGATTACAAACACCAGACAGATTAGGCCAAGCTGGAATCGATAAAATTGGTTTAGGGGCATTGATTGGGCTTTCAAACCAATGGCGTAGCGATTGCTATATGGTGGCTGAACATCTCGTGTTTTTACAAAAACGCTATTGGAAAAGCCGTTACTCTATCTCTTTTCCCCGTTTACGCCCTTGTGCAGGTGGACTTAGTCCTGCATCGGTAATGAATGAAGCCGAATTAGTTCAACTAATCTGTGCTTTTCGTATTTTGGCACCTGATGTTGAGCTATCCCTTTCAACACGGGAATCTCCCTATTTTCGTGATAATACAGTACCTTTAGCAATTAATAATATTAGTGCAGGTTCTAAAACTCAACCTGGAGGATATTCGAATAACCATGAAGAGTTAGAACAATTTTCACCTAATGATAATCGCCATGTCAATGATGTTATCAACGCATTAAAAGAGCGAGGATTACAACCAGTATGGAAGGATTGGGATAATTACTTGGGTCGTTAATTAAAATTTAAATAATATAAAGCCGCCTTTAATTTATTTATTTAAAAATAATAAAGGCGGCTTTTATTAAATAGTTTAATAAAAGTAACATGTAATAAGTTTAAAATAATTGAAGAAAAATAAAATAGTACAAACAATATATTATAATACTTTTAATTTGATATTATATGAAATAGGTAATTTAATTCTTATACTGTTAATTCTTCAAGTTCTTGAATACTTAAACCTGATATTTTTTCGATAAATAAAAGATCAAAATTCTCTTTTAATAAGTTTTGAGCTAATTCCATTTGTACTATTTTCTTACCAATTTCAATGCCTTCTGTTTTGCCCAACTCAATGCCTTTAGCCCGGCCTATTTCAATACCTACATTCTTACCTATTTCAATACCTACATTCTTACCTATTTCAATACCTACATTCTTACCTAATTCAATACCTACGTTTTTGCCCAGTTCGATCCCCTCATTTTTTCCTATTTCAAATCCTTCGCTTACACCTAAATTAAACCCTTTATTTTCTAATCTCCACGCTATATTCATAATCACCTCTTTGTGGTTATCTACTTGTTCAACTATCTTATTTAAAATGAACTCAAAGTCTGATGCATCCATAATTGAGAATAAATATTCTACAACAGCAACCGTGTCTTCATCTCTGCAGTTTTTCTGATTTATTGCTTTTGATAGAAGTATTGCAATTTCATTAATGTCATGACAACTATTAACGTGCTTCATTGCAATTTCCATTACCGCCGCTTTTTTATGTGTCAGTAAAATATCATCATCAATTGAAGTCAAATCAATTAAAGAGAAACTATTAGAATAAAGTTTATTAGCAAGTGAAGTAAGCGGAAAGCATGACATCCAATTAACCGGAAAAGGATAAGGCTTTTTCTTTCCATGATAAAACAGAATGGGAACAACGAGAGGTAAAGATTTATAACCTTGCTGTAAATGTTGATTCATAGTGTAAAACGCATAATTCATCATACGCCAAGCTATCATTTTATCTGGCTTAGATTGATGCTCTATCAGTAAATAAATAGAAATATCACCCTCTTTGGTTTTCACTAAATACAAAATATCAGACATACGAGAACGTAAATTAATATCGATGAAAGAAGAGTTTTGTAATTGCAATGTTGAAAAATCACAATGACTTTTTAAGTCCTCAGGTAAATGGACGAAGAAAAAGTCTTTCGCATTACTGACATTCATCATAAAACGTTTAAATGCAGAATCATAAGAAGATATGGATATCGTTTTTTTCATAACTAGCTCCATGCTGAATTTGGATTGCTAGCTTACAGAAAAAAATGAATTTTTATCACTAAAAAATTATCATAATTATCTGAAAAACATAAGTTATTTATTGATCTTAACTGAATCAGTAATAGAGAAATAAAAAATACCTTCAATAAATATCAAAGGTATTTTTTAAGATTATAAATTTTATTTTTAATTATTTATCAACAACGATATTTTTATTTACGACTTCATATTCATCATTACCGACCATTCTGGCAAATTTTTCTATAGAGTCTGTGCTTAATGCATATAACCGTTTTAAAGCATAAGGAGAGTCACCTAAACGAACTTTCCCCTGCTGTGTCGTCACAGCCAATATCATACCCGATGCTTTGGCTGCATTAATTGCTCTTTGATTATAGCCACCAAAAGGATATGCAAAAGCATATTGATGTGGATTTAATAATCGCAATACACGTTGTGAACGTTGCAAATCCAATATAATCGTGTGGGATGGACGACTAAAGATAATAGGCTTTTTATTATTATCTAAACGATGTAAAAAATGGGAGTGTGATTGAATATCAAAAACATCTCGACTCGATTTAAGCGACTGCCAGCTCATAAATTGCAATGAATTAGGTGCCCACTTAGATATTTTAGATTTTATTCGTGAAGAGATAACAAATAGTGTTGCTCGTTGGCCATTTTCTTTTAAAAGAGGATAAGCATAGCGATAGACAGACTGCAAACCATCATCAAATGTTAATGCAACAGCTCGACCCGGCAAATTGACACTTTTATTTAAATAGCCTGCAACTTGATTTAGTGAAAGTGTTTCATATCCCGCCTCTTTTAAATAATTCATTTGCTCTGTAAGTGCTGTCAATGATGTTGTTGTTGATGTATGGCGGAAATCACGATTTTCTGTTGCTTTGAGAATATGATGATAGGTAAGAACAGGAATACCTAAATCAGGCTTCACGTCTATTGATGAGATATAACCTAATCTGTCACCTAGAGAAATAGTAAACCAACCTATTTTATTCCCATTAGTATCCTCTTTTACTGTACGTGATAACACGGGGTAACGTAAGTTAGATAAGAGCACTGCAATTTGTGAACTCGAGGTATTTTCAGCACGATAGACTGGTGTATTTTTTGTTGTGATTAAATATTCGTAAATAGGATAGTCTGTCTTTTTTGAGCTATTTGATAAAAACCGTATTTTTTTATCCGGTTGAATAGAGACGATATCTTCAAAGTAACCATCTTCCAGACATCCGACTTCAAGATAACCTTGGGCATTTCCAAATTGTATTTTATGGTAATCGTTTACCGCCTCTGAAACATAAAAATTTTGGTTTGGGTATAGCTCTGCAACAGGGCGTAATTTATCACCAACAAACGCATATAACGTTTTTTGTTGCCGAAGTTGTATCAATGTCGTAATAGATGTTTCTAAATCCCACTGTGCTTCTGTTGGAATTTCTCTTTCAGACGGAGTTGCAAAAGCAAAACCAGTAAAAATACAAAATAGAATAAGCAATCCGTTAGTTATTACTCTCATTATTTCGCCTACTTATGTAGAACAGAAACAAAAAATGCCCTCACTATGGAGGGCATTTCAACCTAATTTAAATTAGATTTTAGTTTTTTAATCCACCGAAACCTGCATTCAGGAGTTCTGCTAAGTTAGCAGAAGCTTCATCAGCGCTGATTGTTGTTTCAGTTTCATCTGTCGGCAATTGTTTTTGACGACGTTTCATACGGTCTTGGTGATACGCATACCCTGTACCTGCTGGGATTAAGCGACCAACAATAACGTTTTCTTTCAAGCCACGTAATTCGTCACGTTTACCTGCTACAGCGGCTTCAGTCAGGACACGTGTTGTTTCCTGGAATGATGCTGCTGAGATGAAGGATTCAGTTGCCAGAGATGCTTTCGTGATACCTAATAGGTCACGAGCATAAGTTGCTGGTACTTTACCATCATCTTCTAGAACACGGTTCGATACTTTAACACGAGCGTATTCAACTTGTTCACCTTCGAGGAACTCAGAGCTTCCTGCGTTCGCAATGGTGACTTTACGGAGCATTTGACGCACGATAACTTCGATGTGTTTATCGTTAATCTTAACCCCTTGCAGGCGGTAAACTTCCTGTACTTCGTTAGTGATATAGCGAGTTACCGCATGAACACCACGTAAGCGCAGAATGTCGTGTGGTGATTCTGGACCATCGGAGATAACATCACCGCGCTCCACAACTTCACCTTCGAATACGTTAAGCTGACGCCATTTAGGGATCATCTCTTCGTATGCATCACTGCCGTCTAATGGAGAGATAACCAGACGACGTTTACCTTTGGTTTCTTTACCAAACGAGACAATACCGCTAATTTCAGCAAGAATTGCAGGCTCTTTAGGACGACGAGCTTCAAACAGGTCAGCAACACGTGGCAGACCACCAGTAATATCTTTAGTACCGCCAGATTCTTGTGGAATACGCGCTAAAGTATCACCTGCATTAATCGTCACACCATCGTCTAACTGAACGATCGCTTTACCTGGCAGGAAGTACTGTGCTGGCATGTCAGTATTTGGAATTAATACATCTTTACCTTGAGCATCAGTAATGCGCAGAGCTGGACGTAAATCTTTACCGCTACCTGTACGTTCTGCTGAATCCAGAACGACCAGTGAAGAAAGACCCGTTAATTCATCAGTCTGACGGATGATAGTTTGACCATCAACCATATCAGCAAAACGAATAGTACCCGATACTTCACTCACAACAGGCATGGTATGCGGATCCCAGTTTGCAACTGTCTCGCCACCATTAACCGCTTCGCCATCACCTTTAGATAGCTGAGCACCATAAGGTACTTTATAGCTTTCTTTCGTACGACCGAATTCATCAATCAGACGCAATTCTGTGTTACGAGAGGTAATAACTAATTTACCTGCGGTGTTAGCAATGAATTTCGCATTAAACAGCTTAATAGTACCTTTGTTACGTACTTGAATGCTAGATTCTGCTGCCGCACGAGATGCCGCACCACCGATGTGGAACGTACGCATCGTTAACTGTGTACCAGGTTCACCGATTGACTGTGCCGCGATAACACCGATAGCTTCACCTTTGTTGATGATATGACCACGAGCAAGGTCACGACCATAACAATTTGCACACACACCGAAGTCTGTATTACAGGTTACTACTGAGCGTACTTTCACGCTATCAACGGAGTTCTCTTCTAACAGATCACACAGTTTTTCATTTAACAGGGTGTTACGTGGAACAAGGATATCAGCAGTGCCTGGTTTCAGAATATCTTCTGCTGCCACACGACCTAATACACGTTCACGCAGTGGTTCTTTAACATCACCACCTTCGATAACCGGAGTCATCATAACACCTTCGGTTGTACCACAGTCGTCTTCTGTAACGACTAAGTCTTGTGCAACATCGACTAAACGACGAGTCAAGTAACCGGAGTTTGCTGTTTTCAGTGCGGTATCCGCAAGACCTTTACGAGCACCGTGAGTAGAGATGAAGTACTGGAGTACGTTCAGACCTTCACGGAAGTTTGCGGTAATTGGTGTTTCGATGATTGAGCCATCTGGCTTAGCCATCAGACCACGCATACCCGCCAACTGACGAATCTGAGCAGCAGAACCACGAGCACCAGAGTCAGCCATCATAAAGATGCTGTTAAACGAAACTTGTTGTTCTTCAACACCGTCACGGTTAATAACCGTTTCAGTAGACAGATTTTCCATCATCGCTTTTGCTACACGCTCATTCGCTGCAGCCCAAATATCGATGACTTTGTTATAACGTTCACCCGCTGTTACCAGACCGGATTGGAACTGTTCCTGAATTTCTGCCACTTCAGCTTCGGCTTCTGCAATAATCTCTGCTTTTTTCGCAGGGATAACCATGTCATCGATACCAACTGATGCACCAGAACGTGCAGCATAAGCAAAACCGGTATACATGATTTGGTCAGCAAAAATAACCGTTGGTTTTAAGCCCATTACGCGATAACAGGTATTCAGCATTTTGGAAATTGCTTTTTTACCTAATGGTTGGTTAACCAATTCGTAAGGTAGGCCTTGTGGTACGATCATCCACAAAATAGCACGACCAACGGTCGTATCTCTTAAGCTGGTGTTTGTAGTGACATTACCTTCGCCATCTCTGATCTCTTCAGTGATACGAACTTTAACACGTGCGTGTAAAGAGGCTAAACCGGCGCGATAAACGCGTTCAGCTTCTTTAGGACCACTTAACACCATGCCTTCACCTTTGGCATTGATGCAATCACGAGTCATGTAGTAAAGACCTAATACAACGTCCTGTGAAGGAACGATAATTGGGTCACCACTGGCTGGAGACAGAATGTTATTGGTTGACATCATCAGCGCACGAGCTTCTAACTGTGCTTCTAATGTCAATGGTACGTGAACCGCCATTTGGTCACCATCGAAGTCGGCGTTATATGCCGCACAAACGAGTGGGTGTAACTGAATAGCTTTACCTTCGATAAGGATTGGTTCAAATGCCTGAATACCTAAACGGTGAAGTGTTGGTGCACGGTTTAGCATCACTGGGTGTTCGCGGATAACTTCATCTAAGATATCCCAAACAACCGCTTCTTCACGCTCAACCATTTTTTTAGCGGCTTTAATCGTTGTCGCTAAACCACGGGTTTCCAGTTTTCCGTAAATAAATGGTTTGAATAATTCAAGTGCCATTTTTTTCGGCAGCCCACACTGATGCAGACGCAAATATGGACCAACGGTAATTACAGAACGACCAGAATAGTCAACACGTTTACCTAACAGGTTTTGACGGAAACGACCTTGTTTACCTTTGATCATATCAGCCAAAGATTTCAGAGGACGTTTGTTAGACCCTGTAATTGCACGACCACGACGACCGTTATCTAATAATGCATCAACAGACTCTTGTAACATACGTTTTTCGTTACGTACGATAATGTCTGGTGCTGCTAAATCAAGCAGGCGTTTTAAGCGGTTGTTACGGTTGATCACGCGACGATATAAATCGTTCAGGTCAGATGTCGCAAAACGACCGCCATCGAGTGGAACCAGTGGACGTAAGTCTGGTGGTAACACAGGCAGTACAGTTAAGATCATCCATTCAGGTTTATTGCCTGATTGAATGAACGCTTCAAGTAACTTGATACGTTTAGTCAGTTTCTTACGTTTAGTTTCAGAGTTAGTTTCGTTTAACTCTTCACGCAGCGTTTCACACTCTTGTTCCAGATCCATGCTCTGTAACAAGTTCTGAACAGCTTCTGCACCCATCTTCGCATCAAATTCGTCACCGAACTCTTCTAATGCGTCAAGATATTGCTCTTCTGTTAAGATTTGACTGCGTTCAAGGCTAGTCATCCCGCCTTCAACAACAACGTAAGATTCAAAATACAGCACACGTTCAATATCACGCAGTGGCATATCCAGCAGTAAACCAATACGGGACGGCAGTGATTTCAAAAACCAAATATGCGCAACTGGAGAAGCTAATTCGATGTGACCCATACGTTCACGACGAACTTTAGTTTGTGTAACTTCAACGCCACACTTCTCACAGATAACACCACGGTGTTTTAAACGTTTGTATTTACCACACAAACATTCGTAATCTTTTACTGGTCCGAAAATACGGGCGCAGAAAAGACCGTCACGTTCTGGTTTGAACGTACGGTAGTTAATTGTTTCTGGCTTTTTAACTTCACCAAATGACCATGAACGGATCATGTCAGGTGATGCCAGAGCAATTTTGATCGCATCAAACTCTTCGGTCTTGGTTTGCGCTTTCAGAAACTTTAATAAGTCTTTCACGAAATGGCTCCTGTCGGAGTTAGACCCGCCAGGCAAATGACCCCTGTCATTCACCCCTTTAAACCAGTGTAATCACTGTTTAACAGACTGCTATTTCTAGCAGTCTGTTTTTATGGAATCCGTTATTCGTCTTCCAATTCGATATTGATACCGAGTGAACGGATCTCTTTCAACAATACGTTGAAGGATTCCGGCATACCTGGTTCCATCTGATGATTACCATCAACGATGTTTTTGTACATTTTGGTACGACCGTTAACGTCATCTGACTTAACAGTAAGCATTTCTTGAAGAGTATAAGCTGCACCGTATGCTTCCAGTGCCCACACTTCCATCTCCCCGAAACGCTGTCCACCAAACTGTGCTTTACCACCAAGAGGTTGCTGAGTAACCAAGCTGTACGAACCGGTAGAACGGGCGTGCATCTTATCATCAACTAAGTGGTTCAGTTTCAGCATGTACATGTAACCAACAGTTACTGGACGCTCAAATTGTTCACCTGTACGACCATCGAAAAGTGTAATCTGACCAGAAGTTGGAAGATCTGCTAATTTCAGCATCTCTTTAATTTCCATTTCTTCTGCACCATCGAACACTGGTGTTGCGGTTGGCATCCCTTTTTTCAGGTTCTCAGCCAGACGTAACACTTCTTCATCACTGAAGGTGTCCAGATCGACTTTCTGACGAGGTGCCATACCCAGATCGTAAGCTTTCTGGATAAATTCACGTAATTTAGCAACTTCTTGTTGCTGTTTTAGCATCGCGTTGATCTTATCGCCGATACCTTTAGCAGCCATACCCAAGTGAGTTTCAAGGATCTGACCGATGTTCATACGTGATGGTACACCTAGTGGGTTCAGTACGAGGTCAACAGGGTTACCGTTTTCATCGTATGGCATGTCTTCAATTGGGTTAATCTTAGAGATAACACCCTTGTTACCATGACGACCCGCCATCTTATCACCTGGTTGAATCTGACGTTTAACGGCCAGGTAAACCTTGACGATTTTCAGCACACCTGGTGCTAAATCATCACCTTGAGTGATTTTACGACGTTTGGCTTCTAGTTTCTTCGCGAACTCAGCTTTCAGTTCATCATACTGTTCTGCTAACTGTTCTAACTGGTTTTGCTTTTCTTCATCAGCAATACCCAGTTCTAACCAACGTTCACGAGGCAGTTTGTCTAATTTCTCAGCTTCAATACCGCCAGCAATCAGAACACCACGGATACGCGCGAATAAACCGGCTTCAAAGATACGCAGTTCTTCTGTTAAGTCTTTTTTGACTTCACGCAACTGTGATTCTTCAATTTCTAATGCACGTTTATCTTTTTCTACACCATCACGAGTGAAGACTTGTACATCGATAACTGTACCAGACACACCGTTAGGAACACGTAGAGAAGAATCTTTAACATCAGAGGCTTTTTCACCGAAGATAGCACGCAGTAGTTTCTCTTCTGGAGTCAGTTGAGTTTCACCTTTAGGTGTTACTTTACCAACCAGAATGTCACCACCTTTCACTTCAGCACCGATATAAACGATACCTGATTCATCCAGTTTAGATAATGCAGCTTCGCCGACGTTCGGGATATCTGCCGTGATCTCTTCAGGCCCTAACTTAGTATCACGAGACACACAAGCCAGTTCTTGAATATGGATAGTTGTGAAGCGATCTTCTTGAACAACACGTTCGGATACAAGGATGGAGTCCTCGTAGTTATAACCATTCCATGGCATAAATGCCACGCGCATGTTTTGGCCTAATGCAAGTTCACCAAGGTCTGTTGAAGGACCATCGGCTAATACATCGCCACGTTCAATAGGTTCACCTAAAGAAACGCAAGGTGTTTGGTTAATACATGTGTTTTGGTTAGAACGAGTGTATTTAGTCAAGCTGTAGATATCAATGCCCGCTTCGCCAGCGTAAGTCTCTTCTTCGTTAACTTTAATAACGATACGAGAAGCATCAACATACTGAACAGTACCACCACGTTTAGCAACTGCAGTAACACCGGAGTCAACCGCTACAGCACGTTCCATACCTGTACCTACCAGTGGTTTATCACCACGAAGTGTAGGAACAGCCTGACGTTGCATGTTCGCACCCATCAATGCACGGTTGGCATCATCGTGTTCAAGGAATGGGATCAGTGAAGCACCGACAGAAACAACCTGTTGAGTTGAAACGTCCATGTACTGAACTTGGTCACGACTAAATAAGCTTGATTCGCCTCTATGACGACAAGTTACTAATTCTTCAACGAAGTGGTTATCATCGTCTAATACGGAGTTAGCCTGAGCAATGATGAAGTTGCCTTCTTCAATTGCTGACAGATAATGAATTTCATCTGTTACAGCGTTGTTTTCAACAACACGGTAAGGCGTTTCAAGGAATCCGTACTCATTAGTCTGTGCATAAACAGATAATGAGTTGATAAGACCGATGTTTGGACCTTCAGGCGTTTCGATTGGGCACACACGACCGTAGTGAGTTGGGTGTACGTCTCGAACTTCAAAGCCTGCACGTTCACGAGTCAGACCACCCGGGCCTAATGCAGAAATACGGCGTTTATGCGTAATTTCTGATAGTGGGTTATTCTGATCCATAAACTGTGATAACTGGCTAGAGCCAAAGAATTCTTTGACAGCAGCAGAAATCGGTTTTGCGTTGATCATATCTTGTGGCATTAAAGCGTCAAGATCGCCTAAAGATAGACGTTCTTTAACAGCACGCTCAACACGAACGAGACCAACACGGAATTGGTTTTCAGCCATTTCGCCAACAGAACGAATACGACGGTTACCTAAGTGGTCGATATCATCCACTTCACCTTTACCATTACGGATATCAATCAGTTTTTTCATTACTTCAATGATATCTTCTTGGCTCAGGATGCCAGAACCTTCAACTTCTTCACGGCTTAAAGAACGGTTGAATTTCATGCGACCAACAGCAGACAGATCATAACGATCTTCAGAGAAGAATAAATTCTCAAATAAATTCTCTGCTGCTTCACGTGTTGGTGGCTCACCAGGACGCATCATGCGATAAATTTCAACTAACGCGCTTAAACGATCGTTTGTAGGATCGACGCGAACAGTTTCCGAAATATAAGCACCATGATCTAAGTCATTGGTAAACAGCGTTTCAATCGTTTTATGGCCTGCTTGACTTAAGCGAGCTAACACATCTAAAGAGATTTCCATGTTAGCAGCACAAATCAGTTCACCCGTTGCTTCATCAATATAGTCACGAGCAACCACTTTACCTGCAATATATTCAACAGGAACTTCAATGCGGTTAATTTCTTCTTTTTCTAATTGACGAATATGGCGAGCAGTAATACGACGACCTTTTTCGACATACACTTTGCCGTTTGCTTCAATATCAAATGAAGCCGTTTCACCACGCAAACGCTCAGGCACTAACGTCATCATCAGTTTATTATTGCTGATTTCAAACGTCGTTTTGTCGAAGAACAGGTTTAAGATGTCTTCGGTGCTGTAGTTCATTGCGCGTAAAATGATAGTCGCAGGTAATTTACGGCGACGGTCAATACGGACAAATAGGTTATCTTTAGGGTCGAATTCGAAGTCTAACCATGAGCCACGATAAGGGATAATACGTGCGTTATACAGTACCTTACCTGAAGAGTGTGTTTTACCTTTGTCACTATCAAAGAACACACCAGGGCTACGGTGTAACTGGGAAACGATAACACGCTCAGTACCATTGATAACAAAAGTACCATTATCGGTCATTAATGGGATTTCGCCCATATAGACTTCTTGTTCTTTGATATCTTTAACGGTGCCTTCAGGGGCTTCACGTTCATAAATGACCAGACGCAGTTTTACACGCAATGGTGCAGAATAAGTTACACCGCGGATCTGACATTCTTTGACATCAAAAACAGGCTCGCCTAAGCGGTAACTGACATATTGTAACTCAGCATTACCACTGTAGCTTTGGATTGGAAATACGGAACGGAAAGCCGCTTCCAGACCGTTTTGACCATCAGGATCTTGCTCGATAAACTTCTGGAACGAGTCAAGTTGGATAGAAAGGAGATAGGGAACATCCAGAACTTGTGGACGTTTACCAAAATCCTTACGAATACGTTTTTTCTCGGTATAGGAGTAAACCATAGGGTTCCTCAGCTCGCTGAAAAGTGACCCACTCTGCCTACCCTTAGATATTAAGGGCGACACGACATTCTGCTAACACTATTTTTTGTAGGTAGGAAAATAATATTTTCCATAATATTCATTGCTATTACTCTTAAACCATTTCATTGCATTGAGTTAACTACCGAGCTTTTGGAAAACGTGGATCGTAGCTACTAATACAGTATATTAAGTCGTCAATAGCAAAAGATATTGAGGTAAAGAGGAAGCCAAAAAGTGTGAAAAAGCTACTCTTACCTTACAGCGCAAAAAGGCTGGTGACCAAAAAATCACCAGCCATCAGCCGTTAGGCTGCACTCTGGGAAGTTAAATTATTTAACTTCAACCTCAGCGCCTGCTTCTTCCAGAGCTTTCTTCAGAGTTTCAGCGTCGTCTTTGCTGATGCCTTCTTTCAGAGCTGCTGGAGCAGATTCTACTAAGTCTTTAGCTTCTTTCAGGCCAAGACCGGTAGCGCCACGTACTGCTTTGATTACTGCTACTTTGTTACCGCCGATAGCTTTCAGGATAACATCAAATTCAGTTTTTTCTTCAGCAGCTTCTGCTGGACCCGCAGCAACAGCAACAGCTGCAGCAGCAGATACACCGAATTTTTCTTCCATCATAGTGATCAGTTCAACAACGTCCATTACAGACATTTCAGCAACTGCATTTAAGATATCGTCTTTAGAGATAGACATAACAAGTGTTCCTAAAATTCAGAAAAGTTTATACGTAAAATAAAGCAACGAAGGAAATTAGCTATGCAATTAAGCAGCTTCTTTCTGATCGCGCAGTGCAGCCAGAGTGCGAACCAGTTTGCCGGCAGCGGCTTCTTTCATGGTTGCCATCAGGCGTGCGATTGCTTCATCGTAAGTTGGGAGTGTAGCCAGACGATCAATGTTTGATCCTGGGATAAACTCACCTTCAAAGGCAGCCGCTTTAATCTCGAATGCTGGGTTCGCTTTAGCGAAATCTTTGAACAGACGAGCTGCAGCGCCCGGATGTTCGAAAGAAAAAGCAATCAAGGTTGGACCAACAAATGCATCTTTCAGTACTTCATAAGAAGAACCTTCAACAGCACGACGCAGCAGAGTGTTACGTACTACACGTACAGTAACGCCAGCTTCACGACATGCTTTACGCAGTTCGGTCATTTTTGCTACAGTTACGCCACGGGAATCCGCAACAACTGCAGAAAGCGCACCTTTGGCAACTTCGCTGACTTCAGCAACAATCGCTTGTTTGTCTTGAAGATTTAGTGCCATTAGCTTCTTGCTCCTGGATTAACCGAGTAAAAAACTCGGGACTCACATCACTTATTGCCACAATGGAAATAAGCGCTAAAACACGGTGAGCAGAATCCAGAATAATTTATTCTTTTTGGCTCTCTCACCGTCTACGCAGGAAAATTAAGTAATTACTTACACCTGCGGTCTTGGACGGGGTCTGGATAGGCCAGACTCCAACCGAAAATTCAGAGAATTTAGTTATGTTGACTTATAAAAAATACAACATAGCTAAACTCAAGGCGTCAAATTCTATACAAATTTGACGCCAAGGTAAAGTCTTTTATGACTTTAGTCTAATCGAAGATTAAACTGTCGCGCTCAAGCTAGCTTGATCAATAGCAACACCAGCACCCATAGTGGTAGACAGGCTTACTTTCTTGATATAAACGCCTTTCGCTGCAGATGGTTTTGCTTTTTTCAGCGCAACCAGCAGAGCTTCTAAGTTTTCTTTCAACTGAGCTTCGCTGAAATCAACTTTACCGATAGTGGTATGGATAATACCATTTTTGTCGTTACGGTAACGAACCTGACCAGCTTTAGCATTTTTAACTGCTTCAGCAACGTTAGGAGTTACAGTACCCACTTTCGGGTTTGGCATTAAGCCACGTGGACCAAGGATTTGACCTAATTGGCCAACAACGCGCATTGCATCTGGAGATGCGATAACAACGTCAAAGTCCATTTCGCCAGCTTTAATTTTAGCTGCTAAGTCATCCATACCGATTAATTCAGCGCCTGCTTCTTTAGCAGCTTCTGCATTTGCACCTTGTGCGAATACAGCAACGCGAACTGAACGGCCAGTACCATTCGGAAGTACAGTTGCACCACGAACGTTTTGGTCTGATTTACGAGCATCGATGCCAAGGTTAACAGCAACGTCAACACTTTCAACGAATTTAGCAGTAGCCAGTTCTTTCAGTAAAGCAACCGCTTCAGCGATTTCGTACTGTTTAGTGACTTCTACTTTTTCACGGATATTGCGCATGCGCTTGGTTAGTTTAGCCATCAGATTAATCCTCCACTACCAGGCCCATGGAACGAGCAGTACCAGCAATTGAACGCATCATAGCTTCAACGTCAGCACCAGTCAGGTCCGCAGCTTTAGTTTCTGCGATTTCACGAACTTGAGCAGTGGTAATTTTACCTACTTTCTCTTTGTTCGGTTTGCCAGAACCTGATTTCACGCCCGCTGCTTTCTTCAGCAGAACTGCTGCTGGAGGAGTTTTGGTAACGAAAGTGAAAGAACGGTCAGCGTAAACTGTAATAACAACAGGAATTGGTAAGCCTTTTTCTACGCTTTCAGTTTTAGCGTTGAATGCTTTACAGAATTCCATGATGTTAACACCTTGTTGACCCAGAGCTGGACCAACTGGTGGACTTGGATTAGCCATACCTGCAGAAACTTGCAGTTTGATATAGGCTTGGACTTTCTTAGCCATTAATTAATTCCTCAATTTGGGTATATCGCCCGGCTAGGGCTCCCCGATTTTACTTTGTTTTGTCATATGACAAAACAACTCAAAACGAAAGGTGGAAAATTGTAGATAACTTTTCCACCTTTTGCAAGAAAGCAACGTAAAAAGGTTTAACCTTTTTCAACCTGACCGAAGTCTAGTTCAACTGGTGTCGCACGACCAAAAATTGAAACAGAAACTTTCAAGCGGCTTTTTTCGTAATCAACTTCTTCAACCACACCATTAAAGTCAGCGAATGGACCATCACTAACGCGAACCATTTCACCTGGTTCAAACAATGTTTTAGGACGTGGTTTATCACCAACTTGCTGTAAGCGATTCATAATCGCATCAACTTCTTTATCGCTAATTGGTGCAGGACGATCTGAGGTTCCGCCAATAAATCCCATAACACGAGGTACATTACGCACTAAGTGCCAAGTTGCATCATTCATGACCATTTGGACAAGAACATAGCCAGGGAAAAATTTACGCTCACTTTTACGACGTTGCCCGCTACGGATCTCAACCACTTCTTCAGTTGGAACCATAACTTCGCCGAATGAGTCTTCCATTTCGTTTAATTTGATATGTTCACGCAGAGACTGTGCAACACGGCCTTCAAAGCCTGAAAATGCCTGAATGACATACCAGCGTTTTTTCGGAGAATCAGTCATGAACACCTCACAGGCCAGTAATAAATGAAACAAAACGAACCAGAATGCCATCCAGTCCCCAAAGAACTAATGACACAATAGCCGTCACCGCAGCAACAATCAACGTTGTCTGCAATGTTTCTTGACGTGTTGGCCATACTACTTTACGCATTTCAATACGCGCTTCACGCGCAAATGCTAACGTCGCTTTACCTTGTGTTGTCCACAACGCGATACCACCTGCTGCTACGAACAAAGCAACAACAGCTAAAGCTCGTAACGCTAGGTTAAATTCACGGTAAAGATAGTTGCCACCCACTGCTACTGCCAGCAATAAAACGGTAATGATCCACTTAGCGATATCACCACCGCGTTTGCTATCTTGAGCTCCGCTATTCGCACTCATAAATTAACCTGTCATATGATGTAAATAAATAGCCAGCTTGCCTCGCAAGAGCAAAACAAATCAGACTAACCATAAAATCAACTATGATCGCATCTGACACAGTGTCATAAAGTTATGACATTCGTATCTGCAAGATACTGGACTCGATTCGTTGTATCAGAGCCTATCTCACCAATAATTTACTTCAAACTAGTGATGAGATAGGTTCTTTTTCAAACAACGCATAAAAAGGGCATCGATTGATGCCCTTCTCTAGGAGAATTACGCGAGTAATTAACCTAATACTTTAGCAACAACGCCCGCACCTACTGTACGGCCACCTTCACGGATAGCG
>NZ_JABUYL010000083.1 GCF_014897315.1 Proteus sp. FME41 | reverse complement strand
ATGGTGCCCAGGGCGGGACTTGAACCCGCACAGCCTTACAGCCGAGGGATTTTAAATCCCTTGTGTCTACCGATTTCACCACCTGGGCTAAATTCTGTGGTGCGCCCGTAAATTCTTATAAACAAGATATTACTGGTATGGACGACTTAATTACTTCTTGATGCCATTTACAATGGACTTTACTTTTCGCACCAAACTCTTTATTTAAAAGAGATGGTGCCCAGGGCGGGACTTGAACCCGCACAGCCTTACAGCCGAGGGATTTTAAATCCCTTGTGTCTACCGATTTCACCACCTGGGC
>NZ_JABUYL010000005.1 GCF_014897315.1 Proteus sp. FME41 | reverse complement strand
CGTTTTCAACAGGGGCTTCAATTATTGATGTAGCTTCAGCGGCTTGCTGTGCTTTCTTTGCTTTAACACGAGCTAATGCGGCAGCAACGGCCGCTTTACGTGGATCGACGTCTTCGGCTTTAGCGTTTTCAACAGGGGCTTCAATTGTTGATGTAGCTTCGGTGGCTTGCTGTGCTTTTTTTGCTTTAACACGAGCTAATGCGGCAGCAACGGCCGCTTTACGTGGATCGACGTCTTCGGCTTTAGCGTTTTCAACAGGGGCTTCAATTGTTGATGTAGCTTCGGTGGCTTGCTGTGCTTTTTTTGCTTTAACGCGGGCTAATGCGGCAGCAACAGCCGCTTTACGTGGATCAGC
The DNA here is from genome assembly GCF_014897315.1 of Proteus sp. FME41. Lineage (GTDB taxonomy): Bacteria > Pseudomonadota > Gammaproteobacteria > Enterobacterales > Enterobacteriaceae > Proteus. Next base: position 226,607 of record NZ_JABUYL010000005.1, on the reverse strand, counting down.
ATCTTCAACTGTATTATCACTCGATGCTTCAAGCGTTTGTTGTTGTGCTTGTTTAGCTGCTTGTTTTGCTCTGACTTCTTCTTTTCGTTTTTTACGTGCCGCAATAGCTGCTGCGTTATCGGGTTCTTCACCTGCTTTTACGGAAATAATTTTACCAATACCCTGTTTTTCTTTTACACGCGATAGGGCAGATTGCACTTCATTGTGCTCGTTATCATCAAGTTTAACTGCGGCACGTTGATGTCTTGCTTCACGCTCAAGTTTTTCGCGCTCCATACGTATTTTTTTAGCCTCAAAACGGGCTTTGGCTTCTGTTGCTCGTTTTGCTTCGGCATCAATTTCACGAATTTCTGCTTTTTCTTGGCGGTAGTATTGAACAAGGGGAATATTACTTGGGCACACAAACGCACATGCACCACATTCAATACAATCAAATAAATTATGCTGTTGGGCTTTCTCATGTTCTTTACCTTTACTAAACCAATAAAGTTGTTGAGGTAATAAACCACTAGGGCAAGCATCCACACAATGACCACAACGGATACACGCCTCTTCAAGGTTATCTGTATCCATCTCTTCAACGGAAGGGATTAGTAGGCAGTTGGTTATCTTAACAATCGGAGCCGTTAAGTCAGGTAAGGTAAAGCCCATTAATGGCCCCCCCATAATCACCATTTGTTCCGAGCCTGCAACAAAGCCTGCTTGTTTTAGCAATGTATAAATAGGGGTTCCTAAGCGTGCCCAGAAGTTGCCTGGTGTTTTTGTACCATTACCTGTAACGGTAACAACACGCTCAATTAAAGGTTCATCATCAATAATGGCACGTTTAATGGCGACAACAGTACCCACGTTTTGCATCAGAACGCCAATATCAGATGAACGACCACCCGATGGCACTTCTTTCCCTGTTAAGATCTTGGTCAGTTGTTTAGCACCGCCAGAGGGGTATTTTGTGGGTATTACTCGAATGACAATACGCTTTTCATCAGGTAAGGCATTTAATGCCTGTCTTAATGCCGCTATTGCTTCTGGCTTGTTATCTTCAATACCAATTAACACTTCATCTGGTGAGAGCAGATGAATTAAAACCTGACAGCCTGCAATCACTTCATCAGCGTGTTCTTGCATTAAGCGATCGTCCGCGGTGATATAAGGCTCACATTCGGCTGCGTTGACGATAAGTGTTTTAACTAAATCACCACCGCCTTTTAATTTTGATGCGGTCGGGAATCCTGCCCCCCCTAATCCCGCAATACCCGCTTCATGGATACGAGTGAGTAAAGCTTCTTTGCTTTGCGATTGGTAATCAGCAAGAGGGAATTGTTCACGCCATTCATCTTTACCGTCAGATTGAATTCTTACGGCAATTTCAGGTAATCCTGAAGGGTGAGCACTTGGAAAGGGCTCTATAGCAGTGACAGTACCAGAGATAGACGCATGAACAGGGAGTGTTCTACCAACACCTTTTGTTAAGGGCTGGCCTTTTAAAACATGCTCACCCACATTTACGCAAAGTTGACCGGGTACACCTAAGTGTTGATGAATAGGAATAATCACTTCATCCGGTAAATGTGCGATACGCATTGGTGTACGACTTGACTGTAATTTCATTTCAGGAGGATGAATACCGCCTTTAAAATCCCAGATTTTATCTTTTTTAAATAACGAAAAGAGATTAAACATGAGCGTTATCCTCCGTCTTTAATGACGGTTCATCTTCAGGTATTTCTTCAGGCTCTGCTGGAATATTTTTTACTGGGATTGTATTTAAATCCCATTTCCAATTTGAGGTTGTGACTTTGACTGGCACTAAGGTAATACAGTCAGTAGGGCAAGGCGGAACGCATAAGTCACACCCAGTACATAAGTCTTCAATAACCGTATGCATTGCGCGTGTTGCACCTACAATGGCATCAACAGGGCAAGCTTGAATACACTTAGTACATCCTATGCAATTATCTTCATCAATTAAGGCAACTTTTCTAACGGGATTTAATGCTTCTTCGTCACCATCAAGCGGTTGAGGTTCAACACCCATTAATTCTGCAATTTTTAACATCACTTGTTCGCCACCCGGCGCACAACGGTTAATCATCTCACCATTGTTTGCAACCGCGTCGGCATAAGGGCGACAACCAGGATGTCCACATTGCCCACATTGACTCTGTGGCAAAATAGCCTCTATTTTTTCAACAATAGGATCTTCTTCCACTTTAAAACGACGTGCGGAATAGCCCAAAATTAGCCCAAAGATAAGACCTAACGCACCCAGTACGCCAATTGCTATCCATAAAGAATTCATTACAGTTTCACCAAACCACTAAAACCCATAAAGGCGAGAGACATTAAACCTGCGGTAATTAAACCGATTGATGCCCCTTTAAAGGGAGCCGGGACATTCGCTACGGCTAATCTTTCTCTAATGGCGGCAAATAGTACCATCACAAGAGAAAAACCGACGGCTGCACCAAAACCATAAACTGCGGATTGCATAAATGTGTGTGCTTGATTGATATTTAATAACGCAACGCCTAAGACAGCACAGTTTGTGGTAATTAAAGGTAAGAAGATCCCCAACAAACGATAGAGTGTCGGGCTTGTTTTTCTTACAACCATTTCAGTGAATTGTACAACGACGGCAATAACTAAAATAAAACTCAGTGTGCGTAAATAAAGTAAGTCCAACGGAACTAAAATAAAGTTATCCATCAGCCATGAACTAATAGAGGCGAGTGTCATCACAAAAGTTGTCGCAAATCCCATACCGATCGCGGTTTCTAATTTTTTTGATACACCCATAAATGGGCATAAACCTAGGAATTTGACGAGTACAAAGTTATTCACCAATACGGTGCCGACGAATAGAAGCAAGTAATCAGTCATTGTTGTGCCAAAATTGTTAACCAGAGAAACAAAAAGCCTCCTGAAATAAAGAGGCTAAACAAGCGTATATAATACCAAGGGTAAAGAGGTGAAGTTATCGAACTTGTGTGAAAGTTTCACGAACACGCTTAGCAAACTTGATATAAGGCACAAAACAGACGGTCGAGAAGACAGACCAAAGAAGAGATTTTAACGCCGTTTGATCATCAACAGGGGCAAAACCAAAGCTTTTAATCGCCAGCAGTAAGTTGATAAGTAACCACAACATAAATAGACGTGGGAAATTTTGAGCACGATAAAAGAATTGGCGTAAAAGATATGCGGTAAAGCCAAACATCACCCAAGTGGTTAATGCGGAAAGATACCAACTCGACATTAAATGAAAAGGAAGCTGGTGGAGAATCGAAAAATCTGAAAAATATTTAATAATATAGAGAACAGACATCAAGCCAGAGCCAATAATTGACAAGATCATATAAGCCAATGGCGCAAGCAACCACCCTGTAATAGGCGCTTTCCCTGAAAGGGTATTCTGCGCGTTTGCTTTGAGATCAAATTTCATTAATTAATTATTCCTACTCGTGTGTATAGAACTAAACGGGATATTATCACAAACTTTGTTATTATTTATTTAGCTACAAAAGTGAAAGTGATTTTTGTTAATAAAAAAACGCATAAAAATAGGATAGGGTAATGGCAAATAAACTCAATGTTGGGATTATCGGGTATGGCTATGCAAGTAAAACCTTTCATGCTCCTTTAATTACCACAACTGAAGGCTTACATCTTAGTGCAATTTCAAGCTCTGATGAACATAAAGTCAAACAAGATTTTCCTCACGTCACGGTTTATGCAGACCCTCAAGCACTGATTAACGATACCTCTATAGACTTAATTATTATTCCAACGCCGAATAATACGCACTATTCTCTGGCGTCACAGGCTTTGGCAAAAGGGAAACATGTTGTTGTTGATAAACCCTTTACACTGACATTAGACGAAGCTGAAAAACTGACTCAACAAGCAGCAGAGGCCGGTAAGCTACTTTCTGTTTTTCATAATCGTCGTTGGGATTCTGGTTTCTTAACGGTTAAAAAGCTTCTGGCAGATAAAATACTGGGTGAAGTCAGTGCCTATGAAGCACATTTTGATCGCTTTCGTCCCACTGTACGTCAACGTTGGCGAGAAGATGCCGCTATAGGTGGAGGGCTTTGGTATGATTTAGCTCCGCATCTTCTTGATCAAGCGGTTTGTTTGTTTGGTGAGCCTAAGGCAATAACGGCAGATATTGCGCAATTACGTCCTAATGCGAAAAATGCCGATTACTTTCATGCACTATTAGAATATGACAATCTAAGAGTTGTTCTTCATGCTTCTATGCTAGTCGCATCATCAACCCCTATTTTTGCCATTCATGGCACAAAAGGGAGTTATGTGAAGTATGGTTTAGATACTCAAGAAGATGCCCTAAAAGCAGGTCAATTACCTAATCAAACCTATAATTGGGGAATGGATGATAACGATGGTGAGTTAACAACGCTGTCAGCATTAGGTGAATTAGAGACGACGACACTGACAACATGCTTTGGTGATTATCCTGCTTATTATCAACAAATTTATCGAGCAATTACATCGGGTGAAGAAAATCCCGTTACCCCAATACAAGCCACTGCGATTATGCGCTTGATTGAAGCCGGTGAAATTTCAAATCGTTTAAAACAAACCATTACGCTATAAGCAATAGGGAGTGCTAAATCTAATGTCTTGGTGGCAAAAATTAAAACTTGATCCTTTTCTCATGATAATGATTTGTGTGGTGACGCTAGCAACGCTATTACCCGCACAAGGGGAGATTAAAACACTATTCCAATATCTGACGACAGGTGCTATTGCACTGCTTTTTTTCTTGCATGGGGCAAAGCTCTCTAGAGAAGCAATACTGGCAGGATTAGGGCATTGGCGTTTACATCTCACCGTATTTGCCAGCACCTTTATTCTTTTCCCTGTTTTGGGGTTAGGCTTACACGTTATTGTGCCTGAATGGATGTCACCGACGGTCTATATGGGCTTTTTATATCTTTGTGCGCTTCCTGCCACAGTTCAATCTGCTATTGCTTTTACCTCTGTGGCTGGGGGGAATGTCGCCGCGGCTATTTGTAGTGCATCAGCATCCAGTATTTTAGGTGTTTTCCTTTCTCCTGTGCTGGTGGGTTTCTTAATGCAAACTCAAGGCTCTGCCGACGATTTTGATACCGCAGGGGCAATACAGTCGATTTTACTGCAATTGATGGTACCTTTTATTATTGGTCACTTATCGCGTCCTTTAATTGGACGTTGGGTTGATAACCATAAAAAATTAGTGAATAGAACGGATCGCTCGTCTATTTTGCTGGTGGTCTATGTGGCATTTAGTGAAGCGGTAGTTGAAGGAATTTGGCATAAAATCGACGGTTGGTCACTATTAACCATTGCAGTTGTTAGTTGTGTCTTGCTCGCGATTGTCATTTTTGTGAATGTCTACAGTGCAAGGTTGCTGGGTTTTAATAAAGCGGATGAAGTTACCATTGTTTTTTGTGGGTCTAAAAAGAGTCTTGCCAATGGTGTTCCTATGGCGAACGTACTCTTTCCTGCAGCGACGGTTGGGGTAATGCTATTACCATTAATGATATTCCATCAAATTCAATTAATGGTTTGTGCTGTATTAGCACAGCGCTACGCTAATCAAGCTAAAGAAACTGAAAAGAAATAACGTATTTAGCTAAATATGAGAAAAGCACCGATTTAACTCTTTGTCGGTGCTTTTTTTATTGGTTTTGATCTTCGTTATTTTCTTTTTTATTGGATGATGACGGTAGGCGTGATTTAAACGGAAGGGGTAAACCAAGTACAAAATAAATTAAGAAAACAAAACCCATATTTAAATAGTCGGATTTATTGTTTTTCACATCAACTTTTAATTCACAATCGATGGGTTCTAGCTGATCGTTAATATTATATTTGCCTTGGTAAAGCTCATTAAGCATTGCTTGCGCTTGTTCAAATTCTTTATAGTTAACCAGTAGTTTTACGCCGCCAGTAGCTTGAGCATACACTTGGTTATTCCAAACAATATTTTCATCTAAAAGAATAGCATCAATACCTTCTGACTGAAGAAAACCTGCCTCAATAGAGGCATCAAGTGGAGATAGATATTGTGCTAATAATCTATATTGACCTCTTGTCGGGTGAATATTCCACATAGCTTTTCCTTAATAATAAGTAACCCCTCGAAAATTAATTTTAGTCTAAGAGTCATTAATAATTCCATCTATTTTCAATAAATATAAAAAAACCATCTGATTAACAGATGGTTTTAATCATAAAGCTATTAAATATTAACGTAAACTGACTTTCTTAATTAATGCATCACGTTCTGCTTGGCTAATAAACGCCATTTTCAAGCCATTAATTTGTGTTTGACGAATTTGTTCTGGTGTTAATCCTGCAGCAGGTGCTGCAACAGTATATTCATGTTTTAATTCTATACCTTCAACAGCAGGATCGTCAGTATTAAGAGAGGCAATAATCCCATGTGCTAAGAATGTTTTTAGAGGATGCTCTGCGAACGAATTAATAGTGCTAGTTTGAATATTTGATGTTAAGCAAGATTCAATACCAATTTGATGCTCGGCGAGGTAATCCATTAAACGTGGATCTTCAATCGCTTTAACACCGTGACCAATACGGCTTGCACCTAATTCTTTAATCGCATGCCAAATACTTTCAGCTCCGGCAGCTTCACCCGCATGAACGGTAATGTTCCAACCTGTCTCACGAGCACGATTAAAATGGGGTTGGAATAAGTGACCCGGAAAACCTAATTCATCACCCGCTAAATCAAGCGCCGTAATTTTATCTTGGTGTTGTAATAGTCCGTTTAATTCTTGTTGGCAGGCATCTTCACCAAAAGTACGGCTTAAAATACCAATTAAACGAATATCCACATCATGAGATTGTAGAGCACTTTGTACACCATCAACAATCGCTTCTACCACACCTTCGACAGGTAATTGGTGTTTCATCGCCATGTAATAAGGAGAAAAGCGCAGTTCAGCGTAATCAATACCCGCATTAACTACATCGACTACATTTTCATAAGCAACACGATGACACGCATCTAAATCGGCTAAAACCGCCACACCCCAATCTAATTTTTGTAAAAAGCTCACAAGACTAGGCTCATTTTTTGTTATTTGGACATGAGGGCGTAATGCTTCCAATTCATAAGCAGGCAGTGCAATATTGTGTTGTTTCGCTAAATCTAAAATAGTTTGAGGACGAATATTACCATCTAAATGGCGATGTAAATCGGTTAAAGGCAACTGTGTGTCAATCACGTGTTATTTTCCTTTCTAATAGAAATAATGAAAATCTATCGTTTATAGTGATTTTCTTATAATCGGGTAATAATAAAATAGTTGCGAATTATTATGACTGATTTTTATTTTATTCACTAACAAATAAATTTGAATTGGCTGTTTTTAAAACTAAAAGAGCTATTTTTTCTCGGTTTTTAATCGAAAAATAAAAAATGAAAAAAAACAGTGTCTATTTATTAGCTACAATATTCAATGTAATTGATGTTTGTTATCAAACTAACTGATACATTGATTTTTAAGCTTAAATTGTACTCATCATTGTAATTGAAATATTCTATCAGTTATTTTGATAGGTTTTTATGAAAAAAGATAAAAATAGGAGCCTCTAAAGCTGTTCTCTTTATCTATTTATTTAATTCATTATTCATTCATTCATTCATTTGTTGGGTTTTTTAATTGTGATGAGTAATGGGGGATGAATATTAAAGCGAATTTAATTTATTTTTTATAATAAAATAAAAAATAGAATATCTCTTTTGTTAAATGATAAATAAAAATGAAGTAATTAAAGTAATAATATGCCGTCGATAAAGCGATAGTATTAAATGAATATATTAATTTAATTACAAACTATTAAATAGAAACCTAATCATTTAAAATCAAAGGTGTATAAATATGAATAATTCTGATTTAAATATTGAAAAAAAAGAAAGTAAAATACAACATCAATTAGTTTCTAAAATACTTCCCCCTTCATCCTCAAGTAGCCTTACCCATGGTTCACAAGTTGTCACTGGTGATGGGGCGATTGCATTAGATTTAGTGGTCGTCATTGATACTAGTGGCTCAATGTCTGATGAATCGTCAGATTTAAGTAAAGACATCGATATTGCAATACAAAAGGCATTAGAACGTTGTCCATCAAAACTTCGAGTCACTTTTCTAGGTATTGAAGGGACGTGGGAGGATACAAAATTTGATCAATCTGCCAGTGATTATTTAAAAGCTCAATGTGTACCTGAACGTCGTTTACAAGCAAGAAAACCCTTTAAAGAAGCTGATGGGCGTGATCATGCGGGGAATAGAGAAGATTTATGTCGTGCGGTGATTGATGTAAGTCGCTATTTCGATTGGCGTGATGGCGCTCGTCGCGCTATTTTTGTGCTGGGTGATGAGGGTATGGAAGGTGGCGGTGGTGTGCTCACCAATGCGGCGGTGATAAAAAATAATGAAGCCATTACTGTTGCTCAACATGAAAAAGTCAAAGTGTATACCTATCAAGGAACGCCGGATGATAACTCAACTAATCTTGACCGTTTCCCTAGTGTGGTAGATAGAGATCGGGTGACAAAAGAGTATGTGCGTTTAGCTGAGCAAACAGGAGGGCGTTCTTACATCTATACAACGGGTATTGCGAATTTTTCTTTAGTCCTTCAAGAGATCCTCTGTGACAGTTTGACGATACCGAACATTCCTAAACCGAATGAAAAAACGGCAAGTTGTCATCATGTTTGTGAGCAATTAACCTCTATTATTTCGACGGTAAACACACTTGCGGGGATCATTAGCAAAACTATTGATTCATGCTGTAAAGATGAGCGGGAAACTCATTATCTCCCTACTAAAGATTGTGGCTGCTAAATAATAAATAAAAAAACACCCCATTTATGAATAACACAATGGGGTGTTTTTATTTACGTCTTTAATCGAAACTTAATTATTGAGCTTGTGCTGGTTGCTCTGGGATTAAGATTTCTTGTTCTTCGATGATAGCAGGATCTTCAGTCATCTCTTCTTGATAACCTTCTTCTGAATAATCAGAATCATCGTAATCGTAAGATGATGCGCCCATACCGAATAACATTGCGGCTAAACCTAACATTTGAGGTGCTTGAGTAACATTCATAAACTCATCAAAAGTATAGGTTTTACCGTTCATGGTAAATTTATCAGCAGCATAGTTCAGTTTCATGCTTAATGCTTTACCGTCTTGTGCAAGTAACATCAGTGGTAATGCATCTTTCTCATCTTGAGAGATTTGGTTGATATTTTGCTGTAACTCTGTTTTTAATTGCTCAATATCAGCTGCAGTTGCTGTTTCAATCTCTTTTTTCTCTTCATCTGTTAATGCCGTTTCTTGGTAACGAACCGCATCAAGATATTGAGTGGTGTTACGGAATTCAGCTAACATAGGAAGAGATAAATCAACATTGAAATCAATGTTTTTAAACAGATAGTTAAATAATTCTGCTGGTGATTTCTCTTGGCTTTCTAATACTTTAACGTTAAAAGCATTTAAGTCTAAGTTAAAGGTTAACTTACTTGCACCACTTTTATTTGTTAAAGACGCTTCATCAATACGGAAAACTAAGCCTTTTTCCAGTACATCACGAACCGCTTGTTCTACCATGTCTGAATTGTCATAATTGTATTTGTTCCAAGGTAATAACGAGTTGTTATACACTTTGGTTAACAGCAACATGGCATCTGTATCAGCTTTATCAATAGAATAGCCAAATTTACCCGCACCAAACTCTAATCCCGCAATATTTAATGATTTAAAGTTATAGGTTTGAGATAAATTGAAAAGTTTATCTTTAATATCACTTTTTGTTATCAGAGAAAAATCTTTCAGTGAGAAGTCTGATGCTTTGTCTTTGCTTGTATGTGCGATTTCAGCAAAGCTTAATAACTGCTCATTGAATAAGTATTGATCATTATTTACTTTTGTCCCGGTAACAGAACCCGAAATATTTTTAATAGTGAAAGTCTCTTCACCTTCTTTAGTCACAACAACCTGATCACCTTTCACCGAAGTTGTAAAGTTTGTTGCACTTTTATCTGATGAAAATTCAACAGTTAATGGTGTTGTTTTAACGGTGTCGCCCTTATCAGTGAAATCGATAGGGTTCAGTTTTGCTTCACCTGATACCGCACCATCAAAAGCTAAAGAGGTATGGATATCAAAAATAGACTTCTCTTTAGTCAGTTTGAATAATTCTTTGGTTGTCTCATTGTTGACCAATGTATTATTCATTGCCGCTAATTTTGGCGCTAAATTAAATTTAGCCAGATCAGAAAGAGGGAATGGACCATGGTCGATATCCGTAGAGAAAATAACTTCTTCTACTTTTTTATCTTGGTCTTCTACGTCACTAGCATCTTTTGAAATCACGACAGCAAAGTCTGCATTAGAGGTAAAGACCCCTTTTTTATAGTCACGAATTTCAAGTTTAATATCAGCGCCAAATTGTGCATTTTTAGCAAGTTGCGCTAACTGGACATTAGCAAGTTTCGTTTCTTCCTGTAAGCGACTTTCAATTTTGCTGCCCATGTACCACGAAGCTCCGGTCCAAACAACACCCAGTGCGACGATAACACCAACAGCGACAAGCGATTTCTTCATAATTCTAGTCCATCCTCTGTGTACATCTGGCGATGTACGTTATAAAGGCTGTTTTGTAACCCTTAAACAACCCGATAAATTGGTGAAAAATTTTACTCATTTTAAATATAGATAATCTACATATATACATCGCCACCTATATTAACTGTAAATATAGATTTAGTAGAATAAAATCGCAATCAGAACTTACTTAGTTAGTCGCTAACATAATGAGTTTAAAGCAAAATGAATATGATTTATAAGATAAATAAAATAAGGACATAAAAAATGTTTTTTTTACTCACTTTTCGATTTAGACACTATTTAAGTGTGATGTAATTCTATTTATGATGAATAATAAAGGCTCATAATAAGTATGGATATAAATATGAAAGCTTAAATAATAACGCTGGTGACAAAATAAGGTGACTAACCGTATTTTTCCAGAAAAATCAACAGATATCATTCTGTTATAAATTTCATAAGCTCGCTTTAGCTCTCATATTTATTATTCGGTTTATGGCATGATAGTTATATCCGAGTTATTTACTAAAAAACGATTCGGAATTAATCAATTATTCTGTGTACTTAAGGAGATTGAAATGGCAGCCACTCGCATTGAAAAAGACTCAATGGGACAAATCGAAGTACCTGCTGACCAGTTATGGGGAGCTCAAACGCAGCGTTCTCTTGAACACTTCCGTATTTCAGTTGAAAAAATGCCTGTTGCACTTATCCATGCGCTTGCGATAACTAAAAAAGCAGCCGCAGGTGTTAACATGGATTTAGGTCTATTACCTAAAGAGCGTGCTGATGCAATTATTGCGGCAGCAGATGAAGTGCTTGCAGGGAAACACCCCACTGAATTCCCATTAGCAATCTGGCAGACGGGTTCTGGCACTCAATCAAACATGAATATGAATGAAGTGTTAGCTAACCGTGGTAGTGAGATCCTTGGTGGTATCCGTGGCATGGAGCGCAAAATCCATCCGAATGATGATGTTAACAAAAGTCAAAGTTCAAATGATGTGTTCCCAACTGCCATGCATGTCGCTGCTGTTATTGCATTACGTCAGGATTTACTGCCGGAATTAAAAGCACTGCTGAAAGTATTCAAAGAGAAAGCAGAAGCTTTCCATGACATCGTTAAAATTGGTCGTACTCACCTGCAAGATGCGACACCACTGACGTTAGGCCAAGAAATTTCTGGTTGGGCGGCGATGCTTGAGCACAGTATCAAACATATCGATGATTCTATTCCTCATGTTTGTGAATTGGCATTGGGTGGTACTGCTGTCGGTACTGGATTAAATACGCACCCAGAATATGCTGTACGTGTCGCGAAACGTATTGCTGAATTATCAGGTCAGCCATTTGTGACTGCACCTAATAAGTTTGAAGCATTAGCAACATGTGATGCACTAGTTCATTCGCATGGTGCATTAAAAGGCTTAGCATCATCATTAATGAAGATTGCTAACGACGTGCGTTGGTTAGCGTCTGGCCCTCGTTGTGGTATTGGTGAAATTGCTATTCCTGAAAACGAACCTGGTAGCTCAATCATGCCAGGTAAAGTTAACCCAACACAATGTGAAGCATTAACAATGTTATGTGCTCAAGTGATGGGTAATGATGTGGCTATTAATATTGGTGGTGCATCAGGTAACTTTGAACTGAACGTCTATCGCCCAATGATTATTGATAACTTCTTGCAATCAGTCCGTTTACTGGCTGATGGTATGCGTAGTTTCAATGAACACTGTGCAATTGGTATTGAGCCAAATCGTGAACGTATCAATAAACTACTTCACGAATCATTAATGTTGGTTACAGCATTAAATACGCATATTGGGTATGATAAAGCGGCTGAAATCGCTAAAAATGCGCATAAAAAAGGCTTAACACTGAAAGAGTCAGCATTGAAACTGAACTACCTCACCTCTGAAGAATTCGATAGTTGGGTTCGTCCAGAAGAGATGGTTGGTAGTATGAAGAAATAAGCCTATTTAGCGCTTATTTAATGCTGATATTAAATCCCGCTATAATGGCGGGATTTTTAGATCGTATTAGGAAAATTGATATGAATGAAGAAATTCGTTTTACCGCAACAGAAGTGAATTGCTATGTTGAAGATGATGTCACCATTATTGGAATAGGAGATGATGCTGTTTCTCCTGATCACTTCATCATTCTTTCACGATTTGATGAAGAAGATGAAGAGATTGATAATTCCATTGGTTTAATGACACATCTATCTGATATTGAAGCGATTAATACGCTTGAAAAAATTACGATAAGCCGAGAAAAAATTATTTTCTTATTGAAAGATAAGATAGAAATAACGATTGATTTGAATATTGAAGCTGATTATTTTACTCAACTTTATGATTACCTTCTGCAAATTATTCAAGGAAGTTCGATTCAACTTATTGAAAAATAGGTTATTAATCAGTTTATTAATTGATTACTTTTCAAGATATAAATGCATTCTTGGAATAATTAATTGCAAGTTTTTTGCTTTAGGGCGATGGCGAATTTGAATATTATCGGCATCATAATCAGGAAGTTCGCCAATAATCGGTTTAAAATCGCTCTCTTTATCAATATAAAAAGCCAATAATGGCAAAGGGCAGGCATATTGTACCTGTTTTTGAATTTCTGAATACCAAACGCGGGCAATAGGCTGCACTTTTACTGGGCGTTTTATTTTTAATTTCGCATTTTCAGGGAGTTGTGAAAGGGTGATAATTTCTTTATCAATACGCTCAGCCCATTGTTCACTCGTATAAGGTGGAACGGCGCGATTAGCCTCACGACTTTTTTCTAACTGGGCCAACACATCATTACGCGTTAAATTCTTAATAATATTTTTATTCGCCCAACCAAAACGAACAGTATCAGGATCAGACAGTAGGGTGAGGGTGCGATAAGCATTGAGTGTAATCAACCCTTTTAGCTGATTATGAACAAAATCAAAACGTTCCTCCTTAGAAATTCCTGACTCTTTAGTCACGATATCAGAAAGCTGTTTTTTTAATGCATTAATTTGCTCAACCTCTTTTTTTACAGCCTTAAACTCAATGTTATTAGTACTAAAACAAAGTACACCAGGTAAACGAATAGCACGTTTACTACTGATATGTGGGGCATTATCATAAATAAACAAATTTGCGATAAGCTTTAATGTAAGGTCACGAGCTTCTTCATCATAGCTAGGCGACACCGTCACATGAACAACTTCATCATGCTCTTCTTCTTTAGTGACATCGGGTAATTCAAAGACAGCCGAAGATAATAATGTTAAATTTTTTAGCTTTTTTGTCAGAGAGTTAATCTCTGTTTCTAACTGTTTAAAGCAGAGATTGAATTGTTCGATTAAATCATATTTACTCATTTTAATATCCTTATTTAGTTACAACATACAATTAGCCTTTGTTTAAAACAATACATTAGCTTCAGTGGAAAGTACATCGCTTAGCAGGGGGAAATGCCAAAAATACGGTATACTGTATATAAACACAGTACACCGTGAAAAGGGCATATTTTAATACTATTTTTCTTAAAAAGAAGATTTGCGATGATTTTACACACCATTTTGGCTTATTTTTCATTCACAAAATGTATTGAGTCTTGAATTGTATTGCAGTCTGGTTTTGTTGGCGGACAACTTTTTGTAGACGCACTGGCAATCGATGTAAAAAGAACAAAGAGCAGAGCGATAGGCAGTTTAATTTTAAACATGGTGCTAATCCTTCTCAAAAGTATAGGCCTATACCTTATGAAAAGAGTACGAAATCGACAATATTAAATGGTATTAGCCTGCTTTCGTACTTTGTTATCATTATGATTTACATGGTTATTGGGCAACTCTATTTAAATGTAATGCGATCAACAAAGCTGCTAACATTAAAATGGCAATAAATAATCCAACACCCAGCCAACCAAAACTTATCCAAAACAGGCCACCGACCGTACCAGCAAGACTTGAACCCGCATAGTAAGTAAAAAGATAAAGTGAAGAGGCTTGAGCTCGGCCTCGTTTAGCTCGACGACCAACCCAGCTACTTGCAACAGCATGAGCTGCGAAAAATCCCGTTGTTAAGATAAGCATCCCGATAAAGATAACAGGTAACGATTCAATTAAGGTGATCAATATTCCGATTAACATCATTGAAATACCCGCAATAAATACGTTGCCTAATCCATATTTTGTCGTTAATAATCCGGCTTTCGAGGCGCTATAAGTGCCACTTAAATACACGATAGAAATTAAGCCCACTGTAGTCTGACTTAATGAATAGGGTGCATCTAATAAACGATAGCCAATATAGTTAAATAAAGTGACAAATCCGCCCATTAATAAACCCCCTTCGATAAATAATAGGGGCAGTCCTTTATCTCTAAAATGCAATTTTGTTGTAATAAGCAGGTTACGCGGTTTTAATGCGGTTGGTCTAAAATGCTGGGAGGCAGGTAATATTTTCCAAAAAGTCACCGCGGCAAAAAGGGCAAAAACACCAAGAATAACGACAGATAAACGCCAAGAGTAATAATCACTTAATACACCTGTAATGACACGACCACTCATACCACCAATAGAGTTTCCGCTAATATATAACCCCATTGATAATGCGAGATAAGCAGGATGAATTTCTTCACTTAAATAGGTCATTGCCACTGCAGCAACACCACTTAATGAAAGCCCAACTAAGGCGCGAGTTATTAAAATACCCGTCCAGCTATTCATAGCAGCACTTAATAATGTAAAAAAAGCCGCACAAAATAGCGCAATAACCATCACATTTTTACGACCAAAAGCGTCTGAAAGAGGGCCGGTGATAAGTAATCCACATGCCATTAATGCTGTTGAAAGCGAGAGCGCTAGGCTACTGGTTGCAGGGCTTACTGAAAATTCATTAGATAACACCGGCAATATGGGTTGCACAAAATAGAGTAAGGCAAAAGTGGCTAATCCGACCATAAAAAATGACACTGTCACTTTTATATACAGTGCATCATCACGCTGAATATAGTGCTTAGGGTTAGATTGGCGATGAGCAGGCTTTTCTATACTTGATGTATTGTCTGAAATATCAGTGCCTAAGCTCATACTTTTACTGTCTATTTCGTGAGTATCCATATTGATTAAACTTCCATTACTTAAATTTGATTTATGTCAATGTTAGAAATATTTGATTTTTTTGTCTAATATATTAATCATTAGAAATAAGACGTTTAAAGTATCAATGACGATATGAGAGAAATATGAATATTGAACTGAGGCATTTACGTTACTTTATTGCCGTAGCAGAAGAACTTCATTTTGGTAAAGCCGCAGAAAGATTGAATATTTCTCAGCCGCCTTTAAGCCAACAAATACAAGCGCTTGAAAATGAAATTGGGGCTAAGCTCTTAGAACGCACTAACCGCTCAGTCTCATTAACACCCACGGGGCAAATGTTTTTAAAAGAGTCTTATCAAATAATGGCGCAAGTCAACGCAGCTGCAACACGCGCCGCTAGAATGGAAAAAGGTGAATTAGGTGAAATTTCAATTGGTTTTACCTCAACAACACCTTTTATGCATTTAGTCACTTTGAGTTTGCGACAGTTTAGGGAGAACTATCCTGAAGTGGGTATTCATATGCATCAAATGAATACAAAACAACAGATATCGCCGTTACTGACAGGACGTATTGATCTGGGGATCATGCGAAACACGACGCTACCCGAAAATTTGCACCACCAGCTCTTGTTTCGTGAGCCTTTTATCTTAGCGGTTTATGAAGGGCATCCTTTACTTGCTTACAAAGAAACGGGTGTCAATATTCAAGATATTGGACAATACCCCTTTGTTTTTTTTGAAAGAGATGTCGGTACGGCACTTTATGATGAAATAATTCAATTACTGAGTTTATCTGGCATTACGCCGACTATTGCGCAAGAGGCGGGCGAAGCAATGACAATTTTAGGATTAGTTGCTGCCGGATTGGGTATTTCAATTGTGACAAAATCTTTTACCCGCATGAAAGTGGATGGAGTACATTATTTACACTTTGCTAATTCACAGGCTTTTTCTGAAGTTTGGTTAGTCTCTCATAAAAAGCGCACGATACCTGCGGCTGCAAATAGATTAACGCAATTACTATTAAAAAATATCTTAGATCACCAAAAATCTTGATTTATCTGTGTTTTTGATCACGCTTTTTATGTAAGTATTGTACAATTATCACAAATTGACGACATAATCGGTAATGAATTATTTGGAGCCTCGAATTAATTATGGCTCCTTAATTAAGGATGCATTCAATGGGGAACCAACCTAGCCACATCGATCACGTAAAACAATTTAATCTTGGCACAGTCTTTCGCTTGATTGATGAACATGGTCCCATTTCTCGTATTTCACTGTCAAAAAAGGCAGAGCTTGCGCCAGCAAGTATTACTAAGATCACCCGAGAATTAGTTGAAGCGCACCTTATTCATGAAACAGAGTTCCCCGATGTGGGATTTCGTGGCAGACCTGCGGTCGGATTAAAATTAGAAAGCCAAGGCTGGCAATTTCTCTGTATCCGCGTCAATAAAGGTAGCTTGCTTTTTAGTTTAAGAGAATTAGATAGCAAGCTGGTTACTGAAGATACGTTCGATTTCCCTAAAGAATACAGTGATGATTTTCTTAATCACTTTTTACTTGCTATCGATAAATTCTTCGAGCGTTATCAATCTCATGTTGAAAGATTAACCGCAATCAGTATTACTATGAATGCGATTGTTGATCCCATTATTGGTGTTATTCATAGCTCACCTTATTATGAGATTAAAGACATTCCCCTTGCTGATAAAATCCATGAAAAAACAGGTGTTGCTGTTTTTTTGCAACACAGTGTAACTGCATGGACAATGGCAGAATCTTTATATGGCGCAGCAAAAAACAGTTCAGATATTTTACAAATTGTTATCGATGATATTGTTGGTGCTGGCGTAATAACTAACGGGAGAACATTGCATTCCCATAGCCACAGCGCGGTTGAAATTGGGCATACTAAAGTTATCGATTCTGAGAATGCTTGTTATTGCGGCGCGAAAGGGTGTTTAGAAACGGAAATTGCTATTCCTCAATTAATTAAAAAAGCACAATTATTAGCACAAGAAAACCCAATCTCGTTGCTAAACAAATATCCCATTACTATTGAAACGCTGTGTGATGCAATATTAGTCGGTGATAAGCAGGCGTTTGAAATTGTCAATTTAGTTGCACAGCGATTAGGTTTTATTCTTGCTGTGATGATTAATATTTTTAACCCACAAAAAATACTTATTGGTTCGCCACTTTGTCGAGCTAAGTCAATTTTTTTCCCTTTGATCTTGAAGCACGTTCAAAATCATGTCATGCCACGTTATGCACAATCGTTGATTATTGAAGAAACAGAGTTAAGAAATAAAGGAACATTGCCTGCGGCATCGCTAGTTAAAGAGGCTTTGTACAACGGCTCTTTGTTAATTGAGTTGATGCAAGGCTAAATTAAGCACAATAAAACGTAACAAAAGTGTTTTGCAAGCGTAAATACATCAATTGATCATTAACGAATTCTCTATTTTCGACCAATTAACTAAAAAATTGAGCTACCTCAAACCACCAGAAACGGTGTTACCCTAAACTCTAATCTCTGTCATTTTTTATGAACCTGATTTATCTGTCATAACGGAAGTAAATTATATGTTAACACGCTTTTTTGTTACGGGGACAGATACCAACGTGGGTAAAACTGTTGTAACCCGAGCACTTCTTCAGTCATTAAATCGTGGCGGGTCAACGGCAGTGGGTTATAAGCCTATTGCAACAGAATTACATGAAACAGCTGATGGTGAACGTAATCGGGATGCACAGATTATTCATAGCTCATCGCCAGTTGAAGTTCGCTACGACGAAATTAATCCTATTTTGCTTGATAATTGTTATGTCAGTGAGAATGAAATTGATTTTAATAAAATTTCAAATGAACTCAACAATTTAAGTAAAAAAGCAGAGTGTGTTGTTATTGAAGGTAATGGCGGTTGGCGTTATCTACTTGATGACAATACCTTTTATTCTGATTGGGTGGTGAAAGAACAAATTCCAGTGATATTGGTTGTTGGTATTCAACCAGGCTGTGTCAATCACTCAATATTAACAGCACAATCTATTCTCAACGATGGTTTGAAATTAGCGGGTTGGGTTGCTAACAGAATAAATCCAGGATTACCTTATTATGCGAAAATTGTGGAAAGGCTGTCTCAGCATATTCCTGCGCCGCTGATTGGTGAAATCCCGTATTTATTGCGTCCTGAAGAACGTGATCTCTCTTGTTACCTTGATTTAAGTCAGTTGGAAATCGCCGTACCTGCTTAAGAGAGAATATAAATAAGTAACGAAGTGGATTGAGTCACTTGTTTTTAAACGGTGCCAAACTTGTTACTTTAAATGCCTGATGAGTAAATTCATTGGGTATTTTTGTTTTTTCTAATTTGGCCTTAAATCAAAATAAAGATGAAAATAGTCTCTAATATTCAAGTGAAAAAAGATAAAATAGAACAGATAAAAGTCAGGTAAAATAGAAAAAGGGCGCAAATTGATGCGCCCTTTTTTAATGACATATTTTTATCAATAATAAATTAATGACGAGTATAGATAATTTTCTTACTGTCATTTTCGCATGTGCCTACCACTTTACCTTCTGTTTGTGCAACTTGGTCGTTTTCAACGACAATTAACGTAAAGTTAGCTGCGGGTACACCATTATTGACGATTTTTTGTTGAATAGATTCAACAACTTCATCACAACCTGCATTTGCCGCTAAAGGTGCAAATGCAACGAGGGTTGCCATTACTGCAAATACGTATTTTTTCATATCATTCTCTCCTTGTTTTACTTTGTAAAACATCACTGTTTTACACGATTTTCTTACGGATTAACAGGGCGTCCAGTATTACTGTCTAAACAACGACGTGTTTCAGACTCCCAATAAGCATAGACATTTGCACTTTTCAGACAAGCATCTCGCTCATCAATGGCTTTATCTACTTTATTAAATTCAATTTTTTCTCGTTGATTGACTTGGGTACGAAGTTCTCGTTTTTGGTCCCAGTCTTCTTTCATTTGTCGAGCTTGCTCTTTATCTAAGACATTGTCATAGCCATTACCATTAATGGTTACATTAGTTGAGGTGGCAATAGAAGAAAAAGAAGACACGGATAAACCAAGAAATAAGGAGAACAATAGCGTTCTTACCGTTTGCTTCTTAGTGAGTGAATTGATCATGGTTGCAATCCTCTAAAATTATGTCGCTATTACTGTCAATGACTATTATATCTTAATAATTATAACTGATGCCTTAATAAAAAATGAGTTTTCAGTGCGTTTAGTTTTGGCGATGAACACTAAGGCCCGCAAATGATTGGCTGACAGGCATCATTTCTAAGGGGTTAATGCGTTGGCATTTGCATAGGTCTGTTCAACTTTTCCACTGTCACCTTTAAATCGAACAAGTGAAAATTCAGTGCCACCAACAAGACCCGGTTCAATATCCGTCACGCGAACTTTTTTACCTTGAAGATCAGCGCGTAATCCTAAACTAAATTGCTTAACAAAGGCTTTAGTCGCGCCATAAACGTTACCTCCCATATAAGGCCAAGATGCAGCAGTTGAGCTAATGTTAATAATATGGCCTTTATTTCTTTCTACCATAAGAGGGAGTATAGCGCGGGTAACATGAACAAGACCTTTATTGTTTGTCTCGATCATCGTATCCCAGTCATCAAGGTTGGCTTTATCTGCGGTATTTAAGCCTAATGCTAATCCAGCATTATTCACTAATACATCTATGGTGCGCCATTTTTCAGGTAATTGATCATAAATTTCGCTGACGGCTTTTTTATCCGTGACATCTAACTGTAATGGATAAAATTGTTCACCTAACTCTTTATGCAAGTTATTGAGTTTATCCAAACGACGAGCGGTACCAATTACTTTGTGTCCATGGCTGATAAAATGACGAGCGATAGCCTCACCAAAACCCGCAGAAGCACCCGTGATAAAAATAATCATTTAATTACCCTCGATAGTTATAATCATTGAAGTAAAAGACTATCACCAAAAAGAGTCAAGTTTAAAAATCAGGTTTGTGAAAAATCAGCCTAAAAACAAGGTTCTTTTATGATGTGAAATATTTTTATCTTTAATAGTAACCTGTATTTTTGTTTTTAACTGACAGAACAAGCCGTGATTATTTAGTCGATTTTTTTATTAAAAATAAGGGAGACAAAGATTATGTTTTGCATCACGGCAAAACAAATAAACTAAGTAAAAACAGGATGATAATAATAATGATACTGCCAATTACGGCAATCACCAATGTGGGTGATAAAAGAAAACAGAAGTAACACAAAATAAGGGCCACTACGATATGAATCAAATCGCTACATGACTGATATAAAACGACAACAGCTTCTTTTAATTGAGAGAGAAACGATTTATTCATGTCATACCCAATTAAATACAGAATATCTTAATGAGATGTGTTACTAGACTGAGTCAATAAAATATAACTCAGTCTAGTACAATAAGACAAAATAGTTATTTTTTACCGACTTGATGACCGATAACACCACCTAAAACACCACCACCAATAGTGCCCAATGCGCTACCATCAGTTAAAATAGCGCCACCAACGGCGCCTGCACCGGCACCAATAGCTGTATTACGGTCGCGTTTTGACATATTAGAACAACCGGCAAGAGAAAAAAGCAGAACAGAAGCAACGCACAGTGTTCCAATCTTTTTTAACGTGATATTCATTTTTATAAACTCCAAAATAAAGGACAATATAAAGATATCGTTATCGTATTTATACAAGCATCAGAATATTCGGGAATAAGAGGGTGAAAACTCTTAAAGTGCGTCATAATCCATAACATATATTTTAAATGCGTTTTATCAAAATAAATTTTATTATCTGTATTATTATTTGATTCGATAGTCTAAAGCACCACTGAACTACGTCATTTATATGAGTGAAAATAACAGTATGATATTGATAAATAAATTAAAGATACTCTCTTCACAATTTGCATCCGGCTATTTTGGTGTCGTATTAGGGATGATTGGTACGGGGATGGCATGGCGTTATGCTACAAAAGAACACGGTTACCCAGCTTATATTGGTGAAATTTTTATTAGTGTAGGGTGTTTAGTTTGGTTAACACTCACATTATTCTTACTGGCGAAATATCTCCTTCACCGCCAACTTGTTCTTGATGAAATAAAACATCCGGTTGCTAGCGGATTTACCAGTTTGTTTCCCGCAACAACGGTCTTGGTTTCTATAGGATTGAGTCCTTACTTGCCGTTGTTCTCACTTATCCTGTTTAGCCTCGGCGCAGTTGCTCAATTGGGCTATTCAAGTTGGTTGATTGGTGCTCAATGGAAGGGGGAATACCCTAAAATGGCGACCACACCTGTATTGTATTTACCAACAGTCGCGAATAATTTTATTTGCGCTATGGCATGTGGTGCGTTTGGTTTTAATGACTTGGGCATTTTATTTTTTGGTGCCGGTGTGTTTTCTTGGTTAAGTTTAGAACCCGCTATTTTAAAAAGGATACGCAGTGACGGATTAATGGATGAAAAATCACGTCTTTCATTTGGTATTCAATTAGCGCCCGCTTTAGTTGCTTGTAGCGCTTATTTGGCTATTAATGATAATCACATCGATTTCTTCGCTAAAATGTTATTAGGCTATGGTCTTTTACAACTTCTATTTATGGTAAGATTAATCCCTTGGTTTGTTAAACAGCCATTCTCATTACCTTTCTGGAGTTTCTCTTTCGGTGTTTCTGCGTTGGCAAAAGCCTCATTAAATATGAGTATGGCATCTAATAGTCATTTTATGCAGTTACTCTCAACCGCACTATTTATCTTTGCTAATTTTATTATCTTGCTGCTGATTTGGCATTCATTATTATGGTTTTTTAGAGGACTAAAACAGTTATGTTGTCCATCTAAAGCACTTTAATAAACATAGAAAAAAGGGAGCTTAAACAAAATTTTCAGGCCTCTTTTTAAGATAAGAATAGTATAAAGGGATATAGAGCTAATAACGATGAAAAGAAAGTTAATTAAAAGAAATAAACGCTGGTTGATGAAAAAATATCACCTTTCACAACAACTGCTTGCACCACTATCAGTTATTTTAAAAGAGAATGAATTAGAGTCACAAGCAAATCGATATTACCGCTTATGGCGACGAGGCTTAATCAAAGAAGATTGGAGTCACGCCATTTTTGATACCGGTGTTGTAATGGTGCCTCAGCAGAGACTTGATGGGCGCGTTATTTATCACGAGCGAGTTTTTAACAAAGAATTAGTGCCATCAGAATACCAAGATCAATGGAAAGCATCTTGAAATCTATAAAGCCAGCTAAAGTCAGAATAAAGCTAATTTATTACAAACTATTAATGGCTTAGAAAAGAAAAGGGTGAAAAGGTAGGTTTAGGTTAAATATGGATAAAATAAAACAGCAATGCCACCAGCAACAGCAAGCTCTCGTTGATGACATACAAAAGGGTATTGCTTTAAATCGAGATTTATTGGTATTAAGGGAGTTACTTTTATCCTATAAATACAATGGAATGACTCAAGATGTAATGCGAGATTGTTTAAATCAATTACAAGCCATCGAAGATGAAGACACTATTTTAGAATTACTCGATTTTGTCGAAGGTTTTTGTTCCTTAGATTGGAAAATATATCCCTGAAAACTGAAAACTAAAAACTGAAAATATCTGTAGTATTTCTTTTCTTTTTTTATTGCTTACCTCATATCATCTGTTTTATCTAAAACAAATCATTTATTTCAATGTGTTAGTGTTGTGATATCTAACGGATATTTCTAATGATTTGCTTTACTTACTATTTCCATTTGACGCTCCATTTTATTGTAATTACAATAATTGCACATGCAACAATAAGGTTGCGAAATCGCTTTTACACGTTGTTCAAGGAGCACGAATGTCTGTTCAATATTTTAAAATGCCTGCCACGTCTGAAAAAACAAGCCAAGCTGCACTGACCTGTGTGCCCCATATTCAATCGATGATACAAAACAGTGTGTCAGACCCTTTGCTTATTTATCATTGGATAGAAAAATTGAGTCATAAGCTCAATCAAGAGGGATTATCGAGAGAAGTTTTATCAACTCAAAAGCAATCACCAACTGCGTGGCCAATTTGGTTTCTTAATAATAATGAATATGAAAAACCATTATTTTATTTTTTCAGTGATCCGTCAGTTGCTATGTTGGGGGCGCTACAAACAGAAACTAATCGTAAGGGAATTTTTATTAACCGCGCAGATGTACAAGGCGCTCCCTTACCTAAAGGTGTGCAAGCTTGGTTTCCCTTAGCATTAACGGGAATGGATAGCTGGCTTCCTTACGATCCTGCGAATATCCAAGAAGCGGGCGCGATTATTGAGCACGCCATTCAAACCCTTTATGTTGAGGGAAAAAAGCAGATGGTTTATATCGCAACCCATGAAGCTCCTTGCATATCAAACGGAGTCTTGGATCAGCGAGAGGCTGAAAATGCCTATCTTGGAATGCATTGCGTGGCAAAACTTCCGATTAAAAACGATGGATTAATCGTAAGATTATGTGGTGCAGGAAAAGCACTGTCACGTACGCTTGAAGCTGCGTATTTACTGAAAAAACATTGGAAAATAGACAGTGAAGTGTGGAGTTGTCCAAGCTATACAAAATTGGCCTTTGATGCAGAACAACTCAACTATCAACAAGCAAGTCAGCACTCAAAACTTGTTAAATCACATTTAGAACAATGTATTGGGAGTGAAAGTTGGCCCGTGGTTGCTATTACAGATTATACACATTTGATTGCGAGCCAGATAAAACCTTTTATTTCTAGCCCATTTGCTGCAATTGGCAACGATTCACAAATTAAAGGAAAAATTCACTATCCACAAGCAGAATGGATTGCTTTATGTGCATTGAAGTTATTGGTCGATGATCAAAAACTTCCTACCGTTGTTCTTGAAGATGCATTAAATATTTTTAATTTGGATAAGGATAAGTAATTTTTATTCTCTAACTTTATCTGAGGCTGCATTAAGGGCTTGCGCGAAACGTGCGATTTCATCCTCACTAAATTGGCTAATAAAATAGTCT
The DNA here is from genome assembly GCF_014897315.1 of Proteus sp. FME41. GTDB lineage: Bacteria > Pseudomonadota > Gammaproteobacteria > Enterobacterales > Enterobacteriaceae > Proteus. Next base: position 201,764 of record NZ_JABUYL010000005.1, on the reverse strand, counting down.
TTGATGACACCTTGATAGATGACCCACATCTCTTTTCTTAATGCTTTGCCTTTTTCTGTGATGGTTGCAAATGCAGCACGGCGATCATCATCAGAACGAGTGCGTATAACAAGTTCTTCTTTCTCAAGCCTATCAATCATTCGCGTTAAATTATAGCGCTCAATCACCACGACATCAGCAAGCTCATGCATACGTCGAGTTCCATCCACACCACTTTCTAAACCCCAAAGAATGTCATACCACGCATAGATGGGGAGTTTAGCCTCAGCCAATTCAGCTTCAATTTTTTTAATTATAAGCTTATGAGCTTTAACAAAAGAAAACCAGAGATCAGGTTGTTTGTTGTTCATCTTAGAGTTTTTCCAATTATGGGAATTATTTGCAATTGCAATTATAAAAGGATAGAGTCATTTTTTCCATGATTGCAATTGCAATTATAGTAATTGCAATGTTAGTAATTGCAATTGTGTGTGAATGGTCAATTAGTACCTATAGTAAGCCCTCAAAAGGGTCGTGTATATTTGGAGAACTTATGAATCAACCTGCGAAAAAAACTGACCTAGATCCCCAGGAAACCACAGAATGGCTTGATGCATTTCATGGTGTCACCCGTATTGATGGACGAGAACGTGCCCATTTTTTACTCAATAAAATGGCGCAAATCGATCAACAAAAATACGGTGATTACTTTAGTACTGTCACCACACCTTATATCAATAGCATATCCACTTCGCAACAGTGCGAATATCCAGGCAATCAACATATAGAAGAACGTATAAATGCCTTTATTCGTTGGAATGCAATGGCAATGGTATTACGTGCAGGTAAACATTCAGGGGTTGGAGGCCATATCGCAACCTACCAATCCGCTGCTGTGCTTTATGATGTTGGTTTTACCCATTTTTTCCGCGGTCGTACTGATACTTTTGCAGGTGATATGGTCTATATACAAGGACACTCTGCACCTGGAATTTATGGGCGTGCTTATCTTGAAGGACGCATTGATGAAGAGCAACTCGATAATTTTCGCCGTGAATCGACTCGCCGAGGCATTTCATCTTATCCGCATCCACGCTTAATGCCTGATTTTTGGCAATACCCAACCGTTTCGATGGGACTTGGGCCATTAACGGCCGCTTATCAAGCCCGCTACATGCGATATTTAGAATATCGTAATTTAAAACCTCACCAAGATCGCAAAGTATGGGCATTTTTAGGTGATGGTGAAATGGATCAACCTGAGTCATTGGCAGCAATTTCATTAGGGGGGCGTGAAAAGCTTGATAATCTTATTTTTGTGGTTAACTGTAATTTACAACGACTTGACGGTCCTGTTCGTGGTAATAGTAAAGTTATTCAAGAACTTGAAGGTAATTTTAGAGCCGCAGGTTGGCATGTAATTAAAGTTATCTGGGGAAGTAATTGGGATAAATTACTAGAAAAAGACACTTCAGGATTATTAGAAGTACGCATGATGGAATGTGTTGATGGAGATTATCAAACATTTAAATCACAAAGTGGTGCTTATGTTCGTGAACATTTCTTTGGTAAGTATCCAGAATTATTAGAATTAGTTGCAGATATGAGCGATGACGAAATTTGGGCGCTTCATCGAGGTGGGCATGATCCTGAAAAAGTTTATTCTGCTTATCATCAAGCCGTAAATACCAAAGGTAAACCAACCGTTATTTTAGCCAAAACAGTCAAAGGTTTTGGAATGGGTGAAGCGGGGGAAGGACAAAACATCAACCACCAGCTTAAAAAAATGAGTAATGATGCAGTGAGAGCGTTCCGTGATCGCTTTAATTTGCCAGTACCAGACGATCAGCTTCTTGATATTCCTTATATCAAACCTGAACTTGGCAGTGCTGAAGAACAATACATTAAAAGCACACGCGCGAAGCTAGGTGGTCATATACCAGCCCGATTCCCTCAAACTGTACCACTGGCTATTCCGCCATTATCACAATTTGCTTCGGTATTAAAAGGAAGTGGAGAGCGAACACAATCCACAACGACCGCATTTGTTAATATTCTCAATGTATTATTGAAAGATAAAAACATGGGTAAACTTGTTATTCCGATAGTGCCGGATGAATCAAGAACCTTCGGTATGGAAGGATTGTTTCGCCAAATTGGGATCCATTCTTGGCTTGGTCAACTTTATACACCTCAAGATGCTGGACAATTGAGTTACTATAAAGAAGCCAAAGACGGACAGATACTTCAAGAAGGTATCAACGAATCTGGCGCCATGTCAACATGGATTGCAGCCGGAACGTCGTATAGTAATCATGACGTTACAACGATTCCATTTTATATTTTCTATTCAATGTTTGGATTACAACGTGTTGGCGATTTAGCATGGGCTGCCGCGGATGCGCGCACTAAAGGTTTTTTATTAGGCGCAACATCGGGAAGAACCACACTAATGGGGGAAGGGTTACAACATGATGACGGACACAGCCATGTGCTTTCTTCGGTTATCCCAAGTTGTGTTTCTTATGATCCATCATACTCTTATGAACTTGCAGTTATTATTCGCAATGGTATGTATCGCATGTATGAAAACATGGAAGATATTTACTACTACATCACTTTATTAAATGAAAACTATCCTCAACCTGAAATGCCTGAAGGTGTCGAAGAAGGTATTTTACGCGGCGCTTATCTGCTAAAAAAAGGGGATATTCAACAAGCAGATCGACATGTTCAATTAATGTCGAGTGGTTCGATAATGCGTGAAACGCTAGCTGCTGCACAATTGTTGAAGGATGATTTTGCTGTTAGTAGTCATGTTTGGAGTGCCACAAGTTTAACGGAACTACGACGTGATGGTATGGCAATAGAGCGTTGGAATATGTTACATCCCGATGCAACACCTAAAAAATCGTATATAGAAAATTTACTGAGTTCACATCAAGGGCCAATTGTTGTTGCTACAGATTATATGAAAATTATAGGTGACCAGATCAGACCCTATTTACCTGAGCGTAAGTTTATTTCGCTGGGAACGGATGGATTTGGGCGCTCAGATACTCGAGAAGCATTGCGAGAGTTTTTCGAGGTCGATCGCCACTTTATTGTTATAGCAGCATTAAAATTACTAGCAGATGATGGTGTAATTTCAAGAGAGGAAGTCACTCGGGCAATACAATTATATGGTGTTAATGTGGAAAAAATGGATCCTACCACGATTTAATTAACCATTATTAACAAACTGACTAAATAAAAAAGCAACCCACGTTAATGTGGGTTGCTTTTTTTAAAAGGCATAATTTAAAGTCTGATTTGATGAATGGGTCATATTACGTAGCTACTTGTGTCATTAGATAATTAGGGGTATTATTGCATATGCAACGATTGTAAATGCAATCTTAATTTATTCTAAGTTGGAGCGACAATGACTGTATCAAAAAAACCTGATATCACATTTTACACAGCAGATACCCCTAATGGATTGAAAGTCGCATTATTTCTACATGAAGTCGGCATTCCTTTTGAGCGGCGTTTTGTTGATCTTTCTGCTGACGAACAGCATCAACCTTCATTTTTAGCGATCAATCCCAATGGTAAAATTCCTGCTATTGTTGATCACACAACAGGAATTACATTATTCGAATCCGGTGCGATTTTGACGTATCTTTCTGAAAAGTACCCACTGTTACAATCAAACGCTTTAAAAGAGAGATGGCAAATTCAGCAGTGGTTACATTTCCAGATTGGTGGTGTTGGGCCAATGATGGGGCAGTTGTGGTGGTTTCTACATGGAACAAAAAATCATAATGAAGAGGCTTTGATGCGCTACCAAAAAGAGTCTCTTCGTCTGATCGGTGTGGTAGAAAAGCAGTTACAAAATTCGCCTTATTTGACAGGGGATACATATACCATCGCGGATATAGCTGTATTTTCATGGTTACGGACTTGGCATGAGTTAGATTTGGATATATCAGCTTTCCCCGCGGTAATGAAATGGTTGACTGTTTTATCCGCTCGCCCAGCGGTAAAGGAAGCCATTCATGTTAATACAATACGCGATAGTGTTACGCTTGTTGCGCCAAGAGGGAATACATAATGGCTTGGGTTTACTTATTTACAGCATCATTGTTTGAAATTGTAATGGGTATTTCACTAAAGTTAAATGAGGGTTGGACAAAGCTCACTGCCAGTATATTAGCTATTATCTCAGCGCTTATCAGTATTTTTCTACTGGCTCAGGCTTTGAAAACGTTGCCACTTGGCACGACCTATATTCTCTGGGTCGCTATCGGTGCAATTGGTTTGTGTATTACGGGTGTATTCTGGTTTAAAGAGCCATTTTCACTGCAACGTCTGTTTTTTATCTCACTAACCGTCATCGGTGTTATTGGTCTTAAAGTCGTGAAATGATTTTAATTACTGCGGTTCTAGACTTGGAACCGCAGAGTATTAAGGATGACACTGATAGGTGTTTTTTAGCCAAATTAGAAAGCTTGACGGAAAATTTCAATGATCTCTTTTTCATTACCCTTGCGTGGGTTAGAGAATGCATTACCGTCTTTAAGTGCCATTTCTGCCATATAAGGAAAATCAGATTCTTTTACACCCAATTCACCTAAATGTTGCGGAATACCAATATCCGCAGAGAGACGAGCGATAGCGGCAATAGCGCATTCCGCCGCATCCATCACGGATAATCCGGTGATATTTTCACCCATAAACTCAGCAATATCTGCAAATTTTTCTGGGTTAGCAATCAAGTTATAACGCAATACATGTGGGAGTAATACGGCATTAGCCACGCCATGAGGCATATCATATAACCCCCCTAATTGGTGAGCCATTGCATGAACATAACCCAGGTTCGCGTTATTAAATGCCATTCCGGCTAAAAGTGAAGCATAAGCCATATTTTCACGGGCTTTTAGATTTGTACCCAGTGCAACCGCTTGGCGTAAGTTACGAGAAATTAAACGGATTGCTTGGATCGCTGAAGCATCTGTTACAGGGTTTGCATCTTTAGAAATATAAGCTTCTACTGCGTGAGTTAATGCATCCATACCGGTTGCAGCAGTTAGCCCCGCGGGTTTTCCGATCATCAACAATGGATCGTTAATAGAAACAGAAGGGAGGTTACGCCAGCTCACGATAACAAATTTGACTTTGGTTTTTGTGTTGGTCAAAACACAATGGCGAGTCACTTCACTGGCTGTACCCGCTGTGGTGTTTACGGCAATAATAGGTGGCAGAGGGTTTGTTAAGGTTTCAATTCCAGCATAATTATAAAGGTCACCTTCATGTGTTGCCGCAATACCGATACCTTTACCGCAGTCATGTGGGCTACCGCCACCTACTGTAATGATCATATCACACTGTTCTTTGCGGAACATTGCAAGGCCTTCAAGCACGTTAGTATCTTTTGGGTTAGGTTCAGTGCCATCAAATACGGCAACATCAATACCCGCTTCTTTTAGATAACCAATAGTTTTATCTACGGCGCCATCTTTTATCGCTCGTAGACCTTTATCCGTTACCAGCAGGGCTTTTTTACCACCCAATAATTTACAACGTTCGCCAACAACAGAGATAGCACCTGGACCAAAAAAGTTAACATTCGGTACCAAGTAATCAAACATACGATAGCTCATGATAAACCTTCCAATATCAGATTATTATTCAGATAAATTAAAGTATTAGTGCATTTTCACCTCATTGGTTATTAAGTCAAGGAGGTAACTAATCAATAAGGTGAATCGATTCGTTTAACTTTGGTTCATTTGATATAAGTCAACAGGATGTGCTCCTTTAAGGGGGGGAGGTTAAGTAAAAACAACGATTAAAACATATGCGGTTTGACAGATGTGAATTTCAGGTGTACGTTGGGGCTTATCAAAGAAAGGAGCAAATATGGAACCGTTGCAATTATTTAAGGTATTAAGTGATCAAACAAGGCTAGATATTGTGTTGCTACTAAAAGCATCTGGCGAGTTGTGTGTTTGTGACATCTATACTGCCCTAAATTTATCCCAACCAAAAACGTCTCGCCACCTAGCCATGTTGCGGGAAAGCGGGCTATTACTTGATTCTAAACATGGGAAATGGGTTCATTATCGTTTGTCTCCGACATTATTACCTTGGGTGAAAAATATTATTGAAGTCACCTATGAGACAGAGAAAAATAAAATAGCAGGTTTGCTTCAATCTATTGAAAAAAAAGAAACGGTTATCTGCTGTTCTGAATAATTTTTTTAATTTAACATATATGAAAAAACAGATATGAGGTATTGATATGAAGCTATTAGAAGTCTTTGATCCCGCATTATGTTGTAGCACAGGGGTTTGTGGTACCGATGTTGATCAGGCACTAGTCGATTTTGCTACGGATGTAAGCTGGTTAAAGAAACAGGGTGCTAATGTTAAGCGCTTTAATTTAGGCCAAGAACCTATAGAATTTGTTAATAATGCAAAAGCAAAAAATTTTCTTGAAACCGCAGGCGCTGAATCATTACCTCTAGTCCTACTTAATGGCGAAGTTGTTTTAACGGGTCGCTATCCCAAGCGTAATGAGTTGGCAAGATGGTTTGGTATTCATTTGGTGGAGACAAAGAGATCTGATGTAAAAATCAGTTGCTGTGACAACAATAAAACGTGTTGTTAAAGGAGAAATAAAATGAAATTTTTAGAAAACACACCGAACTATCTGTTTTTTACAGGAAAAGGCGGTGTAGGTAAGACATCTATTTCCTGTGCGACAGCCATTAAACTCGCAGAGGAAGGTAAAAAAGTGTTATTGGTTAGTACCGATCCTGCTTCAAATGTCGGGCAAGTATTTTCTCAAACGATTGGTAATAGCATAAAACCTATATCTCTTGTTCCAAATCTTTCAGCAATAGAAATAGACCCTCAAGCTGCAGCAGAAGAATATCGAAAAAAAATTATTGAGCCTATTAAAGACAGTTTGCCTGAAGCGGTTATTCAAAGTATTACCGAACAATTATCAGGGGCTTGTACTACAGAAATTGCGGCTTTTGATGAATTTACAGGATTGTTAACAAATAAAAAAATCACCTGCGAATTTGATCATATTATTTTTGATACCGCACCAACTGGGCACACAATTAGGTTATTACAATTGCCTGGAGCTTGGCGTGATTTTATTAGTCATAATCCTGATGGTGCGTCTTGCCTTGGCCCTATGTCTGGGCTGGAAAAACAACGTGAGCAATACAGTATGGCGGTTGATGCACTGAGTAACAAACAGCAGACTCGGTTAATACTTGTTGCGCGACCACAGTCTGCCGCACTTCGCGAAGTTGCTCGTACCTATAATGAACTTTCCAATCTTGGTATAAAAAATCAACAATTAATCATTAATGGTGTTTTTCCTGAATCTGCCATCTCTGCTAATGATAAATTATCAAAGGCTCTTTATCTTAGAGAACAAGCTGCCATACAGGATATGCCTGAGGTTCTTCGTACATTACCGACAGATATGCTTATGCTTCGTGTCCATAATATGGTGGGTATTGAAGCATTAAATCAGCTTTTATCTAATAAAGAGCAAGTGTTATCGACAACTGAACAGTTAAAGGGTGATTTAACATTGCCCACATTATCATCATTAGTTCGCGAAATTGCAGAACAAAAGCATGGCTTGGTTATGCTGATGGGCAAAGGTGGTGTAGGCAAAACCACAATAGCGGCCTCAATAGCAGTCAAACTGGCAGAACAGGGAGCAGATGTTCATCTAACGACCTCAGATCCTGCTACTCATCTCGAAAATACATTAAAGGGGAGTTTACCGAACTTACAGGTTAGCAGAATAGATCCGATCGCAGAAACAGAGCGTTATCGTCATTATGTGCTCGAAACAAAAGGTAAAAATCTTGATACGGAAGGACGAGCGCTACTAGAGGAAGATCTACGCTCTCCATGTACTGAGGAAATTGCTGTATTTCAGGCTTTTTCTCGCATAATCCGCGAGGCAGGAAAACGATTTGTCATTATGGACACCGCGCCTACAGGCCACACATTACTTTTATTGGATGCAACAGGGGCTTATCACAAAGAAATTGCTAAAAAAATGGGTGAAAAAGGGCATTTTCTTACCCCAATGATGCAATTACAAGATCCTGAAAGAACAAAGGTCATTATCACTACATTAGCTGAAACAACCCCCGTTCTCGAAGCTGAAAACTTACAAAATGATCTGACACGAGCGGGTATTGATCCGTGGGCATGGGTTATAAATAACAGTTTATCCGTTACCGAAACAATGTCTCCATTACTGCGTTCTAGAGCAGAACAGGAGATACCGCAGATTGAAAAAGTCTCTACCACCTTGGCAAAACGGGTTGCAATTGTTCCATTACAAGAGCAAGAGCCTGTAGGTGTTTCTGCATTAAGCAAATTAGCTGACTAATTTTTATTTTCTAGCAGAAGGTTCTTCATACGAGCTTTCTGATTGGAGTCTTTATGTTTATTGCTGCATTGATATTTATTCTGACTATTACTTTTGTTATTTGGCAACCCAAAGGACTGGGAATTGGCTGGAGTGCAACAGTTGGCGCCGTGGCTGCGTTGCTATTCGGGGTCATTAGTGTTCAGGATATTCCCGTTGTTTGGGGTATTGTTTGGAATGCAACTGCCACCTTTGTTGCTGTTATCATCATCAGTTTAATTTTGGATGAGAGTGGCTTTTTTGAATGGGCGGCGCTGCATGTTGCAAAATGGGGAGGCGGTAAGGGACGCCTTTTGTTTAGTTATATTATTCTGTTAGGGGCTTGTGTCGCTGCACTCTTTGCCAATGATGGCGCTGCACTTATTTTAACTCCAATTGTCATTGCAATGTTGTTAGCGCTTGGGTTTAGCAAAGGGACAACATTGGCTTTTGTTATGGCAGCAGGATTTATTGCTGATACAGCAAGCTTGCCATTAATTGTTTCAAATTTAGTCAATATTGTCTCTGCCGATTTCTTTAATATCGGGTTTACAGAATATGCCTTAGTGATGGTTCCAGTTGATATTGCCGCGATTACTACAACTTTAATTATGTTGCATTGGTTTTTTCGCAAAGATATTCCTCAGCAATATGACATGTCTAAATTAGCTACACCAGCGACCGCTATTAAAGATATGAAAACATTTAAAGCGGGTTGGTTGGTATTACTTATGTTGTTACTTGGCTTTTTTATACTGGAGCCCATGGGAATTCCAGTTAGTGCCATTGCGACAGTAGGCGCCGTAATTTTATGGTGCATTGCGGCGCAAGGGAAGGCAATCAATACACGAAAAGTATTAAAAGGGGCACCTTGGCAAATCGTAATTTTTTCCCTTGGTATGTACCTTGTTGTTTATGGTTTGCGTAATGCAGGTTTGACTCAATATCTGTCAGAAATTCTCGATTTCCTATCAAGTCAAGGTGTATGGATTGCAACATTAGGAACGGGATATATCACCGCATTTCTATCATCAATTATGAACAATATGCCTACTGTTCTTATTGGGGCCTTATCCATTGAAGGTAGTCATGCGACCGGTTTAATTAAAGAAGCCATGATTTATGCCAATGTCATTGGTGCAGATTTAGGCCCTAAAATTACGCCGATAGGGAGTTTAGCGACGTTGTTGTGGTTACATGTTTTATCACAAAAAAACATGGTAATTACATGGGGATATTATTTCAAGACGGGCATTATTATGACCATTCCAGTGCTGACGGTGACATTAGTTGCTTTAGCACTCAGACTGACACTAATGAATTGATGGTAACAATATGAATAGCATTACAATTTATCACAACCCAAATTGTGGTACTTCACGAAATACGCTTGAAATGATACGAAATAGTGGTGTAGAGCCTGAAATTATCCTTTATCTTGATACGCCACCCCCTAAGCATGTTTTAGAGAAACTCATCACTGATATGGGGATTTCGGTTAGGGCATTATTACGAAAGAATGTTGAACCCTATGATAAATTAGATCTTGACCATATTAATGCGACTGATGAGCAACTTATTGATTATATGCTGCAATATCCAATTTTAATCAATAGGCCTATTGTTGTGACGCCATTGGGAACGCGGTTATGTCGTCCTTCTGAAATCGTTTTAGATATTCTTCCTGAAGTACAGAAAGGTGCCTTTTCAAAAGAAGATGGACAAAATGTTGTCGATGAAAAAGGAAATAGGCTGATATAACAGAGTCTATTCACTCTATTTTTACTGTAATAAAAACCTCGTTAAGGCGAGGTTTCTTGCCATCATTCGGTCAACGGCAATGAATGCGGCGCAGAAAAAGGGCGGAGACGATGCAATAAAACACCCGCAAGCAGGTGTTTTATCATATTCCGTAGATAAGGCTTATTCTTCGAAGTACCAATACCCTTGATTGATAAATTCAGTTAATTCTGCAACAAAGGCTGGATCCATCAATGCTTTACCAAGTTCATCAGCTCCAACTTCCGTAAATTGGCACAGTGCATTTGCACCCTTTATTTCTTTGGTAGCCCAAGCTTCTGTATTTAAAAAGAAATTATCTTCGATACGTAGGACACGCAGTCCGCTCAATCGGATCAGTTTTTCACCATCGTTCAGTGCACTCAATACTTCTTCAGGTTGATATGGCGGTTCTGCGGGGGCGATATCCAGTTCATGGCGTGGCGTAGTTGCAAAACGACCTAACCATTGTTCAAAATCACCGGGCTTGTTGATCATTTCAATCATCATGGCACGCAGACGTTCAACTTCGTGAGTTTCCATTCTTCCTGCATTGTCGCGTACAGTCAGGTTAGGATCGCCATAATTTATTCCGCCTAGATCTTGTTCCAGTGCGTAGTCTGCAAAGCTGCTTAGCAAGTCACGACCATTAGGGCCGCGAAAGCCGACAGAATAGTTCATGGTATCTTCAAAGGTGAAGCCATCGTGAGGGAATCCCGGTGGAATATACAGAATATCTCCTGGCGCCATTTCCACATCAATAATAGGCTCAAACGGATCAACATGCAGTAATGCAGGATGCGGGCAGAATTGACGCATTGGCAGGGCATCGCCCACACGCCAGCGACGACGTCCCATACCTTGAATGATAAAAACATCATAGTTATCAATATGTGGTCCGACACCACCTCCCGGTACTGAATAGGAGATCATCAGATCATCAAGACGCCATTCAGGCAATACACGAAACGGTTTTACCAGTTCAGCTGCTGGCATATGCCAATGGTTAACAGCTTGTACCAGCAGTGACCATCCTTCTTCGCCTAATTCGCTGAAGTCTTCAAACGGGCCGTGGCTTGCCTGCCATTTGTTGTCAGTTAAGCTGACAAGACGACTGTCAACTTCAGGCTCCATTGCCAGACCAGCTAATTCATCTGGAGTGATAGGATCGACAAAATTGGGAAATGCATTTTTCAGTACAACAGGTTTTTTTTGCCAGTATTTTTCTAAAAATTCAGGCCAATTAAGATTCAGTTTGTTAACCATGTGACCACATCTGTATAAAGGAATAAGCGGGTAATTATAGAAGTAATGTGAGGTCATATTTTTGTTTGGCATCAAATGCCAGTCAATAACACTTATCGGAATAAGATCAGCGATGAGAGTTTGATATGGAAAAGGGCAATATAAAGGGAAATTGGGGAGGGGATTTTACTTCTAATAATGGAATTACTGAAATCGACTTTACGGAAGTCGTGATATCCAAAAAGATTTTCTTAAAACCTTTAGTGAAGTGGTATCTGAAGAAAAGACAGAAAGCCTATATTCAAGATCTAAAAAAAGCATTGGCGAATAAGCTTTAAGTTAAGAATGAATCAACATAATCAACCAGACCAAAACAGAAATTTAAGTGCCTATCCGTATTTAGATACCAAGGTTCGCATAATGTATATTATGTTAAATTTGATGTGATAACCAATAACTTCATGAGATGGATTCTTTCAATGATTTAGCGCTGCAAAGCCCTATTGACTCAGATACGTGTTAAGAAATTAATAAATTAATGTTCACTCCTAGCGTGGTCAAGTTCATCATATTGATAGACATTTATGGATTTTTGTAACTTTAGAACGCAAAATCAGAAATATACAATTATATTGGATAGAGCGCGAGGCTATAAAGTGAAAACAAGTATTTATGCAATGATGGAAACAAGAGAAATAAAAATCAAAACATCTAAAAATGATGAATATAATAAAGTCATTTTTTATTACGGCTACGATTATTCTGGTAAATCAGATATTGAATATTATTTCTTTCCAAATAATCAGTATTTTGGTGTGATAGAAGAAGTTGATATATTCGCTCTGCGAGAACAAATAATAATCAATCCCCGCATCCGCTTAGGCACTCTTGCGCCAGAAAAGGATTATATAACAGATGTTAAATTATATTATTTCTCTGATGACTCAGGTTTTTTACTTCAAATTAGGGTGTCGAATGAAAAGAGTGAGGTAGAGATAGATAGTACATTGAAATTTGTTCCCCCTCTTGAGGAAGCCCCAAAGGCTGGAAGTTTATTAACTATTTTGAGGGAATTGGAAAAAATAAAGTCTAACGTCTCAGATGATTATGATTTTTTCTATAGAGGTCATGCGGATGAAAAGTATAGTCTCACCCCATCGGTTTTTAGAGATAACAAACAAAGCGAAGCCACTATTTGTCGTGAGTTCTCACTTGAAAATGCCAGTGAATTTTCAGGGAAAATGCCCCGATTCGATGATTTAGTAAAAATGCAACACTACTCTCTACCAACAAGATTACTTGATCTTACAACGAATCCTCTTGTTGCCTTATATTTTGCGTGTGAGGATAAAAAAAACTCAGATAGAAGTGATTGTAATAAGTGTGGGAAGTGCCGAATTTGTAATAAAGAACCGAACGGTGAGTTTTTTATATTTAAAGTAAAAAAAGATATAATCAAATACTATGATTCAGATACAGTTAGTTGCATAGCCAACATCTCCAGGCTATCTTCTGATCAGCAGGCTGAGTTACAGTTAAATGTTGCGAATTATAAATGCAAATTAATCCATTTTGTATACCAATCAGAGATCTCCAGCATTTTAACTGAACGAAAAGATAGGGATGTGTTGTCATTCGAAAGTATTCACGAAAAATACAGAAAGCTTAACCACGAAGACTCATTTTATGATATGAAAACTCACAAGAAGGAATTTAATGAGATATCAAACCAATTTCTTCATTATATAAAGCATGAAAAACCTTATTTTATAGGAGTTATGAACCCAATACATTTTAATGCCCCGCTCGTATCTAAAGCTGTAAAAAACAATAGTCGAGTAAAATCTCAATCAGGTCTATTTTTACTATACGGGCTAAATGACACGTTACAAAAAGACTATAGGGGTAATTTTGAGATTTTTACATTAACGGTGACCGATAAGAAGAAAATATTGAAGCAACTTGATCTACTGAATATTAACAAAAGTACAATATTTCCAGAAGCTGATTAATCAGTTGTTCAGTTAACTTGGTTTGTTTAGGTAATGCTAATAACGCTCTTGCTAATATAGCGCGTGAAATAGAGGCTTGGGGGTCACGAATCGTTTTTTTAATATCGTCTTCATATTGATGAAAAGACTCGGGTAATAAAAAAGCCCATTTTACTAGACTACGTAAACCTAACTCTCCACCAGCTTGATACGCTATTTTTAACCAGCGCTTGGCTTTATTGCGGTTTGTTTCATTATTTAGTGGCCAGATAACATCAATGGCCTGTAAATAATCTTCACAGTCAATTAGGTATGCAGCCCACTCTTCACGCATTTTATCAGCAATATCCGGATGCGTATTTTGCAATTGTAAGATCATAAACGAAAATGCATGATGTAAACGCGCATAGATAACCGCAGAATTAATATCACCCGCCAAACAGTATAGGCGAATAATATAAGCGGGTGACATTGCCCATAATCGTGCTAACTCAGCGGCTTGTTGATAGCGTTGGAAGCTTTCTAAATAATTGAGTGCTTCTTCTTTTTCTTGTAATAGCTCCGCAAGAACAAATAAGGCTTCTTCATTATGCCCTGCTTTATCTAGCTTTATAAATTGTTGGCGATAAAGTTGTTTTAAATAATTTTGCAGTTCATCCCCAAGATAAAGACTTTTATTCCCTTGTTGATCGGCTGATATTTCCAGTTTATTTCGCCCTGTTAATCTCCCTAAATAAGGTGAAGGCGTTGTTTCTTGGTTTTCTTGATATTGACTAAGCGGAATACCATGACGCAACGCTTGATCGACATTACCATCTTCAAACATTTTCATCATTTTATTAATATAATCCGCTTGTTGCTTACTCATCATAGAGGCTAATCCGCTTTTAATTGAAAGCTTATTTAGCCAATGCTGCCACGGTGATAATTGAGATATCGTTTTAGATGAAGAGTGTATAGTTTCACGATTTTGGGGCGTCAGAAATTTATTAATGATTTTCTGAGTCAGTGATAATGACGCTTTTGCATGAGGTGCTTGTGTTTGAGATGACGACGAAGCGTTTTCAAAAACAGTTTTTATAAATTGCTTTTGTTGATCTGCAGCCGGTGGAATATTGTCACCAATAATCGTTCTAATATTTTTCTCTTCTGACAATGCTTGAGGTTTTATCTCATATAGACTGGCGTAGTTATCAGTTTCTTCAAAATGAATCTCTTTAATATCGAGATAATCAGCAAGTGAGAGAGGTTCAGCTTGCGAAAATAGAAGCGTTGTTACAACACCACTACGAACTAAAGCAAGATCTGCATAAGGCAGTTTTTTTATCTCATCATTATCTAGAGGTGCGGTGCTATAAAGGCGACCGTAACGAATTAAAGGCCATCCCTCAATGGATGAGCAATCCAGCGTTTTATTTTCAGTAAAACAGAGAACATCCCCTTGTTCGAATCGATAAATACGACAATTAGCTTGCCAATGTTTTATTAAATAAGTTAGCCGTTGAGTCTCGTTAAACCAGTCATTGGGTAGCCATAAACCTTCAATCTGACGATATCCCAATAACATTGGATGACGAATATAATCGTTATGCATTTTGGGTGTCACCTTCTTGTTCAATGGTATACAGATTTAGGCGTAATTGTTTTTGGTATACATCATAAACAACGACTTGAGCGTGATCCGTTAATGCAGCAAATAGGCCTTTAGATGGGCTAAATGAGTAACGCGTAAACGGATTATCTGCACGATATAAGATTTCTATCTCGCCTTTTGAATAACTGGCAATGTTTCGTTTGTTAGGGCTGATCATCAAAATATTTAAGGTGGTTAAATCTTTTTCTATAGAGCCATCGAGTGTTGGATAAAAGAGTCCTATTCCTTGCCATCCTTGAGGTAAGTCTATTTGATAACCATAAACTTCATCAATTTCCATATTATAAACATGCCAACTTTGTCGATTAGTGCTTAGTGAGATAGCACAAGATATTGATTTAGAGCCATTGGTATATTTATGGTGATAGGCAAATAATGCAACTCTTTGATAGGAAATAAATTGAGTAAAATAGAGTCGATGTTGGTATTTCTTTTGAGAAAAGTTTGCACCCGTGACCATTTGAACTAATTCACTACTGTCATTGAGATAAATATACACAAGTAAGTTGTCTGCTATCTTCTCTATGCCAAGGACTTTCTCTTCAACAATTTTAAAGGCGTTTTTTTCTTCAGCATAAATACTGGATGAGAAAGCGACTAGCCGTCTTGCCCTATCATGAACAAATAAGCTGGAATATTCCTTATTCGATAAATAAGCACTGGCAAGCGTATTACCTCGCCCAATACCTGCTGAAAACATCTCATCGGAAGGTCGAGGTATATAAGAGAGTTTGGGTAATTGCCAAAAATAGAGACCATTATTATTAGAAAGTAATGCACCTACCTTTTTCCCGTGACACTGTAACGCTAAAATAGCATGACCATCAGGATATATTTGGTAAACAAACGGTTTTTTAAGCGGACGGTCTTGATTCGATCTATTGAGCGGTGGAATTTTAATAACCACTAACCCAGGTTTACCTAATAAAGTGACCCCTACTGCGCTACCATGAAATGAGATAACAGGTGAAAACATCAGTGATATTTTGTATTCATGCTGATGTGTATTTTGCGCTGAAGGCGGTCTTAATTGTCCTTTTAATAATCGTGAACTTAATGCTCTAGGTGGCGTTGGCAATACAATATGACGTTGAAAATGTGGCGTGCGAATATTGGCATCAATCGTTTTATTGAAACAATCATCTCCTGTTAGTTCGATATGATGTGTTGAGGTGATTTGTTTCAATATAGGTTGTTGATGAGCGCCTGTCACTAACCAAATCTCGCCATTTTGTACATCAGTGTCTTCAGCAATAACGTTTCGCCAATGCGCGATATTTTCTTTTAAAACAGGTGAATAAGTCCGGCGTGTCAATAATTCGCGTAGATCGTTTATGGTGTTTAGTGGCATTAATGGAATGATTGATTGCAACGTTCCCCACATTAATGTGCACCCCGCTTTTTCTGCCCGTTGCGCCAATATAATAAGCATTGCAATATGCACTAAGCGACATTCACCCAGTTGCGAAATACCGGTATCAAAAAGCACGGTGATTTGATTTAAAGATTGTTGAGATTTATAGTTTGGTGCCAAAAAGAGATGTTCTGCATTAATGGCGCGCCTCATAAATTCATCAGGTACTTCATCAGCCATTAACCATTCACTAAGTAGTAGGTTTTGATAATCCCCTTTACGTTGTATTTGCCCTATCCCATCTTGTTCAGGTAAACCACCGAGTTGTTTTCCCTGTACTGGGCCTAATACACGACTCAGACGTTGTAATAGATCAGAAAAGGCAGGAATTAATTCGGGATCTAACCAGCTAAGCCAAGTTTGCCAAGGTTGTAGCGCTTCGGGTAACGAGGTGGATTGTGTTGTGGGTAATGACATGATGATAAACCGATCCTTGTATCACATTGTATTTCACTCAAAACACAACTGGGTGAGTGTATCCCGTAGCGTTGGTGTTAACGTCCACTGATTATCTAAAGGGATCACCGTTTGAGGTGAGGGTAAAAGTAATAGTGGTTGGCGTTTAAAATGCTGCACTAAGGCTTGCTCCACCAGCCCATAAGGTAATAAAAGCTGTTGATGTATAGGGAGCCATAATTTTGCTGTTTGAGTAGACGGTGCAATCAGCGTTATATTTTCAGCCCAAGGTAAATCAGCCTGTTTCCCTAACACAATAAGCCGATGTTGACTGGTGATCACTTTTAAGCATTGTTGCTGAACATCAGGCAAATGAATAATGCGCTCAATAAGCTGTTTAGCCGTTATACCTGTTGCATACACCCCTTGTGGTTTAGGGGGCGTTGCATTAGGTTGCCAAGAGAGAGGAAATGTTAGGCTCATAATAAGTGACTAAACTGTATCGCTAATTGTGTACGTAATATAGCAAGCTCTTCACTTAACATCTCTGTCGAGAAGTTAGCATCTATTTCTCGTAACGTCAGTTCAATATCCGCTTTAGATACAGGCTCTGCATTGAGAACATCGGTTGCTCTTTCAATTAAGCGATTCATACGAGATTGAGGTTGTAATGTCGCCTCTTCTACGGAACTGAATAGTCGAGAATTCATTGAAAGTGAGAGTTCTTGTCGTAAGATTTCACGTCCTTGTTGCTGAGTATCTTCAGTAGGCAGTACATACAGTAAAGGCCAGAGATCTTGCTCTGTCGCAATCTCTCGATTATTAAGAACAGTCGCAGCAGCAATAAGACGCTGAACACGAACAATACGTCTATCTGACAGCGTGATCCCTGCATTTCTTAATGAGCGCACGGCATTAGCCAGTAACGGTCTAACTTGTGTTAAATCGACATTTTTAACCGCAAGGTGTAATTCATCCAATTGAGTAATATCGAGTTGAGCTGAAAGTTGAGTCAGGCTTGAAGCCCATCCGCCTTCGAGCATAGCTTCTAATTGGTGATCGGGTGCAGGATCTATAAAAAGATGAATAAGAAAGCGATCAGTGAATGCAGCAAGGTTAGGATCATCAGGCAAGCTATTAGCAGCACCAATACACACTTTTAATGGGCTAATAATATCGGTATGGCCACGTTTAAATCGGCGTTCATTTAAAATACCTAATAAAGTATTTAAAATGGCTGTCGATCCTAGAAAAACCTCATCAAGAAAAACAATATCTGCTTCAGGTAACATCCCTGTAATATCGGTTTCAACTTTACCTTCTTTTAGTTTTTTGAGATCAACCGCACCAAATAACTCTGAAGGTTCAGTAAATCGCCCTAAAAGGTATTCAAAATAACGTCCGCCCAATGTTTGAGAAACTCTGCGGACAACGGCACTTTTCGCTGTACCTGGAGGGCCAATAACCAGCAAATGTTCATGAGCAACTGCGGCTAAAATAACGAGTTCAGCAAGTTGCTCGCGTCCAATCATACCTTGTGTTGAGTGTTGTATTGCTTTGCGAATATTATCGATAATTCCATTTATATTTGATGTCATATGTTTACGCAAAAATTAAGAGTTTAACGGCGAGATACCTGCATTATGTAAGTTTTTATTTTCTGACTCAACTCCTCAATCAATGGAAAGTATTAATTTTATTAACGCTCTTTTCTTCTTTCTGTAGCAATATCAAATGCCAAACTTCTTAAATTAGGTGAATGATTAATTAATGCGCGATGTGTTGATGCTTGGCTAATAAAGGCAAAGCTTTCGCCCCAAGGATGTTGATAGCGATCACGTACAATAGGCGCACGCCAATATTGTAATAACCCCTCTAAAGGAAGGTGATCGTCACCGACTGTTAATGTTTGAGCCGCTAATTGCGGAAACTCACGTTTAATATCTTTGGCTTGTAAATACCAGCGATCTCTACCATAAATGGCCGCTTTTAAGGTGATATTGTTATCACTCAAATACCATACTTGTGGCACAGTTTGTTCATCTGCGTTAATTCCTGAAACCGCATTAGTAAAGCGTTTAGCACATTGTAAATTCTGTGCCAATGCCTCTCTGACTCGCAGATTCTGTGCTGAACTGATTGAGGTTTTATAAGGGCCTAATCGATAGTGTTCCCAACATGCTTCATCATAGACATCAAAATCACTTAGCGCTCTGCCGTAGCTATCTATTACCACAGGATTAGGGGGTAAGAGTTGGTATACAAAAGGACAGCCACAAACATCATCAGAGGAAAACCCATGAAGATAGCGACTTCCTGCATAATAGCCCGTCTCCATCATGGATAATGCCTGGAAGGTTCCGTGCCAAGGTGGGCCAAACGCATACCATTTCGCCACTAATGCCCTATTTTCTGGCGTGGTATGACGCAACCAATAACGTATTGCAAGATTTGAGGCAGATTGAGCAATAAAAATAAACGGCTGATTATCACCAAAAACAGTTTTAAGCCGATTAACTTCTCTATCAATCGCATCCACCAGCAACCGGTGATCAGCGCGCCAATCATGAGCAAGGAAAAACAGATCTTGCCCCTCTCGATAACCTAATGCCGTTTCAAGCACATCTTTAAGTTCCTGAGTAACCAATGTGCTCACTAAATAAGGAACAATTGAAAACGCATGCAATTGCTCTGTTGCTAATACTCGGGGTGAATGCTGGGTATTGGGATACTCATATTCATAATCGCTTTTTGTAAAAACACTTCGGTGATCACCCCAAATAAAGGCCTGTTTTTGCCTATCAAAAAGCTTAGTCCCTAAAATACCGGGTAGATAAATAATGGGGAGATTCGGTATTTTATCATTTAGCTTTGCTTTGCGAATTTGAGCGGCAATCATTTGTGCGCGAATTAATGACCATCCTCGATTGAGTGGCATATTTTTAACGTCCTTTTAATGGAATAAGCGTGATCGGCACATTTTCGCTACCAAGATGTGTTTTTTCGGCTTCCGTAACGGGAAAATGAGCACGATCATAAACCTCAAACAGTTGGCAGGGCTCATTTTGATGATGATAAAGGCGGATCCCCTCAGCCTGAGGACTGCTTTTAGACAACATAAAACGGCTACAGCTATTCGTACTAATGGATCCCACAGGCTCACCCTGTTTTGTAATAAATTGATAGTAAATCGGTGACTCATGTTTTTGCTCAATATGGCAAGCTTGAACGGGGCCGCGAAATGGATGTGTAATACAAATAAAATCATCAGGGATATGTTCTGATAATTTGTCAGTATTTGATTCAGCCCAAGGTAAAATAATCGAAGGTTGAAAATGACAATGAGGACATTGCCCATTGTCTAAGTGAGATTGCGCAATCAGCCCACTGCGTTTCACTAACAAGGTGTGACACTCTGGGCAATAAGAGTTTGCACTGTCAGTATCAAACACATTCCCCACATAAACATAGCGCATACCTTCATTTAAAGCTTGTTGACGCGCTTGCTCTAAAAAAGGAATTGATGTGCGTTCAACGTGGCGATATTGGTAATCAGGATGAAAACGCACATAGTGCAACGGAATATCAGCATCCAGATATTTAAGCATCCAGTCTGTTACTTTTTTGGTTTCTTCCAATGAGTCATTACGTCCTGTCACACACAAGTTAGAGACTTCAAGGTGTGGGCTATTTGTTGATTTTCGTGCATCATAAACCTGCTTAATCCCATCCAGTACAGGCTGTAAGCGCCCTCCTGTATGTTTACGATAAAAACTATCTTGCATTGATTTTAATGAAATACTAAAGATATCCATCACACCAAGTAATTCATCGATACCTTTTTCGCTGATATAAAATGCACTTTTATAGAGGTTTTTTAAGCCATGCTCTCGAGCCAGCTTTGCGGTATCCATAACAAATTCATGCCAAACAATCGGATCATTATACGTCCACGACAAAACACGAATATTATGTTTTAACGCATAATTGACCACATCTTTAGGGCTGTAATAAGCCACATTGCTATCTTGTACATAGCGTGCTTGGCTTGTACTCCAGTTTTGGCAAAAATCACAACGTAACATACAGCCAATATTACCTAACGATAAAATACGTTCGCCAGGGGCATAATGATAAACGGCTTCGGTTTCTATCGACTCTTGGGTCATCGGCACTGATTTACCGTAGTTTAGTGTCACTAAACTGCCATTTTCATTGCGTCTTAACTTGCAAGTGCCTGTTCGGCCCAAATTGATTTTACAGGCTCGAGGACAAAGCTCACACTGGATACGATCATTTGAAATAGGATGCCATAGGCGTGCAGGATGCCCTGTTTGTTGCCATTGCTTCATTCTTGCCATGAGTTATTCCTTTTTATCATTACAATGATGGTTATTTTCACAAAGAGGCAAAACGGTTTTTTGTCGGGTTCCTGTTTGCCAACATTCCAATACATGATGCAGTTTCCAGTAAAAAGGATTTCCTTTTGCTGGAGTGTTGATTAAATAGTGACATTCGCCTTGCAGGGTTAAATGGGCGATCAGTTTAAAACCGGGGCCAAAGGTGTAAGGCTTGGTTTTAATGGTGTCGCTATTACCTATCTGGGATTGCGTTAAGAAATCAGCATTCTGCCTTGTGGCATGAATGGTTTCTCGATTACCGCCTTGATAAGGATAACGACCCGTTAATAGACGATTAAGCCACAATGGTTTTTTGATACTATGCTGAAATTCAACGTAAGGACGTTCCATTTTCTGACTGGCAATTAATGCGCTGGCATAGGTTTCACGAATTAATGTAGAAATTGCATCTTGTTCAAACTGCCAATCTTGAAGATGGTGTTGCAGAATATTGAGAATACTCCAGCGACAACTTGGCCAAAAATCCGTATACAGTGCGCGTGATCCTCTTTTTAGCACCTTTCCTAAGACTCTATCTGTAAGATGCTGTATCCATACATCAAAAAGCCGTGATGCATTGAGTTGCTGAGTATCACAATCCCATTGAGAAAGCATTTTATCTTCAGGTATATAAGGTAATAAAAAAGCGAGCGCTTTTTGAGCAAATAGATCTTTTTTATCATCTTGCATCTGACGAAAAGTTTCAAAAGTATGCTTTTGAGTTTGCTGAATAAGTTGCTCAATACGTAAAGCCCTTGTTGGTGGATGCCAACGATTAGATAACGCCGGTTTCCCATCAAAGAGCGAGGTACTGTATTGATTAGCGTAAAGGACATACCCGCGCTCAGGATTGTATTCGGCGGGTAAATCATCGAAAGGAACATAACCTTGCCACTGATGTAATGGCTCCGTCAAACTGAGCACTAAGCTGCCTAATTCACTATGGCGCTTAGGAATATATCCCATACTTTGTAAGCCAATATCACCGTGAATATCGGCATATCCCACCATCATTGGGGAATTTTTCACATGTCTTAAGGCTTCTCTAAATGATGTCCAGTTATGGCATTTTGCAAGCTGATAAAAAGTAATATCGCCACTTGGATTATCTAATGCCGGCCAGCGTAAAAATAAACCATAGCCCGCTTTTTCAGACATTAATCGACCTTGTGAATAATCATAAGTCACAAAGGTATGTTGACGTTTTGAGGTTAAGCCAATGGTGTGAGTCCTTTTTGTTAATGGCTCCCATCCATTAACGGTTTCGACCTTTTCGTTCTCTAAATCAATGCGTCCCCAGAATAAATCTTGGTTATCCGCCATTATGCCAACCATTCCCCATGCTGCATGAGTATTGCGCCCAACAATAATGCCCGGTGAGCCGGGAAAGTGTGAACCCATCACACTTAAGCCTTCTTTGCTCTCTAAACGGCATAACAGATTAAAACTGGGGTTAACATGCCCCATATGGGGGTCGGCGGCTAACATCGGTTTGCCAGATGCGGTAAGCGAGCCATTGACAGCAATCACGTTAGAGCCAGTATCAGGTGAGGCTAATCCTAAGTGCTGCAAGCCTTTTAATCCTTCTTTAAACGCGGCGATCACATCAGGGTAATACTCACCCTGTTCATCTAGCGGCAATGGCGGAATTTGATTGCTTTCAAGGCTAAAAGTAGACAAAAGTTGCTGATGTTGAGATGTTGTCAGTCGATTTGCTAAACGAGTATTAAATAACTCATATTGCCAAGCAGAATTAATAAAATACTTTAATTGGCCTAGCAAATAACTGTCAGTGGTGGTAAATAATTCAGGCTTGTAACGCAGTAATAAACACTCTACTGGGCGAATTTTTAGATCTTTTATGGCTTGGTTAATGCCTGCGATATACGCGGTAATATGTTGAAATTGAGTTGCCTGCCAACTATCAGAGGGAGCATTTTTATCGTCAAGCTCTGCCTTTTTGGCGAGTTCAACTAATCCTAATCGACGCTGAAAAATATCTGTTCTGAGCGCACCTTTTCCCATTATTTCACTTAGGCGACCACTGGCGACGCGGTGAGATAAATCTAACTGCCACAAACGTAAATACGCGGCACCATAACCTTGCCCATAAAAAACTGCATTATCCGTATCACCTTTGATACTTAGCAATTGCTCTGTTTCTAGTGACAGTGTCACGTTACCCCATTGCGAAGTGAGCGTCCTTGGTTTCATTTAGGCTCCTTGTTCATCAATGTGTATTGATTAGCAATGTTACGGGCATACTCCTTAAAGTCATTTAATGGCTCACCTGCTGTCCATCCTAATCGCTGTTCTGCTTTAGAAGATGAATAGGTATAAGTGCTTCCATCCATAATACGTAGTGTTTCACAGGAAAGTGGCATGGAGAAACCGAGCAAGGCAAGCTTATCCATTAACCATGCTAAAGGGCGTAAACTCTGACGATTTTTTATAGGCAATGGCGCTGTTTTTTGTATTTCGCTGAGCAGTGTGAAAATTTCTGGCATAGAGAAAACATCACCAGTAAACAGAACGGTTTCTTGAGGTTTATCTAAGGCAAGTAAGCGCAATAAGCCATCACATAATTTCTCTACATGGCAGAGTTGAAAAGTACTGTTTGTACTGACTTGAAACGGAATTTTTTTATTGAAAAAAGCAGATAACGTTTGTGCTAAAACGCTATTGTCACCTTGACCAAATACACCGCCACAAATAGCCATTTTGATTGGCATGCCTTGTTGCTGGTGGCGTTCGACTAATACGTGGGCAACTTGCTTTGTTTCTTCATAATAACTGCGAAAAACCCCATTATGGCGATGGGTTTCATCAAGCAATACGCCGTGTGTTTCCCCTAACGCGGCGGTAGTACTCGTGTATAAAAACTGAGAAATTTGTGCCTTTTTGGCTTCGTTCAGTAAATTCAATGTACCCGTAACATTGGTTTGATACATTTGTTTGTGCGCTGATCGCGTTGGTGCAATGCCTACACGGTAATCCGCAGCTAAATGAATAATAACATCTTGCCCAATAAGTGCTTCACGGTATGTATCAGGTTGGAGTAAATTCCCTTTTATCACGTTTACATCCGCTGGCAATACAGGGCGATTAGCGTGAATTTTATGGGGATCACGACACAATACCGTTAATTCATCGCCAAGCTCTGCGAGCTTAGGTAATAAATAAGAGCCTATAAATCCATTTGCACCAGTGATAAATATTTTCCGTTTATTCAATGTTGTTATCCTTCTTTACTTACAAAAAACACCAGTGCAGCCAATATAAAGAAGCCATCATGCGCTGCCGTCATTGGACGAGAATGCATCGAGCCAATTGGACAATAGCGAGTGAAACAATAATCGTGCAGTGAAAGTGATGTGATATCACCGTGATAACCCAACGTTTGTAACCGTGCAAACCCCTCTTTTTGTGCTAATTGCAGATGATGCTCTACCGAGCCAACAATCAGTTGAAAACCAAAATTAAGCCAATATTGAGGCATAAATTGAGTGTGATAAGTAATTGCCCAACCTGACTTTGTATTATAAATCGTGGGTTTTTCATCAGCGTATAAGTTGCGAGATAATAAATATTCATGAGCTTGCGCCATTTGCTGAAGCTTTATGTTTTCAGGTAATGGTGGTAATGAGGGTAATGCGAGAGAAAGTTGTTGATAGAGCTGGTCGGCACAGGTTTTATTCTCTAATAAAATAAAACGCGGTGAACTACACACCTGCTGTCTAAACAAGCAAACATCATTTAATACCAAAGAGATATCAGGTAATGAATCACCCAAAATAGCCATTCCACTTATTTTGGGACCTAACTCAATTAATTTAATGTGGGCTGGTGCTATTTGGCGATAATGTTGAATAAGTGCGTCACCACCCGCTAATAAAATGGCTTCAATACCTTCAAGAATAAGCTTATCGTTTTGATTTTCACTCGACCAATTTAGAATTTCACAGGTATGTTCATTTAAACCCAAATAAGCCCGTAGCTGATAAAGCCATTGTGTGGATAATCGTGCTTTTATTCTGATGGGGCTACCAATTAAATAGCCTGCAAGTAAGGCTTCTAATGTGCCAAGGGGATCTTTTTCAGAGACGATAATTAATAATTTATTGGGCGCACGCCAGTTTTTATTTCCTAATTCATTAGCCACTTTTTGTGCTAGTACATCACTACAGGCCCATTGTTTCAGACGTTCAATACAGAATGTTTGCGTCAAAACATCATCAGAAAATAACCAGTTTTCATTAAGGCAGTGTATTAAACACAGTTTGATGTTTGCTAAACGAACAAGTATAGCTTCTATCATTTTATCTGTGCAGCGCAAGTGCCCTCTGGTGAAGTGGCTCTTCCAATATAGTGAATATAGGGTAAAGAATGACCACAAGCGCATTGTGTTCCCCATATTCCCAAATCTTGGGTTAACAGACGTTGAGAAGGCAGAGAATCAAAAAAAGGATTCTCAAGTTGAATAAATCCTGTTTTACCTTCTGGTGCCCGATCACCCGTTTCATCAATAATGGCAAAGCGAGAATAAGCTGGAATGTGGAAATGCCCTTCACTACAACTAATGTAATGTAAAGGATGCTCTGTCATGCCATAAATATCACGAATATCCACATTGGGGGCATGTAAGGTTTCTTTTAATCCTTGAATGATATCTGGACGTGCTAACTGCTTTGTCATCCCTTTCCATCCACCGCCTGTTAAGCCTTTAATCGGTGATAACAGTGTGAATGAGTCTGGGCGGCTTAGGCATAATTGCTCAAAGAAAAGAGTTAGCCCAAGAATATAGATAGGCGCCGGATCACTCGCCCAGCGTTGTAGCGTTAACCACGCTAATTGTGCATCAAATTGCCCTTGTTCTGAGACGGTAAAGACAAGCTCTTTAATGGGCGCACATTGGGTAAATTTTAAGAAAGCAGTGGCAAAACCGGCATGATCGCCAGAGTGAGGATCGGGAGACAACATTAGAAAACGGGCGGGAGTGGTTGATATTAAACCGTTGTGATAGAAAATTTGCGTCATTGCGGTTTCAATGCGCTTTAAGCTGATGTCATCAAAGAAAACGTGTGTTTTTCCTTGTTGCCCTGTTCCTGAACTGTTTAACCAAATACCGTTACGATGTGTCGGTGTCGCTAAGTCCATGGTTTTAAATAAATTAACAGGAATAATCGGTTGAGGCATTTTTTGCCATAATGATTGATAGTTAGTATTATTTTGGCGATGCCAGTTATCAGCTTCATTCATAGATGCAGTAAAAAGTGCATCATCTAAACTATCAACAGCATAAGGTTGAGTGAGATTAACTAAATTATCCATCTCACGACGCTGTTCTTCTGACATGTTGTATCCTTACATTGATAAGGGTTATATCAACATAGTCATCAATTATTCTTACTTATTGAATGTAATTATTCTTAAAACAGGAAGGATGTGATTAAATTTCACCATTCTTATGTCTTATATCACATTGTTTTATCTAGATTGAATAATCGCAATCTGATAAATAGGTATTTCTGCTTAAAAGTAAAGAAAACACCTTAAAAATAAAGGTGTTCTCTTTGATAATTATTATGTGTAATTCACTATTTTGCGTGAACGTAGCAGAGCTTATCCATTAGTTTTTTACGAACGTCATTTGCAATAAAACTGGCATTAAGAGCATCGATGTTGCATTGCTGAAAGTCTTCTTCGCTCCAACCAAAAATATCATGTAATAACTGATACTCTTTATTTAACGATGTATTGGCAACTGTTCGCGCATCAGTATTAATATTTAATTTAACGCCCTGCTTTTTTAGCTGATTAACGGGATGTTGGTCTACTTGCTCATATATATTGCAGATAATATTACAGCTTGGGCAAACTTCTAATAATATATTTTGAGATTTAAGCCTGTTAATGACTTCATTATCTTCAATACTTCTTACGCCATGACCAATTCGAGTAACATGCAGTTTATCCAATGTTTCAGTAACGCTTTCAGCGCCTTTTGCTTCTCCTGCATGAGCAATTAAATTCCCCCCTGATTTTTTAACATAATCAAAAGCAGCAATATGATTATCTAAAGGAAAACGCGCTTCATCAGCCGCTAAATCAAGTGCAACAACACCTTTATTAAGGTTTTCCACAACTAACTTGGCGGTTTGCTGACTCTCTAACGCACTAAAATGGCGCAATGTGCATAAGATCAAACCCGCTTTAATATCATATTTTCGAGATGCTTCATTCATTGCTGAAATAACAACTTCAACAACGTCCTTATCTGTTAAGCCCTGTTTTGTGTGTAATAACGGGGCAAAACGAATTTCAGCATAAATAACATTATCTGCTTTCAACTGATAAAACAGATCGTCAACAGCCAGTGTAATAGCTGATTTAGTCTGCAAAAGATCAATTTGAGGCGTGACTTTACTCAAAAAATCACCCAAATCAAAACAAGGTTTATGAGCAACAAATTGCTGATTAAACTTATCAAAGCTTATCGTTGGATCTAGCTGTTTAATATAAAAATAGCTTAAACAGGTATCTAAATGCACATGAAGCTCGATTTTAGGTAATAAGCTGGGATTGAATGTCATCAATATAATCTCTAAATATTAGGAATATCATGATAGTAATAATCTCCACCAGCCTAAAAAAGGACATATGTCCTTTTTTGAAAAGTATGCTATTTTCGATAATAAATTGAAGCATAATTGCGAAAGGAAAATAAAAGTGAAAATAGTTAATGATGAAAAAAAACGTAACACTTTTATTTTAATGCATCAACTTGATGCTTATTTATCTGATGCGTTGTTGTCTTCTCTGCGATTAATGGAAGTGAAAACGGGGGAATATTTAATAACACAAAATAGCCAAGCAACACATTTATACTGTCTAGTGGAAGGCAAATTACAGATTGAACGTTATGAAATAAACGGTGAGCATGTGGTCTTTTCTTTTGAACAAGCTTTCTGTGTTATTGGAGATTTAGAACTGTTTTCAGCTAAAGATGAAATGGTGTTTAGTACCGTACAAGCCTTAGTTCCTTCTTATTTATTAGCGTTACCTCTTTCCATTGTCAGACAAAAAGCATTACAAGATGCTAATTTTCTCACCTTTATTTGCCAGCAATTAAGCCAAAAACTTTATCAATCTTCATTAAGACACTCTCAATTACCCTATTCTTCAGAATTTAAATTACGCCGATATTTATTTTTTAAATCTCAACAAGAAGGACTCTCTTTTCAATTAGAAAAAAGAGATCCGTTAGCGGCAATGCTTGGGATCTCAACCAGACAATTAAACCGCGCTTTAGCACATTTAGTCAGTGTTAAGGCGATTAAATTAAAGAATAAATCGATAACGGTGTTGGACTGTGAATGGCTAGCCAAAATAGAAATATAAATTACTATTTATGTTTCTATTTTATTCTTAATCTGAAATTAGTTGTTTTTTCCGACTCTGACAAATGGACTACTATAACTACGGTTATAATTGATTGTTTTTCCAACATAGCGATCGCGAATATCTTGAGGTGCTTTTCGACCTATAAATTCCCAACGTTCACTAGGTAGCTTTATTGTACGAGTAAAGTATTCTTGTGTTCCAGCTTTTACCCATCCGTGAATTTCGTATACTTCCTTAACAATATTATTATATGTAGCATAAGCATACTTTACAGATTCATCATTTCTTGGTGGATTATGCCACACACCTCTGGTTGCCTCGAATAATTGAAGATCAGTCATACCAAATTTATAAAGTTTATTTAAAATAAAAACTAAACCACTGTGTTCAGGTGAAACATCAACATCTTCACGTGAATAAATGGATTGTATTTCTTCTATTGTTAACCTACCTTGTCTTTTGTAGGTTTCATTATTGCTACTGCTTTTTCCATTAATTTTATTAGTCAAAAGGTCAATACCAATTAAATCTAAGCAAGTTCGTTCGACCATATATGCACTATCTGAGTTACTAATCCCATGACATAAGATATCGATACCAAGCATATTGTTTTTTTGTAATTCAATGATTTTTTGTGTTTTTTCATCTAATTCATCGCCATTTTCCTTCATTTTTTCGGCTTCAGCAATGTGGGTAAGACAGCGAGAATTTTTCCCTTTCCCTATGTAAAATGGTATACGGCGAGTTCCATTTACCTCACAAAGAGCATACACATAGTAGTCAATTTCATTCAATGTTTTTTTATACTTATTAAATTCTTTCATTTTTATTTCCAGCGCTATAAAAATATAATTTATATAATATATTTCTATTTTTAATGGATGGATTATGTAGTAAAAATAACTGCTATTACTTTAATTATTTAATTTAATAAATATGAGGTAATAATAATTATATTTTTGGAATAATTGCTCATTTTCTCGCGTAAGAAGTAATTAATCATTAAAATTTATTAAATTAACTTAATGACTTAGCTTAATAAACGTTTTATTGGTAAACAATTTCAAGATCTAACGTGGCATTTGCTGTTCCAGGGAAAATGTCCTTCTCCATTTGCTTGTAATAACCTCTAAAATTCAAAGTGACTTCACCCTCATTTTTTGTCGCACTAACCACCGTATTACGTTTATTTAATTCTAATGTCGTCCAATTACTGCCATTAACGCTGTACTGTGTTTCAACTCCGACACCTTTGGCGGTATCAGATGAGGTATTTAATGCAAGTACGGTGCTATTTCCTGAAAATGCAGTGCCTTTAGGCGTTAAAATAACGGGCAAACCTTCAGGACAATCTAAGGTTATATTCCAATCTATTTTTTCGCTCGTTGAATGAATTTGTCCACCAAAGCCATTTTCACTAAGAGATATATGCCCAAGGTTAATGTCTTTAATTTTAGATGACTCTAATATGCAGGTACTTGCTTGTATTTTCCCTTTAATATCAAATAAAGTGTCATAGCTTATGGCTTGTGACGAAAATAATAAAAAGAAAGAAATGGTTGTTAATTGCGCTAATTTCATTGTCATCCCTTAATTACTTTGTACAACAAAGGTAATAGAAGCATTGGCTTTACCGGGTGTCGCTCTATTTTCTAG
This sequence comes from Proteus sp. FME41, assembly GCF_014897315.1. Taxonomy (GTDB): domain Bacteria; phylum Pseudomonadota; class Gammaproteobacteria; order Enterobacterales; family Enterobacteriaceae; genus Proteus. The sequence goes on along the minus strand of NZ_JABUYL010000005.1, from coordinate 171,406 downwards.
TTGTTTATAGCGAGCCCTTAATTTCAATTTATTAATGCCATTGGCAACTTCTTTTGAACTTAATAACACACTTATTTCATTGGCATTTTTTGCTTCCCAACGATTACGCTCTGGTGAATAAGATTCAATTTGGATTGCCATACCCGATGCTTGATTGGCAATATCATCAAGCTTAAATAAATTCTTATCAGATGCGGGTATGCCCTGTAATGAACCGACAACTTGACTACTTTGCATTTTACAATTAAAGGTTAATTCAAATTCAACCCAATCAGTTGTGCTGCCAGCAGGAAAATTATTGCCGTTGCCACTTAATAACCAAGTTCCTAATTCAATATTTAAGTCACTGGTTTGAATACTACAGGCTGCTGCTTTAATTGAGCCTGTATAATTAATTCTAACGCTATCATTAGCAAAAACAGAATAAGATAAAAATGGTAGTACGCATAAAATAGAGCGAGCAATAAACTTCTTTACGAACGTATATTTCATAATAATTCCCTCTAGATTAACGGTAAACCAATGTGACAGTGACCTTGGCATTGCCATCTGAGGCTTTTACATTGTCAGATAATTTCACGTATTTAAAATCAAAATCTTTATTTATCACTTCTTTCTTATTGGTTGTTTTCGCAAAAGAATATTGATAATTACCCGGTGTTTTTCTATCGCCACCTAACTTTAATGCTTCAGAACTTCCTGATTCAAACATCTGCACACCAAAACCGGGATTGTCGCTTTGATTTTCTAAATAGATAATATCTGAGCCAATATTATTCGGATTGTTATTATCAGCAATGGTGTAATCAACAATCATGTTTTCAGGGCATTCAACAGTCATAGATTGTTGCGCATAGCCAAAGTTATCGCCAATACCTAATTTACGTACCGCAACCAATTCATGAGTACCTAAATCTACCGTTTCACGCTTTGTTTTCACTTCACAACTGGTTGCTTTCCAAGTAACTAATACGGAACTTCTCATAATAAGACCAAAGCCTGAAGTTAATGACGTATTTACTCGATTACATCGTAGTGATAGCGACCCAAAATTAATTCTATTCGAACTCGTTTTCTTTATTTCACCTGAGACAGTTTTCACAAAAGCTATTTTTGCATCAAGAAAGAGTTTATTAGTATTGTCATGTGTATTACGTAACTCTTCTGTAGAGGTAATGGGATACCACTGTGATGTGCCATTCTGTCGATAACCCATGATATAACCAATACCATCAATACTTGTTTTAAAAACGGGATAGGACTGTGAATCTGCACGTATAGATGAAATACCTGCAGAGCTATCTGTGATACTCGTTGTGTAATTAAATTTACCTGGCATATAGGCTTCACATAAATCCTCATCAGATTTAGCGCTAAATGATTGCCATCCCCCTCCTAATAACGATCCAGAAGGCAATTTCTGTGCTGCATCGTCAATAATAAAATTATTAATTGTAAGGAAAAAACTACCAGAACTTAATGCTTGAGATGAAAACAGCGTTAAACTTGTGGCTAAAATAAATTGTTTAATATTCATGGCAAAGTCCTAATTAATTAACGACAATCAACCGTTAAGGTTGGCAAATGCTGTTTTAATTGCTCTGCCGTTAAATGATAATTTGCAGTGCATTGGTCTTGTGTATTTTTACCCCATAACACAGTTACTCGCCCTTTTTCAGGCATTCCGCTAAGATAAACATCGCCATTTTCATCTGCAATTCCTGTGCTCATCTCAAGTTCATTTGTTTGAGCTAATTGCGCTAATGCACCAAATGGGACTGGTTTACTGTTGTGAATGACGGTAAATAACACGCGATAGCCAACATGTGTTTTATAATCGGCTAACATTGCAGCGCCTTTTGTCGGGATCAGCGTGACAGTGTTATTTTTCAATTCAACATTATCTGGCAATGTGCTGATATCTAACGAAATTTCATTTTTAGAATAGGCGTTTAAATAAGGCACTATGGCATAGCCTCGCCAATCAGTGGATACCCCTGTTCGATTTTGGATATTCACATTTTTTGCATCAGGCGCTCTAACAATAGCGAATGAGTCATAAATAGGTTGTGACAGCGTCACACCGTAAGGGTGAGCAACGACCGCACCGGTTAGGCCATAATTGGTGCGTTGTGAGTGTTTGTCATAACCATACCCAACATTAGCCACACCATAGCTACCACGATAAGAGCCTGAAGCATTACCGCTGGCATTGTTTTCTTTATTGCCATAAGACTGCTGAACAGAATAATTTAAATTATTGTTCTCAAGTAAGCTGCCGCTAATCCCTGCCATCATATCGGTATTCCCGTTATTATCTGTTGTTACACTGCTGTTTAATGACGTGTAACTCCCTGTTACGTTATCCAGTGGAATAGAAACAGAGAAGGCAAAATGGTTATCTGATTTACGCTGATTAGGTGTACTTGAATAGCTATAATTTAAATTATAAGAAACTCCGCCCATATTATTGCTATAACCAGAGCTTATTGAGCGCTCTTTACCTGAGCGATTCCAATAATCTTGCTGATAGGTTGAAAAATAAACACTGCCATAGTCGTTTAAAGATTGGCTCAAGGTTATCTGAATGCGATTCTTTTTATTATCGTGATACATTTCATCACCATAACGATTATTGGCTTCTGTAAAGCTGTAATACCCTTCTGTAGAATAACGATAATTGGCTAAGGTAACAGACGTCCCTGTTGCCATCATATTTTTAGAATATTGAAAACGGTAAGATTGCCCACTGTTTGAAGCCTCTTTGCCGGCTAATTTCTGGGTGTTAGCATGTGTTATATCAGTTGAAAAAGCGCCTAAATTCCCTAAATTAACACCAACCCCTGCAACATAAGATTGGTAATCTTTTGAAAGCAATGCACCTGTGTAGCCGGTAACACCTTTAGGTAAGCCATAAATAGCAGTACCTTGTGCAAATTCAGGCTCATTCGCCTCATTTGCGTTAGATTTAAATTTACCTCCCGTTAAAGAGTATTTGAATTGGCCTTCACGCTGCATAATGGCAATAGAGGAAAATGGCACAATAAAAGAGCGTTCAGTACCATCAGCTTCTTTAATGATGACCGTTAAATCACCGCTAGTCCCAGTTGAGTAGAGATCATCAATCTCAAAAGCACCGGGTGCTACATAAGCTTGATAAATCACATAATTATTCTGTTTTACAGTGATTTCGGCATTACTTTGAGCAATACCACGGATAACAGGAGCAAACCCACGCATTGAGCTTGGCAACATGGCTTCATCACTTTGTAATTGCACACCACGAAACTGGAAGCTATCAAATACATCACTTGGTGTAGAGGTATCACCAATAATTAACTGTGATTTTAAGCTATTAATTCCTCGCTCTAAGCTGGTTTCAATGCTTTTCCACTCTCTACCTGTCGAATTTTCACTAAAGGTTGAGTAATTTTTTAAACGCCAAGGGCCTAAATTAGCACTACTGCGAAAGTTAACATAATGAGTATTGGTATCCTGACCACCCGTACGACTCCAATTATTTGAGCCGCTATAATAGTAATTTAATACTAATGCGGGTAATCCATTCTCCCATTTACTGCTTGGAATTGTGCCCGGTGCTATCTTTTCCATCGCAATTTGTGGGATAGAAATATTTAATTTTTGTTGGTTGAGCTCTAATACTGTCTTTGCATCATTAATATAATGGCTAATATCAGTAATTTCTTGTGTTGGCGCTAATGAAGTCAGTGTTGGTATAGCGTCTACTTTCACCCCCCAATCACTTAAATCTTCTTTTGTTAACACAGGAATTAATTGTCCCGTTGTTTCATCAGTAATAAAGGTAATATCTTGTGAATCAACAATATTATTATTAATGAAAATATCAACACGATATTTTCCTGCTAATTGTCCACCGGGTTTAGAAAACTGCTCAAGGCTTTCTATATCTGCAATATTTTGGCCATCAATAACACTTAATGAATTAGGGCTAAAATAATCTGTCGCGATAGCATAATTCGCTGTTGCTCCAACCACAATAACTGTCGCAATTGCTTGAGATATTTTTTTTAATCGAAATGTAAATAATCCATTATGCAAAGAAATAATGTATTTATTACAATTGTTTTGTGATTTCTTGTGATTTGTAATAAGGCGCATAATGAACAATTTTCCAATGATTATTTTAGTGTCTGTGTTTTCTTATCTGTGATTGAACCGTGATCGTTAACTGCACTCCAAGTCACTTGATTAGCTTGAATACCCGAGATATTCCAAGAAGCCTCACCCATTGGCGGTACCATTCCTGGGTTATCTAATTCTTTATTACCCACAGTTAATTGACCGAAAGAAACATAATAAGGTGTAGAGTTTTTGGCTTTTAAATTATTACCTTGTTTTTCAAATGTTAATGTTTCATAGGCAATAGCCGCATCTGATTTAGATAAATTTGCTGGTCTGTAAATAAGCTTAATTTTATTATTAATAGAAATCGTTAGGTTATTAACCGCGTTAGGATCTGTTGGTGGAATAGATTTCACATTTAACCAATAAACAGATTCTTTATTTGTCGGTAATCTTGGGTCGGTTAATACAATACGTATTGCATTTGCTGATTCAGCTTCTATTCTAAAAAGTGGTGGTGTAACTGAAAATGGTGGTTTAGCTGAATCATTGTTATCAAAATTCTCAATCCATGATTGAACTAAGTAAGGTGTTTTTTCATTATTTCTAACGGAAATTGTAGCCTCTTTTTTTTCACCTTCATAAATAACACGTGTGCCTCCTAATACAACGCTCGCATTTGCATTAATAGAAACCACACTTAAAAGTGATAAGGCAATAATAGATTTTTTCATTAATATAATTCCTTTGAGAAAAAAGAGGGAACCTACGTTCCCCTTTGACGTAAATATGGGGTAATTCATTACTGATTATATTGAATTGTCACAGTAACATCGGCATTTGCATTTCCTGGTGATACTTCTTCCGCAGTTGTTACATAACGCGCGTAATATGTTTTTTCACCTTGATTGCCTTTTAATGTAATACCTTCAGCTTCTGTATTTGGTGTGAAATACGTTTCACTGTTAGGGTCACCTAAAAGACCGATACCTACACCTTTAGCATCGCTCACTTTATATAAGCTTGGGTTATCACCGTTTTCACTACCTTCAAACGTCACTCGTGCTTTACCAAGGGTTGCTGGGCAACCGCTTAAGCCAATAGTGAATGGTGTTGCTTCTGTTTTTTCACCGACGGATGTAAAGGTATTGGTTAACCAAGTGCCTAGCTGAACAGTGCCTTCATTTTGATTTTGGTTATTAGTTTCAACGGTACAAGTTGAATCAATAAATTGACCTTTAAAATGAATAATACCTGTTGTATTACCATCGGTAGGTGCGGCATTTGCAATACCAGAGAATGAAACTGCAATAATAGATGTGATTAAAAGTGTTTTAGAAAATTTCATAATATTCCTCATTAAATTAAATAATACTTATTTATTTGGTCAGCAATATTTTTAAGGATTAGATATTAAATATTTGCCGGTTTGTTTAACTTGGAAAAATTATATTTACTTTTTCTTATGGGATCTACATTGCAATACCCTTTCTGAAATTTGATTTAATTCGGAATATTAAATTTTAATTAATCGTTTGTGTATTTGGTTTTGCAGTTATTTATCTTTATTTGTCTACTTTATCAGAGTTAAATTCTGAAAAACGGTAGTTTTAAAGTGGTGAGTATAATGTTCGAAATTGTAACGTAAAATTTCACACGACATAAAATATTACGTTTTCTTAGGAATTATCTCTATTTTATATAAATAATATAAATGTTTGATCGTGGATAGGATTAAATTCATTTATTACGTATAAATCATTATTTTGTATGAAAAATCAATTAATAACCTGCATTACAGATTAGTTTATTTAAATAAAGTGATAGTAAATAGAATGTATGTTATTCATTATGACTAAAGGCTTAAAGGGATTGATAGAGATACAAACACAAACATTAGACAGCATGGCCATAATGGAATGATAAAAATTAAAAATGAGGAAAAATATCATGAAAAAACAATATAAAAAGATGGTCACTTATTTTTCGTTTTTATTGGTTGTTTTAGTATTGGGTACATATTATTGGCTTAAACTCCCTTATTCTTTTTCTTATCAACGTCAACTAGCTACTGATTTTATTAATAATATCAATAATGAAGAGTATGAGCAGGCATTTAGTCTGACACAACGAAACATGTATACAGGGAGAACGTTAGAAGAGTTTAAAGTTAAAACGATGAGAGAAATACCCGCTTCGGGGTATCAATTTGCTTATAGTTTTCCAAAACAAACAAATGGGAACCGCCTACGCCGCTGGTTTAATGGCACAGATGTGGAAATGCAGGATGTGAACATTGAATTTAAAGGCCCTACTGATCTTCGGATCACGCTAAGGCATACTGACGATGACAAATGGAAAATCTTTTATATTACAAGCCATGCGGGATAACAACGCATCATCTTTATTTTATTCAGCCCATTTTATTGCCACTCTCACTACTTTCTTGTACTCTGCACCGCTTCTTACCTTTGAAATTAATAAAACGTATTTGAGAAAATCATGACAGGACATATTTCTAAAGATCCGCTACATGGCGTCACTCTTGAAATGCAGGTAAATGCGTTGGTAGCCAAATATGGTTGGACTAAATTAAGTCAGCTTATAAAAATCAACTGCTTTAAAAGTGACCCTAGCGTAAAATCAAGTTTGAAATTTTTGCGCAGAACCCCTTGGGCACGCGCTGAAGTGGAAGCGCTCTACCTTGATTCTCTTGAAGCTGATATTGATGATGTGATTGAAGTTATCGACCACCCAGATTGTGATCCTTGGGCGAATAGCCGTAAAAAATAATTATCTAATTGATAATTAAAGATCCATTTTTAAAATATAGCACCGCATTTTTGGCACCATCTATAATGCTCTCTAAAATTCTATTGATTTATACTTATTCTTATTTTTAGTAAGTCACTCTAAATAGGTAAATAGGAGAGCATCAATATGGCTATCGATTTTCATGATGAAAAAAATAAAAACACTTATGCCACTCGTGATGTTGCTGATGAATGGAAAGATAATATTTCCGATTTTGTGAATGTACAAAATAAAGCCGTTGCAGATATCGGTTGTGGTGGAGGAATTTATAGTCGAGCTTGGGCTTCATTAGGTGCTGAAAAAGTTATAGGTATTGATTTTTCAGAGCATATGGTGAAAACTGCTATCGATAAATCAGCTGATTACCCGCAATTATTTTTTCATCAAGGAAGCGCTGAAAAGACAGGCCTCCTTTCCTCAAGTATTGATCTTGTTTTTGAACGTGCGCTTATTCACCATTTTAAAAATTACGATCAGAATTTTGCAGAAGTTTATCGTGTATTAAAGAAAGACGGTTTATTTTTTATTCAAGATAGAACAATAGAAGATGTTTTTTTGCCTAGTAGCCAACATCATTTACGAGGTTTTTTCTTTGAATGTTTTCCTAAACTAATTGATATTGAAGCCAAACGACGCCCTACTCAACAACAAGTTGAAGAGGCATTGCAACGAAATGGATTTACATTAATTTCTTCACAGCTATTTTGTGAAACAAGGCAAGTTTATCAAAGTGTCGATTCACTAACACAAGAGATCATAGCAAGAACGGGACGTTCAATTTTGCATGAATTAACTGACGACGAAATAACCATTTTAGTGAATACAATACACACTCATTTATCTGATTTACCTCAAATTGTTGAACAAGATTATTGGCATATCTGGATAGCAAAAAAAAGTTAAACTTCGCTATTTATTTCGTTATCTATTAAGATTACATAATAACAAATATTCAATTAATCAATAGAGTAATGTTGAGAATTTAAATATGTCTATTAAATCGTATCTTGACGAGCAACAACTTATTGAATGTGCCGAGCTTGGACGTGCATTAAGTAGTCCTCATCGGATTAATATGATCCAATATCTTTCACAACAAGAATTCTCTGTTGAAAATTTAGCTCAACTCATTGAATTAAGTGTTGCGAATACCTCTCAGCATTTACAGCAATTAAAGCGAGCGGGCTTAGTTGAAAGCCGTCGAGAGGGAAAAATGATCTTTTATCGTCTTACCTCTGGGCCTGTGTTAAATATTTTGTCGGCATTAAAACTACAAGCGGATTATGCAAGACGAGAATTCAGCCAGTTAATTAATCAGCAAACTGTTTCTGACGATAAATTAGCGCCTATTGAATACGATGAACTCATTGATGGAATGAAAAATAAACGCATTACGCTTATCGATGTTCGTCCGCATGAAGAATATAAAAAAGACCACCTTCCTGGTGCAATGAATATCCCTATTGAAGAGTTAGAGTATCATTTGGCACAATTCCCCAAAGATAGAGAAATTGTTGCTTATTGCCGTGGCGCCTACTGCTTCTTATCTAAGAATGCAGTGATAACCCTTAATTTAAAGGGCTTTCAAGCTCGTTATTTTAAAGAAGGTATTACCAGTAAATTAAGTAAAGATTAAAATACATACCAAATAAAGTGACTGACTATCAATATGTTAGCCACTTTAACCTCATTCTTATCTTAAATTTTTCTTTTAAATAACAGTTTTTCTATTTAATTCAATTGATTAGCTTTTATTCTTATTAATTCATTAGTTACATATATCAAAACAAACATTCAATTGTTTTATTGAATGTTTGAGCGATAAGGTTTAGGATCCTGTTTATCCAAAAATGATCACGTAAACCATGAGGCTTTTATGAGTACAGTCATTGCGTTAAATGCTAAGAATTTTGATACAGCAATTAATCAAAAAGATCTTTGTGTCGTAAGGTTTTGGGCTCCTTGGTGTGCCCCTTGTCGTATGGTTGCCCCTATATTTAACCAACTTTCTATTGATATGAAAGATAACGCGACTTTTGCAGAAGTAAATATTGATGATAGCCAATCCATTGCCGGAAAATATGCTATCCGTAGTATTCCTACGACAGTCATTTATAAAGAAGGTCTTCCAATAGACACTCTTGTTGGTGCAACATCGTTATCTTATTTTAAAGAGTTTGTGCTTAAGCACTTAGAAGACTAAATTATTAATTCAATAATAGAAGGAAGCACATTATGTCTATGATAATACTCGCTGTTATTTTAGGAATTGGTGCAACTATTATTATGGATTTATGGGCTGTGCTTTTAACACGATTTAAAATACAAACCTTAAATTTATCAATGATAGGTCGTTGGGTTGGTCATCTTTTTAAAGGCCAATATTTTCACCACCCTATTACAAAAAGCGCACCGATAAAGAATGAAACTGCGTTAGGTTGGTTATCTCATTACGGGATTGGTATCGGTTTTGCACTTATTTTCTTAGGCTATATGGGAGAAAGTTGGTTAACTACTCCTACTTTTTGGCCAGCTTATTTCTGGGGTGTGATAACCACTATAGCGCCTTATTTTATTATGCAGCCCGGGTTAGGTGCTGGCGTAATGGCAAGCAAAACCCCTTTTCCTAATAAAGCACGATTACTGAGTTTGTTATCGCATAGCGCCTATGGTGTTGGGATTTATATTACAGGGCTAGTAGTCAGTTATTTTATGTGATTGTAAAAATAGCGCTTCTTATCTGAGTAAGAAGCGTTTTTATTTCGTTATTATTTTTTACTTAATCACTCATCCCTAAACTCTTTCGGCGTCATACCAAATTCTTTTTTAAAGATAGAGTAAAAATATTGCAATGACGGATAGCCACACATCACGGATATTTCTTGGATTGCAAGTGTTGTGGTGGCTAATAAATTTTGAGCACGCTTGAGTTTCTCTTCATAAATAACAGTGTGAATTGTCTTGCCAATTTCCTTTTTAAACCGTTGTTCTAAATTAGAACGCGACATATTAACCGCATCTAACACTTGCTCTGTTTTTATCCCTTTACAGGCATTGTAATAAATATAATGCATAGCTTGAACAACGGTAGGATCGTTAAATGAGTGAAAATCGGTTGAGCGACGCTCTACGATTTTAACAGGGGGAACCAATATTCTTTGCTGCTTATCGTTGGAATGGCCATCTAATGTTTGATGTAATAGCTTTGCGGCTAAATACCCCATTTGTCGTGAACCTTGTACAACCGAAGACAAGGCAATACGAGATAAATAACGTGTCATATCTTCATCATCAATTCCGATAATGCTTATTTCTTCAGGCACATTAATATTTAAATTATCGCAAACTTGCAGTAAATGACGCGCTCTTGCATCGGTGACAGCAATAATCCCTGTTTGTGGTGGTAACGTTTGTATCCAATCAGATAAACGGTTTTGTGCGTGTTGCCAATTTTCCTGTGTAATATCCATGCCGTTGTACACAATACCCGGATATTTTTCACTGGTGACTAATTGACGAAAAGCATGCTCTCGTTCGTTAGACCAATGAGGATGATCTTTCGCAGGTAAACCATAAAAAGCAAAGTGTTTAAGCCCTTTCTGTTTTAAATGCAAAAAGGCTTGTTGAACCAATTCATAATTATCAGTAGCGATATACGGAACGGGTGGATAATTTTCTTCTTGATGATAAGAACCGCCTACACCAATAACAGCAAGGGGTAATTGGCTTAAATGTTTAGCAATAATGGGATCATCAAAGTCAGCAATAATCCCGTCACAAACCCAGTGATGAATATTATCGAGTCGAGTACGAAAATCTTCTTCAATAAATACATCCCAGTGGCACTGCGAGGCCTGAAGATATTCTCCAACACCTTCAACAACTTGTCGGTCATACACTTTATTTGCATTAAATAACAATACAATACGGAAGTATTTATCTTTTTTCATTTTCGCTTACCTATTTCCCCTATTTGGCATTAAACCATAGCTTTAATTTTGTAAGAACTTGCTTTCATCGCTATGTGATAACTATCACACAAGCCAAATTTCGTAATAGCAAAGTAAAAAATAGGAATAACCAATGTTAATAACAACGGGTATTTTGTTTTAAACCACATTGCCGAGGAGATTTCTCATGTATCAGAATAACTTTAATAAATTAATTTCTAGGCAAAATACCTATAGCGCAAAATGGTGCAATAGTAACGCGAATGTTATTCCATTATCGGTTGCTGATATGGAAATTGCTGCGCCTGATTTTATTACAAATAAACTGGCTGAATTTAATCACTTGGGAATTTACGGCTATACCGACCTTAGCCATGATTGGAATAACGTTGCTGCTAATTGGTTTAAAACCCAATATCAGTGGGTTGTTGCCCCTGAGACAATTGTATTTTGTCCGCGTGTTATACAAGCCGTTTCACTTTATATTCAGAATTTTACGCAACTAGGCGATAAAGTCACAACGCTGTCACCGGCTTATCATCCTATTAGTAATGCGGTTTGTGTAAATAACCGCGAATTATTAGAAAGCCCGCTACTTTATCGTGACGGCTATTATGAGATTGATTTCGATGACTTAGAAAGCAAGTTTAAACAGTCTGTCTGCTTTATTTTGCTATCACCACATAATCCAACAGGAACGGTATGGCAAAAAAGTGATCTATTAAAAATAGCGGAACTTGCACAAAAATATCAGGTTTTTATTATTTCTGATGATGTGCATGCGGATTTTATTTTTGATGACGCAACTTATCACCCTATTTCATCAGTAAATACTTATGTAGAGCAACACTCTTTTATTTGTACTTCTCCCGCTAAAACCTTCAATTTAGCCGGTCTTGAAGTTGCCAATATTGTGATTGCTAACCCTGAATATCGTGAAAAATTCAAGCAATGCTTAATTGCTGCGGGTATTCATAATCCTGGTTATTTTTCAGTTCCCGCTTTTTTACAAGCTTATACCTTACAAGGCCAACAATGGGTTGGCGAATTAAAAACGTACCTTGCTGATAACCGCCGTTGGGTAAAAGAACAGTGTGAACGTTATTTTCCTGACTGGGTTATCACTCAAAGTCATGGCACCTACATGCTATGGATTAATTACCAAAAAATGCAGTTATCTGAAGAACAACTAAAACATTGGTTTGTTTCATTAGCCGAAGTGGAAATGAGTTGGGGGCGTGGTTTTGGTGCGGTTGGGGATGGTTTTTTCCGCATGAATATCGCGACACCTCGTTCAATATTAGAAACCGTTTTCACTCGGCTTATTCGTACCTTACCTCACGCCAGTTTGGAATAAATTACAATGAAAACGCAAACGATAAACAGCCCGAGAACACCGACATTGCTCGAATCACTCTTTCCGATATTTACCATGGTGGTGCTATTAGGAGGAGGCTACGCTGCTTTTGATTTACCACCAGAACCTTTAATGGTGCTTTCGACCGTTGTGGCTGCACTGTTAGTGAAACGATTAGGATATCGCTATGACGAGATCTTAACGGCAATCTCACAAAAAATTGCTAAAACTATGCCAGCATTGCTGATTTTAATCAGTGTGGGCTTATTAATAGGTACATGGATGATTGGTGGCACCATTCCGCTGATGATCTATTACGGCTTAAAAATGATCAGCCCAGAGATGCTATATGTTACAGCATTATTGGTGACATCATTAGTGTCGGTCTGCACAGGGACTTCATGGGGTTCTGCAGGAACCATTGGTGTTGCCTTTATGGGGGTTGCAGTTGGTATGGATGCAAATCTTGCGGCAACTGCCGGTGCAGTGGTTGCTGGCGCCTATTTTGGTGACAAACTTTCACCATTATCAGGTGATACCAACCTAGCTGCAATGGCTGCGAGGATTGACCTCTACCAGCATATTTGGCACTTACTTTACACCACACTGCCTTCGCTAATTTTAACCGCGATTGTTATGACAGTTTATGGTATGAACGGGGATTTAGCAGGCCAAGGTGTACCAGAAAAAGTGACATTAATTACCAATGGTCTTGAGAGTGTTTATAACTTCAATCTTATTCTTCTCATTCCTGTATTAGTGATTTTATATGGTTCAGTTACGAAGAAGCCGACTATCCCAGTGATGTTAGCTTCTGCCGCTATCGCGATGTTTAACGCTTATCTTATTCAAGGCTTTGGTTTACATGACATCGTGAAAAGTGCAGTTGATGGCTTTAATGTCTCGATGATCCAAGGAAAAGAAGTACCTGAATTATTAGGTAACTTATTAAATCGTGGTGGCATGAACTCGATGATGAGCACCCTGCTTATCTGTTTCTGCGCCCTCTCTTTTGCCGGTACTTTATCATTAAGTGGCGCATTAGAAGTGATTGTCCATGCACTGTTAAAAATGGTGCACTCAACGGGATCGATGATCTTAGCCACAATTGCGTGCGGATTAACCATGATTGGTGTGACCTGTAATGGCCAAATCTCCATTCTTATTCCTATCGAAATGTTACGCGGTGCCTATATCGAACGCGGCTTACACCCTAAAAACTTAGCGCGTACCGTAGAAGACTCCGCCACTATTTTTGAACCTATTTTACCGTGGACTGCCGCAGGCGCTTATATGGCGGGTACGTTAGGTGTTGCAACCTTAAGTTACTTACCTTGGGCCGTATTGTGCTGGAGTGGCATCTTCTTTGCCATGTTGTGGGGATTCACGGGCTTTGGCATTGCCAAATTAACGCCAGAAGAGCAGGAAGAGATGACTGCTGAGCTTGAATCACATTCAGAATTACAACTTGATACTAAATAAGGACGGTTCCATGTCTTACTTTGATAAAATTGAACAAATTCAATATGAAGGCACTGCAAGTGATAACCCATTAGCCTTTCGTTACTATAATCCAGATGAGATTATTTTAGGTAAACGAATGGAAGATCACCTAAGATTTGCCGCTTGCTACTGGCATAACTTCTGCTGGAATGGTTCTGATATGTTCGGTATTGGGACTTTTGATAGACCGTGGCAAACACCGGGTGAAGCATTAGCGCAAGCAAAACGTAAAGCAGATGTGGCTTTTGAATTCTTTCATAAGCTCAATGTTCCTTTCTACTGTTTTCATGATGTTGATGTAATTTCTGAAGGTAATAGCATTAATGAATACATTTCTAACATGGCGGCGATCACCGACGTATTAGCAAAAAAACAAGAAGAAACTAACGTTAAGTTATTATGGGGAACTGCAAATTGCTTCACTAATCCTCGTTATGGTGCGGGCGCAGCAACAAACCCTGATCCTGACGTTTTTGCATGGGCCGCAACACAAGTATGTGAAGCGATGAAAGCGACAAAAGCTTTGGGCGGTGAAAACTATGTATTATGGGGCGGACGTGAAGGCTATGAAACCCTGCTGAATACTGATTTACGCCAAGAAAGAGAGCAAATTGGCCGCTTTATGCAGATGGTGGTCGAGCACAAACACAAAATTGGTTTCCAAGGCACATTATTGATTGAGCCAAAACCTCAAGAGCCAACAAAACATCAGTATGATTATGATACTGCGACAGTTTATGGTTTCTTAAAACAGTTTGGTCTTGAAAAAGAAGTGAAAGTAAACATTGAAGCCAACCACGCAACATTAGCAGGACATAGTTTCCATCATGAAATTGCGACCGCCATTGCGTTAGGTATTTTAGGCTCAGTTGATGCTAACCGTGGTGATCCGCAATTAGGTTGGGATACAGACCAATTCCCAAATAGTGTAGAAGAAAATGCACTCGTGATGTATGAAATTCTTAAATCAGGTGGCTTTACTACAGGTGGATTAAACTTTGATGCTAAAGTTCGTCGCCAAAGCAATGATAAATATGACCTATTCTACGGACATATTTCAGGCATGGATACGATGGCAATGGCATTACGCATTGCAGCAAGAATGATCCAAGATGGTGGTCTTGATAAATTCACGGCACAGCGTTATTCAGGCTGGAGTGCGGAGTTTGGTCAAAATATCTTACAAGGTAAATTAAGCCTTGAAGAGGTGGCGAAATATGCGCAAAGCAATACCTTAGCACCACAATTACAAAGTGGACGCCAAGAAATGCTAGAAAGTTTAGTGAATCGCTATATTTTTGGTTAATGGCATAAATGTAATAGCACAGCGGGTTTTCCGCTGTGTTTATTAATTAGATATAGGTCATGAGGTAACTTCATGTATTTAGGGCTCGATTTAGGTACTTCAAGCGTTAAAGCGATCATCATGAATGAGCAAGGCGATGTTGTTGCCAGTCATTCTGTTTCTTTAGCAATATCACGCCCTCATCCTCAATGGTCAGAACAAGATCCACTGCAATGGTGGCAAGCAACGGAAGAAGCTATTCTCCAGCTTGGGCGCAGTTACCCGATGGATCAAATCGAAGCGATTGGACTCAGCGGACAAATGCATGGTGCCGTTTTGCTTGATGGCCAACAAGCGGTTCTACGTCCTGCAATTTTATGGAACGATGGCCGTAGTTTTAAACAGTGTCAGGCGCTTGAGGCGCAATATCCTCAGTTTAAAAAAATGACGGGTAACTTAGTTATGCCCGGTTTTACTGCACCAAAACTACAGTGGGTTGCTGAATATGAACCTGATATTTTTCAACGTATTGCGCATGTTTTATTACCAAAAGATTTTTTACGTTGGAAAATGAGCGGTAATTTTGCCAGTGATATGTCAGATTCAGCAGGCACGCTTTGGCTAGATATGCAAAAGCGGGATTGGAGTGATGAGCTTTTAAATGCAACAGGATTAACTCGCCGCCAGATGCCAACCTTGTTTGAAGGTAATCAAATAACGGGCTATCTATTAGCTGATGTGGCTAAAAAATGGCACATGAAACAAGTGCCTATTATTGCTGGTGGTGGTGATAATGCAGCAGGTGCAATAGGTGTCGGCGTTTATCAACCTGGTCAAGCCATGCTCTCTTTAGGGACTTCGGGGGTTTATTTTGTTGTTAGCGAGAAATTTCTTCAAAACAGTGACAATGCAGTACACAGTTTCTGCCATGCATTACCCAATACTTGGCATTTAATGTCTGTGATGCTAAGTGCAGCATCATGCCTTGATTGGGTGTGTCAATTAACCGGAATTGAGAGTGTCGGTGCGATGTTTAAAGAAGTTGAACATGCCACTTTTGCGGATAGTCCTCTTCTGTTTTTGCCTTATCTTTCCGGCGAGCGGACGCCTTATAACAACCCTAATGCGAAAGGTGTATTTTGGGGGTTAACCCATGAACACCAACGTGCTGACTTATGCCAAGCGGTTCTTGAAGGCGTGAGTTTTGCGTTACGGCAAGGGATTGAAGTGGCTGAGAATGCAGGTCAATTAGCTAATAACATTACGCTAATTGGGGGCGGTGCCAGAAGTGAGTATTGGCGACAACTTCTTGCTGATATTACAGGAAAAAACCTCGATTATCGTCAAGGTGGCGATGTTGGCCCTGCACTTGGTGCAGCAAGACTTGCACAATTAGCAGTAAATCCTACTCATTTATCACAGGTTATTCTTTCTCAACCCAAACTCGAAAAATGCCATATTTCCAATTTAGATAAACATAAAACATACGAAAAAAAATATCATGCCTTTAAAAAGCTATATTCATTAATTGATACAATGGAAATATAGCAATATTGCGTCAATATCAGGATTGTTTATTCAGACCACTCATTAATGAGTGGTTTGCCATTTAGTATTAAATAGAAGAACTAAAAAAGGTCACTTTAAAAAAGAGTGCCCAACACCAGATGGAAATTTAAATTGGTGTATTAAATTTTGGATCAATGCGAATGTGTTTGAGCGAAACCAAGATAGATATACCATCACCACAGAAAAAAAATTATCTAAACCTATCGCAATTTCCCTTTTTAATTTAAAAGGCACACCGAAAACGAATGCTGGTAATCTTATCGGTAATACGATAGGAACACCAATATTACTTGTTGGTGATGTTTTGCTTGCACCATTAGGGCTTTTAATTGGTGTGGCTGTTCAAGGGGCTGGAAATTAATAGCTTAGCCCTGATAAATAAATATATCAGGGCTAATTAAAGGATTAACGATACCCGCTACGATGGTTTTTGGCTGACCAACTAAAGGTTTCATTGCTTGGGGATAATTTCTGCTTTTTCTTGAGGGCTTGCGCTTTTTTTGTGGCTTTTTCAACTTCGAGGGAGATTTCGGTAATAATAGAATCTTTGGTTCTGTTCATTTCTGCGTTAGTTAATTCACGTCCAAACTTCTTTTTCTCTTGAGCTATTCGGGTTCTTACTCGCATTTGTTGGGCGTCTGTCATTTCTTGGAGTGTCAGTTTCTTCATTCTATTACCCTACCTATGTTGAGTGAGGAGCCATTAATATAACATTATTCAGGCACCTCACCATTACTATATTTTTAAATTAGGATAATTAATTGCTTATTGTATTGAAAATGCATTACGCCTGAATAAGAGCGTAATGCATAAAATAAGCAATAAATTTAAATGGAGAAATTAAACTAACTGAAGAAATGCCAGTTTAAACTCATCAATATCTTGTTGTGTTGTTGCCCAAGAGGTACACAGACGTAAACAACTCAAATTTGGATCTTCAAGTGAAACACGATGAAAAACAAATTGTTGAGTTAATTTTTCCGCAATGGTATTGGGTAAAATCACAAAGACTTGGTTAGATTCTGGTGGTGCTAAAAACTCAAAACCTTGTGCGGTAAAGAATGCCGTTAATTGTGATGCCATATCATTAAGATGTTTACCTAATTTAAAATAGAGATCATCTTGAAATAAGGCTTCAAATTGCGCGCCTAATAACCAGCCTTTAGCCTGTAAACCCCCTTTCTGTTTTAAGCTAAAACGAAAGTCAGTTTTTAATGTAGGGTGACAAATCACTAATGTTTCTGCTGACATTGCGCCAATTTTAGTACCACCAATATAGAAAGCATCGGTTAAGTTGGCGATATCTTCAATCGTAAGATCACTTTGCTCAGACATTAATCCGGTCGCTAAACGAGCTCCATCAAGGTATAGCCACAGATTATGTTTATGACAGAAATCATGGAGTGCTTGTAACTCTGCTTTACGATAGACCGTACCAATTTCGGTCGCATTTGTAATATAAACAAGCTTAGGTTGTACCCAATGTTCATCATTATGTTCAGCAATAATAGGCGTTAATAATGCTGGTGTTAATTTACCATCAGGCGAAAACGTGGTGATCACTTTATGCCCTGTTGCTTCAATAGCGCCAGTTTCATGTGTTGCAACATGCCCTGTACTGACAGAAATTACGGCTTGGTGTGGGCGTAAAAAGTGAGAAATAGCGGTTAAGTTAGTGATAGTACCACCATTAAAAAAGTGGATATCAGCATCGGGTTGAGCAATACGCTGTTTTATTAATTGTGCAGCTTGATGACAACGTGTATCCATACCATAACCATCATAGCGTTGCCCCACTGTATCAGTGATTGCCTTCATGACCGCAGGATGTGCAATTTCATTATAATCATTTTGGAAGCGGTACATGTGTTCTCCTGTCGAATAATGTATTTTTACTGTGTTTTATAAATAAAAACGCCCTACATCTAATCAATACACTGATTAAATGTAAAGCGCTTTAATATATTGAAAAAGTAAGTTATTTAAAACCGATTATTTAATGTTAGCTATTTAAAGCAGACTTCGCCCCAGCGAGCTAATCCCGCAGTAACAGAGCCAAAATCATTCCCTTTCACAATAGGAATATTAGGTAATTGCTGCTCTATTGCTTGGCATAAAATTGGTGAACGTGCTGAGCCTCCAGTCATAAAGATCGCGTCAGGTTTTATTCCCCCTTGTTGCACCGCATCATTGACCAATTCAATCATTTTGCTTTTAGGGGATTCAATTGATTCGACCATCTGCTCACGTTCAATGGTGCATTCTAAGGTCTCACTTAATAAGGCAATATTAGCAATATATTCAGGAGAATCTGATAAAGCAATTTTCGCCTCTTCAGCACGACGAACAATACTATAACCCAACGTTTCATTATACACTTCGATAAGGCGTGCTATTTTTTCGGGTTCTTTTGCATCTCGTCTAAGCTGATTTAGTACCGCAAGGTTTGGACGAGAATAAAAATCTTTTTGCGCTTCAACGTTATTAATCGCAATGGGATCCCAGAATTGTTTCAACGGTAATTTAATCCCTGAAGAGGTTAACCCTGTCATACCAAATAAAGGCATAAGCTGTTTAAAGGCAAGATAAATATCCAGATCATTACCACCAACACGTTGTCCACTATGAGCTAATAAGGTATTAGAGCGATCTGTTCTACCTTGGTAACTTGGGCCCATTTGAATTAATGAGCAGTCCGTTGTACCACCGCCAATATCAACAACCAGCACAGTTTGATCTTGAGTTAACGTTGATTCATATTCAAGGCCAGCCGCTACGGGTTCAAATTCAAACATAATATTCTTAAAGCCAGCTCTTTTAGCTGCACGGATAAGAATACTTTCTGCCTGTTTATTTGAAGCGTCGCCACCTAACCCATTAAAGTTAATCGGTTTGCCAATAACGGTATCTGTAATCGCTTCTTGTGTGCTTTTTTCTGCTTGGTGCTTAATATTTGCCATCATGGCGCAAACTAAATCTTCAAAGAAGCTAATTTGTATCTCATGCAGACCCGAAGCCCCTAAAAAAGATTTAGGTGATTTAACGTAATAGACATCGCGGGGATCACGAAGATATAAACTCAGTGCAGATTGCCCGAAAAGAATATCTTCAGGGACTAATTCAATATCTTCTTCCCGATTAAAAGCAATCGACTTTCTTAGTAATTGTTCGCCAACATTACTAGACGGTTTAATATTTAAATGGCGAAATAAGTGTTCAGAAACAGATTCGCGGGTTGGCGCACAAAGGGTTGATGGAATATACACATCATTCCCCTCTAAAGGCAAAAGAGTGGGTTTCCCCTCTTTCATCATTGCGACAGAACAATTCGATGTTCCGTAGTCAAAGCCAATAAACATTCAGCCTCCCCCAATAGATTTCATTAAAAAAAGACTGAGCACTCTACATCAAGCTTTTTGGAATTACCACTAGATTATAGTGGTAAAAAGCACATTTATTCCCTATTTAATTCAATATATAAAGGAAAAATTGGTAAGATAAGTACGCAAATTTATTAGATATTTTTTAATGGGAAAATAAATGAATACAATTCACTTATGTATAGTGGGAATTTCAGGTTATGAAGGCCCTGATTTTATTTTAGGCGCTTTTGACAACGAAGATGCGGCTGAAAAAGCAAAAATGGCATTTATTAAAGACAATCAAAGCGAAGACAATCAAGTTAAAGTATTGGTTGAAAAAGACAGATGGATAGACGTCGAAGATGTAAAATTAGCCAGTTTTAGCTGTGATATCTCTCTTGCTGATTTTTATTATATTGTTTCACGTTTTAGTGAAGGGTTTGGTCAGATCTATCGTGATATTGAAGCTATAATTGGTAATTATGAAGATGCACTCACTAAATTAGAACAACTTGAAAAAGAGTATGATGAATCTGATCCCTCATTCCCTGAATATTTTGCAATTGAAAAATTACAAACAAATCAAATTAAGGCTCAAACAGTCACGCAGTGGTTAGCCGATGATTTTTTTGGCGATGATAACCGTCTACTGTGATTATGCTCTTTCGATGTTGCGTTGATAGTCGCTATTTACACCGAATTGCTCTTTTAAGAAATCTACAAATAGCGTTATCTTACGAGGAAGATTTTTCTTGTCAGGATAAACTGCATAAATAAAGTGCTCAGGTAAATTAAAGTGCGTCAATATAGGGATAAGCTTTTTATCTGTGTTTGGTAAAGCAGTTTGAGTAATAAAATGAGGGAGTAAGGCGATACCGATACCCTGTAAAACGGCTTGTAATAATGCTTCACTGTTATTGGCGCGATAGCCACCTTTCGGGATATGGCTATATTTTTTACCTTTTTGATAAAAAATCCACTCCATGCCAGCTTGATATAATGAATATGATAAACAATTGTGACTTTTCAGCTCAGAAACCTGCATAGGTTCGCCATATTTATCAAGATATTCTGAAGAGGCGTAAAGCTGACTATAACAAGGCGATAATTGACGCGCAATTAATGAGGAGTCAGGTAATTCTCCAATTCTAATCGCAAGATCATACCCTTCTGCAACTAAGTCTGTCACTTTATCATCAAATAAAAGTTGTACCTCAAGCTCTGGGTATTTTTGCATAAACAAAGGCATTATTTTTGCAAGGTGTAACGTACCAAATGACATGGGGGCGGAAATTTTAATAATCCCTTTTGCTTTATCGCTAAATTGCGAAACAGCCTCTTCTGCCATTATTGCTAATTTATAAGACTCCCGAATATAGCCAATATAAACAATGCCTTCTTCCGTTAAACTGACACTTCTTGTTGTTCTGTGAAATAGGCGTACTCCTAACTTCTCTTCTACTCCTTGAATTGCTTTGCTTACTGCTGATTTTGTCATATTTACTGTTTTGGCCGCTTTGGTAATACTTAAATGCTCAGCCACAGCAAGCAAGATGGGAAAGACGTTCATATCATTCATATTGTCAACCTAAAGTAAACAGTGTGTTTTCTTGCCAGTGCTATCGAAAAGGAATATTTTAAGCCCACACAAAAAATGATTTATATAGACTTAATATTATGAATAACAAGTATATTCTCTCTCTTGTTGCGGTCTCTTCTGGCATTTTACTGTCATTAATGATTATGAGTAATAGTTACTTAGCCAGTTTTACAACGCCATTAACCGCATCATGGATAACTCACGGTATAGGAACTCTTTTCTCTTTAATTATATACATTTTATATTTAAGAAAGAATCAACTGACCAAGAAAAATAAAAACAAGATAAAAATTCTCTGGTATTTGGGCGGTATTCCTGGGGCATTTACGGTTTTATTAGCTGCAATTACAGTAAATAGCCCATTATCGCTTTCTGGCAGTATTATTTTAATGATAACAGGGCAAATACTCTTTAGCGTCGTTGTTGATGCAATGGGATGGTTTGGGGTTGAAAAAAGAAAAATCTCCCTGCGCGATTTATTTATGTGCCTTTTACTTATTTCTGGTAGTGCATTATTAATTATAGGTAGATAACGAATGAGTATTTTTATTTTCATTGCATTATTTAATGGTGTTTGTATTGTAACCAGCCGTACTTTAAATGGTCAATTGGCACAAAACAGTAATGCATTTTATAGCTCTTTAATCAATCACTTAGTTGGTTTTATATTTTTAACTATCTTCGTTTTATGGATAAAAGATTACCACACTATTGAGTTATCCACGATCCCGTTAATTGCCTTTACCGGTGGTATTATTGGTGCGTTCTTTGTTGTGATTAATAGCTATGTTTTACCTTTATTAGGGGTCATGTTAACGTCGGTTTTAGCGATTTGTGGACAAATGATTTCAAGTCTTGTTATTGACATATTAAGTGGTGTTGAAAGCAATAATTTACTCTTACAAATAATTGGTGTACTACTAATCATTGGTGGTGTTTTAATCAAATTTACTAAGCAATCCAAATAAATTTAATGAAAAATAAGGGAGATTTAAGCTTCCTTATTTTAGAATAAAAACGTCATTATTAAAATCAGGCACAAAGTTAGTTTTATTGCAACTCATCACTATTGTTATATCGGATTTTAACCCACCTAAATAACAATCAACAGAATCAGTAAATAAATGGAATAAACACCCTACCGCAATGGCTTTTAATTTCCAAGAGGGTAAAAACCATAAACCTAGATAAACCAAGGCTGCCCAAACAGTATGTAATGGATGAAAGCCTACGCTACAACGGTTGGGATCAAAAATAGGTGTTGCTAATAAATGGTCAATATCAATGGCCATTGTTCCTATCATAAGAAGTGAGGCTACCTTCCAGTTCTTACGCCAGAAAAGATAGCCTAATAAAATTGGCGCCAAGAAGTGCAAACTGTAATGTAAAAGTGTTCTAATAATTTCGAATATCACCTAAGCCTCTAAACTAATTAAGTTAATCTGATTTAGTGCTATTGTGGCATAAGAATAAATAGGCAAAAAAGAGCCATTCAGCCTATTTAATTGTTATGCCTATCTTAATTTTATTCGCGAATCTCTTCGCCATTAGCTTTTAAAATAGACTTCATCATCCAATGTTTTTCAGACCAACCATAAAAAATAAGATGTGATGCTTTATCATCATAATTATAGTCATTTGGCGTATTTATTACGGTCATTAACCCATTCCAAATTGGCATAAATAGTGTTTTGAAATATTGAGATTGGGTATCGATATAATTTTCTGCCCATAAGATAAATTGTTGCAGTTCTTCTTGGGATAAATAAGAAAGGTAAAAAACACATTGTCGCCATGTGTAAGCCGCATTTTTTATTGTGATTAATGATGCGTGATAACCACGATATGGAGCCTGTAAATAGCGTTTGATGACTTGCAGGCATTGTTTACACATATCAAGTAAGAATGGTTGTAATTTATCAGCAAGACCAAGATTATTAAAAATAGTATTAAGATTATGGGTTGTTAATACGTAAGATTGCTCAAGTAATCCCCCATTTATTGCTGGAGAATAAGAGCCAAACTTTTCATTTGTCCTATTTTCACACCATTTTAAAATGACACGAGATGCAGCATAAGGGTCACCTCCTTTTACATTCACAGACGATAAAGCAGAGAGCAACTCATGTTTTAATAGTAAATAATCAATGCGATAATATTGTGAATACAAGCTGTAAGGTAACACTGAATCCGCATTTTTTACTAAAATATTAGCGATTTTCTTACTAAACATTCCCATAAAAATATCTGCCGCAATCTCTTCACTCCATCTAATGTTTGGGTCTATTTCAGATGTCAGTGAATTTAATTCTTGTAATAAAGGATTAGGTAATTGCGTATGTGGAAAATAACGAAAGTTTAATAACAGAAACTCATTTAATACTTCTGTAAAAATAGTTTTGTTGGAAATCTGTTTTGTACGAAACTTATCAATAATCGCAACCCACGGAAGCTCTTCTAATTGTACTTGATGTTGTAAATCTAATAGTAATAAAGAGCGGCGTTGTTTAAATGCTCGATAGTTTTTTTCGTAAAGATGGCGTAATGGAATATCTAACAGATTATTAGCACGTAAACCCGCTGTAATTTGAGGAATAATATTGCTTAGAGCTTCTGAAGATGTGATTAACTTTTGCTCAATAAGTTGGCTTGCTGTAGTATTAAAACTACGCATTGTCTTATACGTAATTATACTTGGTATGGGATGATTTTTTGTTAAGTTAAATTGTTTTGCTTCACTTTCAGAAATCGCTTCTGTGGCAATCTCTTTATCATCAAAGCCATTATTAATATCTAAGCTGTCGAGTCGATTTAAAATGACTCGACTTAATGTGTAATGTAATGGTGCTTGCACATCATCTTGTTTTATTTTTTGTTTTTTGTCGCTTTTTTCTGAATTTGGCTCGCCATATTTCTCGATATGACGTTGTAATAAAACACGAATATGTTGTGCTTGATGAAGTTCTAATTCATTTTTCTCAAGCGATAATTGCTCAATAGCAATACGCAATTTTGCAAAGTCGCCTTTATTTTTTATAGGGTTATTGCAAAGGAAATATTGTTTACGTAGTTGGAAATACTCAGCAAGAAGATCTTTTGCCGATTGTCTCCATAAAGGTGTAATTGTATAACTTGATGACTTATCAACAATCTCTGAAAGTAACGCTACCATTTTCACTTTAAAAGGATGCCAAATAGTCACGGCTTCTTGTTGAGCTAATACACGTTTGTTTGGTTTTATTCTTTTAAGATCGTAAATTGTCATATCAAGCTCTTGCACCCTTACTGTACTGCTAGAAATAACAGGCTGTTCGACAATATGAGGGTAAAATCTTAATACTGAAAACCAAGGCGAAACTATATCAAGCAAGTCTCTTGCATAAGCTTGCGCTTTATTTCTGATCAACCATGCAACAGTGAGCAAAACGCTCTCTTCAGGAACGGTAATAAGATAGTTTTCATTATCTAAACATTTATTAAGAACATTCATTCCTTCATCAGTTAAATAGTAGCTATTTAACGCTAATCGCTGATTTTCAGGCGAGGTTTTTATTTGCAGTTTATCTAATAGGTGCTGCTCTTCAGGTGTTATTTCTCCACCCGCTAACCAATTACCTGTCGCGAATCCACCTTTTATAACTTCAAGCGTGATCCATGCGGGGGTATTTTCGAATGGTGTTCGGCTACCATAATTGGCTTGTCCTTGCAGTATTTGGTGTAAGACGGCTTCCCATTGTTGAACTTTGTTGTTATTTATCTCGGGTTGGCTTAGCGTTTTAGCCAATTGTGATTGTGCGTAAGAAAGTCCAACAGGTAATAGGTTTTGTTTATCAGCCATGATATTCACCAAATAAAGAGAGGTATTCGAGATGGTTTTTGATTGCTTTGAAAGGAGTCAAGCAATAGGAATTATGATTAATGAGGGATCCAGAAGCAGGAGTTGAACCTGCGCCCTTTCGGTCCGAAGCCAAATGCTCTGCCACTGAGCTATTCTGGAATACGTTGTGATTATAAGTGATAAACAAAAAATATCACCTTAATTGTACTCATGGTTATTAAAAAAGTGAAAAATACACACCTAAATAAAACAATATGATGATAGTATCTGCGGAATATGTAACGGTTTTATAAAGGATTAAAAATGAAACCACAGATACAGTCAAATTTATCAGGATTCTCACTGCCTTTTTATTTTTGTGACAGTAAAGGAGCTGAAGCTGGAACATTAATGACAGATGGGCATTCATTACAGTTTATCTTAAGAGATGTTCTATTTAATGGATCATCATTTAACTTACTTTCATTTCCTGAAATTAAGAAAGAAAAAGTGATTAAATTATTTGATATAGATGAATTTGATACTGTACAAGGTGTTTTTAGTATTGAATATCCAATAACAATAATGGAGGCAGGAATAGAGACAATTGCACCTATTATTTTGCAATTTGATTATACAGACGATAGAAATGATATCTCTTATTTATTTAATTATCATGGTGTTAGCTATAAATCTGAGGGGTTGTTTTCTTTTGTTGAAAATGCGCTTATTGATTTACGACAACGATTACCTAATCGTTGTCAAATTAATTGTTGTTTATCTTGCAAATATTCAAGCTACCACCCCGTAGGTAATAATGATTTTGGTGATTTAGCTTGTTTTAAATATGCCAAAAATGCCCTTTCACACGTTAAGGATAAATATGCATTATTAGATATATGGGATAATACATATCAAGAAAATCAACGTTCTCAGGTACAAGAAACGTTTATTTGTTCTGAGTTCATTCATTCTAGTGAGGAAGATTGGTTATATAAGTGCTATTAATCTTATATAAATATTGTTGTGTTCTTCTCTAGATTAAAATCTCATTAAAATAAATATCCTACCTTAACCTGAATTTAAGGAATTGGAATTCCTTCAGCATTACATTGTTCCCTATTATTTTTAGGGAAATAAAGATTTATGAAAAAGCTTCTTTTGAAGATAACATTTGTTCTCTTCAGTTGTCTTTTGACATCGGTTATTCATGCCGAAGAAAATGAAAATATTATTAAATTAAGTGTAACTCAGCCCAAAATTGATCGCTATGTTGAGGTTCTTAATATACCGGGTATTTTTGTTGCCAAAAATGAAGTTTCTATTGGTTCACCGTTACAGCAACAAATGGTGACTGCAGTCTTTGTTGAAGAAGGACAATGGGTAGAAAAAAATCAATTATTAGCAACATTAGAATCACCTATTCAAACCGCAACAGTGATGCAGTTAAAAGCAGAAACTGAAAAAGCGACAGCCTATATACAACAACAAAAAGTGTTAACGGAACAGGCACAAAAAGAATTAACTCGTTTAAGTGCTTTGGCTAATCAAGGGGTTATTTCAGCCAATGATTTTGAAAAAGCCAAATCAGAAACATGGGCTAAAAAAGCAGAATTAGAAGCCACTCGTGCAGAATTACGCCAATTAAATGCACAACTAGCAAGGGAACAAAGCCAAGAAGATAAATCTAAAATTATTGCCCCAGTCGCTGGTGTTATTAGCGAACGTCATGCAATGAATGGCACACTTTCTGACAATACGTTGTTATTTAAAATTATTGAAAATAATGAAATAGAGTTTGAAGCTAATGCGCATTTATCTGAGCTATCACAAATTAATCATTCATCAGATGTAAAAGTCAAAGATTACACAAATAAAGAACTATCTGGTGCAATCCGCTTTATTTCTTCAAAAATAGATACCTATTCTCAGTTAGGAAAAATTAGAGTTTCATTAACAGACAAACATAATCATCGTATTGGTGAAATGGGTGTCATGATTTATACCCAACAGCCACAACAGAGAATGACGCTTCCGTATAGTGCAATCAGAACTGAAGCTAATGGCATTCGGAATATCTTTATTGTTAATCATGATAAAAGAATTGAAATTCAACCTGTTGATATTGGTGGCGTTCATAATGGGCGAGTAGAAATATTAAGCCCATTATCTACTGATCTTAAGGTTGTGGCTTATGCTCAAGCTTTTTTATCTCAAGGTGATCTTGTAGTTCCAATGAAGGATATTCAATGAAATTACAATTATCTTCATGGGCGATAACCAAACCAATTCCCACCATTGTTATCTTTTTGGTACTGACTATTGCCGGTATTTTTTCATTTATTCAATTACCGGTTACGGCAAATCCGGTTATTACATTCCCTATTGTGACCGTCACCATTACACAGGATGGTTCATCGCCTACTGAATTAGAAAATGCAGTAACAAAGCGTGTTGAACGTGCTGTTTCAGGTATTCCGGGGATCCGTCATATCACTTCTTCAATTAGTGAAGGTGCTTCTTCAACGGTTATTGAGTTTGACTTAAATATTGATGCTTATATAGCAACGAATGACGTTCGTGAACAAATTGTGCAAATTAGAGGTGAGCTACCTCAAACTATTGATGAGCCGTTAATTAGTCGTGTAGATGTCGAAGGTGGTGCAATTTTACGTTATATGGTCTCTTCCTCAACGATGTCATTAACCGATTTATCATGGTATGTCGATGATACTATTAGTAAACAACTCGTAATGGTTTCGGGAGTACAAAAAATAAGGCGCTTAGGTGATGTTGAGCGCGTTATTCGTGTCGAACCTGATGCACAAAAATTAGCCGCATTACAACTTCCTATTACGACTATTAATGAGCTTCTGCGAGGTGTTCACCAGAATTCAGCGGGAGGAAGTACCAAATATAATACACTGCAACACACCATCCGTGTTTTAGGTGAAAAACAGAGTGTTGAGGAAATTAAAAATATTCTATTACCGACTGATAATGGGCAATGGATCAAATTAGGTGAAGTTGCCAATATCTATGATGGGCAAAAATCAACTAAATCTATTTCTCAACTTAATGGTAATGATGGTGTTGGGTTTGCTATATATCGAACAAAAGGTTCTAGTGATACAGTCGTTGCTGACAATGTTGAAAAGGTATTGGCACAACTAAGAGAAGCTAACCCAGATATTAATATTGAGCTTATTTCATCAACAGTAAAATATACTGAGTCTAGTTATCATTTAACGATAAAAACATTAATTGAAGGAGCTTTCTTAACGGTTATTATCGTTTTGTTTTTTCTAAAAAGTGGGAGAGCAACATTAATTGCAGCGATTGCACTTCCACTATCTATATTACCGACATTCCTTGTTTTACTGCTTTTTGATTATAGTTTAAACAGTATTACGTTATTAGCGTTAACACTGGTTATTGGTATTTTGGTAGATGATGCCATTGTCGAAATTGAAAATATTCAAAAATATATAGAACGAGGTGAACGTCCTTATCTCTCTGCATTAAAAGCGTCAGATGCGATTGGTTTTGCGATAGTGGCTATTACTCTAACCATTGTTGCCGTGTTCCTTCCTGTTAGTTTTATGGGTGGGTTTGTTGGTAAATATTTTATTCCGTTTGGTATCACTGTTTGCGCTGCTGTACTTTCTTCTTTGTTGGTTGCTCGTTTAGTAACACCGTTAATGGCAGCTTATATTTTGTTGCCTCAGACTAAAAGTAAAGAACACAAAATGCCGCGCTGGGTTGATAAATATACGCATTTTTTATCATTAACCTTAAAACACCGAAAAGTGGCATTATCCATGGCATTCAGTTTTTTAATTGGATCAATGGCTGCTATTAGCTTATTACCTGTCGGTTTTATGCCTGAAGGTGATATTAGTATTAGTCAAATTAGTGTTGAATTACCGCCTGGCTCTCCAGTTGAACAGACACAAAAAGAGATTAATCAGTTAACTCGTTTATTAAAAGAGAGAACGGAGATTAAGTCTATTTATACTATTGCAGGTATTGCTGATGACTCTGATGGTATTGCTCAACATAAAGGCGAGATAATTCTTACGTTATCTGAACCTAATGAGCGTGTTTTATCACAAAAAGAGTTTGAGCAAGCAGTAACAATACTTTTTAATCAGCGCGCAGATATTAAATTTTCATTCAGTAACAGCAGCGGTAATAAAGAGTTTTCACTCGTTTTTAGTGGGAATGATGCTGAAGAATTAGATAGAGAAATACAAAAATTAACCGATAAAATAGCAACGTTATCAGGATTTAATAATATTCAGGTTGTTAAGCCATTATTGCGTAAAGAACTTATTGTTACACCTAAACTTGATAATTTAGGTCGAACTGGAATCAATGTCGAAGAGATTGCGAATACATTACGTATTGCCACCATGGGAGAGGCAAATTCTCGTAGTGCTAAATTTAATCTACCAGATAGGCAGTTGGCTGTTCAGGTTATCCTACCAGAATATCAACAAGACAATATTGAATTACTTAATAATCTCTATGTGAATAGTGGTGGACAGCCCCCTGTTCCGATTAAAACAGTGGCTAAAATAGATTCAGGTGATGGGCCTTCACAAATTGAGCGGATCAACCGCCAAAGAAAAATAGCGATCGAAGGTAATCTTGATGGTATTAGTTTAGGTGAGGCGATAGAAACAGTTATGGCTCTTCCTGAATATCAACAATTACCGCATACCGTGTCACAAGTAGAGTATGGTGATACAGAATATATGAATGATATGTTAATACGCTTTGGTTCAACGATGCTTTTTAGCATACTGTTAGTGCTTGCAATATTAATCGTATTATTTAAGGATTTTGTGCAGCCAATAACGATTTTGGTTGCATTACCCTTTTCTATTGGTGGCGCTATTATTGCTCTTGTTTTATATGGTGCGATGATTGATCTACCCGTCATTATTGGCATTCTTATGTTAATGGGAATTGTTACTAAGAATTCAATTTTATTAGTTGAATTTATTCTTGAAAAACAACGTACGGGATTATGTCGTGAAAAAGCAATTTTAGAGGCGGGTCAAGAGCGTGTTAGACCCATTATTATGACAACCTTTGCGATGATTGCGGGCATGATCCCTCTTGTTTTAACGACAGGAGCAGATGCGGGTTTCAGAGGGCCAATGGCTATTGCGGTTATTGGGGGCTTAATAAGTTCAACCTTATTAAGCCTATTGTTTGTGCCAGTTATTTATACATTTATGGATGACTTCAAGCATAAATTATTGCCTTTATTAGCCAAGTTAACCTCAGTCACACAAGAAGATAAAAATATTAAGCAGTGGTAACACATCGGTATTATTAATTTTAGATATGCCACAGGGTTGATGTGTGGCGTATTTATCTTTTTTGAAAATGAATATAACTGCTTATCATTTATTGGTAGTTAAATCTTGTTAGGAATAACACGCTATAATTTAATAAAACAAACTATCAACGCGTGTCATTACATGCTCTTAAGAGTATAGTGGTCAATCTTTCAGCCTGACTAGATATAACAATTTTTATTATGGAATCAGCGTTTTCTGCTCAAAATATTCGACATATTCTCGCTAATAACACACCTATTATTGATGTGCGTGCGCCTATTGAATTTAATCAAGGCTCGCTCCCTAATGCGATTAATTTACCTTTAATGAATGATGAAGAACGTGCTGCCGTGGGGACTTGTTATAAACAACAAGGCTCACAAAAAGCGGTTGATTTAGGGCATCAATTGGTTAGTGGTGAAATTCGTGATAATCGTATTGCTGCTTGGCGTGAAGCTTGTGAGCAATTTCCCAATGGTTATATTTGCTGTGCTCGTGGCGGAATGCGTTCTCATATTGTTCAGCAATGGCTTAAAGAAACAGGTATAGATTTTCCATTAATTGAAGGGGGATATAAGGCGTTAAGGCAGACTGTTATTGAGATGACAAATGAATTCGTTCAGCGCCCTATTATTCTTATTGGTGGATGTACTGGTAATGGAAAAACAACTTTAGTGCGTTCACTACCTGAGGGTATTGATCTTGAAGGTATTGCACACCATCGAGGTTCATCTTTTGGTCGCACTGTTGAAGATCAATTTCCTCAAGCTACATTTGAAAACCATCTTGGTGTTGAAATGTTGAAGAAATCACAAAAATACACACGTTGGGTGTTAGAGGATGAAGGCCGTGCTATTGGTGCCAATGGATTGCCTGAATGCTTACGAGCTAAAATGGCAGAAGCATCAATCGTTGTTGTTGATGATCCCTTAGAGCAGCGAATTGAACGATTAAAAGCAGAGTATTTCGATCGCATGACACACGATTTTATGGAAGCGTATGGAGAAGATAAAGGCTGGGAGGCTTACAGTGATTATTTACATCATGGTTTATTTGCAATCCGTCGTCGATTAGGTTCTCAACGTGCCGCTGAATTAACTCAATTGTTAGATAACGCACTAGAAATACAGAAAAAAGAAGCGAATACTGAAGTGCATTTCTCCTGGCTAACACCTTTACTTAAAGAGTATTACGATCCTATGTATCGTTATCAATTAAGTAAAAAGGAAGATAAAATTATTTACCAAGGGCGTTATGACGAGGTCGTGGCGTGGTTTAAACGCTAATAAATCACAAAGACATTCTGTATAAAATACACACTATATGCATCATATAAAAAGCTTCTGTCAGTTGATTTCACACAGAGGCTTTTTATTAATTTACTGGTTCAAGTTTAGTCTTAGCCTGAACTATAAGATGTCTTGTCTATTTTTAATACAATATAACAGTGATCCTAAGACTATTATTAAGCCAAAGAAAAAAGGTACAGTTAAAGAAAGTTCCAAGAAAATAAACCGATTAAGATTAATTCCCTCGCCTTTATTTGAATACTGTAATGCTAAAGGTAACGCACATAATCCTGAGAATAAACCAATCCCCATTAAACGATATAGCTTAATACGATTTTCTTTTTGTATTTGAAGATCTTGCTTACGTTGATATTGAATGTATTTCCAGCAAAGATAAAGTAACCCTAAGATAGAGCCTAAATGTTGCAGTAATTTATAAATTGCAATCTCTTGACTGTCTGTCATGCCTTGCAATAATTGTGCTTGTAGCACAGAAAAGAATCGGACTGCTGTTCCTGTTTCATGAGTAAATGAATCCCATACAATATGTGTTAATGCGCCAATATATAAAGATAAAACAAATAGGCTTAACGTCCGAAGATTGAATTTTATAGGATCATATAAAGGTATGGGTGATACATATTTTAATGGATTTCTGAATAAATAATTTAAGATAAAAACAAAGATACAGAAAGGAAATGCGGTATAAAACCAACCGAATAAATCATGTGCTGTTGTTGCGGACTGATATAAACCAAAAGAATAAAGCAAATCAGGTGAGGTGCTTCCCACAATCAATGCAGGTAAATTAAGGTATTTACCTATTCGAGTCTGTTTTAATGGAAAAACAATTGAAGGATGTGAAAAAGTCCATGGCATAGGAATATCTCTACAAAACAAAAATGAATAACAAAATAAATATGAGTATATCAGCAGATTAGCTCAGTTTTATCTGATATCACAATACTCATACAGATTAGAGATACTCTTTATAGTTAAGACAAAATATGCCATTAATGGTGAGTCCATTAATGGCATTAAATGATGGGATTATGGATTATTTATACTTAATTTGTGGTTGAAATATCAATAATTCGCTCTTCTTTTGGCATTTCTATTGTCACTTTTTGCTTAATATATTCAATAACCGCAGTGGCGGCACTGGTGTTAGGAATATCTTTAGCATTTCTGCCTTGAGTAAAGGCGGCAAATCCATCACCACCCCTTGCTAAGAAAGAATTAGCAATAATGGGGTAATAGGTATTATTGTCGATAGGCTTTCCATTAATTGAAACGGAGACAATACGCTCATTAAGTGGTTTTGAACTGTCATACTTCATTTCAAAACCACTTGAGGCTTGCAATACACCATTGGTTAAATTTGCAGAGTGGTTCATTAATTCTCGTAAATCTTTACCACTTAATTCCATATAAGTAAGATCATCTGGGAATGGAAACATACTAATAATATCCCCAATCGTGATATTACCTTTATGTATCTCAGTACGAATACCACCACTATTTACAAAAGCAACTTGAGCTCGATTATCTGTCATCAAAAATGCATCAGTAATTAAATTACCTATGACAGAAGACTCTCCATAAGAACGGGTAAGTTCTTTATTTGTATTACCAATTTTTTGTTGTGCTATTTCATCTAATTTTTTAGTCCATGCTTCTATTTTTTTCTGTGTATCAAGATCAGGCTTGTATTCATCGGCAAAAATATTAACTAACTCACCTTTATAGCTATCAATTTTTTTAGTTTTATCGTTGATATCTAAAACTAATTTTCCAACATTAATGCCATAAGCATCCGTAGAAACAATCAATGTATCATTTACTTTAATTGGTTCTGGTGTACCTACATGAGCATGGCCAGTAATTAAAATATCTAATCCTTTAACTTGCTGTGCTAATTCAATATCTTTTTGTAGCATGCGAGCGACATCGGTAGCGCCAAAACTTGATTGTCTGGCAGGAACACCTTCATGAACAAGTAATACTGTAATATCTACTTTTCCTTTAAGTTCATTAAGGTATTTATTAAGGTATTCAACTTCGTCTCTTGCTTCTACCCCTTCCCGTTTATCTTTATTAACAGTATCATAAAATGCAAATTTGCCGTGTAATCCGATTACACCAAATTTAACGCCCTCTTTTTCTAAAATAATGTAAGGTTTATTCCATACAGCTTTTCCATTATTTTCATAAAAAACATTACCTAAAAGGACAGGAAATTTGGCTTTATTAAGCTGTGTAACCATATTATCAACACCGTGGTCAAATTCATGATTACCCACGGAAGCTGCATCAAATGACATTTCATTCATAATATCGATAATGGCTTCACCTTGCGTTAAGGTACTTAAATAAGGCCCTGTAAAATAATCGCCGGCATCAAAAAATAAAACACCGGGATCATTCTTTTTTGCATCTTTAACGAGAGTGGCAATATTCGCAAAACCACCGACTAATCTATCTTTGCTGACATAAGGTGCTTTAAAAGGAACCGCATTTGCGTGTAAATCGTTAGTGTGATAAATGGTAATTTCTTGAGCAAATACAGAAGAGCTGCCTAATAATGTACCAATTAAAAGAGGCAATATAAGAATGGGCTTATTCATAATAATATCCTGTAATAATGAGAATACTGAATTAACGTCGTTGATGTTCGGTATCTAGTTAATAACACCTGACGTGTTAAAAATATGATAACTATCACAGTGCGTTAGCATTACGTTTAGTGGAATTATGTTATTATCATTTTGTGTTGGTTTTTCGTGGCAAGAACTGATGAAAATAATAAAAGAAATTAATGTTAATGTATGTAAAACAGAGGGTTGTGAACACTTTTCTGAAGTGGTAGAAGACGCCTATGTGATCCCCTCTTTTAAACTGGGTTTTCCTGCTGTTTATTGTAGTCGTTGTGGTGGCAGCAGTGTGTTAATTAATAATGAAGATATCAAAATATTATTAAATCCTTATGTTGATTTTTTTAAATTAAACATTAATGAACAATGCCCACACTGTGATTCATTAGAAAAAGTACTTTATGGAAAAACAGCAAAAGGAACAACGCGCTATCAATGTAAATGTTGTAATACGGTTTTTTCACTTAAAAATAGTATAGATTCAAAGAATCTTTTTAATAAAATAATGACGTTATTTATTTTGGAAGCGCAAATTCCAACTTATATTATAAAAACTCTTGGTATTACTCCGGCTTTATTTTATCGAAAACTTTCTACTATTGAAAAATTAATAGAAATAAAAATACGAAAATATGAGCAATATTTAGAAAAAAGTAGAAGCTATGATTTACAAACGAATGTATTTACTTTGAATTGTCGGAACAATGCCACAAAAGGGTTTTCTAATGAACTTTTTGGTATGATAACCTGTTGTTCAAAAACAGGTTATGTTTTTCTTCCTAGTGTTAATTGGAGTGAGATATTAGTAAGTTCTGATAGCCAATATCATAATAATACTAAAAAAGAAATATTAGATAATACTCAGGGAGTATTACTTGATAATATTATTATGCGATATGAGCAAATAAATAGCAGAAAAAGTTTTGGACAAATTCAATACACAGATAAAACATGTTCTGAACATATCATTGAGCCCGTTGTTTTATCACACTTTCATTTTCTTAAATTAAAATTTATTCTACCAGTAAATATTCAACATCATTTTATTTATCATGATAGCTTTATTCGTGGTGGATGTATGGTGGCGTATGGAAAAGAAATAAAGAAAAAACACTCTCATCTCTATTATGTTGTTTCAAATGGTTCTCGTTTAACATCAGAATTTAATTATAAAGGGAGTTATACCCTGGGTTGGTGGAATAATAAATGGTATGAATTTATATCTCCAGATAAAAAAGAATTATTTTATTTGTGTAATTTAGGATTAAATAAAAATAATGATATCCATTTTTACACTGCAATAATGCCTTCGCTTGATTATAGCCAATTATTTATTCAATCATTTAAAGATAAATTTCCTGAGTCTTTTTTAAAGAGATTATCTCCCAATACAGTAAAATTATTATTATCTATTTATAGTTTTTATTATAATTATTGCCTTACTCAAGATGGCAAAGTGCCAGCGCAAAAAATCGGATTATTAAAAGAAAAGATAACAATAAAAGATTTTTTTATCTAGCCTTATTAAATGCGAATAATAAGGCTAGGTTGATTTAATTATTTGTTTTAACTGTTATTTTTCTTAGTAGTAACGAGGCGGCTATAGCCATAAGAAAATTGAAAGTCATACTAAAACTAAAGGCAATTTTATATTGTTCAATAGTATTGTTTAAGATGGGCTGATTAAGGCTAAATTGTAAAATAATAGAAACACATGTTGCCCCTATTGCTGCTCCAACTTGTTGCAATGTCGCCGTTAATCCTGATGCAATACCAACAAATTCGGGTTTAACTTTAGCTAAAACTAAATTAAGCATTGGCGTCATTACCATACCTTGTGTAAATCCGACGAAGAATAGAAATGGTGTAATCCAAGTGCTATTTTCGGGTGAAATTAGGTAATAAATACCAAAAATTAAAAAGAGATAGCTTAAGGTATAACAAATAGCTCCCAAATAGATTATATATTCACCATATTCCTTCACCCATTTAGGGGTTAATAATGATGACAAAACAAATCCAATACTGGCTGGAACAAAGATTAATCCTGAATCTAAAACGCTACGATTAAAACCACTTTGTAATAATATTGACATCATCATTGGAAAAGCTGACGACGTTGCATAAATACAGACCACAACCCCTATTCCAATAACATATGGGCTATTGGTTAGTAATATCGGATCAAAGAGTGGTTGTTTTCCTTGGTGTTTTAATCGGTTTTCATAGTAAAGAAAAACGCTTAATAAACTTAATCCGATAAGAAAAAGTAGCGTGCTGTGTAATGGCCATCCCCATATAGGTAGCATTAAAATAGGGAATAATGAGAGAGAGATACTCAAAGCAGACAGAATTACGCCACCAATATCTAGTTTGATATAAGCTAGCCTATCACTTTGGGTTAAATGGTGTGAAAGTACTAATGCAATAATGCCAATAAAAAGATTAATTAAAAAAACAGTACGCCATTCAAGTCCAAAAGGATTAAGTGATATTAAAAGCCCACCTAGGGCTTGCCCTGCAATTGCCGCTAATCCTAGTGTCATTCCTAATAAACCAAACACTTTTTTTGCTTGTACTTCATCAAAATTAAGGCGAATACTTGAATAGACTTGAGGAAATAATAATGCGGCTGTTAACCCTTGTAGACAACGAGCGATAACAAGGAAAATGGCATTCGGAGAAACTGCACATAATACTGATGTTAAAGTGAAGCCAAACATGCCAATACGATAAAGAGTACGACGACCGTAAATATCGCCTAATCGCCCTCCTGTAATTAATAATAAACCAAAGGCTAGCTCATACCCTACAATAATTAATGTAAGCTCTGTTAAGGTTGCACTGAGTGTCCGCTCAATATTCACAATGGCGACATTGACGACAAATAGATCAAAAATGGTAACAAATCCAGCTAATAGCAGGACAAATAAAGCAATACGTTGTTGTTTGTTCATTTCTTATCTCAATGATTAAAGAAATGAGACTATAATAAGTAATTTATCCTGATACAATTTAACCATTTATACTATTACTAAAAGCAATAGGCTATGACTGAAAGAAAACGAACTCGCCCTGAACTCGCGGATTTTTTGCGAACTAAAAGACAAAGTATTTCACCCGAAACAGTGGGATTACCTGGCGCTGGGCGTCGGCGCACACCCGGATTACGTCGAGAAGAAGTTGCCGCACTCTCCGGCGTGGGATTAACGTGGTACACATGGCTTGAACAAGGGCGAGATATTGGGGTATCGAGTCAATTTTTAGATAACTTAGCCACTGCGTTACGGTTAAATAATGCCGAAAGACAACATCTTTATTTATTATCACATATGCGAGAGCCCACAGAGACTGGCATAACAGAACATCATGTTCCAGCTACGATTTTACGAATTTTGGCTGATTTTCCACCCGATTATCTCTGTTATGTATTAAATCTACATTGGGATGTATTAGCCTATAATCAGAAAGCAGACGCCTATTTTCATTTTTCAGACTACAGTGCTGAAAATCGCAATTATCTTTACTTGTTGTTTATGGATCCTCGCTATAAAACGCGTATTGATGATTGGGATAATATTGCAGAACGGTTGCTAGCGAGTTTTCGACGTGATCATGCTAGAACAAAAAATGATCCTAATATTCGTAAATTAATTGCCACATTAAGTTGTTCATCACCTGAATTTAAACGTATGTGGGAAAAACATGAGATATATCCACCTTGCGATGGATTAAGAACATTGAATTTTAATAATAAAAAAGTGTGTTATGAATACACATCATTAGCGTTTGATTTAGAAAAATATAATCGAATTTTAGTGTATATTCCTAAAAAACCTTAACAATAAAATCCCCATGATATTTCCAAAATGGAAATTAGAGATTGCTTTTTTGTCATTAGGTTTCCGTTTCGTTGACGACTAAAATGCCTCTTTATCAGAATAAAAGAGGTGGTTGGATGACAAAATATATCTTTTTTAGCTTTTGTTTAGTGTTGATTTATCCCCTTGGTGTTGATCTGTATTTAACAGGCTTACCAGCAATAGCTAAAGACTTAAGTGCGTCTGAAACGACATTGCATCAGGCTTTTTCAATTTATTTAATGGGCATGGTGTCATCCATGTTTATTGCAGGATGGTGCAGTGATAATTTAGGGCGTAAACCCGTTGTGTTATTTGGAACGGTTGTTTTTTTATTCGCTTCATTGAGTGCGGGAATTTCGGTAACGGAAAACGGATTTTTAGTTGCTCGTGTATTTCAAGGATTCGGTGCCGGTTTTTGTTATGTTGTGACCTTCGCGATATTACGAGACACATTAGCTGAACAACAACGGGCAAAAGTGCTTTCTATGATAAATGGGATAACCTGTATTATTCCTGTGTTGGCCCCTGTTTTTGGATTTTTAATTTTATTGCAATTTGAATGGCCGATGATGTTTTATGCAATGGCAACTTATTCATTATTTGTTTTTGTATATTGCTGTTTTTGGATAAAAGAGACAAAACCAAAGCCACAAGCTATTACTAAAAAAGAAAATAACTTAATGACAGTGAATATTGTCGATAACGAGTCGTTTTTAAATGGCTTTTTTCTAAGTCGCTTACTTATTTCATGTTTAGGAATGGGCGTTATTCTTACTTATGTTAATATTTCACCCATTGTGATTATGCAGCAGATGCACTACACCACAGGGCAATATTCAACAGCAATAACATTGCTTTCCTTGATCAGTATGGTGACATCTTTTTTAATGCCTAAAATATTATCAAAATTTCGTTATGAAGTTATTTTGTATACTGGGTTATTCTGTTTTTTAGGTGCGGCTATTTTTATATTTATTGGGAAAAATAGCGATCCTCATTGGTTCTTTGTCTCATTTTCATTGTGTGGTGCAGGGTTTGCATTGCTATTTGGTATTATAATGAGTCAAGCGCTCTCTCCGTTTAGCCGAAAAGCTGGGCTTGCTAGCTCTATTTTAGGGATTTCTCAATTAAGCTTTGCGTCTCTCTATATTTGGATTATGGGATGGTTAGAAGTCTCTGCAATAAATATGTTGATGGTTGTCTTATCAGCAAGTTGTATTATTGGTTTCGCTTTTTTGCATATTTTCCAATCTTCAGAACAACGACAAAAGGTTAACTGTGATGCATAAGCCATTACATCGAATTGATTTGAATTTATTGGTTATTTTTCAGATTCTTTTGCAAGAACGCAGTGTAACTTTAACGGCGAAATGGTTATCTATTTCACCTTCAGCAGTCAGTAAAGCGCTAGCTAAGTTGCGGATTTGGTTTGATGATCCCCTTTTTGTTCGTAGCCCTCAGGGGCTAATACCGACGCCGTTAACGTTAAGTATTGAAGAGTCACTTTCTGATTTTATTAATATTGGGAATCATATTGCAGGTAAACAAAACAGTGAAACGCCTAAAGGTGTCCATTTCAGCTTAATATTAGAATCGCCATTACATCAAGTCATGCTAACTCAATTTCCTTTGCAAATATTGAATTATTATCCACAATCAATGGTTCAAATACGAAATTGGGAATATAACTCTTTATCAAGCATTATTGATGGTGACGCTGATATTGCTTTTTTAGGTCGTGAATATTATTCAGGCTCTAAAGAAGCATTACATTTATTACCAGAAGTCATTGACTGTGAAGAGCTTTTTTGTGATACACCGTTAGTCTATGTACGAAAAGATCACCCTTTACTTAAAGAACCTTGGAATTTAGAGACATTTTTGCGCTATTCTCACATTTCAACAGAATATGATAAACGAGCACATTGGGCATTAGATGATATTTTGGCTGAACATGGACGTTTACGTAATGTCGCTATAACCTATACGTCATTTGAGCAAACCTTATTTACAATTTCTCAACCTAATCATGAGCTTATTACTTGTTTACCTGGGTATTGTGCACATTATATTTCTAGAGTTTTACCTAATTTAGTTACGCTACCTATACCATTGCCACACAGCGTTTCTGAACAACTAGATATCTCATTTATTTTATTGTGGCATAAGCGGCATGCATATAATTCTAAAGTGTTGTGGCTAAGAGAAACAATAAAAAACAGTGTTCACCAATTTATGCAGAAAAATACACGCTAATAAATTGATTTATTCTAGAACACATTTAAATACAGTGCTTTTATGATTATTTACTGCCTTAACACTTGCCTATTGCTATTTTTCTATTTCAATATTCATAATAAATAAAATAATGTGCCCTATTGTGCTATCTAAATCTTCTCTTAATATTTCTTTAATTTTATCGCTGATAATAAACGATGAGCTTTTAGTGATTTAAAAGAGAATACAATGGATATTAGTTTAAAACGTATTACTTCAGATAATTATGAAGAAATTAGTTTACTTGAGGTAGAAGAATATCAAGAAGACTATATTGCTTCTAATATGTGGTCTTTAGTTGAGGCGGCTTATAACGAAAGCTATGTTGTTAGAGGCATTTATTTATCAGATAAACCAGTTGGCTTTTTTATGTGGGTAAAAGAGAACCCGCATAAAACCGCTATCTGGCGTTTTATGATAGATAAAGCACACCAAAACAAAGGATTAGGCAGAAATGCCCTTCAGCTCGCCTTAAATGAAATTAAGCAAGATAAAGAAATTAATGATATTGAAATCTGTTATAACCCATTAAATCCAGTAGCTAAAACATTCTATGCCTCTTTTGGTTTTGAAGAGGTAGGTATGGATAGCGATGGGGATGATATGTTAGCAGTAATAAGAGTAACACAATGAAAAATATAAAAAATAATAGTAAGCAAGATAAGATTGTGCAGTTAGTAAGCCCTATTTCTGAGAATACGCCCGGTATTATTATACGGGCTCGCTTTGATGATGGTGTTATATACCAAGCTCAAAAAGGTCTTGCAAATATAACTAAAAATCAATTAATTGATGAAAATAGTGTCTTTAATTTAGCATCTGTTTCAAAGCAATTTACTGCTTTTTCCATATTGCTTTTAGCTAAAGATGGAAAGTTGTCACTTGATGACTCCATTCTGGTTTATTTACCTGAATTAGGTGAATATGCCAAAGAGATCACTGTGAGTGATTTGGTTTTCCATATCAGTGGGTTAATTGATTATATGGAATTAGCGTTTGAGCGAGGTGTTTCTTATACAACGCCACTTACGCCAGAAGAAAGTTTTGCTGATATTGTAAAGCAAACCAAGACCTACTACCCTGTTGGCAGTAAATTTGAATATAACAATACCGG
This sequence comes from Proteus sp. FME41, assembly GCF_014897315.1. Taxonomy (GTDB): domain Bacteria; phylum Pseudomonadota; class Gammaproteobacteria; order Enterobacterales; family Enterobacteriaceae; genus Proteus. Next base: position 129,494 of record NZ_JABUYL010000005.1, on the reverse strand, counting down.
ATATTTTTTGCTGTCTCAGATCATTGAACGAGTCAGCCAACAACCCTTTTCAGTTTTTGCTCAAGAACGTATCTTTGCACCATTAAAAATGAACGATACATTTATTGTTGAAGAATACCCTACAATAAATCCTATTGTGTCTGGATATGTGGAAAATGAGCAAGGAAACTATGAATTATCAGAAAGCCCTTGGACACATACCGGTGATGGCGCCGTGCATTCAAGTGCGAACGATTTAATGAAATGGGGTGAAAACTTTAGTACGGCAAAAGTGGGCGGTGCTGAGCTTATTGCGAAAATGACACAGCCTTTTTCTCATTCTACGCGTGAAGGTAAGCCAGTAATTGATTATGAAGCTTATGGATTTGGCCTTTTTATTAATCATTCTCTGGGTGAAATAAGTTTTGAACATTCAGGGGGATGGATGGGAACGTCAACCTATTTTATGCGTTTCCCTCAATCAAAACTCACTATCACAGTTCTATCTAATCGTGAAAACTATGATATTGATTTACTTGCAACTGAAGTGGCAAAAATTTTACTTAATTAGTCGGCGCAAATAGAGAATATGATGGAAAATATCATGATCATCGATTACTGGAAAAATGAATTTCAATTGGGTGAGTCGGTTGTTAACTCACCTACTTTTAGTTTATTTAGCTATTCTGAATTAGATGAAGATTACAGCATGTCATGGCTAAAAACGGCTGAGGTAAATTTATTTAGTAGTTCACCAACTTTAATTGAACAACTCGGTTTAAAAAGTCATCCACCCGCTTCAAGTGAAGCATTATTAGCTCGCCTAAATCATGATGATTTTAATTGGTATGGCGCTGATCAGGTTTTTTATTTATCTGAAATAGAATGTGAAAAATTACAAAATAACCCATTTTTCCATGCTGCGCGTAGATTAACACAAGCAGATAAATTGTTATTTGATGAGTTTTGCTCACAAAATAGTGAAGAAGATTTAGACGGTGCTTATGTTGAATTAAATCACTGGCGAGTGATGGGATTGTTTGAACAAGAAAAGCTAATCGCTGTAGCCAGTGCATACCCATGGGATGACTCTCTATTTGCTGATATGGGGATACTGACACATCCAGATTATCGCCAGCAAGGATTCGCGAAATTACTGATTAGAGCATTATGTAAACTTATTTTAAATGATGGTTATCAACCCCAATACCGTTGCCAATTAGATAATTTATCGTCACTTATTTTAGCAGAAAAAGCAGGCTTTTCACCTTTTGCACAATTAGATTTTATTTTAAAAAATGAAAATGATATTTAATTTTTTTAATCAAAATAAAAGTGGTTTTTATTTAAAAAAGAAAAAGGTGCTATTGCACCCTTTTCTATTTTCCTTCCTAAATCTAAATTGACGCCATTATAGTCCCATTACTTGTCTATTCTTAGGATAAGAAAGCGTATAATTTAATGGTAATGATTTTTCTTGTTTTGCATCCAACGTAATATTCCATTCTATCTCACCGGTATCTTTATCCAGCACACCCTCTTTATAATTAGCATTTGCCACATTAATGTTATTTTCTTGGCTAAGCGGTAATTGATCGTAAATTGTCACTTTTACTGGTGTGTTATATGTATTTCTTACTTTAATGGTATAACTTTCTTTTTGTTCAATCGTTGTACCAATAAATATCGGTTCTTTTCTTATTTTTTCGTTGTTAATACGGCTAACTTGAATGTTTTTGTCTATCCCCATCGGAATATTAAGTAACTCTTCAAGCTCATTCGTATTAATATAGCTATTACCCACAAAGCTATTCATATAGTAGATATTTGCACGACCATTAAGTAAGTTTAAATTTTCCCAATCTTTAATTTCAGCTTGTAAATAAACTTCTTCTACTAATTTCGGTGTGGTTAAATAGCGATAATCCGCGGTGACTTCTTTTTGGTTAATGACCAATGTGTTAGGCTCGGTGCTATTTTTTAAGGTGTAAGGTAACGCGATAGCGTGGCTTAAATTAATTCCATTATTATTCGTCGTAACATATCGAGTCACTCCTTTGTTTATTTGTTTTTCTCGAGTTAGGTCTGAAACATTTTCTTCCATAACTGCGGCTGGTGCAGGCATCGCCATTCTCATACTGTCTTTTCTAAATTTTGAATTATCATTATAAAGAGATAAATACCAAGGTGATAACGCAGGAGCCGTAATATTGAGTGACGGATTGGTGGATGTTAAAACCAGCTTAACACTATCCCAATTTAAGCCTGTATTTTGAATCACATCCGCTTTATAGGTGAGTAATATTGGCTTATCCATTCCTTGGCTTCGAATATCATAAGCGGGTGACCATCCTGCATCTGGTGTTATATAGGAAATCCGCATTTTACTCGTGAGATTTTTTGATGTACCTAAGGATAAAATAATTTGCGTTTTTTCTTCGGCAATAACGGGCAATTCAATCTCTAATTGGCGAGTTATTTCTTCTAGTTGTTCGGCCAATTTAGTGATTTCTTCACGTGCTGTTTTTTGTTGATTTAAAATAGAAGTCATTCTTTGACTAATAAAATCAAATTTTTGTGATGATTGCTCTAATGTTTGCGTTTCACCATTACCAAAAAAGGATTGATCTTTCAGTAAAATAATTTGTTCATCACCAACGCTAATGTTGATGTTTAATACTTCAATTTGTTTATTAATCTCTTTTTGTTTATCCATTAATGTCGTAATGGTGGCTGGGTAATTAGGGGCAATCGGTATTTTTTTAACGTTTATGGTATTAATAATAATATCGTCATTATCAAGGCTAACTGATAGGCTTCTTTGATCAATGTTATTTGCAACATTGGATAAAACAACTTCACTTTGTCCCGCGGGTAAATCCAGTGTTACGCTATTTTCAAGTTCGGCACCACGCAAAAAAATCGTTGCTTGATTGAGTTTTATATCCTGATAAAGCGTTTTAGTCAGGGCTATTGAATTAGGTTCATTAGCAAAAGCGCTAGATACACTAATTATGGATAAGGTAAGCAGTGACAGAGTGAGTTTATTCGGTTTAATCATCATTTTTATTCTATCCGTAGTTGATGAGCGGTATTGTCAAAAGGCTAATTAGAGATGCTCTATTGCATAAGAATACATAGATAGTATTGCATCTCCCATAAATTAGATAACAGAATAAACTTAAAGAGAGAATGGTGTAGAAATACAGAAAATACGATAAGCCAGTGTATTACTGATATTAGCAAAAAGGGTGTTATAAATAGTCAGGATTATCTTCGTTATAATGAGATATTATGCGGTTATTTCGCTTTATTTTATCGTATTTTGATAAAACAAACTGATGATAATAAATAAAAAAAATAGGCAGTTTAAAAATAAACTGCCTAGGATAAAGATATTGTTATCAATTTTTATTTAACAACTTCACCGCTATCGATTACGGTTTTACGTACTTTATCAGAGAAATCTTGAGCTTCTTTAATAATCGCTTTTTCATCGACCGTTAATAATTGGCGATCTTCCATTAAGATTTTACCATCGACAATGGTGTGGCGAACATTACTGCCATTTGCACCATAAACTAATGCTGCATAAGGGCTGTACATAGGCACCATATTGGGTGATTTTGTATCAACTACGATGATATCAGCAAGCTTTCCTGATTCTAACGAACCCAGTTTATCTTCCATATGCAAGACTTTTGCAGAGCCCATTGTTGCTAACTCAACAACCGTTAACGGTGGCATTGCCGCACGATCTTTATTCTCTAGCTTATGAATTTTGCCAACAAGATTTAGCTCATTCATCGTCGTTAGTGTATTACTCGACATTGGGCCATCTGTACCCAAACCGACTCGAACACCTTTTTCTAGCATAGCAACAACGGGAGCAACCCCTTTTGCTGATTTGGTATTGGCACTGATATTATGAGCAACACCTACATCATATTTCTTTAATAAATCTATGTCTTTTTCATCGACCATAATGGCATGTGCAGCGATAACTTTGTTATTTAATGCTCCGATATCTGCCATATATTGAACAGGGCTTTTACCCCCCGTGCGTTTTGCAATTTCTTCTTGTTCACGATCCGTTTCAGCTAAGTGGATCATGACAGGCACATCTAGTTCTATGGATAATTTAGCAATTTTCTGAAGGTTTTCAGTAGTATTTGTGTAAGGCGCATGAGGCGCAAAAGCAGGAATAATGCGAGGATGATCTTTATATTCTTTAATAAAGCTTACCGCATATTGAATACCTTCTTCTGGTGTTTTCGCATCGGCAACAGGGAAATTAATAACAGATTCTCCTAATACTGCACGGTTACCCATTTTATCAACCGTTTTAGCGACTTCATCTTCAAAATAATACATATCAACATAAGTCGTTACGCCCCCCTTTACCATTTCGATATTGGCAAGATTAGCGCCAACTCTAACCATTTCGCGAGAAACCATCTTATTTTCGAGCGGGAAAATATAGCGGTGAAGTCTATCTGGAACATCATCAGCTAATGAACGAAATACCGTCATTGAGCCGTGAGTATGTGTATTAATCAGGCCCGGCATAACAATATCACCATCAACGTCTAATACTTTATTAGCTTGATATTCTTTAGACAGTTCCGGCCCACCTACGGCAATAATTTTATTTTCTTTTACGACAACTGTGCCCTGTTCAATAATTTTATTTTGCTGATCCATAGTGAGAACAGTGCCGTCAACTATCATCAAATCAGCCTGTTTTGCTGCATAACCAGAAAAAGAAACCGCCATTACAGCCAAAGCAAGCACAGATTTAGAAAATGACATCATTACCTCTCGTCTTGAAGGGAAAATTTCCCTAAGATTATAAATAAATTCATTGGCTTTTGATATCAAATGAAAGTGAATGAGATCACCGAATAAATAATTAATTGTAGTTATTATTACATTTAACGCATAAATTTCTTGCAGTTGGTCTTATCAATCAAGGAGTGGTTTAATGAGCAAAATGTTACAACCCGGTGAAAATACATCACTAAGTGAAAATAAAGGACAAGTTAACGTCTCTCATGTAGCAGGCAATAACCTTGATATTAATCTGACTGCTTTTTTAGTCACAGAGTCAGGCAACGTCGTTAATGATGATGATATGGTTTTCTTTAATGCTCCTCATCATGCCTCTGGTGCCGCGTCATTTATTGCACCTGTAACTCAAAGTTCATCGGTTATTCATAGTATTGATTTCGATTTATCTCGTTTACCTGCCAATATTACCAAGATAGCCATTACCTTGACGCAAGATGGTAGCGCTGGCGGTTTTTCGGTTGTTCAACAATTAAAAGCGCAAGTGTTGATAAATAATGACGTTATTGAATTGGTGCCAAGCTCATTTTCACAAGAAACGGGTATCATTGTTTTAGAGTTGTATATTCGAAACGGGCAAAATAAAGTTCGTTCTGTTTGGCAAGGTTTTGCATCAGGGCTTGCAGGATTATGTAATCTTTATGGTATTGACGTCGAAGAGCCCGCTCCCGTTATCGTACCTGCGCCACCTGTTAATATACAAAAAAGTGTGGTGAAACTGACGAAACCAGAAAGCAGTCACCGTGTTTCTTTATTGAAAGGAAGTGATGCACCTAAGCGCATTTTAGTGAGTGCAACGTGGATAGATAATGGTGATGGCAAAGATAACGATGATTTAGATCTTCGGATAGGTATTCTAAGACCGAATGGTCAGATGTCGATTATTCAAGCTCCAGATAAAAGTGGCGCTTTTAATGCAGATCCTTTTGTCTTCCATACGGGGGATGTGGTCAGTGTTAGCCAAGATCAACCCGGTTGTGAAACCGTTGAAATCAACCCTGCTATTTCCCAATTAATGGGGGGGAAAGTCGCTTTAGTTTGCAGTGTTTATTCTGCTATTAATAATGGTTGTGTTTCGGTTGCGTCATTAAAACCGACAATGCGTATGGAGTATGGCAATCAAGTGGTTGAATGTTCTTGTGAGTATAAGAAAGGCTTTTTCAATAATATGATTTATACCTATGTCATTGGTATTATTGAAATTGATCAAGACAGTATTACGTTAAAACCTTCCGGTGTTACATCAAGAGCAGGCAGTGAAGCAACGCCTTGGTTAACCCGTGTGGGTAATGAGCTTAAATTAACAATGGATGGCCCTCATGTTTTTAAAGGAAAGAAGCCAAGTATTCTAGGCAAAAAACGTTATGTTTAATGTCATTATAAAAAAGAAATAACTTAGCGTTTGTCCTAAAAAGGAAAACGGGCAATGATTAAATGCCCGTTTTTTATTTATTTACTTAAAGAGATGATAGCCTGTGAAATTAAGCGCGTCTTTTTTGCTCTAATAACCACTTGTCTAACTCATTAGCAAAAAGCTGACGGTCGCGTTGATTTAGACTTGCAGGGCCACCCGTTTGAATACCGCTGGCTCTCATCGTATCCATAAAATCACGTATATTTAAACGTTCACGAATAGTCGCTTCAGTATAACGTTCACCTCGCGGATTTAGAGCAACGGCTCCCTTTTCAATGACTTCTGCCGCTAATGGAATATCCGCTGTAATAACTAAATCATCTTTATGAGTACGACGGACAATTTCGTTATCCGCGACATCAAATCCAGCAGAGACTTGTAATGTTCGCAAAAAAGGTGATGCTGGTATGCTTAATCGTTGATTAGCAACAAAAGTAATAATCACTTTTTCTCTGTCTGCTGCTCGATATAACACTTCTTTAATTACTTTTGGACATGCATCAGCATCAACCCATATAGGCATAACAACTCTCTCTTGGTTATTCTGTATTAAATATTGCACGTTAAAATAACACAATAATGCTAACTAAGTGATTGAAGCTTTGCTCTTTCCCGTTTTTCTGATTGTTGATTACCCCAAATACTCACTAATATTATGAGCATACCGATAATCTGTAAGCCAGTTAATTGTTGCCCTAATAATGCCCAACCTAAAATAACAGCACTGAGTGGACTTAAAAAACCTAATGACGCCACAGCGCTTGGCCCTAATAATGCAAGCCCTCTAAACCAAAAAACATACGTTAATGCCCCACCAATTAAGGTTAAATAAGTCAAACCTAAAAGGTTAATGCCTGTTAATGAAGGTAGTGCGGGTTCAAACAAAAGCGCAAAGGGTAATAATACCGCACCACCAGCGGTTAATTGCCAGGCGGTAAACGTTAAAGGAGTAACCGGCGGTTGCCAACGACGACTTAACACAGTACCCGCCGCCATGGATAAAGCACCGCCTAATCCTGCAATTATTCCGATAGGATCAAGTGTCGCATTAGGCGTGAGTATCAGTATTGCCACGCCCAAAATACCGCCTAATGCGGCTGAAATAGACAACCACGATAAACGTGTTTGTAATAACCAATGAGATAAAAATAATACAATTAAGGGTTGAACCGCCCCCACTGTTGCCGCAACGCCACCGGGTAAACGATAAGCTGAAATAAATAATAACCACCAAAATAGTGAGAAATTTAAAATACCCAAAATTATAACGCGTAACCACCATATCCCTTGTGGTAGTTGTCTCATAATGATTAATAATAGAATACCTGCGGGTAATGCACGTAAAGCTGCCAATGTCATTGGTACGTTGGCAGGCAACATTTCCGTTGTCACAATGTAGGTGCTACCCCAAACAATAGGTGCTAATGCAGTTAATAAAAGCGTTGTGTATCTATTCATAAAATTACTCAAATTATTTGCTATCCTGATTTATCTTGAGGTCAAGATAAATTGATAATACCTTGACGTCAAGATAAATAATTGACATGATAAATGCATGGACAGAATTGATAGAATTACCAAACAATGGCAACGTGAGCGCCCTGATCTTGATATTAGCCCGATGGGATTAATTGGCCGATTAGGGAATATTACGGTGCATCTTTCCCGTGAAATGGAGAAAGTTTTCACTCAATTTGGTTTAAATGCACCAAGCTTTGATGTGTTAGCAACATTACGACGCGCAGGAAAGCCGTATACCCTTTCCCCTGGTGAAATGTTATCAACACTGATGGTGACATCGGGCACGATGACAAATCGTATTGATCAATTAGAAAAAGCAGGCTGGGTTGTTCGTAAAGTTAATCCAGACGATGGACGTAGCTTTTTAGTCTCGTTAACACCGGAAGGCCTGACGTTAATTAATCAAGTTATTGAAGCCCACGTCGATAATCAAAAGCGTTTAGTTGCAGGTTTATCACAACAAGAACAGCAGGCCTTAAATCAATTGCTTAAAGTTTTTCTTAATTCTTTAGAATAGTATTCTAATCGCATTTTATTCTCTGTAATTTATTTTAACGCTCATTGATAATGAAGGTAAGAATAGAAACATCGTGTTTTTACTTACCTCTTTTCTTTATTTGCTTAAAAACCCTTCTTTTTGTGCCATTTTTGTTTATTTAAGCACCTAGTCTGCATGAAATCACATTTTTACCTTGATCTAGATCAAAGGTGTATTCTATTTGCTATTTTTCAGGTTGACGAATGCCAAAAGTTAAATTATAAAGCGAATGATAATAATTATTGATCTCATTAGGATTCGCACTTATGTGTATTCAATTTAAATCTTACTTTGTGTTGTCTGCTTTAACGCTCTCACTCTCTCAATATGCTATTGCTGATACAGTATCACCTAAAGAGGAAACACTGGTTGTAACGACAACACGCAGTGCTGCTTCTTTATGGAATAGCCCTACTACTATTCAAGTTATTGATAAAGAATCATTAACCCAATCAACCGCATCTTCTATCGCGGATCAATTGCGTGATATCCCTGGTGTTGAAGTTACCGATAATAGCCTTGCTGGTCGTAAACAAATTCGTATCCGTGGTGAAGCCTCATCACGAGTGCTGTTGTTAGTTGATGGGCAAGAAGTCACCTATCAACGTGGTGGTCAAAACTTTGGTGCGGGTATTTTAATCGATGAGTCGGCATTAGAGCGTATTGAAGTTGTCAAAGGCCCCTATTCAGTTCTTTATGGCTCGCAAGCGATGGGCGGTGTGGTGAATTTAATTACCCAAAAAGGTGGCGATAAGCTCTTCGGTGGCAATGTTAAAGTTGTTTATGACTCCGCAACAATGGGATGGCGTGAGTCAGTGTTAATGTCAGGCACAATAGGCGATTTTGAATACCGTTTTAATGGGAGTTATGCCGATCACGGTGATCGTGATACCCCTGATGGACGTTTAGCTAATACACACTTTAGAAATAACGGCCAAGGCGCATGGTTAGGCTATCGGGTTGATAAACATAAATTTGGGCTTTCACTTGATCGCTATGATTTATCGACGCAATCTTATTATGCTGATGAAGGAAAATATCAAGAGTTTAGCGTTAAAGTGCCTAAGCTTGAGCGTGAAAAAATTGGCCTATTTTATGATTATGATATTGATGCTGATTATTTTAAAAAACTTCATATAGATGCTTATACACAGCGAATTGAACGAAAATTTGAAAACCGCGTTGGTGTCGTTACGCCAACAGGCAGCCCAATGATTGGTAATTTAACGGTTAAAAACCGAACACAGTCGGAGGATACACAGAATACTTATGGAATGACTATGCAGGCAAACTTTACGTTACCTGCAAATAATGAACTAATTTTAGGCGCACAATATCAACAAGATAAAGTAAAACAAACCTCTGTTGGCCAAACATCTTCAAACAGTACAACGGGTTTCCCACCAGCCGTTAATTATGAAAAACAATCGCTGTTACATAACCGTAGCAAACAAACTAATGTGTCTGTTTTTGCCCAAAACGATTGGAAAATGGCAGAAGATTGGTCATGGACAATAGGCGCTAGACAGTATTGGTTGAAATCAGAATTACAAGATGGTGATGAGACTGTTCACCATAACAAAACAGGAACAAGTTATAAGACATTAGGCTCTGATCCTGTCAGAGATAACGCTTTTATTGTGTCATCTAATCTGCGTTATTCAGGATTTAAGGATACTGAATTACGTCTTGCATTTGCACAAGGTTACGTGTTTCCTACGTTAGTTCAGCAATTTATGAACACAACGGCGGGCGGTGCGGTCACGTACGGTAACCATGATCTTGAGGCTGAACACTCTAATAACGTAGAGCTAGGTGCCCGTTATAAAGGTAATAATTGGTATATCGATAGTGCTATTTATTATTCTGAAGCAAAAGATTACATCACATCAACTGCTTGTGCTGGAGAACGTATTTGCGAAGGAAATAGCAAAACAGGCCGAGCAGATTACTTCTATTATGACAATATCGACCGCGCGAAAACGTATGGTATGGAAGTGATGGCTCAATATCAAGGCTGGTCAATGACACCTTATGTTTCTGCCAATATTATACGTCGTCAATTTATTAGCCCAACACTAAAAACATGGGATACGGGCGAACCGACATTGACCACGCGAGTAGGTGCTAAACATGTGTTACTGCTTAATAATATGAATTTAATATCAGATTTATATTTAAGATCGGCAACGCAAGCGAAAGATAAGAGTAACCCAGAAAATAAACAACATTATGCGGGTTGGACAACGGTTAACCTTTCATTAAGTAGTGAGTTTGGTCATAACGATCAATACCGCATCAACTTTGATTTAAATAATATTTTAAATAAGCGTTATCAAACGGCTCATGAATCTATTCCTGCTGCAGGTATTAATGCTGCAGTGGGTCTAACATGGGCGTTTTAACAATGAAAAAAATATTAGTTACTCTCAGTTTGTTATTGCTGCCTTTTAATTTAATGGCAAAAGATAACAAAATTAATGAACGTTGGGTTATTGCGGGTGGTTCTATTACAGAATTGATTTATGCCATGGATGCAGGCGATAAGGTTGTTGGTGTTGATGAAACCACGTCTTACCCCGAACAAACTCAGGACTTGCCTCATATTGGGTATTGGAAGCAGTTAAGTGTTGAAGGTATTTTGTCTTTGCGCCCTTCTACGTTTGTGACTTGGGATGACGCAGAGCCGAAAATGGTATTGCGTCAACTCGCACAACATAACGTGAAGGTGATTTCTTTACCAAGAACACCCGCCACATTTGAATTAATGCTACAAAATATTCGTACATTAGCGATTTCATTGGATAAACAAGCACAAGCAGATGCATTAATTAATTCATTACAATCGCGTTTAGCCACAATTATGGCTAAAAATAATCAAATTAAGCAAAAAGTGAAAGTGATATTTTTCCTTTCACCTGGCGGTGGAATTCCTCAAGTTGCAGGAAAAACCAGTGTCGCTGATGCCATTATTCAGTTAGCGGGGGGTGAAAATATTGCAACGCACGAAAATTATCGTATCTATAGCGCAGAAGCCATTATTGCCGCTGATCCTGAGTTAATTGTTATTACCACACAAAGCCAGAAAGACCAAACAGGTGGAGTCAGGGCTTCAGAAGGACTCGCTTCTGTTCCAGGCGTGTCAATGACTCAAGCATGGAAAAATCAACGCATTATTGAAATCGATCAATCCCTTATTTTGGGAATGGGGCCACGTATTGTCGATGCTGTAGAGTTATTGCATCAACAATTTTATCCCGTTGATCCTGTAAAAGATAATAAGACCGAATAATAAGTAGGAATGATTTAATAATGAAAGAGTCAGTCGTAACACATATTATGCCATCTTCAGTCGAAATCGATCTTACGCCGCATTTCGCTCTTGAAGGTGATAGTCCTTTTCGAGATAGACACGCCACCATGCCTTGGCGAGGTTCTGTACCTATCGCGAAAGAAGAGCAACAATCGACATGGCAAGCCTTATTAGAGAGTAAAACACCCGCCTGTAAGCGATTGTTATATATTCATATTCCTTTTTGTGCAACACACTGTACATTTTGTGGGTTTTATCAAAATAATTATTACGAAGAAGCTTGTGCGCGCTATACCGACGCATTACTACGTGAGATCTCGGCTGAATCAGATAGTTTGCTTTATCAATCAGCACCTATTCATGCAGTTTATTTTGGAGGTGGTACGCCTTCTGCATTATCAGCAAAAGATCTCTATCGTGTAATCCGTCATTTACGTCAATCACTTCCTCTAGCACCAGATTGTGAAATCACGATTGAAGGTCGAGTATTAAATTTTGATGATAATCGTATTGATGCGTGTTTAGATGCAGGTGCAAACCGTTTTTCTATTGGTATTCAAACCTTTAATAGTAAAATTCGTAAACGAATGGCAAGAACCTCTACAGGTGAAGAAGCCGCCAAGTTTATGAAAGGGCTTTGTTTACGTGATAGAGCTGCGGTGGTGTGCGATTTATTATTTGGCTTACCTGGGCAAAATGCTGTGAATTGGCAAGAAGATCTCACTATTGCTCATGATATCGGCTTAGATGGTGTCGATCTCTATGCATTAAATCTATTGCCAAATACACCGCTAGGAAAAGCAGTCGAAAACCAACGTGTGACAGTACCCTCTCCGATAGAAAGACGTGCACTTTATCTTCAAGGCTGTGATTTTATGGATAACGTAGGTTGGCGTCAGATCAGTAATAGTCATTGGGCTAGAACAACTCGTGAGCGCAATCTCTACAATTTACTTATTAAACAAGGGGCGGATTGCCTTGCGTTTGGCTCGGGAGCGGGTGGCTCAGTCAATGGCTATTCATGGATGATCGAGCGATCACTTGACCATTATTATCAAAAAATCACAGATAACCAAAAACCGTTAATGATGATGAGCCGTACAACGGACAGCGGTTTTCGTTGGCGTCATGAATTGCAAGCCGGTATCGAATGTGGACGTGTTGATTTATCAAAATTAAGTCCTCAAGCAACCCTGCTCTCCCCTTTATTAAATCAATGGTATCAAGCGGGTCTGGTTGAAGATGATTTTCTTTGTATGAAGCTCACCAATGAAGGTCGATTTTGGGCAAGCAATTTACTGACATCCTTACAACAACTCATTTTGCAGTTAAATACACCTCGTTAATTTTATTACCCTCAATATTAATTAGAAGATGGAAACAACATCATGAATACAGAGTTACAACAATTTTTAATGACTGAGCCTGATGGAACACTGGAAGCTATTGCGACACAATTTACGACAACGTTGTTAGAGGTTGTGAGACATTTGCCATCACGTACATTAATGAGTGGCGAGAAATTCGATACTCTGTGGGATAGTGTGATGAAATGGGGTAATGTCACCACGCTAGTGCATACTCAAGATGTTATTTTAGAGTTTAGTGGTGAATTACCAAGTGGGTTTCATCGTCATGGCTATTTCAATCTACGCGGTAAAAAAGGAATGACCGGTCACATTAAAGCCGAAAATTGCCAATCTATTGCGATGATCGAGCGCAAATTTATGGGAATGGATACCGCCTCTATTATATTTTTTAATCAACAAGGCGTTGCCATGTTTAAAATTTTCCTAGGTCGAGATGAACATCGTCAATTATTACCTGAGCAACTATCCGCTTTCCGTCAATTAGCACAACAATTAAATGAGGAATAATCGTACGTGAAAACTTGGATTATTTTTGGTGCGGGTGGTAAAGGTGTTGGCGCACATATTGCTGACATTGGTGTAGCACAACAACGCCCTATTGTGGCTTTAGTGCGCAATCAAGAAGCCGCTGAACGTTTAGAAGCGAAAGGCATTAAAACAGTAATCGGTGATGCGATTGATGCCAAAGCTGTTGAAGCTGTTTTAGCACTAGCAGGTAAAGACGCTGACATCATTTCAACGATGGGCGGTGAAAATGATTATCTTGCTCATCGAACCGTTATTGATACTGCGGAGAAAATGGGCCTTCAACGTATGCTAATGGTTTCATCTTTAGGGTGTGGCGATAGTTGGATTGCATTATCTGACAGAGCTAAAGCAGCATTTGGTCAAGCTGTGAGAGAAAAATCATTAGCGGAAGTGTGGTTACAAACCAGTCGTTTTGATTATGCAATAGTAAGACCAGGTGGATTACTTCATGGTGAAGAAACAGGCAATGCTCAACTTTACCAATATGAAGAGATCCACGGTTTAGTGAATCGCCGAGATGTGGCACGTTTAGTCACCCAACTTCTCGAAGCAGATCTTCTCGATGACCAAGTTTATGCGGTGGTTGAACCGGGTTTGGTGCCTTCAAAGTAGTGGTGTAATGGGTAAACCTATTGCGCTTCAAGTTAAGATCACCCTTAAGAGATAGCGTATTTACGTTATCTCTTTTTTTGCTACTTTAGTTATAGACAATCACTTACAATATGAGCTGTTTTTCTCTTACCGCAAAAATTCCTTAACAGACATTCGTCACTTTACTGTCTTAATGGGGGTAACTTGTGGCATAATGCGGCCCCATTACCTTTTGTCATTCACTAATAATGAGTATTCGTCTTGTTAATCAGCAATAATATCACTATGCAGTTTGGCTCAAAGCCACTGTTTGAAAACATTTCTGTCAAATTTGGTGGCGGAAACCGCTATGGTTTAATCGGTGCTAACGGCAGCGGTAAATCAACCTTTATGAAAATTCTTGGTGGCGATTTAGTGCCAAGTAGCGGTAACGTATTTCTCGATCCTAATGAACGCCTTGGTAAGCTAAAGCAAGACCAATTTGCTTATGAAGAATTTACTGTGCTTGATACAGTGATTATGGGTCACACCGAACTTTGGGAAGTTAAGCAAGAGCGTGAGCGCATTTATAACTTGCCAGAAATGAGTGAAGAAGACGGTTTACGTGTTGCCGATCTTGAAGTGAAATTTGGCGAGATGGACGGTTATACCGTTGAATCACGCGCTGGCGAATTATTATTAAACGTAGGTATTCCATTAGAACAACATAATGGCCCTATGAGTGAAGTCGCACCCGGTTGGAAATTACGTGTGCTATTGGCACAAGCGCTGTTCGCTGATCCTGATATTTTGTTACTGGATGAACCTACGAATAACTTGGATATTGATACCATTCGTTGGCTTGAACAAACGCTAAATGAACGTAACAGTACTATGATTATTATTTCCCATGACCGTCACTTCCTGAATATGGTCTGTACGCACATGGCTGACCTGGATTATGGCGCATTAGCCGTTCATCCGGGTAACTACGATGAATATATGTTTGCGGCGACTCAAGCCCGTGAACGCTTATTTGCGGATAATGCGAAGAAAAAAGCACAGATTAACGAATTACAATCTTTCGTTAGCCGTTTCAGCGCGAATGCTTCAAAATCTCGTCAGGCAACTTCTCGTGCAAAACAAATTGAAAAAATTCAATTAACAGAGATTAAAGCGTCAAGCCGTCAAAACCCATTTATTCGTTTTGATCAAGAGAAAAAATTATTCCGAAATGCACTTGAAGTAGAAAATATCGCTAAAGGCTATGAGGGCAATACTCCTCTATTTAAAGATGTCAATCTCATGCTTGAAGTAGGCGAAAAAGTAGCCATTTTAGGTAATAACGGTGTAGGTAAATCAACACTGATTAAAACACTTGTAGGTGAGTTAACACCAGATTCAGGTCGTTTAAAATGGTCTGAAAACGCAAATATTGGCTATTATGCACAAGATCACGCGGGTGATTTTGAAGTAGATATGACGGTATTTGATTGGATGAGCTTATGGATGAAACCCGGTGATGACGAGCAATCAGTACGCAGTATTTTAGGTCGTTTACTGTTTTCTCAAGATGATCTGAAAAAATCAGTCCAAGTATTATCAGGCGGTGAAAAAGGCAGAATGTTATTTGGTAAGCTAATGATGCAAAAACCAAATATTTTGATTATGGATGAGCCAACTAACCACTTAGATATGGAATCGATTGAATCACTGAATATGGCATTAGAACTTTATCAAGGTACCTTGGTTTTTGTTTCTCATGACCGTGAATTCGTTAGCTCATTAGCAAACCGTATTATTGAAATTACACCTGAAAAAGTGACTAATATCCAAGGAACTTATGATGAGTTCCTTGCGAAAAAAGGTGTTACGCTTTAATTTCACAGCAGAATTAAAGTAATAAGCAAACACAGGCTTGATAACTCTTTATCAGGCCTTTTTTATTGTATTGATTAATAAAATAATTATTGTCATATTTTATTTAAAAAGAGCACAATATCTGCTAAATAAGAGATCCTTTCATCACTCTCCCCCTGTTTTATTTTACTCATGACTTCATTCAAATTTTACGGCAATACAAATAAAAATGATTATCATTTTTATTGACTGAGAGTCGGTCATTGGTGTATGTTACCGACCACGAGTCAATCATGGTTTGTTTTTATTTTTGGGATCATTATGTTGCTATTACCTCAGACAAAACATTATCCAAATAAGCAATTAAAAAATTATTGGATATGTGGCTATTCTCTTGTTTTACCTAGCTTAATTTCTCTAAGTATTGCTTCCCCTGCTTTTGCAGCAGAAAATATTGAGAAGATTGTTGTGACGTCAGATCCACATTCTCAAACTGATGCTCAGCCTTATGGATATATCGCAAAAAAACAGACAACAGCCACCAAAAGTGATGCCACTTTATTAGAAGCACCACAAATGGTTTCAGTTGTTAATCGTGCTCAATTAGATAATTTACCAGCAGAATCTATTAGTCAGGCATTACGTTATAGCTCAGGTGTGGTGAGCGAAAAATTTGGTGCATTTGGCAGTGGTATTGATTATTCCAAAATGCGTGGTTTTGATGCTGACTACTATTTAGATGGCCTAAGGATGTTAGGAAATAGCGGTATTTGGGCGCCCCAAGTTGATAGTTGGAGTTTAGAGAATTTAGAAGTCGTGCATGGCCCTGCATCTGCTTTATATGGTCAAGGGGGCGCAGGCGGTGTGATTAACATGACATCACGACGTCCTTCTGCACAAGCTCAGCATCAAGTACAGTTACAAGCGGGTAATAATAAAAATCATGGGATCAAATTTGATACTACATCAGCTATCAATGAGGATGAAACATGGTTATACCGCGTTTCTGGATTAGCGCTTGAACAAGAATCGCAAATTCCCTCTTCTCGTCAAACGCGTTTTCTGATTTCGCCAGCAGTAACATGGAAACCTAATGACGCATTAAGTTGGACCGTGTTAGGGCAATATCAAAAAGAACCTCGTCTGGGTTATTACAATACGTTACCTGCTCAGGCTTTAGGCTTATTGCCAAATCCTAATGGTAAGGTTGATCCGAATCGAAATTATAATAATCAAAGCCATGATAATTCGCATCGTAAACAGCAATCATTAACGTCATTGTTTGAATATGAACTGACTCCTCAGTGGCAATTTAAACAAAACACCCGTTTTATGAAGGTTGATACTGAAATTAGCCGTGACTATACCCGCGGATTTTTACCTGGTGATCGTTTGTTAACCGCAGTTTACCAAGAAGCACCGAGCAAATCAGAAACATGGGTAACAGATACACAGTTGATTGGAAAGCTAGAGACGTGGGACATTGGGCATACCGTCATGGCAGGTTTTGATTACCAGCATGGCTATATGACAAAAGATTGGTGGGGGTCTCAAACGGTTAATTTTGATCCTTGGGCGTCTCATCACAAGCCTGATTTTGAGCCTTACCCTGTTTCGCGTACTTCCACAAAACAACAATTTGATCGCTATGGATATTATTTACAAGATCATCTACGTTGGCAGCAATGGAATTTACTACTGAGTGGCCGTTATGATTCCACCGATTTAGATACACATAATCAAATTTCAGGTGTGACAAACTCAAGTCATAATACTGCGTGGAGCCATCGTGTTGGTCTGAGTTATCAATTTCACAATGGTTTTTCACCGTGGATAAGTACATCAGATAGTTTTGATCCAGTGTTAGGTACTGATGCAGATGGAAAAGCCTTTATTCCCATGAAATCAAAACAATATGAAGCGGGTATCAAGTATCAAAATCCTGAATCAACTCAACTGGTCAGTGTAGCGGTTTATCAATTAACGCAAGAAAATGTCACAACTCATAATCCGAGAAATCCCGATTATTATCAGCAATCAGGTGAAATTCGTTCTCGTGGGCTTGAAGTTGAAAGCAAATTAGCGTTAACGCGACAAGTAAATATGATGCTCAATTATGCCTATCTTCATAATATTGTGACCTCGACTAGTGATCCAACAACGTTAAATAAACACCCTGTTCAAATACCTACTCATACAGGTTCTGCATGGATAGATTATCGTTTTCACCAGCCCTATTTGGATGGCGCATTATTAGGTGCGGGTGTGCGCTATTTAGGTTCAACACATGGCGATAACACCAATACCTTTAAAGTGCCCGCAGTATGGTTAGGCGATATGAGTTTCCGCTACCAATTATCGTCAATCAACCGTGAATTACAGGGATTAGAGTTAGGATTAACTGTCAGTAATATCACAAATAAATCCTATGTTGCGAGTTGTACCAGTTCAACGTATTGCAGTGTGGGAACTGATCGTGTTGTGCTTGGTGTACTGAACTACTATTTTTAGGAAATGAGCATGGATAACTATCGACGTTCATTACTAAAAGGTGCCAGTGCATTCTCGTTACTATTAGCAAGCCCCTTTCCTGTTTATGCAAAAACTGTTTATGTAAAACCAAAACAGAGAGAAATCGTTGATATTCTGGGAAGAGAAATTGCATTACCTCAGGAATTAACGCGTATCTATATTGCAGATAGTGGCTTATTTTTGCTTTATGCTTCTTTAGATCAAGGTGCTCTTTATGAGCGCCTTATTGCCATGCCTTCTGCATTTCGTACTGCTGACTTAAGTTTATATCACCAATACACTCGTGCCTTTCCTCAATTATTAGCATTGCCTGAATTTACCGCTATGTCGAGTGGTCACTTTAATAGTGAAAAGCTTATCGCATTAAAACCAGATGTCATTATTGTTGCCGTTGGAACTTATCGTGCAATCAGCGTTAATGGTGTGCTGGACTTATTAACAAAAGCCACTATTCCTGTTGTGGTGTTTGATTTAAGTATTGATCCGCTTAATAACACACCTATCAGTACATCCATAATGGGAAATTTGCTAGGTAATATTCCACAAAGCCAAGCAATGAACCAATTTCGAGAAAAACAACTCACTTACGTTTCTCAGCAATTAGGTCAAAAATTGTTTAAACGCCCTAATGTGTTATTTGAACGCGCTGCGGGTTTTACACCTGAATGTTGCCTCTCTTATGGCAATGGCAGCATGGGACAAATGCTAGAGAATGCGGGGGGGAAAAACATAGGGTCTGAATATATAAAAAGTACTTATGGCCTTTTAAATCAGGAAACCGTTATTTACTCTGAGCCAGATAAAATTTTTTTAACCGGTGCTGATTGGAGTGGTTATAACCCTTCGGGTGAATGGATTAACTTAGGGCCAGGTGCAAATTTAACTGAAGCTAAACAGCAACTTGCTATTTTAATGCAACGCCTTGCTTACAAAACATTAGATGCTGTTAAAAATAAACAAGTGTATGCCATTTGGCACTCTTTTTATGACAGTCCTTTCGGTTTTATCGCTATTTTACAAATGGCAAAATGGTTACACCCAGACCGTTTTTCTCACCTCGATGTAGACGCTATTTTTCATCAATACCATACTCAATTTTTACCAGTGAAATGGGAAACGGGCTATTGGGTTACTTTGCTTGATCAAGATAAGGAATAATCATGTTTGATATTTATTCGCCGGATCCATTACGGAGAAAAGTTGAGGCACAATCAGCAGGAAAAAGAACTATTTTATATTCCGCAAAAGGTCAGCCTAACTATATGTATGTTGTTCCTCGTTTTCGATTAAATGAGGTATCCGATGATCTTGGTGATATGCTTCACCCTGCTTTTATTGTGAAAAATAGTATAAAAGACGCTTTTTTCTATGCTTGCTATCCTGCCTCATTACATCAAAGTGAATTATTGAGTTTACCTAATCAGAAACCAGCCACGTTATTAGATTTATCGAGTTTTCAGCAATATGCACAGCACACCGGAAACGGATTTCACTTAAGCACGAATGCGGAATGGGCGGCGCTTATGTTGTGGTGCCGTCATCACAATATGATTGAAGATGGTAATACGGACTATGGGCGCAGTTTTCTTCATCCTGAGCAATGTGTTGATCGTGTTGATGGTAAAGAAGCGGGTGATACTGATTTTACTACAGGCGATCCGACGACAATAACGGGACCACAATGGGAAAATTGGTATCATGATAATAGTGAATTTGGTATTAGCGATTTATGTGGCAACCTTTGGGAATGGCAAAGTGGCATGCAATTAAATGCCGGCGAAATCCAGATTATTAAAGATAACGATGCAGTATTTTGCGGTGACCCCTCCATCACAGAACAATGGCACGCTATCGCGTTGGCAACAGGTAAATTATTACCGATTAATCATGCTAAGAGTGCAAAGTACGATGCTCCTACAGCAAATAATGATGGCAATGCGGGGACACCTATTTTATCAACCTCAATAAAACATTATAACGGTACACCAACAGATAATGGTTATCCTGCAGGGTTAATGGATGGTGATTTTAATGCAATAACGGTTGACGAAAATAGTCAGGTACCAATGTTATTTAAAGCATTAGGATTATATCCAGCAATAAATCAACACGATAATAATCAAGTGTATTTACGAAACTATGGTGAGCGCGCTTTAATGCGAGGTGGCGCATGGTATTCACAACACGTGGCAGGAATGCGGACATTGTGTTTAAGTCATCATCAGCATCATCGTAGCACGTCTGTCGGTGGTCGCCTTGCTTGGATAGACTTAACCAGTTAATTCATCCAAATAATTATTATTTACAGACGTTTTTGCATAAATTAATTTACCTTAGTATCGATTATATGAATAATAGTGATAATAGTAATGATTATTATTCGGTGAAATATTGTGATTAATCTTTATGCATTTAAATTGAAACCTGTGGCATTACTCTGTTCTGCCACCCTTCCTTTTGTTTTGACTACATCGGTGTTTGCCGAAGAAACGGCAAAAACAGAACAAGTTGAGAAACTTGTTGTCAGTGCTCAAGCCCTGAAAGTAAATACCAGTTTGCAAGAAACACCTAAATCTGTTTCTGTCATTTCCCAAAAAGATCTCGAAACGCATGCGCCTCAAAAACTCGATGAAGCCTTACGGTATACCTCAGGTGTTGTCTCGCAACCTTTTGGTGCTGATAACGATACTGACTGGCTTCGTGTGCGTGGTTTTGAAGCGGCAACATATTTAGATAACAGTCGTCTATTTCGTGATGGTTATTATACGTGGCTACTTGAGCCTTATGGTTTTGAACAAATTGAAGTGGTTAAAGGGGCTTCTGCCGTATTATTTGGTGAATCAACACCCGGTGGTGCCGTTAACGTTGTACAAAAGAAACCTAGCTTTACGCCTCAAAATGAAGTATTTCTTGAAGTTGGAAATAATGACCAACGTGGATTAGGTTTTGATGTTTCAAGTGCCACTGACGATAAACGTGTGCGTTATCGGCTTGTTGGATTAATGAAAAAATCAGATGGCGAATTATCTCACACAGATAATGAGCGTATTTATCTTGCGCCAAGTGTTGCGGTGAATGTGACTGACGATACTTCGCTGACCTTTATGGCAACCTACTTGCATGATGATGGTACGCCAACTAATCCGTTCTTCCCTGCTGCAGGTACATTAATTTCATCTCCTTTTGGCAAAATTAAGCCTTCTACCAATTTAGGTGAGCCAGGTTACGATAAATATAAACGTACCCAAATTTCAGCGGGTTATTTATTAGAAAGTAACATCAATGATGTTTGGCGTTTTTCTCAACGTTTAAACTATGGTTATAACGATCTGTTATTGCGCAGTGTCTATGCATTTCCTAATTCAGATATTGCAGCAACAGAACTGAAGCGGGGGGTTGTTTTCCGTGATGGTAAAAGCCAAAGTATCTCGTTTGATAATAACGTTGTCGGTGAATGGGATACGGATAATTTCGAACACACAGTATTAGCGGGTGCCGAGTTGCAATATCACCAAACAAAAGGGGATGAGCAAGATAATTACAGTTTCAGCACCATTAATCCGTGGAACCCTGTTTATGGTAATTATACGCCTCTTAATCCCGCTGATAATATCAATCGTACCATTGATAAAACTCAATATAGCCTTTATTCACAATATCAAACTAAATTTGATAGTCGCTGGATTGCCGTAGCGGGTGTACGTCAAGATTGGGTAAAAACAGAGAATAAAGCGCAATCAAAAAATGAGGATAAATCACGTACAGATAGCGAATTTAGCCTGAATGCCGGATTAATGTATTTAGCAGATAATGGTCTATCTCCTTATGTAAGTTATTCCGAGTCCTTTGAGGTGATGAGCACTATCGATCCTGCAACTAAAGATTTGTATAAGCCATTAAAAGGTGACCAAATTGAAGCAGGTGTGAAATATACGCCTGATTTTATAGATGGCTACGTTAATATTGCTTGGTTTGATATCACACAGAAAAATGCACTTGTTGCAAACCCTACAACATTTGTATCTACTCAAACGGGCAAAGTCACTTCAAGAGGGGTTGAAGTCAGCAGTGAAATGCAACTGACCGAACGTTTAGCGCTAAAAGCCAACTACACCTATACCGATATGCAGACGGATGACACGGGCAATAAAGGTAAACAACAAGCAGGTTTAATTCCTAAACATACTGCCTCTGCATGGGGTAGCTACACTATTCCAATTACAGGCACGCAAGCATTAACCTTAGGAACGGGTGTTCGTTATTTAGGTCAATCAAAAGATAATCCTAAAAGCAGTGATTTAACTGTACCCAGTGCAACATTATGGGATATGGCGACAACCTATAATCTCAATAAACAGTGGCAATTACAGTTAAATATCAACAATATTCTTGATAAAGAGTATCTATCAGGTTGTGATTATTATTGCTATTACGGGCAATCTCGTTCTGTGTTATTGAACGCTAAATATCGCTGGTAACCTTCTTTCTTATTCTGCCTCTTGTTGTTCATCATGCAATAAAAGGCAGAATATTATTTTATAAATGAGTGACCATGTTTGAACTCTCAAATATTCAAATGGATCGCGGTGGACGTACTATTTTATCAATTCCTTCACTGCGTATTTCAGATTCTGGATTAACTATTATGCTTGGCCATAATGGATCAGGTAAATCGACCTTAGTGAGTTTGTTATCTGGTCAGCAAGCGCCTGATCGTGGAACTCTGACATTAAATAACCGCACTGTCTCACACTATAAACCTCGTGAACTGGCTAAACAGATTGCTTTTCTTCCTCAAAAACTACCTGCTTCTGCAGGATTAACAGTAAGAGAATTAGTGCGTTTAGGCCGTTTCCCTTGGCGTGGAACACTAGGCCGCTGGAATAAAAAAGATGATGAAATAATCACAACAGCAATGGAAAAAGCGGGAGTTCTGCCTTTTGCAGACACACTCGCTGATGATTTATCTGGTGGTGAACGTCAACGTGCTTGGGTTGCAATGTTACTGGCTCAACAATCCCCCATTTTAATTTTAGATGAACCGACTTCCGCTTTAGATATACATCATCAATATCAACTAATGGCGCTCTTAAGTGAGCTAAACCAAACTCAACATGTTGGTATTATTGTTATTTTGCATGATCTCAACCTTGCCTTGCGTTATGCCACTCATATTATCGCGCTTAAAAAAGGGAAAATTGCATTTGAAGGTGAAGCTTCACTACTTTTTGATGATGAGCGACTTTCTGCACTTTATGAAACACCCATTAAACTGATTGAGCACCCTGATAATAAAGGTTCACAACAACATAAGGTGGCAGTGGTATGCGTGTAATATTACAAAAAATAGCTAAGTTACTGCCCTTTTGTTTGGCTATTTTATTCATCAGCCCCGTCGTTAAGGCGATAGAAAATAACAATCAAATACCAGCTAAAACGCCACAACGCGTTATTGTTTTAGATTGGGATTTACTGGAACAAATCTTAACACTTGAAGTTATTCCGATCGGTGCTACTGAAATTACAGGTTATAACCAATGGGTAGCTTACCCTGTTGCGCCTAATTCTATTGAAGAAATTGGTATGCGGGCAGAGCCTAATTTAGAAAAAATAGCATCTCTAAAGCCTGATCTTATTCTGGCATCTCGTTCACAACAAGACTTATTGCCCGTATTAAAAACCATTGCGCCAGTGGTGTACCTACCTAATTTTTCTCGTCAAGATAATGCAGCGCAGGTTGCTTTAGCCCATTTTAATACCCTAGCCTCTCTTTTTGGAAAACAAGCAATTGCACAACAAAAATTGACTGAAATGGAGGCTACATTTATACAATTAAAGGCTAAATTACAGCAGGCATTTATAACGTTACCTGAAGTGGAAGTGATCCGTTTTTCTACCTTAACGTCCGTCTTTTTATATACTGAAAACTCAACAACTGACTATGTGGTAAATAAATTAGGATTAAAATCAGCAATATCATTACCTCCACAACCTTGGGGAATTGATCAGAGAAGAATGAAGGTGTTACAGCAGATTACACAAGGTTATGTTCTTTATATGTTGCCTTTTCCTGATGAAGCTAAACTGAAAAAATCGGTGTTATGGCAAGCTATGCCATTTGTGCAGAATGGACATTTTCATTCAATGAAACCTGTTTGGAATTATGGTGGAGTAACATCATTAACGTTAATGGCTGAGGCGATTACAGAAAGTTTATTAGATATGGCGCCGAATAATGAAAATTAAGCAATTCACTTTCTATTTTTTGGTAATCATCTTATTAAGCATGACCAACTTACAAATTGATAATTCTCTTTCATTATCTCGTCAATGGTATTTATTGGGACATTTAGACACTAATACCCTATTTGCTGATGTTTTTTTTATTCATGCACAATTGCCACGTTTAGCCATGACGCTACTTATTGGTGGACTATTTGGTGTTGTTGGCAGTTTAATGCAGCAATTAACGCAAAATAACCTGACATCCCCCTTAACGTTAGGGACGTCATCCGGTGCTTGGTTAGCTTTGGTTATTGTGAATATCTGGTTTACTGACTGGGTTGCTGATCACAGCGCATTAGCGGCGACAATGGGCGCTTTATTGGCCTTTTCTCTTGTTATTATTATCGCCGGAATTCGCAATATGACCGGCTTACCTCTTGTTGTTTCCGGTATGGTGGTCAATATTTTATTAGGTGCTATTGCAACGGCATTAGTGACATTACATTCTCAATTCGCCCAAAATATTTTTATGTGGGGTGCGGGTGATTTAGCCCAAGATGGCTGGGATAAATTTCTTTGGTTGTTACCTCGCACTGCCCCTGTTTTCCTTATTTTTATGTTTGCACCTCGTATTCTTACACTACTGCGTTTAGGACATGAAGGCGCGACTGCTCGAGGATTGTCTGTTTTACCTGCATTTGCTTTTTTTATTCTATTAAGTACTTGGTTAGTTTCTGTTTCTATTACCGTTGTTGGCGTTATTAGTTTTATCGGATTACTTGCGCCTAATATTGTTAGAACATTAGGCGCAAGAACTGCTCGGCAAGAGTTGATTGCCAGCGGTTTAATGGGCATATGCTTATTGCTGATCACCGATAGCTTAGCGATATGGATAGGTCAGTGGCTTGATACAGTTATACCCAGTGGTGTTACTGCGGCAGCCATTGGAGCACCTGCATTAATTTGGTTTAGCCGCAAGAAAATGCGTGCTCAAGATCAACTTTCTATTTCTATTCATTCTCGGACTAAAGTTGTATCAAAGTATACAGTGATAGGAATATCTGCATTATTACTACTTGGGTTAATGCTTACTCTGTTTATCCATATTAATGAACGCCAATGGTTATGGGAGACACCTTCTGTTTATCAATGGGCATTGCGCTACCCTCGTTTATTAACCGCACTATTTGCTGGGATTGCATTGGCGATTGCTGGTGTTATTTTACAACGTTTAATTTATAACCCATTAGCCAGTCCCGATATTTTAGGGGTTTCATCAGGGGCCACCTTTGCATTGGTTTTTTCTAGCTTAATTTTGGGGAGCACCCTACAAACCTCACAATGGGGAATAGCGTTGTTAGGCAGTAGTTTTGTTATGGTTATCTTATTAGTTTTAGGTAAACGACACCAATATGCACCCGCAAGCTTAATATTAACCGGTATCGCATTAACCGCGAGTTTAGAAGCCTTTATTCAGTTTTTCTTAGCTAAGGGTTCATTAAGTAGCTACAAGGTATTACTGTGGTTATCGGGTTCGACTTATCGTGTTAGCAGTGAACAGGCCCTTTATTTTGCTTTTGCTATCACACTGATTGTCGGGTGTGCCTTTTTATTAACACGATGGCTAGCGTTAATATCAATTGGTCGAAGTTTTGCTTCAGCTCGTGGATTACATACTGAGCATGCAAGTATTATTTTATTGATTATTGTTTCGCTTTTATGTGCTTTAGTGACTTCAACGATTGGCCCGATTGCCTTTATTGGTTTGGTAGCGCCCCATATGGCCGTATTAATCGGTGCTCAAAAGATCAAATCACAATTAATTCTTTCAGGATTAATTGGGGGAACCTTAATGGTTTGGGCGGATTGGCTTGGTCAAATATGGATTTATCCCGCACAAATTGCGGCTGGAACGTTAGTTGCCATGTTAGGCGGTAGCTATTTCCTTTGCTTAATGCTGTTAAATCGTAGTCGATGAACTTAAAAAAGCCTAAGAATATCTGCGTTCATTTTGCTGATATTCTTAGGCTTTAATTATTATTCGTTACGCATAACTTTTGCTGTTCTTACTGCTTTTATCATTAATATGTTGAAAACCTAAAAATGCCGTTAACAACACTAATGCACTTGCCCCTATTGCTATCCATACACCCAGTTGTACACCAAAATAATCCACAACTTGCCCTGTTAATGTTGCGCCAATTGCAGTGCCAACATTAAGCCCTGCAAGTAACCATGTCATTCCTTCAGTAAGTTGATTTGCAGGCACTATTTTCTCAATAAGTGACATCGTCACTATTATCATAGGAGCAAAGAAAATACCTGAAATTAACACGACTAAACTTAAACTATAAATAGAGTCCACAAAAATAAGCGGTAACATGGTAATAAAAGTTGCGATACCACCTAAGAAAAGTAAACGATGTAATGGTGTTGATAATTTTAACGTACCGTAAAATAAGCCCGCAAAACAAGAACCGACTGCATAAGCTGATAATACAAGGCTAGCCCCTGCAGGCATTCCTTGAATATGAGCAAAAGCGACGCTGAAAATATCAATAGTGCCAACAATGACGCCCATAAAAATCATGATAAAAGTTAAGACTTTTACAAGAGAAAAACGGATCACAGACTGCGTTTTATGGCATGTTAATTCAGATGATAATGGCGTTATTTCAGGCTCTGTATCACGCTGCAAAACAAAGAAAAATACACCAATAATTAGAAAAATAGCCGAGATTAATAAGCCTGCTTGGGGGAAAAAAGCAACACTTAATGTGACGGAAATTGGAGGCCCTAAAATAAAGGTCACTTCATCAAATACACTTTCTAATGAATACGCTGTTTGTAAACGACTATCTTCTTTATAAATAGCGGTCCATCGTGCTCTAACCATGGCTGAAATACAGGGCATAAAACCAATCAGTACCGCAAAAATAAAGAATAAACTGATATGCCATTGCAGCCATGTCGTCAGTAACATCCCTCCTATTCCAATAACGCTGATTAATGTGAATAACGGTAATATTCGATATTGCCCATAGGTATCAACCAAACGTGATATTTGGGGTGATAACAACGCATAAGTAAAAACAAAACTAGCAGAAATTATTCCCGCTAAGGCATAGCTATCAGTGAGTTGTGAAATCATCATAATGATCCCAATCCCCATCATGGGTAATGGCAATCGTGCCACCATGCCCGCTAGGGTAAAAGAGGTTGTGCCTTTATAACTAAATAGCGTTTGATAGGTGCTTATCATTGTTTTCCTTATATTTGACCTTGCCATTTTTGCAAGTGTTCAAGATAATACATACATAGCGTATGTATAAATCATATATACATACGAACTGAATGTAAATAAACAAACAGTATGTATATATATTCCAAAAGGAGAGAAAATGGCGAGACGAACACGTGCTGAAATGGAAGAAACGCGGTTATTGTTGTTAGCAACAGCAAAAAAAGTATTTTGTAAACAAGGCTATGCAGAGGCATCAATGGATGATTTAACCGCCCAGGCAGGATTAACACGAGGCGCGCTATATCACCATTTTGGCGATAAAAAAGGATTACTATCTGCAGTTGTTGCGCAAATAGACGCAGAAATGGACGCTCGTTTGCAGGTGATTTCTGATACGGTTGATGATCTTTGGGTAGCTTTCTCAACCCGCTGCCATACTTATTTAGAGATGGCATTAGAGCCTGACATTCAACGTATTATTATGCGTGATGCTCGTGCAATATTAAGCGATAAAGTGACCGAACTTCCGACACATTGTGTGGCATCAATGAGTAATATGATTGATAAACTCATGGATAATAAAATATTGATAGCAACAGATCCGAAAATGCTGGCGCTGTTTATTTATGGCAGTTTAGAGGCAACAGCATTATGGGTTGCAAACAGCCAAGATGGAGAAACTCAATTAGAACATGCTAAGTCAACATTAGATGTATTATTAAATAGCCTGCGTATTTCAGCAAAATAAAAAACTACGTGATTTGCCAAGTGGCTTTTCCTTTCCATTGCTTTTCAATGAAGTCAAGAAAGTAGCGAATTTTGGGAGACAGATGTCGCTTAGAGGGATAAATGGCGCAAATAGGGGCAAGTTCAAGCGTATTTTCTAATAAAATAGGGACTAACTTTCCTGATTTAATAGATTCTCCCACTAAAAATTCACCTAATTGACAGACTCCATAACTGGATAATGCCATATCTAGGATGGCTTCTGTATTATCTAAATGTAATTTCCCTTTAACCGGAATGGTACATTCTTTTTGATGTACCTGATATTTCCAAGGTACGGTTGTGCCTTGATGAGAAAAAATAATTAATTGATGTTGAGACAATTCATTGGGTGATTGAGGAATGCCGTATTGTTCAAAATAATCAAGTGAAGCACAGGTAATTAAACGATGAGGCGCTAACACTTTACGCATTAATCGACTGTCATCATTTCCGCCTATGCGAATAGCTAAATCAATACCATTTTTAACTAAATCTGTGTATTCATCTGAAAATGTTATTTCAGCCTTTAATTCTGGCCACTGCGTTAAATAAGTTTGCAGTAAAGGAAGAATATAACGCCGACCAAAAGCGATAGGTAAATCAATACGTAAGCGCCCTCTCGGATTTTCATTAAGCTTATCAAGAGCTGTTTTTGCTTCTTCAATCTCATTTAAAATAAACTGTGCATGTTGATAAAATAATTCACCCTCAGCCGTTAAGCTAATATTGCGTGTTGTACGATGAAATAAGCGTAAATTTAATCGTTCTTCTAAACGTACAATACTTTTCCCTACTGCTGAACGAGACATTTCTAAATTTTCTGCTGCATAAGTAAAACTAAGCAAATCAGCGACACGAGTAAAAACAATGAGATCAGAGACATTATCAAAAGGTAGCGCTATTTTTTTATTTGTCACTTTTATTCCCCAATGTTGTGACTTTGACGGTGTTTATCTCCAATATAGCGACAGATAAACTAAAACGCGATAAAAAGAGTAATTAAATATGGAGTATTAATGGAAAATATCGCGTCAGCACCACAAAAAAATAATAGCAAAGGCCATCATTGGTGGGCCGTTATTGCATTAAGCCTAGCGACGTTCTCTGTGGTTACCACAGAAATGCTGCCCGTTGGTTTATTAAACCCAATTAGAGATAGCTTTGGCATATCAACAGGAATATCGGGTTTTATGATTGTTATTCCGGCTTTTATTGCCGCTTTTTTTTCACCCATTGTTGTTATTAGTGCAGGTAAACGGGATCGAAAAACAATGTTGCTGTTTTTGGCATTACTTTTAGTTATTGCCAATATTATCTCCGCTTACTCAACAACGATTGTTCAATTATTAATTGCCAGAGCGATTGTTGGTTTTTGTATCGGTGGAATTTGGGCTTTTGCTGGTGGATTAGCCTTAAGACTAGT
Source organism: Proteus sp. FME41 (assembly GCF_014897315.1). Lineage (GTDB taxonomy): Bacteria > Pseudomonadota > Gammaproteobacteria > Enterobacterales > Enterobacteriaceae > Proteus. The sequence goes on along the minus strand of NZ_JABUYL010000005.1, from coordinate 99,361 downwards.
GCCAGAGAAATCTATCGCGTTAGCAACTTCTCTAATTTTTGGTGGTGTTGCCGCTGCATCGGTATTAGGTATTCCTATGGGCGTTTTTATTGGTGAATATCTAGGTTGGCGTGGTGCATTTATCGTTATGGGGTTATTTTCATTTTGTGTTTTAGCCCTAATGTTTATTTGTTTACCTACATTACCGGGTTCGTCTTCTTCACTATCAAACGCTTTTTTTGCGCAGTTTAAAAATACAAAATTAATCTTAGGATTATTAGTTACGCTCTTTCTTGTCTGTGCCCATTTTATGGTGTTTACATATGTTCGCCCATTACTCCAAACCACTGCACTGTTATCTAATTCAACCTTAGCGTTGCTATTATTTGCTTATGGGATCAGTGGCATTATAGGTAATTTTATTTTTGGTATTCAATCAGCAAAAAGACTCAATATGACTATTTCTGTTATTACAGTGGGTATATTAAGTGTCTTTTTAGGTTTTTTATTTTGGGTCTCATCTCCAGTGATGGCGATAGTGATAATGTTAATGTGGGGATTAATGTATGGTGGTGTTTCTGTCGCATTAATGACCTGGATTATGGCTGCAGTCCCTAAAGGAATTGAATTAGGAAGTTCCGCTTATATTGCAGTATTTAATCTGGCTATTGCTTTGGGTGCTTATTTAGGTGGTTTGGTGGTTGATCATTATAGCTTAAATGACACACTGGCTATTGCCGCATTATTGATTATCTTTGCTTTATTTTGTGTCTTTTTATCACAATACACAAATAAGGCTGTTAAAGCATAGGGACACGTTTAATATTACTAAAAAGGGTAATCGTTTATTATGATTACCCTTTTCTGTAAAGCCATTATTCTAAAGAGACGTCGCCACAAATTGGTCTTAAACGCTTAACTTAACCGATTAAATTTATATTTATTTAAGTAATTGAGTAAATTGTTGATACAACATCTCACCTAATGTTTTTTCGGTATATTCTTTGCTGTATCCTAAATTATCAACAGCGGCATGCATGCCGTGGTAAATCAATGTGCTGGTTAATTCAAGTTGTGTCACCTGCCACGTTTTATTTTCAGTACCTGCAATTAATAGTGATTGTATTTGTTGTAATGCCCTATTCTCATGAATATTATTGCTTTGGTGAAAAACTTGATGAAAAAGCATATCGTGCAATTTTTGTTTCTCAACATAGGCAATAACACTGATCTCACACCACTGTTTTAATTTCTCACGATAATCTTGCTGTGAGCAAGCACTCATTGCGTTTTCTATTTTACTCAAATACCAATCCATATAACGTGTTCTTAGCGCATCAAGAACATCCGTTTTGGCAGAGAAGTAATGATAATAGGTTCCTTTTGCCACACCTGCTTTTTTGACAATATCGCTAACCGTTGTTGCATCAAAACCTTTATCTAGAAACAACGTTTCTGCCGCATTCATTAACTCTTCTAACCGAACCTCTGCGGGCTTTGTTCTTGGTTTATCTGTAATTTGTTCTTCTGATGACATTGCTTATCTCCCTCAAAGTCGCTTGTCAAGAGTACTCTATATTAAAGCGAGCCACAATGATGATAAATGAAACTCATTATCAATAATCATTGACCGACGGTCGGTCGAGTATTATTATGCCTCTATGACTTCATCATTAAGGCAATAAAACTTATGACTTATTTAAAACGATTGTCACTTATCTGTGCTATTTGTTTAGGCACATTTATGGCAACTCTCGATATTAGTATTGTGAATGTGGCGCTACCAACGATTCAAAATGATATTCATGCTGATATGGCAACGTTACAATGGATTGTTGATGCTTATGCACTCTGTTTATCTGCTTGTATTTTGTCATCTGGTCCATTAAGTGACCGTTTTGGTCGAAAAAAAGTATGGTTATGGGGTGTGATTATTTTCACCTTAGGGTCTGTAATCTGTGCTATTGCACAACAACATGAAATATTGATCCTTGGTCGTGTTATTCAAGGTGTTGCAGCTGCTGCACTTATTCCTGGCGCATTATCGCTAATCACTCATGCTTTTCCTATTGATATTGAACGAGTCCGCATTATTGGAATTTGGTCTTCAGTCAGTGCCTTATCATTAATTATTGGCCCTATTTTAGGGGGGATTTTAGTCCATACGAGTGGTTGGGCAAGTATATTTCTTATTAATATTCCTATTGGCATAATCACGGTATTACTTGGCTGGTATGGATTAAGTGAAAGTGCTGATCCTGACAATGTGGCGTTAGATCCTTTTGGTCAATTAACCAGTATGCTGGGATTGGGGTTACTCACCTATGGATTAATTGAGGCGGGCTCTGTAGGTTGGTCTCATTATCGAACGCTATCGACATTAATTACGGGCATTATCTTCCTTGCGTTATTTTTGGTGATAGAGAAACGTGTTGAACGACCGTTATTACCACTGACACTATTTAAAGATCGTGCTTTTTTTCAATATAACCTTTCTTCTTTCACGTTAGGGTTTGCTACTTATAGTAATGTATTTTTCATTGCCTTTTTTCTACAAAAAGCACAAGGCTGGAGTGCATTAGAAACCGGTTGGAGAATGGCACCTGAGTTTATTGCAATGGCCCTATTTTCAATGTCTTTTGGACGTTTATCTGCTTATTTTTCAGTAAGAAAACTGATGATTTGTGGTTTCTTATTTATCGCTATTTCTTCTTGTTTATTAGCAACATTGGCAACAAATAGCCACTATGGAATAACGGGAAGTTACTTGTTTGTGTTAGGGGCAGGAATGGGATTGGCGACACCTGCAATTGGTGCATTAGTGATGAAAAGTGTATCACCCTCTCGCTCGGGCATGGCATCTGCCACCATGAATGCATTAAGACAAACGGGAATGACAATGGGAATTGCCTTATTAGGCACATTAATGGTGCAACAAGCCATTCACTATATGGTTATTCAAAGTCAGATATTAGGAATATCTGTAAACTATGTCGATATTGTAAGTTTAGTGACTGAAAATATGAGTAATAATTTGGAAGCAGAATTTGTTACCTTATTGCCAGAAGCGTTTAATTCGGGTTTTGCTTATGCAATTGCAATTGCGGGGATCTCATGTTTTGTGACTTTATTTATTGTGCTCTTTCCTTTTAAAGTAAAACACAATGCACTTTCACAACAAATAATGGATTGATTGTTATAAACGTTGAGATAGAAACTCAAGAAAATGCTCAATATTACGAGAAAGCGTACTACGGCTTGCATATATTGCGATTAAATTAATGGTTGCGGGTTGTTGAGGAAACTCAATTGCCCGCAATTTTCCTGCCTTAATTGCATCAAGACAACCGTGTTCAGCCAAAATCGCAAATCCTAATCCTTTCAATACCGCTGATTTTGCCAATATCGCACTATTGACACGATAGTGACTGTGAATTGTTATTTTTATTGGTTTTTTGTGTTCATCAATAAATATCCATGGTTGCCCTTCCAATGCACTTAAGCTAGAGATACAAGGCATTTGACTCAATTGCTCAATATGGGTCGGTATACCTGTTTTTTCTAATAATTCATTAGAAGCTACAACAATACTTCGCCACGATTTAATCAAGCGTGAATGGTAGCTACTGTCTGTCAAATGTCCACGATGAAATGTGAGTAGCAGATCAATATCATCATCAATGATATTTCTTGGCATTAATTGGGTATCACACTGAATGAGCAAATTAGGATGAAGTGCAGAAAAATCGGCTAAAATATCAGCAAGTAACTCACTACCATATTCACTTGGAATGGTTAAACGAAATGTTCCTGTTAATGGGCCATTACTGGTGATATTACTGACTATATTATCTAATTCATTTAAAGTTTTTTTGCCTTGTTGATAGAGTATTTTACCTTGCTCAGTAAGACGCATTTTTCGTGTCGTTCTATCAATTAGCTTACAACTCAGTTGCTGTTCAAGTTGTTTAATTGCGCGGCTAATATTAGAGGTTGGCATGGATAATAGACGAGCGGCAGCGGCAAATTGCCCTTGCTCTGCAACAGCAGAAAAAACACGTAATAAATTAAGATCAATTTGCATAAAATAATCACTGCCTAGGGGTTCTATGACTCAATATAGGCAGTGTAGCATTCATTTACTTTTCGCTTGTGATTAATTAACAGTAACCGTAAGACATGAGCTTTTGATAACGTATATCTAAAAGTACTTCGGTGGAATAACTTTTTAATAAGGTTAAATCTGTTAATAATTGCTGTTTAAGAAACTCTGCAGCTTGTTGATAATCACGATGTGCGCCACCTAAAGGCTCAGGAATAATGCTATCAATAATTCCTAATGATTGTAATTTAGGCGCTGTCATTCCCATGGTTTCTGCCGCTATTGGTGCTTTATCTGCACTTTTCCATAAAATAGACGCACATCCTTCGGGAGAAATAGCAGCATAAGTGCTGTATTGCAACATATTAACTTTATCACCGACACCAATTGCCAATGCACCACCAGAAAACCCTTCCCCAGTAATTGTACAAATAATAGGGGTTTTTAATCGTGACATTTCAAGAATATTACGGGCGATAGCTTCAGCTTGTCCTCGTTCTTCTGCGCCAATGCCGGGGTAAGCGCCTGCCGAATCAATAAAAATAATTACGGGCAAATGAAAACGCTCAGCCATTTTCATTAAACGTAAAGATTTACGATAGCCTTCCGGAGATGGCATACCAAAATTACGGCGTATTTTCTCTTTTGTATCACGCCCTTTTTGTTGCCCAATCACCATAACCGGCATTTTATCTAAACGAGCTAAACCTGCAACAATGGCTTTATCATCGGCGTAAGCCCTATCACCCGCTAATTCCTGAAAATCAGTAAATATCGCCTTAATATAATCAAGTGTATAAGGTCGCATTGGATGACGAGCAAGTTGCACAATATCCCAAGCACCTAAATCAGTAAAAATAGATTTTGTCAGCGAAAGACTTTTTTGCCTTAAACGTGCAATTTCTTCATCTAAATTAATGCCCGTTGGTTCATCTTGGGATTGTTTAAAGGTGAGTAATGCATCTATTTTTTCGTCTAACTCAACAATGGGTTTTTCAAATTCAAGATGAATAACAGACATAATAGCCTCAGATTTAGTGCAATAAATAAAAAAGTCATCTGTGCAGTTTAGAAAAAATAGGCATGTGATAATAGAGAGAGATCTGATAAACACTATTATCAAAAATGGGATAATAAGAATATAGAGTAAAATGAGTTATAAAAAACCACGCTCAAAAAGAGCTTTTTATTAATTTTCGAGCTATACAGTGATAACTAAGTCATGTATTAATACACAGTGCGATATCACTTTTTTCTCACCCGTGAAGAATCGTAATATTTAAAAAAAACCATAAAATACAAATAATTAAAATAAAGATAATATGCTCTCGAAAAAAACACGCTCAACAACTGCACTGCTATTTTCATCACTTCTTCTGACGATAGGAAGAGGTGCAACATTACCTTTTATGGCAATCTATTTATCACGGGAGTATCAATTACCTGTTGATGATATTGGTATTGCTATGTCCATAGCATTAACAACGGGTATTTTTTTCAGTCTTGGTTTTGGAATGCTCGCAGATAAATTTGAAAAAAAACGCTATATGCTGTTGTCTATAGTCATGTTTATTTTGGGATTTACAGCAATACCGTTAGTTCACAGCACTGTTTTAGTGGTGATCTTTTTCTCTGTGATTAATTGTTCTTATTTGGTGTTTTCAACCGTATTAAAAGCCTATTTTTCTGAAACACTATCAATTTCAGCAAAACCAAAAATATTTTCATTAAATTATACTTTTATTAATATGGGGTGGACGGTTGGCCCACCTATTGGCACATTATTATTAATGTATGGAACACAATTGCCCTTCTGGCTTGCGGCGATCTCTGCCAGTATTCCGCTTTTTATGATCCAATTATTTGTTCAGCGCTCAAAAGCTATCAATACGGGTGAAGAAAATAGCGTAAAGTGGGATCCCAAAATAATGCTAAAAGACCGAGCATTAAGTTGGTTTGTACTCTCAACTTTTTTTGGTACCTTAACGTTTGGTTCTTTTGCTTCCTGTATTTCACAATATATTTTAGTCGTTTATGATGCAAAATTAGCCGAGTCTGTTATTGGCGTAGTATTACCCGTAAATGCGGCTATTGTCGTCTCTTTACAATATATTGTGGGAAAACATGTTACTGCTGAAAGATTGCGTAAATTAATGACTTTGGGTACGCTGTTTTTTATGACAGGCTTATTGGGCTTTATGTTCGCAGGTGATAACTTGATTTTTTGGGCATTAGCAATTGCAGTCTTTACATTCGGTGAATTAATTTATGCGCCGGGTGAGTATATGATGATTGATAACATTGCGCCGTTAGGAATGAAAGCGAGTTATTTTTCAGCACAATCACTGGGTTGGTTAGGTGCAGCGCTTAATCCATTAGCCAGTGGTTATATTTTAACGTCGCTCCCACCTGTTTCATTATTTGCTATTTTAATGGTTGTATCAGCACTAGCTTGGTTTTGTATGATCCAAGGAATGAATGCAAGTAGAAAAAGAGGCGTTATGCTGTCATAAAAATGATTGCATACCCAAAAAGAAAAGACACCTTAATGGGTGTCTTTTTTTATGGTAAGTAGATAAGAATATGATGATTTATTCCACTTCTGCCTTTGTGGTTTTTTCTGCTAATAGATTAAGTAAGGCATATTTTTTCTCAATATTGCGCTGAGCTTGATTTGCCAATGTCATCGCTTTGTCTGGATAAATTTTAAATAAACGACTAAAGCGTTGTTCTTTATTTAATACCGCAGAAATTGATTGGTTAGGCGCTCTAGAATCTAATATTAGGGGATTTTTCCCCTCTTGTTCACGGCGAGGATCAAACCGATATAAAGGCCAGAAGCCAGATGCCGTTAATTGCTTCATTTGTTCATAACTCAAGGCCAAATCATAACCATGTTCTTCGCAAGGACTATAAGCAATAATCAGCGAAGGTCCTTGATAAGATTGTGCCTCTTGAATGGCTTTAATGGTTTGATTCATCTGAGCACCAATGGCAATTTGTGCCACATAGATATTGCCATACATCATCATTGTGACGCCTAAATCTTTGCGCGCTTTACTTTTACCCTCTTCACCAAATTTAGTGATGGCACCCATTGGAGTTGCTTTAGATTGTTGCCCCCCCGTATTGGAATAACATTGGGTATCTAATACCAATACATTAACGTTTTCACCACTGCTTAATACGTGATCTAGCCCGCCAAAACCAATATCATAAGCCCAACCATCACCTCCCACCATCCATACTGATTTCTGCATTAAATAGTGAGCATCATTAAGTAATTCTTTGGCGAGTGGATCACTACTATGGCCTAATAATGTTGATAGTGTATTAATCGCACTACGTTTATCTTGATTTGAATTATTAGTATTCGTCAATATTTGATAAAGCGAGGCCGGTATTTCTGTTGCAAATCGATTTAATAAACGTTCAACACGTTTTTTATGTTGATCTAAAGTGAGACGAAAACCTAAGCCAAATTCGGCATTATCTTCAAATAAAGAGTTAGCCCAAGCAGGGCCTCTACCTTCTCTATTTGTAGTATAAGGTGTCGTTGGAAGATTCCCGCCATAAATAGATGAGCAACCTGTCGCATTTGCAATTAATAGTTCATCGCCATAAAGCTGGGTCAATAATTTGATATAAGCAGTTTCCCCGCATCCAGAACATGCGCCTGAATATTCAAATAATGGTGTGATTAATTGTGAAGTTCTGATATCAATTTTTTCTAATTCGGAGGGATGTAAATCAGGTAATTGATTAAAGAAAGCAAAATTTTGTTTTTCTTGTTCTAATACACTCAATTTTTCAACCATATTAATGGCTCTAATACTTGGATCTTGTCTATCTTTTGCTGGGCAAACTTCATAACATAGGTTGCAGCCGGTGCAATCCTCTGGTGCAACTTGCAGTACATACTCTAACCCTCTCATTTCACGTGATTTTACAGGTAATTTTTCGAGTGTTATGGGGGCATTTTCTAATTGTTCGGATTTGGCCACTTTAGCGCGAATAGCCGCATGAGGGCATGCTGCAACGCAATAGTTACATTGTGTACATAATGACGGTTTCCAAACCGGAATGAATTCCGCGATATTTCGTTTTTCCCATTGCGTAGTCCCAGTTGGCCAAGTGCCATCCGGAGGGAAAGCCGAAACTGGTAAACTATCACCTAATCCCGCCATCATCATTGCAGTGACGGTTTTGACAAAATCAGGGGCATTATCAGCCACAATAGGCGATTTATAAGGGCTTTCAGCTAAAACTGTTCCTATAGGAACGCGCGCTAATGCGGATAAGGTTTGTGATATTGCCATTAAATTCGCGTTGACTAATGCATCACCTTTGCTTTGATAACTTTTAATAATAGTCTTATGCAGATAATCGTTTATTTCTTCTGCTGGGAAAAGAGCGGTTAAATGGAAAAATGCCGTTTGCATAATGGTATTAATACGTGCACCTAATTGACATTCGCGTGCAATTTTATATGCATTAATCACATATACACGTGCTTCTTTTTCAATCAGTAATGCTTGTACTTCTTGGGGTAATTTAGCCCAAACCGTTTGTGCTGAATAGGGTGTATTTAAAAGTAAAATACCGCCCAGTTTTAATTTTTCAACAACTTGATATTTATCGATAAATTGCCATTGATGACAACCAATAAAATCAGCTTGTTTAATAAGGTATGTTGAATTTATCGGCTCTTGGCTGACTCTTAAATGCGAAACGGTTAATCCCCCTGCTTTTTTAGAGTCATAAACAAAATAACCTTGTGCATATAACGGCGTATTATTACCGATAATATTGATATTATTTTTAGTTGCTGAGACAGATCCGTCGCTGCCTAATCCATAAAATAATGCGCTAAGTTGATGTCGAACGGGTAATTGGGCATCAACGGGCAGTAGTGATAAATGTGTTACATCATCATAAATACCAACAGTGAAGCGACGTTTGGGGCTAGGCTGCTGTAATTCTCTCAATACCGCCATCACACAATCAGGATCAAATTCTTTTGAGGACAACCCATAACGACCAGAAATAGTCAGCGGTAATGTTTCACGCTCCCCTTGATGATAGGCTTCGGCTAATGCAGTAATAACATCAAGATAAAGCGGCTCTGCTTGTGCGCCAGGCTCTTTTGTTCTATCAAGTACAGCAATAGATTCAACCGAGTTTGGAATTGCATCAAGAAAATGGCGTGCTGAGAATGGCCGATAAAGATGCACACAAAGTAAGCCGAGTTTTTCACCTTGTGCATTGAGTATATCAATCACTTCTTTACAAGGGCCTGCGGCTGATCCCATCAAAACAATAATACGTGTTGCTCGAGAGTGCCCATAGTATTCAAATGGTTGATAAGTCCGCCCAGTGACTTTTCCAAATAAACTCATAGCCTCTTCAACATGCTGATAACCACTGTTATACCAAGAATTTGATGCTTCTCTTGCTTGAAAATAAGTGTCTGGGTTAGCTGATGTGCCTCTGATTACGGGCGATTCTGGTGATAACGCACGCTGGCGATGTGCTTCAATGGATTGATATGGAATAAGCTGTTTTAGCTCATCATCAGAAATAGAAATAATTTTGTTCATTTCATGTGATGTTCTAAACCCATCAAAAAAATGAACAAAAGGGATTCGACTATTGAGCGTTGCCATTTGTGCAATCACAGCAAAATCTTGTGCTTCTTGTACACTATTGGCACAAAGTAGCGCACACCCCGTTTGCCGTATTGCCATGACATCTGAGTGATCGCCAAAAATAGACAGCGCGTGCGTTGCCACAGTACGTGCTGCAACGTGTAATACAAAAGGTGTTAACTCGCCAGCTATTTTATAAAGCGAGGGGATCATCAGTAATAATCCCTGAGATGATGTAAAGGTGGTTGCTAGCGCCCCTGTTTGTAATGCGCCATGAACGGTGGCTATCGCCCCACCTTCTGATTGCATTTCCATTAATCGAGGAACATCTCCCCAAAGATTGGGTTGATGGTTGACTGCCCATCGGTCAGCATATTCAGCCATTGTTGAGCTGGGTGTAATAGGATAAATAGCAATGACTTCATTTAAGCGATAAGCCATAGACGCAACGGCTTGGTTAGCATCTGTTGTGATATTTTGACGCGGATCATTACTCACAATAATTACCTTTGTTGTTGATCTTTTTTCTTATGCTTTTGAAATTAGCAGAAATTAATCACAAAGAATTATCGTATTTGTGTTTCGCTCATTGTTTATTCGCCAATTAAATGACTTTGGTCAACACTGGCGAATAAATAAAATTGTTATTTAACAATGCATTAAATAACAACAATATCTTAATCAGATTATTTGGATGTTATTTTTAGTATGGTTTCAATGCTTATGGGGAAAAAGTCATTCACATCAACGCCGACATTAATTGCATTTTTTCCTAAAACATCTAAACGTTTACGTTGTGAAGGATCTTTTTGTGAATTATGAACATGCCCATATAAATGAATAGAATCACGGAAAAAACCGGCCCATTCCAATATAGGATAATGAAACATCACAATTTTTCGTTTTTTATAATCCAACTCAAAATAATCTTTTACCCATTCAAATGCAGATATATCAAATTCCGGATCGTCCAGAAATTTGTCGTGATTTCCACGGATAAGGTACTTTTTACCTTTTAATCGACGCAAAATTTGATTGGCATCTTGTCCTGTTCCTCGATACAGAAAATCACCTAAAATATAGATTTCGTCATTATCAGAGACGTAAGCGTTCCAATTATGAATTAAAGTATCATTCATATGGCTAACACTGTTAAATGGGCGATCACAAAGATTGAGGATATTTGAATGGCAAAAATGTGTATCAGAAGTAAAATAAATCATAGTAAATTCTTAATAAGTAATAAAAGTCTCAACCTTAAGAAAATATTTTCCCTCGGTCTGTATAGTGATATTTTTTCAAAATAACTTCCTCCTTTGGTTAATAATTCAGCAATAAGTACAATATCATCTGTCTTATTGTCGTTGATGTTGTTTACGGTAACCTGATAAAGAATACCCCGTTTCTCTTTTAAAATATCGGCATAAATAAGAAGGATCATCAAAGTGAAGTTTTACTGATAACTCATTTACCGAAAGCGAAGTGTGCATTAATAATGCTTTTATTTCAAGAGTAACCTGACGATTAATCAAGGTCTTAGGGGCATCATTAAAGAATTGCTTTGTAATTTGCGATAAATAAAACGGTGTAATATTAAGCTGACTTGCATAAAAAGCCACCTCCCTATGCTCTAAACAATGTTTTCCTATCAACTCCCAAAACTGCCAGCAAAGTGTTTCTTTACGACTGAATTCTTTTTTAGCGATAGAAAAATGTGCAGGTATTGATTCAGTAATAGCAAAAAAGAGATTCTGTAAGTGGTTTTTTAACATTAATTTTCTGTGTTCAGAATAATGGCTATCAATATGTTTTAGCTGTTGAATCCATCTATTTAAGGCTTCATAGTGTTCTTTTTGTGGGGGGCAAACAGGATTTTCATGGAGAAAAGCAAATAAAGTATTAGAAAGAGAATACGCAATTTCTGATGCAAAAGGCTTATCTAAAAAGCAATAAAATAGACGAAAATCTGCTGATTTTTGACTCAATATCGTTATCATATCATCGCCCAAAATAAGGATATCATTCATTTTAATTGCTTGTTTTTTAAAACCAATATTGATTATGGCATTCCCTTCTAAGCAAATCATAACCACAATATAGGAAAGTGATAAAGGATAACCTATTTCATTCGCCATCGTACTTTCACCCATAATGGCATGTTGAGATGAAGCATTAAGTTGTGACAGTACTTGACTTAGCATAAATCAATTAACCTCTTTTAATTTTTATGAAGCCCGTTTGCTGTTTTTATATTTGACGATATTGAACTTAATAACAAGCATTTCCTCTTATTTGGTTTTCAAAAGTACCGACTTTACCTCTTTTATGACATTCGGTTTTTTATTTTTTTTCTTTAGAATACACACATCTTAAAGACGTAAGATAAATTGTAAAATATTTAAAAATAAAGAGAAGTCATTGAAATGAAAACATTAAAAACAGAAAGACTGATATTACGCCCATGGAAGCTTTCTGATGCATCAAGTTTGTATCAGTATGCAAAAGATGAACGAGTTGGCCCAATTGCAGGTTGGCCAATACACAAGAGTGTTGAAGAAAGTACCGAAATTATTCGTACTATATTTATGCGTGACGAAGTTTATGCCGTTACATTAATCAATGATGATCAGGCTATTGGCTTGATTGGATTATCTTTCGCAAATGAGAGTAATTTCCCGATTGGAGATAATGATGCTGAAGTCTCTTATTGGATTGGTGTTCCATTCTGGGGTAAAGGTTTAATACCAGAGGCTGTAAAAGAGATCTGTCGGCATAGCTTTGAAACACTAGAATTAGATAATTTATGGTGTGGTTATTTCGCTGATAATGAAAAATCACAAAAAGCACAAGAAAAATGTGGATTTAAATTCCATCACGTTATTGAAGAACAATACGCAGAGTTTTTAGATGCAGTGAAAGTTGAAAATATTTGTCGTTTAACAAAAGCGGAATGGATTGAAATTCAAAAACAAACACAATAAAAATAAAAACACCAGATGCTTGGGTGCTATCTGGTGTTTTTCAATATTGATTAAAATAGCGATTAATTAAGCGTTCGCTAACGCTTGAGATAAATCAGCAATTAAATCTTGTGGATTTTCTATACCAATAGATAAACGGATCGTGGTGTCTTGAATACCAATATTATGTCGTAATGCGATAGGTACACCAGAATGCGTTGTCGAACCAGGATGACACGCTAATGATTCTGTTCCACCCAGACTTACTGCAAGCTTGAAAATTTTCATTGTGTTAAGAAAACGGAAAGCTTCACTTTCTCCGCCAACAATATCAAAAGAGAATGTTGAACCTGCGCCAGTACATTGTTTGGCAAAGACTTGGCCTTCAGATGACGCTTTATCCGCAAAAGGTAAGTAATAGATTGATTTTACTTTTTCATGGTCACGCAGAAATTGTGCAACTAATAACGCATTCTGATTGGCTTTTTCCATTCTAATTTGCAATGTTTCTAATGAACGCCCTAACATCCAGCAAGAATGAGGATCAAGTTGTGTTCCTATTGCTCCTCTTAATAACCGAATTTGATTAATAAGCTCACGAGAGCCCATTGCCGCACCAGCCACTAGATCTGAATGACCACCCACATATTTAGTTAAAGAGTAGACCGAAATATCAGCCCCATGTTCTATTGGGTGTTGATAAACAGGGCCTAATAATGTGTTATCACAAACAATAATTGGGCGATATCCTTGAGCTAACTCTAATTGGTCAGCCACTATTTTTAATGCGGCAATATCGACTAATGAATTGGTGGGATTTGCGGGTGTTTCTGCAAAAATAACAGCTACACGCCCTTTCTCACTTGCTTTTTTTGCCTGAGATTGAATCAGTTCAAGGTTTAATCCATCAGTAAATGGTGTGGCTTGAATTCCAAATTTAGCGAGTGTTTTTGCAATTAACGTTTCAGTTCCACCATAAAGAGGCTGTGAGTGTAAAATAACATCGCCAGGTTGAGTTAACGCCATCAATGTCGTTGTAATTGCGGACATACCTGATGAAAATAAAACACAGGATTGCGTGTTTTCATAAACGGCTAATCTGTCTTCAACAATTTCACTATTAGGTTGATTAAAACGAGAATAAACCAGACCCGCTTTTTCACCTTCAGGTAATGGTTTTCTACCACTGACTGTATCAAAGAAAGCTTTACCTTCTTCAGCACTTTTAAAAATAAAGGTAGAGGTTAAAAATACAGGAGGTTTTACTGATCCTTCGGAAAGTAATGGATCATATCCGTAACTCATCATAAGTGTTTCTGGTGAGAGTTTATGTTCGCCGATATATTGTTTTTTCAGTTGAGAGTCAGCCATTTTTTTATTTCTTCTGTTTAATGGAGGATTCAGTATCATACTGAAAAAAATTCATGTTGTTAGAATGTTTTATATAAAATAAAAACTAGCAGTTATATAAACATAATGTGTTTATGAATAAGAATAATGTTTAATAAAGGATTGTATTCATTGAGCAATATTTAACCTAGGATATTGTTCTCAATAAACGCAGATTATTCTGGTCAAAAATAAGAAAATGGACAGCGAGAAAACGTAAAGATAAAAGGATTAAATGTCTCTTTTATCTTTACGTGAAGAAATTTACCACGCTTTGACTGCATCACCTTTGTAGGTTTCTTTAAATTTCAACTCAATTTGTCTTGAGTGAAGAACAGAAATAAGTTTTTTTATATTTTCATCATTTTTGTTATCTTCACGTGTCACGATAACATTAGCATAAGGGGAATTTTTATTTTCTAGGATCAATCCGTCACGTGTTGCAATTAGTCCAATTTGAGAAGAAAAGTTGTTGTTAATAATGGCTATTGTCACAGTGGGATCATTTAATGCATCGATCAGCTTGGGCGTATCCATTTCAATAAAAGTGATTTCTTTTGGATTAGAGCGAATATCATCTAATGTGGGGGTAAAACCGACATTATCATTGAGTGTGATAAGTTGGTTTTCTGCTAGTAGTAAAAGTGCTCGCCCTTTCATACTGGCTTCATTTGAAATTGCGACGACAGAACCTGATTGTAGCTCATTTATATCGCTGATTTTTTTTGAGTATGCTGCTAAAGGGAAGATAAAGGTTTTACTCGCAATATGAAAATTATAATTATGCTCTTTCATTTGAGCTTGAAGATAAGGAATTGATTGAAATACATTCGCATCAACGTCTTTATTATTTAATGCTTTATTAGGAAGTACATAATCATTAAACGCAATAACTTCGACATCAAGTCCTTCAGTTAACTTCGCTAAGCGAATAACTTCATCCCAAATCACCTGATCAGGCCCTGTATTAATTGCCACTTTTACTTTATGCGTATCTTCTTGTGAGCAAGAGACGGTAAATAGTGATATTGAGGCTAGAAGTAAACCTGTAATAATTTCCTTCATATCTCCCTCTTAAACCGACCTAGATAAAAACAGCACCATTAATATCATTTTGATTAAGAAATATCCTAACAATAGATTAATAACAAGGAACCAGAAATGATACAAGTACTCAATGCATATAAAGGAAGAAATATTCTTTATATCTTCACAATTTATTGTTTTATAAAATAAAAAAACGATACATCATAATATGATGTATTTGTTAATAACTTGTCGATTTATTCATTAATAATTTTATTTATACAAGCATCCGAATACGCATCTTCAACGCTTAGGTAAGATAATTCAGTGACACAATAAGTGTTAAACTGCCATTTAAATTGAATTTCATCCCCCTTTTTCTTTTCTGAAATATCATAACTAGAAAAACGAATAGGAGTGGGTTTTTGTAAGTTATTTCCTACTTTCTCAGCACTTAATAACACAACACGATCTTTTTTCTCAATAAATTTGAAATCAGAAATGGTGATATCTGTACCTTTAATCTTATTGTTGTAAAGACTCCAGGTGTTAGCGTATATGGATGGGACAATATAAACCTTTTGATCACTCCCTTTGATATAAACAGTAACCATATCAACGGATGATAAGTCATTTAATGGACGCCGAGATTTAACCACAACATCAGGAACACCATCACCATCAAAATCGATAAGATTTACTCCATATTCGAGTCTAATATTTGCTGATGTTGACGAAAATGGTAATGATACAAAAAGTAATCCTAGCCCAAGTTTTAATATCTTATTCATTGTATTCACTTCTTTTTTTGCCTATTACTTGCGCATCAGACTACTTTGTAGCAATGATTAGTCAAGGCATTTTATGTTTCAAAATAATACAAAAGTTACAATTATCTCATTCATAAAATATTCTCATACCAATAACTATACTTATTCGACTATTATAAAAAGAATGATGTTTCATGTTGATTTTCTTTTAAGGTTTAATTTTTTATTTAATATAAAGCAATGTAGTTTTTAAGATCACTAATTCTTTCTTTTGTTTTATCTTTTAGACAACTGCTATATACCATTGGCGCCAAACTTCCACCTTGGTAATAGTCTGCCTCATACTGGCAAGAGAGATCTCTGAAATTAACCCAAACTAACTGTGCTTGTTTTAATTGTTCTTTTCTATTGCCATCTAATTTTGTGTAATACTGCTCGTAGATATGGCTAAGTTCTTCATCTTTCTCTTGAAAATCTTGATATACACATTGATTAATTTCGGTTTGCGTTGCCGCATTTCGGCAATCAAAGTTGTCTGCTTGTAAATGTATAGACCAAAATAATATACCACCAGAGATTGCACTTAATAGGATAAGTTTTTTCATCACACCGTCCATTTTTTGATTGAAAATATCGCTAAAGATATTGATCCCATTCCTTTAATATTTCATTTAGAAGATAAAAATAAAGTAAATTCTTTATCATTTTAGCAATATTTCTTATATGACAATTACATGAAGACAGCACAAAAGCACTCTATTTAAGACACTCCAATTTAGAGAGTTATGGTTAATTTAGCGTAATTATACTGATATTTTGTTTAGAGAAAATAGCTATTTAATATAAATTTTAAAAAATGATAACTCAATATCTTTTTTCTTTAACAAAAAGTGTCATTTAAAAAAATATTAAATGAAATTATAACTTATTTTCTATTATTATATTTTTGTTGTATTTAGTCTTTATTATCAAATTATCTAATCAGTTTAGGTTTAACACGTTACTCCTCTTACCAGTTTGTATTTAAGCATCTTTTAATTATACATACATAAATAATTAGACTAATCAGTCTAATTAATGCATATTATATAATTAGTACCAAAAATATTTTATTCAAAGTGCTCATGAGGTTATTACAAAGAGTGGATCTTTCAAGCTATGAAAAAATGTTTCAAATCAATTTGGTTTTATTTAGGGGTTATCGTACTTATTTTCATCATTATGATGAGCGGTGGTCAATATTCTGATTTTGAATTAGATAATCATGGATCAGTGATAATACCCGTTAATTTTGTTTCTAAGACTGACACTCTATCTGGAACTTTAATCTTACCCATCGATAACAAAATAAAAGCAATTGCTATTTTTGTTCATGGTGATGGCGCTCAAGATCGTTTTTCTAATAGTGGTTATTTGCCATTAATTAACAGCTTAATTGATGCTGGTGTTGGTGTTTACACATGGGATAAAGCAGGTGTAGGTGAAAGCCAGGGAAATTGGTTACTTCAATCTATGCAAGATAGAGCGGATGAGGCACAAATTGCGCTACAACTGATACAAAATAAATTTGCTAATACTCATATTAAAGTCGGTTTTTTCGGGTTTTCGCAAGCTGGATGGGTTATTCCTATTGCGGCTTCATACTCTAAACCTGACTTTTCCGTTATTATTGGTGGTGCAGTTAACTGGCGTGATCAAGGTGCTTATTATTATCAAACTCGTTTAAAAGCCAGCCATATCGATGATGTCGAAATTAATCAAAAAGTTGTAGAACAACTGCAACAAAATGATCGTGTATTTGGTATTAATGGTAGCCACGATATTACAGCTCAAGGAGATATGTCTGATGATCGCTTTCATTTTGTTATTCAAAACTATTTGAGTGATTCATCTCCAAATTTACCTAATATGAAAGGTCGAGTTCTTGCGATGTTTGGTGAGTTAGATCTTAATGTTGATGCGCCTAAAAATGCCTGTTTATATAAAAAATTATTAGGTGTTAATGCAGATAAAACGGTTGCCTTATTTCCTAATGCCTCACATGGATTATTAAAAGCACCACTCTTTAATTACCAATTGGAAAATCAATGGCCATGGTGGAAACAACTGCTTTTTATTTACCAAGGTCGAGAGAGTTATGCTCCTAATACTTTACGTATATTAACATCATGGATAACTGAAGACGCCTCCATATCCACCGAGTACATTAATTTTAACTGCGAAGATATCAATATTTTATCAAAATAAAAGTCGCGAACACCTAAACAGAAATAGTGGTTTAGGTGTTCGAATGTCGATAATTATAAATCAATATGATATTCAATGACGTTTCTTATTTTTATTAAGGCATCACGTAGTAAATCAATTTCAATCGATGCTAATGCAATACGAATAGCGTGGGGAATATAAGGTGTTGTTGCATACGGTTCAGCGGTTGCAACAGATATTTGCAATTGATGTAATGACGTCACAATTTTATCTGCCCTAACCTCTTCAGGCAGAGGTATCCATAAAAAATAAGACATGGGATGACGAATTGAGGTTATTCCTTCAAATACCTCGCTGACTATTTTTTGTCTCTTTTTTGCATCTTTACGTAATAAACACTCTAATTTCTCAACGACACCTTCTTTTATCCATTGGCAGACAATCGATGTCATTAATGCTGGCGTATTCCAAGTAGTCACTCTAATAGCTCGTTCTAGAGCAGAAATAGTATCTGTGGGTGCAACAATAAAACCAACTCTTAGCCCTGAAGCAACATTTTTAGAAAAGCCAGAAATATAGAAAGTAATATCTGGAGCTAACGTGATAATAGGTGGCGGTGTATTTTGAGCTAAGAAGGCATAAGTAGCATCTTCAATGATAAAAAAAGAATACTTTCTTGCCAAAGCAATTAACTGCTGTCGTTGTTTTAATGTTAATACCCATCCCATTGGATTATGCAGTGTGGGAATACAATAAAATGCACGTATTGCCCTTTTTTTACATAATTCTTCCAGTTTGTCTAAGTCTGTTCCTAATGGTGTAATAGGAATAGGCAATATTTCCAAATGATGAGCAAGAGCAGCTAATTTAAAACCAGGATAACTTAGCGCATCACTAGCAACAACGTCTCCTGGTTTTAATAAACCAAGAAGTGTAATAGCAATGCCTTGTTGTGCTCCATTGGTAATAATAATATTTTCAGGATTAACGCTTATCTGTTTATTTTTTAGGTATTGGCCGATAATCACTTTATCATACAATTTACCACCATGAGGCTGATAGCGTAGCAAAGATTCAATTTCACCTGAGGTTGATAATCTTTTTAACTCTGATCGTAATAATTCAGCCTGAATAGGCAATGATGGGTAATTAAAGTTAAGATCTAACATATCCGAGGCGGCAGGGTTTTCTATTCCATAATTACTTGGTAATGAGAATTCACGAACAAAGGTTCCTCTTCCTGTTTCACCGATAATTAAACCCATATTTTCTAGCTCAGCATAAACACGACTTGCTGTTGCTAATGACATTTTATGCTCTGTGGCTAAACGTCGGTGTGTTGGCAACCGCATGCCAGGCAATAGTTTTCCTATCCGTATTTCATGCGCCAATTTATCCACTAAAGATTTATAACGAGGCTGAACCATAGAAATTGTATCCATGACAATTATTTGATTGTCATGATTGTGTTCCATAAGATGAAGTTCAGCAAGTTACATCGTCGATACACATTTTTTATACCAATAAAATTTCATATTTTTGTTGCTATAGTAAAAATGTAATTAGTTGTTTTAAATAAAAATTAACCATACTAAATATGGAATATCGTATGCAACAAGTGCAACAAAAAGAGCGAAATAATGGCTGGATAAATGGGTTTATTGGTATGTTAATTTTTAGTGGTTCGTTACCTGCCACAAAAGCCGCTGTATTAGGCTTTGAGCCTTTATTTTTAACCGCAGCAAGAGCAAGTATTGCGGGCCTATTATCACTATTAATGTTGCTGTTATATAAAGAGAAATTACCCACATTTAAACAATGGATATCGTTAACCATTGTATCATTAGGTGTTGTCGTGGGCTTTCCTCTATTAACGGCCATTGCATTGCAAGAAATAACATCAGCACACTCTCTAGTGTTTCTTGCCCTATTGCCATTATCTACTGCCATTTTTGCAGTAATACGGGGTGGTGAAAAACCGCGTCCTATTTTTTGGTTATTCTCTATTCTAGGTAGCTTATTCGTTATGGGATATGCGCTTTCTCAAGGAGGCGCATCGTCGATCAGCGCAGATCTATTAATGATAGCATCCGTAATTGTTTGCGGTTTAGGTTATGCAGAAGGTGCAACATTAACTAAAGCCTTAGGAGGATGGCAGGTAATTTGTTGGGCATTAATCGTGTCATTGCCGCCGATGCTTATTCTTAGTTTTATTCTTATGCCTGAACAATTAACGATAATTAGCACATCAGCGTGGGTTGGTTTAGGTTATGTTTCAATTTTTAGTATGTTGATTGGTTTTATATTTTGGTACAAAGGATTATCACAAGGGGGGATTGCTGCTGTGGGACAACTTCAGTTATTGCAGCCATTCTTTGGACTAGCACTCGCCGCAGTATTACTTCATGAATCTGTTAATTTACTGATGTTGCTTGTCACGATTGGTGTTATTTTTTGTGTTGCTGGCTCAAGAAAATATGCCTAATTAAAATCAAACATTTAAAGCTAAAGAACACGCTAAATAACCATATAACCATATTTAGCGTGTTTTACTCTTCAATTAAATTGGCAACTTCGAGCAAATTATTATCAGGATCACGCAAATAAACAGACATAATAGCACCAGTTGCTCCCGTTCTAGGAACAGGCCCTTCTTCTATTTTTATACCCTGTTGATTTAAATGCTCAATAATCTCTGATAACGGCGTTTGTGTTAGAAAACACAAATCAGCTGAACCTGCGGTTGGTTTTGCCGCTTTGGGAAGAAACTCTTTTCCCACTTGATGAAGATTTATTTTTTGAAAACCAAAAGTGAGAGCTTTGCGCCCTTCTTTAAACGTAATCACGTTAAAGCCTAATACACGGTGATAAAAATCACAGGTTATCTGAATATCAGCAACAGTTAATACCAGATGGTCAAGGTGTGTAATTTTCATCAGGCCCTCACTTTTTATATATTAATTAAAGCTCACACTTTGTTTTTAAAATGGCCGTCTTTTTATGGTGATCGAGTGCCAACTCAATTAATTTAGTAATTAATGATTGATAGCCTAAACCTGCACTTTGCCATAATTTTGGATACATGCTGATATTGGTAAAACCAGGTAGTGTATTTATTTCATTAATCACAACACGGTTATCTTGTGTTAAAAATACATCAACACGAGCCATACCTAAGCAATTAAGAACACGATACGCTTTTAATGCCACTTGGCGAATATGTAAGCTAGTGTCTTCATTCATTTCTGCAGGAACAACGACTTTAGCACCATCATCATCAATATATTTTGTGTTATAGGCATAGAACGCATCATTTAATACGATTTCACCACAAGGACTCACTTCGGGAGCCTCATTTCCTAAAACTGCGCATTCTATTTCACGACCTACAATCGCACTTTCAACAATTACTTTAAGGTCGTATTCAAAGGCCATTGCTAATGCCGCATTAAACTCTTCTTCATTATTAACTTTGCTAATTCCTACAGAAGAACCTAGGTTTGCAGGTTTAATAAATAAAGGAAGCCCTAATTGACGAACCATTTCATTATAAGGAATATCATTAATTTGGTGCGCCATAATGGTAATAAACGGAGCAACAGCTAATCCTGCGCCATCAAGAAGGCGTTTAGTAATATCTTTATCCATACAAGCCGCTGAACTCATGATATTTGGGCCAACATAAGGCATATCAATCATGTGTAATAAGCCTTGCAATGTACCATCTTCACCATATGCACCATGGACAATTGGGAATACAACATCAATTTGAGGCAGTGCTTGACCATCTTCAAGAGAAATAAATTGATTTTTTATACTACCCGGAATAATAGCAACTGCTCTTAAAGGTTTGCTTAATGAGATGGTTTTAGGATTATCGCTATTGAGTAGGTAGTCAGATTCTGAGTATTCATGCCACTGACCTTGTTCATTAATACCGATTAAGCAAAGGTCGAATTTCGTTCGATCTAATTCATTAATAATATTTTTTGCTGATTGTAATGAAACTTGATGTTCTGTGGATTTACCACCAAAAATAATAGCGACTCTTAATTTACTCATTTTCTAACCTTTTATAGGACAGCTATAGCGAATAGGTAGCAATATATCATGATAAAAACCCCCAATGTAGGGTGATAGTTCTTATCTGTGAAAAATTACGATAAAATGATGAAATTCTATGATTTAGAGTGCTAAAACATCACTCTTTAACGATATAACGCCTCAATAACGATAACAATTCTATTAGGTAAAGGTAGAGAGCATGACTGATGTAAAGCAACCGATTGAAATGGATATTACCGAGGTTGTAAAAGCAACGGGTATCGCCTCTTCAGCGATTCGTTATTATGAAAAAAAAGGACTTATTAATTCGATCGGGCGTAAAGGGCTTAAGCGTGTCTATCACCGAGATATTCTAACTCGCCTAGCTTTAATTACTTTAGCGCAAGAAGCGCAGTTTTCTCTAGATGAAATAGCACAACTTAGCGCCAACCAAAGAATACCGACAATAGATAGAAATATTGTTTATCTAAAAATTGAAGAGATTGATAATAAAATCAATGAACTTAAACGTCTTAAAAAAGGATTAGAACATATTCAAGTATGTCCCGAAGAGAATCACTTTCAATGCAGTCATTTCCAAAAGATCTTAGCCTTAAGCCTGAAAAAAAGAACGAGTAAAAAATAACAACCATCTCACTTTCTTCGTAATTCATCAGAATATCAATTAGCTAGATAATTTTTATTTCTCTATTGACTTAAAGTTAACTTCAAGTTGTAAGATGCGTATCTCTTTAATCTAGTTATCGCATCAGTGGAGATCTCTATGCCTAAATCAGTATGGTGGTTGGCATTTTCTTTAGCTCTTTTCACAACAGGAAATGCATTAGTGCTTTCTGTTGCTGTTCTTGTTGGTGAACAATTGGCCAAAGATCCAATTTATTCAACGGTTCCTTTATTAAGCCAATATATTGGAATAATTTCAGCCACTATTCCAATGGCTCACTTTATGCTGAAATACTCACGTAAAGCAGGTTTTATTATTGGTAATATAGGTGGACTAATTGGAGCATTATTATCTATTGCAGGTATCTATTATCATAATTTAGTGCTGTTTTCTTTTGGTACTTATTTTACAGGAATTGCCATTGGTACAGCACAACAATATCGTTTTGCTGCACTTGAAGAAACACCTACCAATATGCATGCAAAAGCTATTGGTTTAGTCATGAGTGGCGGTATCGTCGCTGCTATTATCGGACCCACTTTAGCCGTTGCAACACGACAATTTTTTACAGATTATCCGTTTATTGGGCCATTTATGGCACTAAGTGTTATTTATATATTAGCTTTTGGATTACTGTTAAAAATCCCACTGAAAAAGAGTGTAAAAACAAAAACCTCATTTGAGGAAAAACCAAGAAGTTATCATCAATTATATAGCCAGCCATTATTGTTTTTAGTGACTATTGTTAGCGCATTGGGCTATGGGATTGTCGTGTACATGGTTGGTGCCATTCCGCTTTCTATGAAACAAAATGGTTTTGAATTTGCCACAATTGCTTTTGTGTTCCAATGTCATATTTTAGGTATGTTTGCACCCTCTTTTATTACGGGGCAACTTATACATCGGTTTGGAATTAAAATCTTCTTTTTCACTGCGATACTATTATTAATCATTGCATTAAGTATTAATTTACAAGGTAACAGTTTTTATCATTATCTTATTAGTTTTATTTTAATCGGTATCTCATGGAATTTTAATTTAATTAGCTCCACAAATTTATTGTCTAAAACTTATTTATCTCATGAACGCGCAAAAGTACAAGGTACAAATGATTTCTTAATTTTCCTTCTAGGAGGATTAGGCAGTATCACTGGGGGAATTGCTTTTTATTTAATCGGTTGGCAAAACACCAATATTGTTGGTATTGCCATTGCAATAGGTATTTTATTCGTTGCTCTTAAAATGCGAAAATATTTATCCATTACTGCTCAATAATACCCCAATAAGAAAATAAGTATTTTTACTCATCTCTACTTTATCATCTTAAGCCCGCTTAAATAGCGGGTTTTCACACGAAAAGCCACGGTTTACTTATCGCTGAGATTGCAAGAGAGAAAGCTATACTGATAGAATCACGCTACCGATTAATATTTTGACTTAAAAAAAGGAGGCTAATTATGCTGTTGTGTGATCTTATTGAATACTCACACTTCTTTGGTAATCGCCACTGCTCAGGCTTTCACAGTACTTTACTGCGTTAACCTGCCTGAGCGACGTTAACAATTACCTCTCCTCAGCTTACAGGGTTATCGCTTGATATTACCCAAGGTGTTTTTACGCCTAAAGAACGAGTAAGCTATGAGCACATTATTATCTACACAAAATCTGTCTTTCCATAATAACCACGGTTTATTATTAAACGATATTTCTTTAGCACTCATTAAAGGCGAGAAAATTGGTTTAATTGGTTATAACGGTTGCGGTAAAAGTACATTATTAAAACTTTTATCACATCAACTAGCACCAAGTGAAGGTGTTATTTCCATTGCTAACCAAACAGTGATGGCTTATATAGAACAGCATCTACCCGCTGAGTTATCGTCAATGACATTAATGAATGCGGTTCTTCATAAACTTCCTGCAGGTTCAAGATTATCTGAAGGTTGGCGAGCTGAATTATTGCTAAGTGAAATGGGGTTTAAGCTACACGAAAAAGACTTGCTTGTTTCGCAATTAAGTGGAGGTCAACATACTCGCTTATTATTAGCAAGAGCGTTAATTATTGAACCAGATTTATTGTTATTAGATGAACCGAGTAATCACCTCGATTTACCAACTATTTTATGGTTAGAAACGTTTCTTAAACAATGGCGTGGTAGTTTTATTCTCGTGTCACATGATAATACGTTATTAGACAATGTGACAAATTGTACGTGGATCATTCGTGATAAAGCGTTATCTATCTTTCGCTTACCCTGCTCTCAAGCTAGAGTTGCACAAGAAGAGCAAGATATGAGTGCACAACATCGTCGTGATGCACAACAAAAAGAGATTGATAGAATAGCCCAAAGTGCGAAGCAACTCGCAGCATGGGGTCATGTTTATGACAATGAAAGTTTATCTCGTAAAGCAAAACAGATGGAAAAACATATTGTTCGCTTAAAAGATGAACAAACCGAGATTACCGCTGGAAATCAATGGAGATTGCAATTTTCTGGCACAACATTGCGTGCTGATAGACTTTGTGAACTCAATCAACTGTCTGTTATTCCAGCAGAAAATGCCCCTGTTTTATATACAGTCGAGACTCAGCGTATTAAAAGTGGTGATCGGGTGGCAATAATTGGCGCTAATGGAACAGGAAAGTCATCATTATTAAAAATGATTTGGTCACTTAGCTCGGTTGAAACAAATAAACAAAGTGAAATAAGGTTACATCCTCGCGTTGAACTGGGATATTACGATCAAAAAATTGCTCAATTAATTGATAGTAATTCACTTTCTGATGCATTAAAACCCTTTGCCCTATTAACGGATGAACAACGAAAAATGGCACTGATTAGTGCTGGCTTTGTTTATATACGTCATGGGCAAAAAGTAAGCACGTTAAGTGGTGGTGAACGTGCTCGTTTGCTATTTGTGGGTCTTAGTTTGGCTAAATATTCATTGTTAATGCTGGATGAACCCACTAACCATATAGATATGGACGGCAAAAAAGCATTGTCTGAACAAATTAGTCAATTCCCTGGTGGTGTTTTATTAGTTAGCCATGATAGAGAATTGATCGAAAGTAGCTGTAATCGTTTTTGGTATATTCATAATGGTGTTTTAACAGAACATTATGATATTGAAACTATTTATCAGCTTATTTCAAAAGAAGAAATACCAAACTCGCAGATAATGGATGAAAAATCTGATTTACAGAATATTTCATCAGCCCCATTAGTTTCACATCATGACGATGATGAAAAACTGTTTAAGCTAATCGAATTAGAAGAGAAGTTAAAGGCTGATTTAGCACGTAAAACTAACCATCAAAAACCTGCTTTGCAGGCTCAATGGAAATTAGAAATTAACAATCTAAAACAATCACTTAAGTTGATTTAAAACAGATAAGATTTTGTTTAAGTAAAAAGGATCACAGTGTGATCCTTTTTTATTTATTCTTATTTTACCAACTGATATTCAATAAGATATAAAGATTGCGTTGTTGGATAAATATCTTTAATTAATGCCTTTAATACGGGAAGTGTCATACCTTCTTGTTGTGCATGATACTCATTAATCTCGTCATACTTTAAGGGCGATACAGCGATAATTTTTAATTTTCCATAGTAAGTGCGGTGCTCATTGGCAAATAATTCAACCACACTGCCCGGTTTATAATGACTTTCATTTTCATCTCGAATGGTAATGACTTTTTTTTCTTCGAGAATTGAAGGTATTAAGCGCTCAAAAAAAGTGATTTCTGTAGGATTAGATGACATTATATTGCTCTTGAATATATTGATAACTTGCTGATTATATTATCATGTATTCTCTCTTTTTTATTTATTTTTATCATATTGAAAGTACATAAATTCACTAAACTAAAAAGTATTTTAAAGAGTATAGCGTGAAATTAACGCGGTAATAGGTTTAATGTCTTGCTGATTTTTTTATAAAAACATTATGTAATAATCTCATTAACTATTAAATTATAAATCAATGTAAATATAGTTTATATAAACTATTACATTATTTATTGCCATAAATTAATAATGTTTATTTTGAAAAATAATTTAGATGATAATATCACCATTTAAAATAATAAATAAAATAACAAAATAAATATTTAAATAATAATAAAATAGGATTTAATATGGAAAATAATACTGTTAATTTCAAGAATAAAGCTGCTGCTATTGATTTAATGAAAAAAACAATGCTTTTTACTATTCCTGCCGCATTAAGAGCTGCCTCATTATTAAAAGTGGCTGACTTACTTAAAGAGGGTCCTAAAAATGTAAATGAATTAGCTAAAGAAACAAATACATTACCATTAGCATTAAATAGAATATTAAGGATCCTCGCATCTGAAAATATTTTTTATGAATCAGATGGTTTAAATTATTCACTTGCGCCTGCGGGACACTTTTTACTAAGTGATCATGAATATACATTGCGTGACTCTATATTAATGTTAACCAATGAAACATTTTGGAGACCCGTTGGGGAGGTTGTTGAATCTCTTAAGGGGAATCCTGCTTTTGAGAACCTCTATGGTATGTCCTTCTATGAGTATTGGAAAGATAATGTTCGTGAAGATCATGATTTTCAAGTAGGAATGAACTCACTGTCAAAAATAGAAAATCACTTTATTGTAAAACATTACGACTTTCCTAAAAATACAGTCGTTACCGATATTGCTGGCGGTTTAGGAGGCTTATTATTAGAAGTATTAAAAACCAATCCAACGCTAAAAGGACAGCTATTTGATCGCAAACATGTATTAGAAAGAACTCGATTAGTCGAACTAGGTGATGATAGTCGATGGAAATTAATTGAAGGCGATCTTTTTGGTGATTTCCCTGAATCAGATATTTATTTAATTAAATACATTATTCATGATTGGGATGATCAAAGTGCAGTGACTTTCTTTAAAAACTTTAGAAAAGCAATGAAACCAGATTCTAAAGTTCTTATTATAGAACCTGTTATCTTTAAGAAAAATATACCCGACACAGCGAAATATATGGATGTGATTTGTATGAGTGGATTCCCTGAATCAGGTGAAAGAACAGTCGATGAATTTGAAAGATTATTAGATCAAGCAGATTTGAAGATAAATAAATTTATTAAAACAGATACTTATCACGTTATATTAGAAGTTGTCATAAAATAATAAAAATATTATTTTGGCAAGAAAAAAGCCACTACACAGTGATGTGAAGTGGCTTTTATATTTAAAATTAAATCTAAGCTGTTAAAGCAAGTTTGGCACCAAAAAGTAAGAATACTGCACCAATACAACTATTTGATAATGAGGCTAAACGCTTGTTGTGTTTTACTTTATTCGTAATAGCCACACCACCAAAAATAAGAATAGATAAATACAGCATACTGCATGTCTCTAAAATTGCGCCTAATACGAAAAATGGAATACCTGCATTTTCATATTTAGGATCGATAAACTGAATAAAGAAAGAGACATAAAAAATGATCATCTTTGGGTTAAGCATACTTAAAAACAGTGCTTTAACATAAAGGCCTTCCTTTGCTTTTTCGGTCACTTCTAATGCTTGTTCCGCTGTTTCTTTTTTCTTTTGAAACGTAGCGTATAATGTTTTCAACCCTAAATAGGTTAAATAAAGAGCACCTGCATATTTAATAACAATAAAGAAAACGGGTGAAGTCTTGACTAATGAAGCAACCCCCAAAAATGCCAAAAAGATTAATAATGCATCACCCGTAAAAACACCAAGAGCGGCTTTATACCCCCCTTTTACCCCATGCTTCGCACTGGAAGTAAGGACGAAAATCGAGTTTGGACCTGGAATTAAGGTAATAAAAATAACGCCTAAAAGGTATGTCCAAATATTTGAAATACCGATACTTTCTAACATACGACGCCTTTTTTAAAAAAATAACATGCTGAATATATGAGCTATCATATCCATAATAATATTTTTATAAAACAATAATCTTCATATGGCATAAAAATAAGTTAATTATTCTACTTTTATTAATTAAAAGCAGTTTGTAAATCTTTTTTATTTATTGTTTTTAGATTAAAAGTCTGGTTTGAGTGTGCGTTATAGTACGATGCTGAAATTAAAAAATTAACGGTAAAAAAAACCATATTTACCTCTCAAACCAAACTTATAAACTGGAATTTAAGTGATCTTTAGATGTAATGTCCCATTGTTTGTTTTGTGTTATGGTTTATTATTCTATTTGTGATCTCACTCTAAATATTATTTTGAAAGCCAGAATAAAAACATTCAATATCTCCATGAAAAATAACAAATTTTGTTAAATGTTATTTTTATTGATTAGCACGAAAAGTGAGAGGATAAAGAAGATTATTTTTATTAAAACTATTATTCTATGTTGTTTTTTACTTTTAGTATAAAAAACAGCCTTACCGTATATTGCTGTTAAAGAGGATAAAATGGACATAAATACCTCATCGTTATTTCGACAACCGCAAAAGAAAATTATTATTATTGGTGCGGGTATTGTAGGAGTAATGCAAGCTTGGTATCTTGCGAAAATGAGTAATATGCAGATTATCTTATTAGATAAAGCTGATGCTGGGCTCGGTGCTACCAAGGCTTCTTTTGCTTGGTTAAATGTCTCTTATGGACGGCCTGATGCTTATCAACAATTACGTTCTGAAGCGATTCATTCTTGGCGAATACTGGACAAACAGACACAAGGAAAATTGAATATTGATTGGTCTGGCGCAATAAGTTGGATGTCTTCTGATGAAGAAACTGCACAATTTATTCAATTACACCATCAAGCAGGTTTTAATGTTCAAACATTAAATAAAGCACAACTTATTCATAAAGTTCCTCAATTATCACAACCACCAGAATTAGCTGCATTTGCGAGCGATGAAGGTGCAGTAGATCCCCTTCACGCTATTAACGTGTTATTACAACAAGCTCAAGAGATGGGCGTGAAATATTATGCTAATACCGAAGTTACACGTTTGTTACAAGATAAACATCGCATTATTGGCGTAGAAACAACAAAAGAAAAAATACAGGCTGATCATGTTATTTTAACGGCAGGTGTGGGTTCTTTGGCACTGCTGGCAGAGAAAGATATTGATTTACCTTTATCTGCATCACCGAGTATTTTACTTAAGTTAACATCTGATGCAAAAAACGCATTTTTGCCTTGTATTATCTCAACGCCAGAAATGGAGTTACGTCCCTTTGCTCAAAATGAGATTATTGCGGCTGAAGATTACATAGATAATAGTGATGAACATCACCCTGAGCACATTGCATCCCATGCACAAGCGACTTTTTATGATAATTTTACGCAAACAGGTAAACTAACGATTAAAAAGGTTATTGTGGGTGAAAGGCCCATGCCTAAAGATGAAATGCCAATTATTGGAGAAGTATCTCCTTATCAGGGACTATATCTTGTTACTATGCACGCCGCCGTGACATTGTCACCTTTATTATGTGAATTAGTTGCACAAGAACTCATTGACGAAAAAGCGAATCCTCGATTAACTCCTTATCGCTTATCACGATTTAGCTAGAGAACCATTATGGATGCACAACTGTATAAAGAATTTAAAATAGTAGAAAAAGCCTTTTGGTCAGAAATTTGCGAAAATAATATTCGTATTGGTGATCATACACACTGCTTTATGACACCAATGGATGCGCCTATTTTTAACTTCATTTATTTACGTCAAGGCGCAACAGAAGGCTCGTTCCAGCAAGCAAGTACCCTTTTCTCCTCACAGAAAAAAGGCCATATTTTAGTTTTACCTGAATCTTTATTACCTGAATTTGAAGAGATCATAAAAAATGCAGGTTATACCGGTGATGGTATGACAACAGCAATGTATCTGACATTATCAGAAGCCGTGTATCCCCCTTATAGAAATAACCCTTGCGATATTATTTTAACTAATCATAACCTCGAGCAATGGGCTCACCCATTAAAAACGGCGTTCCCTGTAGGGGATGACAGTGATGATACGATTGTTAATGAATATATTCGTTATCACCAAAAAGCATTAGATAATGGTGCAACTATTTTTCATTACGCTTTATTAGTTGAAAATCAACCCGTCTCTTCATTAACGTTAACGTTGCATGAAAATTTAGCGCGTTTTGATGATATTGGGACAGATGTCGCTTATCAGGGTAATGGCTATGCGACTCATTTGATTAAACATGTTTTAGAGTTTTGCCGCGAGCAAGGCGTAGAGCGTTGTTTCTTAGATGCCTCTGCGGACGGTTTAGCGCTGTACCGAAAATTTGGGTTTAAATCACTCTATAATTATCTCAGTTTCATTAAAGAATAATCATATAGCTGGGCTCAATTTATTTTAATTTATTGAGCCCAGCTTAAACCTATTTAAGCACTAAGCCTTTTTTCAGCCTCTATTTTATCTTTTTCACTAACTTGTCTTATCACGCGACAAGGATTACCCACTGCAACAGAATTAGCTGGAATAGACTTCGTTACGACACTGCCCGCACCAATTACGCAATTATCGCCGATTGTTACGCCAGGCAAAACTAAACAACCTGCGCCAAGCCAAACATAATTACCAATTGTAATGGGTAATGCATATTCAAGTTCACTGCTCCGTATTTCAGGATCAATAGGATGTGTTGCTGCTAAAATACTCACATTAGGCGCACACATCACATGGTGACCTATTTTGACAGAAGCACAATCTAAAATAGTTAAATTAAAATTAGCGTAAAATGCCTCACCAATTTCTATTAATTCGCCGTAATCACAATGAAATGGGGGTTCAATTGTGAAGTTATCACCTGTTTTTCCTAAAAGCTGTTTTAAATAGCCTTTTCTTTTTTCAATTTCAGAGGGACGCGTCATATTGAAATCATAAATAATTTCGCGCGCTTTTACTCTAAGTGGCTCTAAACTATCATCTTTACTGGCATGGTAAAGATGGCCTGATACCATTTTTTCGTATTCTGTCATTGTAATTCTCCGAATTTGAAATAAAACAGTTTAGATAAACTTTAATTTATTTCCCCATTCTAACGTTAATTACTCTAGATTAACGGCTCTTTTTATAGCCATTAAGTGCAGCTTGATGAAATTGAGCATTTAAATTCGCGGTCAAACTTTGTGAAATGGCTGTCATTTCAGGACCCGCTAGCCTTGGCGAGCCTGTCCCAAAAGGTGGACGAGGATCATATTCAATTGCTAATTCAACTAATTGTGCAAAAGGTGTTCCTAACAATTGCGCTAATACTAATAACGAGGCATCAAAAGAGCCAGTTGCTGGCCCTGAAGTATAAATATTGCCATCAATCACTACATCGCTTCCACCTACGGCTATGGCTCCCATATCAGGTAACATAGGAACAACATTCGAATTACTGGTTGCCCTTTTGCCTTTTAATAAACCTGCCGCACCTAAAACTAATGATCCATAGCAAGTACCAATTACATAACGGGTTTTATTGCCCATTCTAGCAAAGAATGCCAGAGTCTCTTCATCTTCCACTATTTCTGGTGGCACCATTCCTACAACTAATACATCAAGATCGTCAGGGCACTCATCAAAAGTCATAGTCGGCATTGTTGGCCAACCAATATAACCTTCAACTAATTCTTTCTTTTTCCAAATAAAATAGATTTCTGCACTTGCAATGGTGAATACTGATTGAGCGCCATTAATATCCATGGGCATAAAACCAGGGCAGACAAAAATACCGATTTTTAAGGGTTTAGGTTGCTGTTTTCGGCCCTCTTCAACAAGCTTAATGATGGAAGGCATATTTTTTCCATACAGCATTTCATTGTGATTCATTTTATTTTCCTATTTTGTACTGGTTAGTAAAATAATGACATTTGTTTTATACTGAGTAAACAAATTTCTTACTAATTGGTACAAAATGCAAAAGAAAGGCCGCCCTCGTCGTTATGATAGCGATACTGCACTTGAAAAAGTAATGGCATTATTTTGGCGAAAAGGATTTACAGCAACATCAATGGATGATTTAGTCATCGAAACTCAAATGAATAAGCCAAGCCTTTATGCCGCCTTTGGTAACAAAGCGGCATTATATGAAAAAGCAATTGAGCGTTTTAATCAAATTGCTTCAACTCGCTATCGTCATGAATTAGAAAAGCAATCTCCCCAAGATACAATTATAAAAAGGGTGAAGCGCTATTTGGTTTCAGCTATTCATTTTTATACGGATAAGGAAGGGTTAACAGGATGTATGGTGCTTTCAACAGCAGTGACTGAAATTGCAGACCCTACAATAAAAACCTTGCTTAATCAGGTTATTGAGGCACAAACACAACAAGTTATTGATGCCTTGCAAGAAGCATTAAGCGCAGGTGAATTAAAAAAGGAAGTCGATATTCGTGTTGTTGCATTAGGTATAGTGGCACTTTTGCATTCTCTTTCATTAAGAGCCAGATCGGGCGCCACCGTGGATGAATTACTGCCATTAGCCGATATTTCACGAATGTTATTAATGCCTTATTTACCTGATTGAGAGGATAAGTAATGGCAATTAATTTAACCGTCTTACTCCATGAATAAAGGTGATTAACACAGCAATTAAGCTTTTAATTAGGCAATAACGCCATTAATCAGCAGTGAACCGCCTGCAAAAAGTAACATTGTATCTAACAGCCATTGAAATAATTTGGGCGTTAGCTTTAATACCAACTTTTTGCCTAAGTAATTTCCAACCGTTAAACCGCAACCAACAAGCGCACCACTGACTAAAATGAAGCTATTGATAGCGCCTAATTGGCTAAATGTTAGCGCTTTAGTCAGATAGATAACAAATGAGGCGGCCGCTTCTGTGGCAAGCAATGGCCCTAATGTCAAACCATATGCAGAAAATATAGGAATAGTAAGTGGTCCTGTTGAAAAAACAACGCCTGTTAAATAGCCGATAACAGCACCCGCAATAACAACTTGGTAAGTTTTCATTTTAATTTGATACTGACGTAATAAATGAATCACTGGGATCATTAAAATAAAGAATAAACCCATGCCAACATTGAGCCATGTTTCAGGCATTATCCATAGTGTATTGGCCCCTAAAACAACGGCAGGAATACCTGGTAACAGGTAATAAAATAGTGGCTTAAAATGTATACTATGACGCCATAAATAAATGCGAGATAAATTTCCCATCACAGAAGCAAGTGCCATAATGGGTACAGCTTCTTTTGCACCAAAAACATATGTAAGAGCAGGAATAAGTAAAATAGAAGATCCCGTTCCGACCACTCCGCTTATCACCCCTGAAAATACGGCTAATAAAATGACTGCGATAAAGCTCATTATCATCCTTTAAGTTCAATATGTTAAAGACGCTGTATCATACCTGCCTTCTTTATTTTTACCTGTGATAAAATGTCACAGTATTGTGAGTTTTAATCAGAAAGCCCGCCTAATCTATGACGAGAAAATTATGATAAGAAACCTTCCTCCCTTGCCTTCATTACGTGCTTTCTTAGTCGCTTGTCATAGCCAAAGTTACACCGAAGCTGCGCAAACACTGTGTGTCACCCATGGTGCAATTAGTCGTCATATTCAAGTAATTGAAAAATGGTTTGGTGTCACACTGTTTAATAAGCAAGGTTTACGTCGTGTACCCACTCCTTACGCATTAACATTGGCGCAAGAATTAAGTGGCGTATTTGATAAACTCAATGATATTGGATTTCGTTATGGTAATGGGGGAAAAAACGATATTTTAAATATCAGTGTTCCAACAACGCTATGTTTAAAATGGCTTATTCCAAGAATGGAGGATTTTTATCTTCACTATCCGAATGCCAATATTCAAATTGCTTCTGCAAATAGCGAGCGATTTCATTTAATCAGCCATGATGATTTAATTATTCGCCCTCAACCACAGCAACAAGAGTATTCCTCTATTGCTTTCTTAGAGGATATTCATTGTCTAATTGCCTCTGAAAAGTTATTAAATCGTTACAGCGTCACTAAATTTGAGGATGTTTTTGATTGCCCCGTTATTGATACCCTTACCCGTCCCGGTCATTGGCAACAATGGTTAATTGCGGCTCAGCTCAACACTCAACGCTCATTTTTACGTCACTATCGCTTTGATCACTTTCATATTTCTCTTCAAGCCATTATTGAAGGATTAGGTGTCGGTATTGGTCCAATTTCAATTTTATCGAATGAAATTAATAACGGCACTTTAAAAATCCTCTTTCCTGATATTCAAATTGCGCCTCTTCATTATTACGCCTTAACACCTCTGGGTGTACAAAAAACCAAAACACATCTCGATTTTGAACAGTGGCTTATTCAACAAAAAAGTTAATTTTACTAATGAAAAAAGTGATTATTTTTCATAATAATGGCGATTTTACTCCTATTGCTTATACTTTTTAAAACTAAATCTTATACGTTTTATTAAAATTATCTAATGTTACTCTTCTTTTTACGAGTAAGTAAAAACGCTATTCGTGCTGTTTTTATATTTCGTGATCTTCATCTGCCTGCACCCACAAATAGCTTTTGATTCAATATCATAAAAACAGAAAATAGGTATATTAACCTATATTAATTATTTATCTTTTAAATAATCTGTTATAAACACTTATTGTTTAACTTAAATTAACGTTCTATGCTGATATCTATATATAAAATTTACTAATTTATTTGCTGGCAACGAAGGACGATAAGATGTCTGTAGCTGTGACGAAAAAAGCAATAGAAAAACTAATTAATGGATATGAATCAGATCCTTTTGCACTGCTTGGAATGCATGAAACATCAGCAGGATTAGAAGTCCGTGCATTTTTACCTGATGCAGTCGCAGTCAGTGTCATTGATAGAAAAAATGGCCGAAATGTGGCGACATTAGAGCGTAAACATCCAAGTGGTTTTTTCTGTGGTGTTATCCCTCGACGTAAACGTCGTTTTAGTTACTGTTTAGATGTGACTTGGGAAAATGCACA
The DNA here is from genome assembly GCF_014897315.1 of Proteus sp. FME41. Lineage (GTDB taxonomy): Bacteria > Pseudomonadota > Gammaproteobacteria > Enterobacterales > Enterobacteriaceae > Proteus. The sequence continues at coordinate 63,587 of NZ_JABUYL010000005.1, read as the reverse complement.
AGGCGTTGTTGACGATCCTTATCAATTCGGCATTTTACTGCAAGAAATGGACATTTGGCTTTTAGCTCAAGGTCATCATTCCCGTCCTTATCAATGTTTAGGTGCACACCCTGCAAAACTGGGGGATATAGAGGGAATTACCTTTGCTGTATGGGCACCAAATGCGCAAAGTGTCAGTGTTGTGGGTGATTTTTCTTTCTGGGATGAACGGCGCTTCCCGATGCGATTACGTCGTGAAAGTGGAATTTGGGAGCTTTTTATTCCACAGGCACATCTTGGTGATTGTTATAAATATTCTATTCTGGATGCTAATGGCGATCGTCGATTAAAAGCAGACCCTTATGCTTTTGAAACACAAATACGACCTGAAACTGCATCCATCATCAATACATTACCTCCCATTAAACCAATGCCATTATCGCGACAGCAAGCGAATCAGCGAAATGCGCCTATTGCTATTTATGAAGTGCATTTAGGTTCATGGCGTCGTCATACCGATGATAACAGTTGGCTAAGTTATCGAGAATTAGCGGAACAGTTAATTCCCTATGTTAAAGAGATGGGTTTTACGCATATAGAACTACTACCTATTAATGAACACCCTTTCGATGGCTCATGGGGATATCAACCTTTGGGGTTATATTCTCCGACTCGTCGCTTTGGCTCACCGATGGACTTTCGCGACTTTATTGAAGCCGCCCATCAGGCTGAAATCAAGGTTATTTTAGATTGGGTTCCTGGCCATTTTCCTGAAGATGATTATGGTTTACGCAATTTTGATGGGACTTCTCTCTACGAATATGCCGATAGGCGTGAAGGCTTTCACCCCGATTGGAATACCTTGATTTATAACTATGGTCGTAATGAAGTACTCAATTATCTTTCTGGTAATTTATTGTATTGGCATGAGCATTTTGCACTTGATGGTTTCCGCGTTGATGCTGTTGCTTCAATGCTTTATCGTGACTATAGCCGAAAAGAAGGCGAATGGATCCCCAATAAACACGGGGGCCGTGAGAATTTAGAAGCGATTGATTTCATTCGTCATACGAATAAATTATTAGGTACTACTTGTCCAGGTGTTATCACAATAGCCGAAGAGTCTACTGATTTTCCAGGTGTAACGTTGCCTCCTGATGATGGTGGATTAGGTTTTAATTACAAATGGAATATGGGCTGGATGCACGACACATTAGCGTATATGCAACGTGATCCTATCTATCGTAAATTCCACCATAATCAAATGACCTTTGGCATGCTCTATGCCTATAACGAAAATTTTGTTCTTCCTCTTTCACATGATGAGTTTGTTCATGGCAAAGGGTCATTAATTGGCCGAATGGTAGGAGATGATTGGCAAAAATTTGCTAATTTACGTGCCTATTTAGGCTTTATGTGGGCTTACCCCGGTAAAAAGCTGCTGTTTATGGGATGTGAGTTTGCACAATGGCGTGAATGGAACCACGACAATAGCTTAGATTGGCATCTTCTTGAAACGCCCAATAGCCCACATCAAGGTGTTCAACACTTTGTACGTGACCTAAATCTTTCTTATCAAGCTCATCCACCGCTTTATGAATGTGATTTCGAACGTGAAGGCTTTGAATGGTTAACCGTTGATGATCATGACAATTCTGTCTTTGCTTTTTGCCGTAAAGATGCACAAGGCAATGAAATTATTGTTATCAGCAATTTTACCCCAGTGGTTCACCACAATTATGTGGTCGGCGTTAATAAAGCAGGAGCATATCAGGAAGTTCTAAACAGTGATTCTGAATTTTACAACGGAAGTAATGTGGGAAATTTAGGTGAAATAGCAACAACCGCAAATGTATTTAATGGTAAGCCTCATTCATTGTCACTGACGCTGCCACCACTTGCGACGATGTATTTAAGATTGAAGGATTAATATGTCTTTAGATTATGGTCGCCCTTTTCCTATGGGCAGTCATTATGACGGTTATGGTGTTAATTTTACGTTATTTAGTGAGAATGCCACTAAAGTCGTTCTTTGCCTATTTGATAAAGCAGGCAAAGAAATCCGCTATCCGTTACCTGGAAAAACCGGCTCTATTTGGCATGGATACTTACCCGGTGCAGGGCCGGGTTTGCATTATGGTTATCGTGTAGAAGGCGAATGGAACCCAGAACAAGGATTGTTCTATCAACCACAACAACTATTGTTAGATCCTTACGCAAAACAAGTGACGGGTATTGTTGATAACACATTACCTTATACATCGCCGGTTTTTAACGCATTAGAACATGATGACAGTGCCATAACACCTAAAGCGGTTATTATCGATGACAGTAGATGCTTTTGTCTCTCTTATAAAGAAAAAGGGACTTATCAACGTTTAAATACGCCTTGGTCAGAAACGATTATTTATGAAGGGCATGTTAAAGGACTCACAAAACTTCACCCTGAAATACCTGAAAAAATTGCGGGCACGTATGCTGCATTAGGTCATCCTGCTTTTATTTCACATTTAAAAAAATTGGGAATTACAGCATTAGAATTATTGCCTGTTCAATATCATTTAACAGAGCCTCATCTTCATAAAATCGGATTAAAAAATTATTGGGGTTATAACGTATTAGCGCCTTTTGCTTTATCAACACAATATTATTCCAATACCGGTCGGAATATTATGGATGAATTCCGAGAAGCAGTAAGGTGTCTACATAAAGCCAATATTGAAGTGATTTTAGATGTGGTTTTTAACCACACTGCGGAATTAAGTGATCAATTTGAAGGTTATATTGTTTCTCAACGTGGTATTGATAATAAAAGTTATTATTGGTTAAACGATGAAAATAAAGCCCAAAATTGGACAGGATGTGGCAATACGCTTAATTTAAGTCGCCCAGAAACGGTTCAATGGGTAATGGATTGTCTACGCTATTGGGTTATCGAATTTCATATCGATGGTTTTCGTTTTGATCTAGCAACAAGCCTTGGTCGAGTTCCTTATTTTGAGACACAATCCCCATTACTAACAGCCATTCGTCAAGATCCCCTTCTTTCACGTATTAAGCTTATCGCCGAGCCTTGGGATTTAGGTTCTGATGGCTATCAAGTCGGTAACTTCCCTGTGCCATTTACAGAATGGAATGATGGTTATCGCGATGTTATGCGTCGCTTTTGGTTATGGCGTGATGTCTCTATTGCGGCATTTACAGACCATATTACAGGCTCTGCAAAGCTGTACCATAAAAATGGCAGACCCCCCTATTCAAGTATCAATATGATAACCAGCCATGATGGCTTTACACTGCGGGATTTAGTGAGTTATCAGCATAAACATAACGAGGAGAATGGAGAATCAAACTTAGATGGGCATAACACCAATTACAGTGTCAATTTTGGTGAAGAAGGTTTGATTGTTAACGAAAAAATAAGCCAACACAGATTGCTTGCGACTCGAAATATGCTGGCAACCTTACTGCTTTCAAGAGGAACACCTCATTTACTCGCCGGTGATGAAGTGGGTAATACGCAATATGGTAATAACAACGCTTATTGTCAGGATAATAAAGTCAGTTGGATTAAATGGTTTCAACAACCTTATGACTTAACTGATTACATTCGCCACCTTATTGAATTACGTCACCAAATTACACCTTTAAGTTCGCTTAAATGGTGGGAAGAAGATAGCCAAAATGTTATTTGGCTTAATCAGAATGCTCAAACTATGAGTCATGAAGATTGGCAGCAACTTCCGCCCTCACCATTACAACTTCTTTTAGCACAACAATGGATCTTAATGATTAATCCGTTAAGAAACAGTGCTGTTTTTTCTTTACCTCAAGGGTCGTGGTCTTGCTTGCTTGATACAGCTAGCTGGCCTCATTGTCACCCAACACAATCTCAACATTGTGAAGTACAACCTAACAGTATCATCCTTTGGCGAAATAGCGTTTTTTATACTCAGTCTTCTACTGAAAAATTACCCAATATTTCCTCCCAAGTTAAGTAATTTGATTGGAGTGCTATAACTATGATGACAACAGAACAAGGCCAAAAATTAATGTTGGCACAACAACTTCCTAAAGAGGCAATTGCACTCGTTTTAGCGGGAGGTCGTGGTACACGCTTAAAAGCATTGACGGCAAAACGTGCAAAACCGGCGGTTTTCTTTGGCGGAAAATTTCGAATTATCGACTTTACGCTATCAAACTGTATTAACTCTGGGATCCGTCGTATTGGTGTAATTACCCAATATCAATCACACTCTTTAGTTCAGCATATCCAACGTGGCTGGTCATTCTTTAACGAAGATATGAATGAATTTGTTGACTTACTGCCTGCTCAACAACGCCGCAATACGGAACATTGGTATATGGGTACGGCTGATGCGATATATCAGAACCTTGATATTCTTCGTAGTTATAAAGCCAAATACGTGGTGATTTTAGCCGGTGACCATATCTATAAAATGAACTATGCTCGCTTGTTACTTGATCACGTTGAAAACAAATCAAAATTCACCGTTGCTTGTATTCGTGTTCCTAAAGAAGATGCCTTCCAATTTGGGATTATGGACATTGATGAAAATCGCCGAGTCCTTCATTTCTTAGAAAAACCATCAAATCCACCGTGTATTCCTGATGATCCTGATCACTCATTAGCCAGCATGGGAATTTATGTGGTCGATAGAGATTATCTTTTTGATCTATTAGAAGAAGATAGCCGTGACCCTAATTCTCATCACGATTTTGGCCAAGATATTATTCCTAAAATCACAGAGCGCGGTGATGTATTAGCTCACCCATTTGAGCTTTCTTGTGTGAGTTCTGATCCTTCTGTACCGCCATACTGGCGTGATGTAGGAACCATTGAAGCGTATTGGGCGGCAAACTTAGATTTAGCGTCTGTGACACCTGAGCTGGATATGTATGCGAAAGATTGGCCAATCCGTACCTTTATGACTCCGCTTCCCCCTGCAAAATTTGTACAAGATAACCATGGTGAGCACGGGCAAATGATGAACTCGTTGATTGCAGATGGCTGTATTATCAATGGGTCAACGCTCTATTCTTCTATTTTATTCCCTCTGGTTCGTGTTGAATCGTTCTGCCATATTGAAGATTCGGTCATTTTACCGGATGTAACTGTTAGCCATCACTGTTACTTAAAACGCTGTATTGTTGAGCGTAGCTGTACTATTCCTGAAGGTACGGTGATTGGCATGAATGCAGAAGACGATGCCGCTCGCTTCCATCGTACAGAAGAAGGCATTGTGCTGGTCACAAGAGAAATGCTTGAGCAATTAACACGTCAAGAAAAAGAAAATCCTACTGAAACAAAGACAGAGCCAAAACCTCAAAGTGAGGAGGCCTTTTCGTGAATGTTCTCCACTGCTGTTCGGAATTATTCCCTCTGCTGAAAACAGGGGGATTAGCTGATGTTATGGGATCTTTACCTTTAGCTCAGAAAAAAATAGGTTTAGATGCGCGGGTTGTTATACCCGCGTTTCCTGCGATTAAAGACAATATTGACTCACTAAAATTAGTCACCAATATTGATACTTTTGCTGGCAATATCTCTCTACTTTATGGTCAATATCAAGGTATTGATATTTATCTGATTGATGCCCCACATCTTTATCAGCGTACAGGCAGTCCTTATCATGATGAATACCAACATGCTTATAGTGATAATGTTTTTCGTTTTGCACTATTAGGTTGGGTTGCTAGCGAATTATCTGCAGGGTTAGATCCTTTATGGCGTGCAGATATTGTTCATGCTCATGATTGGCATGCAGGACTTGCTTGTGCTTATTTAGCTGTGAAACATTACTCGGCTAAATCTGTCTTTACTGTTCATAATTTAGCTTATAAAGGCGAGTTTTCTCCTTATCATCTTCATCAACTTGAATTACCTGATTACTGTTTTTCAATTAATGGATTGGAATATTATGGGCAAATGTCGTTCTTAAAAGCCGGTCTATTTTATGCAAATCACATTACGACAGTCAGCCCAACGTATGCCAAAGAGATCACAACGCATGAATTTGGCTATGGAATTGAGGGGTTATTGCGTCAACGTGCTGAAGAACAACGATTAAGTGGCATATTAAATGGTGTTGATGAGGCAATTTGGAACCCTGCAGCAGACAGTTTAATTGCACGTCGTTATGATGTTAAAAACCTCAATAAACGCCTAGAAAATAAAACGGCATTACAGAAAAAATGCGGCCTGCCTGTCAATAATAGCGCACCTCTTTTTGCTGTTGTAAGTCGCTTAACAGCACAAAAAGGACTCGATTTAGTCATTGACGTGTTGCCAGATATCGTTGATCAAGGTGGTCAATTTATTCTATTAGGCACAGGTGACAGTCATCTTGAAAGTGCATTTTTACACGCTCAAGAACAATATCCTCAACATGTTGCTGTTCATATTGGTTATGACGAAAGTTTTTCACATCAAGTTATTGCTGGCGCGGATGTCATCATGGTGCCAAGCCGTTTTGAGCCTTGTGGATTAACTCAGTTGTATGGCTTGAAATATGGCGCCCTTCCTTTAGTTAGACACACAGGTGGATTAGCCGACACAGTAAATGATTGCTCATTAGAAAATTTAGCTCATCACCAAGCTACGGGCTTTGTTTTCCATGAAGCAACATCAGATGATCTGCGTTTTGCAATCAATCGTGCTTTTACCTTATGGGGCATGCCGAAACAATGGCTACAAGTTCAAACTGATGCCATGAATCAAACTATTTTTAGTTGGGAAACTGCGGCCAAAACGTATGCTGCGTTGTATCACCGTTTATAGACATGATGTCTATTTGACCAGTGGATTACAAAAAGAGATTTATAATGAAAAAGTTATGTGAGTTTGATTATTTATCACCTGATAAGGATGTTGAATCATTAAAGCGTTCTATTGTTTACAAGCTAATGTTTATCGTTGGTACTTCGCCTAAATATGCCACAGAAACAGATTGGTTAAATGCAACCTCTTACGCGATTAGAGACCGTTTAGTTGAACGTTGGTTAAAATCGACTAAAGCAGAACTTTCACCGAAAGTAAAACAGGTTTATTACATTTCGATGGAATTTTTAATGGGTCGTTTTTTAACCAATGCGATGCTCTCTTTAGGTGTTTATCATGAAGTTAAAGACGCATTAAAAGAGCTAGGTCTTGATCTTGAAAAGCAAATTGAACTTGAACCTGATCCTGGTTTAGGTAATGGTGGTTTGGGTCGTTTAGCGGCATGTTTCCTTGATTCGTGTGCCACCTTGGGTTATCCCGTTACGGGGTATGGTATTCGTTATGAATATGGCATGTTTCGCCAACAAATCCAAAATGGTGAGCAACACGAAATTGCAGATAACTGGCTTGAAAAAGGTAACCCTTGGGAGTTTCCTCGTCATGACCTGCAATTTGAGGTGGATTTTGGTGGGCGCTTGCAACAAGAAGGCGATAAAAGCTATTGGGTTGATACCTTGAATGTGATGGCTCAACCTTATGATTCTATTGTCCCTGGTTATAACACGCAAGCAACAGATACCATTAGATTATGGTCAGCTAAAGCGAATAGTGCATTTAACTTGGGTAAATTCAATAAAGGAGAATATCTTGAGGCAACAGAGGCGAAAGATCGCTCTGAAAATATCTCTCGGATCCTTTACCCTGATGATTCAACCCTATCAGGTAAAATGTTACGTTTACAGCAAGAATACTTTTTAGTCAGTGCCTCTATTCAAGATATCTTGCAACGTCATTATCATCTGCATCAGCGCTTTGATAATCTAAAAGACTTTATTGCTATTCATCTTAATGATACTCACCCTGTTCTCGCAATTCCTGAATTGATGCGTCAACTTATCGACAATCATGGATTTAGTTGGGATGAAGCTTGGGAACAAACGATTTGCATTTTCTCATACACTAACCATACATTAATGGGGGAAGCATTAGAAACGTGGCCTGTTGATATGATTGGTCGCTCACTCCCCCGTCATTTACAAATTATTTTCCAAATCAATGATAAATTCTTAAAACAAGTTAAGGAACAGCATCCTAACGACAATGATTTATTACGTCGTGTTTCTATTATTGATGAAGAAAATGGTCGCAATGTTCGTATGGCATGGTTGGCTGTGATTATTAGTCATCAAGTCAATGGTGTTTCTGAGTTACATAGCCAATTAATGGTGCAATCCTTATTCGCTGATTTTGCAATGATCTACCCTAAGAAGTTCTGCAACATTACCAATGGGATCACTCCTCGTCGTTGGTTAGCATTAGCAAACCCATCCCTTTCTCAAGTAATTGATAGCCATATTGGAACTCAGTGGCGAACTAATTTAGAGCAACTGGGTGAATTAATGCCATTGGTGAAAAATAAAGCATTTTTACACCAATTAAAAGGCTCAAAAAGAGTGAACAAACAAAATCTTGCACAAATTATTAAGCAAGATTTAAATATTGATATCAATCCAGATGCGCTGTTTGATGTGCAAATTAAACGTATTCACGAATATAAACGCCAACTTCTCAATGTGTTAGGCATTATCACTCGTTATAATCGCATTTTAGAAAATCCAGAAAAAAACTGGGTACCTCGTGTGTTTATTTTTGGCGGTAAAGCAGCATCTGCATATTATAATGCGAAGAAAATTATCAATCTTATCAATGATATTGCAATGACGATTAATAATGATCCCCGCATTAAAGATAAGCTAAAAGTTATCTTTATTCCTAATTATGGTGTGAGCTTAGCGCAACATATTATTCCAGCAGCCGATTTATCAGAGCAAATATCATTAGCGGGTACAGAGGCTTCAGGTACAGGTAATATGAAATTTGCCCTAAATGGCGCATTAACCATTGGGACACTGGATGGTGCTAATATTGAAATTGGTGAACATGTTGGATTTGATAATATGTTTATCTTTGGCAATAATGCACAAGAAGTTGCTGAGCTAAGACAACGTTATTCACCTCGTCGTTACTATGATGAAGATATTGAGTTACACACTGTACTGAATCAAATTGCAAACGGCTTCTTCAATCAAGATTGTCCTGATAAATACAAATCAATTTTCGATAGTTTAATCGAGTTTGGTGACCATTATCAGGTACTTGCCGATTTCCGTAGTTATGTTGATACTCAAGATAATGTCGATGTTCTCTATCAAGATGAAGATGCATGGCTGAAAAAATCCGCCTTAAATATCTGCCAAATGGGCTATTTTTCTGCGGATCGTGCGGTGACAGAATATATGCAAAGAATTTGGAAAGCTTCTGCGATTACATTGTAAAAGTTAAGCTAAATTTCTAAGGAAAGAACACCAACCGCGCTTAATTGCGCGGTTTTTGTCTTTATTCCCAAAAGGAATATAGACATTAAATTTTAATTCGATAGGCACAACGTCTAGCACCTTCTAAAATATATTCAACACGCTGTAGTTCTACGCCTAGCGTTTCAGAAAATAACTCTTTTTCACTATTACAAAAGCCCTGACATACTTTAGCGGCTGCGCAAATTGGACAGTGATCTTCAATAAACAGATATTCGTTATCTTTGACCTGTTGCCAGTGTGCCATATAACCTTCTTGGCTACGTAATGTGGCTAAGATATCTAAACGCTCAGTAAGTTCATCCACATCTCTTATCGCTTGCGTATAGCGTTCATAGCTCTGTTTTTTTCGAGCAAGAATAATTTTTTCTATTGCACCTTCACCTAATTCTTCACGTATCGTGAGCAATATCTGTGCTGTCAATTCAGCATGTGTGTCAGGAAATTGTTTTTGCCCTAATTCGGTTAAATGCCAATATTGAATCGGTCGCCCCACACCCTTTGGCTCTGTTATTGCTTCAACAAATCCCGCATTAGCGAGTTTTACAAATTGTTGCCTTGCCGCTTCACTGCTGGTGCCAAGACGTTGCCCTACATCATTTGCTTGCATAGGCCCATGTTTTTTAATTAAAAATAAAATTTTATCACCTACACTGCGTTGCGCAGGGTAATTATATTCCAAGTTTTTTCTTGACATATTAAGCGTCTCAGTATTTATTAATCCAAGATTTATCTTGGTAATTTAACGAAGCTATGTCGGAATAGCAATAAAAGAAGGATATTTTTTCTAATGATCCCAACTAATAATAGCCAGTGGCGCGATCTTTTTTCAGGGAGAAATGGAGCAATTTCATTTGCACTTTCTTTTGGTGTCGTGATACATGCAATTAATATTTTAATGGCAACCACTATTTTGCCTTCTGTTGTCACCGATATTGGTGGGATGGAATTATACGCATGGAATACCACGTTATTTGTTGCTGCCTCTATTATTGGCTCTGTGTTATCAGCACGCTTATTAAGTTTATTAGACGCTAAAGGCGCTTATTTAGCAGCCACTGTACTCTTTTTTATAGGCAGTTTGCTGTGTGCCGTTGCCCCAAAAATGGAAGTGATGCTGGTCGGTCGTTTTGTTCAAGGCCTAGGCGGTGGGCTATTGTTTGCTCTTTCCTATGCGATGGTTAATATTGTTTACGACCAAGCTTTATGGCCTAGAGCCATGGCATTAATTTCAGGTATGTGGGGCGTTGCGACATTAATTGGCCCTGCCATTGGTGGTATTTTTGCGCAATTAGATGCTTGGCGATATGCCTTTGGTATTATGTTACCTGTAATGGTGCTTTATGGGGTTTATCTTTGGTTTATCTTACCTAAAAGGGAAAATAATACACCGAAATCGACCTCACAAAATTTACCTTACCTTCAACTGATTATTTTAACTGTTGCAGTACTGCTTATTTCATCCGGTAGCCTTTCTTCATCACTCACAATTAATTTGCTGAGTATCGTGGTGGTATTTGGCTTAATTGGTGTACTTATTTTGTGTGAAAAACGGCTTTCTGTTCGGTTATTACCTTCGAATACATTTAAAGGCCTTTCTTTGCATGCCCTTCTTTACCTTACCATTTCGTTATTAGCGATTGGCATGACATGTGAGATCTTTGTTCCTTATTATCTACAAAGCTTACATATGCAAACGCCTTTAGCGTCAGGTTATATGAGTGCATTAATGGCATTAGGATGGACTGTAGCTGAAGTGATTAGCGCCAGTTGGCAAGGGGCTAAAATGCGTTTTAGCATATTAAGTGGCCCTATTATTGTTTTTGTAGGATTATTAGCGTTAGCGTTTGTTATTCCAAACCCAATGTTGCAATCAGAAAATGCGGTTAGCCTTTCTATTATATTATTCGCTTTATTCTTAGTGGGTTATGGCATAGGTTTTGGATGGCCTCATCTATTAACACGCATACTGCAAGCCGCCTCAGAACAAGATAAAGATATTGCAGGAGCTTCTATTACCACTGTTCAGTTATTTGCAACTGCATTAGGTTCTGCATTTGCAGGTATGATAGTCAACCTAAATGGTTTTAATAGTGGTACACCTGAAGGGCTTTCATCATCGGCTTCTGCCCTATTCTTATTTTTAGCGTTAGCGCCGTTAATCGCGATTTACACGGCTTGGAAAATAACTCGTCGTTCTTATTAACGCTTTATATTTAATAATATTTTTCTAAAAATTAGAGGTGTATTTTACGCCTCTTTTTTTATGTATTAATTATCCAATTTAACGTTATTAAAAAAATAATAATATAAAACGTAAATATACTATTGATCTAACATTAGACATTATGTATAAATAGATAAACATAACGTCTAACTTAAGCGAAATAGGAAAGATAATGATCAGTCATCTTATACAACAAAATATTGAAGCGCTATCACCACCAGGTGGCCATTACTCGCATGTTGTGACAGCAAATAATATGTCGTTTATTTCAGGGCTATTGCCTTTAGATAAACAAGGTAAGCCCTTAGCAGATAAATCCGTTGAAGTTCAAATCACACAAGTTCTTGAAAATTTAGCGGCTTGTCTTGTCGGAATAAATGCACAAAAAACCGATATCGCACAAGTTAAAGTTTATGTCACAAATATTAATGAATGGCCTATTGTTAATGAGCTATATGCAAAATGGATTGGCGAACATAGACCTGCAAGATTAGTCGCGGGCGTAAAAGAGCTCCATTTTGGGAGTAAAATTGAAATTGAAGCCGTTGTGATCAAGGAACAATCTTATGAATAAGCGACCTATTCCTACCTATAAAGATGTTGCAGAAGCTCATCAACGGATCCTGCCTTATTTGAATAAAACCCCTGTTTTAACTTCTCGCACTCTGAATGAACTAACAGGAGCACAATTTTATTTTAAATGTGAAAATTTTCAGCGAATGGGCGCGTTTAAATTTCGTGGTGCAATGAATGCATTATCACAATTTACAGCAGAACAGCGTAAAAACGGCGTTGTAACTTTTTCATCGGGAAACCATGCTCAAGCCATTGCATTATCAGCAAAATTATTAGGTATTCCTGCCACAATTATCATGCCTGAAGATGCTCCAAAAGCAAAAATGGACGCGACAAAAGGTTATGGTGGTCGGGTGATTACCTATAACCGCTATACAGAAGACCGGGAAGAAATAGGTCAACAGCTGGCACAAAAAGAAGGGCTAACGCTTATTCCGCCTTATGATCACCCGCATATTATTGCGGGGCAAGGCACTGCAGCAAAAGAGCTGTTTGACGAAGTGGGTGAATTAGATAGGTTATTTGTTCCATTGGGTGGCGGTGGTTTGCTTTCTGGTTCGTTATTATCAACCAAAGCACTATCTCCTCATTGCCAAATATTTGGCGTTGAACCTTTAGCGGGTAATGATGGGCAGCAGTCATTACGTAAAGGCGAAATTATCCATATTGATACCCCAAAAACAATTGCAGATGGTGCGCAAACTCAGCATTTAGGCAATTACACCTTTGAGATTATTCGTAATAATGTGGACGCTATTTTAACTGCAACAGATGAAGAATTAATTTCGGCTATGCAGTTTTACGCCCAGCGAATGAAAATTATTGTAGAACCAACTGGATGCTTAAGTTTAGCAGCCGCTCTTCAATTAGGTGATAAATTAAAAGGTAAAAAAGTCGGTATTATTATCAGTGGGGGAAATGTTGATATCGCACAATATGGTCAGTTATTGGCACAATAGTCACATTTAAATTTCATGTTTATTCTGATAAAAAAGCAGTATAGAAAAATCTATACTGCTTAAAATGATCAACACACAACCGATCCATTAAAATAACGGAGATGCTTATTTAACTCATTGTTAATTAAGTGAAAAAGTGATGTCTGCTTCTTTACATAATTGAGTCAGATTTTCTTTTAATTGTTGATTTTCCTCAGATAATAAATCAAGTTGTGGCAAACGCATATGACCACCTTCTAAACCACGCATAGTTAATGCTGATTTAAATATTGCCATATTCGCACCAGACTTAAGTGCATCACTAAATTTCACACAAAATTGTTGCCAGTGTTTCGCTTCTTGATAGTTACCTGCAATATAGGCTTTATACATATTCACAAATGGCTCAGGGAATACGCAAGCACAGCCTGAAACAGTACCATCACAACCTGCATCTAATAATCCTAAGAATAATTTGTCGTAACCATGAAGAACTGAAAAACCCTCTGCAACAGCAAGGTAACTTAATGTTGTATTGTTATCAGCAAAACTGTATTTAATCCCAATCACATTTTTACATTGTTGTTGTACTTTTGCTGCTAATTCAGGCTTGATATTATTTGCCGCACATTGTGGAATATTATACAGATAAACAGGGAAATTATCCGGCACACTGTTTGCTACTGTCACAAAATAGTTTTCTAATTCCCTGTCTGTTGCACCAAAAAATTGTGGCGTCACCACGCCAATACCATCAGCACCAATATCAACTGCGTGTTTCGCTAATTCAATAGTTTCGGTTAATGTCATTGCACCGACATGAATAAAAACAGGTAAGCGTTTATTTGCTGTTTCAACAACGGTTTTCGCAACATTTTTACGTTCTAAAGCAGATAGACGTAACATTTCTCCCGTAGTGCCACAAGGATAGAGGCAATCAACACCTTTATTAACTAGCATGTTAGTTAATGCAGATAACGCTTTAATATCCACTTGATCATTTGAATCAAACGGAGTAACCATTGCCACTGTAACGCCAAATAATTTTTTCATATTAAGACCTTTATTAAATCAGATTGCTTTAACAATAACTTTAATTGCCAACATGCCAGGATCATCTAAACCAATTGATTTTTCTGGGAACATACGCGCTCGACCTAATAAATTAGGTTTTTGACGAAATTCATTAAGCGTATTATCAATACTCTGTAAGGCTGCTGTTTTTAATTCCAATAGAGATAAAGCAGGTTTTAACGTTTCAGATAATTGATAAATAATATCCAGTACCGATTTTTGCCCCAACTCCCCTTTTCCTCTTGCCATCATGCTTTGATACGCAACCGTTAAAAGTGGTGAAATGTCGGAGGGTGCTATTTCTTGCAGTTGATTTTCTTTGCAATATTTTGCCATTGCCATAAAAGCGGTCGCTTGCAATGTACCAAAAGAAGATGCGCAGGCTTTTTGTAATGATTTACTGCATTGAAAAAGAGCTTTACTTAAATCGTCAGGCCAATCTTGTGCATCATCGGCAATTTGTCGCCATCCTTTTTGCATGGTGATCCCTAAATCACCATCACCTAAACGACTATCAGCTTCACACAGCATTGCTTGAGATTGCTCACAAGCGATAGCGATACGCAAAACCGCTTGTTTGAGCATTTCAAGTGTAATATTCATCGTTATACTCTCCAGAATGCACAATGAGCTGGCGCACTCATCAAGGCTTCTAGCTCATCATCTAACTTACACAATGTTAAGCTTGCCCCTGTCATTTCCATAGATGTGGCATAACGACCGACCAATGGATGCACAATAGTCGCACCTGTTTTATTAATCAGTTGTGCAATTTTTTTGTACAGAATATAAAGTTCTTCTAATGGCGTTGCGCCTAAAGAGTTCACTAATACAGAGACTTTATCCCCTGTTTTTAATGATAATTCTGCTTGTAGACGCTCAAACATCTCTTGTGCAATATCATCCGCACTGCGTAATTTATCACGCCAAATTCCCGGCTCTCCGTGAATGCCCATCCCCATTTCCATCTCATCTTCACCAATTTCAAAGGTAGGATGTCCTACCGCAGGTAAAGTACAAGATGTTAATGCACAACCAATCGTCCGGGTATTTTCCATGGTTTTTTGAGCAATACGTGTCACTTCATCAAGTGATGCACCTTCTTCTGCTTTGGCGCCCGCCATTTTAAAACCATAAATCATCCCAGCTACACCACGGCGTTTATGCGCCTCTTCGGGTTTTGCTGAAGCGACATCATCCGCGGCTAATACAGTTGTGCAACGAATATCATCTTCAAAATCAACCGCTTCAGTTGCCATATCGAAATTCATGACATCACCACCGTAATTGCCATAAAGTAGCAATACACCTAAACCACTATTTGCTTCACGAATAGCGTCAGCCATTAAATCTGCTGAAGGTGAAGCAAAAACATCACCCACGGCGGCAGCATCTAATAAACCTTCACCGACATATCCCGTGAATACTGGCAAATGTCCTGAACCACCGCCTGTGACAATACCCACTTTCGGTTTATCCGTTTTGTTTGAACGAGTAATTAATCTTGGCTGTGGTTGACGATAAATATGGCTATGCGCAAGGCATAAACCGGCTAATGTTTCATCGACATAATTTTCTGGCTTATTTAATATTTTTTTCATTTTATCACCCGATATTTTTATTTATCTGCTGATTTCTAACACCTTAAAAAAACGTTATTTTGCTTATTTAAGATGAGCTTTCCCTGATACTTAAAAAGTATCTTTATATTTAATTTATTTGGTATAAAAACGAGATACCTTATTTGGCTTTTAATGCACCTCTAATTTGCATAATAACAATGAGAAGAAATGCACTGGCTAATACCATCGATATAGGTCTGTTAACAAAACTAATCAAATCACCGTCAGATTTCATTAATGATGAGAGCAAATTCTTTTCTAACATTGGCCCTAATATCATGCCTAAAATAATTGGCGATATAGGAAATTTTCGTTCTTGAAGGAAATAGCCAATAACCCCCATAATTAACATAACCACAATAGAAGACATCGTATTTGTGATTGCATATGAGCCAACGATACTAAATAGGATAATTGCTGGGTAAATAATCGCATTATCGATAGCAACAATCTTTTTCAATAAATTGACAACAATAAACGCAATCGGCAGTAAAATAAGATTAGCAATAAAAAAGATAATAAAGACAGCATACAATTTATCGGGATTAAATAAAAATAACGTTGGCCCCGGTTGCATATCTTTCATATACAATACACCGATAATAATTGCAGCCGCAGAATCACCGGGAATACCAAAGACTAGAGATGGTATCCAACTTCCTGCTAAACTGGCATTATTACTGGCAGATGCATCAACAATACCTTCTTCAGAACCATGGCCATATTTCTCTGGCTTTTTAGATAATTTTTTTGAAACAGCATAAGAGATCCATGCTGCAATATCGGCTCCCGCACCGGGTAAAGCACCAATTAATGTTCCTATTATTCCGCTACGGAAAATACCGGCCTTACGTTGACGAACAACACCACCCACGCCTTTAAAGATATTGTAAGAGTTATTTTCCACATTCACTTCTGTTAGTGTAATTTGCTTTTCTTTCCAACGTTCAACGTAATATTTAATCGCACCAGAAATGGCAAATAGCCCTATCATTGCTGGAATAAAACTGACTCCCTGCATTAAAGATACTTCACCGAAAGTAAAGCGGGCTTGCCCTGTAAATTCATCATAACCTATGGTGGCTAATGCAATACCAAAGAATAATGCTAATAAGCTTTTTCTAATATGTGAGCCAGATACAATTGTTGCACAGCTTAAACCAATTAAAGATAACCACATATATTCGTAAGAGCTAAATTTTAAAGCAAACTCGGCCAATATCGGTGCTGTTGAAGCTAATATAATGGTTCCAATGACACCACCAATCACAGAGCTGGTTAATGACATGCCCAAGACACGATTTGTTTTGCCTTGTTTTACTAAAGAATGTGCATCATTAGTATAAGCTGCTGATGCAGGGGTACCTGGAATATTTAATAAAGCACCAGGAATATCACCTGCAAATATAGATGATGCTCCAACGGAAATCATTAAAGCTAAGGCTGGAATAGGATCGAGAAAAAAAGTAAATGGCACCATTAAGGCAATAGCCATTGTAGATGTTAACCCAGGAATAGCACCAACAAACAGACCAAATAAACAAGCACCAATAACGACAAGTATTGTTGTGTAATCAATATAAGCAAGTGCGCTAATTAATATATCCATACTGTTGTTCTCTATTTATGAAAATAGCTGAGGTAGCGGTACTAACAGTACAGCGGTAAATAAATAATACACACCTAACACCACTCCTGCTGAAATAATAAAACTGTATATAGGTTTTGTTGTTGCATATTTCATCATTAATGGTGCGGTAATAATTAATCCGGTTAAAATAAAACCTAAATAATCAGATGCAAGTACATAAAAAAGAATAATACTGATAATTAATAAGACGAATTTTATTTCATGCCATGTTACTAATGGAATATCACTTTCTTGTTTACGTGAAAATATATCTATTAATGAAAATATAATCATTCCACCGCCAATAATAGAAGGCATAAACGCGGCACCATATTCACTAAAATCGCCTAATGAATATGCACTATAAACAATAAGGAATAAACCAAAGAAACAAAATATGAATGATAGTATATGACGATTTAGCATAGGCATAAAAACGGCTGTTGCTCAGCCGTTCCCTCAGTTATTTCTTTATAATTTCGCCAAACTTTTTATCTTCATTGGCCATAAATTGAGTGGCATCATCGCCATATAATTCAATAACTTCAAAGCCTTGTTTATTTGCAAATTCGGCTAATTCACCAGAAACATATACTTTTTTCATGGCTGCGGTGAGTTTATCTTGCACTTCTTTATCAAGACCTTTGGGAGCAACTAACATATTCCACGCTTGCAGATCCCAATTATAAGCGGTAGCTTCTTTGAATAAAGGGACATCTGGGTAAAAGGCAGATTTCTCATTGGACATAATGGCCATATGTTTTACTAATCCCGCTTTTACCATACTGTCGGCTTCACCTAATGAAGATGTCACTATATCAACACCCCCTGATGCTAATTCTTGTAATGCCGCACTCGCACCTTGAGAAGGAATAAAGCGAATAGCATTATCTGGTAATCCAGCCGCACGCAACATACCAATAGTATTCAGATGCCAAATAGAATTTAAGCCACTGCCTGATGCTTTTAACTTACCTGGATTTGCTTTCGCATAATCAATAATTTCCTGTGCATTTTTAAATGGTGATGATTTTCCAACTTGTAATCCACCATAGATAACAGCAAGGCGTGTAATAGGTGTGTAATCTTGGTAGGTTAAATTGGTCATTCCCTGATGATGCATCATGGTAATTTCAACCGTTGCAATTCCTAGTGTATAGCCATCAGGTTTTGCATTTTTAATGGCATCATGACCCACAACACCACTCCCGCCTGTTTTATTGACCACATTAACAGTAACGCCTAATTCTTCTTGTAGCCCTTTTGCTGCTAGACGTGCAACAGTATCGGTATTACCGCCAGCAGCCCAAGGAACAACGATAGTAATCGGTTTTTCGGGGTATTGAGCGAAAGCCGGAAGTGTAAAAATGGAACTGCATAGGGTAAATGCCAGAAGTGTTTTTTTCATTATATGCACCTTTTCTCATTGCAGATTATTTGTGGCCGAATATCTTCAAGCCTTGATTTAAGGCGAGCCTGAACTTGAGAAAGGACAGGCATTGCTGTTACGCCTTTTTGTTCTATAAATGCAGAGAGGAAAGCACTGGCAAATAATACACTCTCATGCATTGTGCCTCCTGCTGCTATCTTTGATGCAAATGCACCGTTAAACGCATCTGTTGCTGCCATTGTGTCTACACGTAACGATGGCATAGGTGGAATATGGAATGTGGCTCGGCCATCAAAATAAACCACACCAAGTTTATCCATATAAATAATCACTTTCTTACTTTCGTCACCGGAAATAATACTGATAGCCTGCTTTGCATCATTAATATCGTTTATTTCAATGTCAGCCCAATGGGATGCTTGATTTGCATTTAAAGTAATAAAATCAAGATATAAATAAAGTTGTTTTAGGTTTTCGTTATAAGGTGCAACATTCAGTATGATGATTTTATTAACCGACTTAGCAAATAAGGCTGCTTTAATATTAGCTTCTATATTAATTTCACCTTGGAGTAATAACACATCGGCTTCACTTACATAAGGCAATGAAATATCAATCTCTTGATCAGAAAAGGTATTATTTGCGCCTAAATAAGTTGCTGTAATATTATTTTGTGTTTTGTCAGCTAAATAACTAATCGAACTGCCTGTTGGCTCGGTTTCTGTTTGAAAAATAGTGAAAGAATCAATACCACTTTCTTGTAAATATTTATAAGCGTATTTACTAAAATGATCTTCACCGACTTTCATTATTAAATGGACTTTAGCATCAGAAAAACTTGCTGCCATTGCCTGATTTGTTCCTTTACCACCAGGGCCTATCGAATTGCTTTTTGAATTAACTAATTCACCGACTTTCGGAAAAGATTCGACATTAGCGATAATATCCACCACAAACGATCCTAAAACACAGACTTTACCTTCTGGCTTTCTCTCTTTACGTTCTCTAACAATTAATAAGTCGTGCAATAAACATGAAATATCAAAACTATCACTGAATTTACTTATTTTTTTAATTTCTTGTTTCCCTAGTATGGCGCCACCATGACAACGTTTGATCAACCCTTCTCCTTCAAGGAATTTCAAATCACTGCGAATAGTCTCCAATGTGACACTGAATTTCTCCGCAAGCTGAGCCACTTTAACTTTTTTTTGTTCCCTGATGATGGTGTAGATTTCCTGTCGCCGTTCTTCTGAAAACATATAAAGTGCCTCCGTATCATTGATAACGAGAATAAGGAGATCGAGTCTATAATTCTGCGATGGTATTCAAAACAAAAAACCAAAAGCAGAAGCAAAACCAAATCGAAGCAATTTAGATCACATTTTTTTAACACAACATCAATTGGCATACGTTAAAAATGAGAGGTGAAACGAGTCGGATAATGAATGGTAATACAGAAAAGAGAGGTGGAATCAGCCGTTCAAAGACGGCTGATAAAATAAGGAGTAAAATTAATGCAAAAGTGATTATTTTTAAATGTAAATATTACGTTAAATAAAATCACCTTTGGTATTTAGTTTAACAAGGCATTAAGCAGATAAAAACCAACCAAGGTCAGTAAAACCACCATTAATGTACTGCGTATTTTCAATGCGAGTCCCACACACAATATGGTGCCCCATAAATAAGGGTTATCAATAATACCTTTAAATTCGCCTTTTTCTAACAGTACAATCGGTGCACAGATTGCCGTTAATAAACAAGGTGCAGAATATCCTAATGCTTGTCTGATCACTGACGGTAATTTAACGGGTACTGCGGGTTCTAGAAAGAAATAGCGTAAAAGAAAAATGACTAGCGCTAGAACTAATAATAACGACCATGTCATTTTTGCTCTCCTCTTATTCTTGCAACACAAACTGCGATAAACATACCTGTTAGCCCACCCATCACTACGCCACCCTCTATATTTAACCAACTAAAAATAATAGAGAGGCAAAAAGAGACAACAACACCCACTAACGTACTAAATGTTCTTATTAATGGAATAACAATAGCCAATAGCGTTGCAACAATTGAAAAATCAAGGTGGTAACGGGATAAATCAGAGACTTGACTTGCCATAATAATACCCACAATGCTGACAGCGACCCACACTAAATAAAAACATAATCCTGCCCCTATCATATAAGCAGGCGTTAGTTTTATTTTAGGTTGCATTGATACCGCAAAAAGCTCATCTGTAAGCAAAAAGCCGATGGTGATCCTTTGATACCATTTTAAATGAGCAACATGAGGGCGTAAGGTTAAGCCATATAAAAGATGTTGTGCGGTAATAAAAAAAACGGAAACAATAATTGTCAACATACCTGCACCAGAAACAACTAACCCTAATGTGACTAATTGCGCTGCACCAGCAAAAATAATGGCGGACATCCCAACACTTTGCGCAAAGGTTAATCCCGCATCAACCGCCATTGAACCGGCCAATATTCCCCAAGGGATCACCGCAAGGCATAATGGCATTGCATGTAAAGCACCGAGACCAAAAGCACGCATTGCTTGCCCTTTTTCATTATTATTTTTAATTTTTCCCATTAGCTTGTCTTCACTTCTAGCCTATTAATTCTATGAGGAATGATTATCAGTCAGTAAATATAAATGGGATTGTATAAAATTGCTCTTTTAATTTTTTATTACAACAAGGGGGATTTTAAAGAGGAAGATAATCGAAGCCCTTTTAAATAGTTTCCCGGTGTAACACCAATAGCGTTTTTAAAATGACGATGGAAATGGCTTTGATCTGAAAAACCACAACGTTGTGTTACATCAGTAAGTGTATGACCTAAAGAGAGTAACTGCCTTGCTTTACGAATTCGGGCTTGAATAAGCCAAGCATGGGGGGTCATACCTATTTCTTTTTTAAACTGACGTAAAAAGTGCCATGGACTTAAATTCACCATTTCAGCTAACGTGTTGAGTGAAAATTCATTTTCGGGTGTGTCATTCATTAATTCACTCACCCACTGTAACCGTTGCCCTATAGCACTTAAGGGCTTTTCTTGGGTTCTTGTTTTGCTATAACGCAAAATCAACATTGCCATTGTTGAAAGCAATAGCGATTCTTTTAAAAGATAATTATTAGGCTGTTCCAGTAATGAAAAAAGTAATAAAAGTTGCTGACTTAAACCAGGATCGTGAATAACAGCATCAGGAAACCAAGGCGTGGCACCCTGCTCTTGTTGTAGATCACGCGTTAATGTTTGCAGATATTCTGGTGTGGGATAAATAGCTTGATAAGCCCAACCAGATTCAACCGCAGAGGAGCCGGTATGAACTTCATCTGCATTAACAATAATGATATCGCCTTTAGGAGCGATATGTTCGCTTCCTGTGCGATAAAACTGCTGTGCGCCATCATCAATGACACCAATACAGAAGCCTTCATGGGTATGGCGAGAGAAAGTTTGGTGTAAATATTCAGCTTGCAGATAAGCAAGGCTATTTAGCTCAGGAAGGTGGATAAGTTTAGCCTGCTCTTGGCGCATTGAATATTGACTCCATCAACAGTAAAAATCATCAGCTTGTATCATAAACACTATACTGATGATTGCATAAAATTGCTCAGTCTTACTCATGTCGTTGATGAATTTTTGCTGGAACAAAAATTTGATGAATTTCTAAATTTTGTTGATTAATTAATCCCATAATAAGTCGGAAACAGTGTAAGGCCAGTTCAGGATTATTTTGTGCGATAGAATCTATTGGTATTGATAATGAATCATAAAGGTAATGATCATCAAATCCGGCTAAATAGACTTCATTTTGCATAATTTTATTTTGACTTAAATAACGTAATACCCCTTCTAATAAGCCACAAGCCGAAGTAAAAACAAATTTTGGTGGGCGACCTAAAGAGGCACATAAAGAGCCAAACATTTCATATCCTGAACTTGGGTGATAATGCCCATGAATAACCCACTCTGACTTTAAATCAACACTGGCTTGAGAAAGCCCTTTGGTAAAGCCTAAAAGACGATCTTTAGTGGGTGATAATGTAGATTGTCCCCCTAAAAAATAACATTCATCCATTCCTTTTGCTGAAGCAATCTCTGCAATCAGTTGTTGTGTTGAAGTTGTTGAATCCGTGACAACAAAAGGGAGTGTTGTCCCTTCAAAATAACGGTCGAATAACACAACCGGAATTTGCTGACTTAAACGTTGATATTCAAAATCATTTTGTAAACAAGATGCTACAATTAAACCATCGATTTGTCGTGATAATAGGTGTTCTATTGCCAGTGTTTCTTGAGCGGCATTTTCATCAGTGCATGAAATAAGTAACTGAATTCCCGCATCCCTACACAATATTTCTAACTCGTATGCCACAGAAGCAAAACCGTAGTTAGTAATATCAGGAATAACCAATCCTAACGCATAACTACGATTATCTCGTAAAGAACGAGCATGTATATTCGGTTTATATTGATATTGTTCCGCAATAGCCGTAATTCGCGCGATCGTATCATCAGAAACTCGCATCTCTTTACCACGCCCATTTAATACCAAACTGGCCGTTGTTTTGGAAACGCCTGCTAATTTTGCAATGTCTGTAATAGTGGTACGTTTTTGTTTTTTCACTGTAATTCCACTTAATATCCGTTCGCTGAACTGATGTTATTTTATTGTTTTAGATTCTTTTATTTAACTGTTCATATTCAACTGGGCAATGCATCATTTAATTGCCAAGTTGTTAGCGTAATCATCTCGTTACCTGAAAACGTGATTGTTTGTTTTTCTGAAGGAAAAAAACGACTGCTCATTACACCAATACCGTGATTAAAGAAAATCTCTACACTGGAACTATCACATAATATTTGAAGGTGTTTGATATCACCAGACCAAAAACGTGACTGCCATTCCCCATTTTTTAAGCTGCGACGTTTTAATATCGCTTGGTTTTTTTCAATAATTAACGCAAGAGTATCAGAAAAACAGATGTTAATAGAGCCAAATAGTTGCACCTCTAACTCAATTGAAAAATCGTTAATATCAGGAGCATTATCCGCAAGGCCTTGCCAATATGTTGGCTTTTGTCTGAGTTGCTGTAATTCTTTTATGGGTTGTTGAGAAAGCTCTCCTTCTACTATTTGTAATTCACGAGGACAGGTCATTTGATGTATCCAGCCATTTGCAATCGTCGGCTGATACATTTCTTCACCATCAGGAACGCCCATCCAACCAAATAATAAACGTCTGCCATTGGCTAATGTTGTTTGAGGTGCATAAAACTCAAACCCCGCATCTAGTTCGATTAAATCACCATGCTGAAATTGCAATGTTGAATAATCAAAATCCCCTATTAAATAAGCACTAGAATGCGAATTTAAAAATCGTAGTGGCTCTCTTTTTATACCTTGGGGACAGGTTAATAAAATAAAGCGATCACCTAGTTCAAAGAGATCTGGGCATTCCCACATATAACCCGCATCAGCTAATCCGCCTAAATAGCTTCCTGCTAATTCGCTGACTAATTGCCATTGATATAAGTGAGATGCACGATAGAGTAAAACTTTACCCTGTTTATCTAAGTTTTGTGCGCCTAATACCATGTACCAGACATCATTATATTGCCAAATTTTAGGATCACGTACATGCCCTGTATAACCTTCAGGAAGCCCTAAAATAGGCCCTAATTTATCAAAACCACCTTGCTGATTTTCAACAGCTAAACATTGCCATGCTGTGCGAGAGCCATTTTCAAATTTTACATTGCCAGTATAACAGAGCGTTAACTGCCCTTTATTGCTCACTGCACTGCCAGAATAACAACCATCTTTGTCATAAAACTCATCGGGCAGTAAAGCTATAGGTTGATGTTGCCAATTAATGAGATCTTTTGAACGCCAATGGCCCCAACATTTATGTTTATGTTCACAAGACAAAGGGTTCCACTGATAAAACAGATGATAATATTCACCATCAAAACAAAATCCGTTTGGATCATTTAATAACCCTGTTACTGGCGCTAAATGCCAACGTGGATAATATTTATCTTTTATAACGTTAGCGCTATTACGCATAACCGCCTGTAAGATCGTAGACAACCCTTTATTTTTATTCATTTATGCAGACTCCACTTTATATTTTAGTAAAAGAGAGAGAACAAATGCAGTGACAAAGGCAATCACCAACCCAATAATATAATTGGTGATCGAGCCAGCTTGTACAATCGCAATACCAGGGATCGCCGTTAATCCAACGGCTGTCATATAAACATGCGAGCCAACGACCCACGCCCCCCCCGCCGCACCGCCAATCAATGCAGCAATAAAAGGTTTTCCATAACGTAAATTAATCCCAAAAATGGCAGCTTCTGTAATACCTAACATGGCAGAAAAACCAGAAGGGATCGTAATGGCTTTAATTTTCGCATCATTGGTTTTAAACCAAACCGCAATACAAGCACCACCTTGAGCAATATTCGCCATTGCCCAAATCGGTAATAAAAAGTTAACCCCAATATTAGGGTTACCTAATAAACCCGCTTCGACAGCATGAAAACTGTGATGAATACCCGTAATAACAATTACAGAATAAAGGCCACCAAAAATCAGCCCTGCTATCCAACCCGCTTGTGTAATTAAGGTGCTTAATAGTAATGAAATACCATCACCTAAAAGGCGACCAACAGGTCCTATGACTAATAACGCCACAAAGCCCGAAATAATAACGGTTAAAAATGGCGTGATAATTAAATCGAGTGCATTAGGAACAACTTTACGTAATTGTTTTTCCAATACACTCATAAACCAAACGGCAAGCAAGACTGGAAAAACCGTCCCTTGATAACCAATCATTGCCACTTCTAACCCAAAGAAGTTCATGGTGTTAAAACCCGCAGCCACACCCCATGCGTTAGTTAATGCAGGATGCGTTAAAATTCCGCCCAACGTTGCACCTAGATAAGGGTTTCCACCAAACTCTTTTGCCGCTGTAAAACCAATTAAAATAGGGAGAATAATAAAGGCGGCTGAGCTACACATCTCTAGCATAATATACAGTGCATTATCAGCGCTTACCCACTGGTTAGTTTTCATTAACCCGAGTAGTCCCATTAATAAACCTGACGCCACAATTGCAGGAATAATAGGCACAAAGATATTAGAAAGTAGTCTCGCTATTCGTTGAAATGGATTAAGTTTTTTCGCTGCAATATTTGCTGCTTCAGATTTACTTGATTCACCAATACCCGCGGCAGCAATAAAGGCAGCATGCACTTTATTGACTAAGCCAGTACCAAAAATCACCTGAATTTGCCCTGCATTACTAAAACACCCTTTTACACCTTCTAATTTATTGATTGCCTCTTTGTCTGCTTTCGTGTCATCGACTAAAACGAGTCTTAAACGGGTAGCACAATGCGCCGCACTGGCAATGTTTTCAGCACCTCCCAATAACGGCACTAGCTGGCGAGCAATATTCTCAATATTCATCATAGCCTCTGTAGTCTTATTTTGTTTATAAACGATTATTAATGATAACCAAAAAACTAAAACGGTTTAGCTGATAATTTGATTAAATAAAAACCTATCCGAAATGGCAATAAAAATACGGATAAATCAAGTTTATTTGTGATCAAAACGACAAAAAAGAGGATTTAGCCATCATATTTTGATGATAAAAAAAGAGGGGATAAAGGAATAGCTAAACAACAAAATTATTGTTTAGCTAATTAAATTAGCATTATGTTAAATAATTATAGTTTAGAAAAAAATATTACGAATATTGATTTTACTCGCGAATTATCCAATAAAATCTTAGGGATAGTGTCTTATTATTCTACTTATTCGTTGTTATCAGTAACATTATAACACTTTATCAATCGTTATATATTTAGTTATACAAAGAAAATAATCAAATGATTAAGTTTAACTAATACAAAAACTTAAGATGACCTTAAAAACTGGTAACGCTTGTAATAAATCACTTTTCTTTGATGTAAAGCAACTACAACTTTTAGAAAATACGTAGTATCCACATTAACAGTTGGGTTTTATTACCTACGTTAAAGTGCTTATTTTTTAACAACAATAACAATAATTATTTCTCTATAAGCTTGTTAGCTTCTGTTTTTTCTTAAAAATATAAATAATCAAGTGAGTAATGTATGAAAAACATCAAAGAGATGGCGTTACTTTCCACCCCTTTATCTCGCCGCCATTTTGTAAAAACGGGTGCGGCAGGTGGTTTAGCCATAACCGCGGGTGGATTATCGCTCCCTTTTAATCAAGCCGTTGCCTCTGAAACAACATCAACAACAAATAGTGAAAAAGTGGTATGGAGCGCCTGTACCGTAAACTGCGGGAGTCGTTGCCCATTACGTATGCATGTGGTTGATGGTGAAATTAAATATGTCGAAACTGACAACACCGGCAATGATATCTACGAAGAATTACACCAAGTTCGAGCCTGTTTACGGGGTCGTTCTATGCGTCGCCGAGTTTACAACCCAGACCGTTTACGTTATCCAATGAAACGTGTTGGCAAACGAGGTGAAGGTAAATTTGAACGTATTTCATGGGAAGAAGCGTTTGATACGATTTCAGATACCATGAAACGTTTAATAAAAGATTATGGTAATGAATCGATTTATCTAAATTATGGTACAGGCACATTAGGTGGCACCATGACTAAGTCTTGGCCACCCGGTGCTACCTTAATTGCTCGCTTAATGAATTGTTGTGGTGGTTATCTTAATCACTATGGTGACTATAGTACGGCGCAAATCGCGGCTGGCTTAAACTATACCTATGGTGGTTGGGCAGATGGTAATAGCCCTTCAGATATTGAAAACACCAAACTTGTCGTGATGTTTGGTAATAATCCAGGCGAAACACGTATGAGTGGTGGCGGTGTCACCTATTACGTTGAGCAAGCGCGTGAAAAATCTGATGCAAAAATGATTATCATCGATCCACGCTATACCGATACGGGTGCAGGCCGTGAAGACGAATGGATCCCTATTCGTCCTGGTACAGATGCCGCATTAGTCAATGCGTTAGCGTATGTCATGATCAAAGAAGACTTGGTCGATAAGCCTTTCTTAGATAAATATTGCGTAGGTTATGATGAAACTACCCTGCCAGAAGGTGCACCAAAGAATGGTCACTATAAAGCCTATATTTTAGGTGATGGCGCAGACGGTCAACCCAAAACGCCAGAATGGGCAGCACAAATTACAGGGATCCCTGCTTCACGTATTGTGAAATTGGCGCGTGAAATTGCGTCAGCAAAACCCGCTTACATCACCCAAGGTTGGGGCCCTCAACGCCGTTCAAATGGTGAATTAGCCTCTCGTGCGATTGCGATGCTCTCTATTTTAACCGGTAATGTGGGAATTAACGGCGGTAATACTGGGGCTCGTGAAGGCTCTTATAGTATTCCTTTTGTTCGTATGCCAACCTTCTCCAATCCTGTTACCACCAGCATTTCAATGTTTATGTGGACGGATGCCATTTTACGTGGCCCAGAAATGACCGCAACCCGTGATGGTATTCGTGGTAAAGACAAACTTGACGTACCGATTAAAATGGTCTGGAACTACGCAGGCAACTGTTTAGTTAACCAACATTCTGAAATCAATCGTACTCACGATATTTTGCAAGACGATAAAAAATGCGAAATGATTGTGGTGATCGATAACCATATGACTTCATCTGCTAAATATGCCGATATCTTACTGCCTGATTGTACTGCATCAGAGCAGATGGATTTCTGCATGGATGCATCTGCCGGTAATATGGCATATGTCATTTTTGCAGATCAAGCAATCAAACCGCGTTTTGAAAGTCGTAATATTTATGAAATGACGAGTGAAATAGCAAAACGTATGGGGGTAGGTGAAAAATTCACTGAAAACCGCACTCAAGAAGAGTGGCTACGTCACCTTTATGAACAATCTCGTCAAAATGTACCTGAACTTCCTACTTTTGAAGTGTTCCGCGCTCAAGGTATTTTCAAAAAACGTGACCCTGAAGGTCATCACGTTGCTTATCGTAAATTCCGCGAAGACCCTGACAATAATCCATTAACGACACCATCGGGCAAAATTGAAATTTATTCATCTCAACTTGCTGAGATTAAAGCAACATGGGAATTAGACTCAGACGATGTGATTGATCCACTGCCAGTTTATTCTGCTGGGTTTGAAAGTTATGGTGACCCCGCAATGAAAAAATATCCATTACAAATGACCGGTTTCCACTATAAATCACGTACTCACTCTACTTATGGCAACGTGGATGTCTTAAAAGCATCCTGCCCACAAGAAATGTGGATAAACCCGGTAGACGCCTCTAAGCGCGGTATTAAACACGGCGATTTAGTGCGTATTTATAACGATCGCGGTGAAGTTCGGATTAATGCAAAAGTGACACCTCGTATTTTACCGGGTGTTGTCGGCTTAAGTGAAGGGGCTTGGTATAACCCAGATAGCAACCGCATTGATCATGCAGGTAGCATTAACGTGTTAACGACACAACGCCCTTCGCCACTTGCTAAGGGTAATCCTTCTCACAGTAATCTTGTTGAAGTCGTCAAGGCGTAAGGAGTCTGGTTATGTCAACGCAATATGGTTTTTATATTGATTCAAGTCGTTGCACCGGCTGCAAAACCTGTGAACTGGCGTGCAAGGATTTTAAAAATTTATCCCCAGAAGTTAATTTCCGCCGTATTTATGAATATGCAGGTGGTGATTGGACAGAGCAAGATGGCGTTTATACACAAAACGTGTTTGCTTATTACTTATCAATTTCGTGTAACCACTGTGATGATCCTGCTTGTGCAAAAGTTTGCCCAAGTGGTGCAATGCACAAACGCGAAGATGGTTTTGTTGTCGTGAATGAAGAGATTTGCATCGGTTGCCGCTATTGTCATATGGCTTGCCCTTATGGCGCACCGCAATTTGATGAAGTCAAAGGTCATATGACCAAGTGTGACGGCTGCTATGAGCGGGTTGCTGAAGGCAAAAAACCAATTTGTGTCGAATCTTGCCCACTGCGCGCATTAGATATGGCACCAATTGAAGAATTACGCGCAAAATACGGTGATTTAGCTGAAATCGCCCCACTTCCTTCAGCTAAATATACCAAGCCAAATATTGTCCTTAAATTAAATGCCAATAGCCGTCCTGTGGGTGATACCACTGGTCATCTGGCAAACCCAAAGGAGGTGTAAGATGGTGGGATTGCATGAATGGCCACTGATGTTCTTTACCGTTATCGGTCAAAGTGTCGCAGGCGCTTTTATTATTATGGGATGCGCTATCCTTTCGGGTAAGCTTTCCCTCGAAATGAACCGAAAAGTACATTACAGCATGTTTGGTCTTTGGGCATTAATGGGTATTGGTTTTTTATTATCCATGATGCATATGGGCACCCCATTACGTGCCTTTAATTCGTTGCTTCGTTTGGGCCACTCTTCATTAAGTAATGAAATTGCCAGCGGTTCAATTTTCTTTGCGCTCGGTGGTATTTACTGGTTATTGGCTGTGCTTAATAAGATGCCGGCTGCATTAGGTAAATTATGCGTCGCGCTAGTTATGGTATTGGCTGCGTTATTTATTGCTGCAATATCTCGCGTATACCAAATTGATACTGTTCCAACGTGGTATAACAGCTACACCACATTTAATTTTGTATTAACTGCCTTTATCGGTGGCCCTATTTTAGCGGCACTTTTACTGCGTATTGCAGGTTTTAACCTCAATTGTGTCAGTGCATTACCATTATTAAGTGTTATCGCGATTGTTGTGAGTGCCATTGTGGCAACATCACAAGGCTTTGAATTAGGTTCTATTCAAACCTCTGTACAAAAAGCAGTGGATTTAGTGCCTAACTATGGTGCGTTAATGGGAATTAAATTAGTGGCTTTAGTTTTAGGCTTAAGTTGCTGGATTACACCACTTCTGCGTAAAAATAACCCATCTGTTGCTTTATTAGCATTGGGCTTTATTTTTGTGTTTGCCGGTGAATTTATCGGACGCGGTGTGTTCTATGGTTTACATATGACTGTCGGTATGGCGGTTGTAGGTTAATTAAAGACTGATCCTTTAAACCGCTGTAATAGTAAAAAGCATGTACTTTTTATCTGTTATGGCGGTTTTCCTTTTATAATGCGGTATCACTCTTTTTTAATCTTCGTCATTATGTTTAGATAGAAAATCGCATATAGTAAAGACAATAAATCTAAGCGGATTATAAAAATATTATGGAACAACAACTTATTACTGACATTTCTCTCACCGCCCGTATTTTAGGTGCAGCATTTTATTATGCACCGACTGAAAAAAGTGACATTGTCGATCTACTATCTAGTCAAAAGTGGGTTGAAGAATGGCCTTATGGCAGCGATGAAGAAAAGCAACGTATTGCAAGTCTACTTTCACAAACCTCATTCAATGAAGAAACTTTAGCGCAAGCTTATCAACGTTTATTTGTAGGGCCTTACGCATTACCTGCGCCACCTTGGGGTTCTGTTTACCTTGATCATGAGAATGTATTATTTGGTAATTCAACATTAGATTTACGTGAATGGATGCTAGAAAATGGTATTGATATTGCGTTAACTCAAAATGAGCCTGAAGATCACTTTGGTTTAATGGTGATGATGGTGGCTTGGATTGCAGAAACGCGCCCTGAAAAACTCAATGAATTATTAGCAGAACATCTTTTACCTTGGGGTTATCGCTATTTAGAGAAGCTGTCTTTACAAGGCGCATTCCCTTATTACGAAGGTTTAGCCATGCTGGCCACATTAACACTAAAAAGCTGGCAATCGCAGTTAAATGTTATCCCTGCTGAAAAGCAGTTATTTTGTTAATCGCAAAATAAACTTGATTAAATAAACCAGCCTTAACGGCTGGTTATTATGGTATCACTTTAAAAAATGGCTAAATTCATACTGACCTAATACATTCTTTTAGATAACACCTAAATTAATCATTTTTTCGATTATCCCTTTTTTAATATCATTATTTTCTAACAAGATAGAAGTAGAAGTACCTTTGCTGAAAATAATTCCAACTATATTGATAATCTCTAAAAACTCGTCTTTTTCATCCAATAAATTAAGTAATAACGGCTATTTAGATGTTGGTATAAATTAACCAACTTCTTGCTTGTATAAAATATACATACCTAATCCTCGTAAAATTTCACCTGACCAGAATCCATAAAACATGCCATTATCGCTGCCTATTCTTACCGCAGGAGACCAACTGCCATTCATTGGGCTTGTTGGAGACACAACCTGATAGTGTTCAATAAGTTCAGTCACCGATTTTTCAATAATCCAATCTAATTTACTGTTTTTACATCCAGACATTGCAGCAAAACAAAGACCACATAGCCATAATCCTGTCATATGACCGACAAATTTTCGATTTTCAGGTGGTAAGGAATCCGCAGGAAACTCACACGGAAACCCCCCGACTTTTTCAAAAAAGTTAATGAGATAGGTAACCCAATTATTGGTAAATTGAATGAGGTTTTCAGGGGCTTTTTTATGGTTCGAGGTTAGTTCATACCATGCTCTAGCCGCAGACGCGAATGCTCGTGGCTGATAACCAGCCCATGCATCGCTCCCCCAATGATTAAAAATAAAAGTATCGGCCTCACCATACTCAATATTATCCCAACGGTTCCATACGTAGGCCATTGCAACCGGCCCTGTTACCTTAAATTTATCTTCATAAGCTTTTTGAGCATCAAAAAGAAACTGGCACATGTTCTCTAAATGCGTTTGTGCGTTATCTTCATGAATATATATAAAAGGATGTTGATAACCGGGATAAGGTAATCCACGCCATGAATCAAATTGGGATGAGTCTTTTGTGGAATTATTGGAAAAAGGAATAATACCTGGTGTATAAGCAAGTTTATTGAGGTCATTATAACTAATATCACAATCACCAATTAGTCCTTCAAAACTTTCATTACCCGATAAGGTTATTGAAAATTTATGTGTCCAACCGTCAAGATCGTTAAAACGAATGGGTATATCGTTAAAGCAATACCACACAATTTCTGAATCATTGTCTGATCCAAAATCATTTACCGCTAAAGTGATACTGGATACGGCTTGTAGAGTGGGATGCTTCGGCTTAGTTTCGTTATTTGAGTGATAAGGCTGATAAGTCGTTAATATGAGTGATTCAGATGTTAATTGAAGCGTAGACCACTTACCTTCTGTTATAGGTAATTTCCAATACCAACGCCAAAGAGACACATCATAAATAATAATTTCCCATTGATTCTTATCTAATTTATATGTAAAAGATGTAGGTATAGCCTTTCCTTGGTTGGTTAGCCAAAACCCTATCATTATTTTACTGTCATCTTTTATTACTATGTGTTGGACAACAGCCGAACGACCATCAATAACATTATCTTCAAAATAAAATGAAGTCTCAATATCCTCACTAAGTTTGACGTACCCTACATCATTAACAGTAAGGTATTCAATACTCTCATTTTTTTGAATAAGTGAGCTTACATTGAATTCATACTTTATAACATTATTATTGGAAGATGTATCAGGAAGCGGTAAAAACCAGTTTTGTATAATATTACTATTTCTCTGCGGAATAATTTCCATATTAATTCTGACTTTTAAAGGTTCTTTATTTTTATCTACACCTCCCACATTAATTGTTATTTTAGCGTCTTTATCAATTTTCTTTGAAATACTTTGTTGTTCTAAAGTAACTGAGGCATCTCTATCCGTTTTAATTCTAATAAATCCCTGTTTATCTCTATCAAAAGAAATATGACAATTTTTAGGATAGTGATATTCGTAAGAGATCCCATCCGTAAATGGTGTTAATTCAGTTGTCGATTGTCGGAAAAACTTATCATCAGAATCAATATTTGCATATCGCATACACATTAATGCACAATTTCGCCAAACTAACCAATAATGGCGCTCGTTGGTTATTTTCCATAATGTATAACTTGCCTCTAAAAACCACTCTTCAGCATCTGCTGCATTCCCATAATTTTGCTTATCTAAAATAGGAATATTCAGCGGTCGATTATGCCATGCCATATTTCGTTTTATAAGAAAACCACCTTGTTCTACAGGCTGAATATTTGCATGGCATAATTTCCATAATCCATTAATCGGTAAGACCATTTTTACACAACCTTTAGGTTCAACCGCTTTTTCTTCTAAAATATTGCCTTGATGATCAATTTTACGTCCATACAAATCAACCAACCATGCTAATTTAACAGACTCACCTTTTTGGCCCCAATTAATACTTCCATCCTTATTAAGACCAATAACTCTGGCATTGATATTGGGATATGACAATTTACCTCGATAAGCTTGTGTCACTATATCAAGGTACTCTCCCCAATAAGGGGCACCGTGTGGTATTTGGCAAATACCATCGGTAAACATAATTTCAGTATCAATGAATCCTGAATTTGTAGGCTCATCAAAATTAATTGGCCAGTTGGATAAAGTCGGTTCTTTGCCGTTTATGATCCATTGACTTAACCATCTATCATGAGGAGGATCGGGTATTGCTTGGCCCTGATAGAAATGTTTAATATAAGCATCAAAACAGCTAATTGCTTTATCTAACCAATAACTATCTTTCGTTGCTTTATATACGTAAAGATACCCTAAAATTTGTAATGATTGCCCTTCTGTTGTTGCATCTCCATTAGGTTGAGATTCTAAACGTGTATATCCAAGGGTATGTCTATTATTTGATAAAACACTATCAGGATTAAAAACAAAATGCTGTTTGCTTCTATCAATGGTTAATCCGGTATTATTATCTAAAAAATATTGATGCCCAAACAATAAATTATAAACGGACATTAAGTTCTCATCCTGATACATGCATACCTCCACCAATAAATCGCCCCAACCATTTCCCGTTAAGTGCAATAAACTGAATCATATCAATAGCATTCTTATTCCATGACAAAACAGGATTACGGCCTAAAGGCCATAAAACATCATTAAAAAAAGTAATTTTATTTGCACCTGAACCTTGGGTTATATGAAGTAAAATCTGAGCACCCGATATTGGTGTTGGAAGTTGAATAATCGTTATTGGTTCATTAAGTATCGTGGTATACCACGCGTTTACAGAGTAAGGTAAATATAATTTATCTCCGTTCGGTTTAATATCCATAATATCTATACCAATATATTCTTCTTTATTAACTTTTCTTTCTCTTGTTACTTTTTTTAAAATTTTTATTATTTTCATAAATTCAACCTTATTTAAATCATTATTTATATGCCAATAAAAACAATTAAAACCACCATTTCATAGTCAATTATTCTTTATTAATTAGATTTACTTAATTTATTATCATCAATATATAATTTTGTTTGGTAAATGTTATTTATTGAAAGTAAATTATTAAGTGTAATGGGAAATCGAAATAATTAGATTAATAAAAAAACCCACTTCCTTCTATGTTTAATAATAGAAGAAAATGGGTTGTTTTATCGATTTATATCTAAATTTATTAGGCCATTGCTGAAATGGTTTTTCTAAAACGTAATAATGCTAGCAAGAAAAATACTGAACCAATAACAATTAAGGTAATAAATTGGGGCCATACAATCGAGAAATCTGCACCTCGATACAAAATAGCTTGAGCTAAACTCACGAAATGCGTTGTTGGCATTGTCTGCATCACATCTTGTACAAACTGAGGCATGCTTTCTCGTGATGTCATCCCACCAGATAACATATTTAATGGCAGTAATACCATAATCATTAATAAACCAAATTGTGGCATTGAGCGCGCCATTGTTCCTAAGAAAATACCAATTGATGTTGTGGCAAATAAACTTAAAGCAACACCGCACATAAACAGTAAAACTGAGCCTTCAATCGGCACATGAAGTAACGATTTTACAACTAATACGAGCGACATTGCAGATGCCAACAATACAACCAATCCCATTGACCATATCTTAGAGAGCATAATTTCAAATGGGGTTACAGGCATCACAAGCAAGTGTTCAATAGTTCCATGTTCGCGCTCTCGTATTAAGGCAGCCCCCGTTAATACAATCGATAACATCGTAATATTATTGATAATTGCCATAACGGAACCAAACCAAGATTGCGTTAGATTTGGGTTAAAACTCATTCTTATTTCTAAATCAACAGGTAATGGATCGTTCGTTCTGTTTTTGGCTAAAAAAGTTTTCGCTTCTCCCATTACGATGTTTTGAATATAACTATTCCCTAAAAAAGCTTGGCTCATTCGTGTTGCATCGATATTAACTTGTATTTCAGGCTTACGACCCGCTAAGAGGTCACGCTGAAAATTAGGTGGAATATCTAGTGCAAAAGTATAAGTTCCTCTATCTAACAGACCATCAATTTGCTCTGGTGTGATATCTGCCGGTGGTAAGAAATAAGGCATATAAAAACTGTTTACAATACGTGCAGATAACTGTGATTTATCCTGATCTGCAACTGCAATAGGAGCATTATGTAATGAACCAGGCGTTACGGTTGCTGATGAATAAATAGACACGGTAAAAGCAAACACAATTAATGCCAGCATCGCTTTATCACGTGAGAGGCTTCGTAGCTCTTTTACACCCAAATTAAACACATTTTGAATTATACGCCACATTTAAGCCTCCTGCTTTTTCAAGAAAAAGACACTTAGCCCTATTACAATTGGGATAGTAATAAGCAAAGGAATAAAAGACCAAGGCAAATCAAAAAGATTTAATCCTTTAGAGAAGGTTCCTCTCGAGATCGTTAAAAAGTGAGAAGTTGGATAAATGTATCCTATCCATTTACCAATACCTTCAAGTGATGAAACGGGATCTATCATCCCAGAAAACTGGGTCGCAGGAATTAAGGTAATAATGGAGGTACCAAAAATAGCGGCAATCTGACTTTTCATAAAACAAGAAATTAATAACCCAATGCCCGTTGCTATCGTAATATAGAGCAATGCACCTAAAGAAAGTGTGAGCATACTGCCTTTAAAACTAACACCAAATACAAAGACTGAAAGCGCACAGAGCATAAAGAAGTTAAACATTCCCAATAAAATATAAGGAAATTGTTTACCTAATAAAAACTCAGCTTTAGTCACTGGTGTAACATAAAGGTTGATA
Source organism: Proteus sp. FME41 (assembly GCF_014897315.1). GTDB lineage: Bacteria > Pseudomonadota > Gammaproteobacteria > Enterobacterales > Enterobacteriaceae > Proteus. Next base: position 26,632 of record NZ_JABUYL010000005.1, on the reverse strand, counting down.
ATAGAACCCAGCTCTTTTTCACGTACCACACTTAATGCACTTAACATGGCAGGGATCATCATTAACAACAGAGGGATAACGGCAGGTACAATAGCAGGTAAACTTTTTACATCTGGGTTATAGCGATAACGTGTTTCGATATTAATCGGTGATAATTTATCAACCACATTTGTAGGTTGTCGCATTGCCATGTCAAGCATCCATGTTAAATGCATTGCTTGAATATAGCCACGTACTGTTTCAGCACGATTTGGCATGGCACCATCTATCCAAACACCTATTTTTACCGTATTTCCCTTTGCAACATCACGAGCAAAATTAGGAGGGATTTCAATTGCAACTGTAATATCACCACTACGAAGCCGACGTTCAAGCTGGTCATAATCTGTAATGGGGGCTTTTTCAATAAAGTAACGAGAACCCGAAAGATTTTGGCTATATGCTTGGCTTAATCCCGTTTGGTCTCTATCCATAATACCAAAACGAAGATTTTCAACATCCATACTAATACCATAGCCCATAATAAACATTAGGATCACTGTTCCCAATAGAGCCAAAGTAAGGCGTACCGGATCACGACGTAGCTCCATACCTTCACGAATACTATAGCTAAACAAACGCCGTAAGCTAAATCGCTGCTTTAATGCTTTTTCTGCACTGTCATGAGTAGATGTTGGAAGTTGTAGTGCTTTTTCATTCAGTTCAGGTGCTTCCTGCTCACCTGATGCTTTTTTAAGGTAATCAATAAACACTTCTTCAAGTGTATCAAACTGACTATTTTTGACTAAATTTGAAGGTGTATCGGTCACCAGTACTTTACCCGCATGCATTAATGACATTCGGTCACAACGTGCAGCTTCATTCATAAAGTGTGTGGAGATAAAAATAGTGACACCGTCACGTCTTGAAAGGTCAACCATCAAGTTCCAGAACATATCTCGCGCAATGGGGTCAACCCCCGAGGTCGGTTCATCCAATATCAACATTTCAGGTTTATGAATAACGGCAACGGCTAGTGATAAACGTTGGCGAATACCTAGTGGTAAACCATCTGGCATCACGTCTTCAACATCAGTTAAATTAAAACGTTCACTCATTTCTTTAACACGTTGAGGAATTTCTTCTTCAGGAATATGAAAAAGTTTGGCGTGTAATTCAAGATTTTGGCGAACGGTTAATTCACTATAAAGCGAAAAAGCTTGTGACATATAACCCACTCGGCGGCGAGTTTCGATATCTTTAGGATCAACCTCTTGACCAAATAACCAAGCACGCCCTTCACTGGCTTCTAATAATCCGGTTAGCATTTTCATTGTGGTTGATTTACCGCAACCGTTTGATCCTAAAAAACCAAAAATTTCACCTTTCGGAATACGAAAACTGACATGATCGACGGCAACAAACTGACCAAAACGCATGGTTAAATCTTGAGCTTCGATGGCGATAATATCATCGTCACTTTTATCTCTTGGTGGAATGATGACTTTTTGGTGATTCTTTTTCTTTTCTTCGGGTAACAATTCAATAAACGCAGCTTCTAATTCATCGGTATGAGTTTGTGTTTTTAATTCATCCGCATGACCCGTTGCCAATACTTTTCCTGCATCCATGGCAACAAGCCAATCAAAACGCTCTGCCTCTTCCATATAAGCGGTTGCAACTAACACGCTCATATTTGTTTGGCGTTTACGTATCCGATTAATTAACTCCCAAAATTGAGCGCGTGATAAAGGGTCAACCCCTGTTGTAGGCTCATCAAGAATAAGCAATTCTGGATCGTGAATTAACGCACAACATAAACCAAGTTTTTGTTTCATTCCTCCAGAAAGCTTACCCGCAGGCCTATCACGAAATGGAGCTAATCCTGTACTTTCAAGTAAATCATTAATACGTTCAGCTCGCTCTTGTTTTGATTGACCAAATAAGCGACCAAAGAAATCAACATTTTCAAAAACAGACAGTGTGTGATAAAGATTTTTACCCAGCCCTTGCGGCATATAGGCAATACGGGGACAAACAGCTCTTCGATGCTCAACATCATTCATATCACCGTTTAAAACAATCACTTGTCCTGTTTGAATCTCTCTCGCCCCCGAGATAAGAGAAATTAAACTGGATTTACCTACACCGTCGGGGCCAATTAGTCCCACCATTTTTCCTGCGGGGATAGTCAATGTCACATCATCAAGCGCTTTGGTATCGCCATAATGTTGGGATACATGAGTCAATTCAATGATATGAGAATGACTTTGCGTTCTCATTATTTGACTCATTGTGGTAATTTCACCTCTAGATCAGTAGGCCAAGATTGGTTTTTATCTAATTGAATATAAGCACGACCAGGTAATCCTGTCTTGACATATTCAAGGTGTTTTTCGAGTAATTCAGGGGAAATACGAGCTCTTACACGAAACATCAATTTTAATCTTTCGTTATCAGTTTCAACTGTTTTAGGTGTAAATTGAGCAACACTAGCAACATAAGTTGTTTTTGCAGGAATAACTATATTAGGTGCGGCATCTAAAATAATATGAACCTCACTTCCTAATGCAGCTTTACCTGCTGCCTCTGTTGGTAAAAAGAAGGTCATATATACATCACTAAGATCGACCATATTTAATACACGCCCGCCAGCGCCGAGGACTTCACCTGGCTCTGCAACTCGGTATTGAACGCGCCCACTGCGGGGGGCTTTCAAAATACTATCATCTAATTCAGCCATAATGCGTCTTTCGGTTGCGGTTGCCGCATCAACTTTCGTATTCGCTTGAATAATACCAGCTTTGGCAGATTCAATTGCAGCTACAGTTGCCGTTTCTTGAGCTTTGGCAGCTTCAACGGCCGCTCTTGCGCCTTCTGTTCTTGCGATATCATCATCTAATTGTTGAATAGAGATGGCATTAGTTTTTACTAATGTGCGAGAACGATTAAGCCTTTTTTGTGCGGCATCAAGTTCAGCAATACGCTGACGAACTACAGCCTGAGCGGCAAGTTGCTCACTTTTACGTTGTGACAATGCTGATTGAGCAGTAACAACACTACTTTTGGCTTGGTTTAATTGAGCTTGAACTTCATGAAGTTGTTCTTTAAGTGTTCGGGTATCCATGTTAGCTAACACTTCACCCGCTTTAACGAAATCACCTTCTTGAACTAAGATAGAGTCTATTCTTCCTGGGCTTTTTGTTGAAATATCGATTTCTGTTGCTTCAATTCTCCCATTACTTTGAGCAAATCCTGAAGGAAGTGTAGGTGCTTGAGATCTCCACCAAAAAATACCAGCGGCAATTACCGCGATAAGAATAATACCGTAAACAAAAAAACGACTCTTTTTTTGATTTTTCATATAAATTATTTAACCTTCCTTTAGCCATAAAATAATACCAAAAATGTGTTTATCTGCTGTATGCCAGAAAATAGTTAAATAGTGAAAGCTGATTAAATTTTTTATTTTATCTCTATTTAAAAATAGTCTATTTATATTAATAAAGCTAACGTGCAAGCTATAAAAATAAAAAATATAAAAAGCTAACCTTATGAATTATAAATATTATGTTACTATAATAGAGCCTTAACTCAAATTAATGTAGTACTTTTATCACAGAATCCATTATCCCTTTTTGATTATTCGAGGAAGCACACAATTTGTATATAGAAAACACCTTTCTATTACATTCAAATACAAACGAAATAATAACAAATAGTTATCAATTATTTATCAATATTAAAAAGATATTTTTATTTGCTTTAAAAAATAACTAATCATTAATTAATGAATAATGTGAATTTTAACAGCAACAGATTGTATTTATTATATAAATAGAGTAAACCTATTTTCCCCCTCCTATTTTAAATATTTTATCATTTATTTATTGCTTTTATTTCTGATATAAAAATACACCTAAAAAACATAATCATTTGAATATACTGAAAAATAAAAATCGAAGAAAAGTCACTCTATGACAGAGATCGATAAATCAGAAATAAATTCAAGTGTTCAGACCACTTATGTCTTAAACTTTTTATATAGTGATTATTGCAATTGGTTATTACAGTCAATTGATACAGTTAATTAGAATTTAGGAACAAAGCGGTAAGAGAATATATGAAAATATCAAATTAATTTGAATCGAAAATAAGAAGGGTTATATGAATAATATAAAGTATAAACTCGCCACAATGACACTTTGCACTCTGTTTGCCACCTCTGCTTTTGCTAATACTCAGTCCCCTATTCGTCTTGTTATTCATGGTGGTGCGGGCACAATCACTAAAGACACAATTACTCCTGAACAAGAAAAAGAATATAAAGAAAAACTGACCGAAGCCTTAAATGCTGGATATGCGGTTTTAAACAGTGGAGGTACTAGTATAGAAGCAGTTCAGAAATCTATTAATGTTATGGAAGATTCTCCTCTATTCAATGCAGGAAAAGGGGCTGTTTTTACACATGACGGGCGTAATGAACTTGATGCCTCTATTATGGATGGTAAAACCCGTAAAGCAGGTGCTGTTGCTGGCGTGACTACAGTTAAAAATCCCATCAATGCCGCCATTGCAGTGATGGAAAAAAGCCCTCATGTCATGATGGTTTCAAACGGCGCAGATCTTTTTGCTAAAGAGCAAGGATTGACTATTGTAGACCCCTCTTATTTTAGAACTGAGCACCGCTGGCAACAACTCCAAAAGGCGATAGAAAAAGAACAAGTCGTTTTAGATCATGATGGAAAAACAGCAGCACTTTTTATTGACCCGATGATGTACGATTATAAATATGGCACCGTGGGTGCAGTTGCACTAGATCAACAGGGTAATTTAGCCGCGGGAACATCGACCGGAGGAATGACCAATAAACGTTATGGCAGAGTAGGCGACTCCCCTATTATTGGTGCTGGAAACTATGCCGATAATGAAACCGTTGCTGTATCTGCAACAGGTTCTGGCGAAATGTTTATCCGTACATTAACAGCCTTCAATATTGCAGCTCAAGTTAAATATCAGAATTTACCTTTAGAAAAAGCCGCACAAAATGCACTTGATGAAGTGAAAGCGATTGATGGCAGTGGTGGCGTTATCGTATTAGATAAATCAGGTAACTACACGATGAGTTTTAATTCTGAAGGCATGTATCGGGGCACAATTGGTAATGATGGAAAACCCGTTGTTGCCATTTATAAAGAGTAAATTTAAGCCATTATTTTTCTAATTCGTACCTAATTTCCTCTTTATCTCTATTACTTTTAAACAGAGAAAAGACAAAGATCTTGGGTACGAATACCCTACTAATCACCTTTTCTCCTTTCTATTCTCTGCATTTTTTCTGAAAGAAATTTATTCCTAATTTTGGATTAGGTCAATTTGGTTGCCATTTATACCAATGTCGTTCAATTAACCCGCTAATTGACGATAAAACAAACACGATCTTTTCTACTTATTAAAATGATCCTTTGAAAAAGTAGCTTTTTTCTTTTTTGGATCTGTTAGAATATTCATCATGGTTATGTTGATTTAATAAGGAAATCACAGTGAAATTTCACCACGACGATCAGGATTTAACACCTGAAACATCGCTAGTGTTGTCTGAAAAACAAGCATTATTGGATCTTAATACAACATTCACCTCACCCTCTCATACTAATCCTGCATTGGCCTATTTAATGAGTTTAGGCTCTAAACGTAGCCGCCAAACAATGGGATCATTTTTAACGATCGTTGCCAAAATGATTGGTTTTTCTTCCCTTAAAAACTGCCAATGGGGTGCACTTCGTCGCCATCATATTCAAGCTATTATTGATATGTTGTCTGATGCCCATAAAGCCCCTGCCACTATTAATACTTATCTTGCCGCATTAAAAGGGGTTGCTTTAGAAGCTTGGGCAATGAAACAAATGGATACTGAAAGTTATCAGCATATCCGCCAAGTTAAATCTGTTAGAGGAAGCCGATTACCCAAAGGTCGCGCATTAACAAGCAATGAAATTCGGGCATTATTTAGAAGTTGTGAAAAAGATAATTCGTCAAAAGGTTTAAGAGATGCTGCAATATTAAGTGTGCTATTAGGATGTGGATTACGCCGTTCAGAAATAGTCGCTATTAATTATGAACATATTCAATTTCGTGATCAGGCCTTTATTGTTAGAGGTAAAGGGAATAAAGAACGAATGTCTTATATGCCAGATGATACTTGGGATCGTGTTCAGCTATGGATTGATGAAATAAGAGGATCGCAAGATGGTCCCCTTTTTACTCGAATTCGTCGTTTTGATGATGTCACCGATGAACGTATAACCGACCAAGCCATTTACTATATTCTAGAAACTCGACAGCAAGAAAGTGGTATTGATAAATTTGCACCTCATGATCTCCGAAGAACCTTTGCTTCCGCAATGCTGGATAATGGTGAAGATATTGTTACTGTAAAAGATGCAATGGGACATGCGAGTATTATGACGACCCAACGTTATGATCGACGTGGAGATGATAGACTAAGAAAAGCAGCTCGACATTTACGTTTTTAAGTTTTGTTTTCAAATAACTTGTTAAGATTAATATCTTATAAACATAGCAAGGAAAAATAATGAAAATAAATATCTTACTTTTTGATAATTTTGAAACACTAGATGCTTTTGGCCCTATCGAAATATTTGGTCGTATCGATGATATTGAAATGCAATGTATTTCATTAAATGGCGGCATAGTTAAAAGTAGTCAAGGTGTTGAAATTTTAACTCAGTCTATCTCGTATTCTGATGTTATTCTTATTCCGGGTGGTCAAGGAACTCGAAATTTAATTAATAATGATTTTATGATAAATACAATAAAATCATTGGCTGAAAAATCACAATGGTGTTTAACCGTTTGCACGGGATCTGCCCTATTAGCTAAAACAGGATTATTAGATAATAGACAAGCAACATCTAATAAAAGAGCATGGAATTGGGTTATTTCTCAATCTGACAAAGTATTATGGCAAAAAAAGTCTCGTTGGTGCATTGATGGTAAATACTATACTTCTTCGGGTGTTTCTGCTGGTACAGATATGGCTTTAGGATTTATTGCAGATAGACATAGTCACGAAGTCGCCGAAAAATTAGCATGGCAAATTGAATATCAATGGCATCAAGATAAAAATAGTGATCCATTTTGGATTCAATAATTCTCTATTTCTTTTTTATATTAAGTAAAAATCCCCAACTATAAACTAACCTCAAATTATTGGGTTATTTAAATTTGGGGATTTCTTATTACTAAAATTTATCTGAAAGGTGGCTCATTAAATGTTCTCAGTTTACGAGAATGTAAACTACCTTCTTCTTGTTTAAGTAACTCAATAGCTTGAATGCCAATTTGCAGATGTTCTGATACAGCACCTTCATAAAAATGGTTAGCCTGACCCGGTAATTTAATTTCACCATGCAACGGTTTGTCTGATACACATAATAACGTGCCATAAGGAACACGAAAACGGTAGCCTTGTGCGGCAATAGTTGCACTTTCCATATCAACAGCAACCGCTCGACTTAAATTAAATCGTCTTGCTGAAACAGAAAAACGCAATTCCCAGTTACGATCATCAGTTGTAACAACAGTTCCTGTTCTTAATCTTTGTTTTATTTCATGCCCCGGTTTACCACTAATCATTTTCGTTGCGTCATAAAGTGCGCGTTGCACTTCTGCAATATTTGGGATGGGAATATCGGGTGGTAATACATCATCTAAAATATGATCATCACGTAAATAAGCATGAGCCAAAACATAATCACCAAGCTGTTGGCTTTCACGTAAACCACCACAATGACCAATCATTAACCAAACATGAGGACGTAAAACCGCTAAATGATCACAAATTGTTTTTGCATTTGAAGGACCAACACCAATATTAACAAGTGTTATGCCTGGCCCTTTTTTTGCTATTAAGTGATAAGCAGGCATTTGATACTTCTTCCAAGTTAAGTCAGATATTAACTTTTCAGGGTCAACAGTTTCTGCTGTAATTTTCTGGAAGCCAGCACAAGAAAGAGCACAATATGGACTATTTTTATCTGCGACTTGTTCGCAAGCCCAACGAACAAATTCATCAACATACCGATTATAGTTAGTAAATAAAATATAGGGTTGAATGTCTTCAGGTAATGTACCGGTATAATGCTTTAAGCGTGCCAATGAAAAATCCGTACGCAATGCATCAAAATGCGAAAGCGGTAAAACCTCTCTATCGCAAATTAATCCATCCGTAATTTCATCACCAATTTTAGATAAATCCGTAGTGGGAAAATATTTAGCTAAAGAGGCACTCATATTTCGATCAAAACCAATCCCTGTTCCATCAATTACAAAAGGGTATGGTATTTCTTGTTTTGATGCATTAACTTCAAAAGTAGCATGGTAAGCATCAGTAATAAGTTGCAGTTGTTCTGATAAGTAATTTTCAAATAAAGCGGGGTTAGTAATGGTTGTAGAATAAGTACCAGACTTAGATAAACGACCGTAAGCTCTCGTTTTATCTTCTGTTTTTATTTCACCATGCCAATGTATTGTTAATTGGGGGTAAGCAAATAAACCTTCTGCTCTTTGTTTTACATCGGGTAATTTTCCATCTTGCACATAATCAACAATTGCACTACGTAATGCATTAACTGCATTTTGGTATTGCTGTTTTAGTTTGATAATAACTGTTTGAATTTCAAGATTATGAGGTTGTGACATAAAAAGAGCCTCTTACTTATTATTGATTTTATAATCATAATAGCAAGAAGCTTCCTTATGCCATAGTGCTAAATATTTAGATAGGAATACTCATAATAACTTTTATGTGGCTCTACGTTGATGCTTTTATCTTTTACATGATAGGTAAAAACCAACTGTATTTCTTCTTCCAAAAGAGGAAGGTTTTCAGATGGATCTAAGTCTGAATAAACTTTATTTTTATCTAGTATATCTAAGACCTCATTTAAATTAGATGGTTTATTGGGTGCGTTATCACATAAAAAATGTAATAAATTAACTTTATTTTTTGTATAAGGTTCTAATCCTTTACTTATATAATTATAGAAAAAATTTTCAGCATTTTTTTCACCTAAGTCGTCTTTATCATTTAATGTTTTTTTATTAGATACAGTAATTGTGAGATTGTCATGTTCATCTTTGTTAATCATTACGATAGATTTCCCTCTAATTGGAGAAATACCTAATAAAATTAAAGGATCTATACCATGAAAAGAATCTTTTACTATTTGGAATACCCCTTGAGACATTAAATTATAAATAATTATTTTTTTATCAATAGGCACATCTTCAAATACTTTTTGTATTTTCTCCAAACTTTCATTCATCATATTTAGCTTTAGGCTTTCAATTTCTTTTTCTCTTTCTTTTCCTTTATTTTCAGTGATTTCATTTATCTTTAAATTAAGTGTATTCCTATCAACTAGCGGTTGATCAAATAAACGATAGTCCATTCTTAACAAGTCTTTTTGTAGTGTATTTGTAATTTCATTAAGCACAGAGGAACGTTCATTATTTCTATTTTTTATATGCTTTTCATCAGTTTTAAATGTATTACTTAATTCCATCATAAATTGATTACTATTTATTTCTAATTTTTCAATACATTTTTCAATATTTTTTATTTTATCACTATAAAAAATAGATTTATCGACAACCTCAGTATTTATTTTATTTTTTATCTCATTAAGAATAGAATTCATCACATTAGTTTTTATCTTTTCTTTATCAAAAAGATCTACATTTAACATTCCATGCTCATCAAAATGATAAGTATTCTTATCATTGATAATTGCTAAAATAATGTATTCAAATAATTTATCGCTGTCGAAACCATCATTTTCAATTGATTTTGTATGAAGAAAATCTTCTTGTATTTTTTTTATTTTTTCCAGCTCTATCATATCTCCTTCTTTAGTAAATACATGTCTGAACCCAATCTCCCCAATAGATAAACATAAATAATCATCTATTATTTTTATTTTAAACTCATTTCTAGCATTATCATCTTTTGATAAATTTTTTATATTCTCAAATTTTTCTATTTTTTTATATAGATTTAATTCTTTATTAAAAAAAACATCTTTAATCAAGCATAGTATTTTTTCTTTTTCCTCCACATTACCAATATGAAAGAATTTTTTTATTTTCTCCCATATTGTTAATGCATCTGATACATCACTAGAGATTTTTAATCTTCTCCATTTTACGAGATGTAATTTCCATGCCGCCTACATTTATTTTTACATTCATACATTATCCCTTTCCCTTTAATTTTAGAAAAAGGATAATATTAAATTAAAAAATATATATAAAAAAAACACCTTTATTTTAATGATAATTTAACTATCTTGCTAAGATACTTAATATGATAGGTAGAGTAATTGCTGCAAGCATTGTTTGAGAGGTGATAATTCCTGCCATTAACTCTGCATCTCCACCTAATTGTCTGGTTAAAATATAAGATGTTGGTGCTGTTGGTATAGAAAAGAAAATAACCAAGAGCATCATAACCAATGGAGATAATGCTAAAAAATAAGCAACGCTATATGCTATTATCGGCACAATAAGTAAACGTGTCAGAGTATTCATACTGATCATTTTACTTTCCGCTTTTAAGGTTGAAATATGTAATGCAGCACCAATACATATCAGCCCTAAAGGTAAACTCGTTGCAGCTAATAATTTAAGAAACTGGTCGCTACCAAAAGGAAACCCGACTCCTGATAGATTTATTATAATACCAATGATACAAGAGATAATTAGAGGATTTTTTATGATAGGTAATAATAATTGACGTAATGTTACATTTTGCCCGGCGGTTAAACAAAGTACTGAAGTTACATTTGATAATGGAACCAATGTTGCCAATATAAGTGCTGCGATCCCTAAACCTTCAGTACCAAATAAATCGGCGACAATCGCTAAACCTAAATAAGTATTAAACCGAATATTTCCTTGAACAATCGCGCCAAAGCGTCCAGCAGACCAGTGTGTTATTTTTTTTAAAATAACACATAAAACACTAACAATAATGACAACGAGAAAAATAGCCCCAGCAAGGTGGGGTAATTGAGGATCAGACAATGGTGCATTTGCTAGACTGTTGATCAATAATGCAGGAAAAAGTAAAAAATAATTAAGCTTCTCAGCCCCTACCCAAAAAGCAGGTTCAAATGCTTTATTTCTTCTTAAAACTGCACCTAACGTAATTAACGCAAATAGAGGCCATAACGTTAATAACACATTTTGCATAGTACTTATTCCCATAGATATCATGATAGTTTACAATATCGCAACATCAAGGGGATTGCTATTTTATGTTATTAATATAAAAGCTAATTCAAAAAATGGTAAAAATAAACGAATATCGCATTTTAAGAACAGCTTTTTTATTTTTAGTATATTAGAAATTTTAAGTCTATTTAAAAGTAAATTCCTTTTATAAATCAATATACATACGATAACAGTGCAAGTTTGCTTTTGCTAAACTAGAATAATACTCTCTCTCTTCTAATGCTCTAAATCCTTGTTTTAAATAAAATAATACTGCATTAGGGGTCGCATCCAAAAATAATCTTGATTGCCCTCTTTTTGCTGCTTCATGTTTTAATTGCTTTAAAATTAATCCAGCGAATCCTTTCCCCATATATTCAGGAAGCGTAAAAATTGCTTCAGCAAATCCAGTTTTTACATCTAAAAAACCCGAAGCAACAGGAATATTATATTTTTGATAATCAATCACATAAAATGGATTATCAATAATAGCTTGTCGATATCCATCGGGCATATCATCGGGAGTCCAAGCAGCTAGAATATCTGATGAATACACATTCTCACAACCAAAGCGTAGTGCTTGATTTCGTAAATGCCACAATCTTTTTGCTTCTTGTGGCTCAGCGAGCCTAAGTTGAATCATACTCATTTCCATCTTATTCATTAGAATTAAGTGCCTCAATTTAGTGAAATAAATTATTCTAATAATACATTTTTAAATTTTTAAATTTTTAGTGTTACTTCCTTTGAGAGCGTGCTATGTTTTTGTAGAAGGAATAATGTAAGGAAATCTTATGCCTAATCCAGTATCACCTTCAACAATAAAAAATCACGCCTCTTTTGTTGCGGGTTCTCCACTTCCTTTTTATTATCAATTCATTTCAACTTCAATTAGAGAAATCTACTTCTCTAAAATTTCACTTATTTACCATAATAGATATCAAGCCGAAAATACACATCCAAAGTTAATTCTATGTAGTCATCGGAACAGTGCTTTCGATGGTTACATTGCATTAAAAGCATTTCCTAAAGCCCAGGCCTTAGCGTCAATTCAATTATTACATAGTCCTTTAATGAGGTTGTTCTTTACGGGTATTCCCGTAGTTAGAAAAAAGGATAGACAACGTTTGGGTGTAAATGCAAATATATTTTCAAGCCCCTCTGATGCAGCAATTGCACATATAAAGGCAGGCGGTGATTTACTCTTATTTCCGGAAGGCAGTAGTGAGTGGGGTTTCCAGCCATTACCATATCAAAGAGGCGCAGCTAGAATTATTAGGACGTTGATCAGTGAGGGAGTTGTTTTTGATATTATTCCTATTGGATTATTTTATATAGCCCCTGATAAATTTAGTTCAAAAGTGGAAGTTTATATTGGTAAAAATATTGACATAACTTCACAATTAGATAATTCCTCAACGAGAGAATGGGAAAAAAACATTCATCAAGAAGTTTCCACTGCATTAAATAATATTTCTGTTAATTGTCCAAATATTGATATTTTTAAGAAAGCATCAGACTATGCTTTTAATAAAAATAAAATTGGGGATTCCTATGCAAAATCCTTTATTGATTATCAAAATATTTTATATCAATCAAATAATGACCATCCTAAAATAGAAAACCATTCTTTAAATTCTATTCTAATTTGGCGCTATATTTCATTTTTATTCATGTTTATTTTGTTTCCTATATTATTATCATCATTTATTGCGTCTCATTTTGCAGATGCTCGTAATACGGTTAGTTTTTTTAAGATCTTAGGAGGCTGCATAGCCACAGCTATTTGGTTACCTATCTTGATCATTCTGCTATTTTTTTCGCCCCTGTTTATTGCTACAGGATTAATTTGTGCCCTTATTGGTATAATTTTAATAAGAAAAAAAGGCGCTGAAATATGCTAAGCCCAAAAGCAAAGATTCTTTTTAACCAGCTATTTTCGATACAACTTTTTATCATTTGGGCTTTAGGAACTTATGGAAGTTGGCTGATTCACGCGACAGAGATGCTAACACCTGTTTTTTTAGGTTTCTTTTTATGGATTTTATTAATTTTCATTGGATATAAAGATCGACACGTAACATCTTATTCACGATTTTATTGGCTCGGTTTGTTACAACTAGTGACTTGTTGGACTATTTTTCCTTTATTTAAATCTATTCGCTATGGTTTATACCAATCGGGTTTTGATGATATTTTATATAAATTGGATAAAACCCTATGGTTTGGAAAAAGCTTGCCAGAGTGGACGATTTTTTTACAATCAGGCTGGCTAAGTGAGCTTCTTTCATTTTGCTATTTTAGTTTCTATTTTTTGATTATTGGCTGCGCCCTTTTCTTCTTTTTTAGCCGAAATAAAGCACTTACTAAAAACTATTTTTTAGGTTTAATGTTGATGTATTTTTTTGGCTTTATCGGTTATTTTTCTATTCCTGCCGCAGGCCCTTATATTTCATTCCCTTCTGATTTTGTCTACCCAGTCTATTCTGGTGCCATGACGTTATTTTTAACTGAGCTCGTTGATAAAGGCATTACTGGAATGGATGTGTTTCCTTCATTACATACAGGGATCACGATTTATATTGTTGGATTTTTCTATTTTTCAGGTTATCGAAGAACAGCCTATTGCTTATCACCGATTCTTATGGGGTTAATTTTAGCAACTGTTTATTTGCATTATCACTATGGTATTGATGTTATTGTTGGTGCATTACTTGCATTCTCAGTGCTTTACATCACATGTAAAAATAATAAGGTCGAATATGGAACTCATTTATAAAATTAACGAACCTGTCGCCACTGAGGTATCTATTAGTGGTGGCAAAGGTGCTAGTTTAGCCAAAACCATTCAATCACTCCCTGTACCCGATGGTTTGATTCTTTCTTGCTACGCATATCAATTATTTATTACCCCCTTACTCCCCGAAATTAATCGTTTACTATCAAAGAAAGATCAAGAAGTTGAGATAACAAGCCAGCAAATACGCCATCTTATTTTACAAGCCTCAATACCAGATAATTTAACGCATTCGCTGAATTTAAGGTTAGATGAACTCCAATTAACTGATATCCCTTTAGCAGTAAGATCATCAGGGACACTAGAAGATATGCCTGGTGCTGCTTTTGCAGGTCAGCATGATACGTTGTTAGGTATTAAAACGTTACCTAACTTACTAGATGCTATTCGTCAGTGTTATGCATCGTTGTGGCACACTCACGTCATGTTCTATCGCCAGCACTTAAATTTGCCACATACTCAAGCATCAATGGCCATTGTATTGCAAAGAATGATTGATGTTCAAAAAGACGAAGCCGCAGGTGTTGCCTTTTCTGTTGATCCTGTTCAAGGTTCTCTTTCTACTGTATTAATTAATTCGGCCTTTGGTTTAGGAGAAACAGTTGTTGCTGGTGAAGATCCTATAGACGAGTTTATTATTGAAAGGAAAAACTTAGCATTAAAAAGTAAAACAATAACAGAAAAAATAAATGCTATTGTTATGGCTGAAAATGGCACTGAAATTTTACCTCTTGAACACCAAAATCGCTCTATATCTTCATTAACACCCGAACAGTGTAAACAAGTTGCTGAACTCGCAATTTCAGCAGAAAAATATTTTGATTTCCCACAAGATATTGAATGGGCATTTCATAATGGAAAATTATGGCTTTTACAATCAAGGAATGTGACTCAAATTGCACCAATTTGGACAAGAGAAGAATCTGCCGAACGATTTCCTAATCCCATCACACCGTTAACATGGGATATGTGTGAAGCAGGTTTTCATTCATCATTAAACTTTAGCCTTAATCTTATGGGGCTTCCTTCATTTAATGGTAAGTGGTTTGGCATGCAAGATTACTATATTTATGGCAATCAAAATGCCGTTTCTTTGTACAGCAACCGCCTTCCTACCTCTATGATGAATGATTTACCTACCCTATTAAAATCACTTCCTGAGATAGCTCAAAAATTTAGTTGGGTACAAGAATTACCCATTACTTGGATGCGAGATTTAGATAAGTATTTAATCTCAATTGGCGCATTAATGAATGAACCTTTACAAGATAAAAATTTATCGCAGTTATGGGATTATGTGCAAAAAATTAATAAGTTAGGTGCTGATTATTTCTTACCTAATATTGCCATATCATTGACTCAACGTTCACTCTACTCAGCGTTAATGGCATTATTAAAGCTATTTTTTAAAGAAGAAAAATATGCACATACTGCTTTTGATAACTTAATTGCGATGTCTGAGACTAAAACGGGGCAAGTCAATGCTGAACTTTGGGTGCTTTCTCGTTATGCACGCCAATATCCAAATTTATTAACATGTATTGAGCAGAGTGTTCCTGAAAATATTATGCAAGAAATTGCGCAGTGTGATCCCCACTTTCACCAGCAATTTACTCTATTTTTAACGAATCACGGTCACCGAGAATTAGATTTTGATGCTTATCATCCAACTTGGCTAGATGCTCCTCATATCGTATTGGCTCAAATTAAGGCAATGGCCGATTTATCAGATGATAAACAGATTGATGATCCATTAAGTAAAAAAATTCTACAGTCAGAAACTGAGTTTTCACTTATTTCTGATGCACCTGAAGAGTTACGCTTTTTTTTACAAGAGATCATTCGATTAGCACGTGTTTATACTGCACTTGATGACTTAGAGCATTATCAAACCACTCGGCTTGCATTACCAATGCGTCGTGGATTAAAAGCATTAGGGGAAAGGCTCGTTATTCGTAGTGTTTTAGACTGCCCTATGGATATTTATTTTGCTAATGAACAACCTTTAGCTAAAGCAATCCTTGCAGATAATCCAACAAGTTGGAATCAGTTACGCCATCACATATATCAAAACAAAGCCGGATATTTAAAAGCAAAATCTGTGACTCCACAATGGATTTATGGCGAAGATAGTGCTGATGAAATAAATACCAATGATCAAAAATTCAAAGGGTTAGCGGGTAGCGCTGGTATTATTGAAGGTAATGTTTATCTTGTTCATGGCCCTGAGAATTTTGCAGAGTTTCCACAAAATGCCATTTTAGTTGCAAGAACAACCAATCCGGCTTGGACAGCTCTTTTTTATCGCGCTTCGGGTATTATTACAGAAAGTGGTGGGCCATTATCTCACGGCGCAGTTACTGCAAGAGAATTGGGATTACCCGCAGTAATGGGAGTTCGTAATATCTTAAATATTTTAAAGAATGGTCAGAAAGTTAAAGTTGATGGGCAAAAAGGTGTAATTGAGATTTTGTCTTAATTGCATGAAAAGTAATACGGCTAGATCAGAAAAAGCATCTAAACGATGCTTTTTCTCGTTTTACACAACTCACTTTTTAGCTAATTATTTTTCTTTAGATCTTTATTAATATCGATATCGATTTTATAAGCAGAAGGTGCAAGTAAGGCAACCAATCCACCTATTAATAAAACAAAAGAAAACACCATCAACATGGTTGGTGCATTAAAGAGTAAGTATGGCATTAATAATATAGGACTCGCAGTAAAGATAAACGAAATAATAACAGGGTAACCTATACCTATATCTCTCACTCGTTGCGATAGGATCAGTGTAAATATATAGATTTGTATTATTAAAAATGCTATTTCAATTAAACCATAAGGAGTAAAAGAGAATTGGTAGTAAAAAGTATTTTCAAAAATAGAGATAGCGTCTTCAGGATAAAATGATATATACCATCGATAGGCTAAATTCTCGGCAATAGAAAAGAAAATTGACCAAGCAATTTCTAAACCTAAGAAAGAGAGTCGCCCCCGCCTTTTTTGTTTCCATTGGTAAGCAAGTTTAGCTTGCATTATAAATCCCTTCATTTTCAAACAGTGATCTTTATGCTTTTTATCATAATACACTTAATACCTTTCTCCAAAACAATGCTATTATAAATTGGTATCAGCACAAAAATACCTTCAAAATTTGATAATTAGTGTAATAATGTGTTTTATTATCTTTTATAACAGGAGCTATTATGCTACCTATTCAAACAACCCGTTTTGCCCTTCTTCGTTAAAAACAACTTTATTACTTAACAAGAAGGGCTTTAAAATGAAATATAAAAAAATCGATTTAGAACAATGGAATAGAAAAGAACATTTCTTACATTATCGGCATAACTTGCAGTGTGGATTTAGCTTAACAACTAAAATAGATATTACTGTCTTGAAGGCAGTATTAGCTAAAAATAATCTTAGGTTTTATCCTGCAATGATCTATTTGATTGCGAAAACGGTTAATAGCTACCCTGAGTCAAGAATGGCAATCAAGGATGATGAACTAGTTATTTGGAATTATATCAACCCTGCGTACACCATTTTTCACCCTGAAACGGAGACTTTCTCTGAGTTATGGAGTGAGTACGTTGAGGATTGGCATTCTTTTTTGCAAGGATATAATCGTGATTATCAAAAATATAACGATAATCTGAGTCTATCCGCAAAACCCAACTTTCCTGAAAATCATTTCAGTATCTCGATGATCCCATGGGTTGATTTTGACGGATTTAATTTAAATATAGCTAATGTAAAAGATTATTTTCCGCCTATTTTTACTATGGGAAAATATACTCAGCAAGGTGACAATTTTTTATTACCGATATCCATTCAAGTACATCATGCTACGTGCGATGGTTTTCATATGGCGAGAATGGTCAATAAGCTCCAAGAGTTATGTGATGAGTTTTCAGGATAACTATATTAATTTTTAAAACTACATTGATTTTTAAATAAAAAACCGCTCTTTTATCAATTAAATAAAAGAGCGATTTATTATTAAAGTAATCCACTTTAGATAAATGAAGTTATCAATAATTACCTAAGCTGTTTATTGATCCATTTAATCTCTTCATTAGTGAACCGAATATTACTTTCTTTAGTTGTATCAATATCTAACAATATTTTATCTTTAATTAATTTACTGACCGGCACAATGATATTGAAATGATCACCATTTTTAATATTGTATATTTTTAATGGGATATCATGCACCATTGCGACACCACGCAATTCATTAAATTCGCTCCAGAAATAATCACGTCCTTCAAAATAAAACGTCGGTGTTTTTATCGATTTAATATAACGATATACAGAACGAACATTGAATTCTTCTTCCTTATTTATATCAAAAGGCAATTCAACAATCATATTCCCTTCAGCTCTTAATTTAAGATCAGGTATTCCGCCTAAGGAGAAAACAGCTCTAAATTTATCACTATATTCACTTGCTAATAATGCTCGAGTGCCCCCTGTACTGTGCCCTACTACATAGATACGTTTTGAATCAATATAAGGCAGTGATGCTAAATATTCTCTCGCTGATTCTAAGTCTTCCAATTCACCATAAAACATTTCATAACGGCCAGGATTGGTATTTTCACCTCGGAATGAGGGGATCATTAACACCATATTAGGATCACGAAAGATAGCCCCTGTTTGGTCATTATTTACAGGTTTAGGTTGCCAAAAATAATCATCACCGCCAATTCCACCATATCCTCCATTTAACCAAATTACGGCAGGCAATTTAATTTTTTTGTTTGTAGGTGGTGGTGTTAAATAAGCATACATATCGCCTGGTTTAGCGGGATATTTAATCACATTGAATATTTCTGGTGGTGCTTCCCAAGGCGGATCAATATTATCAAAACTGTCGTTTATAATTTGAGTTTTAAAGCGCTGATGTGCTTCATATAAGGTTTCATCACGGACTTCGATATCTGCATTAACAGAAAAAGTGCTAACACTCGCCAAAGAAAAAAGAAGTGCAGGAACAATTTGTCGAAAACTCATATTTTTTATATTCATATCAATCAACTTCCCTATAGATTATTTAAGTGGCGAGATAATAGCATAGGTTGTTTGAGGTTTATAAATAGAGGTTTTTCGACAAATGGTAAGTGTGAGACAGAAAAAAAGCATCTCAACCGAGATGCTTTTTACAATATAAAATAGTTAATTTTTAAGTCTAGTTTACTTATTTTGCAGTCGTGCGAATCAAGTAATCAAAGGCGCTAAGTGAGGCTTTAGCACCTTCACCCGCGGCAATAATAATTTGCTTATAAGGTACTGTAGTACAGTCACCAGCGGCAAAAACACCTTTAATATTGGTTTCACCACGAGCATCAACAATAATTTCGCCCATCTTATTACGCTCAACAGTGCCTTCTAACCACTGTGTATTAGGTAATAAGCCGATTTGAACGAAAATACCTGCTAATGCAATATCATGCATAGAATCATTGGTGCGATCTTTATATTTTAGACCCGTTAATTTAGTACCATCACCATACACTTCTGTAGTTTGCGCATTTAAGATAACGTCTACATTACTTAAGCTACGCAGTTTTTTCTGTAATACCGCATCGGCTCTCATTTCTGGCGCAAATTCTAATACTGTTACGTGTTCAACGAGACCCGCTAAGTCAATCGCAGCTTCAACCCCTGAGTTACCACCACCAATAACGGCGACTCTTTTGCCTTTAAAGAGCGGACCATCGCAGTGTGGACAATAAGTTACACCACGAGTACGGTATTCATTTTCGCCGGGCACATTCATATTTCTCCAGCGAGCACCTGTTGCAATAATTAAGCTACGGGTCTTTAAAATTGCACCTGATGCCGTTTCAATTTGGTGTAATTCCCCTACTGATGCCCCCGGAATTAAACGGCTTACCGTTTGGCTATCAATTACATCAACTTGGTAATCATCAACATGAGCTTTTAATGCCCCCGCCAATTTTGAACCTTCTGTTTTTGGTACAGAGATATAGTTTTCAATATCAACAGTATCAAGAACTTGTCCACCAAAACGCTCACCAATAAGACCTGTATTTAAACCTTTACGTGCTGAATAAACCGCGGCAGAAGCTCCCGCAGGTCCACTACCCACAATCAACACATCAAATGCATCTTTTTGGTTTAACAATTCTGCAGTACGTTTTTCTGCATTGCTGTCTACTTTGTTAACGATTTCAGCTAAGGTCATACGGCCTTGACCAAACTCGTTACCATTTAAGAAAACAGCAGGAACGCCCATGATATTACGTTCCTGAATTTCATTTTGGAACATGCCTCCATCAATCGCGGTATGCGTGATCTTCGGATTTAAAATCGCCATTAAGTTTAATGCCTGAACAACATCTGGGCAGTTATGACAAGAGAGCGAATAATAGGTTTCGAAATGAAACTCACCGTCTAACTGACGAATTTGTTCAAGTAATTCTTGTGCTTCTTTTGATGGGTGTCCACCTGTTTGCAGTAATGCTAAAACTAATGAAGTAAATTCATGGCCTAATGGCGAACCTGCAAAACGAACACCAGTTTCTTTTCCTGGGTTAGTAATAAGAAAAGATGGTTTACGCACATCAGCGTTATTATCTTCACGATAAGTGACTTTATCGGATAATGGTTCGATTTCTTTTAATAGCGCTTGGATATCAGCAGAATGTTTGCTGTCGTCTAATGTTGCGACTAACTCAACCGGCTGGGTTAATCGTTCTAAATAAGCTTTCAATTGAGCTTTTAAATTATTATCTAACATTTTTGCACCCTCAATAAAATCGGGTGCCGAAACACCCGATAAATAACTTGTTTAGTGGCTTAATTCTTATTTAGATCTTGCCAACTAAATCCAGTGATGGAGCTAAAGTAGCATCACCTTCTTTCCATTTTGCTGGGCAAACTTCGCCTGGATGGCTAGCTACATACTGCGCCGCTTTTACTTTACGCAACAGGTCTGATGCATCACGACCAATACCTTCAGCAGTGACTTCGATTGCTTGAATAATACCTTGTGGGTCAACAACGAAAGTACCGCGATCTGCTAGACCTTCATTTTCACGCATATTTTCGAAGTTACGCGTTAATGCGCCAGTTGGGTCGCCAATCATGCCATATTTAATTTTACCAATAGTTTCTGAGCTACTGTGCCATGCTTTATGGGTAAAATGTGTATCAGTAGAAACTGAATAAATTTCTACGCCCATTTTTTGGAACTCAGCATAATGATCAGCTAAGTCGCCTAATTCAGTTGGGCACACAAACGTGAAGTCTGCAGGGTAAAAGAAGAAAATGCTCCATTTACCTTCGACGTCCTTCTCAGTCACTTCTACGAATTGACCGTCTTTAAATGCCATGTTTTTGAATGGTTTGATTGGGGTATTAATTAAAGACATTGTATTTCCTCCTGTTTGGTATGAGAACTAATGTATCTATTCCAGTTGAGAATAGCTAATACATTCCTGCTATCAGTTTAATAGGTTTTACCTAATGAGTTGAAGAAATTGATAGAGGTAGGTTAACGAAATGTAGCCATAAACGCAAATATACAAAAAGAAAGTAAGTTTTATTTTTTATTAACCAGCATCTCTATTTAATATCGTTATAATAAATTTTGTTATATCTATAACATTATGAATTACCTATCTGATAACCAGACGGCATTATTATTTAGCACACATTATTTTGCTATTTTAGCTGGTTTAAGAACAGTATAAGTACACTCAAATGCCGCTTTTTGAATACGGTAAATATCTTGCTTATCCGTTGTGGATTGCACAACCGCATCGCCCGACTGAAAACGTTGCAATTCTCCCCAAGGTGCCTTCATTGCAAATGGAGGTGTAGAGTCAGGTACGATAAAGTAATTCATCTCAACGCCTTTGGGGGTAAAAGGCTGATAATCACTAGAATAAGAGTCTACGTTAATCTTACTTTGCTCTGCTCTGTTGTAACGTTGAGCAAATTTAGCTTCTCTTACTAAAATTTCTTCGTTTCCTGTCTCTGGGCAGATATTTTGTACTACCCAATCCCCTGTTTTTGCAGGTTCTGAAACAGTTTCAACACCTTCACCTTTAATAATGGTTGTG
Organism: Proteus sp. FME41; assembly: GCF_014897315.1. Lineage (GTDB taxonomy): Bacteria > Pseudomonadota > Gammaproteobacteria > Enterobacterales > Enterobacteriaceae > Proteus. Next base: position 4,459 of record NZ_JABUYL010000005.1, on the reverse strand, counting down.
ATGATTTCACCTTCTTTAGCCAGCCTTGCTAATACAGGCTTGGTTTTAATAGCAACACCCGTGAGTCCAGCTTGTTGAGCCTGCGTAAAGTAAGAAATGCGATCTTGTTGTGGCAATTGCAAAAGCTCATTAGCAAATACAAATGAAGGAATTAAGGTTAAACCTATTAATAGTGTTTTTATTCTATTTTGCTTATAGGTCTTATTATTTGAATAACTGTTTTGTGTATAGAAAGGCATTGAATTGTTTCCTGCTTAATATTAATCGTATTTAAATACGTTATTTTATGTCTGTATTTGTTAAACAGATTATGGCAGGAAATAAAACTATGGCACGAGTAAAATCAGTTATCTAGCTGAGAAAAGATCAAAAAATCGAGAGATCTCACAACTTAAAAAAGAGAACATGTAATTAAGAGGAAAAAGTTTCAAACCATTAAATAGAGCGTTAAAATGTCTTTCATTAAATTTATTGAACTAAAAGGAATTACTTATGCAAATAATTTACCCTGATGATTATTCTAAAATTGGCAAACCTGATGAGGCCTTTGAGCAAGAATACCGTTGTGCCAAAGCACTCAACATTCATTGCTTGTTACTCTCATCAGAAGATATGGCACTGGGTAAATATACGTTTTCACATCCTTTTAAATCAGAACATCCCGTTATTTGGCGAGGATGGATGTTAAATAAAAATGAGTATCAACAGTTATACCATGCCGTGGATATTCATGGCGGAAAAATGCTTGAAATACCTGAAGATTATATTCGTAACCACCATATAACTGGTTGGTATGAATATTGTAAAAAATTCACACCAGAAACCGTTATTGTTAATGCAGAAACAGATTTTGAAAAGTTAACTAAGCAGCTTCAATGGCCAGCTTATTTTGTGAAAGATTATGTAAAGTCGTTAACGACAACGAGAGGTTCTATCGCTAAAAATGCAGATGAGATTAGGGAAATATTAAAACTAATTACACAATTTAGGGGAAATATTGAAGGTGGCGTCAGCCTTCGCCGAGTTGAAGAATTTATTAATAATAGTGAGCGTAGATATTTTGTTTTAAATAAGAAAATATTTTCTGCGGATAATGAAATTCCTGAACTTGTAAGAAAAGTAGCGAAACAGATAAACACGCCATTTTATTCCATAGATATAGTTAGGAACACTGTTGGAGAGTTACGCTTAGTTGAGATTGGTGATGGGCAAGTTTCTGATATTAAAGAGTGGCAGGTTGAAAAACTGGTCAAAGCCTTTCTTTTATCAGGTATTTGAGGTTTTACATACTTATCGCTATACAGATATAAAAAGGTAAAGACTTCAATTAATAACAGTACATTTAATAACAGCACATTAAAAATTGAAGCCTTTAGATGTGTGACTAATACCTAACTTAAGGTATCAAAATTAAAAAAGATACTTAAAGCGAATACGGGCACCGTAACGATCTTTATCACTGCTATGTACGTTAATATCGTCTTTACCATCTATTCGTGAATAATATGCACCTAAATAGGTTTTAAAATTATCCATATCTAAAATATTAGGCAGTTCATAAGAAGCAAATACTGTATTGATATTGTACTTACCAGGATTAAGCGTTAAATAGGTTTCGTTATCAGGATCCTCAAGCACATCATATGATTTAATATCATTATGTGCATAGATATAACCCAATTGGAATTTACGCCACAACACATTACTACCAATTGAAAAATCATTTTCATCTTTAGCATCAAGATAAGCAGCACTTAAATTAGCAACAATGCCGTTAATAGGATCATCTGTTAAGGTATCCCATTTTATCGTTAGACCATAACCAGTACGGCGAGATTGATCTTGAAATTTTCCATTTTCATCTTCGTAACCATAAGCTTTGCTTATTACGTTCGCATCTATCGCTCCGGCAATCGTCAAATTATCTTTTTGCCATGCCACAACAGGTCGCATATAAATAACATTTTTACGATTATCGAGTTTACGTCCGTGATATTCCCCCTCTTTAAAAACAGAAGTTCCATCTTCAACTAACGTATTCAGCTCAAAATACCAGTCATTATAATGCGTGTTAACCATCATGCTACCGCCATCACTACTACGACCACGCCCTTCTTTCATCATATAAATATAACCAAAACCATCACCATATAAATCATTTGCTGTATTACCTGAATACTCAACAAACGTATCTTGATTTAGAGGGAACATATCATAAGCTTCATAGCGGCCAATTTTATACTGCCATTTATCACGCTGACCAAAGTAAAAAGCAGCATCATCAAGATTCATTTTGCCTGTCATGTCAGCCATTGGTTGTACACGGAAGCCAGCATAATTACCCTTTTTTAATTCTCGTTCACCATCGATACCAATTAAAATACGCCCATTCAACGACCATTTTTCATTATCATCAAAATCTTTTTGCTTACCGGGCATCATCCTCATTGATGTTAATTGTCCTTTCTTACTTGCTGCATCAATATTATATTCAACATCACCATACAATTTGAGATCCCCCCAATTTGTATTGGTTGAGAAAAAGCCAGCGCCTTCTTTGTTTTTTGTATTCGTCAGCTGAATCAACTGTTTTTGTTGAATTTCTTTAAGCTGAGTTTGAGCAATATTTGCTTGGATTTGAGCTTCATCAGATTGCTTTTCTAATATAGTAATACGCTGTTCCATATTGATAGGAGCAATATTATTTGTTGTTTTTCGTTCTTGAGATGTGTTATTTGAATTAATGAGTTGTTCAAGTCGAGCAGCTTTTTGCTCTGCTACAGCCGCTCTTGCTTCAGCCGCGTTCGCACGCTGTTCTAGTGCATTTAGTCGCGCCTCAATTGCACTTATGTCGGTTTGTGCGTTAGCACATAATGGTGTAGCAAGTATTAAACTTATCACCACAGATAATGCCTTTACTTTCATTCGAATATTCCTAAGTTAGCAAATGTTAATTTAACAGGTACGGCAAATACATAACTATCAACTTAGTAGCTGATAGTTTTAATTGATTAACGTATTGTTATTCTTATTGTGGTAATATTTTTAATTGAAATATCAACCACTTATTCGCATCATTATTTCTATTCCTAACAATAAATAAACCGACATCTGTGTTACCTTACCATCAAAAACACCAATTAAACTTTTGTATTATCAGTAAGGTATTCGTTTGAATTAAAGCGCTTATTCTCGTTTAAGTGCATACAAACATTTATTATTTTGATGCGATATTTATTTTATTGTTATTCAGCATATCTCTGGTTTAAATTTTCTATTATTTATAATGAGTCACTTACTTAAATAAGGTAATCACTATTGTGGAACATTTCCATAGTCATTTGTGGTTTTTTTGATATTAGTACAATAACCTAAGAAAAATGATGCAAACAGTCATCAGAAAATGACGTTTTACATACAAATAAGGAGATAACTGCATAAGATAAAAAAGATAAGAAAAAAAATTCTATAGCAGGATTATTGATTTTCTAATTAAGAAATCATTTTGTGACGGTAAATAAGGAGGTGGAATTGCTTGAATCTGAGATAGAGGAAAAATTGACAGAGGCCATATCTTGATAACCTCCGTCCATCATTATCATATTCTGCCAGGTTTGCGTAATGCTCTACGAAAGTAAGAAACTGGCATTTTTGGGCAAATTTGTTCTTTTACTGCTGGATTATTTTCTAAATCCTCTTTTTCTATTTCATTATTTTTTCTTGAATTTTGTGGTTGAGTATCTGTTTTATTCATCTTCCCTTTCCTCTGAGATCAATGCCTCATTGATAGCTTCAATTTTCTCAACTGCTTCATTAAGAATAGAAGCAATACGTCCTGCTCTTTCCACAGAGAGCTCTTTTAATACTAACTTGTGGCGTAATACGGCTTTCAATTTACCGACAGCAGATTCAATTTCTTCAGACACACCACCTGCGTTTTGAGATAAATCTCTCGCATAAGAAAGCTTTTTTTGAATATTGGCATCGATTTCCTGATGCTCTGCTAAAAATGCAGTACCTTCAGGTGTAATGCTGTAATTTTTACGGCCTTTTTCAGCGATACTGGCAACCAGTAACTCTTGTTCTTCGAGTAATGTTAACGTTGGATAGATAACTCCTGGGCTAGGGACATATAACCCTGAAGAGGCTTCATCTATACCACGAATAATTTCATACCCATGACTTGGTTTTTTTGCAATCATGCTAAGTAAAAGAACACGTAAATCACCATGATCAAACATACGTCTTAATTGGCGACCCTGACCTTTTCCTCGGCTACCACATCCACGACCACGTTGCTTACCTTGTCCGTCAGAACCATGCCCACCATGACAGCATTCACCGTGACCTTCGTGTCCGTGACCATGCTCACCATGACGGCATTCACCGTGACCTTCGTGTCCATGACCATGCTCACCATGACGGCATTCACCGTGTCCTTCGTGTCCGTGACCATGTT
>NZ_JABUYL010000082.1 GCF_014897315.1 Proteus sp. FME41 | reverse complement strand
TACATCTTGAATTATTTAGAGTATTTACTCGTCATACTTCAAGCCGTAGCGTTGTTGACTTTATTCTCTCGCACTAGTCACATACTCTTGTATGCTCCTAGCGACTCATTCATTTGTCGCCTAATTACATCTTGAATTATTTAGAGTATTTACTCGTCATACTTCAAGCCGTAGCGTTGTTGACTTCATTCTCTCGCACTAGTCACATACTCTTGTATGCTCCTAGCGACTCATTCATTTGTCGCCTAATTACATCTTGAATTATTTAGAGTATTTACTCGTCATACTTCAAGCCGTAGCGTTG
>NZ_JABUYL010000029.1 GCF_014897315.1 Proteus sp. FME41 | reverse complement strand
TACCTCCTGCGCCTTTACCGGAATGGGATGGCACCTTTGAATATAAAAAACAGGCTCAGAAATAAGTAAAAATATGTTGTTTGATTAGTGTTTGATTATTATTGAGGATAAACCTATGAGAGCATTTATACGATTAGGCGATAAAACATCACATGGTGGTGAAGTTATTTCGGCATCAGGTTCAGTTGTGTATGGTAAGGCAGTGGCTTTAGTCGGTGATAAAGTTAATTGCCCTAAAACAGGGCACGGTATAAATGCTATCTTGCCGGGTAAGACAAGAATAACGATGGTTGGTAGAGACGTTGCATTAGATGGATTTATCACTGAATGTGGTTGTCGGTTAATTTCAAGTCTATCCTCTGCGGGAGAAAAGTAGATGATAAGCTGGAATGTACCCAAAATAGAGTATCCCGAAGAGCCTAAAATGCCCAATATTTTATTATGGATATTAATCTGTGGTATTGTCGCATGTAGTGGTTTTTTTATCGGAATTTCTTTATCTACAAATGGCTATTTAGATCCATCTTGGGACAATATTAAACTTATTCTTCTATTCTCTATTATTCCAATGTTCTTCGTGGTACTTATTCGATTACTTGTTCATTTTATTGTTTTATTTAAATATCAGTCTAGCTGTGAAGAGTTAAATTATTGTTTTTATCAATGGAGAGTTTGGGCAGAGAAACATATTATTTTACTGACATCATCAAGGGTTTCAGAAGTTGATGAACAAAATAAAAATATTATTCTTTCTAAATTAACACCGAATAAAAACAATCAATTACTGCCTAATTTTCTTAAATTGCGCCCTTTATGGGAAAAAAGTGAAGAAATCACTAAAGCATTATTAACGCCTATATCCAAATATTACCAAGAACATCATCTCTCAACTCCTATTAAGATCCTTTGGCATGTAAATACGGAAAATAAAGAGGCTATTGAAATAGATTGGGCTCAAGTTATTCAAGAACAAGTCACCAATTTAGCGTTCAATGTTGCTAAAGTTGAACCATTACCTCAAATACATCTAACGAAATGGCTATCCAATTTATATGATGAGGCGCTAACTGATGAACTCTATATCGTTTTATCTATTCAGTTTGATGAGAATAATGTCAGTGAAGAGGCATGTTGTTTATTATTATCTTCTCCTTCATTTCCAGAATTAAAAGAGATATCAAGATATAGTAAATTACTTCGCCCAATTGTATGTGATATAGGTTCTTTATCAGAAGCTTTAGAGGCACAATCTAAATTTCAGCTTAATGGTAAGAATGCACAAGCATTATGGTGTTGCCATTTAAATGATAAGAATAAAGAAGAAGTCATCATTAATTTTATTAAGCAGAATACAGATTTCTCCTTAGAGAGAATTTTTGATACAGAAATGATATTAGGTAATGCAGGTACGGCACGATATGCCATGGCGATTTCTTTATCATCACTTGATTTACCTAATCGGCTTTTAGTTTCTCAGTTAGGGAGTAAACTCTATCTTCAGCGGATCAGTCCAAAGTAATCGTGGCGCTATTTGTTCAGACGTTCGGAAGGGCTTTTGCTATCTTAATGGCTAAATGGTAATAATAAATAATGAGAGTTTAAAGACTTTAAGAGGGGCGGAGTGAGTTATTCTTTCTTAACACAAGCAACACTCAAAAAACTGGCAACTGGCGAAATTTGGCAACAGCAAATTAATGATGAAAGTATTATTGATGTCAGCTTAAATGCAGGGCAATTAATAATTTCTCAGCCTGAAGTTGAGGAAAGCTTTATTCCTTTTAGTCAGAAACTAATAGCTTATTGTGAACAGCTTTCGCTTAAATATCCATTTATTGCGTTTACTCAGCAACAAGAATTTCATTCCACATTATTAACGGTTTTTAATCAACAAAATGAGCAATTTAAACTACAACGGCCCGTATTATTATCGTGGTGTCATGAGATTGCAAAAATCTTTAATCAAATAAAAAGTATCGAAATTTTATTTAATGACGTTGTACTCACATCCAATGGTAGTTTGATATTAACGGGTATCTCAAAGGAATTAACACTCTTTAGGCAGCAGGTTTATCAGCAAATCCCAATTGAGAGCGAACTTCATAAAGACATTATTCATATCACACTTGGGCGATTAGGTGAAAATACGTCATCAGCAGAGATGAAGCAGCTCTATGATGAGCTAGAGCAAAACCGATCATCATTAATACATCATGCGATTAATACCCCTATCATTATTCAACATCCAAAATTTGTAGTGAGCAAAGGTTCACTTTCATCTGAAGTACAACTGGGCTTAACGATGGAATTTAATCAATTATGGCCATTTCGGTGCTATTAATATTAAGTATTAAATGGCTATCCATCTTTTTATGACTAAAGTGATATGGTTAATTAGTATATAATTCAGCGATTCTTTTTATTCGGATTATGTGTTTGGATTATGAATGTCAAATATCGTGCTGATGTAGATAGATGCTAAGCGTTTATTGAGTAATAAAAAAGATGTTATTACAATCTGAATCGATAGTGAGGCTGAACTCAGAATTGTCAGGTGTAATTTTGAGTACACTGATATCATCGTAGTTTAGCTCGTTATTATCCCTATCTGAGCGCCAGTACCCATCAGTACAAAGTACCAATGTATCACCATCTTCCCAGTTAAATTTCATCTGATCTGGAGGGGTAAAGCGGCGGGCTTTTAGTACTCTTGTAAGACAGTTAGCGTAGCTATTATCTAACTGAGTAAACATGTTAACAATAATGTGAGGCTTATTAATCCAGTTGATTCCATAATGATTAATTATCCCCAACCGACAGTCACCTATATAAATAATTTCTCCATTCTTTTTCTCTAAATCAATATCAATTAGAGAATAGCTTGCAGTTTCGGTAAGATAATTAGGGACTAGTGTTTTGTGAACATTCTTAAGAAGTAATATGATGGATTCATGCTCTTGTTTTATATAGCTTGTTAATAGTGTTTTTGCCCAATATTTAGCTAAACAACTAGGCGCTTTTCCTTTACTGGATGCATCAACAATAACAGCAGAAAAATGGTTATTACTTACTCGTATAGCGACATAGTCATTATTATTTTTACGCAATGAGCCTTTTTGACTTTCCCATAAGATATTCATTAACAAGAAGTCCTAGCGATTATTGTTTCGATACGCTCAAAAATAATATTCTCACGTTGAGGACTATTGTTAGATTGGCTGCTCACTGCATATTCAAAATTACTATCATCTAGCAACAGACGAAGTTGCTCTGAAACAAATGTTTTAACGGTAATTGATGAATTACTCAGCTCGTTAAGTCATTCCTCTCGTCCATCAATTAAATTTATGATGTCCTCAATATCACGACTTGTTAATGCATCACCTTTACCTCTGCCAAGCCATGCTTCAAGCTTAGTCGCTACAAAGTAGTCTGGAGAAACGAGCTTTATTGTAATATTTTCGTTAAGTTGATACTCAAATGAATTTTCTATGGCTTCTTTATACCATCGGTTACTGAAACCAAGAATAGACTCATCATCAGGCATAATATCTACACGTAATTCATTTAGTTTCATTGCACAAATGGGAATATTATCATCCTCATCTGGGGCAACAATTTTGAATCCCCTCTCTTGTAATTTTTCCTGCAGAGCTGAATATTTTGCATAACTAATTACATGAACAATTAAGTCTACATCATCTGTATGCCGAACTTGTTCTACAGTAACTTCATCAGTTAGTAAAAGAGCTGTTGTGCACCCACCGACAAAAGTAACCTGCTTTAGCAAATCAGCTCCTAACGCGTGAGCTACTTCTATCAGCATACGATATTGTTGTTTAGCTTCCATTCTTATATTTCCTTAAATATCTTTTCCAATAAATCTGCTGCTAAACTGGCTTCACGTGGGTTTCCAAGCCTAATTGCATCGACTAGGGCAAGCATTGCATATAAATTATCATCCTGCCGAACAGCATAAGGAACAGTGTGAAATAAAGGTATTACTTTCAACCCTTTATTTTTTGCTGTTTCATCAGGCCAAACAGCGATCAAATCACCTGAGCTAAATAATTTTTCATTTAACACTGGAGCAGAAAAAGAAGTCGCGATCCCTCGTGTTAATTCTCCCATTCTGACGGGAAATACATATTTTATTCCATAAATAATGAATTCAAGTAAAGATTTCCTATTTGCCCTTGGAACATTATATTTACGATCTTTTTTAGCAAGGCCAATATCTATACATCGTTTAATAGAATCTGCTATTTGTGTTTTACCTATACCCGTTGTTTTTTCTAAGGCGCGAACGGTATAAAGGCTCTCGCGATAAGTATCAATTTCAATAAAGGCTAAGGTTTTTTTTTGTTCTAGTTTCTTCTCTTCTATAATATCCCAGTCTTGCCATGCCTTGGATTGTGTTGTTAAGTGCTCGAGACTATTTAATTGTTTTTCATGGTGTTGTAACGATATTAATTTTAGTAATAATAAAATATCTTGGCCTTTCATCTCCTCTCCTCTTAAGCGCGTCCTTTGTCCCGGGACTAGGGACACTCTGTCTTTTTTAAAGAAATAAAGCAAGAGAAATTTCAAATTAAGATGTATCGAGAAAATAGCCAGAGTTTTTACCTATCACATATTTAGCAATGAGCGAAGTTATTAGGTCAGTGATACTTTTTATTTACAAGTACATTAGATTCAATCTAAGCTAAAATTTATTAATGCATTAATTAACATTAATAATTTACAAAAAATAGATAGTTAATATCTTTGTATCTCAAAATTATTCTTTTTGTGACTAAAGCGAAATTGTTAATTGGTATATAATCCAGCGATTCTTTTTATTCGGATTATGTGTTTGGATTATGAATGTCAAATATCGTGCTGATATTGACGGTTTAAGAGCCGTCGCTGTTATTCTGGTTATCCTTTTTCATTTGGATAATCGCTTAATTCCTTCTGGATTTATTGGTGTCGATATTTTCTTTGTGATCTCGGGTTTTTTGATCTCATTGATAATTAAAACTTCATTATCACAAGGTTATTTTTCATTTCGTGATTTTTACACACGCCGATTATGGCGATTACAGCCACTTTACCTTGTTGTATTAATTGCTGTTTTACTGATGTCTGGGCTTTTTTATCTGCCTAGTGATTATCTTGATATCACAAATAGCGAAAAATACGCTTCTGCTTTTCTTTCTAATAAGTACTTTGCAAAAGCAACAACCAGTTATGCTGCGCAAGATGCACTTTTTCTACCTTTATTGCATACTTGGTCTTTAGCGATAGAGTGGCAATGGTATCTTTTCTTGCCTTTTGCACTTTATTTTCTGCATAAAATCAATCATAAAGAAAAAATAAATCATTTTTATCCTATTGTATTTATTACGATAATTTCTTTTTCTTTAGTGTTTTTTTATCAAAAAGACCAACCGAAAAATTACTACTATTTTAGTACGCGGATCTTCGAATTTATGTTGGGAGCTTGTGTTGCCTACTTCCCAATAAAGATAAAACTTAATCGAAGAATAAATGATGTTATTAGCTTAATTGCGCTAGGTGTTATTGTTTGGGTTGCATTTCAAAACGATATTATTGCAGGTTATCCGAACCTTAATACGTTGTATGTTTGTCTTGGTGCTGCACTAATTATTTATACCGGACAACATGGAAGTATTATTGAAAAAATACTCTCGTTAAAGCCAATCGTGATCGTTGGGTTATTATCTTACTCACTCTATTTATGGCACTGGCCATTATTTTCTGTTGCACGCTATGTTGGTGTGTTTAATACAGAATTGCAAAAGGGATCGATGTTAGCATTAACCTTATTGCTATCGATTAGCTCTTATTTTCTGATTGAAAAACCGTTTAGAAGAAAGCGCTTAGCCTTTAAATATTCCATCACTCTCTTATTAATTATTCCTATTTTATTCGCTTTTGGGCTAAATGCATTGAATGAAAAATATCAAGGTATTGGAGCAAGGCTTGGGCAAAATTACGTTAATTTAGAAGCTAAGCTGAATCAGTTTGATTATCCTAATCGAACTAAATGTATGAATTTTGAAGCCACTGATCCCGATAAAATGTGCCATATTGGTGAAGTAGGAAGTAAGAAAAAAGCCTTTTTATTGGGTGATTCTCATGCAAATCATTATTGGGGCTTTATGGATATTTTGGGTAAAGATGCCAAGATAGATGTCTATGCACAAGCAACTTCATCGTGTATTACGCTTCCTAATATTTATCTTTATGACTGGTCTAATCATAAAAATACAGTTTATCAACGTTGTTACGATCAAACGGCGAAATATTATCAACTTATCAAGAATAGCCACTTCGATTATGTAATATTTGGGCAAGTTTGGAATAACTACGCGTCAAATCATGTCATTAATAAGATAGGTGATGTGAGAACAGTTGATGAATCTCGTCAACGCGTTGAGAAAGCAATGCGTGAAGCACTTGATATGATTATTGCCACAGGGGCTAAACCTGTTTTTATTAAAACGGTTAATTCAATGCCAAGTGATTTTATGACCTGTTTTTATGAGAATGCGAAATTAAGAAAAGATTTTGCAGATAACAACTGTAACCCAAAAAACTATAAAGGTGAGGGTAATACATGGATGAATCAGTTATTTGCTAAATTAAAACGAGATTATCCAACCTTAATTATCATCGATCCTAAAGATGTGCAGTGTGATAAAAATATCTGCTTAACGGATATAGAAGGTGTGCCGGTGTATCGTGATGTAGGACATATTACAGACTATGCTTCAACAATCTTTGGCATGATGTATTTAGAGCGTTTTGGTAATCCGCTTGCGGTAGAAAATCCCCAATAAGACAATACATCGGTCATTAATATGATGATAAAAAAGTGCGCAGTTATCTAAGATAAAGCGCACTTTTTATTTTTGAATATATTAATGATCCAAAGAAACAGAATGAACATGTTCAAGCTGTTTTAATGAGCAATAAAATTCAGGTAAGGTGATTTTTTGTCTGACTGATAATTTTAAATTTACTTCGACGCGCTCTTTTTTAATATCGCGAATAGTCAGATTTTCAATCACATCTTTATGGCTTTTTAAATACTCAATTAAAAGCGGTACGCCGCTTTCATGAGTAAATAACATGCGCACTTTAATCTTACCTAACCGTTGGTTTTTCATCTGAAATAGCACCACTTGTGGGCTAAGTTGAATCGCCATAAAAAAGAGGAAAGTCACAATCATGGCATGCCAATAAAAACCCGAACCACAGGCAATACCAACACCCGCTGAAGCCCACACTATGGCAGCGGTCGTTAGGCCTGAAATAGCATCATCACGTCGGTGTAATATGACACCGGCACCAAGAAAACCAACACCACTAATAATTTGTGCCGCCAATCTCATGGGATCACTACGAATATTATCGGAAATATTGGCGTAATATTCTGCGGATTGAATAGAAACAATGGTTAATAAACAACTGGCCACCGCAATAATGACACAGGTTTTAAAACCGACAGGTTTACCCTTTGATTCACGCTCTAAGCCAATAAAGCCGCCTAAAATAAAGGCGGCTAATAATTTAGCGATACTTGAAAGTGATAAAGGGCCAATGCTGTCAACAAACTGAATTAATGCGTCCATGGTTTGCTCCTGACGTTGGCTTATTCCTTTATTTTAAAACTACGGTGTTGCAATACTTTCTTGTGCTTTTTTATCTTCGTTATTTTTCTTTTTCGTCACATCATCTTTAAAGAAGAAGATAAAGAATATCGTGACAATGGCCGCGACAATCGATGGGTATATCCAGAATGTTGACCACTGTGGTAATGCAGCATCCCCTGTTTCTGTTACGGTTGAATTAAAGATTTGACCACAAATAGTGGAAGCAAATAATAAGCCGAAACCATTAGAGACAATAAAGCGTAAGCCTTGTGCTTGAGCACGAATTTCGGGTTTGGCTTTGCGGTCAACATAAATATCACCAGCAGTAAAGAAGAAGTCCCAACATAATCCCTGTAGCATTAATCCGATAACGATAAAATAGATCTCTGTATTTACCGCGGCATAAGAGAAAAATATTGAACGAATAATCCAGCTAACAGCCCCTAAAAGTAAGGTGATCTTGAAGCCAAATTTCAGCAAGAAGAATGACAATACAAACATAAACAGCACTTCACACGCTATCCCTATTTGCATAATAGAGGCCGCATTATTAAAACCTAACGCTTTAATAAAGACAGGAATATAAGCGGAGTACGCGGTTTTAGGGATCATTAAAATAAAGATGCTAAACATTAAGATAGCAAAGTAGCGATCTTTAAATAATGAAAGGGCATCTAAACATAAAATATCACGAGCAGAAAACGGCTTGCCTTTCGCTTTAGGTGGCGTATTCGGTAAGGTAAAGCAGTAGAAACCGAGTAAAACACCTACCGCAGACGCGATATACCAAGTCATCGTACTACCAGAGAAGCCCATTTCACCTAATATAAATCCGATAGCCATAAAACCAAACGTACCGAATACACGAATAATAGGGAAATATTTCACGCCATTAATATGGGAAAAACTAATACTATTTGAAAGTGCCGTTGTAGGATAGAACAGTAATCCAATAATAAAAATTAAGAATAATGTCATGCCACTGTTTTGTGCTTCAATAAATTGAGGAACACAAATAATGACTGCGGCGTTAATTAAGTGAAGGATGCCCATAACTTTTTGTGAAGCAAAGAAACGGTCGGCGACCATTCCAATAAATAATGGGGAGATAATGGTTGCGACACCTAATAAAGCGTAGGCATTACCAATAATGCTTGCCATACCATAGGTACTTAATACCAGTCCCATGGTCATATTCCACGCACCTTGCATGAAATATTGCACAAACATCATAATCAGTAAGCGAGAGGTTATTTTCATATTCATCATGGTTCTCCTCTTAATGTGTTTCTAGCGTTAATCCGTCGTAAGCGACGCGGATATTATGAGGAGCGCAAACAGCTTCCAATTCGTGATGAAGCAGTTTTCCACTGTGTGAAATATGTGAAACAACAATTTGTGTCTCTTGATGTAAACAACCTTGCTGTTGCAGTTTTTCTTTTGCTGCAAATACGGTTTCTAGGCTCATATGATTATCGGTACGATCTTTACCATTGAGTCCATAAGTACATTCAAAAACAACGATATCTAGGGGCTTGTTTTCTAACCATTTCCATGTTAATTCAGGGAACCAGCCAGAATCATGACCATAAAAAATAACCTTGCCCTCTTTCTCAATATGATAAACATAGCAAAGTTCCCATTTCGCATGATTAGCGAGCAATGGCGTAATTTTATAGCCATTTCTTTCGACAGTAACAAAAGGAATTAAGCAGTGAAAAGCGAAACGTTCTTTACTGTAGCCCGGTAAAACCTCAATACAGCCATTAATTGCACGATCGTTACCAAAAATATGAAGAGGATGATTAATTTCAAAACCATAACCTTCCATTCGGCTAAATAGATCGCCAACGTTAAAATGATCAGGGTGTGTATGGGTAAACAGGAGGCTTTCAAAAAGGGTAGCATCCATCCCATCACGCATTAATTGGTAACTAAAAGTAGGAGACACATCAATTAGCATGATGTCATCCACAATGGCAGAAGAGTGAGTTCTGATATCTTTCCCACCCAGTTTTCTGGCTTTCAGACAGTGTTCACAACGGCAGAAGGGATTCGGTATGCCTTCTGAGGCCGCCGTCCCTAAAAAATGAAGTTTCATAAGAAATCCCCTTATCCTATTGTTTTATTATGATTTTATTAAATTTCTGGTGTTGGCTATCTATAAGATATAGATAAATTTGAACGTTCCAATAATAAAGTGACTAAGATTGTTTGCCAATAAAGGAAGATCAGATCAGTGATCTTATTCAAATTAAATTTATTATCTTATTGATTAACATTGTTATTATTTTTAATTGATATTGATAATCATTTATTTAAGATAATTAATAAAAGGTTGTTTTATAAACGATTTTAAAATGGAACGTTCAAATTAATTATCGGTAGTCGTGATAAATAATTCAGGTATGCTAGTAAAAGCAGAAATTGAGGTGGAAAAAGGTCAATGGCAACGATTAAAGATATTGCAAAATTAGCCGGTGTTTCTCATGGGACCGTGTCTAATGTATTGAATAAACGTGGAAATGTGAGTGTTGAAAAAATTGAAGCCGTATATCAAGCCGCGAAAAAAATGGGTTATCAATTAAATACACAGGCTCAACTGTTGAGAACCAATAAAAGCCATAAAATTGCCATACTTTTACCTCAGTTAGTTTCTGAAAAATACGCTGTTTTTTTTAATGCCTTAAGGCAGTCCATTGCCTATTTTCCCGAGGTGACTTACGATCTCTTTTTAACGGATGATCTTGAAACTACGGAGTTAGAGGTATTACAAAAAATTGCGGCAGGCGGCTATAAACAAGTGATCACCATCAGCTGTCTGAAAGATGCAAATATCTATTTTGACACGTTAAAATTATCCCCTTCACAAATTGCATTTGTTTATCGCCAACCGCTTAATGCACACTGTTTTTTCACACTCGATTTTACTCAAGCGGCAGAAGCTATTTGCCAACAAGTTGCAAAAGCGACAGGTAAATTAGTCGGTATCTTTATGGGGAGTAGCGATTATGTAAATAATCAAAACTTTGCTAATGAATTACAAAGACGGCTTTCTGAGTATGCACCTAATAAAAAAAGTGTCGTCCTTTGTGCGTCAGATGAAGAGAGCTATAAGATTGCTTTTGATTTCTTTTCTATGGAGCAAATCCCAGACTTATTTATTGCCCAAGATATCGAAAAGGCACGTTATTTAACACAAGCGAGCTATTTTGGTAGTCATAATGATTGCCCGCCTATTTTTGCATTGAGTGATAATATTCCACCTGTATTAAAAGGGTTATATTACTTTCCAATGAACTACGCTCAACTTGGGTTGGAAGTAATTGATGCACTGATGCAAAAAGAGGATGAAGCCGAGATAACTGAAAGTAATGCTATTTATGTACGTAATCAAAGTGATCATCTTTATACAGCAATACCTGCCGTTATTACCTCAGATAAACAAGATTTGAGCCTTAATTTACTTATTTTGCCAAGCCCATCAACGAGTGCATTAAAAAAATTATTGCCTCATTTTTATCGCCAAACAGGGATAAAAGTTAATTTAGCAATACACCCTTACGATGAAGTTTATCAAATATTAAGTCAGCTACATTTACACCCATATTATGATTTATTGCGTATTGATATGGCCTGTTTTCCGTGGTTTGCTGAAAGAATATTACAACCTCTTGATAAAATCGGTAACGGATTAACTGACTTATTAAAAAATTTTTCGCTGCCTACTCAACAAAAATTTAGCTTGGTGAATAATACAGCGTATGCCATGCCTTTTGATGCCAGTGCACAACTTCTGTTTTATCGAAAAGACTTATTTGAAGATACTATTCTAAAAAGAATGTATTACGAAAAAACGGGTAATGAATTAACGGTGCCGATGACGTTTGAAGAGTACGATAATGTTACTCAATTTTTTACTGAACAGCATGAAGATGGACAAATAAGCCGTCCAATGGGCGCATCGACAACATTGGGCAGTGCAGGATTGATTGCAACAGAATATCTATTACGTTATTACGCGAAAGGTGGGCATTTAATAGGAAATGATAATATTCCTAGGTTATCAATGCCGTTAGCAGGTGAAGTATTAAAAGAATATTTACAGCAACTGTCGATCACCGAAAATATTTATAATAAATGGTGGAGTGAATCGGTTAGACAATTTGAGCAAGGTCATCTTGCTATGCTTATCTCTTATATGAATTTATTTAACGATGTAGCCCATAGTGATATTTTACCTAAAACAGGTTTTGCTCCAGTGCCTGGCGGTGTTCCTCAATTAGGGGGCGGTGTATTAGCCGTTTCACGTTATAGCCAAAAATCACAATATGCAGAGCAATTTTATCGCTGGCTATATTCTCCTATGGTAATGGATCACCTTATTTTATTAGGCGGAAATAGTAATCATCAAAATTTCAGCCATAACCAAGAAATTAGCCATCGTTATCCGTGGATGACATTGGCTTATCAAGAAATTAATAAGGGAATACGAGAATCATCAGTACCAAATGGCAAATTATTTAATTTACGCCAAGCTGAAATTATTATTGGTCAGGGTATTACTAATGTTGTTAATAATATTATGACAATAGAAGAAACGATCGACTATATAAATCAACGCTTATTAATCGATACGCAAGGTGAACGGTAAGGTTTACTGATTGCTGTGAAAATAGCAGGGGATGATGAAATCCCCTGTATTACACTATTACTCACCCGCCAATGCTCTTGGAAATAATAAATTGTTTTCTAAGCTAATATGATTCATTAAATCATCGATAAACTCATTAATACCATTATAAAGTACTCGCCATGTGGTGCAGGCTTCAGGGGGTGGTGTGACGTTTTTGGTAATAAATTTAATTACTTCAACAATTTCACCCGCATCATCATGCTCGTGTTCCATAACACTAATGGGCGCACCCGCTTGGCTTCCTAATCCATTTTTTATCATGGGAAAAAGAATACGTTCTTCTTTCATCATATGACTAGTCAGTTCTTCCAATAATAGTGTTAATTGACGAGCTAATCCTTTAGGGACAGTCGGTTTTGCTTCATGAACGCGTTCTACTTTTTCTGCTTGTAAAATAAGTTCCGGTAATTGTGCTCTGTGTTTGTCGTGGTAGCGAACAATAATAAAATCAATAATTTCACTTAATGGCGCTTGTCGCCAATCTTTTTCTAATGGCTGTTCTGAAAGGGCAATTAATTTATTCTCAATGTCATCAATATTGAGCCCTGCTTTTTCTGCAGATTTGCTTAATGTTCTTTTTCCTCCACAGCAGAAGTCGAGGTTATATTGACGGAATATGGCACTGGCACCAGAAATAGAGAGAGCCAGTTGGCCTAATGGTTGATCACGTAAGTTCATAGTTTCCTCGTCATACTTCAAGTTGCAGCGTTGTTGGCTTTGTTTAGAGATATCACTATTCAAGTTGTAGCGTTGCTGATTTTTTTTAGCGATATCACTGCTTAAATTAAGCAGACAGTGTTCTTAATAAAGCAAAAGCTTCTTTTACTTGCTCTTCTGTTACCACAAATGCACGTAATACGTCGTTTTCATCGAAGCCTTTAGCGATAACACCCGATTGTGTTGTATTAATATTCCAGGTTAAGTCATTACGTGCGGTCTCACCGGCAAGATGTAATGGCATTAACGGTGTTTTCACCCGAATAATCATCGGTGGTAAATTAAGAGGTGCATTGTTTTCGCCCACAAGTGATTTGGCTAAATGCATTGCACTTAATAGAATTGGCTGTAAAAACGGCAATAAATTACCATTAATTTGTGCGCAATCCCCTAAGGCATAAATATCGCTATTACTGCTTTGTAGATATTCATTCACCATAATCCCACGATCAGTATGTAAACCCGCAAGATGAGCCAATTCTATATTGGGTGTGAGTCCTGTAGCGGCAATCACACAATCAATCGTTAATTGATGATGTTGATTAAAGGTCGCTAAAATGCCGTTATCGGTTTGTGTTAATGACTGTAACGGTGATTTCAGCATTAAGCGGACACCAATTTCAGTGAGACTTGATTGCAAACGACCACTGAGATCGGAAGGGATCAGAGAAGATAATAATTGCCCTGAAATATCAGCAAGGATCACTTCTTTACCTGCCCGACTAAAATCCATCGCTAATTCAGTACCAATTAAACCCGCACCTAAAATTAATACCCGTTTAGCTTGATGAATTTGTGCTTCATAAGTGCGATATTCTTGTTGGCTATTAAGCGTAAACATTAACTCATGGCCTGAAATCGCAGGGCAATAGGTTTTGGCACCAGTCGCTAATACTAATTTATCGTAATACCACTGTTCACCTTTGGCACTCTGAATACGTTTTTCATCCGTATTAATATCAACAATTTGTGTATAAGGATAAATGGCTAGTTGATATTGTTGCGCAAAGTCTTCAGCTGTTTGTTTTGTTAGATCATCCGCATTTTGAGCCTGACTAATAACATGGCTTAAATCTGGCTTGTTATATTCATCAATGCTGTCTGAGGCAATGAGGGTAATGGGAATATCTGCATTAAATTTGCGAATATTTTTGACTAATTGGCGCGCAGCAAAGCCCGCGCCAATAATAACAATCCCATTATTGAGAAGATCTGTACTCATTTTGCCTCCTTTGCAAGCGCATCAAAGACATCTTTTCCTAATGAGCATTCAGGGCATAAGAAGCTATCAGGTACTTCACTCCAAGGGGTATTAGGTTGAACGTTTTGCATTGGTTCACCTACTGCTGGATCGTAAATCCATTGGCACACACTACATTGCATACGTGGACCCAAATCGACCGCTTCAACATCTGTGGTAACCTCAGCTTGTGATGCAGTTGTGCAACAAGGCTGAACAACAGGGAGTGGCGCTAAAGCCCATTGACGTGCAATTTCACGACCATATTCACGACAAATTTCTTGTGCTTGCATATCTGGACGCCATTTCGTTTTTAGCGCCAAGGCGGTTTCAAATCCAGCATCCATTAAGCGGGTTTGAATGCGGTCAACCGCACCACCATTCCAGCCGTAGCTACCAAACGCAGCCGCTTTTTTATTGCGAAAACGTAAGCCCGTCATCTCTTCAAGCATTGCAGCGATTTTTGGCATCATGACATTATTCATCGTTGATGAACCAACTAGTACGCCCTTAGATCGAAATGCACTAGTGATAATGTCATTTTTATCACTTTTGGCGACGTTATAGCTTTTTACAAACACATTCGGGTCAATTTCATTGATCCCTTGTGCAATGGCATCGGCCATCATACGGGTATTGTTAGACATGGTGTCATAGAAAATAGTGATACGATCTTCTTGGTAATCGGCAGCCCATTTCAGATATAGCTCAACGATTTGTGTTGGATTATCGCGCCATACCACACCATGAGAGGTCGCAATCATATCGACAGGTAAATTAAAGCCTAAAATTTCATTAATTTTCGGTGTAACAAGACGGCTAAATGGCGTCAAGATATTGGCGTAATAGCGTTGGCATTGCTCAAATAATTCCGTTTGGTCAACTTCATCGTTAAATAAACGTTCATCACAATAGTGCTGACCAAAGGCATCATTACTAAATAAAATCGCATCACCCGTTAAATAAGTCATCATGCTGTCAGGCCAGTGTAGCATTGGCGTTTCAACAAAAATCAGTTGTTTGCCATTGCCAATATCTAGGCTATCGCCTGTTTTAACGATATTAAAATTCCATTCAGGGTGATGGTGATGACCATTAATGGAATCAATAGCATTAGCAGTGCAATAAATTGGGGTATTCGGGATAAAAGACATCAACTCTGTTAATGCACCCGCATGATCTTCTTCTGCGTGGTTAATAATAATGTAATCAATTTCTTCCAGATTAATTTGAGTACGTAAGTTTTGTACAAACTCACGACTAAATTTATGGTCAACTGTATCAATCAACACCTTTTTTTCTTCACATATTAGGTAGCTGTTGTAGCTACTGCCTAATAATGTTTTGTATTCGGTGCCATGAAAGTCACGAACTTCCCAGTCACGTTGCCCAACCCAATTTACATTATTTTTAACATGAATAGCCATTTTGTGTTGTTCCTTCTCATTAATCTTTTCATAGGGATATGTATTGATATAATCAAGAAGCGTGCCAGTTTTTATCTTATTGTTTTAAAACGATTTTTGTTTTTGTGGTTATTTATATATTGTCAATATGACTATCTTTATCATGTCAAAATGACCATAATAGCGGTCATAATGACTATGAGGTGTTTTTATGGGTTTTTCTGTTGATGTGTTGGCTAAAATTGCCATTGAATTACAAAAAGATGTGGGTCACCAAGATAGATTTCAGCGACTGGTGACCACGCTTCGGCAAGTGCTAAATTGCGATGCAGCTGCGTTGCTTCGTTATGAGCCTCATCAGTTTATCCCATTAGCCATAGATGGCCTTGTGCCTGATGTATTGGGGCGTCGTTTTTTACTTGAAGGACATCCTCGTCTTGAAACTATCGCGCGAGCAGGAGATGTGGTGCGTTTTCCCGCGGACAGTGATTTACCCGATCCTTATGATGGGCTTATCCCAGATAGAGAGCATTTAAAAGTGCATGCTTGTGTGGGCTTACCGTTATTTGCAGGACAAGATTTAATTGGCACGTTAACACTTGATGGAATGGATCCTCATCAGTTTGATACTTTCAGTGATGAAGAATTACGTTTAATTGCGGCATTAACCTCTGGGGCATTAAATAATGCGTTATTGATTGAGCAACTTGAAAATCAAAATATGTTATTTACGCCCACTAATACCTTTAAGCCAACGATAAAAACAGAAATTATTGGTTTATCACCCTCTATGATGCAACTGAAAAAAGAGATAGAAATTGTTGCACCCGCAGAGATGAATATTTTAGTCAGTGGTGAAACAGGAACCGGTAAAGAGCTGGTGGTAAAAGCCATTCATGAAATGTCTAGTCGTGCAGGTAATCCGTTAGTCTATTTAAATTGCGCTGCACTCCCTGAAAGCGTGGCAGAAAGTGAGTTATTCGGTCATGTGAAAGGAGCTTTTACCGGTGCAATTAGCCATCGTAGTGGTAAATTTGAAATGGCGGATAATGGTACGTTATTTCTTGATGAAATAGGGGAGTTATCATTATCACTCCAAGCAAAATTACTGCGTGTATTACAATATGGGGATATTCAACGTATTGGTGATGATCGTAATTTACGTGTTAATGTGCGTGTATTAGCAGCAACGAATCGTGATCTATGGGAAGAAGTGTTAGCCGGAAATTTCCGTGCCGATCTTTTCCATCGGTTAAGCATTTTTCCTTTGCATGTTCCGCCATTACGAGAAAGAGATGAAGATATTTTGCTCTTAGTAGGGTATTTCTGCGAGCAATATCGTCAGCGTTTTAACCTTGCACAAGTGATTATTAGCCCTGAATTACGCCTTTATTTATTGCATTATTCTTGGCCGGGTAATGTGCGTGAATTAGAACATACTATTCATCGAGCAATCGTATTAGCGAGGGCAGGGAATAAGACAGACAGTCTTATTTTACAAGTCAGTCATTTTGCTTTAGGGACAGAAAATCTGACTCATCCAATATCACAATCGTTACCTTCAGAAGAAAAGAATTTAAAAGAAGCTACGGATGAGTTTCAACGAGATTTAATTAAACAGGCATTACTGCGTAATAACCAAAATTGGGCGGCAACAGCACGAGAATTATCGCTTGATCCGGCTAACTTACGTCGTTTAACAAAACGCTTAGGGCTAAAATCATAATAATTTAAAAAAGGAATGCCCTAACTGAAAAAAGGTAATTTGGGTGCGTGGTCCAAATTACCTTAAATAATTATGTTAGGATGATAAGTTGTTAATAAATTTCTATTTTCTGAATGCGTTCACCGTGATGGTTACCAGTTCTGTTAATGTGCTATAAAATTGGCTATATCCATTCATTTTTAATTTATTTAAATAGTGAGGTAGCCATGTGGTCAAATGAAGAGAAAGTAATTCATTAACCGCATCTTCTCTTTTTTCTGATGCCAATACGGCAGCTTGAAATAACATCAAACCGATATGATCAACAGGTTCTGGAAAAGGTGTGTTTACTTTTAAACGTTCCCGTTTTAAAAACTCACTGAGTGCAAGGGTAGAATCCCCTTGTAATAAGCCTTCAGGATCTAAATAGACTGAACCCCAAGGAGGGGCAGGCAATGCATTAGGGCCAACAAAAAGATTTTGCCATTGGGTTTTTAATTGCTCAGTCTCAATAGAAACAGAATCAATTAAACGTTCACACAAGCGGCTTTCAATTTTACAAGGCCACTGTGCTGCAAAATCTCCAGTTTTAAAAAAGTTGAGTGCAGTTTTATTGGTGTCATCATCAGGTGGGAATAAATAACAAATTCCCAATAAATTAAATGCAGCCGCATAATAAGAGAGTCTGCTCATAATTTTTGATACTTCCTTAAACAAACCCCAATTAATGAGGTTTGTTTTTTATTATTTAAACAACAAGCTCAATTACAATTAGTGAATTGAGTAGAAAACATAACGCAGCATAAAGTCAGCGATAATCGCGATAACGCAACCAAGTGCAAAAATAGACTCAGTTGTTTTACCTTGATTTTTAGGGGCTAGGAATTTCACTAAACTATAGCCACAAGCCAATACTGCAAAGGTGGCTAAGATCCAGCATGTAGTCCGTAATGAACCAATGGAGTAATAGACTTGAATAGGGGATAACGGGAATGTCACCGATTTTTGGCTATAGAGTGTGCTAGTTAAATATTGCTCATAAAAAGGTTGATACAGTAATCGACCAATTAAGCTAAATGCCATTATTCCCCATAACTGCCATTTCCAGCGCATTGGGAAAGTGTCTTGAGGTATTTCGATACCTAATTTACTTCCTGCACGTTGTAATACTTTGAGTAGTAAGAAGAAAATAGCAGCACCAAGCGTTAACATCGCGCCGAAGAACATCACGTAAGTATTAGGATCCATCCATGTCAAAATGGAGGTATGGCGATAAATCGACGCCATGCAATAAATATCAAATAACCCAATCAGAATACTGGTACTTAATAACAGCATTGAGAGTTTGCGAGTGCGCCAGAGCCATAAAAAGGTTAAACCTAGGCAACCGACAAAAATAGCAGTGACGGCAACTTCACGACTTAACCAAGCGGAAAAAACATTTCTGATGGCATTCGGGGCATTTAACGGTACGCCTAAGTGGGTAATTGAGGCGATAGAGCCCAAGCCCGCTAATCCGCAAATAACAAATAAAGCCAACAGCATAAAACGATAGTAGCTTTCTGCATTGAGATAATGAGAAAGACGGCGTGCAAAAAGGCCTGTTGTTAGCGCAAGACCGATGGTCGCATTCATCATGAATGTAAAAATTAACAATGACCATTCATTCATTTTCTGTCTCCCTTATTATTAATTCCGTCATTATTGGCACCCTGATGTGGGTTAATAACAAGGTTAGGATGCGTTATCTCAGGATCGGGTAAACCGGTGACATAATCTAAATCGCCATAGCGTTCACGTAATTCATCAATAGGACCGAATTGAATGGCACCTAGCGGACAAGTTGCAACACAAACAGGTTGTTCGCCTTTTTGCTGTAAATCGATGCAAAAATCACATTTGGACATCTGTTTAGTTTCTGGATTCATTTGTGGTGCGCCGTAAGGACAAGACCACGCACAAGCACCACAACCAACACATTTGTCTGTATCAACCATGACAATGCCATCGCCGTCACGTTTATGCATTGCGGTTGTTGGACAGTTTTTAACGCAAATAGGGTCGTCACAATGGTTACAAGAGATAGATAAAGTGTACGCAAAGACATTATTGACCAGTGCGCCTTGAGGATTACGGGTATAACCGCCTCCCGTAATTTCATAAACGCGGCGAAATTTGCGTCCAACATCAAGATTGTTTTTATCCTTACACGCAACCTGACACGCCTTACAACCGGAACAGCGAGCGCTGTCGATATAAAACCCTAACTGTTTGTTGCTCACAGCAGGATAAACGATAAATTTACTCATGCTTTTGCTACCTCGACCAATAATGTTTGGTGAGCATTGCCGTGTGCCATTGCGGTGCTACGAGATGATGTTAATACGTTGGCACATCCCCCTTGATCTATGCCTTTTGCATCAGGCTGCCACCAGGCACCTGCTTGCAAGGCGACGACACCTGGCATAATTCGTTGTGTTAGTTTGACGGGCACCATCGTGATCCCACGATCGTTATACACTTTGACTTTCTCGCCCTCTTTAATATTTCTGTCTTGAGCATCTAACGGGTTTAACCAGAGTTCTTGGCGTTGTACTTCTTGTAACCAAGGGTTGGCAAATTGCGTTGAGTTTGCGCGGTTACGCCCTTTCCATGTGATAAGTTGTAACGGGAATTTATCCGTTAACGTATCTTCAGGGCCTTCAATGGCTGGAACATAATGAGAGAGCGCAGGAATATCGACATTATTCATGTCATATAAACGCTTAGAGAAAATCTCAATTTTGCCTGATGGTGTTGGGAATGGATTATTCTCGATATCTTGAATATTTTTCTCAAACGCGACATTTTGAGTATGAGGGCGGTGTTTTAATAGATGACGACGTTTAACCAATAACTCTTTAAAGGTTGGAATACCGTCTTCAGGGCGTTTAATGCTGGCATCATCGACTAAATATTCAATCCAATCACGATCGGTTTCTTTACCTTCGCTAAATTGCTCACCTACACCTAATTTATCGGCCACTTCACGTAACCAATCGTAGTCAGTTCGACGCTCAAATTCAGGCTCAATCACTTTTTCAGAAAGAATAATGTAGTCGCCATAGCTCCATGTACCACCAATGTTCCAGCGTTCTAAGAAACTGGTTTCTGGCAGTAAAATATCGGCATATTTGGCGCTTGGGGTAAGATACAAATCACTACAGACAATAAACTCAACTTTCGATTCGTCTTCTAGCACTTTTGCAGCATGAAGAATATCGGTATTTTGGTTTGTCATGTAGTTACCTGCCATGGAGAAAATCATCTTGATTTCAGTATCAAGTTTCTCGGCGTTTAGTAACCCATTTTGTGGTGTCACTAAATTTTTATCTTCACATGCTTGCACCCAGTTGGTGATATTAATTTTTGTTTTTACAGGGTTAGTTAATAAGCTTGGCCCTGCAATGGTTTTACGCAGTTCAGAGTTTAGTGCCATACCATAACCCGCAGCCCAACCACCACGAACACCCACATTACCCGTGATAGTGGCAAGTAATGTCGCGCCACGCGCCGTCCGTTCACCACAAATATGACGTTGAGGGCCCCAGCCTTGTATTAATGCTGCAGGTTTTGTTGATGCGTATTCACGAGCTAATTGTTTAATAGTGTCAGCGGGAACTTTGGTGATAGTTTCAGCCCATTCAGGCGTTTTCTTAATGCCGTCTTTTTTACCCATTAAATAAGCCACTAATGACTCATTTTCACCGACACCTTCAGGCATTTGGTGCTCATCAAAACCAACAGTGTATTTATCAATAAAAGCGTGATCATGCCGATTTTCACTGATGATGACATACATCATTGCATCCATCATGGCGTTATCAGTTGTTGGTAATAACGGGATCCATTGATCAGCTAAAGAAGAGGCGGTGTCAGAATAACGTGGGTCAACGACAATAAATTTAGTGCCGTTTTTCTTCATTTTTTGGAAGAAATGGTTTGTATGACCAAAAATCGTTTCGTTAGGGTTATGACCCCATAAAATCACAAGCGGAGTATTTTCTAACGTATCTAACGTACTGCCACTGGCTGCGGTACCGTAAGTATAAGGAGTGACCGCCATGGTATTACCATTACTGACTGAGTGGTAATTTTCGAGAAAGCCGCCCGTGATATTAAACAGGCGACGTAACATGTTCGCGCCTGAAAAAATACCCCCAGTAACGCCCGTACTTAAGCTGACAAAGCGAGACGCAGGACCATATTGTTGGTTAATCCGTTGCATATTTTGTGCAATAAGCGTGGTGGCTTCTTCCCAAGAGATACGCTCAAATTTACCTTCACCACGTTTTCCAACGCGTTTCATTGGGTATTTTAAACGGTCTGGGTGATAGACAAATTTACGATAACCACGGCCTCGTACACAGGCCCGCATAATAGGCATCTCTTCATCTAAATCAGCATCTGGACGTGTGCTAATACGGGTAACTTTGCCATCCTTTACATGAGCACGAATGTCACATTTTCCCCCGCAGTCAAAGCTACTGCAGGTTGATACTACGCGCTCGCCCTCTTCGGTTGTTACTGGTTTTACGGGGATTGCGTTATCTGTTGTCGCAGCAAAAGAGTTTGAAGCGAGAAAAGGAAGGGTAACTAATGCCGAGCTTGCTTGAATAAAATGGCGACGGCTAACATCGCTAAGAATGCTCTTTGTATCACTATCGTGATCGGACTGATTGCTCATAATGAACTCTACCTTAAACATAATAGGCGGATCCCGATATGCCCGATACCTGATATAAAGAATGTGTGTGTTTTTCTAGGCTATGAATAAAGGGAATGTCTGGTTTCCGCTGCATTATTATTGAATGCATAGATAAGTGCAGCATGTGCGAAATAACATCTGCGAGAGGGATAGTAGTGGATTAATCTTTTGCCAACATTCTAAAACCAGACAATGACATTCGAATTTCAGCCTATTTACAAAGAGTGTTAAATGTACGTTTTTTGATTGTTAATAGGGTTTGTGGAATAGATATCAAGAAGGTTGAAATTTCACATAATGCCAAATCGTTATTTTTTTAAATATATAACGAATTTGATGATATAGCTCATTAATTGCCAGTGTGTAGCGTGAGGGATAACTGCTATATTGAAAAGACAAAAAGAAAAAGAGAGTGACCTTAATTGTGAGAAATGTACCGTTAAAAAGCGTTGATTCACTTGACCGAGATGTTATTGCGCTGGGTACAGACTACTTACCCAATACATTATTAGAAACGCATCAACATCGACGAGCTCAATTTTTGTACCCTGCAACAGGCTTGATTGAAGTCAGTACGGATGACGGAGAATGGGTTATTCCCCCTTCTTGTGGTGTGTGGATCCCACCAGAAACGGGACATGAAACACGCATGCTAGATGTGAGTACGCGAAGCTTATATATCGAGCCTGCAGCGGCACCTCGTCATAGCAAACAATGTGAAGTTGTCAGCGTTTCTCCTCTTTTTCGTCAACTATTGCTTGAAGCTGTAGATGTGCCTGCAGAATATGATAAAAAAGGACGAGATGGCCTTTTAATGCAGTTAATCTTATGCGAATTAGCGAAAGCCAAGCCTCTGCCTTTTTTTGCGCCTATACCACAAGACAGTAAGTTAGCTAAATTATGTCGTGATTTTATTCGTAACCCTAAAATAGACTCTTTGCCACAACAGTGGGCAGATAAATTACATAAAAGTGAGCGTTCTTTTAGCCGTTTTTTCCGCCAACAAACGGGCATGTCATTTTCACAATGGCGACAACAAGTCTGCTTATTGAATTCATTAACACAAATCTTATCAGGACGCGGTATTACTGAAATTGCCTTTGACTTGGGTTATAACAGTGCCGGTTCATTCTCAACAATGTTTAAAAAACAGATGGGGCAATCGCCTTCTCACTTTAGTATGGATGCGCTGGATATCGATAGGTTTTAGTTGATATCTATAGCAAATATTTAAATTTAAATTATTTAATGATCTGTATTCAGTCTCTTATCTGAGTATTCAGTCTCTTTCTTATCGGTAAAATTTTAGTAATGTGACACCGAAAAAAATAAATAAATCAAGAAATCCTTGTATAAGGAGGCTTTTGATATACCAAAAAGAGAGTAGATCGAACAATAGATCTCTTCTATTAAAAATACATTTAAAAGATGTGGGGATGCTTGCTTAAACAGAATAAAAAATTAAAGTTTTAAATTTAATAGTGAATTATAAAATAAAAATTAAAAGAAAAGGGCATGAAAATGAGTAAATATACTAGTGTATTTATTTTTCTTAAGTGTTTTGTTAGTAAGTTGTTTGTTTTTTGTTACTTGATTTGGGTGTTTAAAAGTGGGGGGAATTTATCTTCTTTGATTAAACTTGATCACTGATTTACTTTTAACTACTTGAATTTATTTAATGTTTTTAACTGGTACAATCTCTTAACCTGTTTTTTATCTTTTTTTAAAAAGAAATCACTAAGTATATTTAAATGATAATTTAATATTCTAGGTTTCCATGTATTTATATGGCTGAAAATAGTTCTTCTTATGAAATTTTATTTTTATAGGTATTTTACACTAAATAAGATTATCTATTTATGATTACATGGGAAATATATAAATAAGATTTTTTGAAGTGTAAGCCATATAAATAAGTCATTAAATTAACAAAAAATATATTTCAATATTTAAATTTATTTAGAATAGCATTAATTGTGAAAACAAATAATTATATCTATATATGAGGATTGGGTTTTACCTCTAAATTAACATCACCCATCTTTTAAAGACTTTAATTAAATAATATTGCTTATATGATACCAATAAGGTTATTTATATACCTACTTTCTATTTATTTTTTTTATTGCTCTTTGCGATAAGGACTTTATTTGTTTAAAGAAATGTAGAGTTAATTCATATTTAAATGTGAATTTAAGATTAATTAAATACACTCAATACGTGTATTTCATAATCTTATATAAATATAACCAATCCTAAGCAGATACTCTAAAAAGATTGATTATTAACGGTGATATTATTTATGAACAATCAGACTGGGAATGAAATTAGTATAGAGAAAGGCCAAGTTATAAAAATAAGTCGATCGGAAATAAAAACAATCATTAAAGACGAAAATCACCTTATTATTGTTAAAAATAATGGTGATAAATTAGTTATTAATGATTTTTTTAATACACCTGATAACTACTTTATTGTAGAAATGGATGGTGTTCAGTACAAAGCATCTTTAACACCTAATTCAGACAAGTTAGAGCTTATTTTTAATAAGTTAGATGAAGCGACTGGTGATGAAAATCTATTAGGTTTAACGGGAGGGGAATGGTTCTCTATTGCTATTGGTGCCGCAGTACTTGGTGCTGGTATCGCCGTTGCATCTTCTTCAAGCAGTAGCAGTGGGGGTTCATCAAACCACGTTACTCCGCCACAGCCAAGTGAAAAAGAGTTAGTTGAAAAACTGATTGTCGATAAATCATTAGATTTGAAGAAAATCATTGATGCAGCAAAAAGTCTCGTTGATAAAGCCGCAGAAGCAACTGAAAAAGCACAAAAAACAGGTGATGAGAAAGATTTAGATTTAGCGCAGGAAGCCCATAAAGATGCAACAACAGCACTTGCACTAATTGATAAATTAAAAACTGAATTAAATGAATTAATTGAGCAAGGCGAAAAGCTTAATGTTGATTCAAAAATTATAGATCAAGCCAAAGAGCTATTAACAACGAATACTGACTCTCTTGGTAAAACATTAGATGAGTTAGGTAAGTTATTAGAAAAACTGCAATTAGAATTAGAGCAGCAAAAGGCAATTGATGATACCGATACGGCGATCGACGATCTGCCGGATGATGCGTCTGACAAAGAAAAAGCCGAAGTGAAAGCGAAGCTGGATAATGCGGCTGAGTTGATTGGTCAGCAAATTACTGATGCCTTAACGTTAGCCAAAGCGGCCGAAACCGCGGCGGAAAAAGCGTTAATAAGTGGTGATAAAGCCGATTTAGCCCAAGCGCAAGCCGACCTAAAAGTGGCGCAAGAAGCCGTTGCTAACGCTGAAGCGGTGAAAGCCAAATTAGATGCGTTGATCAGCAAAGCAAATGCTAAAGGGGTGGATACTGCCGATGCACAACAGGTCGCAGAAACAGCTCAAGCACAGTTAGATGAAGCCAACAGTGCGCTGAATGCAGCTGAAAAAATCATCGATACATTGACCACAACCGAAAATGGGGGTGAAAATATCGATGATGGTAACGAAATTATTGATGACTTAGATAAAGATACAGCAACAGAAGAAGAGAAAGCGGAAGCGAAAAAAGTGTTAGATGCAGCTTCTGAATATGTTGTTGCATTGGCATTGAAAGCTGATCTTTATGCTGATATGGCTAAAGCTGCTATTGATAAAGCATTGATTAGTGAGAATAAAGTCGATATTGATTTAGCCAAAACGTTATTAAGTCAAGCCTATGAAATATTAAATACGGCGAAACAAGCAAAAGCTGAACTTGATGCTTTAATTCAAAAAGCTCAAGGGAAAGATATTGATATCACTGATGCTCAAATTGATGCAAATAAAGCGCAGGGACATATTGATGATGCCGCACATACACTAGCGAATGTGCAGTTTATTATTGATATGTTAGATAAAGAAACTAATGGTGAAGATACGAATATCTTGGATAAAACCGATGATATTCTTGAAGATTTACCAGAAGATCCAACTGATGCACAAAAAGAAGAAGCTAAAGCATCATTAAATGCAGCTTCTGATTATGTGGTGGGTCTCGCTGAAAAAGCAGAAATCTTGGCTAAAAAAGCTCATGATTCTGCTGAACAAGCTCTCATTTCTGGCAAAGAAAAAGATCTGAACACCGCGCTTTTATTGCAAGAAAAAGCACAAGAGGCAGTTAATAAGGCTCAAGTCGCTAAAGATAAGTTGGATGCGCTAATTACCAAGGCGATAGCTAAAGACATTAATACAGATGAAGCCCAATCTGATGCACTTCTTTCACAAGAACACATTGATAACGCCAATGATATTTTAAGTCATACACAAAATATTTTGGATATGGTGAATGACTTACTGAAAGAGCAAGATGCGTTAGATAAGGCCAATGATCTGATTGATGATTTAACTGAAAATTCAACACCAGATGAATTAGCTAAAGCAAAAGTCTCTTTAGATGCTGCTTCAGATTTAGTGGTTAATTTAGCATCGAAAGCAGAAATTTTATCTAGCAGTGCCAAACTGGCAGCAGAAAAAGCATTGATCTCTGGTAGTGCGAAAGATTTTGCTGCCGCTAAGACATTGTTTGCTAAAGCGGATGAAGCATTAGATAAAGCCAATGACGCTAAAGCAACATTAGATAGCTTAATTGTAAAAGCACAAAGCAAAGGTGTTGATACAACGGATGCTCAAATTGATGCTGATAAATCTCAAATCTTATTAGATGAAGCCACTCAAAATCTAAAAGAAACACAGTCAATTCTTGATAAGTTACAACTTATTGATGATGCAAAAGATGCATTGGATAAGGGTACTGAAATTATTGATAATTTAGATGAGAATTCATCAGAGCAAGAGAAAGAGCAAGCAAAAGATGCGGTTGAATTAGCATCTGAGTATGTTGTTGCAGTAACAGAAAATGCACTGACACTGGCTGAACTTGCTAAATCAGCGGCAGAAAAAGCATTCAATAGCGGTAAACAGACTGATCTTGTTGAAGCTGAAGCTCTATTAGAGAAAGCAAAAGTTGAATTCTCTCATGCCGAGCAAATAAAAGCAGAGTTAGACCAACTTATTGTTAAAGCACAAGAAAAAGGTGTTTCAACAGAGGTTGCGTTAGATGATGCTCAACAGGCCCAAACGAATCTTGATACAACGCATCAACTGATTAATGATACTGATGCCATTATCCAAGATTTACGTAAAACGGATGATAAAAATCCAATTGATGATGCTAATAGTATTATTGATGATTTGGGTAAAGATGCATCAGAAGATAAGTTAGAAAAAGCCAAAGAAGCGGTTGATAATGCAGTTAAATATGGCTCTGAATTAGCGCAAAAAGCTGAAGTATTGTCAGAAGCGGCAAAACAGGCGGCAGATAAAGCGGCTATCAGTAAATCTGATGCAGATATTCAATTGGCTTACGATGCAGTCGTTGCTGCTCAAGATGCAATTAAATTAGCTCAAGAAGCGCAACAACAATTAGAAAACCTGATTGAAAAAGCGCAAGCAAAACAAGTTAATGTTCAGGATGCAACGGCAGAATTTATCCTTGCGAATGAACATATTGATAATGCGTTAAATCTTGTGAGTGATGCTGAAAATACATTAGCAAATATCAAAGCAGATCTTGATGGTCAGGGTGCATTGGATGATGCTGAAAAAGGCCTTGATGATCTTGATGAAAACGCAACAGATGAAGAAAAAGAGCAAGTTAAAGAGGTTTTAGACACGGCCTCTGAGTACGTTGTGACGTTGGCTGAGAAAGCACAAACACTGGCTTATGAAGCAAAAGTTGCAGCAGAAACAGCAAGTGAAAGTTTAACATCTGACGATGTATTGGCTGCTAAAGCATTATTAGTAATAGCGCAAGAAGCATTTGATAAAGCCAATGTTGCAAAAGAGCAATTAAGCCAATTAATTGATAAAGCAGAAAGCAAAGGCGTTGATACGACAAATGCTGCTACTGATTTAAACATCACGATTGAGCATCTGACAACGGCAGAAAATGACCTTCTTACTTCTCAAAATATTCTGGATAAATTAACTTCAGACATTACAGAGCCTGCATTAGATGATGCAGATACTGCGATTGATGACGTGATTAAAGATCCAACGGATGAGAATAAGGCTAAAGCAAAAGAGAGTTTAGAAAAAGCGGCTGAGTTGGTGGCTGATTTAGCTAAATTAGCTGAAGAAAAAGCGAATATTGCTAAAGATGACGCTGAGAAAGCGAAAGTATCAGGCAATTATGATGATTTATTGATTGCTGAACAGTCAGTTCGTGATGCGACTCAATACATTGAAAAAGCGCAAAATAGTAAAGATCATCTCGATAAATTAATCGAAAAAGCACAAGGTACAGATATTGATCTCATTGTTACAGAAGCGTTAGCTGATCAAGCTGATACCTCATTACTCAGTGCGAATACTGCACTTAATAATGCGCTTGATATTCTCGATAATTTACATAACCAGGAAGGTGATCCTGATTTAATTGCGAATATCAAAAATACGCTGGATAAACTTGATACTGAAATTCTTCAAGCTCAGAAAAAAGGCATAACAGCGAATAGTCAAATTGAAAAACTATTGGAATCAACATCACCTAAAGAACAAGATATTAAGAATGCGAAAACAGTCTTAAATGAGTTCACTAAAGCTATTGAAAATGCAGAATTAGCTGATGAGAAAGTGAAAGCTGCATTAGATAAAGCCTTAAAAGGTGGTGTAGGTAGCAATGTTATTGCGAAATATGAAGCGACGGAAGCAGAGCTTTTAGAACGCCTCAATGATCTGAAAAAAGAAGCCAATAACCTGAATAAACAGATTCAGGAAATTGAGTCTCATGTTGTATTTGATGATTTAAATACAGCATTAGATAAATTAGATCCAAAAAATAAAGAGAGTATCAATAATTTCAATAAGGCATTAAAAGCAGCTATTGATAATAACAATGAGTTAGTTCAAGAGCTTACGAGTAAAGCCTTAGAAGCCTTAGAAGCAGCACTAAAACTTGCCGAAATGGATAAGTCTAGCGTTGAATATCAGCAGGCTTTACAAGATGTGAAGTATTTACTTAATACTGCTGATGAGCTGTATACATTAGCTAAAGAGAATACCAGCGACTTACAAAAGACTGTTGAAAAAGCGATTAGTAAAGGCTTAACACCAGAAAATAACCCAGAATTTAAAGAATACATTGCCAATATTAAATACTTTGACAATGAAATCAGCAAAGCTGGGGCAAATATTGCGAAAGCGAAGAATGCTATTCCTGATGAAAAATTACCTGATTTTGAAGGTGATGATATCAGTCAATTAGTTGATCATCTTAAAGATAAAATTGGCTCAGGTGATAGTGACGCCATTAATAAAGCATTGTTAAATGTTGATAATGTTATTAATGCGCAATTAAACGAAGTGATTAAAGCGGTAGATAAAGCACAAACAGCTTTTGATCACGCACAGAAAAATCCAAGTCCTGCCAATGTTAAGAACTTTGATAAAGCAGTAAAAGATGCCCAAGATATTATTAATAAAGCTGAGCTGAATATAGAAAAACTGCACAGTGTCATTAATGATGCGGCAAACATTGATGGTGTGGATCAAGGTTTAATTGAACATGCATTAAAAGGTATTAATAGTGCAAATGATACGATTGATTCAGCGCAAACTACGTTAGATGGCTTAACTCTGAATGCGATTGATATTGATGGTTTAGAAGATAAAGCTAAAGATGCGAATGATGCAATTAATGATCTGGCTAAAGATAAATCACCAGAGAATATTGAAAATGCATTAGCAAAATTAGGTATTTTCAAAAGCGCACTTGATACTGCATTAAATAACGCAAAAACACTCTCTGATGATGCTTTAATGGCAGCGAAACAAGCTGTTAAAACACCAACTGCAGAAAATATTCTGTTAGCAGAGAAAAAACTGGCTAAAGCGCTAGAAGCCAAAGAACAACTGATTGAAGCAAAAGGCTTATATGATGATGTTGTCAGCAATATTAAATCATCAATCAGTGCTGGTTCTTTACAAGATGCTTTATTGAAAACCTTCACTGGTGTTGATAAGCAGTTTGATGAAACAGAAGCGCTTGTTGATAAACAAAATAATGAATCTGAAGTATTGATTGCTCAAGCAAAAGATAATCAACTTACTGAAGAAGATATTATTGAAGCCTATAACGATGCCAAAGCTGCAATAACGGAAGCTGAGGTTGCTGTTAGAAAAGCAGTTGATAAAGCGGCTGAAGCAAAAGAGAACAACATTACTTCTATTCAGCAAGCGACAGCAATTAAAAACAGTGTCATTGCGGCTCAAGACAGTCTGAATAATGCTAAAGATGCAGTAGCAAATGCTTCTAGCAAAGGTGTTCCAGATTATCTTACAGATCAACTCAACAAGTATTACAACTCACTTGATAATAAACTCGATTATCCAAAAGGGGTTCTTCAGGAAATCGATGCTTACTCACGTATGTCACTCTCTTTAGAGTTATTAACAACGGCGACAAATGAGTATAAAAAAGCTGATGAGCTACTGAAAAAAGACCCAACTTCGGTAATCAAAGATCCTACCGAATTCTTATCTATCGTAACGGAAGCAAATGCGTTATTAGCTGAAGGTAAAGAGCGTGCTAATAAAGCGAAAGAGTTGGGATTAGACAGCGCAGGCACGACTTATCTTAATAGTGCAGCGCATACGGCTAATGAAACCAAAGTAAACTTAATGAATGAATTCCATGGACAGTTAGGTGAGCAAGCCTTTGCTGACCTCGATATTGTCATGAGTTTACTGCAAGAGTCTGTATATAACGCACATATCAACTTAGATAAATCAACGCTTTCTAATCATGCTGTCTTTGAAGAGCAGTATAAAATTGCTATTCGTGCATTAAATGATGCGAAAGTACTATCGGAAGAGTACTCCGCGAAAGGCGTTAAAGACGTTAAATTAGCGTATTACAATTATCAAATTGAAGAATTTAGTAAAGAAATTGAAGGTTTTTCAAAAGCATGGAATAGCATCACGCAACTGACGGAAATGACGAATCAGGCTTATGCTTCTTCAAAAGAACTGTCAGGTATTAAGAGTGCGAGTGAGAAATATGATGCTGTTCAGAAATTAGCGGCAGAACTGAGTGAAGCTTATCAATTAGTTGAGCAATCAATTATTGATGGTGCACCACTGGATATGGTTCAGGCTAATCTGAATAAACTCAACATTTCAGTCAATAATTTGTCAGCTGAAGATCCAATCGTCGCGGCTCAAATATTAATTGATAATGTTGTTTCTGAAGCGAAAAACATTGAGAAGTTACTCAATGCAACAGATACCAAAGAACAAAAAGATTTAGTTTACAACTCGCTTTATACACAGTTACAAACTGCCAATAAAGTGATGACGGAAGCTAAGTTGTCAGGAACGATTTCGAAGATCAAGCTGGCTGAATTGCAGCAAGATTATAACGATGCACTTAACTCTCTGAAAATGTTTGACCCTTATTTAAGTACGGGAGAAAAAACGCAGAAACCAGCGGGTGCATTGGATACCGCATTGGATATTACTGTTACCAATGACGGTAAAATTCATATCGAAGGAGCCCGACTTGTTGATGGTGCGGTCTTTACATTAGGAGGTAAAGATTTACCGTGGTATAGCGCATGGCTAGGTAATATTTCTGGTACTGTCGATAAAACATTTGGTTCAGGCACTGTTCACACTCGTACAGATGGCAGCAAATACGTTGATATTTTTGTAGATAAAGAAACAGCAAACAATATCAAGTCGAGTGGTAACGATTTAAGTTATCTGTATGGCTATCAAAAAGAGTTAGGAAAAGACACCTCAGATATTAGTCGTAGCTTTAAAGTTAAGGATTCTTCAACACCGAAGAATGTCGAAGCATACATCACTGAAGATCATACGATTATGATCACCGGTGACGGTTTGAAAGCTGGCGATGCCTTTACTCTCTATAAAGTCTCAACAAACCTATTAGGTATACGAGATTTTGAAGAAATCGGTAAGGGGCATGTGGCATTACATAACGGTAAATTTGTGGGTGTAGTGACGGAATATTCTGGTGCACATTCATGGGATACCGTTAAAGGATTAGGTGATTCGAGTAATTTAGCCATTAGCCGTGTTGGTGTAGGTGAAAATGAATCTTCTAAGAGTGCTTCTTTCGGTAAGAAAGAGTCACCAGCCGAAATTCATAGTGATTTAATAACGGGTAAATATGCTGACATTACCACGAAAGATGTGACAGCTTGGGTAGATAACAAGAAACACCTTTACTTGAAGAGTACCAAATTTGAAGTAGGGCAACAGATAAAAGTCTATGATTTTTATGATTATAAAACTGTTGTAGGTACTGGCGTTGTTCAAATGATTGGTGGCCAAAAAGTTGTCAAAATTGAAGGCGTAACAACAGACCAATATCCTGATCTGAAATGGATTTATGCTGCAATCGCTTATGAAGGTGGTCAGTGGGAGCATATTCAAAGTGATGCATTTATTCTTGGCAAAAACTATTTATCTGTACAAGGTAATGTGAATTCAAATACACAAGAGCCACCTACAGACCAAGATTCAAATGATGGCATCAACTTTGATGATATTGATATTGATCCTATCGCACCAACTAAACCATCGACAGGCGACACAGATACTGATGTAGATACCGACACAGATACTGATGTAGATACCGACACAGA
>NZ_JABUYL010000081.1 GCF_014897315.1 Proteus sp. FME41 | reverse complement strand
AAAAGATACGTGTTATGTGTAGTGCTCACACAGATTGTCTGATGAAGAACGAGCAAAAGCGCGTCTGCGAAGCTGACAAGAGTCCCCTTCGTCTAGAGGCCTAGGACACCGCCCTTTCACGGCGGTAACAGGGGTTCGAATCCCCTAGGGGACGCCAATTGCGCGGTATGAGTGAAAGGCGTACCACACTATGTCTGATGAAAATCAGAGAATAGTTAAGATAATTTTAACAAGTTATTTTAACTATTTATGCTCTTTAACAATCTGGAACAAGCTGAAAAATTGAAAACAAATCAATATATCAC
>NZ_JABUYL010000080.1 GCF_014897315.1 Proteus sp. FME41 | reverse complement strand
ATTGGCGATTCATAAAATAAGAAACCACCATACCAATCCCCCACAGTGTCATGGCAGTGGCAACGGTATATTGCAAAATACGTTTTGAGTTTAGCCCTAAAGGTGCTGCCTTTAGTTGAGGGGGAAGGTGTGAATTTGCCGTGAGAAGCGCTTTCCAATGGGGATTGGATGTCCATTGATTATTTTGTGATAAAGTTGCAGACACGTTATTGTCAACAGATGTACTAAAGAGCACACCAGCGAATGGCAATGAGCGATAACCTGATAAAAGCGGTGCCAAATTATTGGCGAGCTTTTCACATCCTT
>NZ_JABUYL010000028.1 GCF_014897315.1 Proteus sp. FME41 | reverse complement strand
CATAGGCTTGTTGGCGACCTTGCGGATCGGTAACTGTGGTTAAATTACCTTTGTCGTCGTAGGTGAGTTGCCATTTATCGCCAAAGGGGGAGACATAGCAAGTGAGTTGTCCATTGTCATTATATTCATAACCCACTTTACGGCCATCAGGTAGATGGATTTGTGCTAGAAGCCCATCAGCGTGATAAACATATTTTGTAGTTTCTCCAAGATCATTGGTTTCACTGACTTTTCGATGATCTTGCCACTGTGTTCGAGTCTCTCGACCTAAAGGATCGAGTACACGAATAACTTGCTGATTTTCATTGTAATAATAGCGAGTTTGACCACCTTCATTATCAATATAAGTATTGATAGCTAAGGCATCGTCATATAAAAAGCGATCACACCAATAACCACTTTCTGAATAGGTTTTGATGACACGGCCTTGCGTATCATATTCAAGCGTTAATTCAGTTTGGTCAGTATCGCGCCAACTTGTCATCCAACCTTGGGCGGTATAGGTATGGAATAAGTGGTTTTGCTGAAAGGCATCACATTCACTTAAATAGCCCTGTTTATCGTATTGACAAGAGACTAAACGTTGGACTTTTGAATCGAAGGTGTAATCAATAAATTGTAACTTATCATATTGATAATGTAGATTTATTTGAAAACCATCATAACGAATAAGTTGGTTTAATTGTCCTTTATCGTTATATCTGAAATGAAGTGATAATCCTTGTAGGTTGCTGATTTTTATCAGCCGATAATGTGACGATTTTGCGGTTTGTGCTTCAAAGTAATAAAGGCGTTGATGGCGATTATCACGTATCCACAATCCTGTTTTTTTATTACCTAACAGTAAGTAATGAGGAACACGTTGGTTACGTGAGCACACTTCGTCAGAGGGAGTCAAAAAGGTATAATGGTTGCCATCTGGATCTTGAAAATCAACACTGCCATGATGCAGTGTTAATGACATTGACCAGTTATCTCCCCATTTACTGCCAAAAAGCCC
The DNA here is from genome assembly GCF_014897315.1 of Proteus sp. FME41. Lineage (GTDB taxonomy): Bacteria > Pseudomonadota > Gammaproteobacteria > Enterobacterales > Enterobacteriaceae > Proteus. The sequence continues at coordinate 34,833 of NZ_JABUYL010000028.1, read as the reverse complement.
TTTAGGTGATTGGGTAGAATAGTAAGCCCTATTGAGTTCAATAGGTAAAAGGCCGGGGATCGAAATAACAGGCCAAATCTGGATAAAGTCCCCACTCACTAAATCAACGGGATCACCTTCAGTATTTTTCTTTTGGTTATCTTGGCTTTTCCCTGTATCAGAGCTCTGGGTATTGCTTTTTTCATCATTAACTTTCGTTGATGGTGTTTCTGTTTTAGGCGTATCCGTTGTTGCAGGCTTTTCTTTGATGGTTGCACCTGAGTCTGGTTTTGCACTTTCTGTGGGTTTAGGTGCAACCTCGGTGGAGGGTTTTGCATTATCAACAGGATCAACTGGTTTTTCTGGCGCTTTATTTATTGGTGCGGTGTCTGGCTTGATATTATCTACGTTGGTGATTGGTTTTTCTTTTGAAGCTGTTTTTGCTATAGCAGTATCAACATTTCCAATAGTGCTATCTAATTCTTTACGTATCTGATTTGCTTTTGATGTTGCTGTTTTACCACCGTGTTTTACGGCCCCAGGGACACTTAACAGCGTTCCTGCTTCATAGAGAAAGGCACCACCTTTTTCTGCATCCGTATTTAATGTGGTTTTTGCCTCGCTGAAATTAATATTTTTAGCAGTTTCAAGATGTTCTGTTACTTGTTTGGCTTGATTTTTAGCTACATTATCTAAACCAAAAGTTTTGGCGATAATGGAGTTTCTCGCTGAGGTCATCGCAGAATAATAGGCTGAGGCTGAAGCGGTGAGTTCTGCGATATCTACGCCATCATTATAAAATTGTTTTCCAGCCCCCCAAAGACCTTCACTGGGATTATCAATAGCCGCACTAAGCTCTGCTTTTTTTTGGTTCGCCCATTGGTGAAGTTGAGCACTTTCTTTTGCATTGAGTAACGATAATGAATGGCGTTTAAAGACGTGTTTTTCTGTTGGTGTTTCGGGGGTTACAATAGGGTTTGCTTGAGCTGGTGAGCCACTCGATGCTTTAGCTTGATGAGTGATCTCACCTAATGTATTTCCGGTACCACTAATGGTAGCGCTTTTACTATCTTCTAGTGCTTTAGATGTTACAAATCCTGTTGAGTTATCAAAAGTCGTGAGTGAAATTAATTCTGGGAAATTTAGCGAAGGATTTTGTTCACGTAGCTGGTTATACTCTTCTCTCGAATATTCTCCCATTGAAATCTGTTCATCGTCATGATCGAAGAAATCAATAGAAATGACATCAATATTTTTTGTGTCATTATGTGCTTTGGTGAACATGCCCCAATCTTTGACACGCTTTTTTACCGACTCGAATGGAGGGTATTTTTTTTCATCACCATCAGCAATAACTCGTAGAACATCATGGTTATTTTTATTTTCAGACATGTGTTATTCCCCATTCATCCAAAACTTATCCCCATGACGTAAAATGGGTTTTTTATTGACCTTAACGCTTTTCGAGTGCTCTTTGGGGTAACACTTACCCGCCACGGTGCCACTTTTTATCCCTTTTGCTGCACCTGCTTCATCACCCATTGTGGTGGGAATAACACTTTGATTAAGAACAACAACAGGGTGGTTATTTGCTCTAACCGTAGGCACTGAGCCAACAGCGGTTTCGAGTTTTGCCACAACGGGATAAGGGATCGGCGGAGTTGAAGGTCCTATTGGTGTTTTGCAAACATCGGGGACTAAACTAATAACGAGCCAAGCATCTTGTTGTCTTGCAATATAATTATCAGCCATGAGTTTGCGCCTCTTGTGGTTGGGCAAAACGCACTAAAGGTGCATCAGGATTGATTTCAAAACGGGCTTCACAAACGCGAATAGGAAGTGATGCTTCAAACGCTAGTCGATAAGTCAGTGCAAGTTGCTGTTTTTCAGTATCAATAACAAGTGTGTCTAAATTCAATTTGATAGGAATAAACAAGCCATCTTGCATACGCAATAAAACAAAAGGGCGATGCTCAGGTAATGTAGTTTGCAAATAACCTTGCGGGGTCAAATTCTCACATTTCAATGTGAAATTAGTTTTCGGGTAAGGAATTTGTTGGTCAGCAGGCGCGCCATTCCAATATTGAAAATCAAAATCATAAGGTAAATACGGATGGCGAGAATTAATCCATTCATCATCATAAGTACCAGCTAATAAACGACGCGGTAACCATGCTCGGCCAATAACACCAAAACCCGCGGGTTGTTGTTGAAAAGTGCTAGCATTGAGTTGCTGATTAATCCAATCAGCCGTAATGGGGGTGCTTAATGATTCAATTTGAGGAGCTGAAAATGAGGTAATACCTTTTGCTTGCTGATACCACGGAGTGATAAATCCTAGTCCTAATGGATTATATTCATAAGCAGCATGTGCAATAGGCGCTGATTCCCCCTCGGGATGATTAACACGCACTGATCCAGGTAATAAATTTTCTTTATTTAATGTGCGTTGTAATTGTTCATCGGCATAGATTTTATTTTCACCCCCAAAAGCATAACGATAATCTATTGGTAATTGTCGTATAGGTTTAGGTCGTGTTAATTGCCACGATTTTTTTTGCTCGTCATAAATGAATTGCCGAACACCAGTGCAACGTAATGGTTTATAAAGTAAGGTGTTTTTCTCTGCATCCATTAAGGTGACAGATGCGACAATCGACTCGCTAGGAATGCCATTAGGTGCATACGCCATTCCTTTTATGATCACATCACAAAAAGGTTTAAAAGGCGCTAAATCACTTTCATAAAAAACAGAAGACGTATTGATGGTTGATACATACTCATCTTGTAAAATCAGCGGAAATTTTGTTGAAAGATGAGGCTGATAACCCCCCATTTCTGGTGTGGGTAGTAAGTCGTAACCCACTTTCATCACGACAACATGATGCTCGATATCAGAGGTATCTAACATCTTGTAATTCATGACTGAAAACGGGGTTAAGTTGCGAAATTCCATTTTCACCTTCTTAATTCAAGTCAATATCTTTGCCCGTGATCTGCACCGGACCTGAGGCTTCAAAACTAAATTCCGTACCATTAATGGTGATATGGCCTGCACTATCCATTCTTAACACGCTGGCACCGCAACGCAGTTCAAGGGCATCGCCTGCATCAATCGCTAACGTATTACCCACACTGATTTTTTTATGCTGACCGACAGTTTCGGTGTTATTTTCATTGATAGTTTCAGTCCGATTACCTTTTACTTGCATCTCTTGATTTTTATCGATGATCTCAGTGTGGCTATTGAGTACATGCGTGGTGCGATTGTTGAGCACCACCGTATTCATATCCTTCTGCGCATGAATAAAAATCTCCTGCTTGCCACCCGCATCTTCAAAGCGCAGTTCGTTAAAACCATCCCCTTTATGGGTTTTGGTTTTGATTGTTGTGCGGGTCATATTTTCAGGAAATTTCAGCGGGGGTGCGTTGCGACCGTTATAGGTACACCCTGTGATAATCGGTCTATCAATATCGCCATTAAGATAAGAGACAATCACCTCTTGCCCGATACGCGGTACGGCAGAAAAACCATAGCCATTGCCATTCCAACCCATTGCTACACGCACCCAGCACGAGGCACTGTGATCGGGTTTGCCATAGCGATCCCAATGAAAATAGACTTTTACGGCACCCACTTCATTGACGTAAATTTCTTCACCGGGAGGGCCTACCACCGTGGCAACTTCATCGCCATCAGCCGTCGGTTTGTAATGATGTGGCGGTCGCCATTCTTGTGTGCCGGGAATAAACTCGACACTATTAGAAAGCTGTGTACCTTCGCCACCGCTGTTATCTGCTAATGGCTGTACGCCATGATGCGAAACTTGAATAACTTGCCAGTTATCATTCATCATTAAACTAGGGTGATTGCTCAGCGAGAAAATCTTGCCCGGCATTAAGGCGAAACAGTTGGTGCTGGCGCGTCCAACTCGACTGCCGTTGCGCAGTTGTTCAAAACGAATGGCCGTGAAAGGGGCCGCTTGTGCATCTTCTTGAAAGCGTCCATAGCTTTCGAACACACTATGTTGACCGCCTTTCTCTAATTTGGCTTGATGCGCCAGTGGGTAAGAAGGGCGGATAAAATTATTGTCTTTCTGAATGGTTTCATCCACACAGAGATATTCGCCGTATTGCCATGTGGTCGCGGTGCTATCCGTAATATCGCTTTCGGCTTGCGGGTTATAGGTCAGGTGAATGCCCGCTGTCATCCCCATATGTTCATCGCTGTAAAACAGTTGGTTCTCTTCAAACCAAAAGTTAATCCCTTCTTCAAAGGCTAAACGACACCAAAACGCATAGGCGGATTCTCGTTTTTGCGTGATATAGGGGCGTTTTTGGTGTAAATCATCGCGATAGAATTTGCTGTCTGCTTTGATATGGGCTTCTTCCAACAGCGTTTTTAAAATCTCAGGCACTTTTTTATGCTGGAAAATACGGCTGTCTTGATTAAGCGTCATCACCCACATTTCAGGGCGAATATCGAAGTGATACCACGTTTTTACACCGTCGGTATTGCCTTGTACGGCACCCGCTAAGATCCCGCGTACAGTACGGATTTCTTTACCATTACGCTTAATGGTTAACGAGGACGCCACACCCAATAGCGATTGAAAATCGATAAAAGGTAAGGTGGTGACTGCGCTAATTGACAGCGAAAATAAACGTGATAACCCTTCATTTAAATTAAATTCCGTGACTTGAAAGGTGCTTTCCGGTAAGCCTGCAATTTGGCAAGTGAAAACTAAACCAGAAGGTGATACCGCACCTAATAGCGAATCTAACAGCTGTGCATAGGCTTTATTTTTAGCCAATCCTTCAGAGAAGGTCAGCCCCGGTACATCGTCGTTATTTATTCCACCGGCAAAACCGCCACCGGGAATAAGCGATGAGGCTTGAGAGGCCATTGACGAGGCTTGCGAAAGCCCTTGTTGTGCCGTTTTTGCTGTGGCGAGCGCTTGCTGAGTAGAGGCCGAAAGTGTCGATGTTGCTTTAGCAATCGCTAATTCTTGCGCTTTGTCGAGCGCCTTCTTTTTTAATCCACCAAGCTGAGAGGTGAGATTATTTTTTTTATCTTTCGCAAACATCTTTCGCTCCAATATCCACTGAGCAAGCTACCGCTTGTTTTATCCATTAAGAAAATGCAAAGAAACACCCACACACTTTGGTGTGTAGGTGAAAAGAAGGATTAACCTTCGAGAGGGGCGCGCCAGTCGTCAGAGCCAGACGTGCCTGCAACCGTGTGTTCCCAATCAATTTTGCGATAAGAAAGAGAGACTTCGATCAGTTGTGTGAAGTCTGATTTGGCTGGATCTTGGCAGTGTGGCATTTGGCAATCGATGTTGACGATAGTCGCATCAGTTAATGTGGTGGTGAAGAAATGCTCTTGTTTCCCTTCAACCGAAGTGCGATACCATTTTAACGTGGTTTTTGGCAGCATTTCGCCTGAGGCTAATGCGTTATACAGCAGGGGAACGGCTTTGTTTAACGCCACCGTAAAACGGAATGGTTTATGGGCACGTTGACCTGAAGGCTGACCCGATTGTGGATCAGTCGGTACGGTGACTACGTGAGAGAATGCTTGCACCAGCATTTCATCTTCGTGGCCTTGAACATAAATATTACCGACGGATTCTGCGGTAAATGCACCCGCAGTGATGTTACCTTGGGTTTTCCCTTCGATAGAGATATAGCATGGAGTTGGCATGGCAAGTCCTTAATTTACAGTGAGTAATCGTTTCTCAACAAAATCATTTTGTTGAAGTCCTTTCGATAAAAATCAGCCAGTGCGCACTGCGATTTGATAAGAGTAGCTTAAGTAATTTTGGAGGGAAGTAAAGAAAGGGGGAGAGAGAAAGGGCGTTGTATCCTCGTAGGATAAGTGACTTCGCGTAAAATAATTGTTCACACGATATTTACTGCTTTCGTTTCTTATAATAAGTGTATTTACTTATACGATTCACTTTCGTAAATGTCCGAAATCTCGCTAAAGCCAGTCTGTTCTAATGTACATGGATTTTTAATATGTAACAAAATGTGTATTTTGTTTCAAATTGTAACAGCGTTGATTTATAAAGAAAAAATGACATCACTTTTATAATGCCAATCAAAAAACGACTTATTTTTGTTTTGGTTGAAAAATGACCACTTAATATTTAATCAAGTATAGAGATAAATATTATCTAAAGATGACTATTTTTATTACCTCCCTATTTTCTTCCAAATAGCGATTAAATTATCAGTCAAAAATTATAGTTAAAATAGTGACTGTTATTTTTTATATGCTTTTATACCTCAGTTACATTAATAATCTTGCGGATTATTTGTTAAGAAATTTATTATTTTCAATTAGCACTTTGGTTATTTGAATAAAAAAATATATGCTTTTAGCAAATAGACCAAATTGTCATAGTAGTGAAATATTTCATATCCTAGTTAAAAATCAAATTAAACGACTAGGGTAGGGTGCCTCTATTTTACTCAAAGGCTTTAAATAATCGATAAAAAACAATGTGGTGATTATCTCCCTTCTTTGTATAAGTAAATTAAATAGTACAAATTTTGATGGAAAAAACAGGATAAAATATTTTACAAATACTTTACTAATGCTTTACAAATGAAATAAGATAGCGTTATTGTTTTAATGCTAATAATTCATCGAGTAAAAGGAACGTGTAAAATGGCGATATCTAGAAGAAAATTTATCATTGGTGGAACAGTCGTTGCTGTAGCGGCTGGTGCGGGGATTTTAACACCAGTGTTAACTCGCGAAGGGCGCTTTGTTCCGGGTACACCAAGACATGGTTTTGTTGAAGGTACGGAAGGGGCTTTACCAAAACAAGCTGATGTTGTTGTTATTGGTGCGGGTATTCTCGGTATTATGACCGCCATTAATCTTGTAGAACGGGGTTTATCGGTTGTTATTGTTGAGAAAGGTAATATCGCGGGTGAGCAATCTTCTAGATTCTACGGTCAAGCAATTAGCTATAAAATGCCGGATGAAACGTTCTTATTACACCATCTAGGTAAATATCGCTGGCGTGAAATGAATGCGAAAGTAGGTATTGATACCACATATCGTACACAAGGTCGCGTTGAAGTTCCTCTTGATGAAGAAGATTTAGTAAACGTAAGAAAATGGATTGACGAAAGAAGTCAAAATGTTGGCTCAGATATTCCATTTAAAACCAGAATTATTGAAGGGGCTGAATTAAATCAACGTCTTCGCGGTGCAACAACAGATTGGAAAATTGCTGGCTTTGAAGAAGATTCTGGTAGCTTCGATCCTGAAGTTGCAACTTTCGTTATGGCTGAATACGCGAAAAAAATGGGCGTTCGAATTTACACTCAATGTGCGGCTCGTGGCTTAGAAACACAAGCGGGTGTGATTTCTGACGTTGTAACAGAGAAAGGTGCAATTAAAACTTCTCAAGTTGTTGTTGCTGGTGGTGTTTGGTCGCGCCTATTTATGCAAAACCTTAATGTTGATGTTCCAACACTGCCTGCCTATCAGTCTCAACAGTTAATTAGTGGTTCACCAACGGCACCGGGTGGTAACGTCGCTTTACCGGGTGGCATTTTCTTCCGTGAACAAGCTGATGGTACTTATGCAACTTCTCCTCGTGTTATTGTGGCACCAGTAGTGAAAGAATCTTTCACTTATGGTTATAAATATCTGCCATTATTAGCACTACCTGATTTCCCTGTGCATATTTCTTTAAATGAACAATTAATCAATTCATTTATGCAATCAACGCATTGGAACTTAGATGAAGTTTCTCCGTTTGAGCAATTTAGAAATATGACAGCACTGCCAGATTTACCTGAGCTAAATGCTTCATTAGAAAAATTAAAAGCAGAATTCCCAGCCTTTAAAGAATCGAAATTAATTGATCAATGGAGTGGTGCAATGGCTATCGCACCAGATGAAAACCCAATTATTTCAGAAGTTAAAGAATACCCTGGTTTAGTGATTAATACAGCAACAGGTTGGGGGATGACAGAAAGCCCTGTATCAGCAGAATTAACGGCAGATTTATTACTTGGTAAAAAACCTATTTTAGATCCAAAACCATTTAGCCTTTACAGATTCTGATTAGACTAAAATGCAAAAACCCTCTTATAGAGGGTTTTTTTATACTAAATAACAGAGTGTTTTTTTAATTCACAAAAGTTTTTTTAACGCGAACAGATATTTTAAAATAAGAAACCCAGATAACGGCGTGGAAAATACTTCTAATAATATCAAAAGTATATTCAGACTCTATTGGAAGTTTGAATACATTGTCCATTAATAAAATCATAAGTCCTTGTGTTGCAATATTCGCTATCAGAAGGCTAATATAAAGTGTGGGCGTTTTTTTACGTTTTTGAAAGAAAAAGATGGTCGTGATTACAATAAGTACGAATAAGGCTAAATCTAAAGCAAATCCTAAACCGACAAAATAGCGTCCCATGGTTGTAATATTGCTATAAATAGGAATGACCTCGATGAGTGTTTGATAGATATTAAGTAACCCTGAAATAAGCATAAACAGTAAGCTTAATGCAGGAAGAATAAGCCATCCACCAATCTTTTTAAATGATCCTTTTTCGCACTCGTCACAATACTCTGTATATTGAGGTATCTCTTTTTTACCACATTTAATGCAAGTCCATTTTTTCATTTTTATTTCCTAAGAATAATTAAGTGTTAATGAATTCTAATGTATTTTAATGCAAAAACAATATATAAATTATTTTATAAAAAACAATTTGAAATTTAAAATAACTCAGTGAATATAATCACTTAAAGTAAGATTTACTTTATTTTATACTTGTTTAAATAATGGTTGTTTATTTAATAAAATAGGAAGAGTAAATTTGAATTAAAGTAATTAATAGTTAATGAAATATAACTTAAATAATAGCATTAATATACTATTATCTAAGTTATGGTAATAAAAGATAGTCATAAATTTATATTGTTTGTATATCATTGATAATTATTTTTTATAAATATTTATAACCTACACTAACTTATTGGTTGTCATTTTATTTCAACACTTAATACCATAGTGGTATTCTAAATTTGATTTAACTTAAAATAATCTATAGAAATGTAAATAAATTTAAATTTTAAATATCGGAATAACCTTATTAACAGAGTTTGAGAAAATAAGTAGTGTTACTTGCATTCAATAACCAATGATTAAGTATTTACAGTTTATGAAATGGTGGTTTTTAAACTGTAATTCGGTGTTTTATCGATATAATCATCTAATAGTGAAAGGGGAATAGAGGGATGATTAACACCAAAGTTGGGAATAGAATAAAAATGATAAGAAAGCAATTGAAAATAACGGAAAATGAGATGTCTGAAAAGCTGGGAATAAGTATGCAGCATTATTCACACTTGGAAAATGGTCATTTAAAAATAGCTGTAGATCAATTGGTTACTATTTCTTTTATACTCGGTGTTACACCTCAAAGTCTTATTTTAGAGGCTAAAAAAGCGGATTTTATCGTTTTTGAGGATAGCCAGTCAATAACGCAACCTAGCGAGATTGTGGTGTTTAGAAAGAAAAAGGTAATCTGAGACGTGATGTTATCGGCGTATTCATTAATGCTAAGTTCCCAATTAATACATGAAGTGCTTTTTTATTTTTTAACCTCAAGAAAAAATAACATAAATGCCATCTTATATGAGATGGCATGATCCTGTAAATAATCCTGTGTATTAGCTGCAGGAAGCTGTTCCTGTTCTATGGTTTATAGCACCATTTTTAATCAGCAATGTCTGCATTTCTTTAAGATTATTTTGGCAAGCATAACTTAGAGCACTGTGATTGTAAGAGAACAATGATTTATCTTGAGTCGTCGTTACGAGGTTGATATTGGCACCTTTAGATAGAAGGTATTTTACGGTATTAATCCGATTGTTGCTTGCCGCAATCATAATAAAGGTCTCACCATCACTTTCTACTCTTTGATTATTAATCTCAATATCGCTTCTCATTAGAGCGTGAATTTTTTTTACTACATTGACATTATTTCCTAATACTGCTGATTTAAAGACATTATAAACATCACCTTTATCTGTAGCCCATAAATTAGCACCTTGAGAAATTAAATAATCAACCATCTCTTCATCACCAATAAATGCCGCCCAACCTAGTGCGGTTTGGTCTAAACTACCAGTGTCTTTTGCTTCAATATCCTGGCCATTGGCAAGCATTTTTTTAACTTCGTTTAAATCACCGTGTTTGATTGCATCAAACCATAACGCATTTCTCCCTGTACTTGGTGAAGTGTAAAAAATACGATGTGGTAAACGTGATTTATTAGCTAATTCAATCATATCAGAATAATTTGATTTAAAAGATTGATACTCTGGTGGATTATTTTCATTAATAACCAATGCGTGTGCGCCAAAAGTAACCAATGACAATGAAATAATAAACATTTTTATATTCATTTAAACACCTTTCAATCTAAATAATTAATAAAACTCATTACAATTAGTTTATTAAAAATTAATATTTATTAGTGTTGATAATTGAAACAGAATGTAAATAATAACATTTCACAAGTATGAATTTATAGTAATAATAAGCCTAAAGTATTTCTCTTAGGGGATATGTTTTATACTATGTAGTTATACTAAATTATATTGCAATAAGAATAAATTAACGTTATTTAAGTGTCATTAAATGATTGTTCTATAAAATACTTATTGAGTATATTTGAAATCATGTGAGCAATACTATATTAAATAATACGTATATTCACAGAGGTATTTACCGTTACAATAAGTTACTCTTTTTATCGTCATATATGCTAATTGTTTATTATTAATCAAAGTAATAATGCAATAATGACTTTAAAAGTGATAAATAACTAAAGTTGATAGTGATAATCTGTATTAAAGTAATCCAAGTGTTAATACTAATAGCATTGCAGTAATATGCTATAGGTTTTATTTGGCTCATCTTATGAGGAGAAAGATAATTTCCTCTCAATGAGAAATGGTTGGGTTAGTTTGATATTTAAATAATACATGATGTTGGAGATAGTATTGTGATATCTCTATAAATAAAAAGATCACGTTGATTATGGTGATCTTTTTATTGTAAACATAATATTTAAATCTTGTATGTAGTCATGAGATATTAAAATTTAAATTAATTTAAAATCAACGCTATTATTTGTATTGCTATCACTTCCAACAGACACAGTAATTAGTGAAGGCTCTATAGCCATAACTTTATTTATATTAAAAAATGATAATTCTTTAGCGGTAAGTGTAAATATTACTTCTTTTGATTCACCAGGTTCAAGCCATACGCGCTCAAAGCCTTTTAATTCACGTACAGGCCGCGATGTTGACGCAACATGTTGACGTATATAACATTGTACTATCTCTGCACCTGCAATTTTACTGGTGTTTGATAGTGTAATCGTAATTTGTTGTGGTTTATCTTGGCTCACTTCTGCATGTTTAATGTGAGGTTGACTATAACTAAATTGTGAATAACTTAACCCAAAGCCAAAAGGATAAAGAGGCGTATCACTACTGTCTTTATACGGTTGATATTCTTGATAAGCACGCATTTTACCTAACTGCTTACGACCATAATATATTGGAATTTGTCCTGTTGTTCGGGGGACGGTAATCGGTAATTTGCCACTAGGATTAGTATGACCAAATAAAATATTTGCAATACTGTTTCCTGTTTCTGTTCCTAGTTGCCAGCTCATTAATAAAGCATCAGCATATTGCTCTATCGCTTTTGATGGAACAGGGCGCCCCGTACATTGTACTATAATAAGTGGTTTGCCTATTTCCCCTACAGCGTTAATAAGTTCTTCTTGTCCTGGAGGGAGTTGCAATTGGGCAATATTACGAGCCTCTCCAGTACGCCGATGGCTTTCACCCACACAAAGTACAACAATATCGGCACGATGAGCACATTCGATCATCTCATCACTAAATTCACTATTATCTGTTATCACATTGCAGTTATTTTCGATACTTTTTATGCCCTGATAAATAGAAATGACATCATTTGAATTCCCATCTAAACACCACGATCCTAAATGCTGACGTTGAGAATGGGCATGTGGGCCAATAACGGCAATAGTATGTTTATGGGTTGAATTTAGAGGCAATATATTATGTTTATTTTTAAGCATCACGATACATTTTTCAGCCAAAATTTGTGCTTTTTTAACGTGTTCAGGATGCCGTAATGTAGTCAAATGTTTATTTTCATCTACATAAGGATTTTCGAATAATCCACAACTAAATTTTGAATGTAAAACACGATAAACAGCATCATTAATTAATGAAATATCGATCTCTTGATTTTCAATTAATTTTTCAAGATGGCCTTCGTAGGCTTCATTCGTCATTGCCATATCAATACCTGCAATAATGGCTTGTTTGGCAGCATCAGTTGCATCAGTAGCAATACCAAAATAAGCTAAATCAGAAATTGCCCCCCAATCACTTACAACTAATCCATTAAAATTTTGTTGTGATTTTAACCAATGGCGAATAAGCGGAGTTGATGCGCTGACAGGCGTGCCACCAAGATCACAAAAGCCCGTCATTACAGAACCTACGCCAGCTTCAATCGCGGCTTCAAAGGGGGGTAAATGCACATTATGCAGGGTATTTTGAGAAAGCTCAGTTGTATCGTAATCACGCCCACCTTCAACCGCCGCATAACCGACAAAATGTTTGGCACATGCTAATAGTGAATCTGGTTGACTAAGATCGGTTCCTTGAAAACCCGTTACCACCGCTTTTGCAAATTGACTGGTTAAATAAGGATCTTCACCAAATGTTTCAATAACACGGCCCCAACGAGGATCACGAGCAATATCAAGCATCGGAGCAAACGTCCAGTGGATACCAAGAGATGATGCTTCACGTGCAATATAGCGATAAGCTTCAGAGACACAAAGAGGGTCCCATGATGCAGCTTGAGCTAAAGGAATCGGCAATACCGTTGCCTGCCCATAAATAACATCACGGGCAAAAATGATAGGAATACCTAAGCGGCTTTCTTCGATTGCAATTCGCTGAATTTGATTTAATTCTATTGGATTTATAATTTCGGCTGGCGCGTTACCCGCCCATGCAGTGTCAGCTAATATACGTGAACCGCATCGCCCTTGACGAATAAGGTCATTATATTTATCTTGATGTTGTGCAAACTCTAGCATTGGATTCATGCAAAGTTGACCAACTTTTTCCACTAATGACATTTGGTTTAATAAATTAATAATACGAACAGAAATTGGCTGTGTGGGGTCTCGATAAATATTGTTCATCGCGTTTTCCATTTTATGATTAAGTGAATATAAACTATTCAGTTATTTGGCAACCGTTTATTAATAATGGTGATACTTGCCATTTATAAGCTGGGAATGCGTCATTTAAAAATTGAGTCATCTCGTGTTCGCCTTCTTTATTATTCTCTTTTTTATAGCGAGATAATAAACATGTTGCAGCTTCTGGAATATAACGAATATCAATTTCGATATAGGTGTAAATAAAATCCTTTAGTTCTTTATCGCTTGATTTTTGCAATATAGATTGGCTTCGTTCTAGTGCTTGATAATAAAAATCAGGATAAAAAACGAACAATCCATTTTTCCATGCTTCAATAACATTTTGATAACCGCCAAAATAATCATCTTCGGGGTAAAGCTCAATTTTATTAATGCCTTTCAACGCTAAAATATAGTTACCTTTCTCATATTGTTGCTCAGCAAAATGATAATAAAGTTTAGATTTTTGATAAACACTGTACCAACCAGTAAAGTAGGCAATAAAAATAAGCGCGATTAATATGATAATGCTATTTCTTCCACTCATAATTATTTAACTCCAATACCGGTAAAGGCTTTAATGAAATTACGTTGTAGAAAGAAAAAGATGAAAACAACGGGAATCGCAATCATGGTTGTCATTGCCCACAGTTGTTCAAGGTTTTCAGTCGGAACATCATTTACAAATTTAAAGAGTGCAAGTTGAAGTGTCATTAATGAGTCATCACGGACATAAAGCAGAGGCCCCATAAAATCATTCCAAGCTCCCATAAAGGTTAGAATAGCAACGGTGGCGAGTGCAGGGCGGATCATCGGTAATACTATTTTAAAAAAGATGGTTATTTCGCCCGCACCATCGATACGCGCAGCTTCAATATAGGCATTATCAACTTGCTTTAAGAATTGAACTAATAAAAAGATATTATAGGCACTGATCATTCCGGGAACGATAAGTGCTTGAAATGTATTAATCCAATCCCAAGAATACAACATCATATACGTCGGAATGGTAAACAGAATTGCAGGCACCATCATTGAGGTAAGGATTAACTTTAGCCAGAATTCTTTTCCAGGTAAATTCATTTTAATAATTGCGTATGCAACCATTGATGAAAGAAGCGTATTAGATACCGTCACAGTCAGAGAGATAAACAACGTATTAAAAAAGATGCGCCCTAAATTTAAACTTCTAAATGCCTCAATATAACCCTCAAAAGAGAATTTACTGGGCAAGGCATTCGGGGTATTAATTATCTCACTTCCTGATTTAAATGAATTCATAATCATAAAGAAGAATGGATAGAGTACAACTAAGCTTGCTACGATAAGTAAGCTATAAATAATAAGATTTCTTTTACTAAAACGCATTATCTATGTTCCTTATCTTGAGTTAGTTTTAATTGCAACATGGTGAAAATATAGATAATTGTTGCTAGTAATAATCCTATTGTTGATGCCATTCCCATTTTTACATCAGAGAATCCTGTTTTATACAAATACAGTACAGGTGTTAAGGCAGAATTATAAGGCCCACCAGATAAATCAAAATTCATTAAAACTTCGACAAACATCTGCATACCGTTAATAATATTAATGGTCATCACAAAAATAATTTGGGGTTTTAATAAAGGTAACGTAATGCTCCACATTTTTCTTAACCATGATGCTCCATCAATATCTGCCGCCTCATAAAGAGAACGATTAATACTAGCGATGCCGCCAAGAAAAATAATCATTTGAATACCAAACCATTTCCATGTGCTAAAGACAGCAATCATTGGCATTGGAAGCCATTCATCAAATTTCCAAAAGACAGGTGCATTAATCATATTCCAATCAAGCATGAGACTTTGAATTGGCCCCGTTGGACTTGAAATAAAATTAAAAATTATCATTGCTACTGTGATGGATGTAATAACAGGAATAAACATAATTGTTCTAAAAACACCACCGAAATGAGTAACTTCATGAAGAAGTAGTGCCATTCCCATTGCGACAATAAAAGTGAGAAAAACAAAAATAACTTGGTTGAAAATAACATTGAATATTGATTTCCAAAACAGGCCATCGGTTGAAACCTCTACCCAGTTTTTTATTCCCACAAATTGAGTATTTTCTGGTGTTAATACATTAATATCAAGAAAGCTATTTTGAAAAGATAAGAAAAATGGATATAAAATAAAGACAACAAAATAGATTATCCAGGGAAATAGGAATAGATATCCCACTAAAATATTCTTGTTTTTCATGTCGATTCCTTAGAAAAACACTAAGTTATTAGTATTGTATTATTTAAATTAGCGTAATAGTTTAAATTTTTATTTTGATAAAAATAGAATACTCTATTTGTCGTTTAATATTTCACGTGCAGCTTTGGCTGATTGATTAACAGCTTGTTCTGGTGTTAATTCATTTTTTAATACAACTCTTGCATAGTTTGATAAGAAAATTTCTGCAATATCAGTAACTTTAGCATGAGGTTCACTTAATAATGCATGGTCAAGTTGTTTAACAAAGGGTTTAGCTTCATCACTTTGAAAATAATCATGATCTTTTAATGCTTTTAACGTTGGTAACTGACCTAATTCGATATTGGCTTTTAAATTAATATCATCACGCATCAATAAATTAATTAAATCCCAGCTTAAATTCTCTTTCTCTGATGTGTTTTTAAAAACCATAATCGCTCTACCATCCAGGATTGAATAATGAATATCTCCTTTTTTCATGACGGGAATAGGAGCAATACCTACATCATCACCAATCACCATGGGGGTTCCTGCTGCTGTAGTTAATGATGCTTTCCATCCAAAACCAAACTGTAACCACATACCAATGTTTCGAGAAAAAAAGCTTTTTTCCATCGTTGGCGGTGCATATTTTTGTGCTCGTTGCATCAAAGAAATAAATTCAGCCATACGTGCTTCAGGTTTATCAAAAATAACATCAGTACCGTATTTATTGAGTAACTGAAAATTGCCCTGATTAACGTTGTAATAAATAGGTGCAAGTAGGTTCCAATACCAGCTACCGAATGACAATACATCATTCCAAAAGACGGTACCATAAACCTTATTACCGTCTTTTCTGGTAGGTAGAGAAGAGATTTTCTCTGCTGCAATTAGAAATTCATCCCACGTTTCGGGTGGAGAGTTTGGATCTAATCCTGCTTCAATAAAGAGTGCTTTATTATAAATCATCATCTGAGTGGTTGCATTCCAAGGAATATAATAAGTGCGACCAAAATTTTGATGTAAAAAATGACTGTCAATACGGTTTATTAATTCACTGAAGCCATCAAATTTGTCTAAATAAGCGAGTTTTCCTAATTTGGCTAAATGAGCAGGTTGATAACCATAAACACCAATATAGATATTGGGATTATCACCCGCAGCCATTCGTGTATCAAGTTGTTCATCATTAGAGACAACAAGCTCAACATTAGGATGTTGTTTTTTAAATTCAGGAACAACAGTATTACGAATAAAAGAAACATAATTCCCACTTGGAACCATAATTTCTAATCTTTCTGCTGCAACAGTTGAAAAAGAGAGTAGTGCAGCCGTAATTAAACAAACTAATTTCATAAACTGTGATCCTGATGAGATTAAAATAAATTAAAGTGTTTCACGTTCTATTAATTCTGTAGGAAGAAAAGTGACTTCATCAATATTACTTTCTTCTCTAATCGCTTTTAATAAAATCTTTGCTGAGAGAACACCCATTTCATATTTATGATGATCTATTGTTGTTAGTGCAGGCGTTAAAATATTTGATGCATAAATATTATCAAAACCTACAATTTTTAATTGATCAGGAATTTGAATGTTATGTTCTTTGGCCGCTCTTAAAATACCGATTGCCATTTCATCATTAGCAGAAAATATGGCAGAAGGCATTTTACCTGTCTCAATTAATGCATTCATTTTTTGATAAGCATCTGCTTCGGTAAAATTTGAATGAATAATAAGGCCTGGATTTAAAGGTATACGGTTATAACCTAGTGCGGCAATAAAACCGTCTAAACGTTTTTGATTATCATAAGAACCTTCAGGGCCACTAAAAAAGGTAATCTCGGTTGCCCCCGCATTTACTAATGCGTTAACAGCCTTGAAAGCGCCACCAAAATTATCAATCAATACACTATAAATATGGGGGCTTTTTAATTCTCTATCTAATACAACTACAGGCAAATTTTCAGATGCGATAGATTTGATAAATTCATTATCAAATGAGCTAGATAAAATAATGGCACCATCAACGATGCGTTCACGTAAATATTTATGAGCGGTTGATTGCTCACCACCATAAAGACTACAGGCAACTAAATCATATTGTTCACTGTGTGTTTGCTCTTGAATACCACGGACTAATTCACTGTAGATAGGCCCAAACCAAGAGTTAAAAAAGAGGCCTATAGCACCACTGCGTTTAGTTTTAAGCATTTTGGCATTGCTATTGGCAATGTAATTCATCTCTTTTGCTATTTTCAGTACATATTGGCGTGTTTTTTCAGTAATTTTCGGGCTGCCATTTATAGCGTAAGATACTGTAGAGATTGAAACATTTGCTTTTTTAGCGACATCTTTTATGGTAACACTCATCTTCATCCCTCAAAAAATAAACACACAATACGTGAATATACCACTTAGTCGGCTCTTACGATGAGTAGCAAGAGCCAAATTCTAAGCTTTACTCTGATATTTATAGATAAATATCAAGTGTGTTGTTATCCAATAAATAAGCCATAACATCTGAATTCTTGATTAAAACGCCACCTGTGCGATAAGGGTTATTTTGTAATGTAAAGTCTACTATTTGTTGATTAAGCATGACGCGTTTAGGTGTGTATTCACCCTCGTTAGGATAAATATTAATCACAACGGGTTTTCCATAAAGTTGGAAATTAAGGCTAGTATCACCAAATTCTTTACTAATAACAGGATCTAACAGTAAATCACCAAATTCATAACGAAGACCTAAAACATTAGAGATAATTTGGTTAATATAAATCCCAGGGCCACTGGAATAGATGCGCCAACCGCCTTTTGCGGCAACTTTTCCTGTTTTTAATTGCTCAAAATTATCATAGGCTTGGTAACGGTCGTTAAATTTTGCATCAGAACTAGAGAAATAGCTATTTGCTTGTCGTAGTTCAGCATTCGGTACGCTTTCTTTGATACCAATAGGTGAAATTTTAAAGAGATTCTCAAATAGCTCTTTTGCCATTCCCATTTTACAAAGTGCTTCGATAAAACGGATATGAGCATGGCAATATTGTAATCCAACTTCGCGGCCTAGATTTGCAGCCAGTTCCGCACGTTTAAAATAACTTTGGCGGCCTGCTTTATATTGCGCAGTTTTATCCATAAGGCGAACACCATCAGGATAAAGTAAATTATCAAGGATAATTTTTATATGTTTCTGTGCCATTTCTTTATCAAATGATTCAGAAATAATGGAACGATTAGCTGGTAATAAGCGGTATTTAATATTTGTTTTAACATCAGAAGGATGTAATAAATATTCCACATCATTTTTATTAAAATGAATAAAACCACTAATAACACCATCTTTAATTAGGTATTTATGATAATCCGCTTCCATCTTAATAAAGAGGTCATTAATTTTTTTGAGTAAATCTGCAAATGAAGGGTGATTAGCAAGTGCTTTCATTATTAATTTAAATGTTTGTAATGTCAGCGGAATAGTCCAACCACTCACCATGTTTTTACGCAATGAGTTATTTGCTGGTTGAAGGGTATCATCCCAATCACCATCACCATAACTAGACAGGTGAGTTCCTGGTACTAAATGCTCAATAACATGTTCAAGTTGACGGTAAATATGCTGTAGTAACGTCTCTTTTTGAGTTGTAAACGTAAATTTATTGTTGATGCTGGTATAAGGTAATTCTGTATTCAGGATATCGGTATTATTTGTGGCTAATAGGTAATCAGCTAATGCTTTTAATGGCCAAATAACGACGTCGCCATGAGATTCTTGTTGTTGAATATGTGCATAATTATCAAACATAAACCATTGTGGCCAATTACCTGTTTCTAAATATTGGTGGCTATACATCTCACATAAAATATGCTCAACATGTTGATAGCGGCCTAATGACATAAAGAATTCAATAGGGCCTTGTGATACATCACGAGTTCCCCAAGCTGCACCTGATGGTTGTTCAAGCCCATGTGGTGAACTGTAGTGGACCAATGCATTATGTGTAAACCAATGTAGTGTGTGATTTAGTTTCTGTGCATCTCTTGGTTTTTGCGAGAATTCAATAGAGAAATGGTTTAATAACTCATCTTGGCGGCTTTCGTAATTGACGACTTCTTTCGCAAACGATAACCACTTACCTAATGTGTCAACTTGATTATTTTTACCGCCAAAGACAAGGCTTGCTTGGTGGCGAATTTGACCTTTAAGCATAAGGTATTGAACAGAATTTGTTTCAACATCAATATAGTGTTCAATATCCGTAAACTCTGGGCTATAACTCAAGCTAAAGAGGGGAGCATTAGGATTATTTGCACTTGTAATGAGTATATTATTGTCTTCACTTGGTGCGGAAACCTGAATAATAGATTCTTCTTCTTGATTTCCCATAATAAGCGGGTGACTCACAATAACATCTACGGCTTGAGCAAAATTGTGAAGTTTAATATCAAGTTGGATAATAGGTTCATCATGGCTAGCGAAAGCGAGGATCTCAATCATCCCTTCTGATAATTTATAAACCCAACGAGAAAAGTTAAACCCAACCTCATAGGCAGAAGGCATAGCAAGTAAATGGTACTGATTATTCAATTTAACTTGAATTCGTTGACCACTACTTTTAAAGAAATTTAAAAAATTGCGATTAGTGCCAAGCAATTTATTAAATGAAGTGTTCCCTAGTGTCAGATGTGAATTAAAAACACCATAAATATAGTGAGTTGAATTCATAATTGAATTTTTAAAATTAAGATTATTGCCTGATGAAATTATATGTCCTGTTGCTCGCTCTTGATAATGTTCTTTATCAGCGAGCGTAATGTAATGACGTCCTTCTTTTTGGAAGAAAGAGAGTAATTCACCCTGTTCATTTTCCTCAAAACTTTTTTCTCCAGGAAATAAAATATCAAGTTCTTGAGAGGTAAGTTTATCGCCTGATAATGGGTGAACATTAAATATAACGTCTGTTTTTTCGCTAAATTTTGTCGAATTATCAATTTCTGGTTTGTAATAGCTGTCTGTAATTTTCTTTATGCTAATAGGTTGTTCAATATTCGCTTCAGGCTGATTGGCAACATAATAGCCATAGAATACTTGGTCAGATCCTTCTTGAGGGGCTAGCTCTAGGGGTTTTAATTGTAAGGCAATAAAGGCCATTTCATACTGATAGTTCTCATTCGCTAATGTAAGCTCTTTTGTTATGATTGACTGATGTGTAAATTTAGATTGCTTACCAAAAAACTGATAGCCATCAGTTGAATAAGCAACAACGGGAGAAAAACTCCCTAATTGTAGTAACGGATTACCACTACTTTGAGGCAAGTTTTGGCGTGAAGACGTAATATATCCATAATGTTCTACATTAAATATTTTATGATCAAGATATTGGCTGCAATATGACTCATTTGTTTTTGTTGCACCACTATCGGATAAAGAAAGGTCTTGCCCATAAATTAGATCGAAAGTAAGGGCGCTATTACTGATATTTTTTACATTAACAGAGTAATAATAAATATTTTCGGGATCTTCGGATAAAGAGAGTGTAACCGAGGCAATAAATTTCTCAGTTTCAATATGCCAAGTTATATTACCTTGTGTATCTTTACTTAATTGAGTTTTAGCATGACTCGTTAAAAGTGGCGTAGTAGAAATAATATGATTATCGCTCAACTCACGAAGATAGATATTGCTAATTGCGGTATCTAATCTGGGTGTCTCAAAGAGGTTGAGCATAATATTACCCGCCATAATATTTTTAAGCATTTGGCCTGGCATAAAATTAAATGTGAGCAGTGCGTTTTTTTTACTATAGACCACATTATTAACTGGCTTAATTGTCATGTTACTCATCCTGATAATACTAAGTGTAAAAAATATTTTGTTCGTTCTCTTTATCGAAGAGATGGCATTTATCCATATTAAAATGGAAGCTACAGTTTTTTGATTTATCTATTTCTATTTCTGGATTAGGACGTTTACAAATCACTTCATTATCTGCTAGGTGAAAATAAATAAATTCATCTGACCCCATAGCATCAACACGAAGAATTGAAGTTGATAAACAATTATTTTCAATTTTCTCAATGACTTTAATATCTTCAGGCCTAATTCCTAAATAGATCTCTTTATTGAGATAGGCTTTTGCTTTTTCTTGTTTCTCTGTAGGTAAAACGAATATATTTCCATCACATTGAATGGCGAGTTGATTACGATGTTGAATAACCTGTCCTGATATAATATTCATTGGTGGAGAACCAATAAATTCAGCAACAAATTTATTTTTGGGATGGTGATAAACGTTTAAAGGATGATCAACTTGCATAATACGTCCTTTACGTAAAATGCAAACACGTTCACCCATTGTCATGGCTTCTATTTGATCATGAGTAACATAAATCATTGTTGCCGGCTTGCCGGCTTCACGGAGTTGTTGATGCAATTTACTTATTCGTAATCGCATAGATACTCTGAGCTTAGCATCAAGGTTTGAGAGCGGTTCGTCAAAAAGAAATACCGCAGGTTTTCTCACCATGGCTCGGTCTAATGCGACTCGTTGACACTGACCGCCAGACATTTCTTTAGGTTTTCGTTTTAAAAGTTCTGTTATTTCAAGTAGTTCTGCTGCTTCAGAAACACGTTTGGTAATTTCTTCTTTTGATTTTTTAGAAACACGTAGACCAAAAGACATATTTTCATAAGCCGTCATGTGCGGGTAAAGTGCGTAGTTTTGAAAAACCATTGCAATCCCCCGATCTTTAGGAGGCATATCATTACAGATATTATCAGCAATACGCAGCTCACCGGATGATATTGCTTCAAGCCCTGCGATCATTCTTAGCATGGTGGATTTTGCACAACCAGATGGGCCAACGATGACCATAAATTCACCGTCTTTGATATCCAAGTTAATATCATGAAGTACATGCGTACCATTTGGATAGATTTTATTGACGTTGGTTAATGTGACGCCTGCCATCACTACACTCCGCATTTCATTGAAACGTTTCTATAGATTATGAATGCTTAATAAATCCTGTCAACTGTAATTTATTTGATCGATTTAATTCGAGATCTTCATCACATTAAGAATGGTAAATTAATGTAATTCATTGAATATAATGAATTATTTTTTATTTATTATTTTTGATATCTGAAATGTATATAAAAATACACTACTCGTCACATTTTAAATAAATGATGATAAATTGACTTGACCAAGCGTCATTAGTGAGATGATTATAGAAACGTTTCTACGATTTGATAATAAGTTTCGCTTAGAAGGCAAAATGATATGACTAAGAATGGTTCGATGCTTCTCGCTTCCCTATTGCTGGCTTTTAGCACGCAATCTTTAGCCAATAATGTTGTTATTAATGAAATCAAAGTTGCTGAACATTTATACCCAGCGGGTTTTGAAGAAGAATTTCAAAATAATCTTAATTTTTTTCGCGATGGGGTCGGTGTTGATAAATATGTCAAAGTCCCTTATGACACCATAAGAATTGAAGGTAATACTGTCGTTCCTGGATATTATACGAATACGACAGAGATTGGCTTATATCTCAATGTGTTAACTCAGTCAGCTAAAGCTGGGAATAAAGATGCGATAGAGCGAATCAAAGAGACATTGACCACCATGGAACAAGCACCTAAATGGAAAGGTTTGTTTTATTGGCCTTATGATATTCGTGATAATAAATTAGTTAAAAATCCAGATGAAATTGTGCCTGCAGTAGATAATGGTAACTTTTCTTTTGCATTGATGGCAGTGGCTGGGGCTTTTATGAACTCGCCAGATCCAGATAAACAAGAAATTGTAAAACGTATTCAAGCTATTCTTGATGGACAAAGAGAAGGTTGGGTTGCGTTATATGATGAAAATAAAGGATTAATGTCGTCGGGATGGTCAACAAAGAATAATGCATTTCTAGGTTATTATCTTGACAGAAAAGGAAATGAAAGTCGTGCAGCTGTTATTTGGGCTATTTTAGACACCAAAGATTTAGGCGCTAATGCTATCCCTGAAAGTGCATTCCATAAAATGGAACTCTATACTCAGCATTATAAAATTAACGATAAAATATATAATCCATTATTAACGTGGGATGGCGCCTATTTCCAAATGATGATGCCCCAAATTTGGCTAAATGAAAAAGAACTTATGCCAGATTATAAGATTGTTGAAGATCATACATTAATCCAAAAGATCTATGCGGCTAAACACGGTATTCCAATGGTTTCCTCATCAGCCCGAATTGATAATGGTTACCACTCTTTTGGTGTTCCAGCACTTTCAGAAAGTAAAGTTCGTTTTAATAATGTCATTGAGGATGGTAATACTGGTACACCTCATGCTATTGCGCTGTCTTATATTGTCGATCCTGAAGGTGCAATTAGCGCACTGAAAAAACTTAAACAAGTTTATCCTAATATTCAATCTCCATACGGATGGTATGACGCTGTTGATAATAAAGGCAATATGACTCAAAACATCTTATCACTGGATGTTGGTATGTTTGTTGCTGCGATAATGTCCAAAGAAATTAATGATGATGTTAAGACTTATTTAGAAAGTCAGGGGCATCTCAAAGATTTAGAAACGTTATATCAAGGCTTTGTACCAAATAATTATAAAAATATAAATATTATTAACAGTTCTTCCATGCAGTAAAACACGCGATAACTTCCCTTAATTCTGTCTTATTATAAGAATAATTAGGGGGAGTTAGTTATGAATTGACAAGGATTACCAGAGCATGAAAAAGATCATTCTTCCTGTTGCGTTGCTGATGGCATCAAATACAGCATTGGCAGAACAGCAAATAGAAAAACCGCTCCTCAATAATCAAGAAAATACAACGAGTATTCGAAATTCAAACTTAGACTTATTTGGTGTTTCTCGTAGTTTTGGCGATATTATATTTGTCGATGATGATGCAACACGTCAAAATTCAGCACCAAAAAGAACTCGTGTATTTACAGGGTATGAATATGAAAATATTAAATTCTCAAAACATCCCGGACAATTATTAAGTACTTTTGTTATTGCTGATGGTTCTACTCGAATCACTGATAAATTAAGTATGGGTTATGTTATTCGTGAAACAACGATTTATGATACAGCTGATAATAATAAATATGTTGGTTCAGGAGGCAATCGTATTCGTCGTGATACATTTACCGAAATTCAACTTTTACCTAAATATATAAATTGGGTTAATGAAAATTTCAGTTATGGTGTGGAGCTAGGTTATGAACATATTGGTGATGCCAAAGATTCTGCTGAAAAACAGATGTATCACATCCGCCCTGAAATTAATTTAGGGTTTGGTCGTAACTTCTTGCATCTAAATACAGAAATAGGCTGGATTGATCGAGCAGATCGTGGTGCTTATATCGAAACAGAACCTTTATATCTTTATCGTTTAACCGATAATTTTAATATGGGAGCTAAAGTTTATTATCATGCTGAGGATAATGATTTTAGATGGCGTGAATCTGCAGTTCGTCCATTAGTACAATATCGATTTGCTAATAATACTTATCTTGAATTACGTTGGGAAATTGGCAGTATTCGTACTCATGATGGCAGTGGTTATAACTATAATAACTATGCACTGTATACCGAAATTCCATTTAACCCAACATTCTCTTTATTAGCTGATTTGCAATTTAAAGATCAAAAAGCACATAAAGGAAACGAATGGTCTTGGGGAGATAAAGAAGATATTTTCGCCAAAGTTGGCTTCGTTATTAATTTCTAATGAAGTAAAAATATTTTAATCAAACAATATCTTGATTTAGAGGTAAATGATGAAGAACCAAACTATGTGGCGTTTGTCTGCAATTGCTACAGCTCTTATTCTCAGCGGTAACGCTTACGCAAATCAAACGTATCATTTTTCTGAAAAGCCAAATAACAGTGGCACAATTGAAGTTATAACGGATAAGAATACGAATGAATTTCAATTGTCAGATTTAACGGCTAATACAGAAGGTCACCCTGTTGATGCCGTTAATAGCGGTAAAATGAGGTTAACGGTAGCACCCACAACGGGTGATGCCAGAGCCAGTGGTGTGTTAGTTAAATCAGGAACATTTACCAATAAAAGTGGTGGTAGTGTTGTCATTTCATCCACGAGCCAAAATGAACTGTCTGTGGCAAATGGGTTGCAAGCTTCGGATGCTTATTGGTCAACAATACGCAATCAAGGGAGTGTTGATGTAACAAGCAAGAGCCATCAAGGTGATGCCCAAGCGGCAGGGATTAATGCGGGGTTATCTTTTTCTGATAATCCATATGATCGTTATGGTGATCATATGGCATTAATTAATGAAGGTAAAATGACCGTTGTTGCCGATGCTAAAAAAAGTGCAACAGCACAAGGAATTTATACTAATTCGGCAAATGGATTGACTAATAATGGTGAATTAAATGTTCATGCACAAAGTGAACAAGGTATTGCGAATGCATCAGGCTTACATACCATTAAAGGCAATCCTAATGTTGCACCTGATCATAATAATCCCAGTAATCCAACCCATGTAATGACAAATAACGGCCAAATGAATGTTTCTGCATCAGGCAAAACATCAGTAGCAAGTGGTATATATACTGAAGGTGATAACGTTATTATTCGTAATAATGGCACTATTAATGTGGATGCCGAAGCTGAAGATAATGCAAAGGCATATGGTATTAATGTTGTAAATGGTCACGCAGTCATTCAATCCCAAGGACGTATTTTTGTTTCAACATCTACTAACGGCAGTGAACACGCTTATGAAGTGATGGCTGATGGCTCTGTCGTGAATATAGAAAGCTACATGATGACGCTAGGTTCAGAAAATCCGTGGGCAGTAAGTAACGGAGGATCTATTGTTCTTGGTAATGGTAATAAAGGGGCGGATCTTATCTTTATGCCAGGGCAAAAAGAGGACGGATTTGAATATGGCAAAGGTTATGCTCTTGATTCTTTAGCTTATGATATCAGTAATAATCAATCAGCAACGGTAAACGGTGACATTAATACACTCTCTGGTATTAACCAAGATTTTAGAGTCATTCATACCAGTAATGGCAGTGGTGATTTAGGGACCGCTGCATTAGTTTATGCCCCTAATGTTTCTCATGCGGGTGTTTCTGCTTTAGTACAGCGCTCTTCAATGACACAGGCCTCAAATATTATTTCTTCACGTTTAAATGAACAATTTATTCGGGAAGGATGTAATGAAAAAACAGATGCTAATAACTGTATGTTTATTACGCCTTATGCAGGGGATTACCGTCGAGATCAAGTTTCATCTGGTTATAGCGGTCATCGTTATGGGGTGTTATTAGGCCAAGATCATCAGTTTGAAACCTTTAACCTTGGTTGGCATGGCGGATATGAAAAAGCAAAAACCAGCTTTAATGGTACTTCCGATGGGCGTAAAGAAGATGTAAATACCTTTATGTTAGGTATGCAAGGTGGAATGGCATTTGAAAATGACATATTTGCAACTGCAACAACAACATGGTTTCGAAGCAAGACAGATTACACCGACAGCAACCACTATTCAGGTATAGGAAGCCAAAGTGCAGATTACGTTAGTAATGGCCTTTATACCGATATTTCAACAGGTAAAAGCTGGGATATAAACCGTAACTATAAAATCACACCAATGTTAGGGTTAACTCATATTTGGCAACAACGCGAAGGTTATACCGTCTCTTCTCATAATGTGGATTATGATTTAATAGATACCCATTATAAGAACTATAATGGGCAAGCGGTGATGATCAATGCTAAGTTACGTTTTGATGGACGTTATCCGCTAACAAACGAAACATTACTTAAACCTTATTTAAATATAGGTGTCCACCAAACAGTATATGGGGATGAAATTAAAATCGATCAGCAAGTCCCTAATGCTAATTCTGTTCGCGTGACAACGAAAGATAAATCAACGTCAGGCTCATTTGATGCGGGTATGTCGTTAGTCAGTGAGAATGGTTTTACTTCTGATGTCCGTATTAGTGGTGAAGCGAATTCAGATAGAACAGATTATACGGGATGGGTAAATATCGGTTACTCTTTCTAACTTAATAATAGTATTTCTACTAATGACTCCTCCTTTTAATAAAATAGAGGAGTCATTATAGAAAATAAATATTCTTTTCTTTATGTTTTTTATTTTGGATTTTCATTTTTCATTTTTCATTTTTCATTTTTCATAAGAAATATAGCCATATATTCTTATTTAGAACGCAATAATGCATACCGATTTAATAACTGTTTAAAATGATTATCTACTTGTTGGTATTCATAATCTGAAATGGTATTTTGTGCAGGTTGTTTTTCTAGTGCGCGTAATTCTTCTTCTAATGGTTTGGCTTGGTTAAAATGTTGGCGAGCCTTAAAAATAATCGATTTTAACTCAGAACCTGTAATATAATTTTTAGGATTACCATCAAAACTGTCTAATCGTCGGCTTAATCCATCAAGTTGGGCCATACCTTCTGACCACTGATTCAGTTGCTCATCGGTAGTAGCATTTACTGCGAGGTTATTTTTCCAAAATTGGGTAAATGATAAAAGTTCTAGATTATCTTCATATTGCACATCTAAATAATTAATAATTTCAATACCATAGTTTTGTGCCCATGTGGGTGATAATGAGGCCAGTTCATCTAAACGTTGTTGAATAATATCTAATTGTTCTGAATTTAGTGTTTTCGTTATATTTCTACCATTTGCCGTTTGTTGCTCAATCAGAGAACCTGCATGAGCATTAATTGTAGGAATATAAGGGAAAGCATCTACTAAGTTGTTGTTTTTTAATTCAGATAACCAGAAATAAAATAAGATAATAAAAAATAAACTACTGCTTAGTGCACCAATTAAAATCCCCCTCCATAACGTTTGTCTGTGCACTTTCTTTATGGGAGAGTGTAATAAAATAGGTGAGGGTACATAGGTTTTGGGTGATGTATTATTTTGAGTAAGATGAGGAGATGCAGATAAAGTAGGCTCAATAATTTTTGTCTGAATATCCTCTTCTTTTGTGATAACAGATGACGGATCAGGTGGATAAAAATTGTTATCCAAGGTATCTGCACTTTCAAGTTGTCGAGCTTGAGTAATAATTAAGTTTTGTAAATAATCAAATTGAACGAGATGCTTAATTTCTAATATTTGAAGATGATGGTTGATGTTTTTTAATAATTCTTCAATTTGATAAAGAATAGGCAAGTCAGTATAAACAAACGTTGTTCCGCGAATACCCGAAACTAATTGTTGGCTTAATGTCGAAAGAATATTAACCCGCGTATGAGTTTGTAACGGCCAGAGTGTTTGCCAATATTGTGTCAATATTTTATGAGTAAGGTAAAGCCCTTCATTTAAGCCATCTAGCTCAGATTGATGTTGACGGCACAAGACAAACCAAGCCGCAGTTTGAAGATCAACACCATTTTGATTAAATAAAGAAACACATAATTCATGGACGTATTGCCAATTAATATCAGGGCGAGCAGGATGAAAACGTTTATCAAGCTCTTCTTTAATGGATAAAAATTGATTAAACACACGAGGATCACCTCCAATAGGAAGTGAATCTAAATAAGAATTCATAATTGCCTCAAGTCAATTTAAGGTCTAAATAATATGAAAATAAATCCAAATCTAAATTTAAAAAATAAACTAGAAATAAGCGATAAATAGAAAAATAAAATTAAGCTAAATGAAATTGTTTTTTCAAATGATGAAGGAATATACGACCATCGGGTAAAAATTCAGTTCCATAACGTATAAGTCCTCGTTTATGTAATTCAATGTCTAAAGAATAGCGTAATTTTCCAAATTCATTCTCAGGCAGTATTCCCAGCGTCACCGTTTTTATTCTGGGCTCATATTTCAGCAACGTTGTTGATAGTATTGCCATCACTTTATAGGAACTTCCTGGTAAACCTTGAATTATTTTACTCATATCCGGTAAACCATAATCAGGTAAATGCTTTAATGTTCCTGCTCGTGAATTTAATATTCGACGTATATTATCCATCACAGAAAGAATAACTTGATCTTCTTCTGAGATAGAATCAGTCGGTAATCCACCTGAAAAATAACCGGTTAACATTTCATAAAGAGAAGGTTGTGGCATCGTTATTTTTTATCCAAAGGTTGTAATGTAAGCGTGTTTTCAGCAAGTATAATTTTGCGTGCTTTATCAGGGTCAAGTTCATTTTTAGGAATAACAATACGCCAGTTATTTTTAGCATCATCAGGTGTATGAAACATGACAGCAATAGCGACAAATTCTGCTTCTTTTTCCATTGGCATATCAAGAGAAATAGATTCTCCAGGGCGAATGCGCAAATCTTTTTGCGCTAGTAATGTGGATTTTAAAATATCGTTATTTTGATTAAACAGTGAAAGGTAATCACTATCATTAAATGTGTCGGCAGATTTGAGTTGAAATACACGCACAACGACAGAAAGTGAAGAACCATTATCATCGGTATTAAGCGCTTCTCGTGCGGTGAAATCCAAATGCAATATTTTGATTTGTTTATAGAAAATGGATTTTGTTAAAGAAACCGTACCATCACTAATTGTTTGTGTTAGACCACACCCCGCGACAGTAAAGATAGCGATTAATAATAGTGCTAATCGATAAGGGTGAGAGAGAAAAGATTGTCGTTTAAAATTGATAATTGCCATATTCATCACTTTTATAATGTTGAGTGCGGGATGTTAGATATTGATAAAAACCAAGTCCTATGGTGATAAACGAGGTCGTTGGTGATTGTCCAATAAGGTTATGAGGCCGCATAACGGCGGTTCTACCTAACTGTACACCTTGGTTTTTAGCGGTACTTAGTGTTGCATTAGGTAATAAATTTCGAGGTATTGTTAAGCGTAGTCGTGCATTCACTCGTGAGCCCAAATAAACGCGAAGTAGTGTCATAAAATCTTGATAAATACTGCCATCAGGTAACCAGCCTTTTGCCTCATCTTTATTTTCAGTTTGTAGCTTTATTAATACTTGGCTATTTACATCTACTGCATAGCAACCTAGTACAGGTTTATTTTCTAATGTAGTAGGGTATAAACATGACATTGCCGTGGGATTGTCGAGTGCAATTCGTCGTGGATCATGAGGAATAACACTCGCTTTTGTTGATGGCGCCAATAATCTGACTAACGCGCAGATCCCTTCGGCGGTGCGTGTGGGTAAACGTAAAATCCCTAATAAGGCTAAAAAGCGAGATAAAGGCGATTGAACCTGATTAGCACAACCCGGAATACCTAAACCGATTAAGCCATAAAGATATTGTGATGTCTTATCTGAGCCACCTTCACCAAAAGTCGCGGGATAAGAGTATTTACGCCAAATCCGATAAAATTGTGTGGTAAGGCGGTGATTAAAGATATCTAAAAAATCAGTCAGTGAATCTGTGCCATCTCGATATTGTGCAATATCATCCAGATAAGACGTAGGAAGTGGCGAGGTAATGCCATAAAGTCCTAAGAAAGTGGTGCGTAAGCTTGGTACTGTGCTTTTGCGATATTGATCAAGAGAGTCTATTCCTTTAATTTCTGTTACTGGAAAACCCATACCACGATGAGGACGAAAACGAATAGGATCATCTTTGGGGTC
This sequence comes from Proteus sp. FME41, assembly GCF_014897315.1. GTDB lineage: Bacteria > Pseudomonadota > Gammaproteobacteria > Enterobacterales > Enterobacteriaceae > Proteus. The sequence goes on along the minus strand of NZ_JABUYL010000028.1, from coordinate 3,663 downwards.
GTGCGAACTCCCTAATTCAGGTAATTCAGAATTGGATTTTTCGAGCAATTGGCAAAAACGATAGAAATTCACATACGGTAATTTTTCGCCTAAAGCCTGAATTAGCGGGGTAGCTGTGGGTTGTGACTTTCTTTCCATTGAATACGTTTTCCTGTTGGTAAAATAATCAGTGTTAATTGATTAAAAAGATGAACATCTGCATAAAGTGCAAAAAAGCGGTTAAGCATTTCACCAAACAAATGGATATCACCTTCACCATTAAAACCATTGCTATCTAACGTTACTTCGATATCAATGCCTCGTTGTAAAAAACCTCTTTCAAAGCGCTCGATTAAATGATGCTCAACACAAATGATGGCATCCAGTTTTCGATGATTCATATCATCATCACGCCAGTCATAAAGCGCAAGTGTGCCGCGCAGCACTTCAGCATTGTCCATCATGTTAAGAAAGCTTGAACCAAGGTGGCTGAGCACTCGCCAATGAAAGCGATCTTCTGAAGGGGGATAAAGCGGTAAAGTGGGTTTACATAAATTACGTACCGTTAATGGAATTTGTAAGGTTTGTTCGGTTCTATCAAGCAGGGTACTTTGTAGTGCTTTGCGAGGTAATTGCCCATTAGTACCTGTCAATTGCAACGAAAGTGTTTCTGTTTGAGTGATTAAATCGAGATCTTGTTTTTCACCCCCCAAAATAAGCCAAGTATCATGAAGTCCCGCTACACCTCGTTTAACGCGGGTATGATAGTAACGTTCAGGTGCATTGTGCCGCAGCATTCCCCCGCGATGGCGAAAGCTAGTAAAAGGGACATAAACAGCTTCATTGACTCGTTGAGAACCCTGCACACTATCAACACTGTAGATTTCAGTATGCCCGTCTTGAATACGGCGCGGTCGTAATAAATATTCGCTTTCCAATCCATTAACGGTAAGTGGGTCAGCTTCTATATTAAAAAGATTAATTACAGGAACACAATGTAGTCGGATATTTTCATCACTTAATGTGAGATCGTTATCCCATAAGGTATTAAGCACGATATCTAATTCAAAATTGGCAGTTTCTTCAGGAAAATGAATATCGCCTAATCCATTAAGTGATACAAACATAAACTTTTCACGGAAAGAAAAATATTCCAACAGTAATTGATAGCCACTAAATGTGGCATCACCTTTAGGCCAAAGTGTATCTGTATCCTTAAATCCCCCTGGCGAAAAATAGAGAGGGATAGCTATTCTGTCTTTTGATTGAGGAAGTTTTAAATAAGTTTTTGCGACTTGTTTCGTTAATGCTAAATGCAGTGCATTGGTTGTCGGAATATCACCCGATAAATAAAATGAAAGCTTATGAAAATTAACTTCAGACCAATTAATAATTTCACTGCATGTAAATTTTAACCGAATAACTGAACGTCCATCTGGCTCGGTTGTTAAATTAACGGCCTCTATTTTTATTGGATTAAGCGTTAAATCTTGGGTTGTTCGATAGTGACAAACTGTTTTTTTAGGGCCAATAGGGCGAGAAAGCACCTCAAATTGAGCAGATATATTATCTGTCATTTTCATTTTTTGAATATCAGGGGTTAATTCAATAATTGATAACGACGGAATTGTTTGTAAATAATGAGGCCATAATAAACTAACAAGACCTTCTGTTAATTCAGGTAAGTCATCATCAATTTTTTGTCTTAATTGCCCCATTGAAAAAGCAAAGCCTTCAAATAAGCGCTCAACAAAAGGATCGGGCGTGCCTGCTTTATCTAAATCGAGCATTGCAGCTCTATCGGGATGTGCTTGTGCAAACTCTTTTGCAGCTTCTCTAAGATAGCGCATTTCTGCATCAAAATAGCGAAGGGTTAAATCATCCATTAATTTGATACCTTGAGTCGTAGGGTAAAAGATTAGGAATATAAAATCGCAGAGCGAACGGGGTCGATAGCCGTTAACTCACTTAATAACAGTTCCATCTGTTGTTCAATGCGACTTTTGTCTGAAGTGCTACGTTGAATTTTGGTTCGATAAAGATGGAGTTGTCGTGCTTTAATCTCGAAAACATAGTTAGGCTCCCATTGCGTTAATGATATCGAAAGCGCTTTTTTATCGAGTTCACGTAATAAATTTAAGGCAAGATCGTGGCGAGCAAATTGTTCGGCTACTCTCGCCATTATGAGATTTAATAACCATTTCTGTCTTGGCGAGGTGATATTAGGACGATGTTGTAGCCATTTTAAAGCAACTTCTATACCTTCATTATCCGCTTGAATAACGGCTTCAGGTTCGAGTGCCAATATAGGTTCATCTTCAGATTGATGAGACGATAAACATGATAATCCCTGCATGGCATCAAAGTTCTCTTCCATCACATGCTGTTTTATCCAACTTAATGTCACATCATCAGCAAAGGGAGTACCATCTTCCCACGACAGTTTTTCTAAATCAGGAAGACGAGTAAGAAATTGTTTTAAATCGTTTTTTATAATATCAGACCATGCATTCCACGGTGCGGGTGATTTGCTGAGGGCTTGATATAAATACCACTGCACATCTAACCAAAAATGGTTAACACCTTCAGCAAAAAGCTTATCTGCTTGTTCGGCCAATTCCCCCCAGCTTTGTTGCAAATAAAGACGTTTAAGTTGTGCTCTGGCGTCCGTTCTAGGGGGGGAAAGGCGAGTACAGCCTTGTTGATCTTGTGGGGGAAGTTGATGAAGCGTATCCCATCTCACTACTTTCATTAATCTATGCCCAGCTAACCAACCATTAGATTGATTACGCAGATAGTTTGCGAGCATTTTAGATTGATCTAATAATTCACGACCTGATTGTATGGTTTCTAATGGTGTGCTTTGTGAAATTGAAGAGGTGGCGGCATTGTTATAAGTCGATTCAGTCCGGCTAATATTTTGTGGTACAACACTGTTTGTTCCCCCCGATTGAGCAAGGCGTTTTTCTAATGCTTGGTATAATCCTGCAAGTTGAGGTCTTTCTGTTTCGTCCCATGTTTCAAGCTCAGTTTCAATGATAGCGAGTAAGGCGATAATACGAGAAAACTCATGATGATCGACTTCAGGGTAGAGCGATAAGCTGTCTAAAACCCGATGCCCTGATAACCACTCTAAAGCAGATTTTCTGCTGGTGGCTCGGCTAGGTAATAAAGTATTGTGGTAGCGAGTAAGCAATCCACTTAAAAGGCCTAAGGAATCAGCAAGCCCATGCTCACCTTCTTTATGCAAACGAGCCCAAATATAGTAGGTAACAACGCGTACATCTTTGCAGGAATTAAGCAGTAAATTTTCTGCCAGTAGACAAATCAGTTCAGTATCTGCGCCAGAGAGCTTATTCACTTCTTCTTTCATTCGCTCAAAGTCATCTTCATAGCTGGGATCATCACCAACAGGTTGATTTGGTGTAATAGGTAATAACCAACGTTCCCATAAAGCAATTTGTTGTTGAGCGAGTTGCTGTGCTTTATTTGTATCTTCTGCAAAGCATGATGAAATTAAAGTATCCAATAAGGGCATCGTGGGTATATTTCCTTTTGAGATAATCGGGAATGTGATTTTTATTTAATCCAAAAAGATCTTTTCAGGTAAAACGAAATTACGTAGTTGTAAAAGTGCGATTGGACCCTCGCCCATTTCGGTTCTTAAGGTGTAATTGAGTGACT
>NZ_JABUYL010000027.1 GCF_014897315.1 Proteus sp. FME41 | reverse complement strand
TTTATTAATTGATTTAAAATCAATAAAAAGGAGTCGATATGGACTCCTGTGATCTCTCAAAAACGTCGTTGGTTAAAAGAAACAAAAGGAGTAAGGGCAAATATTGTGGCACTGAAAGATTTGCTGAAAAAAAGTAAGTAAAAAAAGGATAGAATCGTTATTTTTAATGTTAGCTAAACGATTAATGCTATCACTAGAGACGGGTGTAACAAACATGGGCGGTTAATGACTGACGGTTCATAACAACAAAACGTGTATTAAGAACCTTTCAGTATTAGTCGATTATTATCGTTTTTAGTTGGATTGTTTTTCTAACTAGAAATCAGTCCTAGAAAAACCAGTCATATTATCCAGTCCCATTTCGCGGCCTAATGCCGTCATGGGATGAACAATGATCAGGCCTCGTACGGCTTTCTTCAGCTTGCCAATATCCGCTTGTTCTTTCTTAGTGATGGGGCGTTTAAATGGCATATCCACTAACTTCTGTGCTTCTTTGCTTAGTTTATTGTTACGTACTGCTTTAAGACGAACGATTTCAGCTTCCAGTTCTACTCTTTCTTTCTCAAACTCGGCATATTTTTCTGCTTCATCCGTCAGTGATACACCTGCCATCTTGTGACGAATAAGGTCTAAACGGTCGCTAAGGAGTTTGATTTTTGCTTTTTCGATTTCTTTCATTATTAATTAACCGTGAATAAATTTCTTGTCGGCAAGTATACACCATTCTGTGTAAGAGAGTGAAAAGGGATATGGGTTCGTCGTTATTCACAAATTTGGCCTAGCAGTTAGGCTCAGTATCAAAATATTTTTATTTTGTTATTTTCTAACCATAATCTCCCTCAAAAATTTATATTGAGGTATTTATTAATGAGGGTATGGTTAATTTTCTTACTGAGTAAACTCAGGTTATTATCCATCAAATATGACGTCTATAATCAAACAGAATAGGCTAACGTTATCTGAAAATATTTATATATTTATATATTTTCTACCAAATAAAAATCCTAATTTGACGTTCATAAAAAGAGGTGAATTTAAGATTATTAATTTGCATAATGAATTAATCATTTATTTTTATCAATGTAATAATTAATTTATAAAATCGTCTATCAAAAAAAATATGAAATACGTATACATCACAACTAACTTATTGATTATTCAAATAGTGTTTTGAATATATAATAACTAAATTTATTATTTTATTTATTTAATATAAAGATTAAATCATGTAAATCTTATTGTAAAAAAATAAAAATTTTCATTACACCTTGGTTATATTGATAGTCTTTTAATATAAATAATTATTCTAATTACGATGGTAAGTAGCATAAACTACAAAATATATCCTTTATAAAAAACTAATAACCATATTAGTTATATCTACTTAATAATGGTTGTCATAACTCAAAATAATGTTAATTTATAATAAAATACTATTTGGTGTTAATAATCAAAGAGTAAATTAAATCTTAAAATCAAAGAATAATATTTCTCTCCTAGACAATAACAAAGGAATTAAAATGAAAAAACTAACATTATTAACGCTTTCGTTAATAACAAGTTTCGGAATGATTAATAGTGCATATGCTGTTGATGGTGTTATTAACTTTACCGGAGATATTACAGCCCAATCTTGTAAAATTGATGGTGATACACAAGGTACTAAAACTGTTAATTTAGGCTCTGTTCCAGCATCCGCACTTGCGGCTGAAGGCCAAACAGCGGGTAATCAAATTTTTTCGATGAAATTAACGGAATGTGCTGGTGCGGCAACTAAAGTGGCTACACACTTTGAATCATTGGCTTTAGGCTCAGCAGAAAATAGATTAAAACTAGATTCTGCCTCTACAGCAAAAAATGTAGAAATTGCGCTGTATGATCAAAATGGAGTTTTACAACCTGTAAATGGCACCGTTCCTGATGCTAGCTATATTGCAATTACAGATAATACTGCAACATTGAACTATATTGCGGCCTATTATGCTACGGGTGCTGCTACGGCCGGTTCCGCTAACTCTGTTGTTTCTTATACATTATCTTATCAATAAGTTAATGGTCTTTATATATGTAGAGCATAAAGGAGTATAATTAAAAAAGTACCCCTTTATCTCTTCCTTTAGAATTTAGTGTATTATCTAAGGAAGATAAATTAATGAAAGTATTTTCATCTGCTCTTTTTTTATTATTATGGATTTTTTCATTTCAATCAGTAGCAAATGTTATTATTAATGGCACTCGTGTTGTTTATAAAAGTGATCAAAAAGAAGTGACCCTCAGCTTATTTAGTGAAAATGAACTTCCTACACTAGTGCAAACATGGATTGATGATGGTAATTCAAAAATAGCGGATCAAAAGAAACAAATGCAAAATGTTCCTTTTGCGATTATTCCACCTATGTTTCGAATGGAGCCACAACAGGGACAAACATTAAGAATTATTTACACAGGTAAACCTTTACCCATAGATAGAGAATCTGTTTATTGGGTTAATATTTTTGAAATTCCCCCAATGGCAGAAGATGGCCAAGAAAATAGCCTACAGATAGCCTACCGCTCTAGAATAAAATTATTTTTTAGGCCTGTTGAAATTGGGGCAAAAACAACAGATGAGCTATCAAAATCACTTAGCTTTAAATTACTTAATAATAATGGTTTAAAATTACAAATTGATAATAGTTCTGGTCAATATATTTCTTTCTCAACGCTTAAAATAAAATCAGAAAATAGAATATATGATGTTCCTGTAACTGAGCTAGGAATGATCCCTCCATTATCAAATAAAATTTATAGTTTAGATAATAAATTTATTAAAAGTCGTTTAAATATAACGTATGAAATAATTAATGACCAAGGTGGAAGTTCTATCTACAATAAAGAACTATAAAAATATGAATATAACGCAAAATAAATTTTTATTATTATTAGCTATTGCTCTATATACAAATTATAGTAATGCGAGTGATACAAAGCGTTATAAATTCAATCCTGCTTTTATTATAGGAACTAATGATAGTTCTTATGTTGTTTCTAAATACTCTCAAGGAAATCCCATAGAACCTGGTGATTACCTAGTTGATGTGATTTTCAATAAAAAAGAGAGAATTAGAAAAGATATCTCTATCTTTGTAGACGAGAGTGGCAATACATATCCTTGCATAACACCCGATTTATTAGAACAATTTGGTGTAGATATGGAAAAAATTAAAGACGTCACTCATTTTGATAGTAAAAACTGTCTTATTTTTGATAAAAATACCCTTGGTGTTAATGTTAATTTTAACTCACTTAATCTAACCCTAAATATTGACATTCCAATGATTTTTATTAAATCCACACCTAATGGTTATATTGATCCTAATGTTTGGGACGATGGTATCGTAGCGGGTTTTATAAACTATAATGTTAATGCAACGCATAGAAAAAACTCATATGACCATACTAATACAGAATCAAATAACTATTTTATTATGATGAATAGTGGCTTTAATTTAGGGCTTTGGCAGTATCGTAATAATTCAAATTTTAATAGAAATGCGAATGGGGATAAAAAATGGACATCACTTAATAACTATGTCCGTCGCCCTATTGCTTCTATTCATTCATCATTAACTCTCGGTGATCATTTTACTTCTGGGCAGTACATGGAGAGTATTCAGTTTAGAGGTGTTCAATTAAATTCAGATAATAGTATGCTACCTGAATCACAACGAGGTTATTCCCCTATTATTCATGGAATTGCAAATTCAAATGCGACAGTTAGTGTTTATCAAAAGAATAATTTACTATATGAAACCGTAGTATCTCCAGGTGAATTTGAAATAAAGGATTTGCTTTCCACAGGATACGGTGGTGATTTACAGGTAAAAGTAAAAGAAGCAGATGGAAGCATTAATGAATTCACAGTACCTTATTCTTCAGTGGTACAACTTTTACGTCCAACCATGTTGCAATATGATATTGTTGTTGGCGAATTAAATGGCTCAACAATAAAAAACAACCCTAAATTAATTCAAGCAACCGTTGCTAAAGGATTAAATAACTACGTAACTTCTTATATAGGGTCTCAATTATCAGAACATTATCAATCAGCAATATTAGGTAGTGCTTTTAATACCCGAATGGGAGCATTAAGTGCAGATATTACATTTTCTCGTTCTGATTTAGGTGAAGAAACAAAAAATGGCTGGAGCTTAAAACTTTCGCATTCAAAAACATTTGAACCTACCCAAACGTATCTGTCTATTGCTGCATATCGTTATTCTAGCGAAGATTATTTTTCTCTGCATGATGTCGTTTATTATCGTGAAAACAAAGACAGTGCTCAACAAAATTATAGTTATGCTCAAAAAGGGCGATTTGATATTACAATTAATCAGCCTTTATCTAAATATGGATCTTTATACTTATCAGCATCAGATACAACATATTGGAATAGGCGTGGTAGCGAAAATACATTACAAGCAGGGTATACTTTTGATATAGGTCGTATTAATACAGGTATCTCTGTATCAAAAATAAATAATACTACTTTAGATAAAGAGATCGACGGAAGTACAAAAGAAACTCAATATATGCTTTTTATAAATATTCCGTTTTCCGATCCTAATAGTCGTAATTTTTACTCATTAACTAATTCAACGAGTTATTCCGAAGATTCTGGCACCAGTAACCAATTAGGATTGAATGGATCTTTTGATGACAATTCGTTAAATATGTCTTTGGCATTGAGTAGAGACTCACATCAGAATAAAAGTTTTTCAGGCTCTGTCTCTAAAAATACCAGTAAAGGGCAATTTGGTACGACATATAATCAAGGAGATCATTTTAAGCAGTTTACTGGCAATATGATGGGCTCACTTGTTGTACATAGAAATGGATTAACATTAGGTCAATATACACATGATTCTCTCGCGTTAGTTGAAGCAAAAGGCGCCGAAGGTGCAAAAGTAAATAGTGCTTCTAATGTTTATATTGATTCATTTGGTTATGCCGTTGTTCCTTACGTAAACCCGTATAGAAAAAATACTATTTCTCTTGATCCGCAAGGAATTTCTACAAAAACAGATTTGTTATCAACATCAACTAATATCGTGCCTTATCGTGGTGCAATCGCGAAAGTTAAATTTGAAACGGTGATTGGTGAAAAGGTATTAATTACAGTTGATTATTCAGAAATTCCTATTGGGGCGAGTGTAAAAACAAAGGATGGACGTTCTGTTGGCATGATGGGGCAAGCCAATACGTTGTATGCGTCAGGATTACCCAGAGAAGGGCAATTAACAATAAGTTGGGGTAATCAATCAGGGCAATCATGTGCTGTGGATTATGCTCTCCCTGATATAGAAGATAGTCATGATGCACAGCCCATTTATATTAATCAACTGACACTTCCCTGTCATTCTCTATAAAGGATCTACGATGATTGGTTTATTAAAAAATTTTTCTTTTTTATCATTCTGTGTAGCCTTTATTTTACCGTTAGTGAGTGCTCCTTCGCTCGCGGCTAACTGTAAGCGAGAATCAGGCTCTGTTATTCGCCCATATGCGGAATTTCTTAATGAAACGCCTATTCCTGGGGTTAATAATGGTAATTTCCCTTTTCCTGTTAACCAAGTTAATGCGTCATTTAGAACGGCAACAAATCCGACGAATTCTGCAAATTGGAGACTTAAATGTACAGGACCCGTCACGGTAATGCCGGTACTTATCCCTATAAGAAACCCAGAGACTCGATATTTATCAACACACCCCAATATGCAAAGAACGCTTACAGTCGGTAAATATTATTATGGTGCAGAGGTCACTTACACTTCACCACTAGGCGAAACACAGTATTTTCTTGGCAAAGCAGGAACAAGAACTGAAATGAATACTTTCCAGCTTGCTTTAAATGCAACAGAAGAAAATCCTGTTTATCTTACTCTTGATGATTTTAATATTAGCAGTGCTGTAATGTATGGTTATCAGACTGATGAATATCGTACTGCCACCAATTGGGGATGGGGAGGCACTATGGAAGATGTCTATTTTTATTTTGCTGATGGTATTACGGATGCTAAGCCTAAAACACATGTATTTACCGTGTTTTACTCCTTAAGAAGTGTCAGTTTTTTAATTAAAACATGCAACATTTATACTGAAGATCAATTTAAAAATGTCAATTTAGGCAAGGTCTCTAGTCGAGATTTTTCAGGTTCCCACGTTGGTAGTACAACTAATCCGGTGCCGTTTGATCTTCGATTAAATTGCCAGTCTGGTGTTAGTATTTCTTATACCGTCTTTCCATCACAAGCAGATAATGACGCTGATCCATCAAATCAATTGGGTTTAATAAAATTGATGGGCGGGAATGTTGCTAAAGGTTTTTCACTTCAATTAAGGGCATTGCCATTTGGTCAATCTACAGGGACATACAGCCCTGTTCCTTTCTTTAGGCCAATCAGTTCTTCGTCAAAAACCCAAGGAAATGCAAATGCTTCAACTTCTTCTGATACTTTATATTTTGACGCTCGTTATTATCGAACACTGCCAGCATCACAATCGACAGGAGGCAGTGCCAATGCGACCGCTATTATCAGTATTGATTACCAATAAATAAAATTTAAGCGTTCTGTTTTACTTTAAAATAAATAAAAGCAACCATCCGGAAATTCCGGATAGTTCGATTAAAAAGGATTGTTCAGTTTCAAAAGCGAAAGGTGGGTTGTTCTTGCTATTTGAGGTATATCATTTTCGCTTGTTTATGGCCCGATACTTATATTATTTCTTTTTATTTAGCATCGACTTTAAATCAGCGAAAGGGTTATAGGTTGCTTCACCCACCTCTTTTTGTGCGTCTTCCCCTGCGATAACCGTGGTGCCGTACAAGTCTGCTTCTGTGTATTTTGAGTGCTCATGATCATGACAAAACAAACACAATAACTCCCAGTTGCTACCATCTTCTGGGTTATTGGTATGGTCATGATCAATATGATGAACGGTTAATTCACGTAGGTTTGAATAAACAAATTCACGCGTACAGCGCCCACAGACCCAGGGATAGATTTTTAGTGCTTTTTCACGGTAGCCACTTTCCAATCGTGAATAGTTTTTTGGGATCAGAGCCATTGTTAGTATTACCTGTTATAAGAGAAGGTTTGATGATAGTTTTTCCAATATACTCCGAATGCACTAATAGGTTCAAATCTTGTGATACCTATTTCCCTCTATCAACCACCTATCTTACAATCTGATGCACTCTTAGAAATAACAGGTATAATTTCACAACTTATTGAGCAGACTTAGGCATAAAAATGGCAAAACTTACTTTACAAGAGCAGATGTTAAAAGCAGGGCTTGTGACCAGTAAAAAAATGGCAAAAGTTCAAAGAACGGCAAAAAAATCACGTGTTCAGGCACGCGAAGCAAGAGAAGCCGTAGAAGAAAATAAAAAAGCACAGCTTGAGCGTGATAAACAGCTCAGTGAGCAACAAAAACAAGCAATATTATCTAAAGAATATAAAGCGCAAGTTAAGCAACTTATTGAGATGAATAAAATTACGCCAGCAAAAGGTAATATTGATTTTAACTTCACTGATAATAATGTGATTAAAAATATTGTGGTGGATAAGCTAATTCAATCTCAATTAATAAGCGGTCGCCTTGCTATTGCGCGTTTAGATAATGTAGATAAAACTGAATATGCCATTATCCCAGCCAGTGTTGCAGATAAAATAATGCAAAGAGATGTAGATTGTATCTTGTTAAATAATGCACTTAGCCAAACTGAACAAGACGAAGACGATCCTTATGCTGATTTTAAAATTCCTGATGATTTGATGTGGTAATAAACGAAGCAGCTTATATCGTATTCAAATTTATCATCTAGACTTAACCCAAAGGCATAGTCTGTCTAGGCGTTGTGCTTTATACTGCACGCAGAAAAATTCAGTAGATAAACGATTAAGTAGGCGGTAATGGCAATGAATGGAATAATCACAACGTGGTTCGAAGATAAAGGTTTTGGATTTATCAAAGATGAAAATGGTGATAACCGCTATTTTCATGTGATTAAAGTCGCCAACCCTGATCTGATTAAAAAAGATGCAGCAGTAACTTTTGAACCCACTACCAATAATAAAGGCTTATCTGCTTTTTCGGTAAAAGTTTTACCAGAAAGCAAATATATCTATATTGCGGGTGAGCGAGTTAAGCTAACAGCAATTAAATCTTATGTCGTTTACAGCGAAGAAGTTCCCGCTAATACGCGTATTGATAAAGAAAATACGGTACTTTCTGTTGGTGCTTTAATGAATAGCATTAGACCAAAATCAACGGATAATGCGAATGAAATGCGCTCATTGAAAAAGCTTGCGATTACCCTATTTCATGGTGAAATATTAATCTTCTCTGAAGATGAAATAGACATAGATGCTACTGTAAAAGCCCTTAAAATCTAAATTAAATTGGCGTTTAGAATGGGCTCCCGTTATGCGCTTTTATCAGCTCTTGGCTAATGGGGTGAACAAAATGAAGTTCACTTGCATGTAGCATAAGGCGTGGAGTCTGTTCAGTTCCTTTGATTAAACAACCCCCATATAAATCACACCCTAAAATAGGGTGGCCTAAAAACTGGCAATGAATGCGAAGTTGATGAGTACGACCTGTTTCTGGCATAAGCTGTACCCGCGTTAAAGGCAATAATATTCCATTTTCTAGCGTATGATAAAAACGCTCTATAACGTGATAACCAGAGCGTGCGGGTTTGCCATTGATGGGGCAAATCGACATACGTGGAAATAAGGTGGGGTCTTTCGCTATGGGTGCATCTATCACCCCTTCATTTTCTATCAAGTGCCCGCATAACAGCGCGCTGTATATTTTGGTAACCTTACGTTGGCTAAACTGCTGACAAAGAAGTGCATTGATTGCCTTATTTCGCGCAACTAACATTAATCCTGATGTACCAAAATCAAGTCGATGAACAAGTGTGCAATCTGGAAATTGTTTTACTAACCGATAATGCACTGAATCTAAATTTTGTGGATTTTTCCCTGATAGACTGAGTAACCCCGTTGGCTTATTGATAAGCACCAAGTGTTCGTCTTGATAAAGGATTTCGATTTCGCCATGGCAAGGCGGTGCAATAAAAGTATCGATAATCGTAGACATCAGGCTATCCGCAGGAAAGGTGGATGTGGATAATAACGAATTTTAAGCAAACTGGCGAATTTCACGATTTATCTCTGGTTAATTCTATCCAAATACAAAAAACATCAGATCATATACAATAACCTCATATACTCTGTTATATCAGGTTCTCATATAGAAAACGGTCACTTTTCTAAGTGAAAATAACCCCAGATATAAATATTAACCCTGAGGACAATTTATGAACAATGACATCCATTTTAAATATTATGATATGGTCGAAGAGTACTCACTGGAATCAACAAATCCAGTGAGTGAAACTGAAGAAGATGCTTTAGCCCTCTACTTTCAGCTACTGCTAACCCGATTAATGAATAACGAAGAAATCAGTGAAAGCACACAACAAGAGATGGCAAAAGAAGCCGGTATCAGTGAAAAACGTATTGATGATATCGCCATGTTTCTTAATCGCTGGGGTAACGAATAACATATATTGAGCTCAATAAAAATGAGCTCAATAATAGTTTAATTCACAAAATACTCTTCTGATCCTACATAACGATATGATTTAACGTATACTTGTTATACATTTTATTTCACATAAACTCGTGATAAGTACAGATACATTTTTTTGATGTTTTCGGTTTTTATAGGATATTTATATTAAATTTATTAGGTGAAATATACTGGATTTTTTAAAAAATTATGACAATTTAACGATCAGCGAAAAGAAAGTATTAAAATATCTCACCGATAATATTGCCGATATTCCCTATTTAAATATTAATGATTTAGTGGCAAAAACCTTTGTATCAAAAACGGTGATCATTAATTTATCGCAAAAGTTAGGATTTAGTGGATTTAAAGAGCTTAAATTCCAAATTAATAATTATATTTTGACTCAAAATAAAATTGAGAAAACGAGTGCGACATCGTATAAAAAACAATTAGAAAAAAATATTAATAAAACATTTACTTTAATTAATGAAGTGCAAATTCAAGAATGCGCTAAGACGTTGCGCCATTCTCGAAATATTTTTATTGTGGCAAGAGGGACAAGCAAAGCAGTCGGTTATTATCTTGAACACCTTTTGTTTGCTTTAGGACTACATTGTTTTTTTATTAATGATTACAACTTATCTGACTCGTTTACTCGTCTTGTTAATGAAGATGACACCGTTATCTTTATCTCCCTTTCTGGCGGCACTAAAAAAATTATAGAAACGGCAAAAATCGTACAGCTAAAAGATGCGAATATCATTAGTATGACGGCATTTAATACTAATGAATTAACGGGTTATGCAAGCCATGCCTTGTTTTGCTTTGCAGATAATCATGATACAAAAAAAGATGATACGAAATCACGTATTGGCTTTTTTATGCTGGTGGATTTACTGATTAATGAGTTAGAAAATTTACTTTAAGTGTTACTCAAATAAGCATTGATATTAATTGAATATTTTATTTATCATTAATGTGTAAATACTATTAATCTATCCAGTTAAATAAATGATTAATTATTTTAAAATTATCTTTATTTTCAATATTACGACTAAACTTTAAAATAAATATCCATTAATAGAATAAAACAATTTATTCACTATTCTTAATTAATATTTTAATTAAAAAGACCTAGGTCATAAAAAATGACATGAGATAATATTTAAAACCACCACGTCATTCATTTCCTATAATCCCTAAGCTAGAGTACCTCGGTAATTCTTTTATATTCGAGAAGTCATAAGGAAAAAAATATGGCCAGGAAAAAGTTCAGCGAATCTATTCAGCGCTTTGGTAGAACCCTACTTCTACCTATCGGCGTATTGGCACCTATTGGTATGATTTTGGGGATCAGTGGTGCTTTAGTTCAGTCTTATATGATTGCACGCTTTCCTTTCTTAGGAAATGAAACAGTCAATGCCTTATTAGTGAGTATCCGTACTATTGCAGGCGTGGTGTTTGATAATATTCCACTTCTGTTTGCAATGGGGGTGGCGTATGGAATGAGCCACAAAGATAAAGGGATAGCCGTCTTTGCCTCTGTGGTGGGGTATTTAACCTTGATAAGTACTATCAATATCTGGTTGGTATTGACAGGAAAACTGGCTGATCCTGCGATTATGACGCAAGTCGGGCAAATCAAGGTACTGGGTATACAAACCATGAATATCAGTGCCGCAGGGGGGATTATCACGGGATTAATCGCCGCATGGGCAACGGATAAGTTCTATAACCTTGAGCTTCCTACTGCATTTGCTTTCTTCTCAGGAAAAAAATCTGTCGCCATTATTATGGTCGGATTAATGATTGGTGTAGGTGCATTACTGCCATTTATTTGGGAAGTATTAGTGATGGGCTTAACTAAGCTCTCGGTTGTCTTCTTAAGTCCTGTCGGGCCTTTCTTTACCGCGGGTGGTGAACGTCTGTTTATTCCATTTGGCTTACACCACGTCTGGAACGTTTTGTTTAGATTTACCGAAGCGGGCGGTTCTTATGTGATTGATGGGCAAACCTATGTGGGCGTTGTTCCTGCAATGACTGAGGTGCTATTTAATCAAGGGCCAAGCAGCGAATATTGGGCGATGATGCCAAGCCTAACGCGCTTTATGGCACAGCAACAAATGTTGGTTACGCTGTTCCTGTTCCCTGCCATCGCGTTAGCAATTTATAAAACCTCGAAGAAAGAGAACCGTGCTGAAGTTAAATCGATGCTGGTGACAATGGTTTTAACCGCAATGTTAGGTAACGTCACGGAGCCTCTTGAATTTACCTTCGTCTTTATCGCACCGCTACTCTATTTAATTTACGCGATTATTGTGGGGATTGGCGCAGTTCTGCTCTCTTTAGCTGGTGTAGCGATTGGTTATATTCGAGGCACTGTCTTTGACTTCACTATCTTTGGATTACTGTACGAGCACACTAACTGGATCTTCTTAGTGCTTATTGGTAGCACGCTTGCTGTTGTGACCTACTTTATTTTCTACTGGGCTATCGTCAAATTTGATATCAAAACACCGGGTAGAGAAGAATCAAGCAACATGAAAAATACGCTAATCAAAGAAAAACGTTATGGCGAAATTGCTGAGATCTTAATCCGAGCGTTAGGTGGCAAACAAAATATTCGTAATGTTGATAACTGTATTACACGATTACGTATCGATATTAATGAAGTGAATCAAATAGATAAAGAATTAATGTTGGAGTCTGGATGTACAGCATTCTTCTTTCCGGCAGCAAACCATGTCCATGTTATTTATGGCCCTAAAGTCGAATTTGTTCGCAATGCTGTTGATGAAGCAATGAAGAAATAAAAGGATACATGATGAGAGCGTTATACGATTCTAAAAGTAAAACAATCGACGATCGCGGTATTAAAAATCTGCTGTCCAATGAAGCTAAATATTCAACTTGGTTGATGTTTGAAGCAATGTTAGCGCAAGCACAAGCTGAATACGGGTTTATTCCACAGTCTGCCGCGGATGAAATTAAAGAAAAGGCGATTATTGAAAATATCGATTTCGAAGAGATGAACCGTATTTATCAAAAAATCGGTCATGGCTTTGTACCTTTCTTAAAAGTATTGGTGAATGCATGCTCTGAAGAGAGTGGTAAATATGTGCACTACGGCATTACCACGCAAAATATACAGCAAAGTTCACAGCTGTATATGATGAAAACCGTGCACGATAAGTTCATGTTATTACTAAGCGAAATTATTGAAAACTTATCTAAGCTTGCTGAAAAAACAAAGCATATGGTAATGGCAGGTAGAACGCACGGTCGTCATGCTATTCCTATCACTTACGGGTATAAAGTTTCAGTGTGGATCAGCGATTTTATAGATTGCTACCAACGAATGAAAGAGTGCGAAAAGCGTGTATTCACCATTATGATGGGGGGTGCTGTGGGGGCTTTTAACTCAATGCCTGAAGTGGGCATGAAAGTACAAAAACGTGTTGCTGAATTAGTGGGTATGCAAGCAATGGAAGTACCATCACGTAACCTAAGTACGCATAAATTAGAGTACATGATGAACTTGGCACTGATGGCAAATATCTGCCATAAAATTGGTGAAGAAGTGTATAGCACCACGTTAGAAGAAATTGCTGAGGTTTCTGAAGGATTTACCAAAGGCACAGTGGGTAGTAGCACAATGCCTCATAAAATTAATCCCAAATTAGCAAAAGGCATTATCGCTAACTCACAGAAATTGTACTCGTTACCGAATGTGGGTATGTACTCTGCAGTCAGACCTTATGAAGGCGATAGCAGTTCTTATATGTTGTTTGATGGTTTAATTGAGGAAGCATTAGAACTGACAACAGAAATCTTGTTAAGAACGGAAGAACTTTCAAGAACGATTGTGCCTCATGAAGAGAGAATGCTACATAACGTGATGAGAAATAAGGGATTAGATAATACCGAATACGTTATGATGAAAATGGCAGAAAAATTAGGTAAAGATAAAGCGCACGCACTGTTATATGAAGAAGCCATTAAAACGGCAGCAGACGGTGAAGATTTTTATACTAACCTGATGAAAAATGACACCATTACAGCCGCTTTTAATGCAGATGAAATTAAGGCAATGCTTGATCCACGTTCTTATATTGGCTTGTCGGTTGAATTAGCTGAAAAAGAAGCAAAACGTGGGTTAGCGATTTCGCAAGATATTAAGCAGAACTATAAATAAAGTCATCAAGTATTCATCAATAAATTATTATCAGTTAAGTCGGGAGCCACTCAAATTGAGTGGCTCTTTTTTTGTTACTTTTTCGCGAAAATAGTGACTTCTCCCATAAAAAGAACGACATGCTCAAAAAATCAAAACAATGTTTTATATTTTTATTGATGGTTGTGTTTTTTATTGATATCGTGTCTCTATAAAATTGATGCATTTTCATACATTATCATTGATGCCTATCAAGGCTAGGAATTGAGGTTCATTATGCAAACTCGTCAAAGCATTCATAGCGACCATGCCAAACAGCTTGATACAGAAGGCTTGCGCCGTGAGTTTCTGATAGAAGAAGTGTTTAGCTCCAATAAACTCACTATGACTTATAGCCATATTGATCGCATTGTATTTGGCGGTATTATGCCAGTAGATTCTGTGCTGACTTTTTCTAATGAATTAGGTAAATCTTTTGGTGTTACGTACTTCCTAGAACGCCGTGAATTAGGCCTTATTAATATTGGTGGCGCAGGTGTGATTACGGTTGATGGCACAAACTATGAAGTGGGTAAAGCAGAAGCCCTTTATGTAGGTAAAGGCGCTCGCGATGTGAGCTTTAAAAGTGTTGATCCTGCTCATCCAGCTAAATTCTATTATAACAGCGCTCCCGCACATACCACTTATCCAACACGTAAAATCACACAAGATCAGGCTTCTCCTGAAACATTAGGGGATGCAAGTACCAGTAATCGCCGTACTATTTATAAATACCTCGTGCCTAATGTATTACCTACCTGCCAATTAGTGATGGGTATGACCCAACTAGAGGAAGGAAGCCTTTGGAACACCATGCCTTGCCATACACACGAACGTCGTATGGAAGTCTATTTCTATTTCAATATGAAAGAAGATGCTGCGGTATTCCATATGATGGGTAAACCAGATGAAACTCGCCATCTATTAATTCATAACGAACAAGCCGTTATTTCGCCAAGTTGGTCCATTCATGCCGGCGTAGGGACTCAGGCTTATACTTTTATTTGGGGAATGGTCGGTGAAAATCAGGTCTTTAGCGACATGGATCATGTTGCTGTTCGTGATCTTCGCTAATCAAAGTAAATCTGTCACTCACCATAAAACAGTCACTGATTGCGTGATGTAACGGTGATTTTTTTCTACATATTCCCGATGTTAGAGGTAATAGTATGATCCTTAATGCATTCGATTTGAAAGGTAAAGTCGCCATTGTAACTGGCTGTAATACAGGTTTAGGCCAAGGCATGGCTTTAGGCCTTGCTCAAGCAGGTTGCGATATTGTAGGTATTAACCTTGTCGAGCCGACAGAAACCATTGCTGAAGTCGAAGCCTTAGGCCGTCGCTTTTTAAGTTTACAAGCTGATGTGAGTAAAACCAATGAGTTACCCGCATTAGTGGATAAAGCGGTTGCTCATTTTGGACATGTCGATGTTTTGGTCAATAATGCCGGTATTATTCGCCGAGAAGACGCGATTAATTTTACAGAGAAAGATTGGGATGATGTTATGGATCTCAATATTAAAAGTCTCTTTTTCATGTCTCAAGCGGTTGCTAGAAAATTTATTGCACAAGGCACTGGCGGTAAAATTATTAATATTGCCTCAATGCTCTCATTCCAAGGTGGCATTCGTGTGCCGTCTTATACCGCCTCTAAAAGTGGCGTTATGGGCGTAACCCGTTTGTTAGCGAATGAGTGGGCAAGTAAAGGTATTAATGTGAATGCGATTGCCCCTGGCTATATGGCAACAAATAATACAGCTGCTTTACGTGCTGATGAAGAACGTAATGCTGCTATTTTAGAACGTATTCCCGCAGAGCGTTGGGGAGTTCCGAGTGACATGATGGGGCCTGTTGTTTTCTTAGCATCATCGGCTTCTGATTATATTAATGGCTATACCATCGCAGTTGATGGTGGGTGGTTAGCTCGTTAATACGTCATTGTTGAAGAGGGCGCCCAAAGGCGCCTTTTTTTATTGAGCTTGGAAAAGGAGGTTGCATGTTTTTTGACGATTATTGGTTTGCCCAAGGTATTGGTGTTCTGGGTTGCCTTATTGGTGCAACCGCCTTTATGCAACGACAAGATAGCAAACTTAGGTTTCAGCTCACGCTCAATGGCCTCGTGATGTCCCTTCATTTCTTTTTAATCGGCTCAACGGTAGGCGCCATTAACTGTTTACTTTGTGCAATCCGAAATTGGGTATCGGGCTATTCGCGTAATATTGGGATCATGTTGATCTTTATTGCTTTAGCATGGTTTTTAGTGATCCCCCAAATTATACATCCCATACAAATATTAACGTTATTTGCGACAACATTAACAACCTATGCGCTATTTCGTTTTCACGGCATTGTGCTCAGGTTATGTATGTTGACCAGTACCTTATGTTGGTTAACACATAATATTTGGGCAGGTTCAATAGGTGGAATGATACAAGAAAGCCTTTTTTTGGTTGTGAATAGCCGAACTATTTTTAAACTGTATAAAGCAAAGTTACAGATCCCTTAATAATAACCAGTAAATAAAAAAATCCATCAATATAAAATTAATGGATTTTCTATTATAAACAAATTATTAGAAGTGGATTTTAAATGTTTTCAGCAATTACATCGGTGTCTATATCGCTAAATGGATAATCGTGAAAACCTAATCCTGAGGAAATATTGGCCGCCGCTTCATGTAATTGTGCAATTAATACTTTTTTGTTTTCTTCTTGGAAGCGAATTAAAGGAAGTGATAAAGAGAGCCCGGCAATAATTCTTCCCATACGACTATAAATTGGCACAGCAAAACAACGTAAACCGTGTTCCATTTCTTCTTTATCTTCTGCATAACCTTGTTTACGTACTTGTTCTAATTCTACAAGTAACGCATCAATATCTTTTAGGGTGTATTTTGTAAAAGGTTCAAACGTTACGTTAGCCAGAATTGCACGAATTTCTGTTTCAGGTAACCAAGCTAACATGATTTTACCTAACCCCGTGCTGTAAAGTGGGCGACGGCGACCGATACGAGAATACATCTGTAAATTATATTCAGAATCGATTTTATGTAGGTAAACAATACTGTCTTCGTCTAATGTCCCCAGATGTAATGTTTCTTTAGTCCGTTTTCCAAGGCGATACATTTGCTCATCGGCCAGTTTAATTAAATCTTGGTTTTCGAGTGCCTTAGCGCCTAACTCAAATAATTTTAAGTTAAGAGAATATTTATCTGTTTCCCCTTCTTGGGATACATATCCTAACGTTTTCATCGTTTGTAAAAAACGATAGACGGTGCTTTTAGACATCATGATCCGCAAGGATAACTCTGTCACACCAATCACTTTTTCCTCGCCAAGTGCTTGTAATATAGCGAATACTTTGAGTACAGAGGAAACTGAATCAGGAGTGTTTTCTATTTCAGACATTGTGAGTCCTAAAAAATGATTTATTGTTTCATTATATTTGAAATGCCACAAAAATTATAGTGATTAACGATGATGATTCAATAAGGCTAACGATTTTTCATCATGTAACGTGTTGCTAATCACAGTATTTTTAAACAAAAAACATCTAAATTTGATGTTTTTTATATGTGTATCGCGTTGAATTTAAAGTAGATAGAGATAAATAACTGCCATGGTTTTGCATATGCTATTGGGTATTTGAACACCTGATAATATGATGAGTACTTTATGGCTTTTTATGGATCTTATTTAAACTTACTTTTCATACATTTTGAAAACAGTGACAATATCACAAAATTAATGAAATGTTGTTTTAAATCTTTTTAATTGAATCGATTTAAAATAAAATGACATTACTGCTAATGTGAAAATGGAAAGCGCTATGGCTATCAATGTGGCTGTTATTGGCGAATGTATGATTGAACTATCTGAAAATCAGGCGAATATTGTGCGCCATTTTGGAGGAGATACTCTTAATACTGCTGTTTATTTGACTCGCGCAAATCCTAATTTATCTGTTCATTATGTCAGTGCGTTAGGTACAGATTCAATGAGTAGTGCCATGTTAGAGCAATGGCAAAAAGAAGGTGTACATACTGAATTAGTCCAGAGATTAGATAATAAATTACCCGGACTTTATCTTATTGAAACGGATACCGAAGGAGAACGCACTTTCCATTATTGGCGTAACGACGCCGCCGCACGATATTGGTTACAAACGCCAGAAGCCCCTCTTGTTTTTCAACGATTACTTGATTTCGATTACCTCTATTTAAGTGGCATCAGCTTAGCGATTTTATCACCTGAAGACAGAGCATTACTTTTACAACACTTGATCAAGTGTCGGGAAAAAGGTGTGAAAATTGCCTTTGATAATAACTATCGACCAAGGTTATGGGAAAGCCTCGATGCCGCGCAAAAAACCTATCAAGCTATTTTGTCATTAACTGACCTTGCTTTTCTCACATTAGATGATGAGTTTCTTCTTTGGGGGGATAGTGAGGAAACACAATGCGTGTCTAGAGCGATTAAATTTGGGGTTGGAGAAATCGTGATTAAAAAAGGCGCAGAGCCTTGCCGGATTATACAGCAAGAGCATTGTGATGAAGTTCCCGCTCTTAAACTTGATAAGCAAAATGTGATTGATACAACCGCCGCCGGTGACTCATTCAGTGCGGGTTATCTTGCTACACGTTTGGCTGGAAAATCAGTAATTGAATCGGCACATTATGCGCACTTACTTGCAAGTACGGTTATTCAACATCGTGGCGCGATTATTCCGTCAACCTCGATGCCACATTTTTCGATAAACACATCCCCTATTCACTTAACGAGATACTCTATGTCAACACTCCTTGAACAACTTACGACACTAAAAATTATTCCTGTTATTGCGATTAACAATGCGGACGATGTGGTTGCATTGGGTAAAGCATTGGTTGAAAACGGTATGCCTAGTGCTGAGATAACCTTTCGTACTCCTGCGGCCGCAGAGGCTATTCGTCAATTAAGAGTGGCGTTTCCTAATATGATCATCTGTGCGGGTACAGTATTAACAAAAGCTCAGGTTGATCAGGCTATTGAAGCTGGGGCTGATTTTATTGTCAGTCCAGGGTTTAACCCTCGAATTGTGCAGTATTGCCAACAACGTAATATTCCTATTATTCCGGGTATCAATACGCCAAGTTTAGTGGAAGAAGCTATGGCGCTAGGGTTAAGTGTATTGAAGTTTTTCCCCGCAGAATTATCCGGTGGTATTGCCATGCTTAAGGCGTTGAGTGCTGTTTATCCGGTTTCTTTTATGCCAACAGGCGGCGTAAATCCGAATAATGTGAAAGATTATCTTGCATTGCCTCGTGTGTTTGCTTGTGGCGGTACATGGATGGTGCCTTCAAATCTTATTGATAATCAAGAATGGGACAAAATAGGGGCACTTGCGAAAGAAGCAATGGCAGCGTTGTAATTAAATTTAAAGATACATTAAAGAGGATAAGCAGATGATCATTGGAAACTTAAAACAACTTGATGCGACGATGTTACCCCCTGCATTATTAAAGTTACTCACTCAAGATGAATTATCGTTAAATGAGCTACAAGAGAAAAATGAAGGAATATATAACATTATTAATAATGATGTTTTTTATATTATTTCTACGCCAACCACTGATCGTGAAGAAAATTTAAAAAGTGAGTTTCATGATCATTATCTTGATATTCAAGTGGTACTTAAAGGTCAAGAGATGATTTCTACAAGTACAACGGTTACTTATCCTCATCAATATCAAGAAACAAAGCCAGATTTAATTTTTTTAGATAATCCACCAATAACGACACGCTTATTATTAGATGCTGGGGATTTTGCGATTTTCTATCCCGGTGAAGTTCATCGGCCAACATGTCAGGTTAATACCTCACAAAAAATAAAAAAAGCCGTTTTTAAAATAAGTAAAACATGGTTGGCCGCGCAGTAATAACAATTCGAATGTTCCTCCTATTATTTCTGTCTCTAAACATGATTATCGACTCCTGACTTGTTTGATTAGTAGTCGATAATTCAGGTTTAAAGAGATTTAATAGTGGATGCTTTAAATCTTATTTTCTTTTTTTCTACAATTTAATTATCTTTGATTTTAAAATTAATACTTATTTTTTAATGTGTTATAGAAATATTTAAAGTGTAATTTTAAAAATGGTCGTCTATTTTCAAAAAATAGGAACGCCATTTCATTTTCTTGAATCTGATCACTGAAATAGAGTGAAATTCAAGTAGCATAAACGCAATCAAAATACGCAAACCCATAAGGGGTTCACATGCATACAATGAATGTTTTGCCTAAGTTATCTCTTATCAGCACCGTTGTAGCCGCTAGTCTTTTTTTAGCGGGATGTGGTGAAGACGACAAAACAGATAGTCCAGTCATTTTGAAAACCGCGTTTAACCAATCTGAAAATAATCCTCAATACAAAGCATTGGAAGATTTCAGCCAAAAGTTAGAGGCAGCAACAGGTGGTAAATATAAACTTGAAATTCATCCCAATGAATTATTGGGTGATCAGCGTGCAGCGCTTGAATTAGTTCAATCAGGGGCGATTCAATTAGCGGTGGTTGCCAATCCTTTAGTTGAAAACTACAACAAAAACTTCTCTGTTTTAGCAATGCCGTATATTTATAACGATTCAGAACATCAGAGAAAAGTGTTTACAGGTGATGCGTTAGATGGGCTCTTTAGCGCAACTAAAGGAAATGGTTTTGAGGTAATTACGGCCTATACTGCTGGTGCTCGTAGTATGTATGTGAAAGGAACCCCTGTTAAAACCCCCGAGGATATGAAAGGAAGAAAAATCCGTGTCATGCAATCTGACACCATGGTGAAAATGTTGTCTTGCATGGGAGGAACGGGTGTCCCTATGGGACAAGGCGAGGTTTATTCCGCTATCCAACAGGGTGTACTTGATGGTGCTGAAAATAATGAAATTACGTATGCTGATCTAAAACAGTATGAAGTGGCACCTAGTTTCTCTTATACCCGCCATGTCATGGTTGCCGATTTACTGATAGCCAATGAAGCATTTTTAAATAAGATGAGCCCTGAAGATCAGGCCACTTTCCGTAAGCTAGCCAAAGAGAGTACCGTTACTGAGTTTACTCTATTTAACCAAGCATTAGACACCGCTCGACAATCTGCCATTAGCCAAGGTGCTACTTTTACTGAGGTTGATATTAAGCCGTTCCAAGAGCGTTGTAAGCCTCTACAAGAATCGATGCTGACCACACCAGAGCAGAAAGATATCTACAATAAGATCCGCGCATTAGCCAACTAATACCGTTTGTTGCAAGGGGCTAAATTTTAGCCCCTCTTATAAGGATCAATCAATGGAACCTTCAGAGAAATCATCCTCTTTAAATGACCCTAATACGCCTGTTGCTAAAAAGGATTTTTATACTTTTTTAACAAATGTTAAGCACAAAATAGATATTGTTGTTTCTTATTTCTGTATTTTTCTTGTGGGTTTAATGACGATATTGGTGACTTATCAAGTGGTAACTCGTTATCTCTTTAATGATCCGAGTGCTGTCAGTGAAGTCCTCTCTCGCTACCTATTTATTTGGTTGATTTTAATTGGCAGTGCTTATGTTTTTGGGCTGCGTGAACATATTGCTATTACATTTATGCGTGATCGCATGTCGCATAATGTCCGTATTTATCTTGAAATTTTAAGTGAGTTAGCCACGACGGCTTTTGTATTATTAGTGCTCACTATCGGTGGTTACATTGGTATGAGTCGCCAAATGGGACAACTTGATTCTGCATTACAAATTCCTATCGGCGTGATTTATGCTGCCATACCTATAAGCGGTATTTTATCTGTTTTTTATTGCTTATATAACCAATATGGATTGGTTAAACAACTTTCTTTAAAGCAAAAGGTGTAACCATGGATATTGCAATTGTTGTTGCCCTAGTCATGTTTATCGGTGCATTCCTCCTGTTGTTTATTGGGACACCCATCAGCGTCAGTATTGGATTGTCTTCTTTTTTCGCCATGGCAATGATATTGCCTTTTGATGGTGCTATTTTAACCTCGGCTCAACGTGTTTTTGTGGGGTTAGACTCTTTTGCACTTTTAGCGATCCCCTTCTTTATTTTGGCGGGTAATTTAATGAATAACGGCGGTATCGCGATTCGTTTAATTAACTGCGCTAAATTAGTCAGTAATTTTTTACCAGGGCCTCTAGCTCAGACTAACGTTGTTGCCAATATGCTGTTTGGTTCAATCAGTGGCTCGGGTGTTGCTTCTGCGGCAGCGATTGGTGGCATTATGTCTCCAATCCAAAAGAAAGAAAATTACGATCCTGCTTTTAGTGCGGCGGTTAATATTGCTTCAGCGCCTACAGGAATGTTAATTCCACCGAGTAATACACTCATTGTTTATGCCACTGTTGCAGGAAGTGTGTCGATTACTGCGCTGTTTATGGGCGGATATATTCCTGGTATTTTGTGGGGACTGGGTGTGATGTTAGTGGCAGGTTTTATTGCCAAACGTCGTGGTTATGTTGCTGAAAAGCGCACAATGAAAGGGCAAGCATTTAAACTTATTCTTGATGCTATTCCTAGCTTAATGATGATTGTCGTTGTGATAGGCGGTATTCTCGGCGGGATATTTACAGCAACAGAAGCTTCTGCTATTGCTGTTGTGTATTCCATGATCTTAGGTATGTGCTATAAAAATATCAAAATAAATCACCTACCTGCGATTTTCTTAGCGACAGCAAAAATGACCGCTATTGTTATTTTGATGTTAGCAACCTCATCGATTATGTCTTGGGTAATGGCATTTACCAAAATACCTGCAATTATTGCCTCAGGATTGCTCTCTTTCACAGATAGCTTTTTAGTTATCTTACTGATTATGAATATCGTTTTATTGTTGGTGGGAACCTTTATGGACCCTACACCCGCAGTATTAATTTTCACTCCAATCTTCTTACCAATTTGCACACAATTTGGAATGGACCCTGTTCAGTTTGGTATCATGATGGTATTTAATCTGTCATTAGGTACGATTACACCGCCGGTTGGGCCTATTTTATTTACAGGTTGTAAGATAGGGGAAATTAAGATTGAAGGTGTGATTAAACCATTATTGCCTTTCTTCGCCGTTATCATTCTGGTGCTGTTATTAGTGACCTATATTCCTGCAATTTCAATGTTCTTGCCTCAAGCAATGGGATTGGTTGGGTAATATTGATAAAACTGCTAGGGGAAAAAAGTAATATAAAGTATCCAAAATAAAACAAGCCTGATCATAAAAAGGCTGTTATAAAACAAGAAAAAAGAGAGGGTCATTTGACCCTCTCTTTATGTTTAATAAGCTGTTTTTATCGGGGATCTGTTTAGCCAATCAATCCATGAATTAAAATAATACCGATACAAATTGGACCAATATAACGCCAAACCAATAATAAGCATTGGCGTTTTACTCCTGAGATATTTTCAGGGATCAAGGCATTGGCTCTACGTGACCAACCGAAAATTAAACACATCGCAATACCAAATAACGGCATTAAAATATTGGAAGTCAGATAATCTAATAAATCAAAGATTGTTTTACCCCCTAATGTCACATCACTCATTGGGCCAAATGATAATGAAACGGGAATGCCCATCAGCATAATTGAAGCGGTAACGACTAATCCTGCACGACGACGTGTCCACTGAAAACGCATCTGTACATAAGCTACAATATGCTCAAGTAATGAAATCGCAGAGGTTAATGCTGCCATTAATAACAGAACAAAGAAGGTGACGGCTAAAATATTACCACCGGGTAAGTTAGCAAAATAAACCGGCATGGTCATAAAGGTTAAACCTGGGCCTGCATTTGGCTCTAAACCTGCCGCAGATAACGCAGGAAAAATCATTAATCCTGCTAATACACACACCATACAAGACAGAATAACCACCCACATACTGGAATTGGCGATACCTTTATTATCTGCTAAATAAGCACTGTAAGTGATATGAATACCTAAACCGATAGACAGTGAGAAGAAGGCTAATCCCAACGCATCTAACACCCCTTGTGGCGTTAATTTACTGAAATCAGGGTATAAGAATAATTTTAAACCTTCCGATGAACCGGGTAAGCTGATACCCACGATAATCAATAAAATCATAATGATAAATAACATTGGCATCATGATTTTGACGGCTTTTTCTAATCCGCGTTGTACACCAGCTAACACCACAAAACAGGTTAAAGCGGCAAAGGTGAGGTGAGCAAGGATGGGCCATAAAGGATCGCTAATAAAGCGGGTAAAAATACCCGTTAATTCAGTGCTATCTGTAATATTCAACTGACCTGTTGCCGCCATAACGGTATAGCCAATTGTCCATCCCCCCACAACACTGTAAAAGCTATAAATACACCAAGAACTGAAGACACCAATAACACCGATGATGACCCAGTTGCGTCCCATCATTTTTTTAAAGGCATTCACGGCTTCAGCGTGTGTGCTACTGCCTAAGATATTTTCCGCCAGTAATACCGCAAGTCCGATAACAAAACTAAATAATAAAAAGACAATTAAAAATGCCCCTCCACCATTATTGGCAGCGACATAAGAAAACTTCCAGATTGCGCCAATACCGATTGCAGAGCCTGCGGCTGCTAAGATATGGCCTACACGAGATGTCCATTGTTGGCTCATTTTGCCCCCGACATGATTGAATTAATTATGGAGGCTATCGCCATGCTCTGGCTTATTGGTAAGGCGTTATTGCCCATCATCCTTATGGTAAAACTTAACATGATAGAAACTCCCCTAAAAAACGGTTCCACCAGTTGGGGCACAATAAAAAAGCCACCTGACTGGTGGCTTTTGCAAAAAAATGAATGTGCTAAGCCACCTAACGAAGAAGTAGTAGGCCTAGGAGTCGGTTGTTAGTGTTTATATTCATTCTTTTGCTCTTTATTGAAATTGAAATAATTGCAATGCAGTGTAAAAAATCACTTACAAAATGCGCATTTATTATTTATATCATAAATACAAACTAAATAAATAATTTTTATTGAAATTCTATATTAATTTATTCTTGTAATGGTCTCTGCGGTGCCAATGATAAAAAAGTATTTAGTCATAATATAAACCTTCTTTTTAGCCAGTCAGCATCGGCAAAAATGTCGAAACACTAATTAAATATTATTTTATTTCTCATATCCTATTGATTAGTAATTTAAAATTACTTGGCATAATTCGTGCTTGGTTAAAGGTTCTTTATGACTCTTTTACTCCCTAGTTAGGGGAAAGGATATCAAATGAACAAAATCAACTCCGTTTGTCCTTATTGTGGCGCTGGCTGCAAAATCAATCTCTGTGTCGAAAATGGTCGCATAATCAAAGCTGAAGGCGCCAATGGTGTCACCAATCAAGGAGAACTTTGCTTAAAAGGACTCTATGGTTGGGATTTTTTAAATGACAATAAATTGCTGACAGCCAGAATTCATGAACCCATGATCCGCCGACAAAAAGGAGGTGATTTTGAAAAAGTGAGTTGGGATGAAGCCATTAGTTATACGGCTAAAAAACTGAAAGAAATCAAAGAAAAACACGGTGCAAAATCCATCATGTGTACCGGCTCTTCTCGTGGTACAGGGAATGAAACTAACTTTGTAATGCAAAAATTTGTCCGTGCGGTATTAGGTAATAATAATGTCGATTGCTGTGCGCGTGTTTGTCATGGCCCTTCTGTTGCGGGCTTACAAGAAACACTCGGCAACGGTGCTATGAGCAACTCGATTGCGGATATTGAAGATTCAGATTGTTTATTAGTTTTTGGCTATAACTGTGCCGATTCTCATCCTATTGTGGCGCGTCGTGTGGTTAAAGCGAAACAAAAGGGTGCCAAAATCATTGTTTGTGATCCTCGTAAAATAGAAACCGCTAAAATTGCTAACCAATATTTGCCGTTAAAAAATGGGACAAATATGGCGTTAGTTAATGCGTTTGCATATACGCTGATTGAAGAAAATCTTTATGATACAGACTATGTTAGCCGCTATACCGAAGGCTTTGAGGAATATAAAAAGCAATTAGCAGACTATAGCCCTGAAGCAGTACAAGACATTGTCGGTATCCCAGCCATCGAGATTCGTAAAGCAATGCGCACTTATGCGGGCGCTAAAACTGCCACTATTATGTGGGGCATGGGGGTAACACAATTTGGTCAGGCGGTTGATGTCGTCAAAGGTTTATCTGGTCTTGCATTATTAACGGGTAATTTAGGTAAACCGCATGTTGGTGTAGCGCCAGTCCGTGGACAAAATAATGTTCAGGGTGCGTGTGATATGGGTGTTTTACCCAACATGTTCCCAGGTTATCAATATGTCACCGATGAAGAAACACGTAAAAAATTTGCTCAAGCATGGAATATCCCTGTTGAACAGCTTGACCCCGAAGTGGGATATCGTATTACCGAAGTGCCGCATTTAGCCATTGAAGGCAAAGTAAAAGCGTATTACATCATGGGTGAAGATCCTCTCCAAACAGAAGCAGATTTAGGGCTAGTGAGAAAAGGCTTTGAAGCCCTCGATTTTGTCGTGGTTCAAGATATTTTTATGACCAAAACTGCAGAGCAGGCCGATGTAATTTTACCTTCAACCAGTTGGGGTGAACACGGCGGTATCTTTACGTGTGCCGATAGAGGTTTTCAACGTTTTGAAAAGGCTATTGAAGCGCGTGGTAATGTAAAACGTGACTGGGAAATCATTAGCTTATTAGCCACCGAAATGGGTTATCCGATGTCTTATGCGGATAATGAAGAGATTTGGAATGAAGTCAGAGCATTATGCCCACTGTTCTTTGGTGTTACTTATGAAAAACTGGCGGGTTTAGCGCATATTCAATGGCCTTGCACTGATATCGAAGATGCAGGAACACCTTATTTATATTCAGGTAATCAATTCACCACACCATCAGGAAAAGGGCAGCTATTTGCTACACCATGGCGAGCACCGGCTGAATTGCCGGATGCAGATTATCCAATGATTTTATCTACAGTACGTGAAGTGGGGCATTACTCTTGTCGTTCCATGACGGGTAACTGTAAAGCCTTGGCATCACTTGCAGATGAACCCGGCTATGTTCAAGTTCACCCTGAAGTGGCTAAAGAAGCAGGCATTGGCGATCAGGAAATTGTTTGGGTTGAATCGCGTCGAGGCAAAGTCATGTCTCGTTGTAATGTGAATGAGACAATTAATAAGCAAGCGATTTATATGACTTATCAATGGTGGATTGGGGCATGTAATGAATTGACGCAAGATAATCTTGATCCTGTTTCAAAAACGCCAGAAACCAAATATTGTGCGGCGAAAGTAATAAAAATTGCAGATCAAAAATGGGCGGAAAGCCAAGTTTCTCAACACTATCATTCAATGCGAAGCCGTTTGATTAACTTAGTAGAGCAAGCAAAAACAGCGACACATTAAGTCATGCTGTTTATTAAAAAGAGAAATGGAGGCGCTTAGGCCTCCATTTTTTTCTCACATCTATTTTATAGAAACAAAAGCAGTGTATTATTTTTGGTTTAATTTGCTTTCTGCTTCTTTTTTCTCTTCTTCTAAGATCTCACGATACCAACGAGGGTGATGTTTTTTAGCCCAACCACGAGTTACCCAACCTTCGATCATGCTACGAATAGATCCTTTCACCCAGAATGCGGCATAAGCATGAACAAATACCGTAATGATAAGCAAAATAGCGGACACTGAGTGAGCCAATAAGGCAATACGAATAACAGGGATAGAGAAATAGTCCGCAAAATAAGGACGCCAAATCATCACACCACTGACTGTAAGCACAATAAGGCTGATACTTAATGTCCAGTAAATGCCTTTTTGACCTAAGTTGTAATGGCCAATATCACCAGCCTCTTCGTTTTGTAGCACTTTATGAATATTTTTTGCCCACACTAAATCATCTTTATCAATAGAATTATATTTTAAATACCTGAAAAACATAAAAATAAAGAAAAAGACCATCGCGACACCTGCAAAAGGGTGCAGTAAGCGCGAAAGTTGTGGTGTTCCTAAAATATTCATAAACCAATTGAGTGAAGGGAAGAAAAACCCAAGGCCACTAAAGGTAGTAAAGATAAAGAAGATCGCCACAACCCAGTGATTAATACGCTCTGAGGCAGTATGACGAAGGATTTTATCACTTTTCTTCTTCATTATTTCTGCTCCTCTTTATTCACTGAATGTTGTGATGCTTCCATCTCTTTTTGTGCCTCTTCTTCATCTTCTTCGGTGGTGTGGTTAGGGCCAATACCTAAGTAATGGAACATTGCGCCTGCAAAGGTGGCAGCAAAGCCGACAGCCGCTAATGGTTTCCAAATACCTTTCCAGAATTTTACTGTTGTGCTGATTTCTGGATTTTCAGGTAAGCCATGATATAAATTAGGTCTATCTGCGTGATGAAGAACATACATGACGTGTGTTCCGCCCACACCTTGAGGGTCATATAAACCCGCATTGTCATAACCGCGTGTATTCAGCTCTGCGACTCGTTCGTTAGCAAGATGCGTCATTGCTTCTTTAGAACCAAAGTGAATCGCCCCTGTTGGACAGGTTTTTACGCAGGCAGGCTCTTGACCTACTTCAACGCGATCAACACACAGCGTGCATTTATAAGCGCGATTATCTTCTTCATTAATGCGAGGAACATCGAAAGGACAGCCCGCAATACAATAACCACAACCAATACAATGTTCTGATTGGAAATCAACAATGCCGTTAGCATACTGAACAATGGCGCCTTCGGCTGGACAGGCTTTTAAACAGCCCGGATCAGCGCAGTGCATACAGCCATCTTTACGAATTAGCCACTCTAGCTTGCCGTTTTCCTCCACTTCAGAAAATCGCATTACTGTCCACGATTTAGCGGTTAAATCCATCGGGTTATCATAGATACCCACGTTAAGACCCACTTTATCGCGAATATCGTTCCATTCAGAACAGGCAACCTGACAGGCTTTACAGCCAATACAGGTCGTCACATCGATAAGCTTTGCCACTTCTTCTTTAAAATCACGTACCTGTGGTGCTGGTGTGAGGGAATTGGTAGCAGAGCGACGAATAATATCTTGAGATTGCAATGACATCAGTTTCCCCTTATGCCTTTTCGATATTGACTAAGAACGCCTTATATTCAGGAGTGAATGAGTTAGCATCACCCACAGACGGCGTTAATGTATTAGCAAGGAAACCTTTACGAGTTGCGCCCTCAAAGCCCCAGTGACACGGAATACCAATCGTATCGACCACTTTGCCATTAATGGTTAGCGGTCTAATACGCTTAGTTACTACGGCTTTGGCTTTGATATAGCCACGTTTAGCACTGACTTTAACTTCATCACCTTGAACAATGCCTTTGCGTGACGCAAGTTGTTCACCAATTTCAATAAATTGATCAGGTTGTGCAATGGCATTAATTAATGAGTGTTTTGTCCAGTGACGGAACAACTCAGTAATTGAGTAGGTTGTTGCCACATAAGGGAATTCATCTGCTTTACCTAAATGATCGGCATCATAGCTGTATAAACGTGCAACAGGATTACGAGAGACTTTCGGGTGCAAAATATTATCTTCGGTTGGCGATTCAAACGGTTCATAGAATTCAGGGAAAGGACCATCCGCCATTTTATCGACAGCAAATAAGCGACCCATACCTTCTGGCTGCATAATGAATGGGCCTACACCGCTATTAGGCGCTGCATTGCTATAGTCTGGCACATCAGGGCCAACCCATTGATTACCATTCCATTTGATAAGTTGACGTTTTTCATCCCAAGGCTGGCCTTGAGGATCAACCGATGCGCGGTTATATAGCACACGGCGGTTTTGTGGCCATGCAAAAGCCCAACCCGGAGTACAACCTAATCCCGATGGATCGGCATTATCGCGGTTTGCCATTTGGTTGCCTTTTTCAGTCCAGCAACCAGAGTAAACCCAACAGAAACTCGCCGTTGAACCATCTGATTTAAGCTGGTGGAAACCATCAAGTTGTTGTCCTTTTTTAAACAACAATTTGCCTGTTTCATCAACGATATCTTGCATCGCTTGACCATTCGCTTCTTTCGCCACTTCTTCTGGTTGTGGATCGTAAGGGTCAATATAATTCCAAGAAATATTCATGACAGGTTCAGGGCAAACACCGCCTTCTTCGCGATAAAGCTCGCGCAAGCGCATTAATAAATGGCCTAAAATTTTACCATCATGCCATGCTTGTGCTGGTGGTTTAGCGCCCGCCCAGTGCCATTGTAACCAGCGGCCTGAGTTTGCAATTGAGCCATTTTCTTCTGCAAAACACGATGAAGGTAAACGGAAAATTTCAGTTTGAATATCCGCAGGTGTGACGTCATTCATCTCACCGTGGTTTTGCCAGAAATTAGAGGATTCCGTCACTAAGGGATCAATGACAACCATATATTTCAATTTAGCTAATGCAGCACTGCATTTATTTTTATCGGCGAAGGCGGCTAATGGGTTAAAACCTTGAACGATATAGCCATTCATTTTACCCTCGATCATCAATTGGGTTTGCGCCATGATGTCGTAGCTTTTATCCCATTTTGGTAACCAGTGATAACCCCATTCGTTTTGTGCCGTTGCGTGCTCACCCCAGAAGCTTTTTAGTAAGCTAATAAAGAAATCAGGGGTTCTTTTCCAGTAGTTAACTTGGTCTGCAACCACGGTTTTTGGTGTAACTTGAGATAAATAAGTCTCTAACGATGTCTGTTTTTCATTAGGAAGCGGCATATAACCTGGTAGGTTTAATGATAATAAGCCCAGATCACTATAACCTTGGATATTCGAGTGTCCGCGTAACGCATTCACTCCCCCTCCTGGCATACCTACGTTACCCAATAGTAACTGGATCATACCTGCTGCACGGATAGTTTGAGCGCCACCTGTATGGTGTGTCCAACCTAAGGCATACAAAATGGTTGAGGTTCGGTTTTTGACGCTAGTAGAGGCAAGGGCTTCACAGATATAGATAAAGTCTTCTATCGGTGTGCCACAAAGTGTCGTGACGATTTCAGGGGTATAACGTGAGACATGGTGTTTTAACAGGTTCCACACACAGCGAGGGTGTTGCAGTGAGTTATCTCTTAATGCTAAACCATTTTCATCCAGTTCATAGTGCCATGAAGTTTTATCATAGTTTTGATTTTCTTTATCAAATCCACTGAAAAGACCTTCATCAAAGCTAAAATCTTCACGCACAATTAAAGAAGCATTGGTATAAGCTTTCACATATTCGTGCTGAATTTTATCGTGTTCAATAAGGTAATGAATAACACCTAATAAGAAAGCAGTATCAGAGCCAGCACGAATAGGAGAGTAGAGATCGGCAACGGCTGCGCTACGGTTAAAGCGTGGATCAACCACGATAACTTTCGCATTATTTTTAATTTTAGCTTCGATAACCCACTTAAAACCCACTGGATGCGCTTCAGCAGGGTTACCCCCCATGACGAGCACAACGTTAGCGTTTTTAATATCAACCCAGTTATTGGTCATTGCTCCACGACCAAAGGTTGGCGCTAAGGCAGCAACGGTAGGCGCATGGCAAAGTCTTGCCTGACAGTCGATAGCAATCATGCCTAATGAGCGAGTAAATTTATTATCTAAAATTCCTGTTTCATTACTCGCCGCAGAGGAGCACAACATACCAGTTGTGAGCCAACGGTTAACTTCTTGCCCTTTTTCATTATGGGTCACAAAGTTTTCGTCGCGGTCTTTTTTCATCAGACGAGCGATTTTATCAATCGCTTCATCCCATGAAATACGTTCCCACTTATCAGAGCCAGGTTTACGATATTCAGGGTATTTTAGGCGATTTTCACTGTGAATATAATCAACAAGACCTGCACCTTTCGGGCATAAAGAGCCACGACTTACAGGGTGATCAGGATCGCCTTCAACGTGATAAATGCTTTTATCGACATTTTTTGCGCCATCCCCAAGGCTATACATTAAAATACCGCAACCCACGGAGCAGTAGGTACAGTTATTGCGGGTTTCAACCGAGCGTAATAATTTATATTGGCGAGCATTCGCAATAGATACTTCAGGTGCTAAGCCTAGTAATGCGGCAGATGTACCTGCCATACCGCCAGCACAGATCTTAAAGAAAGACCTCCGACTGATTTGCATCAGTGTCTCCTTGATAAATTGATAAATAACATCCGTACCGGGCGTTTAAAAAAACGTCCAGTAAAGATACGATTTCATTTTTCAATCATTCAAGACAGACCTGAGTATCGTTTTGTGAACTCAATGTGATGAACTACTACTTAAAATGACAAGGGAAATTATAACGAGTAAAAAAAATAAATCCATAGTAACAATATGGATAAATAATTGTATAAAAAATAACAAGATGAGATGAGATTACCGAAGGTCTATAACCTTTGATTCTTTTATGTACAGACTATCTGAAATGGGATTTTTATATAAAAATAAGGTACTGCTAATGTGGGTTAATTGGCTATTTTATTTTGCACTTTTATTGACTAAATAATAACTAAAATTAAATATTTTTTGTTTTAACTATCTTTGTTTGATCTGCTAAATAAAAACACACATGCAGTATCGCTTTCTCACTAAGAATATTTACTTAAAATAAATTTACTTATTTTAAGTGTGAGTAATAAGGTGATATTGCCATTTATCACTGATTTAATGATTATTTTCTAATACTATTCATTTAGTTGCGTCGTTATAACTGGTTGATATTATTTCATTATTGTTAATTTTATCTTTGAGTGGTGACGATAAAAATATTCTTTTTAAGAAAAGTGACATTGATTAATTTAAATACTAATATTAAATTTAATTTAACTAAATTGAGCGTGACGTAAGAAAGACTTTTATAGATTTTATTATTGAGCTTTATAAAGGGAATATTTATGAGCGTAATAGATATAGCAAAAGTAAATTTATCACATAATCGCTATCAGCTAGCCATAAAGGGCAATAATGTTCCTGTTGATGTAGACTGTTTTTCTGGTCACGAAGCGATTAGTGAAATTTATTCTTATCAGGTTACTTTTACTTGCCAAGATCACGATTTACAACCCGTAAATTTATTACGCAAAAGTACAACACTCACTTTTTTACCTCCCCCTAATATAGACAGCACGCTGATCCCATCACCCTTTGTAAAGCGTATTCATGGTGTAATAACGGACTTTCGACGTTTATCGGGCTCGCTGGATGAAGCGCGATATCAATTAGTTATTCAGCCTCGGTTTTCTCTATTACGTCATCAAATAAGAACGCATCGATTTTTTATTAATCTTTCAGTACCCAATGTTATAAAAAAAATTCTTGAAGAACATGGTTTTGAAAACTGGGAATATGAATTTACGCTTAAACATGAATATCCTAAGCGTGAGCAAATAAATCAAATTAACGAAAGTGACTTACAATTTATTGAGCGCTTATTAAGCGAGATAGGTGTTTTTTATACTTTTCAACTTCATAAAGAAACGCAAACGGAAGTTATTCATTTCGGGGATAGGCAAAGCCAATATCAATTTGAAAAACAACTTCCTCTTAATAGCCCATCAGGGATGAGTGATAGTGGTGTTGAAAGTGTTTGGGGATTATCTTTGCGCCATCAAGTGGTTGAACACAGTGTAATAACCAAAGATTACAACCCTCGTTTAGCACAAGATACATTAATCTCTGCCGTTTCTGATATGACAAGAGGTGAGGGTGACGAGAGTAACTATGGTGAGGTTTATCACTACCGAGCCCGCCATTTGACGCGAGGTGATAAGTTCACGCCAGATGCCGAAACGGCCAATTTTTGGGCGCGTTTAGATCATGAACGTTTTTTATCGCAACAGACACAATTAAAAGGTAAAAGTAGTGCACCCGATTTATCGCCATTATTGGTGTTAAATATTAAAGATAATCAACAACCCTCAACACTTCCCCTGATATTTCAATCTTCAATCTTATTAACAAAACTGTATTTTTCAGGGGGAAGAGACAACGCCTTACACGTTTCTTTTTCAGCGGTTCCTTACAGTGAAACCTTGTGTTGGCGTCCGAAATTAAAACCTCGTCCTGTGATTGCAGGCACTTTGATGGCTCGGGTATCAAGTGCGAAAGACAATGATATTTATGCCCATCAAAACGAGGATGGATATTATTGGGTTTGCTTCGATGCTGACCGTGATCATCATGAAAAGAAAACAGGCTATGAAAGTATGCCCGTTCGTTTGGCGAAACCTTATGCTGGTGATACCTATGGAATACATTTCCCTTTAATTCAAGGCACTGAAGTTGCCATTGCTTTCCATGAAGGTGATCCCGATCGTCCTTATATTGCCCATGCATTACACGACTCTCGTCATCCTGATCATATTACTGATAAAAATAACACTCGAAATATTATTCGCACGCCAACAAATAATAAATTGCGAATGGAAGATAAACGGGGTGAAGAACATATTAAATTAAGCACTGAATATGGTGGCAAAACACAACTTAATTTAGGTCATCTTGTTAATAAAGGGCGTGAAAAACGAGGTGATGGTTTTGAGCTACGTACAGATAGTTGGGGAGCTATTCGTGCAGGTAAAGGTCTTTTTATTAGTACCGATTTACGAGCAAAAGGCGTATCCGAACAACTTGATATTCGTGAAGCACAACAACAATTAGAAGATGCATTACGACTCGTCTCATCACTGAAGGATGCTGCTGAAATCGCCAAAGCAGAATTAGCCGATCTTGCGGCACAGCAAAAATTATTAAGCCAGTCGATTGATGAAATGAAGCAAGCCATCATGGTATTAAGTTCACCCATGGGTATTGCACTTACATCACCCAAAACGGTGCAATTAAGCAGTAATGAAAATATTACGATGTCGGCACAAAGGCAGACAGATATTTCTGTTGGTAAAAAAATTACTTTAGCAGCAGGTGAGGTGATTAGCTTATTTGCTCAACGAATGGGTATTAAGGCTTTTGCGGCGCAAGGGAAAGTCGAGTTACAAGCGCAAGGGGATGAGATGCATTTGTCTTCCTTAAAAGATATGACTGTGACAAGTCACGCAGGTAAAACCATTATTGCGGCAAAAGAAGAGTTATTATTGACCTGTGGTGGTGCATTTATTCGTTTAAAAGGGGGGCAAATTGAATACGGCAGCCCGGGTAATCAAACCGTTAAAGCGAGTAATTGGATTGTTGATGGCCCCGACCGTATGGATATCAATCACCCTAATTTTCCTCAATCGATACCCAAACAATCCCTTCGTTTCCAATTAAGTGCTTCACCATTAAGCCCAACCAAAGTCCGTGCATTCGAGCCTTATACGCTCTATGCCAATGGTGCGTTATTAACCAAAGGGCTAACGGATAAAAACGGTAATATTTTTATTGAACATGAAATTACCACTGAAAAATACCGTATTGAATTAATTGATGGCGAATGTTTTGACATCAATATCGTTAATGATGGGGAAGAGCGTGAGCAAGATGAAATTGCAAAACAAGGGTTTAGAACCCTAGCACCATCTTCACAAATGCTAAATAAGCAATATGCAGGCAGCACACATCAAAATATATTTCATCAATTACTCAATGAACTCCGATCAGGGAAGAGTAAAAAATAATAAAGGTGATGATATGACAAAAGAGACAACCTCACTAAAAACACCACAAATCATTAACTTGGTACCTTCTCAAGGTGCTTGTTCTGTCATCACAAATGAATGGTTTATTCGTAAAGGATATCCCCCAGTGGCTGCAGGATTTGCGCCTCTTATTAATGGTGAAAGAACGTTTAAAGCATTAGCCAATGCGATAAAGGGAGCCAATAAAAGTATTAATATTGCGATATGGGGATTTCAAGCCTCAATGTATTTGACTCGAACAGGAAAAAAAGAGAACTCTGAGCGAATTGGAGAACTACTGGACGATGCAGCCAAGCGTGGAGTTACCGTGCGACTTTTAGTCTGGTTTAGTGAACTAGGAAACCGATTTGATCCTCAATTCCCTGGTTGGGACGCATACAGTACAACTCGCACGGATAAAAATATTTTTGGTGAGTATGTTGATGGTTATGGCGCACAAGGAAAACGAGTTTCTTATGAAACTAAAAAAGATTATGAATATGATAAAAAGTGGCATTTTGACGTCAAACACCAAAATATAGGTTTAGATAAAAAAACAGGTCAGAAAAAACTATTTGTTGAACGTCGGGTTTTTAATTGGGGGAATGATAGGGCATCAGCTCAAGCCCAATTAGAAGAAAACTCGTTTAAAACATCAGGGATACATGAGTTTTTACTTTCTAATTTTCCTACGCATCACCAAAAGTTCGTTATTATTGATTATGAAGAAGCTGAAAATGCCGTTGGTTTTATTCTGGGGCACAATATGGTCTCAGGCTATTGGGATAATGATGCGCATGATGGTGTACGCAAAGAAGCATATGTAGGGCGAGATGGAGATAGACCGTGGCAAGATACATCATCGTGTGTTTGTGGCGGGGTGCTTGCTCATCTTTATCATAGTTTTGAGCACGCATGGATAAAAGATGTTGGTGCTGATTATGACTTAATGCAAGGTTCTGCAATTACAGCAGAAGATCATCAATTGAATTTGGCTCGAATGGAGGTGCTAAATAAAAAATTAGAATTAGACAGCCAATTTCCATTACAACCCACCATGGGACAAATATCCCGCACTCAACCTCAGTATCAAATATTTGAAGTTGAAGAAGTTTATAATAACGCTGTAGCTTTAGCGCGAAATTATATTTATATGGAAAACCAATATTTTCGTTATCCCCCTTTGGCTAAGAAACTAAAAGAAGCGGTTGAAGAAAGGCGAAAGGCTGGCTGTAAAAATCCGCTTTATCTATTTGTGGTTACCAATACAACAGCCCTTAAAGAAATGAAAGTGGGAAGTTTTAACACTTACCAAATGCTAGATGAATTAGAACGACCCGATTTAACGCCTAATTTCCATAGAAAAAGTAAAGGTCTTTCTAAGGAAGCTGAAGTAAAAGAAAAAAAATAGAAGGGTTAGAAACAGTAATTTGTACATTGGTTTCACCCAATCCAGATATAACACAAACATCTCTTTGGCAACCGACTTATGTTCATAGCAAAGTCTTAATGGTAGATGATGTTTTTATGACAATAGGTTCAAGTAATATTAATTATCGCAGTATGCGATTTGATAGTGAATTAAATATTAATTTACAAGATAGCGATTCAGTTGGATTTATTAAATCAATGCGAGAGTTTTTATGGCAACTACATACAGAAAAGATATTTAATAATATTAAAGCTACATTTAAAGGATGGCGAAATATCATTTTAAAAAATGAAGAAAATAGAAATAGTTTTCCTTCTAAAAAGCCTAAAGAATCACTAATTCAATTTTTAGATGAGAATAAATCATGGTCAAAGAAAGAATAATAAATAACTATCAATTTATTTTTATTGTAATCATTATCTTAAACTTATTTTCTATTTCTGGTTGTGGAGCAAAAAATAAAATGCATGATAACCTTAAAAATTTCCAATTTACTTGCCTTCATGAAGCGGATATTTTCCCGCCATTAGATC
>NZ_JABUYL010000079.1 GCF_014897315.1 Proteus sp. FME41 | reverse complement strand
GGAGACCCCACACTACCATCGGCGCTACAACGTTTCACTTCTGAGTTCGGCATGGGATCAGGTGGGACCGTTGCGCTATGGCCGCCAAGCAAATTCTGTATTTATAACTATTTATTTTCAATATAGTTATAATAAATTCTTATGGTGCTGATACCCAGATTCGAACTGGGGACCTCACCCTTACCAAGGGTGTGCTCTACCAACTGAGCCATATCAGCACTAGTGGCTTATTGTCACTAGCCGACACAGCCTAAAATTTGATGCCTGGCAGTTCCCTACTCTCACATGGGGAGACCCCACACTACCATCGGCGCT